>CAWIXX010000005.1:0-96226 GCA_963840135.1 uncultured Verrucomicrobiae bacterium | reverse complement strand
TTCATGAGCGGGCTGATCGGGCGCTTGTTTCATGAATTCGCGGTGACGTTGAGCGCGGCGATTCTCGTTTCCGGCGTCGTTTCGTTAACGCTCACGCCCATGCTCTGCGGCCGATTTTTGAAAAACGAGGAGCGACATCGGCAGCGCGGCGTGATCGATCGACTGAGCGAGCGCGGTTTCAACGCAATGCACGATTTTTACGAACGCGGCTTGAAGTGGGTCCTCAAACACGAATACACCATGCTCATTGTCACCGGGCTGGTGATCATCGCGACCGTTTACCTTTACTTCGTTGTGCCGAAGGGATTTTTCCCGCAACAGGACACGGGACAAATGATGGGCACGACCGAGGCCGCGCAGGACATTTCCTTTGAAGCGATGAAAGAAAAGCAAGAGCAGGTCGTGAAAACTGTCATGGCCGATCCCGCGGTCCAGGCCATCGGCTCATTCTTTGGTGGCGGGAACGGCTCGGCGTTGAATAACGGCCGCATGTTCATCAGTTTGAAACCGAAAGGTTCGGGCAAGGGAGAACGCAAAGATGAAGCGGGCACAGTTATCGCGCGTCTCAGGCAAAAGCTCTCGAAAATTCCCGGCGCGCAGCTTTTTCTCACAGCAAATCAAGATATTCGTGTTGGTGGAAGATCGTCAAAAGCGCAATACCAATATGCGTTGTCCGATCAAAACATTGATGAGCTGAATTCGTGGGCTCCCAAGCTCGTGAACAAGCTTCACGAATATCCGCAGATCAAGGACGCCACGAGCGATCAGCAATTTCGCGGATTGCAGGAAACCGTTGTAATCGATCGCGATGCGGCCGCGCGCCTCGGCATTCAACCGCAAGCAGTCGACAGCACGCTTTACAGCGCGTTCGGCCAGCGGCAGGTCTCGATCATTTACACGCAACAGAATCAATATCACGTCATTCTCGAGGTCGATCCGAAGTTCCAGCTCGATCCGAGCTCGCTCGACAAGATCTACGTCAAATCAAATTCCGGAAGCCAGGTGCCACTGAGCACGATTGCACATTTTCAGTTGGACAACACGCCGCTTTCAGTCAATCACCAGGGCCAGTTTCCGTGCGTGACAATCTCCTTTAACACTGCACAAGGCGTTTCGTTAAGCGAGGCAACGCAAATCGTCGAGCGGGCGAAACGTGATCTCGGAATGCCATCAACCATTCGCGGAAATTTCGCCGGCACTGCGCAGGTCGCGCAAGCCTCGTGGGTGACAATGCCGTGGTTGTTTCTCACGGCGCTCGTAGCCGTTTACATCATCCTGGGAATACTTTACGAGAGCCTGATCCACCCGATCACAATCCTTTCTACAATACCATCCGCTGGCCTTGGGGCTCTCCTAGCCATGCTGGTAACCGGCAATGAGCTGGATCTCGTCTCGGTCATCGGAATTATCCTGCTCATTGGGATCGTGAAAAAGAACGCGATCATGATGGTCGATTTCGCGCTCGACGCTGAGCGCCACGAAGGACTCAGTCCCGAAGAATCGATCTACCAGGCGTGCCTGGTCAGGTTTCGTCCAATCATGATGACCACGATGGCCGCAATGTTTGGCGCGCTGCCGCTGGCCATCGGGATGGGTATCGGCAGCGAACTGCGCAAACCGCTCGGTGTTGCCATTGTTGGGGGGCTTATCGTTTCGCAGATGCTCACGCTTTACACGACTCCCGTGATCTATTTGGCGCTCGACCGACTGCGGCAGCGGAAAAAAAAGCGGACTTCGCATGCTGCCGATCTTCGGACGATCGGCTGGCCGCAAGCCTCCGGGTCTTCTGCCTGATGAATTGACCAGCTCGCTCGGCCCATAACGGTGCATTGAGAGGAGCAAAGAACGGTGCGTGGAATCGTCGTCCCGAAAATGGAACGGCTGCTTCCCAGTCGTGGAACGTCGAGATCGAATGTTTGGATGCATCTGGATCGTATCATCATCGTGATGAGTAGATTACGTGATAGCGTGTTTTGTGGCACGCCGCTTGCATCAGCGAGTTGCATGAACCACGAAACGCTTATGAACAATCAATTCGAATCTATGCATGCTCTTTTGGAACGCTCGGAAGAGAAAGGGCGCGGAGTTCTTGAAGCAGTGCTTTATGTCGCTTTCTTCTTGAGCGCGCTCCTGGTGATCTGGGAATTCGCACAGGGCCCGGTTAGGATACAGGCGGTTGGCCTCGAGCAAGGCGCTCTTAGCCAAGCGGCAAGGACTCAGGTGATCTCACGCGGTTAATCGCGACGAAGGTTTCAACTCCAGCGATGTGAGCCAGGATATTCGATACGCTTTCCGAATGCTGCGGAAGCAGCCGGGTTTCAGTGTGATAGCGATCTTGACGCTGGCGCTCGGTATTGGCGCGAACACTGCGATTTTCAGCATCGTTAATGCGGTTTTGCTGCGGCCGCTTCCATACCCAGACGCCGACCGGATCATGGTGTTGAATGAATCGTCCGGACCGGGTCAGGATTATTCGGTTGCGTTGCCCGACTATTTCGATTGGCGAAACGACAACACGGTTTTTGAACATCTCGCCGCTACCCACAAGGAATCACGTAACCTTAGCGGGATCCCGGGCCGTGACCCGGAACGCGTCTCGTGCGCTTCCGTGACGCGAAATTTTTTCAATATCATCGGGCTGCCGCCAAAAATCGGCCGGACATTTAGCGAGGATGAAGATAAAGTCGGCGCCCCACCGGTCGCGGTAATCAGCGACCGGTTGTGGCGGCGCGTGTTTAATGCCGATCCCAGCGTGCTCGGACGGTCTATCACTTTGCACGATCAGAATTTCACCGTCATCGGTGTGATGCCGCCGCAAGTTACCTCACCCCAGGACAGCGATGTCTGGTTGTCGATGATGCGAAGGAGCAATAATCCGGTATGGATGCAGCGGTTCATCCACCCGATGATCTACGTCTGGGGCAAGCTCAAACCCGGCGTGACGCTTGAGCAAGCGCGCTCCGAAATGAAGACCATCGCAGCGCGATTGGAAAAAGCTTATCCGGAAACAAATGGGAAAGAGACCGCTATCGTCACGCCGCTGCTCGAAAATCTTGTCGGCAAGTACAGGATTAATCTCACGCTTCTCCTGGGCGCGGTCGGTCTGGTTCTGCTCATCGCTTGCGCGAACTTGGCCAACTTGTTTGCCGCCCGCGGCGCGGCCCGTGCGCGTGAGTTTGCCATTCACGCTGCAGTCGGCGCGACTCGCGGCCAGATCGTCAAGAAGCTGTTAATTGAAAGTTTTGTGATCGCGCTTCTCGGCGGAGCGCTCGGCTTTTTCCTCGCGATTTGGGTGCGAGATGGTTTGATCGCCTTGAGTCCAGGAGACGTTTCGCGATTTCACCAAATTTCTTTCGATCTTCCGGTGCTCGGTTTCACATTTCTGGTCGCTTCGCTCACCACTATGCTTTTTGGCCTTTGGCCTGCCTGGCATGCATCGCACGCTGACATTCAACTTGCCTTGAAAGCCGGCTCCGCTGGAAGCGGCGATCCGCCATCGGCCAAACGCGCGCGCGATTGGCTTGTGATCAGCGAAATTGCGCTCACACTGACTTTATTGGTCGCGGCCGGACTGATTGTGAAAAGTTTTTCGCGCCTGCAATCGCTCTCACTAGGCTACGAACCGCGTGCGCTCTTCACTGCGCGCTTCGAATTGCCGTGGCAAAAGTACAACGACCGCGACAAGATTAACACTTTTGCCAAGGCGTTGCTCGACAAGGTGCGTGGTCTACCCGGCGTGCAAAACGCGGCCGTGAGCTCGAACGGTCCGCTGATGGGTGGATGGCAAACGGGTTTCTGGCGTGAAGAAAACCCGCGTCCGCAGCCTTCCGATATGTTAAACAGCGATCTCGAAGTCGTCGGCGGCGATTATTTTTCAACACTAAAGGTGCCGCTTCTGCGGGGTCGCGCGTTTAATGAGCGCGACACCAAAGATTCGCCGCGTGTGATCATCATCGATCAGGCGATGGCTGAACAATATTTTCCCGGCGAAAATCCGATCGGCAAACGCCTCGGAGTTGACGCCGGCAACGACGAAGAAGGCTCGGTGATGAGCGAAATCGTCGGTGTGGTCGCGCGCATGCGGTTTCATGCAGTCGATGAAATGGCGCCGTTGCCAGTGATTTACTGTTCGTTAGGCCAGGCCCAGCGAACCAGTCTCACGCTCTTCGTAAGATCGACAATGGCGTCTGCGGCGCTCGAACGCACGGTTCATGATGCTGTCACTTCGATCGATTCGTCGCTGCCAGTTTTCGACGCCCGGCCGATGACCGATCGCGTCCGCGAGACCTGGGGCGCGCAACGTCTGTTAAGTTTTCTCTTTTCCATCTTTGCCGGGCTCGCGCTGGTGCTGGCGACTATCGGTCTTTATGGACTGCTCGCATATACCACGCTCAAACGCGTCCCTGAAATCGGTATTCGACTTGCGCTTGGCGCGCGCCCGGACCAAATCCGCCGGCTTATTCTTTCGCACGGGTTGCAATTGCTATCGATCGGTTCGGTGATCGGTTTGATCGCCGCGTTTGTTCTTTCACGCGCGTTGCAAAGCGTGCTTTTCGAGGTCAAAGAGGTCGATCCCAGAATTTATCTTGGCGTTGGGCTTATACTTTTTGGCGCCACGCTCGTCGCGGCGTGGATTCCAGCCCGCCGCGCTTCACGCGTCGATCCGATTGTCGCGCTGCACACTGAATAGCAGCCGCTTTACGTCGATGAGATTGACATACCGCCGGAAACGCGGTTGAGAGTTAGCTAGTGACAACGAATCTCAATTGCGGCTGGAACGGCCGCTGCGCCGTGAGGAAATGACCCGGATTCTCATTGCGGATGATCAGCGCGACGTGCTCGAAGCACTGCGCATTTTGCTCAAGGGAGAAGGGTACCAGACGGAAGCGGCAACGTCGTTAGCCGGCATCTTCAACTCGCTTGAAAAGAAGGAGTATGCGCTGTTGCTAATGGATCTGAACTACGCGCGCGATACCACATCCGGTCAGGAAGGCTTATCAGCGATTCCAAGAATCCGGCAGATCGACAACACCCTGCCAATCGTCGTGATGACCGCCTGGGCAACAGTTGAGTTGGCCGTAGAAGCAATGAAACGCGGCGCGCGCGATTTTGTGACGAAGCCCTGGGACAACCAACGGTTACTTGCAATCGTGAGGACGCAGATTGAGCTCGCTTCGGCGCTGCGTCGCGAACGAAAGCTTGAAGCGGAAAACGAACTTCTGCGCGGCACAATGCCAAGTTTGATCGCGGATTCTCCTGCGATGCGGCCTGTCATCGAGATGATTTCACGCGTCGCGCCGTCGGATGCCAATATTCTAATCACCGGAGAAAACGGCACTGGGAAAAGCCTGATCGCGCGGGCGATCCATGCCCTTTCGCCGCGAGCATCGCATGCGATGATCACCGTAAATATGGGGGGCTTGTCAGAGACCCTTTTTGAGAGCGAATTGTTCGGCCACGTCAAAGGCGCTTTCACCGACGCGAAGACAGATCGCGCAGGGCGATTCGAGCTTGCGGATGAGAGCACGCTTTTTATGGACGAGATCGCAAATATCCCGCTTGCCCAACAGGCGAAGCTGTTGCGAGTCATCGAAACGGGAGATTTTGAACGAGTCGGCTCATCTAAAACTTTGCACGCCAACGTGCGCATCATCTCCGCGACAAATTCGAATCTTGAGCACGAAGTGGCAGCAGGTCGTTTTAGGCAGGACCTGTTGTTTCGCCTGAATACGATCCAGATTACGTTGCCACCCCTGAGAGAGCGGCGCGATGACATCATGCTGCTGGCCAATAGTTTTCTCGCTCAACACGCGGAGCACTATCGGAAACAGATTGCCGGTTTCGATGAGACAGCTCGAGAACGTCTGCTACAGCATCGCTTTCCGGGAAATGTTCGAGAGCTCGATCATATCGTCGAACGTGCCGTGCTTATGACGCAAGATCGGCAAATCTGCGGAGGCGACCTGGGCCTGGCGAACGACGGCCGTGAACCGCGCAATCTCGAGGAGATGAGTCTTGAAGAAGTAGAGGCATTCCTCATCAAGAAAGCGCTGGCCCGAAACGACGGCAACGCGCGTAAAGCAGCAGAGGCGCTTGGGCTGAGCCGAAGTGCATTCTACCGTCGTCTGCAGCAATATGGTCTCTAAGAGTTGCGGATTGCCCGCCGCGGCGGGTGAACCTGTTGCGGATTGCCTGCTCGCCACAGCCTTGGCGAAGACCGGCGGATCGTAGTTTTGATGGCCCGCAAACCAAAAGATCCGCATCGGTTGTCCTACGAAGGAAGGCTTACCTGGCTCATACTTGCTGCGGTCGTCCCTGCAATTGTTGTTGCCCTTGCTCTTCTTTGGTTTGGCGATTACAGCGCCAAGGTGCAGTGGACGCTAACGATTCTCATCGTCTGGTTGCTTCCTTGTGTTCGTTTCCAGCGCGCGCGAACAGACCATTCGACCTTTGCAAACCATGTCTAACCTGCTCGCGGCATTGCGCGAAGGCGACTACTCCATTCGTGCCAGGGGAGCCCGCGGGGGCAACGCGTTGGGCGAAGTCCTTCTCGAAATTAATTCGCTCGGCGAAACATTGCGCCTGCAACGTCTGGGCGCTTTTGAAGCGACTGCGCTTTTGCGCACGATCATGAGTGAAATCGACGTTGCGGTTTTCACCTTTGATCCCAAACGGCGTTTGCGGCTCGTTAATCGCGCCGGAGAAACGTTACTGGGTCGGCCAATGGACAAGTTGCTGGGAAAAACGGCGGACGAACTTGCTCTCAACAGATGCCTGGAGGCTAACGAGGACGAACCGCTTACATTGAATTTCGCTGGGGCCTCAGGTCGTTGGGGTGTTCGGCGAAGCACGTTTCGCGAAGAGGGTTTACCGCACGAGCTACTCGTTTTGACCGACCTGAGTCGGACGCTACGTGAAGAAGAACGTCGCGCCTGGCAACGAATCGTGCGTGTCCTCGGGCATGAGATGAACAACTCGCTGGCTCCTATCAAATCGCTTGCGGCCAGTCTCGAATCGCTCATGCGCCGCAACCCTCTCCCACCAGATTGGAAAGATGACGCAAGTTCCGGTTTGCACTCTATCGCGTCCCGGGCCGATTCGCTCAGCCGTTTTCTGCAAGCCTACACGCGGCTGACCAAGCTTCCGCCGCCTCAAAAACAACATGTCGATCTCGGCGAGCTGGTTCAGCGCGTCGTGGACTTGGAACCGAGGCTCAATGTAAAGGTCATGCGAGGTCCGAAAACAGTGATTCGTGCCGACGCAGCGCAGATTGAACAAGCATTGATCAATCTTGTGCATAACGCCGTTGATGCGGCGCTTGAAACACACGGCGAAGTTTCGATCGGGTGGCGCGAGAAAGAAGATGCCGTCGAGATCTTCGTTCAAGACGAAGGGCCCGGGATTATGAATCCTGCGAACCTTTTCGTGCCGTTTTTCACGACAAAGCCGGAAGGCTCTGGAATCGGTCTGCCGCTGAGTCGTCAGATTGCCGAGGCCCACGGTGGATCGCTGGCGCTAACGAATCGGAAAGGCGGCAAAGGTGCGGAGGCTTTGCTGCAGTTGCCGCTCTAGGCCAGAGAGGATCAAAATTGTAGGGCGTTTGATTCGCTCGCGCCAGCTCGCTCACCCTTCGGGCTTCCCGTCTATGTCTCTCGTCGCCCGCCGGCTCCATTCTGTGAAACGCCAACACGTGCATCGGCGTCCGACACAGACGCCCTACAGCAGTCCCAGGATTGGGACGGGACTGTCCCAGAACGGGACTGCTTAAAGACGGCGATGATTCGATCAACAACGTTAAGTCTCTCTTCCAGTGCGTGTTGTAATTTCGTTCGTCTGGTTGGCACAGACATTGCGATAACCTGTTGCCGAACAAAACCGAAAGGAAAATATGAAGCCGATCTCAGTAATTGTTGCCAAGAACAACAGATCCCCGTTGATTGACTGCAATTATCGCCCGATGACGCTGGACGGCTTTCGGGGACGATGCGTCACAACCCGGACGCCGCGTTTTTGGAATATCAGCGGTCAGTATTTTCAAAACGAAGCGCGACACGATTTTCTCGTAGAAGCAGTTTGTTTCGCAATCGTCGTCATCACGGCAGCCGTGCCTTTGGTAGGCGCGGCAAATGCAGTGGTCGAACTTTGTCGCGCATTTGCTCACCTTTGATCCAACCGTGGTTCCTCAACGAAAATCAAAAGAAGAAACGATTGTGCGGCCAGCCGGATTCGCGTCAAATCTTTCCTCGATGGACGTACCGCGCGTAGGCATAGCGGCGAAGAAGCGCAAGCGCCGCATCATCATCATCGCTGCCTCCGCGCTTGGTTTGATTCTGGCGACGATAGCCATCTCGCGCTTGAAGCCGGCAGTGCCCAGCATCGATCGCTCGACCGTCTGGATCGATACCGTTAAACGCGGCCCAATGACGCGTCAGGTGCGCGGACTTGGTACGCTCGTTCCCGAAGACATCCGTTGGATCCCGGCAAACACGGAAGGAAGCGTTGAGAAAATTTTGATCTGGCCGGGAACAAAAGTCGAACCCAGTGACGTTATATTAGAGTTGACCAGCCCCGAATTGGAACAGAGCGCGCACGACGCGGAATCAAAAGCGACCGCAGCGGAGGCCGAGCTTACGACTATGCGCGCGACTTTGCAGCGCGAATTGCTTGAACAGGAGTCGAAAACAACCGTGGCGCACTCCGCATACGAGCAGGCGAAAATGGAACGCCAAACGAACGATCAGTTGGCAAAGAACGGCCTCGTCGCCGAGCTCGTTTACAAAACTTCGAAGATTAAAGAAGAGGAATGCCAGAAGAGCGATGAGATCGAGCAAAAGCGCCTGGCATTTGCGCGCGATTCGATCGAGCCGCAGCTGGCCTCGAGACAAGCCGCAGTCGATCAAGCCAAACAATTGGCGAAATTGAGACTGGACCAGGTTGAAGCGTTGCATGTGAAAGCCGGAATGTCCGGGGTGTTGCAGCAATTGCCGGTGCAAATCGGCCAGCGACTCAAGATAGGGGACAATCTCGCGCGCGTGGCTGATCCAACGAAATTAAAGGCGCAAGTCAAGATTGCTGAGACGCAGGCGAAAGATATTCAGATTAGTCAGAAAGCGGTAATCGACACTCGCAATGGTACGGCGAATGGTCATGTTACGCGCGTCGATCCAGCAGTGGAGCAGGGGACTGTAACCGTCGAGGTCGCCTTCGATGAGCCGCTGCCGAAAGGCGCACGACCCGATCTGAGCGTGGACGGAACAATCGAGCTCGAACACCTCGATGACGTCGTTTATGTGGGCCGCCCAGCATTTGGCCAGGAGAACAACACGGTCGGAATGTTTAAGCTCGTCAATGGCAACGGGGAAGCAGCGCGCACACCGGTCAAACTTGGTAAAAGCTCGGTCAACACGATTGAGATTCTAAGCGGCCTCCAACCGGGAGATCAGGTGATTCTCTCCGATACCAGCGCATGGGATGGGCACGAACGTATTCGACTCAACTAATCAGCAATCAGCAATCAGAAATCAGTAACTCGATCATGAACAACGGATCAGATCCTCTCATACGACTAAACAGCGTGACGAAGGTGTTTCTCACTGACGAGGTAGAAACGCATGCGTTATCCGGTATCCACCTGGACATTCGGCCTGGCGAATATGTTTCCATAGCTGGACCATCGGGCTGCGGCAAGACGACCTTGCTGTCAATTCTCGGGTTGCTCGATACTCCTTCGGACGGCAGCTACTCGCTGAAAGGACACGAAGTTGCCAATCTTTCGTTCGCCGACCGCGCGCGGATTCGCAACCGCGAAATCGGTTTCATTTTTCAAAGCTTTAATCTCATAGGCGATCTCAGTGTCTTTGAGAACGTTGAGTTACCGCTGACTTATCGCGGAATGGGCGCCAGCGAGCGCAAGTCGTTTGTCACCGGAGCTCTGGAGCGCGTGGGAATGGCACATCGCGCAAAGCATTTGCCAAGTCAGCTCTCCGGCGGCCAACAACAACGGGTGGCTGTCGCCCGGGCCCTAGCGGGCAGGCCGGCCATTCTGCTGGCAGACGAACCCACGGGCAATCTTGATTCGCGCAATGGCGAAGCGGTGATGCAACTGCTCAAGGAATTGCACCAGAACGGGGCCACCATTTGCATGGTCACACATGACGAGCGTTTCGCTCAGCATGCCGATCGCACGGTTCACTTATTTGACGGCCGTGTCGTTGAAGACAGAATCGCCGCCTAGAGGCTTATGAATGATCTAAGATTTGCGTTGCGCCAGCTCCGCAAATCTCCCGGATTTACTTTTCTCGCGGTGCTCACGCTCGCAGTCGGTATCGGCATGAACACCGCTATTTTCAGTTTAATACAGGACCTTTTCCTGCGCGGCCTGCCCTTTTCCGAGCCGGAGCGTGTCGTGCGCATTTACGGCGAGTCGAAAGAGCGGGATTTGAAACAGATGCCGTCTTCAGTGCCGAAGTTCTGGCATTACCGCGACGGACAAACCGTTTTCTCGAGCATCGCTGCGGATTGGGGCAACGGCTTCATCATGACAGGATCGGGCGAGCCGATTCAGTTACTCGGAGGCAACGTGACCGCCAACTATTTCGATTTGCTTGGCATTCATCCGATTCTTGGCCGCAATTTTCTGCCTGAGGAAGAGAGCAAAGGCGACGTCGTGATGGTGACAGAAAATTTCTGGCGCAAACGTTTCAACTCCGATCCGACGATTCTCGGCCACAACATTACACTGAACGGAGTGCCCACCACTATCATCGGGGTGCTGCCGGACCTGCCGATTTCGTGGTTCGGGCGTGACTCGGAGATTTTTGCCAACAAACCGTTCGAGCCACCCGGCATTTCGAAAGATCGTTTAATGCGCGGCGTGAGTTTCATGCGCGTGACGGCACGGTTGAAACCTGGCGTTTCAATCTCACAGGTGCAGGCGGCAATGCCGGCATTATTACAAAGCTACAAAGAGCAACACCCGGAAACGGCCGACAACACCTGGTCGCCGTACCTGGTCTCAGCGGCGGAAGATGTCACCGGAGATTTGCGTCCGGCTTTCCTGACACTGCTTGCGGCAGTGAGTGCGGTATTGCTCATCGCGTGCAGCAATGTCGCGAACTTGTTGCTAGTGCGCTTCACGGGACGCAAGCGCGAGATCGCGTTGCGCATGGCGCTCGGTGCGGAGCGGCGCGGAATCGTGCGCTTATTCGTTTTCGAAAGCACGCTGGTCAGCGTGATCGCAGGGATGATTGGATTGGGTTTGGCGCTCTGGACGGTATCGGTCGTTCCGAAATTGGCTGGTCAAAACATTCCGCTCGAAAGCGAAGTAAAACTGCAATTGCCCGTGCTCATCTTCACACTGGGACTATCGCTCGTTACCGGCCTTCTCATGGGCCTCTATCCGGCGTGGCAAAGCTCGCGCGCCGATCTGGTGGATGGGCTTAAAGAGGGCGGGCGCGGAACGAGTGGCAGTCGCGGTCAACATCGTTTCCGCCGCGGTTTGGTCGCTGGGCAAGTTGGCTTATCGGTTGTGCTCCTGGCCGGAGCAGGCATGCTCGTTTCCAGTTTTGTCCGGCTTAGCCGGCAGGAAGCTGGCTTCCGGTCAGAACGAGTTTGGACGGGAGGAATCGGTCTTCCGCCTGCGCAATATCCGGATCCGGCAACCCGCGGCCGTTTCGCCGAGCGCTTGGAGGCGGAATTGCAGACCGCTCCCGGCGTGGAGGCCGCCGCGATCACGGATGCAGTCCCGCTCTCTGGAAATCGTTCCGCATCGCCTTATGCGCGCGGTGATGGAAATCCTGTGCCGGTAAATCAGCGGCCGCTCGGTCTGACACGCAGCGTTTCGCCCGGATATTTTAGGACGCTCGGGATCCCGCTCCTTTCCGGACGCGATTTCACCGAACAAGATAAGGTGGACTCGCGGCTCGTCGTGATTCTGAGCAACTCAACGGCGAAAAAACTTTTTCCGAACGAAAATCCGATCGGCCATCAGATTCTTTTCGGCACTGACAACGGTAACGGGCTTCCGGCGGAAGTGATTGGCGTGGTGGGCGACGTCCGCTCCCAAGAGCTGTCCAAAGCGAACGACGTGGAATTTTATCGGCCGTGGCCGCAACGCAGCGCGCCGTTTCTCAACGTGGTCGTGCGTAGTGCGACCAAACCGGAGGCGACGGCGGGGATTGTGCGCGCGGCCCTAAACAAGATCGACAACGGATTGCCGATTCTGCAACCGAGCACGCTCGATGCCATCGTAACGCAATCGCTCGGGCAACAGCGATTGACGATGACGTTACTCGGTGTTTTCGCCGGCATCGCCTTGCTCCTCGCAGTCGTTGGAATTTATGGCGCCGTTGCTTATACCGTCGAACAGCGCACCGGCGAAATTGGTGTGCGGATGGCGCTGGGCGCGCAGACCCAGGACGTATTGAGTCTGGTCGTACGTCAGGGGATGAATCCGGTCATCCTCGGTTTGATCATTGGTCTGGCCGGAACATTTGCCGTCGGTCGTTTGATGGCGACTCAACTCTATCAGATTTCACCGCACGATCCATTTTTGCTCGGTGCGACCGCGATCGGGCTGGCCATCTCAGCGTTGCTGGCGTGTTTGATTCCGGCGCGGCGCGCCACACTTGTCGATCCAATTCAAGCACTACGCTCCGAGTGACATGAATGATCTAAGGTTTGCTTTGCGCCAGCTCCGCAAATCGCCTGGATTCACCGCGATTGCTATCATCACATTGGCGCTCGGGATTGGGCTGAACACCGCGATCTTCAGCGTGGTCAATGCTCTTCTGTTAAAGCCGCTGCCGTTTCCCGCGCCGCAGCAGCTAGTCGCCTTCGGCATGACCAACACGCGCGAGAAAAATCAGGAGAGTCTTGGCTCACTTTCCTACCCCGATTTCTTCGACTTTCGCGCGCAGAATCGCACCCTCTCCAGCATGGCTGTCTTTCACACCCGACCTTCCGCCCTAACAAGCGCCGAGGGCGCAACCAGTTTGCTCGGAGTAAAAGCGAGCGCGGAGTTCTTCGATGTCCTCGGGGTCAAACCGGTAATGGGTCATGTGTTTACGCGGGCCGATGAAAAGGCCGGCGGCGGCCCCGGCGGATTCAAGGTCATTATCAGTCACGACTTTTGGAAGAAACATTTTGGCGGGGAGGATAGTGTGCTGGGGCGCAATATCGAGTTCGATCGCCGGCAATTTACGGTAATCGGTGTGATGCCAGCCGGTTTTCAATTTCCCATCCAGGCAGACCCGATCGACTTCTATGTGACGATCGCTGAGGACGCAGCCAATCCCGATGGCAACAAACCGCTTACGGAGGAGCGTGGCAACCATAGCTTGGAGGCAGTTGCGCGACTCAAGGCCGGCGTGACGATCGAGCAGGCGCAGGCCGATCTCTCGACCATTGCGGCGAGTTTGGAAAAACAGTATCGCGATTCGAACTCCTATTTCGGAGTCGCGGTGAAGCCGTTGCGCGAGGAGCTCATCGGCGATGTGCGCACAGCCCTCTACGTTTTGTTCGGCGCCGTTCTTTGCGTGTTGCTGATCGCAAACGCCAATGTCGCCAATCTTCTGCTCGCGCGCGCGTCAGTCCGCGGGAAAGAAATGGCGCTGCGCGCAGCCATGGGCGCGAGCCGTGTACGTATCATTCGCCAACTGCTGACGGAAAGTTCGCTGCTTGCGGGACTGGGCGGTCTGTTCGGTTTGCTCATTGCGCAATGGGGAACCGAAGCGCTGATTCGGACCGTTCCGCAAAACATTCCACGGATCAGCAACATTCAGCTCGATGCCGCGGTACTTGCTTTCACCTTGATCGTCTCTCTCGCCACCGGTCTTATCTTTGGGCTCGTTCCCGCCTGGCAAGCGTCGGTTGTCGATCTAAACACAGCGCTAAAAACCGGAGCGCGCGCCGGCACCGGCGGCGAACATAAACATCGTTTGCGCAACGCTCTCGTTGTGTCCGAGATCGCGCTCGCGCTGGTCATGCTCGTCTGCGCCGGCTTGTTGATTCAAAGCTTCGCGCGCCTCGGTCGTGTGTCGCCGGGCGTGCAAACGGAACGACTCCTTACCGCGCGTATCCAATTGCCCAGTGCCGCCTATCCAAAAAACGAAAACATGATCGCCTTCTTCGATCAATTTCTCCCCCGTATTCGGGCGCTGCCAGGCGTCCAATCGGCTAGCACCATCGTTCCGCTTCCCCTGAGCGGGGGTAACATGGTGACAGATTTCGACATCGAAGAACATCCCTTACCGGAAGGCCAACAGAACGCCGCTCCTGTGCGAAGCATCGCCACGGAGTATTTCAAAACTATGGGCATTCCGATTCGGCAAGGCCGTGTCTTCGATGAGAACGATCGAATGGATTCCACACCCGTGGTCATCGTGAATGAGCGTTTCGCAAACAAGTTCTTTCCCGGCCAGAACGTGCTCGGCAAGCGCATTAAGCCCGGGTTTAGCGCCGACGAAACCGGCGAAAAGATGCGCGAAATCGTCGGGGTGGTCGGAAATGTGAAACATCTCTCACTGAAGAACGACGACTCGCCCGAGATGTATCTGCCGCGGACGCAAATTCCTTTGGACATCGTATCGCTGGTCGTCCGGAGCCGTGTTTCGGATCCCGCTGCCCTCACCTCAGCTGTTCGGAAGGAGCTGGCCGCGATGGACAGCTCGATTCCGCTCACGAGTGTCCGAGTCTTCGACGAATACATTTCGCGTTCTTTGGCACGGCCGCGCTTCAACGCTCTACTATTGTCAATCTTCGCCGGAACGGCACTTTTTCTCACTGCCATCGGGATTTACGGCGTCATGGCCTACTCGGTTTCGCAGCGAACAAACGAAATCGGAATTCGCATGGCGCTCGGCGCAGCGCGATCGGCCATCTTCCGGCTCGTCGTTGGACAAGCTATGACGCTGGTCGGCATTAGTCTTGCGCTCGGTTTGATTGGAGCGTTTGGAGCCACGCATTTGCTCAACAGCCTGCTCTACGGCGTTCGGTCATGGGATCCTCTGACGTTCGTAGCCATCGTTTTCCTGATAAGCATTGTGGCTTTTCTGGCGGCGTGGCTGCCGGCTAGACGAGCAGCGCGTGTCGACCCCGTCGTCGCTTTGCGCACAGAGTGATATGAATGATCTAAAATTGGCTTTTCGCCAGCTCCGCAAATCACCGGGGTTCACTCTGGTTGCTGTCCTGACGCTTGCGCTCGGCATCGGTGCGAACACGGCCATCTTCTCCGTCGTAGAAGGCGTGCTTCTCCGTCCACTGCCTTTCCCGCGCGCTGGACAACTCGTTAGGATCTACGAAGCCCTGGATGAAAATGGCGCGCGTTCGGCGTCGCTGAATCTGAGCGATCGCACAGTCGCGCGGTTCCGCGAGTTCGGCCGCGAGATTTTCGAAGATGTTGCTGGTGGGACCGGCGGCGCTTCAGTCGTTGGCCTGACCGGCGGTTCGCCCTTTCAGACGGTTCCTGCCGCACGGGTCACTTCGAACTTTTTCGATGTGCTAGGATTGCCGCCAGCGCAGGGTCGGAATTTCACCGCAGAAGAAGGACTCGATGAAAATGCGAACGTCGCAATCGTCAGCGACGACTTTTGGCGCAGCGCACTGAACTCGCGCCGCGACGTGCTCGGTAGCGCGATTGTGATCGACGGAACGCCGCGCACGATTATCGGGGTGATGCCGAAAGCATTCCGGCATCCCTATCGTGCGAATCTGTGGCTGCCGCTTGCGCTTCAGCCTGACAATCCGGCGACGATTAACAACCATTATCTCTATGGCGTTGCGCGACTGCGTCCGGGCGTCACTCCTGCGAAAGCAGAAGACGCAGTGAAGCGCTATGTGCGCGACAATCAATAGCGACGATCGGAATCCGGCAAATGCGCGTTCTGCCTACATGCCGCCCCTGCGCGAAAGCTTCGTAATGGATTTGCGGCCAAAAATTTTAGTGATCGTCGGTGCTGCGATGTGCGCACTCTTGATTGCCGCGGTGAACTTTGCCGGTCTGCTGCTCACTCGTGTCATCGAACGGGAAGGGGAGTTTGCCTTGCATGCCGCGCTCGGGGCGAGCAGGAAACGACTCGTCAGGCAACAGCTTACCCAGGCGCTCTTGCTCGCTTTCATCGGAACCGCGCTTGGTCTGCTCATTGCATTGTGGATTACACCAATGCTATTCGCGCTTAGCCCCGAAGGCGGGGACGCAACCGGCAGCGCGATGCGTGAATTCGATTACGCCGCTCGGCTCGATCTGCCGGTCTTCGCCTTCGCTACTGGAGTACTCGCACTCGTCGGTTTGGGTTTTGGTTTGCTGCCTGCCGCGCGTGCATCGCGGACCGATTTACGCAGCGCGATGAGCGTTACCTCACGAGGGGCAACACTGGACCGAAATACGCGCAGATTGCTCGGCTCATTCGTCGTCATCGAGCTCGCGATTGCCGCTGCGCTCCTAACCGCGAGCGTGACCGCGACGCAGTATTTTCGGAAGCTGATCGAGGAGCCGTGGGGCTTCGAAACGAAAGATCGCCTCGCCTTCAACGTCACCGTTCCTGATCGATTCTTCCCCACGGCATCGGCGAAACAGAACGCGCTCGAAACTTCTCTCGCGCAGCTGCAGGCATTGCCTGGCGTCAAATCGGCCACTGTCGTTTCGCCGTCGCCGATGGACGCGTCGTGGACGTTGATGCTCTTCAACGTCGAAAGCGCGCCTGCACCAGAGCCGCGCGGAGTGTACACGGCGTACTCTCGCGTGCCCGTGGCCGGCTATTTCCAGGACATGGGCCAGCCGCTGTTGCAGGGTCGCGATTTCAACGCGAGCGACACTGCCGACGCGCCGCTCGTCTGCATCATCAGCCAGAGCATCGCGAAACGCTTTTGGCCTAACGAATCGCCGATCGGCAAACGCATCCGCTGGGGGCGACTCGATGGAACTCGTCCGTGGTTCACGATTGTGGGCGTGGTCGGCGATATGAAAGCGATCGCTGATCCGCGCGACGGCGAAGTGCTTGGTATGATCGCGCGGCCGTTCGCACAAATGCTCGTGCACGGGACCACGCAGCTCGACGATATCACCTTTGTCCTGCACACCAACGGCCGCTCGGTGAACGAGCCGACGATCCGCGCTGCGGTGGCGCGCGCCAATTCTAATCTCGCCGTGTATAATTTTCTGTCGCTCGAAGATGCCGCCGCTCGCTCGCGCACCACGGAGCGGTTCATCTTCGTTCTCGTCTCATCTTTCGGATTCATCGGGCTCGTGCTTGCTGCCGTCGGTTTGTATGGCCTTCTCGCGCTTCAGGTCGCCCGACGCGAACGCGAGTTCGGCATCCGCAGTGCACTCGGCGCCACCGCGCGTCAGATAGTGCAGCTCGTCGCCCGACAAGGCGCAATTTTGCTTTTGTTAGGCTTCACTGCCGGCGCGCTCACGACGTACGGAGTCGTGCGCTTGCTACGAAGTCAATGGACTGAAATGCCCACGCCGAATCTGATCGCGTGCATTTGTGCCGCGATGGTGCTCGGCATCGCCGTGATGATCGCGTGCTGGTTACCGGCGCGCCGCGCTGCGCGTGTTGATCCTGTTATTGCACTTCGCGCCGAATGACCACTGACGTGCAATGCGAACTTCGAGTAGCGCCATGAAAGTTTTCCCAAATCGCATTTCGCTAAGAGCAATATGAATGATTTAAAGTTTGCTTTGCGCCAGCTCCGCAAATCTCCTGCGTTCACCGCGATTGCTGCGATTGCGATCATCACATTGGCGCTCGGGATCGGGTTGAACACCACGATCTTCAGCTTGATCAACGATCTTTTTTTGCGCGGGCTGCCATTCAAGGAGCCATCACGCGCTGTCCATATGTTCGCCGGCGACAAATCGCGCAATCTTGTCGATATCGCGATCTCCGCACCGCGCTTTCAACATTACCGTGAAGGACAAACGGTTTTTGATGGTTTCGCCGCCGAGAATGGATTTCTCTTCACACTCACTGGAGTCGGCGATCCTGTTCAGGTTTTTGGGGGCAGAATAACTCCGAACTACTTCGATGTGCTTGGTGTCCGGCCAATACTCGGCCGGAATTTTCGGCCTGATGAAGAGGAGGGCGCGGATGTCGCGGTGATCACAAAAAGCTTTTGGCAGAAGCGACTTGGCGGCGATGCAAACGTGATCGGACGTAGCATCACTCTCGACGGGATGCCACACACCATTGTTGGCGTCTTGCCGAACGCGCCGATGCAATGGTTTGGAGCGAATCCTGTCGCGGAAGTTTGGACGACGAAACCATTTCAGCTTCCGGGATTTTCTTACGAACGCATGATGCGAGGGACCGGCTTTCTGCGGGTAATTGGCCGAATGAAGCCGGGGATCACCATCGAACAGGTGCGCGCCGCGTTGCCGTCGCTCGAGCAGGATTACCGTGCGCATTACGCGAACAAGATCGACAGCACGGCCACCACATCGGTCAAAACGCTTCCACAGGATGTGACAGAAAACATTCGCGCCGGCTTCGCGACGCTTTTTGCTGCGGTTTGCTTTGTGTTGCTGATCGCATGCAGCAACGTCGCGAATCTTTTGTTAGTCCGTTTCAGCGGCCGGCGTCGAGAAATCGCACTCCGAATGGCGGTCGGTGCGTCGCGCAGCAGTATCGTGCGGCTCTTCGTTTGGGAAAGCTTGCTGGTGAGCCTCTTTGCGGGCGCGCTCGGCGCGTTCGTGGCCTGGCGACTTGTGCCGCTTATCCCGAAAATGGCTTCCAATTTTCTTCCGCTTGAGGGAAATGCAGTCAACAGTCTCTCCCTGCCGGTGCTCGGATTCACTATTGCATTGTCTGTGTTGACCGGTTTGCTGATGGGAATTTATCCCGCGCTTCAGGGCTCCCACGCGGATTTGATCGGTGGTTTAAAGGAAGGCGGCCGCGGAACGAGTGGAAGCATTCGTCAGCAGCGATTCCGCAAAATTCTCGTCGGTGCGCAGGTCGCGCTCTCAGTGACATTGTTCGCCGGCGCGGCATTGCTCATCACGAGTTTTATTCGGCTGACCCAGCAGAATCTCGGGTTCCAACCGCATAATCTGTGGACCGGGGTGCTCGCTGTGCCGGCCGCGCAATATCCAGACGGACCGTCGCGTCAGCGTTTTGCCGAACAAATCCTCGCTGCGTTGCATGACACACCAGGCATTGAGAGCGCTACTGTCAGCGGCGATATTCCTCTGGCTGGTGGAAATCGCACGCTCTACGCGCGCGCGGATCGCGATGTGCCGCCAATAGAAAAGCGAGCGAATGCGCCAAGTCATGACGTTGTGCCGGGTTATCTCAAGACCTGGGGAATCCCGCTCATCGCCGGCCGTGATTTCGACGAACACGATCTCATGGAAGGCAGAAACGTCTGTCTCATTAGCCAGACGGGGGCAAAAACAGTTTTTCCGAATGAAAATCCTATAGGGAAGACACTTCTCGTCACCAGCAGCAGCACGCCCGCGGAAATTGTCGGCATTGTTGGCGATGTGCGATCGCAACGGATTGCTGAGTTGCCCGAAATGGAATTTTATCGGCCGTGGGCCCAGGAAAACTTTCCATTCCTAACCGTCGCAGTCCGCAGCAAGTTTAAACTCGACCCGATCACCAGGCTGGTGCAGGCCGCGGTCACCAAAGTAGATCCCGGTATTGCGATTGCGATCCCGCAGATGATGGACACCATCGTCGCGCAAGCGCGCGGGCAGGCGCGATTAATGATGTGGTTGCTTGGGATTTTCGCCGGCGTCGCATTATTGCTCGCGAGCATCGGCATTTACGGAGCAGTCGCATACAGTGTTGAACAACGCACAGGCGAGATCGGCGTGCGCATGGCGCTAGGGGCACAAACTGCGGATGTGCTGCGGCTTGTTGTTCGTCAGGGAATGGCTCCTGTCTTATTGGGACTCACCGTCGGAATGGTGGCTGCTCTTGCGTTGGGTCGTTTACTCACTACGCAGCTTTACCAGGTTTCGCCGCACAATCCCGCGCTTCTGGCTACTACAGCGATCACTCTCGGAGCGGTCGCATTGCTTGCGTGTTTCCTGCCAGCGCGCCGCGCAACATTTGTAAACCCAATCGAAGCGCTTCGGACAGAATGACGAACTAAATGCAAACCTTTCTCCAGGACCTTCGCTTCGGTTTCCGAATGCTTCGACGCAGTCCGGGCTTTTCCATTCTTGCTATTCTCTGCCTGACACTGGGTATCGGGACGAACGCCGCGGCCTTGAGTTGGATCGAAGGGATTCTCATCCATCCTTATCCGCTCGTCGCGCATCAGGACCGGATGTTCGCGCTCAACTGCACGACCCGAGGCGCTCAGGGTTTCACCGGACTTTCTTATCCCGACTTCCTCGATCTCGAAAAAAACTCGACCCTGTTCGAGTCGTTCATCATCGATAAAATCACTGGCACAACGCTGAGCAATGGCGATCGCGCCGAGCGTGCGGTCGGGGGAATGGTGTCCGCGAATTATTTCGACGCGCTCGGCGTGCGGCCGATTCTCGGCCGCGGCTTTCGACCGGAAGAAGGCACGGGTCGCAACGCGCATCCGGTCACAGTCATAAGTTACATGACGTGGAAAAATCGTTACAAAGGTGATCCTGACATCATTGGCAAAACTCAATATCTGAACGGCGTTCAGCACACCATCATCGGCGTCGCGCCGGAAAGATTCCACGGCACGTTCATCGGCTACTCGTTCAACTTCTGGGTGCCGACGTCGATGCAGGAGACGTTCGATAACACCGGCTACAAACTCGAAGATCGGGCCGCGCGCTGGATTGAAGGCTATGCTTTTCTCAAACCCGGAGTCACGCGGCAGCAAGGAGAGGCGGAACTTTCCGCGATCGCGAAACGGTTGGAGAACGATTATCCCCAAACGGATCGCAGCCACGAAGTTGGGCTGTTACCACTGTGGAAAACGCCGTTCAACGCGGCAGGCGGAATTTCGACGACGCTCGGCATCACAGCGGCCGTCGTTTTCTTTGTCCTCCTCATCGCTTGCGCCAACGTCAGCAATCTGCTTCTCGCGCGATCACTCTTGCGCCGGCATGAAATGACGATGCGGCTTGCGCTTGGCGCCGGGCGCCGCCGTTTGATCAAGCAACTCTTCACCGAAGGCTTGCTCCTTTCGTTAATCGCCGCGCTTGGCGGAATCGCGGTCGCCTATTGGAGCCGCAACGCGCTCGTGCTTGCGTTTCCGCCATCGGTGCCTGGGATCACGATTGATTATCCCGGACAACTGGATTGGCGCGTTCTTCTGCTCAGCGTCGCGATCTGTATTGGATCGACAATGCTTTTCGCGCTCATGCCCGCCGTCCAAGCGAGCCATGTCGATCTATCCGGCGCGCTCAAAAGTGAGGGCGGCGGCGTGGTCGGTGGCAGCGGACGATCCCGATTGCGCTCGGCTTTGGTGCTGGTCCAGGTCTCGCTAAGTTTTGTTCTCCTCGCCGCCACCGGATTGCTTTTGCAAAGCCTCCAGCGAATGCAAAACACAAGTCCCGGTTTCTTGACCAACAATGTGATCGTATCGGTCGTGGATTTGTTTTCGGCAGGTTACAAACTCGATCGCGCTAAGATTTTTCATACGCAATTGCTCGATCGCGTCCGCGCGCTTCCGGAGGTCGAGTCTGCGGCTTTGACGCGAGTGATGCCGTTCAGTTACAACCCTCCTTCTTCCGCGCCGATTGAGATCGACGGCTACCAGCCCGCGCCTGATGAGCAACCGAATGCGGAATATGTTCAGGTCAGCGAAAATTATTTTTCCACTCTTGGGATTCCGCTTGTCGCCGGCCGCGAGTTCACTCGAAACGACGACGAGAACGCGCCGCCGGTGGCGATCATCAATGAAACGATGACCGCTAAATATTGGCCGGGAAAAGATCCGATCGGTCAGCGGCTCAAAGTGAAAGACAAGTGGATGCAAATCGTCGGTGTCGCGAAAAATGTGAACTACGAGACGAAGCTCGAGGCTCCGAAGTCGTTCTTTTACGTGCCGGTGCGCCAGAATTTCTTTGTTGGGAACACCTTGCTCATTCGCACACGCGAAACTCCTGGCGCGATCACGAATGCACTGGCGCGCGAAGTGCATGCGCTCGATCCGACCTTGGCGCCGTACGCCGCATCTCGTTTGCAAGAGCAGGTGGACGAGAGGGGCTACACTCAGCGACTCGCGGCCACATTGCTCGGGATTTTTGGCGCGATGGCGTTGTTCCTGGCCGCGATCGGATTGTACGCGGTAATGTCCTATTCGGTTTCGCAAGGTACGCGCGAGCTCGGATTGCGCATGGCGCTCGGCGCCGGCGTGAAAGATCTTTTGAGACTGGTCATGTCGCGCGGACTTCGACTGACTGCAGCCGGCATTGTTATCGGAATAGTGGCAGCAGTGATGCTCACGCGTTTGATGGCCGACTTGCTCTACAAGGTGAGCCCGCGCGACCCGATCGTATTTGGGACGGCATTGATCGTTCTAATCGTCGTTGCATTCGTCGCCTGCTTTGTCCCGGCCTGGCGCGCAACGCGCATCGATCCAGTCCAAGCCTTACACGAACAGGGATGAATATGCTGAATCAATTTTCGGATTCACAGCCCGTTCTCTCGCTTACCCAAGCGGAACACTTTGACTGACAAAACAACAGCTCCCTATGGTTAACGACATTCGATTCGCGTTGCGTCAACTGGTGAACCAACCCGGGTTTACGTTGATTGCGGTCCTAGTCCTTGCCCTCGGTATCGGCGCGAACACCGCGATTTTTAGCGTTGTTAACGCGGTGCTGTTGCGGCCACTGCCTTATCCACATTCAGAGCAGCTGGTGTTGCTGCGTGAGAGATTGCTCGGACCGTCGGGTTTCGAATCGGGCTCGGTCAGTTACATGAATTATCTCGACTGGCGTGCCGCGCAGAAGAGCTTCACCGATCTCGCACTGGCAAGAGCGGACGGTGTGAGCCTGTCTGCTTCAGACGGGACATCGCCTCCCGAAGCGGCTCGAGCGGGGCGCATCACGGCGAATTATTTGTCGATCTTGCAAGTTCCCCCGCTGATCGGTCGTGATTTTGTAGAGAGCGATGATGTTCCCGGCGCGGCGAAAGTAGCCCTTATTAGCGAACGAGTTTGGCGGAAGCAATTTGGCGGATTGCCGATCGCAATCGGACAACGATTGAATATCGATGGCGTGCCACGCGAGATTATCGGCGTTGTTTCGGAACGTGTTCGTTTTCCGCGAAACTGCGATGTCTTTCTGCCACTGGCCGATTTGCGCGCCGATCACGATTTCCTGTCGCGCGGAAATCACGAAGCTTTTTCGTGTCTGGGTCGCTTAAAAGCTGGAGCGACACTGAAGCAGGCAATCGCGGAGCTCGACACGATCGCGGCCGACCTTTCGCGGCGCTATCCGGATTCGAACACCGGCCGGCAGGTTTCCGCAAAGTTGTTGCTCGAGTATTCCGTAGGTCAATACCGATATCTTCTTTGTGTGCTGCTTGCAGCTGTAGGCTGCGTCCTGTTGATCGCGTGCGCGAATGTAGCAAACCTTCAGCTCGCGCGTGGCATTGCGCGGCGCAAGGAACTCGCTGTGCGCGCGGCGCTTGGTGCAAGCCGCTGGGACCTGGCGCGCCAGGTATTGCTGGAAAGCGGAGTTGTCGCGTTGATAGGCGGCATTTGCGCCGTGCTGATCGCCGTGTGGAGCCTTGACGCTATTCGCTCGCTTCTTCCGCCTAATGTCTCGCGATTTCAGGAAACGAATATCGACGGTTTCGTCCTTGTGACCACCAGCATCATTTCAGTGCTCGCCGGACTGCTCGTTGGAGTGTGGCCCGCATTGCGCGTCTCGAACACGGCTTCGATGGCAGCCGAATTACACGATGAGGGCGCGCGCGGCAGTAGCGGCGCGCAGCGACAGCGGGCCCGGGCAATCCTGGTGATTGCGCAAGTTGCTCTTGCGGTCCTGCTGCTGGCGGCGGCGGGCCTGACGTTGAAGAGTTTCTGGCGTTCGCAGCAGGTGCCGCTCGGGTTCAATCCGCGTGGAGTTTTGACCATGAGCATTGCACTTCCGCCATCGCGCTACGATTCGCCGGAGAAGATCGTTCGCTTTTACGATCAATTGCTTGAGAAATTGAGACGACTCCCGGGTGTAAGCGCGGCGGCGATTTGCAACAACGAACCATTTGATCATCACGAATGGGATAGTTCATTTCATATTACTGGCACGCCTCCTGATCCTCACGGCCAGGAGCCGATCAGCGAGATGGCAATTGTTTCGCCGGACTACTTTCGCGCGCTTGGGATGGCGATGTTGCGCGGCAGGGATTTCGGACCGGAAGATGTGAGCGGCCGTTCCGGAACGGTCGTGATCGATGAGCTTGCCGCACAAAAGTTTTTTCCCGGCGCCGACCCGATCGGCAAACAGATCGACGATCCAGTTACCATTACCGACACCAATCAGAATGGCGTTCCGCTGACCATCATTGGAATCGTGCCGCACACCCGGAACAATGCCCCGGGTGAAAACGATGACCCGCGCAACTTGCCGATGATGTACTTCAGCGCGTCGCAGTTTGCGAACGGCGAGCAGAACCTGATGGTCCGTGCGAAAGAGGGGTTGAATCCGCACTCCCTGGTCAGTCCGATCAAGGACCAAATCGCGGCGCTGGACAGCGACCAGGCCGTTTCCGATGTCGCAACGATGGAGGAAAACATCGACGACAGCCTTGCGTCGCAGCGTCTGACAATGACGTTACTCGGTGTATTTGCGGGACTCGCGCTGATTCTCGCCAGTATCGGGCTTTACGGGGTCATGGCTTTAATTGTAACCCAACGCACACGCGAGATGGGCATCCGGTTTGCCCTCGGTGCCAGCCGCGGTGATGTCCTGCGGCTTGTCCTTGGCCAAGGCGCTGTCCTGGTCGGAATCGGACTCACTGCGGGATTGCTCGGCGCCTTGGTCGCTAGTCGGGCCTTGAGAAGCGTCCTCTACAACGTTGCACCGTTAGACCCGGCAGCGCTCATCAGCGCTCTGCTGACGCTTTCATTGGTGGCGCTGATTGCCTGTTTTTTGCCGGCACGGCGTGCCAGCCGGGTGGATCCCATCGAAGCGCTTCGGGCAGAATAAAATTATCATCTACAACAATGATCAAAGATCTCCGATTCGCGTTCCGGCAAATGCTGAAGCAGCCAGGATTTGCGTTCGTCGCCGTGATGGTGCTTGCCCTCGGCATCGGTGCAAACACTGCGATTTTTAGTGTTGTTAACGCGGTGCTGTTGCGGCCGCTGCCTTATCCCCAGTCAGACCGCCTTGTCCTCATTCGTGAGCGCACAAGTGTCTTCGATTCCGGTTCGGTGAGTCTGCCGAATTATCTGGATTGGCGCGCGAGTCAGCGCGGTTTCATTGATCTTGCTCTGATCCGCCGGGGCGATGCCAATTTGTCCGGCGCGACCAGCGATGTCGAAGCGGAGCGCGTCGGCTCCGCGCGCGTGACACACAATTTTCTTTCAGTGCTCGGCGTTCCGCCAGAGTTGGGACGCGATTTCCGCGAAGCGGACGACGTGCCGCATTGCAAAAAAGTCGCGCTTATTTCCGATGGATTATGGAAACGTCGCTTCGGCAGTTCGCGCGGAGTCATCGGCCAATCCATCATACTCGATGGCGTGGAGCGCGAAATAATCGGCGTGCTCCGGCCCAACGTGAAACTGCCGCGCGCGGCTCAGATTTACATTCCTCTGGAAGATTTGCGCGCGGACAAAGACTACCTGGATCGTGGAAAGCATCCCGGATTCTCCGTAATCGGGAGGCTCAAACCGAATGTGACCTTGGCGCAGGCGACGGCCGATCTGAATAACATCGCGGCTGAACTCGAGCGTCGCTATCTCGATTCCAATGCTGGACGCCGCGTCACTACGTTGATTCTGCTCGATTCCGCGGTGAAGGATTACAAACACGGCGTTACGCTGCTTCTGGCCGCGGTCGGCTGTGTGCTTCTCATCGCCTGCGCCAATGTCGCGAACTTACAGCTCGCGCGCGCGCTCGGGCGCGAACGCGAGCTGGCGGTGCGCGCCGCTCTGGGTGCAAGCCGCGGCCAGCTCGCCCGGCAGGTGCTTGTCGAAAGCGCAATTCTCGCCGTGGTCGGCGCCATCGCCGGTGTGCTTCTCGCGCTCTGGGGACTCGATGCCATCAAAGCCATTTCCCCCGCCAGCTCCGCCAGCTTCGCTCCCTCTGACGTCACGCGTTTTCAGGACGCGAATCTTGACTTCAAAGTTCTCGCCTTCACAGCCGCAGTGGCGATCGGCGCTGGTTTGCTTGTCGGCGTCTGGCCGGCATTGCGCGTGTCACGCACGGCATCGCTGACGCTGTCTCTGCATGAAGGTGGCCGCGGGACGAGCGATGGTGCGCAACGACAGCGTATTCGTTCCGGGCTGGTGGTGGCGCAGGTCGCCCTGGCTCTGCTCCTGCTGGCGGGTGCGGGATTAACTCTGAAAAGTTTTCACAATGCTCAAAACGCGCAGCTTGGATTTAAGCCGGAGAACATTTTAGTGGCCGACGTTTTGTTGCCCAAGGCGCGCTACGACACAGACGAAAAAGTCGCGCGATTCAACGATCAGCTGGTCGAACGAATCCGCGCTCTGCCAGGCGTGGAAGCTGTCGCGCTCGGCTTGAATATTCCGTTCGATGACAATGAATGGGATAGCTCCTTTCATCTCACCGGCACGCCGCCTTATCCGCCGGGCGAACGGCCGGAGGCAGAAATCAATGTCGTTACGCCTGATTACTTTCGCGTGATGGGAATGCCGCTGCTGCGCGGGCGCGCTTTTACCGCCGACGATCGCGCTAACCAGCGGCGTTCGGTTATCATCGACGAAACCCTCGCGCAAAAATATTTTCACAGCAAAGATCCCATCGGTCAGCAAATCGACGACAACCAAACGGATGAAAAGAATCCGCCGCCGCTGACCATCGTGGGCGTGGTTCCGCGCACGCGCAATGAGGCGCCGGGTGAAGATAACGTCGAGCAATATCACTGGGTGCAAATGACGTTCGCCGCCGACCAGAATCCGAACCGCGGCAACATGTTGCTAGTGCGAGTGAAATCAGGTAATCCGCTCTCGCTCGTGCCTGCCATTAAGCGCGAACTTCAAGCGCTCGATCCCGACCAAGCCTTTGCCGGCATCTCCACGATGGAAAACAACATCGCCAAAAGTCTTGGCTCGCGTCGCATGATGATGTCGCTCCTGGCTTCATTCGCCGCTATCGCGTTGGTCCTGGCCAGCGTTGGGTTGTATGGAGTGATGGCGTTGACCGTGACCCAACGCACACGCGAGCTCGGCATTCGGTTTGCTCTTGGCGCGAGCCGTGGTGATGTGCTGCGCCTCGTCCTTGGCCAAGGTGCGGTTCTGGTCGGGCTTGGTCTTGCCGCAGGATCGCTAGGAGCGTTCGTTACCGGCCGTGCACTACGGAGTGTGCTTTACGACGTCGCGGCCTTGGACACTGCAGCGATGGCCGGGGCCATGCTCGCGCTTTCTCTGGTAGCGTTTGTTGCCTGCCTTTTGCCCGCGCGCCGTGCCAGCCTGGTGGACCCCATCGAAGCGTTGCGAACGGAATGAATGGAACTGCCAAATTGCTGATCACAATCCTATGACCGATCTCCGATACGCGCTCCGCCAGCTTGCAAAATCTCCAGGCTTTACTGTTGTAGCCGTCCTGACGCTCGCGCTGGCGATTGGCGCGAACACGGCTGTCCTCAGCCTGGTCAATGCGCTATTGATTCGACCGCTTCCCTACAAGGCGCCGGAAAGCCTCGTTTTGTTGTGGGAACGATTTCCGACGCAAGGACTGGAGCGCATTCCAGTCTCGGCACCGGAATATCTCGACTACGAAAAGCAGGCGACGAGCTTCGAAAAGATCGGCGCCTTCAATTACGCCGCTTACAACCTGACAACGGGTGACGTTCCGGAACGTGTGTCGGGCGCGGTTGTATCGCCGGCTCTGTTCCCACTACTCGGCGTGGAGCCCATCAAAGGTCGCGTTTTCACTCAAGAGGAGGGCTCGCAAGGTCGCGACGATGTCGTTATCATCAGTGCGCGATTGTGGGAGCGCCGCTTCAACTCCGATCCGACAATCGTTGGCAACAAGATCTCATTGAACGGTCGGCCGCATACGGTCGTGGGAATCATGCCGCGGAAATTCGATTTTCCGTTGCCGCTGTTCAACGTCCAGGGATCGCGCTTCGCCAGTCGCCCCGATATTTGGAAGCCAATTGGGTTTACAAACGACGAATTGTCGGCGCGCTATTCGCGGAGCTATGGCGTAATCGGGCGGCTGCGCCGAGGGGTTTCCAATGCCCAAGCTCAAGCTCAAATCGACACCATCACGGCAAACTTCAGGCAGACGAATCCCAAAAATTATCCTGCTGGACTTACCGAATTCGGCGCAAAGCTTTACCCGTTACAGGATCAGGTCGTCGGCCCGATGCGAACGGGTCTTTGGATTCTGCTCGGCGCGGTGACGCTCGTTTTGCTGATCGCGTGCGCAAATCTCACCATAATGTTACTCGCGCGCGCGGCATCGAGAGAGCGAGAGATGGCAATTCGCGTCGCGCTCGGCGCGAGCCTGAAGCGCATGCTACGACAATTGCTGACCGAAAGCTTGTTAGTGTCGATCTTGGGTGGGACTGCTGGGGTGCTGCTCGCAATCTGGGCGATCGATTTGTTGCGGATGATCGGCGCGCAAACCGTGCCGCGGCTTCGCGAGGTCAATCTCGATCTGAGCGTGCTCGCGATGACGTTCGGTGTGGCGGTTGTAACCGGAATTCTTTTCGGTCTCGTGCCCGCGATCGTCAGCGCGAAACCCGAATTGACCGAAGCGCTGAAAGAAGGTGGACGGGGCTCAACTGGCGGCGCTCATCGTAACCGCCTGCGCAACGCTCTGATCGTTGCCGAAACCGTTCTCGCGCTCGTTCTGCTGATCGGCGCCGGCTCGCTCGTGAAAAGTTTTGTCCGACTGCAAAATGTTTCTCCCGGATTTAATCCGCACAATGTGTTGACGGCGGAGATTTCTTTGCCGGTGGAAAAATATCCCCGTGATCCGCGTGGTCTGTCAGTCATTAATTTCTACAACGAAGCGGAGCGTCGGATCAAAAACATCCCGGGCGTTCAGCATGCCGCGTTTACGGTGATGCTGCCATTAAGCGGATCGAATACGGACAGCTCATTCATCATAGAGGGTCAGGATCCAAAAATGACCGGCGCCTACCCCGACGAGGAGATTCGTGATATCACCCCGGATTATTTTCGGGTGTTGGAGACACCGTTGTTGAAAGGGCGGTTTTTCACCGAGGCTGACACGGCCGATTCGCCGCAGGTCGTGATCGTGAACCAGGCGTTCGTCAAAAAATACTTCCGTGACGGCGAAGCTCTCGGTAAACGCATCTCACGGGACGACACAGATCCGAAATGGGCGACAATTGTTGGAGTTGTAGCCGACATCAAGCATCGCGGCCTGGACACGGAAGCGCAGCCCGAGTACTACCTGCCGCACACACAGGGACCCGACCGGGAGATGGTACTGGCGGTGCGCAGTGCACAAGACGCGCGCACGTTGGCCCACACTGTTCAGGAAGAATTGCGCAACGTTGATGCGGACATTCCGCTTTCGAACGTTCGCACGCTCGACGCCGTCGTGGCCGATTCAATTGCGCCACGCCGCCTTTCGGTTGTCTTGCTGAGTGCATTTTCTGGAATCGCGTTACTGCTCGCGTCGGTGGGCATGTATGGCGTGATGTCATTTCTCGTTGTCCAGCGCACACACGAAATCGGTGTCCGCATGGCGCTTGGAGCACAACGTTCCGATGTGTTGAAAATGGTGATCGGCCATGCCGCGAAACTATTGGGTATCGGCGCTGCCATCGGTTTGCCGATCGCGTTCTTCAGCAACTCGGCGCTCCGGACATTGCTCTATCAAGTGGGTCCGTTCGACCTCTCGATCTTCCTGATCGTGACGTTGATCCTTGCCGGCGTCGCTTTGCTCGCCAGTTACATCCCGGCCCTTCGCGCGGCGCGCGCTGATCCAGTGATCGCGCTCAGCCACAATGCCTGACAATGATTCGTGATCTTAAATTTGCGTTCCGCCAGCTGTTCAAGGCGCCAGCGTTTACGATTGCAGCCGCAACCGTGCTGGCGCTCGGCATCGGCGTGAACACGGCCGTGTTCAGCTTGGTCTATACGGTTTTCTTTGCTCCGCCTGCATACATCAAGCCGCACGAAATGGTGCAGCTATTTTCTCAGGACAAGAAGGATCCGAAGAAATTCCGCGGCTTTTCTTATCCTACTTATCTCGACATTCGCGAGCAGAACACGGTGTTCAGTGATGTAATGGGCTTCAATCTCTCGTTGGTCGGCATCGGCCAGAAGGGGGATACGCGTCGCGCGTTCAGTGCCATCGTGACCTCGAACTATTTCTCCGTTCTCGGCGTTCCACTGGCCCGAGGCCGTGCATTTTTGCCGGAAGAGGAAATTCCCGGCCACAACAGGCCGGTCGCGATTGCCAGCTACAGTTACTGGCAAAAACACGGTCTCGATCCAAACGTCCTCGGCTCTCAAGTGTTCATTAACGGGCGCGCGTTCACGATCGTCGGAATTACGCCGAAGGGTTTTGTGGGCACGATGCAAATTTTGTCACCGGAAGTTTGGCTGCCGATGAGTGTTTATGATCAGGTCGCGAACGATTTTGTCTCGGACAACCGGACTACCATTGACGATCGCAAAGGAACGCAGTTGCGCATCATGGGCCGGCTTAGACCTGGGCTAACCGCGCACGCAGCCAAACCTGAACTTGCGGGGCTTGCGGCCAATTTGGAAAAAGCGTACCCGGTCGAGCAAAAGGACCAGACCTTCATGGCCGAACGAGTGTCGCGTAATACGGTCAGTAACACGCCGGGGTCCGACAGCAAGCTAATCGCGATCGCGCCATTGCTGCTTGGGATGGCCGTGGTGGTCCTGTTGGTGGCATGTCTTAACCTGGCAAACATGCTGCTCGCGCGCAGCACCGCACGACGCAAGGAAATCGCAATCCGTCTCGCGCTTGGTTGCAGTCGTTGGCGCATTGTTCGCCAGCTTCTCACTGAGGGTTTTGTGCTGGCGCTCCTCGGAGGCGTGGGCGGACTCATTCTCGGACTGTGGTCGTCCGATCTGCTTGTCGGCTCAATGCGCAAGTTGATGCCGCTCGACATTGTGTGGTTGACTGGACCGAATCCGGCAATTTTGGCGGCGACTTTTGGATTTTGTCTGCTCGGCACGCTCATGTTCGCGCTCCTCCCGGCGTTGAAAATTTCGCGTAGCGTAGTGGTGACCGATTTGAAGGAGCACGCCGGAGAGGATGTAGTGCGCCGAAGCTGGAAATTTTTGCCGCGTCATCCCTTGGTGATCGTGCAAATCGCCTTCTCGCTGGCGCTCATTACTGCTGCGGCCTTGTTCATTCGTGGTGCAGGTAAAGCCGCGTCCGTTGATACCGGATTAAGACCGGGCGCAAGCTACATTCTCGAAGTCGATGCGGGCCTGGCGGGTTACGAACCAAAGCGCGCTCAGCAACTTTATCGCAACTTGAACGAGAGACTGGCCGCACTCCCGGGCGTGGAGCGCGCGAGCATTTCTTCATTCGTTCCGTTCGGAATGTTTGAGTTAAGCAGGAAAGTTCAACGCGCAGGCGTTCATCCCGCTTCAGACGCGAAGCCGGCGACCGCGGCCGAAGGCCTTGCCTTCGAGGTGGCTTGGAACAGCGTCGGCGCGGATTATTTTTCGACCGTGGGATTGCCGGTGACTCGGGGTCGCGGGTTCACTGAAGCGGAGGCGACCCAGCCCGGTCCAAAGGTCGCGATAATTGACGAAGTTCTGGCAAAGAAACTCTGGCCGGATGGTGATGCGGTTGGACAACGCATCCAATATGCGGACCAAAAGGGTGGAACGAGCGCCGATTTGAACAGCGGAGAGAAGGAGACCATGGAAATAGTCGGCATCGTTCCGGCAACGCGTCACGCGCTGTTTGAAACGGAGGAGCCGGTCGGCGGGATTTACTTGCCGTTCGCGCGTGGATTTCAAAGCGACATTTCTTATTTCGTTCGATTTCGTTCGCTCGCTCCCGGAAGCGAAGCCGCCGAGGCCGATTTGCTTCGACGCGCCGTGCGCGATGTCGATCCTTCAATCCCGATCATTTCGCTGCGAACATTCGCGCAACATCTTGATTCGAACCTGGATCTCTGGCTCGTTCGCGCTGGCGCGGCGCTGTTCTCTATCTTTGGGGCGCTCGCGCTTGGTCTGGCTGTAGTGGGTCTGTACGGAGTCAAGGCTTACTCGGTCGCGCGGCGCACGCGCGAGATTGGCATTCGAATGGCGCTAGGTGCTCAGGCCGGAGCGGTGTTGCGAATGATTATGCGGGAAGGCTCCGTCATGTTGATCAGTGGAGTTGCGATCGGGCTATTGCTTTCCATTGCGACCGCAAAACTTTTGAGCGGGATTCTGTACGGAGTTCCCGCGCTTGATCCGATCGCATTCACCGTCGCGCCACTAGTACTCACTATCGCCGCACTTATTGCCACATGGTTGCCCGCGAGACGCGCCACGCGGGTCGATCCAGTCCAAGCATTGCGCGCCGAGTAAACGTATGATCAAACTTAAAAATCTGGAACGCTCTTATCCCCTGGCGAAGGAGAAGTTTTTTTACGTCCTGCGCGACATCAATCTGGAGATCGAGGAAGGGCGACTTCGTCTCGGTGATGGGGCCGTCCGGCGCAGGTAAATCGACGCTGCTGCACATTCTCGGAATGCACGATCACGGCTGGCGCGGCGAATATTTTTTGAGTGAAACCGCGGTGCATCATTTAAAGCCGAAAGAACGTGCCACGTTGCGGAACGAGCAGATCGGATTCGTGTTCCAGCAGTATCATTTGCTCGACGACCTGACGGTTTACGAGAACCTCGATATCCCCCTTTCTTATCGTCACTACAAAAAGAGCGAACGCGCCGCGATGGTCGCGGACACGCTCGATCGTTTCCAAATCGTCGGTAAAAAAGATTTATATCCGAGTCAGCTTTCCGGTGGACAACAGCAGTTGGTAGGAGTCGCGCGCGCGATCATTGCCGAACCCAAAGCTTCTGCTAGCCGACGAGCCCACCGGCAATCTGCACTCCAGCCAGGGCGAAGAAATCATGGAGCTCTTCTGCAAGCTGAACGAACAAGGCATGACCATCGTGCAGGTCACGCACTCCGAGAAGAATGCTTCCTACGGCAAACGCGTCATTCAACTGCGCGACGGCTGGATCGTTAACAAATGAGCAAAGGAAATTCGTTATGATTCTAGATTCATTTTTCCAAGATGTCCGAGTTGGGCTTCGTGTTTTGTTCAAAGACAAAACTTTTTGTTTTCTAGCCGTGCTTGTTCTCGCGCTCGGCATAGGCGGGCGCTACGACTCAATTTACAGTCGTCAATGCAGTCGTGTTGCGTGGATTTTCGTTTCCGCATCCGGAGCAGTTGGTGACCGTTGGGCTGATCGACCCGAAAGCGACCGATCAAAACAACAATTTCGGATGTCGGCATGATTCCCACCGCACAGGATTATGAAGATTTGAAAGCGACCCAGAAGTCGTGCTCCTTGATGGCCGGCTATCTCAGTGGATCGACAATAAACGTCACCTACAAGAACAAGCCTCAACGTTACAACGGCGGTTACGTCACAGAAGATCTTTTCAGGATCACTGGTGTATCGCCAATTATTGGACGGGACTTCACCGCCGCGGACAACAAACCGGGCGCGGAAAAAGTCGTCATTCTTGGTTACGAAATTTGGAAACGGGATTTCAACGGCGATCACAATGTCGTCGGACAAAACGTTAGAGTTAATGGCAAAGCTGCAACCATCATCGGTGTGATGCCGCCGAATTTTAAGTTCCCATTTCTCGAGGAACTTTGGACGCCGCTTTACAATCAATTTCCGCCGATACCGCGCGGCCAGCTCGTCATCGGTCCAAACAACGCTGCACCGTCGGTGGTGGGTCGGCTCAAACCGGGGCTCACTCTTGATCAGGCGAATGCCGAATTTATCGGTCTTGCTCGCCAGTTGGCGCGAGAATATCCAAAAACGAACCAAAATTTCACATCGGCGACGGTCCAGCCGCTCGCGAATTCGCTCATCGGCGTTCAATTTCGGCAGACCGTTTGGGCGATGTTGGCTGCGGTTATTCTCGTTTTACTGATCGCGTGCGTGAACGTCATGAACATGCAGTTCGGCCGGGCCGCATTGCGAGCAAAAGAATTGGCGATTCGCGGCGCATTAGGGGCGACGCGTTGGAGACTCGTCAGGCAGATGTTGACCGAAAGTCTGGTGGTCGCAGTATTCGGAACAATTGTTGGAGTTCTTTTGGCCTATTGGAGCGTCGACTTGCTGACCCGCGCCATGGACGCGCTGCCGTCCGGGTTCAACTTGCCTTACTGGATCCGATTTACGATCGACGGGCGGGTTCTCGCGTTCATCGTTGGGATAACCTTGATCAGCGACGATTGCTTCCGGGCTCGTCCCGGCGTTAGTCAGCGTTCACAGCAATGCAGCGGAGATGATGAAAGAAGGGGGCCGCGGCAACAGCAGTCGGTTGGTCAACGTCATAACCCGGCTTCTCGTGATCGCGCAGATCGCACTCACAGCGGCGTTGTTGATTGCGACAACCCTCGAGATCAGGTCGATCAGAAACCAGCTCAAGCTCGACTATGGTTACGACGAGGACGCGATCTACAGCGCCCGGATGGCGTTGATGGAAGGCGCCTATACCGAAGATGGCCGCCGCGAATTTTTCAAACGCACCGTTCGAGAATTGCGCGCCAATCCTCAGTTTGATTCGGCGGCGCTGACTGATCGCTTTCGGATGACATTTGCAGGCGGCGGTCAATATGAAGTTGACGGCCAAAATTACCTCACCGACCGCGACCGGCCGCGCGGAAACTTCGAATCGGTGTCGGACCTTTATTTTTCGACACTCGGGCTAAAGATTTTGGAAGGGCGGGATTTTACGACTGATGATAGCGATGCAAAGCAATCGGTTGCGATCGTAAATGCGAGTTTTGCACGGAAGCATTGGGGCAACCAAAGCGCGCTCGGACATCAGGTCCGAATTTTCAACCCGGGTCGAGCCGCAACCGTGGCGAACGATCGTAGGCGTTGTTCCCGACACTTTGATGCAGGGTCCGTTCGATCAGCAGACGGATAATGGCGGCTTCTATATGCCACTCCTTGGCGCATCGCCGGCGACTCAATTTTGCACGATCCTCGTTCGACCGCGTGCAGGCCAACGCGCGGAAACGCTCGGTCCCGCGCTGACAAAGCAGTTACTCAGCTTGATTCAGATGTGCCGACTTATTTTCCGGGTACACCTGCTCGATTGCACGACGAAAGTCTTTCGGTCAATCGCATCATCGTTAGTCTGTTCGCGATTTTCGGTGGCCTCGCATTCGTTCTGTCTGCGGTGGGTCTTTACGGCGTGATGAGTTTTTCGGTGAGCCAGCGCACACAGGAGTTTGGAATTCGAATGGCCCTTGGAGCGGACGCGCGACGAATTTTCCGAATGGTCATGACGCAGGGCGCATGGCAGTTGGTCATCGGGCTTGTGCTTGGCACCGGCGCCGCCGCTTTGCTGCTCGGAGTTCTGGTTGCGGCTGCGTTGCGAAACATTCTCTTCAAAGTGAACCCGCTCGATCCGGCCATTTATTTTGCGGTCGCCGGTCTGCTGACAATTGTTGCCGCAGTTTCCTGTTTTGTTCCCGCGCGCCGCGCCACCCGCGTCAATCCCGTGGAGGCGCTGCGTTACGAGTGACACAACTGTCATGCCCTCCGCGAAAAATTTATCCTACCACAAGGTCATTCACCCACACGACGGCACTTAACCCACTAACACACTATGTTTACAGTTCTTAAAACTTCATTCTTATTCTTCATTCTGGCTCTGACGGCTTCGGCTGCGTCCGAAGAAAATATCAGTCAACAAGTTGACGCGACGCCCAGCGGCAAGTTGATCGTTGACGTCGACTTTGGAACAATCGACGTGACCACTGGCGCCGATAACAAGGTTGCGCTGGAAGCGCACCGCAAGATCGACTTTGGTGATGAAACGAGGGAAAAGGCGTACTTTTCTGCCACTCCAGTTACCATCACCAAGGATGGCAATGTCATAACTGTGCGGGCACGTGGGTCGAAACAGGAGAACCGGTGGAATTTCGGTCACTCAGAAACGCACGGCCAATACACAATCCACGTGCCGAAGAAATTTGAGAGCGATCTTCGCACCGACGGCGGCGATGTTCGCGTCGGCGAAATCACGGGGATTACCACGGTGAAAACCAGTGGCGGTAAACTGGCATTGAAGCATTTAGAGGGAGTCCTCAACGCGAACACCAGCGGTGGATCGATCAAAGTCGAGGATTGTCGCGGTCCGATCAAGGTCGAAACGAGCGGCGGCGACATTACCGTAGCGGAGGGAACCGGCACTTTGGACGCTAGAACCTCAGGCGGGCGGATCGAGGTTCGTAATTTTTCCGGCGACACCGAGGTCAAGACCAGCGGTGGAAATCTCAGTTTGCAAAGGATCACAGGGAAAATCACCGGCAAGACATCCGGCGGATCGATCAGCGCTTCAATTCCTGCTGATGTCGTGGGCGATGTGAGGCTTCAAACAAGCGCGGGAAACATTGACGTCTCCCTGTCGGCAACTGCGACGGTTGACATCGACGCGAGCACCAGCGTGGGCGAAATCTTCAGCCGTTTGCCGTTCGAGACCAGCGACGTCGATAGCGAGCATTTGCGCGGTAAACTGAATGGCGGCGGAAAATCGGTGAAGCTGGAGACTTCCGCCGGAAATATCACGATCAAACCTTCATCCTCAGAGATCGCCAGCCGCTAACAAGTCGAGCATCGACACGGGAACATGTTGAGCGATTTCAAATACGCATTGCGGATGCTGGTCAAGGCACCGGGTTTCACCGCGATTGCGGTTTTGACCCTTGCGCTCGGTATTGGTGCAAACAGCGCCATTTTCAGCGTGATCGATGCTGTCTTACTCCATCCACTTCCCTTCCCAAACCCAAATCAGCTCGTCGCAGTATGGTCGCGCGTTGCGAATGACAACCTGGAAAAGGAAACCGAGTCGATTCCCGATTACGTCGATCTTCGCGATCAATCGCAGACTCTGTCCGCGCTGGCCGCTTTTACCCGGACCGGCGCCGTGCTCAATAGGACGGAGGAATCGCGGCAACTGAAGGGCGTCGCGATCACCTCGGACATTTTTCCTGTGCTCGGCGTTCCACCGGCACGCGGGCGTGTTTATACGCGTGAAGACGATACCGTCGATGCGCGGGTTGTCGTGTTGACGGATTACGCCTGGAAAACCTATTTCAACAGCGACCCCGAGATTGTTGGAAAGCAGGTCAGCTTGTCTTGGCGCTTGTACACTGTTCTCGGAGTCATGCCGCCCGGCTTTCAATTTCCGGTCGAAGGTGAGCGGGCTGAGTATTTGATTCCGCTACACCCGCTCGTGCCGGAGTCGGTCAACAATCGCGACTCACATTTCGTTCGCATGGTCGGCCGAATGAAACCGGGCGTGACAATCAAACAATGCGATGCCGAAATGAAGACGATCGCGGCGCGGTTGGAAAAGCAATATCCAAAATCGAACACGAATCGGTCTGAGCGCGTGTATTCGCTACACGACGACATCGCCGGCGATGTGCGTCCGGCGTTGATCACCATTCTTGCCGCGGTTGCATTTGTGTTGCTCATCGCCTGTGCAAATGTGGCCAATCTTTTGCTCGCCCGCGCAGCCGTCCGACGTCGCGAGATCGCGATTCGGACTGCGCTTGGCGCTAGTCGAGCACGAATGGTTTGGCAGCTTCTAAGCGAGGGCTTCGTATTGTCGATCCTTGGCGCTTCCGGCGGTTTGCTCATTGCCTGGTGGGGAATTGATCTCCTTCGAACTTTGGGTCCGCAAGATGTTCCGCGTCTCGGCGAAGTCGCGATTAACGCTCCCGTTTTTGCTTTCACGCTGTTCGTCGCAATCTTTAGCACGCTTCTTTTCGCGTTAGTGCCGGCGCTACAAGTGACGCGGCCAAATGTGAGTGAGTCACTGCAGGAGGGAGGTCGTGGTGCGATAGGACCGGAGTCACATCACCTCCGCCGTTTGCTGGTCATCGCGCAGGTCGCGTTGTCATTACTGCTTCTCGCGGGCGCTGGTTTGTTGATCAAGAGCTTCGCCAATCTCCGCGCGACCAAGCCGGGCTTCGATCCGCAGCATGCGCTTGTCGCTGACCTCATTTTGCCAACGGCGAAATATCCAGACTCGGAGAAACACCGACAGTTTTTCGAACAGATTGTGCCCAAACTTGCCGCGTTGCCTGGAGTGGACGCAGTCGGGGCGGCATTTCCGATGCCATTTTCCGGCAATGATTGGGGATCGACATTTTCAATTGTCGGGCAACCGCCGCGACCTCCCGGACAGGAACTGGCAGCTTCGAATCTTAAAGTTACGCCGAACTATTTTCGCGCGATGGGAACGCCGCTGTTACGTGGGCGCGTGTTCAATTCCAGTGACACGAAAAATTCTCCGGCCGTTGTGATCGTGAACGACGTGCTGGCGCAGCGTTTCTTTCCGGGCGGCAATGCGATTGGGCAGCAAATCATTTTGATTCACGGCGAAAACAATCGGCCCTCCCCGCCGAAAGAAATTGTTGGTGTAGTTGGTGGCTCGCGCCACGAATCGCTTGCCATCCAGCCGCTGCCCGAGTTTTACATTCCGGCGGCCCAGGACCCGAACCGGCGGATGGATGTCGTTATCCGTACCGCAGCAAGCGATCCAGTAGGAATTCAGACATCACTTCGCAACATTGTTCACGAGTTCGACAAGGATTTGTTCGTTCCAACTCTCGAACCGCTGGAGAAACACATTGGCGTTACTTTGGCGCAACCGCGCTTCAATATGATGCTGCTCGGCACGTTTGCCGGTGTAGCGATGGTGCTGGCTGCAATCGGAATTTACGGCGTCATTGCCTACAGCGTCGCGCAGCGGACGAAAGAAATAGGCATCCGGATGGCGCTCGGCGCGCAAAAGATCGACATGTTGAGTTTGATTCTTCGGCAAAGTCTGGTCGTTGTCGGCATCGGTTTGGGGGTTGGCTTGGTCAGTTCGCTGATCACGACCCGGTTGATGGCGTCACTGCTTTTCGGAGTGAGCGCAAATGATTTCACGACCTATGCGATTGTTCTGGCGCTGCTGACCATCGCGGCATTGATCGCCAGCTATCTTCCCGCGCGTCGTGCTATGAATGTCGATCCCGTAGAGGCGCTGCGTCACGAGTGATATGAAAGATTTAAAATTTGCGATGCGCCAACTCGGCAAATCGCCGGGGTTTACTTGTGTCGTGGTATTGACGCTTGCGCTTGGGATTGGCGCCAACACCGCGGTGTTCAGCGTACTCAACGCAGTGTTATTGCGGCCGCTGCCGTTCAATCAGCCGCGAAACCTCGTCGCACTCGGCGAATACGACACCCGCGAAAAAGCCGATCCGGGAACGGATATCAATTCGATCTCGTACCTCGACTACGTTGACTGGCGTAACCAGAACAGGGTTTTCGAGCGGATCGCGGTTTATACCAACCAAGGCGTGAGCACGCTTACAGATGGAAACGGAGCGCTGCATGTTCAAGGCGAATCAGTATCGGCCGATTTGTTTCCGTTGCTCGGAGTTCAACCGCTTCTTGGCCGTACGTTTTTGCCTAACGAAGATAATCCGGGAAATCATGTGGTCATTTTGAGCCATGCGTTGTGGCAACGCCGGTTTGGAGCGGACCGCAACGTTGTCGGCAAAACCGTTACGCTCGACGGTCAACAATTCGAGGTAATCGGGGTGATGCCCCCACGGTTTACTTTTCCGATTGCTGCGGTTTCGGCGGAACTTTGGGTCTCGATGTCGAGCTTGCGCGAATCCAAGGACGGCGGATCGCCAATGACGGAGCAGCGGGACAACGACTTTTTCGAGTGCATCGCGCGATTGAAACCGAACGTCTCGATGCAGCAAGCGCAGGCGAACGTCGACAGCATTACCGCAAGCTGGCATCAACAATATCCGGACTCAAAACTGCACACTGGCGCGAAGGTCATTCCACAGATCAGCGCAATGATTGGCAGCACACATTCGGCGTTGCTGATGTTGTGCGCGATGGCCGGCTGCGTGCTGCTTATCGCTTGTCTCAACGTCGCGAACCTGTTGCTGGCGCGGTCGCTTTCGCGCAATCGAGAGTTAAGCATCCGCGCCGCGCTCGGCGCCGGCCGCTGGCGAATTATTAAACAATTGCTTGCCGAAAGTACGTTACTCGGTCTGCTAGGCGGTCTCGCCGGATTGGTGATTGCAATCTGGGGCATTGATTCACTGAAAGCATTTCTGCCGAGCATTCCGCGCATTGACGAAATCTCGCCGGATCCTCTGGTTCTCGTCGTTACGGCCGTCGCCAGTGTTGGAGTTGGAATCGTTTCCGGTTTGTTTCCGGCGTGGCGCGCATCGCGTTCGAACCTTGCCGTGTCACTGAATGAAGCTCCGCGCGGTGCAAGCGAAAGCGCGAGCGCTCATCGCACCCGCGCTGCGCTCGTCGTCGTCGAGATCGTCCTCGCGCTGGTCCTGCTCGCGAGCGCGGGGTTGCTGGTCGAAAGTTTTATTCGTTTGCAAAGAGTTCCTGGCGGTTTCGATGTAACGAATGTCATGACGGCACGCGTGGCGTTGCCCCAAACAAATTATGGCAAACCGGAACAAGCGGCAGCTTTTTACAAAAAGCTACTGGAACGGCTTTCAAGTGAGCCTGGAATGCAGTCAGTCGCGGCGGCGTGGTGGATTCCGCTCAGCGGCAGTGAAATCGGTTTCACTTTCAACTTCGACGCTCATCCAGTGCCGAAAAGTCAGCAGCCAGAGGCACAATTTAACACCGTGACGGCTGATTATTTTAAAGCTATGCGAGTCCCCTTGCTCAAAGGTCGCTGGTTCACCGAGCGGGATGATAAAAATGCGCCAGCGGTAGCGATTGTGACGGAGGCTTTTGCGAAGCAATTTTTCCCCGGTGAAGATGCCATCGGCAAACGAATCATTCCTGACGGCTCGGCCGAGCCTGGCAAACCGCCAGTTCGTGAAATCGTAGGAGTGGTCGGCGATATGCACCTGGTCAGTCTTAAGATTCCGCCCAAGCCGCAGATTTATGTTCCATATCCGCAATTCGCCATTCAATCACTATCGATCTTCATGCGGACGCAACTTGACCTGGGTTCGGTGACTACCGCGCTGCGTAGTGCCGTGGGCGAGATCGACAAGGAGGTCCCGGTTTATCGGCCGCGCTTGCTTGCCGATTACCGTTCACAATCCATCGCACAGCCGCGTTTAAACGCGATGCTGGTCAGTTTGTTTGCGCTCATTGCACTACTTCTGGCAGCGGCGGGAATTTTTGGAGTCATGAGCTACTCGGTCACGCAGCGGACGCAGGAGATCGGAATTCGCCTGGCGCTTGGCGCGCAACGTTACGACGTGCTGCGTCTCATCATCGGCCAGGGCATGCGCTTTGTTGGCATCGGCGTGCTGGTCGGCTTAATCGGCGTGTTCGCCTGTTCTCGTCTCTTGCAAAGCCTTCTTTTCGGCGTCGGCACGACTGATCTGAGGACCATGTTCATCGCAACTGTGACCTTGGCAGCAACCGCATTATGCGCCTGCTATATTCCGGCGCGACGCGCCATGCGCGTCGATCCGATGCAGGCACTGCGCTCCGAGTAATCGGGTTCAATGGTACAGGGGAAACAGTGATCGCGGATTTAAGATTTGCATTGCGAATGCTGTGGAAGTCTCCCGCATTCACGCTCGTAGCTTTGATCACGCTGATGCTGGGGATTGGGGCAAACGTCGTCGTCTTCGGAGTAGTGAATGCGCTCCTGCTGCGCCCGCTCGATGTCAGCGAGCCGGAGAACCTCTACCAGCTGCGCCTCCAGCCGTGGACAAGCTTTAAGCTACTGACTACATCGTTTCCCGCATTCGAAGACATCCGGCAGCGAAACACCACCTTCAGCGATATCGCGGGTTTCTACGGATTTTGTCAGGCGCGACTGACCTCGGGGAACTTGGTGAAGAATGTCGATGGTTATGCGGTGACCGGCAATTATTTCGAAATGCTCGGCGTGCAACCGGAAGCCGGTCGGTTAATCCAAGCCACGGACGAGCATGGTCCGAATTCAGCGCCTTTTGTGGTTTTGAGCGATAGTCTTTGGCGAAGCGTATTTAACGCCGATCCGCGCGTGATCGGAACGACCGTACGTCTCAACAAAGATTCCTTTACGGTGATCGGTGTGGCGCCGGCGCAGTTCCACGGCACAGAGCAATTCGTCTGGCCGGACTATTTCATTCCCATCGTGAATTACTTCAACGCCGACCACCTGGCGGATCGGACAGGCAGACCTTTGACCGTGTTGGGTCGTCTTAAGCCAGGCGTGACGCCGCAGCAGGCGGCCGAAAATCTGAGTGCGATCGCGACCCAACTGGCCAAAGAGTATCCGACCACCGACACCGGAGTGCCGTTGCGGCTGGTTCGTCCAGGACTCCAGGGGGACACCGGTGACGTCATTCGCGGATTTCTTTATAGCGTGACGGGGCTGGCCCTGCTCGTGCTGGTGGCGGCGTGCGCGAATCTGGCCAGCCTGTTTGCGGCGCGCGCGGCGGATCGCAGTCGAGAACTGGCGCTCCGTGTCGCTTTAGGGGCGAGCCGATGGCGGTTGGTGCGGCAACTACTTACCGAGGCGCTGGTGTTGTCGATTCTAGGCGGAACGGCGGGCCTGGTGATCGCGGGTCTGCTGCTGCGTGTCCTGAACCAATGGGAATCGCCCTACGGCCGTGTGGCAGTCAGCGTGGATGCGCGTGTCTACCTGGCAGCGCTGATCTTGACCTTGGTAAGCGCGCTGCTGTTTGGGATGATTCCGGCGCGGCAAGTGTCGCAGAGCAGTCCGTTGCAGGCGATGAAGAGCGGACCGGTAGATTCAACGCCGCTGCGCGGGTTTACTCTGCGGGACCTTTTGTTAGGCGCACAAATTGCGATCTGCACGTTGCTAGTGACGGCCTCGCTGGTTGCGGTCCGCGGCATGGTTCGCATGTTGCACGCTCCGCTGGGTTTTCAGCCGCAAGGCGCGATGCTGGCCGACATAGACCGTGACGTGGCGGCGGTCGACGTGCCGCTTGAGAAACAGAAAGCCATGCTCGAGGCGGTACAAAGGATTCCAGGCGTGACGACAGCGGGTGCGGTGAACCGCGTACCCTTTACGGCGGGCTGCGCGGCGTTCCGATTTTCCCGCCAGGAACGACAGACTTCAATCTGAACAATTCTGTGCTGGCGCCATACGTGTATACGATGTCGCCGGGTTACCTTGAGGCTGCGGGTACCAGGCTACTAAGTGGGAGGGATGTCTCATGGCATGACACCAAAACGACGCCGTATGTCGCGATTGTGAACGAAACCTTCGCGCGGAAGATGTGGGGCGAAAATCCCGCGATTGGACAACGTTTTATTTTACTGGGTCACTTGAGAGAAGTCGTGGGCGTGGTGGAGGACGGCAAGTATGACGACATGCAAGAGCCGCCACAGTCGGTGGTCTATCTGCCTTTGACACAAAGCGAACAGCGCGGGCTGGTCTTCGTGGTACGATCGCCGCGCGCGCACAACGAGATGGCGCCGGCCCTCGAACGCACCCTGAGCGGCCTTGAGCCGAACGCGCTGATCAAAGTGCAGAGCTGGCACGATGTGATGGGCGGCGTGAACGCGCTGTTCCCCGCACGGGCATCGACAGCAGCCCTGGGCGTCATGGGCCTTCTGGCGGGGATGCTCGCGTTGACCGGCATCTTCGGCATGGCGGCTTACAACGTCAGCCGCCGGATGAAGGAGCTGGGCATCCGTGTGGCCTTGGGCGCGCGCGCGAAACACGTGATGAGCGCTGCGGTTGGGCGGCCAATCGTGCTGCTCGGAGTCGGATCGTTGGCGGGACTGCTGTTAGGCGTTTTTGCCAGCCGGTTACTCGAGCACATCGTGTATCAGGCGAATCCGCGAGATCCCGTGGTCGTGGTCGGCGCAGTGTTAACGATGGCACTGCTTGGCATTGCAGCATCCGCCATTCCATCGTTGCGAGCGCTGGCGGTCGATCCATCCAAACTCCTGCGGGAAGAGTGAGGAACCGGTTACCGAAAGCTTGTTGCGATTGACTCAAGCTTCTGACGACCAGGAGTGATTTCGGGGAGCACAGTTCTACCAAGTTTATCCTGCTCTTCTTCCGCAAGTCTGATCCACGACAACGCCTCTTTGGAATGGCCAAGTCCCTGTTCCGCAACTGCGAGGCTATAATGACAGGTGATTAAGGCCTCCTGCCGGCCTTCAGAATATGGCAATCCCGAGGCTTCATCGAGCCCCGCCAGGAATTCCTTTTTTGCAGACTCCATATCGCCTTTATCGAGGTAACAGACTCCGCGACTCACAAAAAGGTCCGGCATAATGTGCGCTCCCTTTCTTGTGACGGCTTCGTCAAAATTTTCTGTCGTTTTGCTCAGCAAATGTTCTTTAAACTCTTTCTCAACCGGTCCGCTATGCTGGCTGTCTGCCAATTCGGTGAGCAACTGCGGCAGTCGGGGGTCATCTTTCCAAACGGCGGAAGCATAATTTTTAGCTTCTTCTGGAGGAAGCGGAGCATTTCGTCGTTGCATTCCAAAGCTTGCGGCTTTTTCGCGGTATTCCCATCCGAGTTCGTAATACAAATGGACGTCCTGTGATTTCCGTGTTGCAGCGAACCAAACCGATCGCGGATCCCGCCATTCGGATAAGTAATCCACGGTTTTCGTAAGCCAGATGAAACTAACTGCCGCAACCAGTGTTGTTGCAGCGGCGATCTTCCACGTATGCAAATGACTTGTCGCTTCGATCAACAGCCAGGCAATGAGAATCACCACGCCTACTGATGGTAAAAAAAGGTAGCGATCAGCTACTGGATAACTGAATGGCAGAACCTGTGTTGGAAAATAAGTAAATAAGGTCCAGTAGATCGAAACAGTTACCACAGGATAGCGCTTGTGCAGGAGCCACGGCAAAAGAAACAAGCCAAGCAGGACGCCTAGTCCAACCAGTTGGGACAAGCTACCTCCCGGCTCGGGAGGTACACGATAAATAACATAATTTCCCAGGCCGGTAAGCAGCCACAAGCTCTGGACAAACGCATTTGCATGCATGGCGAGGTCAGGCTGCAATCCGGTGCTCGGTTGTGCCTGGTGGACTCCTACGGCTACCAAAGCCGCCAGAACAAGGAATGGAATCTTGTCAATGATTGATCGATGTAATGGTCGCTTTTCAACCACCAGGTCGAGAACCACTAACACCGCAGGGAAAGCGGCAACGGATAGTTTTCCCAGCAATGCGAAGAGAAACAGCAGAAGTGAAACGATGTACCAGCCTATTGCGCCGCGCTGCCTGTATTTTAGATATGCGAGGACACAGGGTAGGACGAATGCAGCAGCCACCAAATCCTTGCGACTTGAAATCCAGGCGACCGCTTCCACGTGCGCTGGATGAACAACAAACAACAAGGCAGCGACGAGAGCAGTTATTCGTTGCTGTGTTAATGCAAGTGCAACGAGATACACAAGGCCGGCAACAGCTCCGGCCCAGAGGTTGCTTGATAGATGGAAGGCGTATGCGTTCAAGCCGCCAACCGCGTAATCAAGCGCGTAGGATAACAAATGAAGTGGGGAATAGTTGAGGTAGTAAGGACTAGATAAAATCTGAGCGAGATGCTTCCACGTTAATCCCTGTATCCACGGATTGCTGACGACATACTGCTGGTCGTCGATTCTGAAAAAGCCCAGATGAAGATCGCCCGCATAAAGCACGGCGGTAGCCACGATACACAGAAGGACAATGCCGCTATTAAGTTGCCATGAGCCGGGCACTACGGAGACGCAGGCAGGGTCGATTTTTCTCTTGCCGGATCTACGTTTCTCTACCGCAGAACGCCGCGAAGGCGCGGTTGCAGCCGGCGCCGATCGGATTTTGTGTTTTTTGATTGAAGACACGACGGAAATTTTACTCGTCATGAACTTTAGTCGGCTTTGGCAATTCCGGACACGAAAATTGCCTTGTAGCGTCGACCATAATTTTTTTCGAGAACAACTTGCATTGCCATCTGCTTTGAACATTGGTGCCGGTGTGGTGTCTCCTATTCGTCAGGAAAACTAGTATGCATTTGCGTCTTCTAATCGCGTTTATCTTCGCAGGCCTCGTCGTTTCAGACGCTTTCGCGCAAGATAAAAACCAACCGACGGTCGATGAATTGGTGGCTAAGAACATTGAGGCGAAGGGTGGCGCCAGCGCCCTCCGCGGTCTGGGAACCTTGCGGGTTAGCGGCAAAATGCTGGTGCAAGAAGGGCAAATTCAATTGTCCTTCATGCAGGTCAAGAAGCGACCGGAGGACGTGCGCACTGAAGCGTCTCTCCAGGGAATGACTCAAATCGAGGCGTATAACGGTAAGGATGGGTGGAGAGTCTCACCATTCTTCGGACGCAGAGATCCCGAACGAATGTCGGCGGATGATGTCAAAGCGCTCGTGGAAGACGCGGAGATGGATGGGCCATTGGTCGATTGGCAGGCGAAAGGAAACAAGGTCGAATATCTCGGAACCGAAGACGTCGATGGGACCCCGGCGCACAAGTTGAAAGTGACGCGGAAAAACGGGGACGTAAGTTTCGTCTACTTGGATCCGGATCACTTTCTGGAGATTCGTGTTTTAACACAACGGACCAGACATGGCGCGTACGAAGAGGTAGAGACCGACCTGGGCGATTATGAAAAGGTCGGGGGCGTATTCGTTCCAACGTCAATCGAGTTCGGGGGCAAGGGCGCGCCCGACAAGCAGAGAATCATAATCGATAAGGTCGAAGCCAACGTGCCGGTAGATGACACGATATTTGAGTTTCCCGGCCAAATAAGTCTCCCGCAGCCACAGCGTTGATCAATAGATGAGGCTATTGAATCACCAAAAGCGACGCGAGGACGACCGTACACAGGCGGCCAGGCTGTGCGCACTCCGTAAACTTTCGCGAAACGGAATATGCGTCTTTACAGATTTTGCGCATAGCGCTTTTGGAGTGCGATGCGTCATCGCATCGCTTTCGTCGCTGCTTGCGTGCGCCATTCCTTGCCACGCAGAGGACGCGCCATTCAACTCAGCAACGATCTCTGGCCTCGGCGCACGCAACATAGGCTCCGCAACGATGAGCGGACGCATCTCTGCCATCGCGGGAACACGCGAGCCATCCGGTAAGATTACGCTGTTCGTGGGAGCAGCCAGTGGCGGCGTCTGGAAGTCTGACGATAGCGGGACGCGATATCGACCCGTGTTCGACGAACAACCCGCGCAATCAATCGGAGCGATCGCCCTCGATCCAAAGAATTCGAAAAACGTCTGGGTCGGAACCGGTGAATCGTGGACGCGCAACAGCGTTTCGATCGGTGACGGAATCTACAAATCAACCGACGGCGGCGAAACGTGGACGCATTCCGGATTGGAAAAATCCGAGCGCATTGCGAAGATCGCGGTGAGCCCAAAGAACAGCGACACGGTTTTCGCCGCGGTGCCCGGAGCGCTCTGGAGCGATTCGACCGATCGCGGCCTCTACAAAACGACTGACGGCGGCAAAACGTGGAACCAAGTCCTCAAAGGACCGAATCTTTCGACCGGTTGCACCGATGTCGCAATCGATCCTGCAAATCCGGACACCATGTTCGCAGCGATGTGGGATTTCCGGCGCAAAGGCTGGGAGTACCGCTCGGGTGGCGAAAGTCCTACGGCGCCGTCGGCAAGCGGATTATTTCGTTCTACAGATGGCGGCAATACCTGGACGGAAACTACAGCGGAAGCCAATAGGGGCTTCCCGAAGAAACCATACGGGCGCCTTGCCGTGGCCATAGCACCTTCGAATGCCAAACGCGTTTACGCTTTTGTGGAGTCGCCCGATAGTGCGCTGTTTGTCTCCGACGATGGCGGCATGACTTGGGAGAAGCGCGACAAAAGCCAATGGATGGTGTGGCGGCCATTCTACTTTGCGAACCTGATTGTCGATCCAAAAAATCCCAACCGCCTATTTAAGACTGATGGCTCGCTGATCGTCAGCGAGGACGGAGGCAAAAGTTTCGCAGTGGTCGGCGGATTCGGGGGGATGCATGGCGACGTGCACGATGTCTGGATCGATCCAACCAACACGCAGGTCGTGTTCGCGGGTGACGATGGCGGGATGTGGTATTCCTACAACGGCGGCGCGAAATGGTGGAAAGCTGAAAATCTGCCAGTCTCCCAGTTCTATCACGTTAGCGTGGATGACAAAGATCCCTACCGCGTTTACGGCGGCCTACAGGACAACAGCTCTTTCGTGGGCGAATCACAACACCCCGGCGGAATTACCAACGCCCAGTGGGAAAACATGTACAACGGCGATGGCTTCTGGATGTTTCCGGACCCGGCCGATCCCGATTACATCTATGCCGAGTATCAAGGTGGTGAGATCGGACGGGTAAATCGCCACACGCACGAAGCTCGCAACATCAAGCCACGGCCGGATTACAAGGAAAAGCTCAGGTTCAATTGGAATACGCCGATCGCACTCTCGCCTAACGAAAAGGGGACAATTTATATCGGCGCTCAGTTTCTCTTTCGTTCGCGCGATCACGGCCAAACCTGGGAACGCATTTCGTCCGACCTGACAACCAACGATCCCGAAAAACAGAAACAGGAGCAATCGGGCGGCGTGACGGTGGACAATTCCTCGGCCGAAATGCACACCACGATTTACTCGATCAGTGAATCGCCCAAAGACAAATCGGTGATCTGGGTCGGCACAGACGACGGCAACCTTCAACTCACGCGCGACGGCGGCAAGACGTGGACCAATGTCGTCGGCAATGTTCCCGGTTTGCCAAAAAATTCGTGGGTGACCTGGGTGCAGGCGAGCAACTTCAACGCCGGTACCGCTTACGCAGCGTTTGATAGACACACCTTTGGCGACATGGCGCCATATGTTTTCAAAACGACTGATTACGGTAAGACTTGGACGCCGCTCGTAAGCGCTCAGGACGCCAAGGGCGTTCGTGGATACGCTCATGTGATCAAGGAGGATTTGATCAAGCCGGATCTACTCTTCCTCGGAACGGAGTTTGGACTTTGGGTCTCGATTGATGGTGGAAAAAACTGGGCGCAATTTAAAGGCAATCATTTTCCCGCAGTCGCGGTCCGAGATCTGGCAATTCAACCCCGTGATAACGATCTGGTTCTTGCAACGCACGGCCGGGGCATCTGGATCATTGACGATATCACTCCGTTGCGCGCGTTGACGCCGGATCTGTTGAAACAAGAGGTCGCGTTCGTCTCAGCGCGTCCCGTGCAACAGCGCATCGAAGGCTCGGGCGGATGGTCTACCGGCGACGCAGTTTTCGTTGGCGATAATCCGCCTGACGCCGCCGTGATCAATTACTACCAGCGCGAACGACATCTATTTGGAAAATTGAAGCTCGAAGTTTTGGATTCTTCGGGGCGTGTTGTCGATGAATTGCCAGCCAGCAAACGCCCCGGCCTGAATCGCGTGACCTGGCCGATGCGTGTGAAACCACCGCGCGTGCCGCCTGCCGCGCAGATTGCCTTTGCGGGCGTACGAGGCCCACGACTTGTGCCGGGCGAGTACACTGTGCGCCTCACCAAGGCCGGCAAAGTTTCGGAAACCAAGTTGACGGTTGGTCTCGATCGCCGGGCCAAATTCAGCGCTGCGGATCGCAAGGCACAGTTCGACGCTGCAATGAAGGTCCATGGGCTCTTTGACGAGGAAAGTGTGCTGATGGACCGGATTATTGGCTTGCGCAAAGCGTTGGCGCAGAGTGGGGGAGCGTTAGCCGAAAGCGATCCGCTTCGCAAGAACATCTCCGATTTCGACGGGAAAGTTGATGCAGTCCGCAAAAAAATTGTCGCGACAACCGAAGGAGGAGCGATCACGGGTGAGGAACGTTTGCGGGAGCACACGGACCAGCTTTACGGAGCGATTCTCAGTTACGAAGGAAAACCTGGTGGCTACCAGGTTGCATATACCGATGCGCTCCAGCGGGAATTGAGTGACGTGACAAAGGAGTTCGACCAATTGCTCGCCAAGGATCTGCCAGCCTTAAACGAATCTCTGAAAGCCGAGGGACAGCAGCCAATTCCAGCTCCGTCACCCAATGTCGGCGCGACAGATGTTACGCATGGTTCGGGTGGCACCGTGGGCGGTGCAGGACCTTTTCTTCCGGCCGATTTTCGCATTTCCCACTAACTCGCTCAGCTAGTGGCGACACACTTGTGGCTTGCTGGACGAATTTTTTCGCCGTGCTAGCTTGCATGCCATCGTGGGGGTATAGCTCAGCTGGTAGAGCGTCTCGTTCGCAAAGATTTTTTGGGGTTCTGTGACTCGTTAGGCCTTCAATGGACACAGCGCGACCACGCTGACCGCGACGAATAAAATCGCCGATCATAAAATCCTCGTCGCGTGGACTCGTGCGGTCAAAAGACGACTGAAATTTCAGTGTCAGGGGGGCAAAACGGGTGGGGCCTGGGAGTTGCCGTTCGCTCTTCCGGTTTGATGCATTCTTCGATCACCCGACGTCAGCTCGCCGATGAAGCGTTTCGAATCGACAATGCACTGTAGCCGGGCATTGGTAGAGCAGTGGACTGAAAATTCTAGTGTCTGCCCCTCGTGGTAGATTCGCTGTCTCGCACGGTTGCGAACATGAGCGAACGGAAAAGAACTGAAACGACCGTGGTACGGTCAATACAATGTCAACGTCCCATGTTCTTAACTAGTTTTTTGGGGTTTGGACGTTCTGTTGCGAGTTCTGGTCCCTTTGCTCCATCTGCCGCCGGACGATGACAAAATGATTGTTTTGGGAACTTCGCTTCTTAAGTCCCGTAGAATCCAGCCGCCGCCTTTTTTAGAACAGCGTTATCGTCGTGGCGGCAGCTTATGCTTCCATCGTACAGGAGGACCTATTCAGCGATTTTTTCGCGTATCGGTCGATGGCGAAAGCCGTTGATGCCTCCGAGGAAACCTTCGTCGCGCCCTGCCTGTTGCCTCTGTAGCGTATCAGGGTCTTCGCGGCGGAGTCGGCTAGGGCCGTGGCAGAGGAGTTGGACGAGCCCTTGGGGCCGGGACGGGTCTTGGCGATGGCGTTGGTCTCGGTGTCGCAGTAGGCGTTGGTGTGGCGTTGGTGTTGGTGTTGAACCTCCAGTCACATCCAGAAACGCCGCACTGATCGGCCCCCAGGTCTGGAAGCCCTGGAAGTCGCTCACGCCGCGTCCCTGCACGAAGATAACGTGGCGGCCTACCGACAGGCTGGCAGTGTCTATGGTTGCGTCGACGGCCACGGTAGGCGAATCGAACGAGCCGTTCATTGGGATGGCCGTGCCGCCAGCCCAGGGAGGCGTGTCAATGTAATATTCTGCTGCGCCCACGTTCTGGCTGAATGCGTTGTTTGACCAGGCGAAGTTAATGCTGGCGGTTAGCTGTGATGGCACGCCTTGCGGCACTGATGCCGGGTTGGTAACAACGGTATTGGCATCTGGTCCGTGCGAAGTCAGATAAGGCGTGCGCGCTATCTTCGCCAGGTAAAGAAGCATCCCCCGATTCTCAGGCCAGAGACCCTGCGACGAGCCGCAACCTGGATTATCTATGCACGAGTAGGAGACGAGGAAGTCGTCGCCGCCCAACTCGGTGGAGTAGGCCGCCATGCCCAGTTCACCGTATGCCCAGTCAATTGAGCCTCCATCTACCGGATACAACAGTTCGATGATCGAGCCATAGGGGTAACCGTTCCCGCCCGCGTTCGGCGCGGTCATGTGCGCGGCGATGTTGTTCGTCTCAGCGAAGTTAGGCATCTGCGTGCTAGTCCAGCCCCACGTAAAGAGGTTGACTCGCGCATTTGTGTGGATGTTCTGGTAAACGCCTGTGGCAGTGAGAGGCGCCGGGTCGGTGTCGCCGGGGCCGCGCTGGTCAGGTACGAGGGTGCGAATCATGTTGACGATGGCCATATCCTCCGGGTCCGATCCCGGCGACACTCCTCGATAGGTCTGGTCGCACACAAAATCGCTCGAGCCGCCGCAGCAGCCCCAGTTGAAGGGGAAGTTGCGGTTGTTGTCTACGCCGAACTGGTCAAATGCGGTGGGAGGCCAGGAGCACCCGTCGCCTCCGACGTTGTCGCCGTTCTTGCGGTAGTAGTACGGGCTGTTGCCGCCGCCTCCCGCCTCGACGATGTGGTGACCATCAGGATTAACGTCAGGCATAAGCCAGATGTCGTGATAGTCCACGAGCCAGTGAACGTCGGCATCGGTATCGTAGTTATTGAGCAGGTAGTCAATCATGCGCATGACGACTTCTGGCGTAGCGATCTCGCGGGCGTGTATACCGCCGTCCGCCCAGAAGACCGGTTTGGGGCCTGGTATGTTGCGGTTCGTGATGTGTAGCACAAACAGGTCGTAGCCGTTCCAGGGACTGGGCAGGACGCACGAGCCTGGATTGGCCTTGCACCAGGAGTCGCCGATGTCGATCTTCTCAACCAGATCTGGGAACTGCGCCACCTTCTGGTCGAGGAAGGCGTATATTTCTTCCACCGACTTGTAGCCGCCATAGAAAGTTTCGCGCAGGATTTGAGGGTCGCTGAGTTTGCGACTACTGTTCTCGTCTATCTCCACACGGAGGCCGCGCGCCGTCAGGTCATAGTAGAGCTTGCGATCATTGATTATGGTGAGATAGCCTCCTGTTGTGGGCACTTCTTCGGCGCTGAGTTCTTGGGCCAGCCGGTCGCGCTCGGCGCGGTCGCGGAAGTAGACGCGCATTACCAGCGTGCCGTACTTCTCGGCTATTGGATTCTTGCCGCTTTTTGCAGCGATACCGTGATTGTTTGAGGCGTCAGGATTCCCCGCAAAGGCGTAGCCGCCCGAGTAGAGGGAAAAAGCAAGCAGCGCCACGAGGACGCCGATCGCGCAAAAGGCGAAACTGACAACGACGCGGGGAGTGAAGAAGGCAGATTTAGAGGCGAGCTTTTTTTTCATGATAAATCTCTGGATTGTATTTCGGCTGAAATTGAAACACTATTGAGGCGCTACCCGGATTGTTAGACCCCTCGGCGATCAATCCTTCCAGCCTTAGGAAGAACCAGCGTTATCAAATCCCAGGGGACAATTGCAAGCCTTTTCGGAAAGGCGCCCAGCGGAGATAAGCGTTGAAGATCTCGACTTGAGTCGCGTTTTCCCGCGCTTTCGCAATAATTTTCTGGAGACCTTCGAGGGACGAACTATCCCTCGCGTGACGGGCTGCGATGACATCAGGTTGCTCACAGCGATGAGAAGCTGACAGCATTTCTTGAACTTGAGAGGATCACGCACGAATTAGCGGTTTCAGCGCTACTCGGTGATGGCAGTGTGTGGAGGGAACCCACCCGTTAGCCGGTCACTACCGATCAAAGGCCAACTTCGAAACGGCCCTGATGGCGGCGGTTGCACGTTGACGTTAATTGGCTGTGGCTGCGGCTGGTATGGATAAATAATTGGCTGGAGCTGACTCGCGCTGGCGTCGCTGTGAACCGGGCGAACGGCACGACGATCAGAAGCCGATGACTTTGCGATCGAGCGTGCGCTGCAGTTTCTGCGCGAAGCGTTCGAGGTAAATCAGCTCGCAGTCGAGCCAGTTCATCGGCAGCTCACCGCCCAGCTGCTTGATGCGTTTGCACAATTTGACGGCAACCCGCTGAGCCGCTGAGAGAGTAGTTCCCTTAAAGTGGCAGACTTGGTGCTCTGCGTTCCACTCAACATCGTCCGGGTCGTAGATGCGGACTTGATTTTCGTTTTTTTCGCGAGAGTTCGTAGACATCCTTGGGGTGTTCTACGGGAACTGAGCGGCAGAGTTCCAAAAAAAGGTTCGGTATAGAGCGGTCAATCTGCGCTCATTTCATCAGCATCTTCTTCGCAACAAAGCGCCAACGCCACGGAAAGCGGTTCGTTGTGCACGCGGATGAAAACTGACTGCATTTATCGAGCTTGAAAGAGTCACACGCGAATCATTGCGCTTCTTAAATGCCGAATGAGTCGGCACAATTCTCGCCATGCAGCCTTGTCTTAAAACATCACGACGAATTTTTGAAGCTCTGGTTTGTATTCCCGGCGGTGGAACAACCGTTGCGGCTCACACCAAGTTTAAGGATGCTGACGTCATCGCAAACGCAATCGGCTGTGCGCCTTTGCCCGAAATACTCATCCAGAACTTTCTGATCCCGTGGCTTGAAGAAGGCTTGCGGTACGCTCCTGCGAAAACCGCTATGACGGAACCAAATCGAATTGTGTCACCATCCTTCAACTCAGCATCAGTGACGAAATCGCCATTGACCTGTGTCCCGTTCGCTGAATTTAAATCCTTCAGCGAATAGGAGTCGCCGGTTCTCAGAAGCACAGCGTGATGCGCTGATACCGTCGGATGGTCAATGATTATCTGGTTCAATGGAGAACGACCAATCATGACAATGTCGCGACCCAACCGACGCATTACAAGACCAACTCCTTCGCAATTCAGAATCAAGCGAGCCATGTGACCAACCGAACATATCGACTACTGACCGTCAAGCGGCTCACGTCTCCCGTCTGGTCGCTGCCAGCGAACCTAATGCACCCGGAAATCGCGCGTCACGGAGCCAATGCTTCTGTCAGAACGCAAGATTCAGGTCGTACACTTCCACGAGTCCAACGCCGGTGGTGTCGTTCACACCACGCACGATCGCGGTGTAGTTGCCTGGTTGGAGCGTGGCAATGATCGCAGATTCCCTTGGGTCTGTGGGAGCATGGCCGCTGTTCCGGATATCGCGAACTTGATTGGTCGTGATGATCCCGCCGATTATCGTTTGCACCCAATTATTGTTGCTAGCGATTAGTGCCCCAGTCTCGTCGTGCAGTTCCAATGTCGGATTAGCCAGCGCATCGGGAACTCCATGTTGAGTTAGCTCTGGGCCAATCGCGCGCAGAATCACTCTTTTTGGTTGAGCCCCTTGAACAATGAAACCGCCAATCATCACGTTATCTCCTGTCTGCACAAAGCTGCGCGTACTAATGTTACCTAGAGTTGAATCAGTCTCAGGACTCCTGGGAAATCATAGCGGACAAGCTCAGCAAAGCCGGTTGGAGTTTTTGGGCTGGGTCTCAGCCGTGGATTCCGAAGGCGACCAATCTGGATTGCTGACGCACACCGCGACGACGAGAACGTTTCGTTGTGCGAGCGGACGAAAAGCTGACGGCTTTTCTCGAACTTGAGAGGATCACGCACGAATTGGCGCTGTCAGCGCTTCTTGGTGATGACAGTAATTGATCTCAGGACGTGCGTGGCACACATAGGCCGCGAAAACGACGGCGCACTGCCCTATCCCGAAAGAGAGAGGGCAGATCACCTCCGGAGTAGCACTTCAAAATCCCACGCACGCGTCTTCGCTGCTTATTGATTGCCGCCGATGGTGCTGCTGATGAAAACGAACACTTTTCCAGTCCTTCCTGGCGAAGTCGAGGAATACGTTCACCTTCAGCGCCAGATCCACGACGCGTTGCGTAAGGAACATCCCGAATGGGTCGAGCCAAATGGCGAATCCCCCATGTGTGATTTTTACGAGGCACGTCTCACGGAACAGCTCGAAACTTTCAGGCGAAGGGGATCCAACGCCAGGAAAGGAGATTTTCCAAGTCAATGAGCGCAATTACGGTCCGGATCCCGGATGAATCCGTCGAACTCGACAACGTCGAGGAGCGTAGGGTTTTGACGGCCCTCGAAGTCATTTATGAGGGTGGCTGCCTCCACGGCAAGACCGCCGATTTCCCCACGCGCGACCTTGAGCGCGTTGTGGTTGGCCTCCACCTGCGTAATTGGCATTTCTTTGAAACTTATAAGCGCACGATCTGCGTCGATATTCGCAGCCAGCGAACGATCTTTCGCTGCGCCGGCACTTTTAAACCCAACAACAGCAGTTGGTGGGAGAGGCTGCTCGCGGTCCTTCGCATCCGCAAAGTGAAGGCCATCGCAATATGAAATTTTTCTACTCACGGAGGCGCATCGCCCCGCAGTTTTTTCGTCGATACATAAGGGCCACCCCTGGGGCTGGAATGTTTTTGAAGCTCCGGGCGCTGAGCCTGTGTTCCGGGAAAAAGCGATAGGCCTGCTAAATCGTTCACCGCCTCGCAACTGCTCCCATGAGGCGTTCCAGTTCGCACGCGAAAAATCAGCCAGTCGGCGGGCCTCCGAAATAGAACAAGACGAAACGACTCGCATCGAAGAGTCCGTGTCCGATGATCACCGGCCAAAGATTCCGGCCCGACGCGAGAACCAGCAAACCCATTAAAATGCCCAGTGTGCCCGTAACCGCGATCCCAAGCGGATTCTGGTAGGCATGCGCTGCTCCGAAAAGCACGCCTTGCACAACGCATGCCGCGATCCACGCGCCGCGGCTTGCGCCGAAAAACATGGCCAGACCCTGCATAAGAAATCCACGAAACATAAATTCCTCGTAAAACCCTGCGCCGATCAACGCATAGAAAACGCCAAGTGCTGCGAGTTCCAGATTTCCTTGTACATCCTTAAACTTGCTGAGGTCACGGCGAAACCCCGCCTTTTCCGAAAGATATATGGCAATGAAAACAATAGCAGCAAACCCAATACCTATGGCGAAGGTACGCATCCAACTCGCCGGCCGCTTCAGCCCGATATCGGCCAATCTCTCGCCGCGCAACCGGATCAATCCCCACGCAACTGCGACCAGCAGCATTTTGCCAATCGCGTCGAAGACAAACCCCCTCTTCAAATTGATAGGCACAGGAATAAAAGCACCGAGAAGGGCGTCGAGAAGAAACGTCACCGCCACGAGTACCACGATGTCGATCAAATAACGCCATCGACGAGGTCTGCGAGTTCCTTCCGTAGCCTCAACCTGGCTTTCGGTCATTCGCAAGAAGTAATCACTTCGGCAAACGACCGGAAGATAAATCTGATCCTCTCGAATGTTCCTTGGAGCGACTCGTCACACGTCGCAAGCCTGATGAAACTACTGGGAATCATCGCCGACAAACAGTAGAGTGTTTCAGGTGACGACCGCTTTGTCGAGGCGCGCAGCGTGAACCCCAAGAACTTCTTCGCAGAGCTGAAGCGACGCAATGTTTACAAGGTTGCGATCGCGTATGGCGTGGTGGCGTGGCTGCTCATGCAGGTCGCGAGCCAGATCTTTCCGTTCTTCGAAATTCCAAACTGGGGCGTGCGTCTTGTGGTGTTGCTACTCGTTATCGGATTTCCTGTAGCGATCATTCTTGCCTGGGCGTTTGAACTAACGCCGGAAGGATTGAAGCGAACAGAGGTCGCGGACGAATTGCCAAGAAAATCCGAGCAAAACCGCGCTTGGATTTATGTTGTCATCATAGCCGGTGTTGTTGCTACGGGTCTCTTTTTTTTCGGACGTTACACGAGTTCGAAACAAGGCGCTGAGATGTCGGAGAAATCGATCGCCGTATTGCCTTTCGAAAATCGGAGCGAAGACAAGACGAACGCTTATTTTGCCGAAGGCGTTCAGGACGAGATTCTGACGCGCCTGTCAAAGATCGCCGATTTGAAAGTGACCTCCCGTACTTCGACACAGCATTACAAAAGCGCGCCGAAAAACTTGGCTGAAATTGCAAAGCAGCTTGGAGTTGCTCACGTCCTGGAAGGCAGCGTCCAAAAGAGTGGCGATGCGGTGCGGGTTAACGTCCAGCTGATCAAAGCAGCTAATGATTCCCAGGTTTGGGCCGAAACGTTCGATCGCAAACTGACCGACATTTTTTCGGTGGAAAGCGACGTGGCCAAAGCCATCGCGGACCAGTTGCGAGCGCATATCACCAGACAGGAGGAGCAAGTCATCGCCGCTAAACCGACCAAGAACATTGAGGCTTACGATGCCTACTTGCGCGGACGTTATTTTTGGAACAAGCGCACTTCGGACGGAATTAAACACGCGATCGATCACTTCCAGCAGAGCATCGAGCGCGATCCTGATTTCGCTCTTGGTTACGTTGGCTTGGCGGATTCCTACATTGCACTGACGTTTTACAATTTTGTCGCCCCACACGAAGCGATGCCAAAGGCGAAAGAATCGGCAATAAAGGCGCTGGAACTGGATGACACACTCGCCGAAGCGCACGCGTCGCTGGCGCATGTTCTGATGAATTATGATTGGAACTGGTCGGCGGCGGAGAAAGAGTTCAAGCGCAGTATAGAACTCAACCCAGATTATGCGACGGCGCATGAGTGGTATGCGATTCATTATCTAACAGCTACGGGTCGGTTGGAAGAAGCCGTCCAGGAAATGAAAAGAGCGCTGGAACTCGAGCCGGCATCGCTCGTAATGAACACGTTTATGGGAGCGACGCTCTACTACGCGGGCCGGTACGATGAAGCGATAGATCAATGCCGCAGGACCGTCCAGATGGATCCAAACTTCGCCGTCGCGCACTGGCATCTTGGTCTGGCTTATGAGCAAAAGCAGGTTCTTGATGCAGCCACCGAAGAGTTTAAAAAGGCAATTTCTTTGTCAGGAGGCAGTCCGCTAATGAGAGCTGCGCTCGGTCATGCATATGCGAAGTCGCAGAAGAAACATGAGGCGAATAAAATGCTCGATGAGTTGAATGAGCTTTCGAAGCAACAGTACGTGTCGGCCTACGAAGTAGCGACGATCTACGTCGCGCTTGGTAACAATGAACAGGCATTTCAATTGCTGGAAGAAGCGTACGGGGAGCACTCGTTCCATCTCGTTTATCTGAACGTTTCGCCGCAGTTCAAACCCGTCAGTTCGGATCGGAGATTTCAAAATCTAGTGCAACGCGTTGGGCTTTCCCGGTAGCTCCGCAGCACGCTTGCCTCTTAGTTGGGAACCAGCACAAATGACACTTCCGAAAATTGTTGCTCTACGCGAAGGCGATTTACCAGCTGCCGCTGCGGCCCTGTCGCGGGCATTTCAAGATGATCCGCTTCAGACGTATGTGTTGCCGGATCCTGTGGAACGCGCCGCACAATCGCCGGGACTTTTTGTGCCGCTACTCCGGTACGGCCTCAATTTTGGGGAAGTGTTAACCACGGCAGGTTCTCCCGTAGGCGCGGCCGTGTGGCTTGGACCCGACGCGTGGGAGGTCACCCCCGAGCGCGCGACCGCAGCCGGGCTGGACAAGTTGCCGGCTGTCCTTGGCGCTGCTGCCGCCGAGCGATTCTTTTCCGTGCTGGCGGCAATCGATCCCTACCACCATCGGGATGTCCCGCCCGCCCATTGGTATGTCATGGTTGTGGGTGTCGCCCCTGAGGCCCAGGGCACCGGGATCGGCCAGGCCCTTTTACGACCAATGATTGATCGCGCGGATGCGGCTGGCCAACCGTGTTATTTGGAGACAGCGCAACCGACAAACGTCGCGTTCTACGAAAAACTCGGATTTGACCGACTTGTGGATACACGGGAACCGCAGAGCGGCCTGCGACTGTGGACATTCCGCCATTCCCCGCTTACGCCTGTGAATCGGCATCTAAGCAATCGATGAAGCCAACAACCCCATTGCGAAATGAGTTTAGTGTTTTTGCCACGACACTCTGCCGTGGCTTATCTCCTTCCCGTTAGATGAGAAAGCCGGACTGCAGTGCTCGAAGTAGAATACGCTGCAGGTTTTAAATGACCTCGAGCATTCCGCCGAACTACGTTCTGGGTCAATCCGCGTATGAGTACGAGCGGCTCACGCTGCAAGCGAAGGTCTTGCGGCCGTTCACAGAGAAGTTCTTTACTATGGCGGGAATTAGACCAGGGATGCGAGTGCTCGAGGTCGGATCGGGAATGGGGGACGTTGCCCTGCTCGTCGCCGAGATTGTCAGACCAGGAGGCCGCGTGCTCGGAGTAGATCGTGATGCCGTAGGATTGGAGCATGCGCGCGAGCGGACACGCCAGCAGGGCTGTTCCTCGTGGGTTTCGTTCCAGGCGAGCAACCTCGACGAATTGGACGTTCCAGATCAGTTCGACGCAATTGCTGGCCGTTACATCCTGCTTTACCAGCACGATCCCGGAACCACCATTCGCCATTTGCTGAAATTTCTGAAGGCCGGCGGCATTGTTGTATTCCACGAACTCGATTTCACTGATCCTCGCTCGAGCGATCCTCCATGCGCGTTTTGGGATGAGATTTACGCACTGCTGAGCGAAGTATTTCGCCGCGCAGGCAATCCGCCTGATTACGGTCGGCGGATGGCGAAAGCATTTCTCGATGCGGGTCTCCCGTTTCCAACGGTCCTCGCGGAGTCACTGGTTGGCGGCGGACGCGGCTCGTATCTGTATCGCTGGATAGCGAATACGTTGATCAGTGTCAGTCCGCGTATGGGAGAAATGGGACTTGCGATGCCTAGCGGCGTCGTGGCAGACGAGACTCTCGCAAAACGGCTCGAAGAGGAGGTTGTAGCTTGCGGAAGTCAAATCCTGGGACCAATTCAGTTTGGCGCGTGGACGCGGAAGCCCCTCGATGTGAGATAACGAATTGACCGCAGCGAAAACATCTAACCAGGCAATGCAGCGAACCGCGAGCGGCGTTGCGATCTACGTTGTTTGTGTTTACCATCTACCCTTACGCTGCAAGTTACGTTTTGCCGGCCTCGCGGTCGCTGATCTTGCGTCTCGTTAGATGCTAAGGCTGCCTCTTCTATCGCTCCTGCTTGCGCTTACGTCGGCGGCCGCGACCTCGAAGCCGCTGGATGTTACCGTTGATCAGCTTGTTGCTACGCCGGAGCAGTTCAGTCTATCGGTTCGCGAAAAAGACTTTTCGACTAGCAACTGTTCGCGCTTTCCGGCACTCTCGCCCTCGTGCCGATTAGGGACTGAGAATAATTGCAGACACGCTCAGTGCATCCGGTTGGAGTTTGGGCTGGCTCTCAGCCGTAGATTCTGAAGGGCGAACGCTCTGGATCGTTGATGCCCACCGCAATAACGGCAAAAGGTTTGTCGTTCGGTCAGATGAAAAGCTGTTGCTCCTTCAACTTTGACAACGTTTTACGCCATGGCGTGTAGCCGTACCAAATCTGGGTTTGTCGAGTGGCGACACGTTTATCGATCAATCAACAGCGAGGTTTTGGCGAAGACGTCATCCTCTGAGGCAGGGCTCTACGTCTATTCATACGGCCGTGAGCTCTATACTTGTTCCGACGCTGTGCTGAGTGCATGGGATGAAGTCCACAATTCGCTAGTGGCAGTGGAGAAGGAGCGGTTGCGTATCTCGTAAACGCCCCAATCTTGCTGGCCAGAAGTGGACTCTCCGAAAATCATCAGGGGGGCAAAACGGGTGGGCTCACAGTCCGGATGAAATCCTGATTTTACGTGCTAATCTCTGGCGCGGAAAAGAGTTTCGGGGGTATAGCTCAGCTGGTAGAGCGTCTCGTTCGCAATGAGAAGGCCAGGGGTTCGAATCCCCTTACCTCCAGTCTTCGCTTGCCGTCGTAGCGGAGAGCGAAGACTATCGTACGGTAGCCTTGGCGAAGGCGGACGTTTTTGACCTGGCTACGACTCGGCAAACGGAAGCGTCATGGCAATTTTTTTGATCATACGAGCGACGCGAAAGAACGATTGCAGGGAACGCTTTCGCGTTTAAGGTGCGCTCTCCAATTCTAAATATGTTCCAGACGTTTCTTGCTCAGGCGCAAAGCGCGGCTCCTCAACCGATGCCGGGTGGTGGCATTGGTTCATTTTTTGTGCCGCTAATTTTCATTTTCATCATCATGTACTTTGTGATGATCCGGCCGCAGAAGAAGCGGCAGCAACAGCAACAGCAGTTAATTTCGAGTTTGAAAACCGGGGACCGGGTCGTGACCAATGCCGGCATTCACGGGCTAATCTCGAATGTCAAGGAAAACACCGTGCTGGTGAAAGTAGCCGACAACGTGAAGATCGAGATGGAGAAATCGGCCGTCGCGACGGTGCTCAAAGAAAGTTAGTTTATTAAATCGCAAAATCGTTAAATCGGAATGACCCCTGGGATTACATTTGTTGTCGGACTCGCCATGCTTGTCCTTTTCGGGTGGTATTTCGCCACCGATCAAGGGGTGCGGAAACGGTTACTTGCCACCGCGCTCATGCTGGTGCTCGTGGTCTTTAGCATCGCCACGATCTGGCCGCCCCAGAAGAACATCGCGCTCGGTCTCGACATCCAAGGCGGCACATCGTTCCTCATCCGTCTGAAGGGCGGCGACAAAGAAGTGACCAAGGGCATGCTCGACCAGGCAGTCGAGGTGATTCGGAAGCGTATTGACGTTTTTGGAGTCAGCGAACCGATAATCAGTCCGGTCGGGAGCGATCGGATTCTGGTCCAGATTCCGGGTCTCGACACTGCGAAGATTCAGGAAGCACGCGATCAGCTATCGCGGGTAGCGAAGCTGGAGTTTCGCATGGTTTATCCGGATAACGGCGAGCGATTACGCGAAATCGACCAGGGGAAACAGGTAATTCCGCCAGAGTACAGGATCGAAACTCATAAACATCAGGCCGAGGGAGAAAAACCGGTCGAGGAACGATTGCTGGTAAAAAAGAAAGCCGACTTGGCCGGCGATCGAGTTTCGAACGCGGGCGCATCTTATGAGCGAGACGGTTGGGTAGTTCATTTGCGATTTGACAGCGAAGGCGCCAAGCAGTTCGGCAACATAACGGCTGCAAACATTCATCATCGCTTCGCGATTGTGCTTGATGGGATCATCCAATCTGCGCCTGTGATTCAGGACGCCATTTATGGAGGCGACGCCCAAATCACGGGAAAATTTACCGAAGAAGAAGCGCGGGGTCTGGCGAGCGTGTTGCAGAACCCACTGCAAACGCCTGTGAGTATCGAGGAAGAACGGAGCATCTCGCCTACACTGGGAGCAGACTCCATTCGCGCCAGCATTCTCGCTGGTTTGGTCGGCCTGATCATCACGCTCGTGTGCGTGGGGATCTACTACAAAATTCCCGGTCTCGTCGCAAATCTCGCCCTGATCATCAATCTGATTTTGCTCGTCGGCGCGCTAACGATGTTTCATTTCGTTCTTACGTTGCCAGGCATTGCCGGCATTATTTTGACGATTGGACTTTCCGTGGACGCGAACGTTCTCATTTACGAGCGGTTGCGTGAGGAGATGGCTCTCGGAAAATCGCTCAAGGTAGCGCTCAATACTGCTTATGAGAAAGCGTTCAGTTCGATCTTTGACGCAAACGTTACGACGCTGATCACTGCAATTATTCTGTTCTGGCAGGCACGAGGACCTGTAAGGGGTTTTGCGGTTGCGCTTACGTTCGGTATTTTCGCATCGCTTTTTACGGCGCTCATCGTGGGCCGCAACGCGCTCAGTTGGCTGGTCGATACAGGCCGGCTGAAACGCATCTCGATGCTGCACTTGATTTCAGCGCAGAACATCAATTTCCTCGGCAAAGGCTTTATCGCGTGCATGTGTTCGCTTGCGCTGCTGCTCGCCGGCGCCGGCGCCTTTTATGTTCGGGGCGAACGAAATTTCGGCGTGGATTTCCGCGGGGGCGACCTGATCACACTAAGCGCGCCAGGCAAGATTGATATCGGGCAGGTTCGCCATGCGCTGCAGCCACTCGGATTTGCCGATGCGTCAATCCAGGAGTCTACGCAAGCGGGCAAGGGCTACATCACCATCCGCACGCCGTTGAACACCAGCGACAATGTAGAAAAGCAAATCATGCAGACGCTTCCAAACGCTGGTTTTAAGGTGCAAGGCTCCGAACGCGTCGGTGCGCTCGTAGGCGGCGAGCTGGCAAAAAGCTCGTTGATCGCGCTCGGTCTGGGCATTCTTGGAATTTTGATTTTCGTGACTTTTCGCTTCGAACTTGCTTTTGCCGTGGGAGCCATCGTTGCGTTGTTGCACGACGTCCTCATGACGGTTGGCGTGTTCTCGCTTCTCGGGCGCGAACTTACGCTCACGATGATTGGCGCTGTGCTGACCATCGCCGGCTATTCCATTAACGATACCATCGTCGTTTACGACCGGATCCGGGAAGGTCTGGCCAGCGGGAGGCGCGGGACCATCGACGAAATCATGAACTCAAGCATCAACCAGACGCTAAGCCGAACCATTCTTACAAGCACTGTGACGCTCATTCCGATCCTGTGCCTGTTTTTCTTTGGCGGCGCGGTGTTGCGGGATTTCTCGCTGGCAATCATCATTGGCGTAATTGTCGGTACTTACTCCTCCATCTTTATCGCCTCGCCCATCGTGCTGTGGTGGACGCGCGCCCGCGGCGGTGGCGCGACGGCCCTGCGGCGGGAGATCACCGAAAAAGCAACAGCGGCCAATCCTCTTGCCCAGCGCTGAGCCGTTGAAGCCCGGACCTCGCGCCTATTGCCCGTTGTAAGGACTGCAGAGGATCTTTTGGGCCCTTTTCAAGCAGATTTGACGGGGCCGTTCGGCCCGAGTAGGCTCCCGCTCGCCGATTAGGAATCTATCGCCAAAGTCAGGAGTGATTATTGATGCCAGAAGTGATCGTTCGCAAAGGTGAGCCCGTCGATCGGGCGTTGAAGCGGTTGAAGAACAAGCTGGATGCCGAGGGCATTCTCGAGGAGGTCCGCCGTTTGCGCGCCTTCGAGACGCCCACGCAAAAGCACCGCCGCAAAGCGAAAGCCAACGCCAAGCGAGGCCGAACCAAGTTCCGATTCAATCCGTCGTAAACCACAGTAAAAGTTAAAATGTTACGGAGGTAAAAGGGTAACCAGACGAAGCGCTGTTCGTCGTGGCGATTTACCTTTTTTAACTCTTCTTTGCAGGCTTTCCGGCAAAGAATGCGCCGATTGCCTCTACTAGGCCGTCGACGTCGTGTCGCCTGGCTTCGACGTCGACCTTCAAACCATTGTCGCGCGCAGTCTGCGACGTGATTGGACCAATGCTGGCAACTCGCATTCCTTTCGGCCAGGGTAGGCCAAGGGCGAGAAAATTTTCCACGGTCGAAGAACTGGTGAACGTGATTAAATCGGCTCCGTCCTTCGCCAGTTGCCCGCGTGCGCCGCTTGCGTCGCGGGTCTCGGGCACGGTCCGATAAGCGAATGCTTCGTCCACGATCGCTCCCAAGGCCGAGAGCTCTTTCAGAAGCACGTCCCGCGCTTTTTCCCCGCGCACCAAAAGAATCTTCAAGTTTTCAATGCTTCCCTGATTTTTGAACTCCCGCACCACCTCCTCGGCCACGAATTCTTTGGGCTGAAGATCGACGTGGAGATGAAAGTCTTTCACCCGTTGTGCAGTGGCAGGCCCGATTGCGGCAATCCGGGGGCCGCCGATCTCGCGCGCGTCATCGTATAGCTTGAAGAAAATATCGAAAAACGCATCGACACCGTTTGCGCTGGTGAACACGATCCAGTCGTAAATGTGCGCGTCCTGCACAAGTTCTGCGAATTCGCGCAAATCGCTCGGCGGCTCGATTCGAATGGTGGGCAGTTCGATAACGTGCGCACCCAGCGTCCGCAGTTTGCTGCTTAACGCGCTGGCTTGTTTTCTTGTTCGCGTAACGACAATTTTTTTCCCAAGCAGGGGCCGTGTTTCGTACCAATTGAGCTTGTCTCGCAACGCGACAACGTCTCCAAATACTGCTACCGCAGGTGCCGCGAAATCACTCGCCACCGCCTTTTGAGCAATATCCGCGAGTGTGCCGGTAAGCGTTTCCTGCAGGCCGGTAGTCGCCCAGCGAATCAACGCCACTGGCAAATCGCCGCGCACACCGTGCTTCATCATTTCGCTCGTGATTGATCCGAGGCGTTCCACGCCCATCAACATGACCTGGGTCCCGCCAAGTTTCGCCAGTGCCGCGTAATCGATTGCACTTTCTGTCTTCCCCGGATCTTCGTGTCCCGTAAAGATCGTGACGTGCGAATTGTGCGCTCGATGCGTCATGGGAATGCCGGCATACGCCGGCCCCGCGATGGACGAGGTGATTCCAGGCACAATTTCGAATGGGATACCTGCATCGGCGATTACCTGCGCTTCCTCGGCGCCTCGACCAAACACGAATGGATCTCCGCCCTTCAACCGAACGACCTGCTTTCCTTCGCGCGCTTTCTCGATCAGCAACGCATTAATTTCATTCTGGCTGATTCCCGATTCGCCAGGCGTTTTACCAACGCAAATAATTTCGGCGTCGTTTCGTGCCCAGCCGAGCGTCTCAGGATTCGCCAGATGATCGTAAACGATCACATCCGCGTTCTCGATGCACTCCTTGGCGCGCAATGTTACCAAACCGAGGTCGCCCGGTCCGGCGCCAACCAGGTAAACAGTTCCGCTGCCACTCTTACTCGTGCTCACGCTGGTAATACGTTCAGCAATTGCGACGCTAAAAGCTCGCCATCATAGGACATGCCTTCCACTTCAGCTTCTTGTGGTGCGGCTGATCCATCACCAAATAATTGCCCCCTCAGTTTCATCGTTTCGTTGTTGATTGTCGCCAGCACACCTACCGGACAATTGCAGTCGCCCTGCAGCAGACGCAGAAACTCTCGTTCTGCCCGCAAACAAAGCAACGTCTCGCGATCATTCACAAGGTCGGTGATCGCCTTCGTGCTTTGATCGTTGACGCGAACTTGAATCGCGATGATTCCCTGGCCGCCCGCAGGCAAAAAAATCTCGCGTGGAAGGATTTCAACGAAGAATTGGCTGCCGTTGAAACTGATTTCGCCAAGATCGGGCGACAGGCCGAGGCGCTCAAGTCCCGCATACGCGAGCACGATTGCCTCCCAATCGTTGTTTGCCAATTTGCGCAACCGTGTCGGAACATTTCCGCGAAGATCGATAACTTTGAGATCTGCGCGTTTCCAAAGCAACTGGCGTTTTCTTCTCACACTACCGGTGGCGACGACGGCGCCTTGCGGCAGCGAAGCGAAACCGCGCGGATGTTTCGAAACCAGCACATCATCTACCGGCGCACGAGGAAGAACGGCGGCAATTTCTGCGTCTGGGTTCATTTCACTCGGAAGATCTTTTGCGCTATGAACCGCAAGATCGATTTCTCGGGCGACAAGGGCTCGCTCGATCTCCGCCGTGAACAATCCCTTGCGACCAGCCTGAGGCTCGAGCAGTCTGGCGTTATCCCCTTGCGTTGCGATGACTCTCGTCTCGGTTCCCGAGTCCGGTCGCGCCGCTTGAATTGCTTTTTCAACCAATCGGGCTTGCGCACGTGCCAGCTCGCTGCCGCGCGTACCCAGGATGATTTTTTTTGTCACCGCGGGAATGTAGCCCGCGATAAAGGGCAGGGGAAGCTGTCGGCGTCCCTACAGCTGCGTTGCACGCAGCGAACTGTCAGCGACTGGTGGATCACCTGTGATTCGCGAAGCGCGACTTAGTTCCCGCGAAATCTTCTCGAGGAAATCTGCGACATGTTCGGCGATGATCGCTTCGGCAGAGGCTATTTGCTGACGGCGCACGGCAAGCGACTGCTCCGCGACGGACCGCAACGCATCGATATCGTAAAGATACACACCCTCCATTTCGTTCACGGCAGGGTCGACGTCGCGCGGAACGGCGATATCGATTATGAAAAGGGGCCGGTCAATGCGATGGGCCAACACGGCTCCCAGATTTGTCGGATTCAGTAACGGATCTTCCGAAGAAGTGGATGTGATCAGGATATCGATCTCGCAGCATTGCTGTGGCCACTGAGAGAACCGGACGGCTTGACCACTCACTCGTTGTGCCAACTCCTGGGCGCGATCATTGGAACGATTGCTCACGCGCAAATCGGTCACCCCTCGGGAAATCAGCACGCGCGCCGTGCGCTCGCTCGTTTCGCCGGCTCCCAAGATCAAAACACTGCAATTGCCAAGTTCGCCGAAAATTTTCTGGGCCAAATCGACCGCGACTGAGCCGACCGATACCGAACCGCGGGTGATTTCTGTGTGTGTGCGGACTTGTTTCGCCACACGAAAGGCCCGCTGAAACAACCGATGAAGGCAGGGTCCAACCGCACCAGATGTGCGCGCGGATTGATAAGCCTTTTTTGTCTGACCAAGAATCTCTGTCTCGCCCACGACCATCGAATCGAGTCCGGAAGCGACCCGAAACAAATGTTGTACGCACTTTTCAGCTTCGTAACGGTAAAACGGCAACGCTTCGCTGTGGCCACGGTCACTGACCTCGCGGTTTTGCAATAAGCAATGGGCAATTTCATCCGTGGAAACGCGCTTCTCTGACACGCCGTACACTTCCACGCGGTTACACGTGGCCAGCACCAACGCTTCCGCACAACCCGCCTCACGAAGGGTAGATTCAGCGCGGACGCCACCGGCGAAACGCTCTCGTGTTTCGACGCTCGCAGTGTGATGACTCAGCCCGACGCAGAAAAGGTTCATTGGACCGAGTGTGTTTGCGCCGAGAACGTGATTCCCCAGAGAAGAGTCAGGGCCACGCTAAATCCGATAATGCAAAGCGCCGCAACTCGCTTTGGCGCGATTCGACGAAAATACCGGCCTTGCAAAATAGCCGCGTAGAGCAACCAAACGCCAACGGCAGCCACCACTTGCACGCGTGGCAGAGGTCGACCCGTAAAAAAGCCACTAACAATTCCGATCGTATACAGGATGAAGCCCCACCAAAGCAGGCGTGTGATTGCCGCAAACAGATCGGTCAGCGGCGGCAGATGATAAAAAATTGAGCGCAGTTGATGTGTCTTGAGCTGGCGCTCTTGTACCGAGGTACATCACCCCGGCGATGCAGGCGAGCGCGAACGCGCCATAGGCTACCAGCGAAACCGACGCATGAAATTCCAGCGCAGTATTGGCGGGCATCTTCACGGAATGACGAACATCAATCGGCGCAATTAACGCAAACCCTTGCAGCAGGACCACCAGCGGTGCAGTGAACGCACCCATAAGTGAGAGACGGTAGGTCGGGCCGACCAGCATGTAGATCAGCGCTACCGACCAGGCGAGAAAGATGAAAACCTCAAACAGGTTCGTCAGCGGACAACGTCCCAGCGCATGACCGCGGATGGACAAAAACGCCGTTTGAAAAACAAAGCCCAGCCCGATCGCCAGAAAATTAAACCTTCCCAGTGGGAAAACACCCGCGCGCAATGCGACCCCGGTGCGCACGACTGCGGCGAGGAAACAGAGTGTCGAAATGATTAGAAGATCTCGATCCACTAGAACAAAAGATACTGTAAGAGGCGGCTCTCCGCTTCGCAATCTGTGCTTTGCTCTCAGAAGTCTCAGGTGTTGGTTAATGCACGTGTCGCGCGCCTCACAGAGACGCGGCTACAGAAGCGAGCTGCGATTGACGTCTGCCCCGGGCCCGCTAGCGTTCGCGCCGATGGCTTTAGATACACTCGAAAAACTCCGCTGGGCCGTGCGCGATGTGCCCGACTTTCCAAAGAAAGGTATCGTATTCAAAGATATTACGCCGGTCTTGAGCGATCCTCTCCTGTTTCATGCGTCCATTGATCTGTTTTTGGATCGTTGCCGCGGGAGAAAAATCGATAAGATCGTCGGGATCGATGCGCGCGGGTTCCTCTTTGGATCAGCGGTCGCCTATGAGCTCGGTGTCGGTTTCGTTCCGATTCGAAAGCGCGGCAAGCTGCCTTTCCAGACTGAGATCGCCAGTTATTCGCTCGAGTACGGCAAAGCGGAAATAGAGATGCACATCGACGCCATTGACGCAGGCGAACAAGTTGTGCTGGTAGATGATTTGCTGGCGACGGGCGGAACTTCCGCTGCTGCGGCTGTCCTCATTCGCAAAGCCGGCGGACAGCTCCTCGAAGCACAGTTTCTGATTGAGTTGGAATTTCTTCATGGCCGCAAGCAACTTGAGCCGACGCCAGTCATTTCGTTTCTGAAATACTGAACCTCGCCAGGACATAAAGTCCTGCCACCAGGCAGGCCGATCGCTCCTTCGCCGTCTGAGATGGGATTTTGGATTTCGACGATCCAATTTTAGATTGAAGAGCAAGCTGAATTCGCGATGAAAACGTCCCGTCATCTGGAGCAAGTTTTGGCGCACGCCGCAAGCAGCCTTGCGGCGACGGGTACCCGACGTCCCACCGAAGTCCTCCCGCTTTACAAGAAATTTCTCAAGGTGGAGGAGCACCGGTTGCGTCTGAAGCACCAGGCAGGTGGGAGCGGCCGCGAAATTTGTGCCCGGCGCTCAGAGCTAATCGACGTTTTATTGCAATATGTTTTCGACGCTGCGGCGATTGCCGCTCGCCGAAACGGGACTGCCAAGGTTCCGCTCGCCTTGGTCGCTCTTGGTGGCTACGGCCGGGGCGAACTCAACCCGTTTAGTGACATCGACGTGATGCTTTTGCATCATCAAGGAAAGAAGGGGATTTCGCCGCATCTGGAAGAGATGGTGCAGCAAGTTCTTTATCTCCTATGGGACAGTGGCTTCAAAGTTGGACACTCCACGCGCTCGATTAAAGAAGCGCTCGCTCAGGCCAATCAAGACATGCGCACAAAGACTGCCATGCTGGAATCGCGGTTTCTCGCGGGCGATGCCGAGCTGGCGCGAGAATTTCGGCGGCAATTTCGTTCGAAGTGCGTCAACGGATACGAACGCGAATACGTGGAACTGCGCATGCAGGACCAGGTCGCCCGGCACAAGAAATTCGGCGACAGCGTCTATCTGCAGGAGCCGAACCTGAAAAGCGGATGCGGCGGACTGCGCGATTATCAAAATCTTCTTTGGATGACCTATTTCAAAGAGGGTTCCCTGAGCACGAACCAGCTCGTGGGGAAAGACTGGCTGAGTGAAAGCGACCAACGCCGAATAGAAAAGGCGTACGATTTTCTACTGCGCCTGCGCACCGCTTTGCATTACGCAACAGGACGCGCGACCGACATACTTCACATTAACTTGCAGGAAGAGATCGCAAAACGGCTCGATTATTCTTCTGGGAACGGCCAACTCCGCAGCGAGGCGCTGATGCGGGACTATTACGAGCACACACGAGACATCTTCCGAGTCACTGAACGCATTACGGAGCAGTTTGTCAGCGGATACGTCACAAGCAAGACCCGTTCTCTGTTCAGTTTCCTTCCCCTGCTGCGAGCGCACAAAACTCCTGTGGGAGAATTTTTCTTTGTTCGCAATAAGCACTTGCACCCGGTGCGGCGTGATCTTTTTCGCAAAGACCCCGAGCAAATGATGCGAGCATTTCAGTTTGCTCAGGAGCGTGGCCTGGATCTGAGCCCGGAATTGGAGGATCTCCTGAGCAGAAGCCTCGGAGAGGTTACCCGCACGTATCAGTATGCACGCGGACCGCGCGCGATCTTTAAAGAGATTTTATCACAAAAAGGCAGGGTGGGTCGTATCCTCCGAATGATGCATCGAGTCGATTTTCTCGGACGCTACATTCCCGAATTCGGACAGCTTACGTGCCTGGTGCAGCATGAGTTTCTGCATCGGTACACGGCTGACGAGCACACATTGGTGTGCATCGATAAACTTGATGCCCTGGCGCAGACGAATGATCCGAAGCTGATCGCTTATCGCAAGATCTTTGAGCAATTGGAGGATCCATTCGTTCTCAATCTCGCGCTCCTTTTACACGATAGCGGTAAAGCGGTCGGGGCGCGGCCACACTCTGAGGCGAGCGCACTTTTCGCCCAGCGTGTCGCTGCGCGCCTGCAGTTGTCGTCCGAGCAGCGAAAGGCGCTCATTCTGCTCGTCGATCATCACCTCACTCTTTCCATGATCGCGCAGCAAAGAAATCTTGATGATCCCGCCACGGTCACGGACTTCGCCCACATTGTGAAGCACCAGAAAAATCTAAACTCGCTGATGCTGCTTACCCTGGCGGATGGCCAGGGCACGAGCGCGGAGGGGTGGTCGGATTGGAAAGAATCTCTGGTATGGGCATTATTTCACGAGACCTCTCGGTGTCTCGCAGACCAAAAGTCGTACTACGAACAAACAAAGGTCGAGCGCGAGAGCTTGCAAGCCTCGGTGACCGCAAAACTTTCCGCTGATTTTGCAGCAGAGATTGAAGCGCACTTTGAGTTCATGCCTGACAATTATTTTCGCGCCAGCGACCTCTCCGAGATTATCGAGCACCTGAAACTGTTCCGGTCGTTTGTGGAGAATGTCGGAGGAGATTTTCCTCTAGCTCCGGCAATCCAATGGAAAGCTGTTCCGGAACAAGGTCACAGCGTTGTCATCTTCTGTACGTGGGAGCGTGAACGGTTATTGGCAAAGGTGGCCGGCTCATTTTCGGTTGTGCCCTTAAATATTTTAAGCGCTGATATCTTTCAGCGGGGGGACCACGTTGTGCTGGGCGTTTTTCGTGTGTGTGACACGAAAGCACGACCTGTCACACATCAGCGCGACTTTACGCTGGTAGAGCAAACTTTGAGGCGAGCGCTCGAAGATGAAAGCTTTGATTTCCTTCCGTTAATCGAAAAAGCCAAGCGCCAAAGCCATTGTCTCACGACAGGAATTGAATTTCCAACGCGGATTGCAATCGATAACAAAACGCATCCGGCTTATGCGCTTATTGAGATTCAGGCACCGGACCGGATCGGCTTGCTTTACGATGTCTTGACCTGCCTTGACCGCGAAAATCTTTTGGTGCCGCTCTCTCGCATCAACACGCAGGCTGGCGCAGCCATTGATACTTTGTATGCCGTGGATCGTTCCACGCGTGCAAAGATTACCGATCCGCATCGCATGAGGGCGGTCCAGCAACGTCTTCAAAATGCAATACTGAGTGGAGGCGCTTCAAAATCGAAGTAGTAAGAAGCGCGCACAGCTCTGCTTTCTTGATTCTTATGAACGCTCTAATCCTCGCGGCCGGATATGCAACACGCCTTTATCCACTAACCCTCAACAAAGCGAAGCCGCTGCTCGTCGTCGGTGGTAAGCCGATTATCGAATGGGTGGTAGACAACCTTCAGGGTGTTCCCGATCTGGAAACAATCTATGTGGTGACAAATGACAAATTCGCACCGGACTTTCAGGCTTGGAGCGAGCGCTATCAAAATCGACATCCACAATTCAAATTCAAAATAGTCAACGATGGGTCCAAAAGCGACGACGATAAACTTGGTGCAATTGGAGATATCAATTTTGTTGTTACGCGCGAGAAACTGAACCAAAGCAGCATGCTAATTATTGCCGGTGACAACCTATTTACTGAATCGCTTGAGGGATTCGTGATTTGCGCCAAAGGAAGCGAAGCAACGGTTGGGGTCTATGACGTTGGAGACCGCGAAGCGATCAAAAAGTATGGCAACGTCTTAATCGACGACGATGGAATCATTACTCACCTGGAAGAGAAACCACAGACGCCGCGCGGAACCTTGGCCGCAATCGCCCTTTACTATTACTCGCCTGCGATCCTCTCTCTTCTGACCACGTACCTTGCAGCTGGCAATAATCCCGATCAGCCGGGCCGGTTCGTGCAATGGCTCTATACGCGTAAGCCAGTAAAGACGTACCAGATCAAGGGAAAATGGCTCGATATCGGAAGCAAAGAAACGCTGGAGAACGCGGACAAGATTCTTGGTGGCCTTAGGACTTAAGGCGCCGTTGGAATTTCGCTTGCCACGCCATAGCTTTGGCGAGGGCGGGTCATTTCAATCGGCCTTCGTCAAACTCGATCAGATCGAAATAAGTCCGAATGTCTTTGCGCCCATCGCCACCGGCTTCCTTTAGAAAGTGGAGAAAGCGCGCCTTTTTTGCGGCCGTGTCTGGATGCCGTGAAATCATCGCCTGGTTCCACTGTTCAATTGCTTCGGGAGAATGCCGCGCACCGTTTGTCTGCACCCATTTGAGAATTGCGTCATCCTCATCCAGCCTGGTGACGATTTCTTCAAACGCGTCGCCGTCAATTTTTAGAAAAGCCAGCAGATGCTTGTCGAACCCGACGGTTTTATAGTTGTAGCCGTTGAGCAAGCCCTCGCGGTGAAGCCTGGCTTTGTCGATCAAACGCGGCAGATGCACATAGCCGCCAAGTTTCTCGTACGGACTGCGCGGATGCAGTCTTTGCATGGAGAAGATTGCGGTCAGGTCGCAGGCAAAGGCCGCGGGTCGACCGACGAAAAATCGCTCTCTGGAACGTGCGCGACGTCCGGTTTCTGTTCTTCCAACAATTCTCCCTGCGTAAGATTGGCCCTGCCAATCACAAGTTGGCCGGAAAACATACCGCCTTTTTCAACCGAAATCGCCCTGGCTGTGACATCGCCTTCGAGCGCGCCTTTTTTTTGAATCGTCACGGTTTGGGCAACGATCTCTCCGGACATTCTTCCCTTGATTTCGATGCTTTCCGCGCGAACCCGTCGAAAGCAATGAATATCCGATTTGCGCTCGACGATGACGCGCCGTGCGCTAATGCGGCCAGGAATTTTGCCTGCGAAGTTGATCGTGGCGGTGTCGTCGCAATGCAGGTTGCCACGCAGTCTGCCCTCGATTAAGGCGGATCGGCAAACGACGCTGCTGCTGCCCAGATCGCCTTTACCTGTCAGATGGACGTCTCCCCGCGTTCGAATCGTGCGGCTGAAACCGCTGGTGACTTTGTAGTCGCGCAGATCAATGTGTGCGCTGCATGCCGGGCAGATTGTCGAAGTCGCCGAGCCACAGACCTGCTGCTTCCGCTTACATTCGAAACACTCGATAACAGAGCTGTGCTGCCTTTTCCAAAAATCCTCAAATTTGCCCAGGATGGAGGAGCTGGCTGGCGCCGCAGGCGCTTCCTCACGGACCCGCAACTTCAGGCCTGGTTTTGGCGCAAACGGAGAAAAATAGCGGCCGCACTGGCGACAAATCGAACTCTTCGCCGCTGCATACTCCATCTGCTTGAAGCCACAGTGTGGACATTCCACACTGACTTTTGCAGGCGACGGACTGGCCACCGGACGCTAACCCCTGGATTCCCTTTATTAGCGCCCTCCAAACGCTGCCTTGATTGGCTCGCTGGATCGCACAACTTCCGGCCGGGCCGGGGCCGACTTCGAGGAAATCGAGCCGCTGGTGACTTCCGATTTGCCAATAAAAGTCGCTCCCTCTTCAATGACAAGGCGCGCTGCTTTCAAATCTCCCTGTAATGTGCATTTTGATTTTAGTTCGCAACGCTCGGCCACCGTGATGTTGCCCTGCACTTTGCCGTAGACGGTGATCGATTTGGTTTTTACCTCGCCGCGAATGTCAGCGTTTTCACCAATCGTTAAGACGCCGTCGGAATTGATTTCCCCTTCGACCTTCCCGTCGATGAGAAGTTCCTTCTGGAACTTGATCGAGCCTTTGATTTCGACATCGCTCGAGAGAATGTCTTTGCCACCGTGATCTGCCATAGGTTTTGGTTTATCGATGATTGTTGTTGTTATTTGTTCTTCGCCATTCGCAGGATGATTATTTTCACCTATATCCGAATACCGCGGTTCTTCTCTGACCGGCGGCATCGGCTTTTGCGGGACGAATCTTTTGAGCATTCGGTAGATTGTGACAGTCGGCGGTGGCTGTCAACGGATTCTCGTCGCAATCACGATTTTTTTATTGTGTTACCACACGGTAAAGTTTGGCGACTCCATTTTGAGACGACAAAACGAGGAACGGCGGCGCTCTGGTTGCCGTTTTATCAAGCACCATGCAGACCGGCTGTTGAGGTACAGCCGTGCCCAAGATCTCCCCCGAATTTTGCGCCGCGCGCTCGGAATCGTAGGCGATTACCCAAGCGACTTTGTGATTCTCCAGAAGTTTACGGGCCGTTCCCCAATCTTGGCCGACAAAAAAACGCGCACTGTCCTCAATTCCCGGCAGACTTTCATGCGAGCTGCCAGCCACGCCGGGCTGACGCGACCAATAGGCGATCTCTGGAGAAAGCCACCACGGTGCAAGGAATGGGTGATTCTTCGACGATCGCAAACTGAGCGCCATGTCGCGCAGCTGCGCCGATTCATTGCGCTGTGTCACGCGATCAGCCAGTTGCGTTTCGTTTGGCCAAAGTTTTTCGTCCCAATCGCGCAAAATCGGAAAGATCGACAGGAAAAATGCGATCCAAACTGCAGCGCGCGATTTGATCGGCTCGAGTAAACGCGGAAGCGCTAAAGCAAAGATTAGCATGAAAAAGTATCCCCAACGCGCCTGCCAAACTGTGAGGGCATACGTTGCAACGAGAAGCACGAGAACAAACAGCGGCGTAGTACGCTCACTCTCACGCCTGCTCTTGATTGTGCTGATCCAAATCAAAAACGGCGTTACGAGAAGCAGGTAACCGGTCCAGCGCAACCAGACTGGATTTGCCGGTGAAACATGCGCGAGTTCGCCAATCGTGCGCGCCCAGTTTTGGAACAACGGGTTCGAATACAAGACCGAAAATGACGGGATGCGTCGTTCGATCAAAAGCGCGATCGCAAGGACGAGAAAGAAACAAAGCCAACCCGCGCGTCGAGGCCTCGCCCAGATCGCCTTTGGGTCTTCAAGTGCAATTACAACCATCACAAGGAGAAATAAAACCAGCGACTCGTAAGCAGAGACCCAGATCGCCAAGCCCCAGGCGACTCCAGTGAGGACGCTCCATTTGCTACGAACTCCAGTGGCCGTCCTCAGGGGGCTACCGGCTTCTGCTTGCAGGCTCCACTCTGCACAAATCGCGATCGCCACGAGTACGATCAGCACAGATTGATGATCGGGTCTGCCGAGCTCCGTTCCATGAACCAGAATAGGACTGATCGCGTAGAGGATTAGCATCATCCACCGATAACGAAGTTTCACGGACCACCACCAAAGAAACCAGCCTCCGAGCAGCGCGAGCAACGGCGAAATGAGCGCGCCAGCCACATCGATTGCCTGCGCCGTGAATGGTTTCAGGAAAATCGACAGCGCAAGGACGAGATAATCCAGCGGAGCAGTTGTATGCGGAGTCGTCCCCGCCGGGAAGTTCTCGAAGTCGTGGTGCCGTACGATCAACCCGGGATGTTCCGAGCACATCCGCACGCGTGTCATCCGTGCGTAACAATCCGCGTCGGTGAAATAAATATTCCCGGCGACAAAAACATCCTGATAATTCGCGCAGCGCGTTGCCAGGATCAGCACGCTGAGAATTGCGATTTCAACGATGCTTTGGGTTCCGCGAATCACCGCTTCATCCCAAGGCCGCGATGCACAATTCGCAATCCGAAATTTTGGCGGATCTCCCGGCTCTCCGGATCGGATCGCCAGCCATCCGCCGCCGATCCCTTTGCTTGCCTGCGCTAGATCTGGCGTTTGGAAAATCGCATCTAGGAAATTTCCGTCAGTTGGGAATTATCGCTTCAGCTCCATAGCGACTTTGGCTTACCGTGCGAGCCAATGCGCCGAAAAGAGAGCTTGCCTTTTGGCGCGGTTTTCGATTTGGATCGTAGGGTGCCCCCTGCCGATGACCAGGTGACGTCCCAGAGCGCTATTGGCGGAAGCCCCTATCATGGCCCGGTGGCGTTTACTACGACGCATTGGAGCATGGTGCTGCAGGCGCAAGGTCCAACACCCGCGGCGCAAGCAGCGCTTGGAAAACTTTGCAGCACCTACTGGCGACCGATCTATGGTTTCGTAAGACGACAGGGCGTTGGAGCCGAAGAGGCGCAAGATCTCACTCAGGGGTTCTTTGCCCTGTTGCTGGAGCGCCGGGATCTGGATGCTGTGCGCAAGGATAAGGGTCGCTTGCGCTCCTATCTGCTGACGTCAGTTAAGCATTTCCTAACGAACGAGCGCAATCGTGCAATGGCAATTAAACGCGGCGCAGGCCAGCGCTTAATCCCATTAGAGGACTTGCGTGAGCGTGAGCGCGTCGGTTTCGAGCGAGCAGAGACATTACCTGCAGATCAAATTTACGAGCGCCGTTGGGCGCTAAGCGTGCTTGATCAGGTAATGGCCCGGCTAAGAGACGAGTATCGTGCCGGCGGCAATATCCAATTATTTGACCTTCTACAGAAATCGCTAACGGACGAACCGGATCGCCCTTCGCCGGCCGATATCGCGCGCCAATTCGGGATGACTGAGGGCGCGGTGAGACAAGCATCTTACCGCTTGCGTCAGCGTTACCGCCAACTCTTGCGGGAGGAAATCGCCCACACCGTAATGCTTCCCGGTGATATAGAGGACGAACTGCGCCACTTAATTGTCGTGCTGCGAGCGTAACAAACGGGAGAATTTCTTGCAGTATCTAATTGAGGGGCGGAGGGCCAATCCATCTAATGAAGACCGCCAACAACAGTTGCGGAAAAAGCGGGGCAAAGATCTCCAAAAATATATCACTCACTCCCGGGCTGCTCCGACTCGGTCCGATGATTGATCCGCTGCGGAGCAATCCGCGCTTCCAAAAGCCCCGCGAGGAAAAGCAGCCATGACCGCGCCCAATTTTTTCGCCGAGCTAAAACAGCGCAACGTTTACAAAGTTGCTATCGCCTACGCTGTTGTGGCTTGGTTGCTGATGCAGGTTGCTAGCCAGATCTTTCCGTTTTTCGAAATTCCAAATTGGGCGGTGCGTCTGGTAGTGCTGTTGCTCATAATTGGTTTTCCAGTGGCAGTGGTTCTGGCGTGGGCCTTTGATCTCACACCGGAAGGAATTAAACGCGCCCATGATGTCGATCTTAGTAAGTCGATCGCGCTCAAGAGTCGGAATCTGACCGCGCTTGGCGGAGGCGCGCAAAAGGGCGCGGCGCTCTTTGCTACCACGCACTGGAGCGTGGTGCTGGAGGCACGAGGTCCAACACCCGCAGCGCAAGCGGCGCTGGATAAACTTTGCCGCACCTATTGGCGGCCGGTCTACGGTTTCGTGCGGCGGCGGGGCATCGGGCCGGAAGAGGCGAAAGATTTTACCCAAGGTTTTTTTGCTCTGCTGTTGGAAAGCCGAGACCTGGATACCGTGCGGAAAGAGAAAGGACGCTTGCGTTCTTATCTGCTCACATCGCTCAAACATTTTCTGGCGAATGAGCGATACCGCGCGATGGCGATTAAACGGGGAAAAGGCCAGAGGTTAATCCCATTAGAAGATTTGCGTGAGCGTGAGCGCGGTGGGTTTGACCCGGCAGATCCTTTGATCGCGGACCAAATTTACGAGCGTCACTGGGCGCTGACAGTGCTTCACCAAGTGCTGGTGCGACTGGGAGACGAGTATCGTGCCGCTGGCAATATCCAGTTGTTTGATCGGCTACAGAAATCGCTCACCGGGGAACCTGATCGCCTGTCGCTAGCGGACACTGCACACGAATTGGGAATGACTGAGAACGCGGTGAAAGAAGTGCTTCACCGGTTGCGCCGGCGTTACCGGCAACTATTGCGCGAAGAAATCGCGCAGACGGTAATGGTCCCCGGCGATATGGAGGATGAGCTGCGCCATTTAATCGCTGTCCTGCGGGCGTACCCTGCAAGAGAATTTCAGTCATTGTCTCAAATGAGGCGATCATCAAAATGAAGACTGCCACCAGTGTTTGCGGAAGGTGCGGAGCAAAAGTCTCCGACGACGCAACACAAGGAGTTTGCCCGGCTTGTCTTCTAGAAACCGGCCTTGCTCTGTTCGCGGACGAATCTGTAGCCGGGGTCGCTGACCCGGGCCGCGACGATGGCGCGCGAGCAGCGGATAGAAAGAAGGCCCCGCGACCAGCAAGTATGCTTGGAGACTTCGGCGACTACGAATTGCTGGAGGAAATCGGTCGAGGCGGTCAGGGCGTAGTTTATCGAGCCCACCAGAAAAGCCTCAATCGCACCGTGGCGCTCAAAGTAATTGGGTTGGGCCCTTGGACGACCCAAGCGCATCTGAAGCGCTTTCGTCGGGAAGCGGAAGCCGCCGCCAGCCTCGAACATTCCTGCATCGTTCCCATCTACGAGGTGGGCGAACGCGACGGCTCCTGCTACTTCAGCATGAAGTTTGTCGAAGGCGGTCAGCTTGATGAAATGGCCGAGCGCCAGCCAATACCCATACGACGCGCCGTCGAGCTAATTGCCAAGCTAGCCCGTACCGTTCATTACGCGCATCAACACGGCGTTCTGCATCGGGATATCAAACCGGGGAACATCCTGCTGGATGTAAACAGCGAACCACATCTAACCGATTTTGGTCTTGCCCAATTAGTGGAAGCCGAGAGCACTGTCACGGGCACCCTTGAGGTAGTGGGCACACCCAGTTACATGGCACCGGAACAAGCTGCCGGTGAACACACAAAACTCAGTAAGGCAACAGATGTTTATGGACTTGGCGCAGTCCTTTACCAATTGCTTACCGGCCATCCCCCTTTTGCGGGAGGAACAACTTACGAAACAATTCGCTTAGTGCTAAGTACCGAGCCGAGGCAACCGCGCCTGTGGAATCGGAACGTCGATCGCGAGGTCTCAACCATTTGCCTCAAGTGCCTGGAGAAAGACCCCAAACGCCGTTATTCTTCCGCTCTCGCACTGGCCGAAGATTTGGAACACTGGTTAAAGCACGAACCAATCCAGGCAAAGCGAAGCGGATTCTTCACACATGCCCGGAAATGGGTGCAACGAAATCCAAGCACCACCGCCCTGACCGCGGTGTTAGTTGCGTTCGCGATGAGTTTGGGCCTGATGGTTTGGAACCACAAACCCGCGGTCCAGATATCGAAGAGCCTCGCAGTTCTTCCGTTCGAAAATCTCAGCGGTGATCCAGATAACGCCTATTTCGCCGAAGGCATCCAGGAAGAGATCCTGACACGCCTGGCTAGCATCGCCGATTTAAGAGTGATTTCGCGCTCGTCTACCTCGCAATATCAGAGCAAGCCTCGCAATCTGGCTGAGATCGCGAAGCAGTTGGGCGTAGCCAATATTCTTGAAGGCACGCTTCAAAAAATGGCCGATCAGGTGCGCATCAACGTGCAACTTATTAACGTTCAAACTGATTCCGCCCTCTGGGCTGAGACCTACGATCGGAAACTTACGGATATCTTTGCAGTGGAGAGCGAGGTCGCAAAAGGAATTGCTGGCTCTTTGCAAGCTAAGCTTACCGGTCGCGAGGAGCAGGCGTTAGCGGTTAAACCAACTAACAACCCGGAAGCTTACGATGCTTACCTGCGTGGTCTGGCTTATAGCCTGAAGCCAGCCAACACAGCGCAGAACGCCCTTGGCGCGCAGAAATATCTCAGAGAAGCGGTGCGCCTGGATCCGAAGTTCGCGCTTAGTTGGGCGCTACTGTCGTTCGTGGAGGCGCGTGCGTATCGCACACAGAATCTTCAACCCACGGTCGCGCTGCGTGACGAGGCACGGCAGGCAGCTGACACCGCGCTGAATCTTCAGCCTGATCTAGGCGAGGCCATATTGGCTAAGGGCTTTTATCACTACGCCTGCCTGAAGGATTACGACACCGCAGTGAGTTACTTTGAGCAGGCTCGTCAGTTTCTGCCCAATAGTAGCCGGATTCCCGAATTGCTTGCCTATCTTACGCGGAGGCGAGGCCAGTGGGACCAGAGCGAGGCGTACTTCAACCAAGCCGAGCAGCTCGACCCGCGCAATGTTACCCTTCTTTTCCAGCACGCACTTTCCTACAAGAATCGCCGTCTCTTCCCACAAGCCCTACGGAAGCTGGACCAGATCCTTAATATTATGCCAGATGACATGGATACCATCATGGAGAAGGCTGTGATCGCGCAAGCCGAAGGCGACTTGCCGCGGGCTGCGGCTCTCATGACTCCGATGCAACCCGCAGCAGACAATACTAACGCAGTGGAAACACAAGCTTACCAGGCGATCCTGGAGCGCAGCTATGCACCAATCACCTCGCGGCTCAAGGAGCTACTAGCCAAATCCGATCCACCGCTGGGCTCTTCCAAAGGCGAACTGAGATTTTGGTTAGGCTGGACTCAGGAAGTTGTTGGCGATCATGTTTCCGCCCAGCAAAGCTGGCAACAGGCGCGCCGAGAACTGGAATCCTACATCACTCAAGAGCCGGACAATGATAGTCTGCTTGGGCATCTCGCGCTCATTGAAATGAGTCTTGGCGACAAGGCCGCTGCACTGGCTCACTCAGAACGGGTCATAGCTGCAGTCCCGATCGAGAAAGACGCCCTGGATGGCCCCGCTTCGATTGAGTTTCTCGCCCGGGTGGCAGCGGGGTTGGGAGATGCCGATCGCGCTATCGCTGCTTTGCAGAAGCTTATTAGGACACCCTACGCGGGCCCGCTCGGCCCAAGCGCGCCGCTGACCCCTGCTCTGCTCCGGCTCGATCCCATGTTCGATCCGCTCCGGAACGATCCGCGTTTCCAAAAACTCTGCGAGGAAAAGTAGCCGTGAACACAGCAATCCGAGTTTGCGGAAGGTGCGGAGCAAAAGTCTCTGACGACGCAACACAAGAAGTTTGCCCGGCTTGTCTGCTAGAAACCGGCCTTGCTCTGCTCGCGGACGAATCTGTGACCGGGATCGTTGACTCCGGTGGCGATCATGGCGTGCGAGCACCGGATAGAAAGAAAGCCACTCCACCAACAAGAATGCTAGGAGACTTTGGTGACTACGAATTGCTGGAAGAAATTGGCCGGGGCGGTCAGGGCGTAGTTTATCGAGCCCACCAGAAAAGCCTTAATCGCACCGTCGCGCTCAAAGTAATCGGCATGGGCTATTGGGCCACCGAAGCGCATCTGAAGCGCTTTCGCCGCGAAGCGGAAGCTGCAGCGAGCCTGGATCATTCCGGTATCGTTCCCGTCTACGAGGTCGGCGAGCGCGAAGGCTCCTGCTACTTCAGCATGAAGTTCGTCGAAGGTGGTCAGCTTGACGAAGTGATCAAGCGCGCGCAGATGTCGATCCGACAGGCAGCGGAATTAATCGCGAAGGTAGCTCGCACCGTGCATTACGCGCATGAACACGGCATTCTGCATCGAGACATCAAACCGGGGAATGTCTTGCTCGATGCAAAGGGTGAGCCGCTTCTCACCGATTTTGGTCTTGCCCGATTAGTCGAAACAGAAAGCACGGTGACGCGCACGATGGACGTGTTGGGGACACCCAGTTACATGGCGCCGGAACAAGCTGTAGGAAACAACGCAGCCGTCAGCAGCTCCACAGATGTTTATGGGCTTGGGGCGGTCTTCTATCAACTGCTAACCGGGCATCCACCTTTTGCAGGAGGAACAACCTACGAGACGATCAAGCTACTCTTGGATACCGAGCCGCGACAACCGCGCCTCTTGAATCCGAAAATAGATCGCGAGCTCTCCACAATTTGTCTCAAGTGTTTGGAGAAAGATCCAAAGCGCCGTTACTCTTCCGCTCTCGCGCTGGCAGAAGACCTTGAACACTGGCTAAAGCACGAGCCAATCTTAGCTCGAGCACACTGGATTCTTCGCTCGTGGCGGAAAATGGGTGCAACGGAATCCAACCAGTGCACTTCTGGCAGGCTCACTGCATCGCGTTAGCTGCGGCCGTTGGATGGAATCATTTGGAAAAGTGAATTAATCCGTCAACCGGTAACAAGCGGAATCGCAGTGCTGCCGTTTGAAAATCTCAGTCCCGATCCAGATAACGCCTATTTCGCGGACGGCATCCAAGAGGAGATCCTGACCCGGCTGGCTAGCATCGCAGACTTGAAAGTAATTTCGCGCACTTCCACGCAGCACTACCAGAGCAAACCGAGGAATCTGCGCGAGATCGCCAAGCAGCTTGGCGTAGCGAATATTGTTGAGGGTAGCGTGCAAAAAGCGGCCGATCAGGTGCGGGTCAATGTTCAGTTGGTTAACGCGCAAACCGATTCCCATCTCTGGGCAGACACCTACGACCGGAAGTTGACTGACATCTTTGGTGTCGAGAGCGAGATCGCCAAAGGAATCGCGGAATCGTTGCAGGCGAAGCTAACCGGTCGCGAGGAGCAAGCGTTAGCAGTTAAACCAACAAACAATCCGGAGGCTTACGATGCGTATCTGCGCGGCCTGGCTTTTGAAGCACGCAGCGCCTATCCTTCTCTCCGATCTCTTATGGAAAGCCGTCGGTTTTTATGAGCGGGCGGTGCAGCTTGATCCCAATTTTGCGCTTGCTTGGGCGCGGCTTTCTCGCGCGGACGCGTATCTTTACTTTAACCGCGTCGACACTGCTAGCGCCGCTCGGGGCGATGCGGCGAAACGTGCTTTGGAGAATGCGCAGAAACTGGAGCCGAACTCGCCTGAAACCCTGCTCGCCTTGGGTTATTATCAATACTGGGTGCTGCGTGATTACGGGTCTGCCAAAACCACGTTCGAGCGCGTCAGCAAAATGTTACCAGGTAACAGCGAGGTCGCACATGGCCCTCGGCTGAGTTACCCGACGCGAGGGACACTGGGATCAAAGCATTGCCTACTTCGAGCAAGCCCTCGCCCTGGACCCACGCAATGTGGAGTTACTTATGGACACAGCAGGGACTTACACCATGCTTCGACAATTCCCAGCCGCGCTAAAGCTCTATGATCGAGCGCTGGACATTAAGCCAAACGATCCGAATGTGATGGCATCAAAGGCCAGCATTTATCAGGCCCAAGGTAACCTGCCAGAAGCCGCTAGGTTGCTATCGGAAATGAACGGGCAGAGTTCTGAGGGGCTTTTCTTGGGACCTAAGATCACTCAATTGAGACTTGAACGAAATTACGGTGAAGCTGTTCGATTGCTGCAAGCCCGATTGGCTCAATTCCATTTTTCTAATGAGCTCGAGAAGAGCTGGGAGCAGTTGGACCTTGCTTTCATGCAGCGCCTTGCTGGCGATTTGGCTGGGGCAAAGCTTACCGCTGAACAGGCACGCAACACGCTCGAGCAGCGCTCACAGAGATCAACCAAACAGGTCGGGCTTTGCGGCAGCACTGTCTCTAGCTTATGCCGCGATGGGGGAGAAGGATTCGGCTCTAAAGCTAGCGGAACGTGCAATCGTGCTTCTGCCCCGTGCTAAAGATGCAATGGACGGACCTGGCTTAGAAGAGAACCTGGCGTTAATTCAGACGATGTTCGGCGAAAAGAGCCGTGCCATCTCAACTCTCCCCCAGCTGTTACAAACGCCCTATAGTGACTTATTCCAACAAGCGCCCATTACGCCGGCCCTTCTTAGGCTCGATCCGATCTGGGACCCCTTGCGCAGCGATCCCGCTTTCCAGAAACTCTGCGAGGAAAAGAAGCCGTGATTGGTGTAATCCGGTCGATCATTTTCTAGTAAACGCTCCACGCGCGCGTGAGACGCAGTGGCGGGAGTTTCCCAAAGGTCTTGCCATGTGTGCTTCTGCATTTTTCCGCATAACGTCACGCCAGATTTCCTGCAGTACATCAGTAGAAAGCCAAATCAAAGAAGGCGAAAACAATGAACGTTTAATAGGAAAGGAATTTAGAAATGAAAACCTTTATTATTTATGATTTAGATTCAAAAATGCCCGTTGCTGTTGGCGAACAAGTAAGCGCGGAAACTGCGCGATATTGTGCAAGCGCGACAACCGGAATTTGCTACGCGAATCTTTTGGCAGAGGAAATTACTTTAGAAAAACGCTTTCGCTATGATCTCCACGCGCGGGAGAAGCATCAAAGAAATTGATTGTTTCTTCTATCCTTCAAAGGGGATTAATCCCCGAACCTTGACGCAACGCAGTAAGCCGGAGCAGATGTGGCCTAACAGGTAATAGGACGTTAGCTTTCGAGACATTCCCCGTCGAGTTGACGCGGGCGCAATGTTACAAGTGGACTCGCGCCCAAATAGACCTCCCAGGAGCGGTTTTAACGGAGAGCAACAAAGATAACGACGCACTTAAGGTTAAGCAAAGCTTGGTCTTTGTTTTTGCTATTATCGTCTGTTAGAAACTTCTCTTCTTGCCTTCTGCCGTAGTCGGTTCCCGTCCGGGACATTCCTGTCTGACCCTCCGTAGCTTATAAGGCGGCTAAGCCGCGACTTGCACGGTCAAGGTGGCCGACGTGAACCGAAGGCGGGGTTTCTTCAAAGAAATCCAAACTTTCCGCGTTATATCGCGCCGGATTTCCTGCAGTACCTCAGCGACAGGCCAGAAATGAGTTCTCAATGACGAGAGGTCACGGAAGGCCAAACCAATGAAAGAAAATTAAATAAATGAGAACAAAAATCCTCAGCAAACTCGTTCTTAGCCTTGGCTTGATGTTCGTGCTTGGCAGCGCGATCACGCAGCTGCATGGCGAGGAGGACAAAGTCCCGATTATCACTATCCATAGCACAGAGGAGGCAGTGCCGCGGGGGAAGCCCGGTGCGTTCGTTCTGGACATGAGGCCTACGCTGATGTTCGGAGGAACTTACGTAAACTTCCGTGTCAGCGGCACCGCTATCCCAGGAGTTGATTACGTCCCCCTTATCTCCCCGCATTACATCGGACAATCCGGCTACGCAGTAATGCTGGTCCAAACCTTACCTGACCGGAGGGCACCAGCCTTCCGTCGATCGTGCAAGGTTGTAGTGACACTGGAACCCGGACCAGGATATGCAGTAGGCGAGCCTAAGTCAGCTCAAATGACGATTGAGCCTTGAATCTTCAATGGGCTGTAAGATGGACGCGCTGCGCTGTCCCGTTAGGAGTTTTCGGGGCAGCGCGGCGTTTTCGCTAGAAAGGCACCCTTCAAGGATTTTAACGAAATTCTCCATCTTCCCGTGTTACGTCGAGCCGGATTTCCTGCAGTACCCTAGGTGAAAGGTCGGAAATGGGTTCTCAATGACGAGAGATCACGGAAGGCCAAAACAATGAAAGGAAATTAAGTATATGAGAACAAAAATCATCAGCAAAATCCTTGTTAGTTTCGCCTTAGTGCTCGTGCTTGGGAGCGCGATCACGCAGGTGCGTAGCGAGGAGGACAAATTCCCGGTTATCACTATCCATAGCACAGGAGATGTGACGTGGGGGAAGACCGGTTCGTTCGTGCTGAACATGAATCCAGTCGTGTTCGGTGGAAGTTACGTAAACTTCAAGGTCAGCGGCACCGCTATCCCAGGAGTTGATTACGTCCCCCTTGTTTCCCCCGGCCCACATCGGACAATCCGGCTACGGAGTAATCCTGGTCCAAACCTTGCCTAACCGGAGAGCACCAGCTCTTCAATCGTACAGCGTTGTGGTGACTCTGGAACCTGGCCCAGGATACCAAGTGGGTGAACCTAAGTCAGCTCAAATGATGATTAAGCCTTGAGTCTTCGACAGGCGGTAGGATCGGCGCGCTGCGCTGTCCCTGGAAGGCTTTCGGGGGCAGCGCGGCGTTCTCGCGTAGGAAGCGCCCTTTAACGATTGTAACGAAAGTCTCCATCTTTCCGTGTTACGTCGAGCCGGTTTTCCTGCAGTGACCCTCTGTGACAGGACAAAGAAACCAACAAAAACGAAACAGAGGAAAAACCATGAAAACCAAACTAACAGAAAGTAAATCCAAATGTGCGCCTGGCGTCGCCAGGCAGTTATTCAACAGAATAGCATGCTTGGGAGCAGTTATTCTGATTTGCAGTAGCGCGTCGGCACAGAACCTGTTCGTGTCGGGCAACGCGCGCCTCAAAAACTGCCGGCCGCCGTGCGGCGTGATCTACAGATTCAGCTGGGACGGAGGCCAAAGACATCTTTGCCGCGGGATTAAACACTCCCGGGGATGTGGCCTTTGACAGCGCTGGCAATCTGTTTGTGGTGGATTACGATGGCGACGAACTCTTGGGCAAGGCCGCCGTCTACAAAATTACTCCGAACGGAGTGCGAACGACGTTTGCTTCCGGATTGAGTTACCCGTCATACCTGGCTGTTGACGGGGCAGGCAATGTGTCTGAAGCGAATTAAATCGCGGCATCATCTATCCATACAAGCCGACCGGGTCGCAGCCACGTTTGCCTCAGGGTTGCATCACCCTGTAGGTATGGCTTTTAACAGCGCGGGCAACTTGTTGTGGTGAAACAGCATCGGTAACATCTCTCAGGGCAGAATCTACGAATACAAACCTAACGGATTGCGGGGCACCTTTGCCGCGTTGGAGCCGTCCGATCGCCCGGCAGACCTGGCCTTTGACAGTATGGGCGATCTGCTTATGGCGGATTTGGGCGGCAACATCTATAGGTAAGACCGCCGGGAGTTCTACGTCGACATCCTCGAACGACCTACGGTTCCGTGCCGAACAGCGCGCAAAGTCTTGAGCCTGTGACAGCGCGGGCAACCTGTTTGTGGTGGATGCGGGCGACGTGGCGGTTCGGGCAGCGCCACCCCCAACGCCATCTACAAATTCACCCCGCAGGCGGCGCGAAGCATGTTTGCCTCTGGACAGACGCTCAGTGAAAGCTTCCGCACGTCTCGCCTTTCAGCCAATACCGTGTTGCGAGTGAGGAGCAGGAGTGGATAGGGCGATCGATCTCAATCGCCCCGGGGGGTGGCGCTAACCGCCCCCGGCAATGTCTTCCAAAGTGTCCACCGTTGCCCGTTCTCGGTTAAGCTGCGAGGCCGCGAACGCCTCGACGCGGTCGTCGTTCAACACCAGCGGATCGGGCCTGTGGAATTCAAGCCACTATCTCGTGCAGGCGTCCTCAGTTGCGGTCCTTCCATCCCTGCATGTAGTGGCCACAATACTTACAGCAAGTTTGCAAATTTTTATTCGCAAACACTCCCCGCCACGTGCGTGTCTTAGCGATTATTTGGCGACCACTGGCTGATCATCCGCACTGATATCAACCTCCGGTAAGCAATCGGCGACCACCAGCTGTGGGGCTCGCCATTGCGTATTCTGTTCGGACATCCGGCCAAAAAACGATTCAAGCGAATTTGCCTCGCTTCTTCGATCTCTTTAAACTGATTACATGTTATCACTGTATTCATGTCTTTACCTTTCTGGATTGAGTCAAAGCCATCTTGATGCATCGCGCTCTCACCGCTTATTGTCAGAGTCGACCCTAATCTTGCGCGTGTTGGAGCAGCGCAGCACGCGATACTCGCGAGAGTCGCCGACTCCTATCGGCTGAAAGATTTGAATTCAACAAACGGGACACAGGTCAACGTGCCTCCTGACGCGCGGCCAAACTCCAACCACCAATACCGCGCGGGAGGGAAACCGTCCTTCCAAGCTCCTTCCACGGAAACGGCGGAACGAAATTTATTTGGACAGGGCACATGTCGGATTTGACCTACGAGCCTTGAAAGTCGCTGAAATCGGCTCCACGTGCTTTTCAAGTCACGCGCATCCAAGTAGAATTGCGGCTGTGACGAGCGCTCATGCAAGGCGCGCAAAGTGAACGCTAAAAACATCTTCACCGAGCTAAAACGGCGCAATGTTTATCGCGCAGCAGTTGCCTACGGAGTGGTCGCATGGTTCCTCACGCAGCTAACGGGCGCAGGTTTTCCCGTTTTTTGAGATTCCGAATTCCGCAGTGCGTTTTGTCGTGATCGCGCTCGCGGCGGGCTTTCCAATCGCGATGATACTCTCCTGGGTTTACGAGTTCACTCCCAAGGGGTTGTGCGGACGGAAGATCTCAATCCGGTCCAAGCAAAATCGGTTCAGCGCGCCACTGGGCGGATTCTCGACTTCATCATCATCGGGGCTCTGCTGCTGGTTATTGCAATGCTGGTCGTTGGGCGACTTCCGTTTCTACCGGCAGGCAGGCGAGGCGATCTCTCTGAAAAAAGCATCGCAGTGCTTCCATTTGAAAACCTAAGCGAGGATAAAGCGAACGCTTACTTTGCGGACGGAATTCAGGACGAGATTCTGACGCGGTTATCCAAGATCGCGGATTTGAAGGTCATTTTGGCGGACCTCTACGCAGCATTACAAAGCGCGCCAGAGAACTTGCCCGAAATCGCCAGCGAACTCGCGTCGCGCACATCTTAGAGGGAAGGGTTCAAAGAGCGGCGACACCGTGCGCGTTAACGTGCAGCTAATCAGAGCTGCCAATGATTCACATCTTTGGGCCGAGATCTTTGACCGCAAACTGATCGACATCTTTTCAGTCGAAAGTGAGGTGGCCAAAGCCATTGCCGAGCAGTTGCGAGCGCGCCTGAGCGGTCGGGAAGAGCAAGAGATCGCAGCGGAACCCGACAGACAATCCTGATGCTTACGATGCCTACCTCCGCGGGCTGGCTTATACATTGAAAACTGCCACCACATCCGCCAACGCCCTTGGTGCACAGAAACATCTCAGAGAAGCGGTGGCGGTCTGGACCGAAGTTTGCGCTGAGTTGGGCGCTGCTGTCATATGTTGATTCGCGCGGCTACCTCACAGAGAGTTCTTACTAATGGTCGCCCTACGTGAAGAAGCACGGCAGGCAGCCGAAACCGCGCTCACTCTTCAGCCCAACCTTCGGCGAGGCTGTGGCCAAGGAGCTCTACCACGACTTTTGCTGGAAAGACTACGACACCGCGGTGCATTACTTTGAGCAAGCACGTCAGTTTCTCTGCCAATAGCAGCCGGATTCCTGAGTCGTCCGCTCAATGTCGCACGGAGGCGAGGCCAGTGGGACCGGTGCGAGGCGGTACTTCATCGAAGCCGAGCGGCTCGATCCGCTACGTTTACCTGCTCACCCAGCACGCGTATTCCTATATCTGTCTTCGTCGTTTTCCCGAAGCCCTGCGAAACTCTGATCAGATTCTCAATATCGCACCGGACGACGTGGATACCCTCGCGACAAAGGCGGGTATTGCACAAGCCGAGGGCGACCTGGCGCGGGCCTCGGCGTCTGCTCTTCGTATCTGAACGCCGACGACGCCAGCGCCTTGGAAACACAAGTTTACCAAGCGATCCTGGAGCGCCAACCTGCACAAATCATCCCTCGGTGAAGGAAATATTGGCCAAGCCTAATCCAGCGTTGGGTTCTGTCTATGGCGCACTGCGGTTCTATTTAGGCTGGGCGCAGGAAGTTGCGGGCGACGATGCCGCCGCCCAGGAAAGTTGGCGGCAGGCCCGCAGCGAACTGGAATCTTTCCTCAAGGAAGAGCCGGAAAATGATGTCCTCATTGGAAATCTCGCGCTGACCAATATGGGTCTGGGCGACAAGGCGGCCGCGCTGGCTCTGGCCGAACGCGCCGTGGCCATGACCCCGATCGAGAAAGACGCGGCGGATGGTCCGATGCCGATCGAGATCCTCGCCCAAGTCGCGGCGCGCATGGGGGAACCCGACCGCGCCATCGCCACTTTACAGAAACTGCTCTCATTTTGTACGAGGGCGCACTCGCCGCAAACGTGCCGCTCACTCCCGCGCTGCTCCGGCTCGATCCGATGTTCGATCCGCTTCGGAATGATCCGCGCTTCCAAAAAAAAGCTTGCGGAGTCGCCCGCGCCGAGAAAACCGTAAAGCTTAACCAGAAGGGAGCCGCGTCCTACATAAGATGAAATACTGGGGAGATCATAGCCGACATACTTAGCAAAGCCGGTTGGAGTCTGGGTCTGTGTTTCAAGCGTGGATTGTTGCAGACGCACTCGTCCTTTTCCGGCTCGGCGTCATCTCTATTTCCCTTTCTGTTCCTTCAATCGCTGCTCGGCTTGTCGCTGCTCGGTCTGCCGCCTCGCGATGACGAAATGATTGTTTTCGCCGTAGCTCCGCCACGGTACAGGTGGCACATCCCGCGCCTCGACAAATTGCCAGTCGGTCGCGTCCGTTGGTGGGAGTCGGAGGTAATCGCGCACCGCGGGAGAAACATCGACCGACGCCACCGTTCAGATTCGGCTTTGGCCGTTCATTTTGGAACACGTATTGGAAATGATCCGTGCGAAACGGGCCGCAATCTTCCCACTGCGCGTAGCAAGTGCGATTTTCCTTTCGAATAGCAACCCAGCGATCCTTGCACACTGAACGACCAGGTTCCTGGGTAGGCCTGTTTGAACCATGGAATAACCAGCGCGGCTTCCGGTCTAACTGCCTGCGGTGCGCACATCGCTATACGGAAGCGCACAATAGAACGGATTCTGCCGGGGCACAAACGACACTGGAACATAGTTGCGTCGCGTCGACGAATCGGGCGTGTCAAATCCGCCGTAATTCCCTGTCCAATTCGCGTCCCACGAACTCTCACATTCGACACCGGATTATTAGCGCCGGCCGGTTCGCCAATCCAAAACACCGTGGTCACGATACTCGTTTTCCACGGGAAACGTTGTATCGCAGGGCGCGAACTTGTCGGCAGAGACTGGCGGCTTACTTTAAGCAATGCCTGCTCTCGTAGCTTCATTGCAAACATCCTACGAGATCCGCCGCGGTCGCATATGGCGAAGTTGATTGTTGAACCTTAGCCGCAGCCGCGAGAATCCGGCCAGCAGGATTACAATTCCAGCGAGAATTATGTCGTAAGGTCGTTTCAAACGATGGTGTGGTTGGTTTATCCTCTAGAATGACAATCGGACCGAATTATTCGGCATTCAGGAAGCGGAATCGGCGGCTCTTTGAACCGCGCGGCTTTACGACAGGCGCGACGATGGCTGGCAACTTTTTCGATCCTGGCAATTGTTTGGCGACATGTATACGCAACCCAAAGAACTGACAGAGTTGAGGCCGCCCGTCTCGTAGTCGTAGCGTAGGCGCAGATCTAACGCTGGGAAAGCAGCGAGCAAATGCCAAGATTCGACCGGTAAACTGGGTAGGTAGCAAATGATTGTTATCGCCAGGTGTGGTGGTTTCCCAGAGAGGAAAGGTAACGCGATTGCTACCTTTTATCTTTCCAGTGCCGCAACTTTGAAATCCCCGGGGTTTTCAATCTTTGGAAACCTATGACGCTATGAACTGGAGAAAATTCGTTCTCCTTGGTTGGCGTGGTAGCATGCATTTTCGCAGCCTCGATTGCGAAGGCGCAGATGAGGTAGGGTGTTAATACGCCACGTTCGATTGCCCGAATGCCGATGCACCGCGCTCCGATGCGCGTTGATGGGCGGCAGCGCCAATGCGCCGCCCTCCAATGATGAATTCAGCCTTGGGCCTTCATGCTTTAACCGTTTCAACTACGGATACTTTAATCGAGGTAATCGGTTCTATCGCTTTTCAGCATTTTCAGTAAAATGGTTATCGTTATCCGGCAATTTGCCGTCCATGGTGGTGGGGTCCTTGGCGGGCTCGGACTGGAAGGGAATCTAAGACCAATCCTACGATAATTATCCTTATCCGTCCGATAACTCCGGTTAACAAATCCGGGTATGGTAACGATAGCTATGATTATGGGCTCAAATCCGGCCACGCTTACGGAAATGTCTACCCGCCTCTGAGTTACTACGGCAACTACTACAGCGGCACGGACTACGCCGATGACGATGAGAGTGCTGTGCGCAATGTTCTCGCGGAATACGAAGTTGCTTGGAACGGCCATGACACGGCCGACTTCAGTCGTCTCTTCACTGAAGACTGTGACGACGAAGATCCACGTGTCCACTGGAAGGGAGTGCAGGGATATTGTTCCATGCAAGACACGGAACCGTTTCGGAAGAGATTAAAGACTGCCGTTCGGAAGCTTACCGGTGTAGAAGTTCGTTTTTCAACGCCCGATGTTGCACTTGTCCATGCTACGCGCGGGACGTCACTGGTTGGAGTCGTCCCACTGGAAGGCTGTTCCAGTTCTGAAATTTACGACCATGGAGATGGCCAAAATGAACGGGAAGCGGCTAATCACGTCTTTTCAGAACACGGAGAGCGGGGGCTGAAACAAAGTAAAGAGCAGAATCTTTTGATCCGCGTTTACGATCACACTGGCAATGTGATCGAAAACGCACGAGCACAAAGGCAATTTCAAAACTCGTAGCCCCCGGTGTCTCTGAACCAGCAAGCAATTCGACAATTGTCGGTTGTCCTTATGCTTTACCGCTACTTTTCTACAAACTTCCTCAAGGCCGAAACCAACGGGAAGTTTTTAAAACCCTAGCAGTCAGCTCAGAGAGAGCCAGCCTGAAACGTCGCGTCGGCGCTGCTTCAACTCGGCAAACCAGCGGCACACGGGATACAGCGTGATCACGACGAGCAGCCACACGGCGTAGACTCCGGCGAGGCCGAACCCGTAGTCCGGCGGATACTGCCGTGCATCATCATGGAACAGCGGGCCGACAAAAAGCCCGCTCGGGCCGCCATACCGCAGGTAGGAGATAAGCAAAGGCGATCGCATGGATCAGAAAAAATGTGAACGATATAAAAAAAAGCGGCACCCGGCCGAAAACGATAAGGTTGCCAGAATTTGCCGAGGTCGCGATCAAGAGGCCGAGCACGATGAAGGAAGGACCAAGTATGATTACAGATACAAATAGTAGGTATTCCGCATTTGATGAACGAGAAGACGGTAAAGAGCAGGGTCTGCTGCCGCGACCACGGGAAAGGATCGCCGATAGATGTTCGTCGCACGGATCACCACGAAGGCCGCACACAAACTGATGCCGAGCCATAACGTTCGGCGACGTCGCCGCGCGCGGTCGAAATTCACCACCGCACCGTAGGCGTATCCGGCGGCCATGACGCCGATCCAGGGGACGAGCGGATAACCGATGTAGAGGTCGCGAGAGGCGGACGGGATTTCCGGCATGCAGCACGTTCCAGAGCCAGCCGAGCGAGCCAAACGCCTCCGGCGCACGGAATCGAGACGATGCGCCCGGATCATGACGATCCCAAATGCAGCGATCGCCCAGACCGGCAAATAGATCAGGGCGGCTAGCGCGACCATTGACCACCCCAGTGCCCAGATCACGCCCCCGCCACTTGAATGGATATCGAAGTTAAAGGTCCATGCGAACTGCATCACCGTTAGCTCGAGTAACACCAGCCACAGGCCGCGGGTGATGAGAAACCGAGCGAGATCAGTTTTCGTTTTGCCGCGCGTCAACGAGAGAAATGCGGCGGTGCCGGCCAGGAAGCAGAAGACCGGCGCGCAGAAATGAGTTATCCACCGCGTGAAGAAAAGCGCGGCGTAGGTTTGGTCAGGTCGAGCGGGCGGAACAAGAGCGCGTCGTGGCTGAGGAAATCACGGGTGTGATCGAGGGCCATCAGCACCATGACCAGACCGCGCAAGACGTCTATATTCTCGAGACGCGGGCGTGCCGGTTGCAAAGGAATCGGGGAGTCGCTGACTTCCGGCATACCCTATGCCTTGTCACAAAGATCGCGGCATTGCGTCGTTGATATCACATTGTCATTGCCGTGTGGAGTGCAAAAGAGGCACAATCCATTGCCCCAAGTACTGGGAAGTCACCACCGTAATGTTGATGGCGGCGGGACTCGCCGTCACCCTCAGCGCAAGCGCAGCTTTCGCCGATCACAGTTGAATGCACCTTCACACACGTGGATCCAGTAAAATTACGCTTACAAGGGTATTCCAACACGAAAGTTGGTCCTAAAGACATGGCATGGCGACCACCCGGAGATGTCCCATACATGCGATCCGGAGAATACACCACACCTAGGCTTTGTCTGGGACCGGCAACGGGACCGGGTATCTCACGGCCAGCAGCTATCAAAATCTTTAATCAAGGCACGCAGATACGGATCCAATTTCTGCGCATAGAGGATGCTGCTTTGAAAGGGCCAAGGGCCGAACAGAATCCGCCGCAGTGAAAGGACCGGAAATCATCGCCGACAAACTTAGCAAAGCCGGTTGGAGTTGGGCTGTGTCTCGCTATTTATTCGCGGGGGCGAACCCCTATTTGTTTGCAATCCGGCGCAAATCCAAGAAAACACGAGCAAAAACGCAAATGCGCTGGCACTGATTTTCAGTGGCCGTAAGGGACCCATCATGGCGGAGCCCACCGATTCGAACCGGTAGCGGCGTGTGGGGCGATGCCGATGGACGAAAGTCTTACGGAAGCCACTAATACCACATACGAATTACCATGCGCGGCCCGAAAAGGTCGCATGAACGGAATCAACAAGAAGAGAAAAACAATGAAGATACTGACGGAGACTTGTGGATGGGGCCGCTTGGACTTGAATACCTCAGCGCGAAAGACGATCCGCGAAACAACTGTTGAATTGAAGGCTCAAGATGAACGATCAACAAAAGAAGGAGCAGTATTCGCAGTGCGAGATCAAGAGATCCGCGCGGCACTGGATCAGCATTGGGCGGCGTCCGATGCCAACTATTTTGAACGGAGCACCGCAAGCATCCATCGCGAGGACGCGCTGGAATACCCGCAGTTAGGCGAGCTGAACCTGTGGTCGATGTAATATACAAAGCGAATGTGCCAGTCAGCCAGCAATGGTTTGCTGTCCGACGAATTATTGGCAGCGGTGATCTTTGGGTCA
>CAWIXX010000004.1:0-386706 GCA_963840135.1 uncultured Verrucomicrobiae bacterium | reverse complement strand
GCAGGTTTGCTCGCTTCAAGCTGTGCGCTCACCTTTTGAATGTTTTTGTCCTGCTCTTCGAAACGCGCAGTAAGAGCTCGCGGTCGCCTCGGCGGCATTGCCGGCATGTCGCTCCAAGTCGCCCAGCAAATTCTCAAAGTTTCCGAGAGAACTGCCCAGTGCTGCAGGTTCTTCCAGGTGCGTCTTGAGCATTGCGATCGCGGAATCGTATTTGCGCGAAAGTATGGCGTTCGTCGCGACGACGTCTGCATATATCACGTCGCCTCGCTTCGGCTCGATCGTGTCGAGGAGCGTTTGGGCCCGTGCGACATCGCCGTTCAGTTGAAAGCTGATCGCGAGGAATCCGATGACGGTCGAATTTTGCGGACTGAGATCAAGGGCTCGCCCGAGGTGTTTCTGCGCCGCAGCGGCATCGCGTGTCGCCAGGTCAGTCACCGACGCATAAGTGAGCAAGAAAATATTCTGTGGGTCGAGCTCAATGGCTTGCGCGTAGAATCGGCGGCTGTCTTCCCACCGACCCTGCCGGCGAGCAATGCCGCCGAGAAATTCCGCAGCTGCCGCATTGTTCGGATATAGCCGACGAATCGATTCGAGTTGGGCCTTGGCGCCTTCATAGTCACGCTCGACAAAGTATTTATAGGAGCCGTTTGCCAGTTGCGTCTCGACCAGGTCCGGCCCGAACTTCTTTGCCATGTCGAGGGCTTGACGGGCTGCTTCCCGACGTTGCGGTGATTGGTCGACATTAAGAAATAGCAGGCCGTTCTGACGGCATAAATGGGCCCATGCGACGGCGAACTCAGGGTCAAGCCGCACTGCGTTTTCGAATGCCTCTATCGATTTCAGCAGGCTCGTTCGAAAGTCGTGGGCGCCGCCCGCGAAAGCGAGGCCGCGCAGGTAAGCGTCGTAGGCGGCAAGGTTTTGAGTTGGTTTGTCTGCGACCGCCTTTTGTTCCGCACCGGTCAGCTTCGCATTCAGCTGCTCGGCGATGGCTTTGGCTACTTCACTCTCCACTGAAAAGATGTCGGTCAGTTTGCGATCAAACGTATCAGCCCAAAGATGGGAATCATTGGCTGCTTTGATTAGCTGCACGTTCACTCGCACAGCATCGCCACTCTTCTGCACGCTGCCTTCCAGGACGTGGGCGACGCCAAGTTGCCTGGCAATTTCAGTCAGATTTTCCGGTGCGCTTTTGTAATGCTGCGTCGAAGTGCGCGAGATCACCTTCAGATCAGCGATCTTCGATAAGCGCGTCAGGATCTCGTCCTGAATGCCCTCGGCAAAGTAGGCGTTGCCTTTATCTTCGCTCCGGTTCTCAAATGGAAGCACCGCAATGCTTTTTTGAGAGATCGACTCGCCAGTCTCCCTGTAAAACGGACGTCGCCCGACGATCAGCATTGCAATAACGAGCAGCAGAGCCCCGATAATGATGAAGTCGAGAATCCGCCCCGTGGCGCGCTGAGCTGATCTCGCCTGTCCGGGATGGAGATCTTCTGTCCGGACGACCCCTTCGGGAGTAAATTCGTAAACCCAGGCGAGTAACATCGCGATTGGAAATCCGACCGCGAGCGCAATGACAACAAAACGCACCGCGTAATTGGGAATCTCAAAAAACGGGAATACTTGTGTGGTAAGCTGCGTGAGAAACCACGCGACGACTCCGTAAGCGACCGCAGCGCGGTAAACATTGCGCCGCTTCAGCTCAGTGAAAATGTTCTTTGCGTTCACTCTGCGCGCGTTACGAAGCGCTCGTCACCAAGCTGATTGTGCCTGTTTTGCTCTCCACATGACAACGACAAAGTGATATGAACGGGCGCAGATGAGGCGGGCAACATTCACGAATCGCGCCTTACTCGCTCTGCTCACGTCCTTTGTCGTTGCCTGCGCACTCGGTGAATCGCGATACTGCGGGTCGGAACGCCTCGGAGAATCAAAGCAATGAACGGACTTCACTTGCTTACGCTGGAAGAAAAGAACGCACTGTTAAACCAGATGCGGTAAGACCCCACTGGCCAATCCATCCATCGGCTCAGATTCGCCCGAGACGTGCGCTACCCGTCCTAAATGTCAAAATGTTTAGATACGACCCTGTTCTTCCCCCAAAAGGCTGGAGCCGCCCGTCGTAAGTTCTAAATAATTTTAACGGCCCCTCGCTGGCCCGACTTGCCACCGAAAGGACGGGCCTTCAAAGACCGACGAGCGCGACTCACCTGCGGAGCAACTAGGGCAGAAATGGCCGTCCGTTATCAAAATCCTGTCCGCATTATAGCTCCACGGAGCATCGGAGGCAGCGAGCAGTATCCTAAACGGCAAATCCCGTGTCGCGTTATCCGAACGTCTGATAAACGTGATCATCAGTCGCGCCGGCTGCAAAGTCTCATACGTGCCGCCATCTGCGCTCGTCTGCATGATGGTCATCCTCCCCCGCTGCTCTTGATTGGGCTGGAGCGAGACGCGCGCATCCCACAACTCGGGATTCTGCCCGCCATTGTGCGTGACTGTGATGGGATTGACGGCCACAAGACTAACGGCAGCGATCTCGAGCGAAATCGTCTTCGGCGGCCCATTCTGGGAGATTTCGATGTCGAATACTCGTTGCATGATCGTGTCGGTCGTACCAAGGGTCCGCTCGTCAACCGGGTGGCCTTGCAAGCGGATGAACCCAAGGAAGGGATCCGAACCCGAATCAAAGAAGTTACGAGGGATGGAGGTGTGACTAAAATCAATAGACGTTCCCGTTGGATCAGTCTCAAAATAGTTAGGCCCAGCAGGGATGAGCGCAGCGTATGTCGCGGTTATAAGGGCCACCGACAGAATGGCGGCTGTGGCGCGACCAAGAACCTGCGTTCTGCGATGAATTGCAAACATAGGCACCGTATCTCCTTTGCCTCCCAATGATTTCAAGTCGTGCCAGGAACAGTCAAGCTTTTTTCGCGGTGATGACATTCTTTACCCCTATTACGCTAACACGTTTCGCTTTGCCAGCTCGCCCTGGATTTCAGCCGGTTTTTGTTGCAGCTAATCGAACTGCCTACTGTCAAGATCGAGCGCAAGCCGTCGGCCCATCGTCCGAAGATCTGTATATTTTTTAGTTTTCTTCTTCCGTGACAAGGCGGATTCCTATATAACTAGGCCTGTTTGCGGTGCTGAGCGTAGGATTGCGAAGGTTTGGACCGCCGACGAACACACGTTTCCACCACAGAAAATCCCCCCTTATGAACAGAAAACTCGTCTCCAAATCGGCCTTTCTTACTCCATGTTTTTTAATTTTTCTTTTCTTTTGCACAGTCGCTGCCGGTTCGATGTTGAGCGCCGCACAGCTGGCCTTCTTCCATCCCGAAGGGCTAACGAGCGTGACCGTATCTGGTTCAACAGGCGCGGACGGCGGGTATGCGACATTGGCGGATGCTTTCGCTGCGTTGAATGCCAATCCGAATCAAACGGGCAACGTCATTTCAGTAAGTATTGTCGGCGATACCACCGAGATCGGCACAGGTGCCACCTTGAACGCTCCGACCGGCGGCAACTGGACCTCGTTGACCATTAACCCCGTGGGCGCGCGGACTGTCACCGGCGCCATCACGGCAGGCAACGCACTGGTCAGAGTCGGCGCAAGCAATGTCACCATCAATGGGTTGAGCAGTGGCGGTAACTCGCTGACCCTGTCCAATACGACCGTGTCGGCCACCGCCGGCACGAGCACGATCCTCTTCGTCACCGGCGCGTCCAACAATACTGTCACAAACTGCACAATTCTTGGGTCGTCCACCACGGCGGTCGACCAGGCTGGCGGCAACGTGCTCTTCGCGGCTCTCGGGAGCAACAACAACACCATTTCAGGTAACAATATTGGCCCTGCTGGAACAGACTTACCAACCAAGGGTGTGATGGGTGTGAGCTTTGGCACCGGCAGCAACTTCAACACCATCAATAACAATAATATATTTGACTTCTTCAGCCCGACCACGTCCGTGGCTGGAATCAGTGTTCAACAAGCCAGCAACAATTGGTTCATTACCAATAACCGAATCTATCAGACCTCTCCGCGGACGTTTACCGGTGCCGACTTGACATATACCGGCATTCTCGTTTCACCAGGCACCGCGGGTGCCGCGACCATAACCGGCAACGTGATTGGATTCGGCGCAGCCGATGGCAGCGGAACAACAGTCATCGACGGCTTGACGAATCGGATCAACGGCATAGCTGCCCTCAGCACCAGCACCACAGTTGCGACCAGCATACAGGGAAACATCATCTCCGGCTTCAACCAGACGACCAGTCAGGGCAGTACCGGAAACCCGTCGGCGTTCATCGGAATCCGCGTTGGTGCGACCGGCGGTTTGTTCCATATCGGCGATATCACTGGCAATACCATCGGCAGCCTGGACGGCTTATCCGGAATCGTCGTCAATAACACCACGACAACAGCCAACAGTTGGGGCTTTGCCGGCATATTGGATATCAGCTTGCAGGACGGCGATATCATCAACAATAACAGTATCGGCACAATCACCATCAATAATGGTGGGACCGGGACAGGCGCCGGCTTCCGAGGCATCTTCAACGGCCAGACAACAGGCGTAAGCACCACGATTGACAACAACACCATCGGCGGCCCGGCAACCGATTCGATCACCGACAACGTCGTTGGCCCTTACAGCATGTTCGGAATCGGCAACGCCAGCGCGGACCTCACCGCCACCGGAAACGTGATCCGCAACATGAGGGGCAATGCTCAGGCCACCGGCGCCCTCAACATGAGCGGAATCGTCATCACAGCTGTTCCGACCGGGGTAAGCACGATTTCGCAAAACACCATTCATTCTCTGAACGACAACGCGGGCACGGCCGAGGGGACAATCTACGCCATCTACGGCAACTTTCCGAACACGGCGAATGTGGTGGAGCGGAACCTGGTTCACTCACTCTCGATTACCTCCACGGACCTCAACACTCTATTGGCCGGTATTGTTCCCATAGCCGGCAGCGGCACTTACAAGAACAACATGGTGCGATTAGGCTTGGATGCGGCTGGGAACTCGATCACGCCGGGATATTCAATTTTCGGAATGTTCGAACTGGGAGGGACAAACAACATCTACTTCAACAGCGTCTATATTGGCGGTTCCGGCGTCGCTTCATCGAGCCCTACGTTTGCATTTGTCAGCCTTCTGATCGACGGCACCCGCATTTACGAGGACAACATCTTTTGGAACGCCCGCAGCAACGCGTCCGGCACTGCCGGGAATTTTGCGATCGCGCTTGAAGGATTAACTGGCGTTACCTCCAATTACAACGATCTGTTTGCAAACGGAGTGGGCGGCTGCGTGGGATTGCATCCCGGTTTGACAGGATGCACCTTGTCTGATTGGCAGACCGGAACCGGTCAGGACGCCAACAGCATCTCAGTTGACCCTGAGTATCTTGATCCAAATGGAGACGCTACAACTGTTGATTTGCACATCCTAGGAACAAGTCCCTGCGTGGGCGCTGGCCTGACTATTGCCGGAATCACGGACGACTTCGACGGTGATCCGCGCCTCGACCCACCTGCTATAGGTGCCGACCAACCAACGGCTGCTCCTACTCCAACACCGACCCCCACGCCTACTCCAACGCCCACACCCACACCCACACCCACACCCAACCAACGCCCACACCCACACCAACGCCCACACCCACACCCACGCCCACACCCACACCAACGCCCACACCCACACCCACGCCTACGCCCACACCCACACCCACACCCACTCCGACACCGACTCCAACGCCTACCCCTACTCCAACAGCTACAGCTACACCCACACCGACACCTACGCCAACGCCTACACCGACACCCACGCCAACTGCTATACCCACGGTGACGCCGACAGCTACACCTAGCCCGAGGCCTACGCCCACGCCCAGGCCTCGTCCAACGCCGCATCCTCGGCCATAGTCGCCAAGCTAAACTACTGCTCGTGCGAAGAACGTCACTTCAAAATAAAGTAGCCTACTGCGTCTAAATTGCCCTTAAGACCGGTATGATTGAAAAGACGATCAGTCCCACTGCTTCGGTTAGCTAACCGCTTTACCGCTGACTCAAAACCGTTTGCGGCTCCTGTTTGCTCGCTTCGATTTGGGCAATCACGGTCTGTAAACCCGCAGTAAGCGCTTCGATTTGCTTTTGTTGCTGAGCAATTTTGGCCTCAAAGTCCTTTTTTAGCTGTTCCACTTTGCGATGTCCCTTGAGAAACTCGTTGAGTAACATTGCGTTCACCTGGTCGTAGCGCACGCTATAAGGTTTTCCTTCTTTATCGTACACCACCAAGTCAGGATTGACCGCCTCCACGTCCTCGGCCACAAGGCCGAATTGCGCTGTGCCTGCCGGATCAATCTCCTTCTTGTAGCGGAACGTGACCGGTTTAAGTGAAAAGAGCGCTTCGCTGGCTTTGTCGATCGACTTGATGTCTTCCTTGAAGCGCTTTGAAGAAGTGCTCGTGCCGAGCTTGTTGTTTGAGTTGATGAAAACCTGGGTTCCGCTAGCGGACGTTTGATTGAAGATGCTCGAGATGTAGCAGGCGTTACTCTCGCCAGCAAGCCCGGGCACAAATGAGCCGATGTAAACGTTATCCGAACCTGTTGAGGCATTGGAGCCGGCCGACACGCCCAATGCAACGTTGTTGTTGCCGGTGGTGTTGTTACCGAGCGCTTGATAACCGATGGCCGTGTTCTGGATGCCGGTTGTGTTGTGATTGAGCGCACCGTTACCGTTGGCCGTGTTGAAGTAGCCGGTTGTGTCGTGGAGCGCTCGATTACCGATGGCTGTGTTGTAGCTGCCGATCACATTCATGTAGAGCGTCTGCGCGCCGATGGCCGTGTTGTAGTTGCCGACCAAGTTCATGTAGAGTGTTTGCGCGCCGATGGCTGTGTTGTAGTTGCCATTGGTGAGGCTGAACAGGGCGTTCTGCCCCTCCGCCGTATTGCCACCGGAATAGGCGCCATCGGGTGGTGGATTTACTGCCTGTGCGTCTGGCAAAAGCGCAAAACAGACCAGTGAAAATGTAATTAGAATTAGTGGAATGCTTGTTTTCATACCCGAGGAGTTTCGGAAAAATCTCGCCAGCTTGTCGAGGCAATTTTTCCCAAGCGCAGCTTTGAGAATTTGCGCCCGACGCGCGTGCCTTGATTTCGCCACCTTGTCGGTGACATTCAGAGCTATAACGCGCCTACACTATAACTGAACGTATCCCTTGTTTCGTATCGGCCGTCAGGCTCTCGCCTTTTGAACTCAATGAGTGCTCTATTTCCATCAATCGTGATGAGGATATAGCCATAATCATCGTCTGAACACTCGGCCTGTTTTAGTTTCCAATCCTTATCCTTAGGATAAGGGGCGTGGTCCGGATACTCCATATGGGAATAATATGGTGCGCCAGCCGTCAGGGAGCGAGTTCCATAGGAACCGGCCACGTCCCTGATCTCAATGAGTGTCATCGCCAAGGAGCGCTGAAACCGCTAATTCGTGCGTAATCCTCTCAAGTTCAAGAAACGCTGTCAGCATTTCATCTGACCGAACGACGAACCTCCTGCCAGTATCGCGGTGTGCATCAACAATCCAGATCGTTCGCCCTTCAGAATCCACGGCTGAGACCCAGCCCCAGCTCCAACCGGCTTTACTGAGACTATCGGCGATGATTTCCCAGTACTTCACAGGTGTTGCTGTCGATTACGCGGGTCAGTCTGATATGATCGCGCCAGCCATCCTGTGCTGCCATTTCGCAAATGTCAGCGGTAAATTTAAACGTTTAGCCTCTCCGGACTTGAATCGCAATTGTCGGAACGCCGAATCGCAGCTTGGTCGAGGATTTCATGAACGGTGCTTTGCATTACTAGCACCGACGACCCAGTGCCAACGGGACGAAGATTACATACAAAAATACCCTTCCGCTCCACCTCGTCGAGCAGCCCCGATGGGATATTGAGGACGAGGAGCGTAACTAGCCTGTTGGTTTGAACCTTTACAACGCGCCGCTTCCCACCCACTCTTTGTGTGGAGTCACACGGACGACATGAACAAGAAGTCACCACCGGAAAGGCGGATGGCGACGGAGACGGAGGAAAATTCCGGCCGGCCCGAAGTGATCGTGGATTTTGCGTTCCACTGCGGCGTGTTTCATATCGTCGTGGAAAACATAGGCACGGCTCCAGCTTACCGGGTTTCTGTGAAATTCAGCCGGAAATTTCACGGACTGGGTGGGCGACAGGAGATGTCTGGCCTGCGCCTATTTCGTTGCATTGAATTTCTCGCGCCCCACAAGAAGATTGAAATCCTTCTCGACACGAGCGGCGCGTATTTTCAACGACGAGAACCGACGCGCCTGATCGCCATAATCTCCTTTCGCGACGTGCGTCGACGCTCGTACGAACAACGCATCGTCCATGATTTGAGCATTTACAAAGACGTAAGCTACCTACTAAAACCCGGTTGGGAGGAACTCGCCCGTCGTTCCGGAACCAGTGTCGGCGGCGGCCAGACTCAGAACGGGACAAGTCAAATATGTCCGTACTGAGAGAGCGTCCTTACACTAACTTCAACTTTCTCGTGGACCTTGGCGATGGCAGCACCGACGGGCCGCAGGCGGGATTCGAGGAAGTCATTTTGCCAGAGATGTGGCTGGATGTGATCGAGTATCGCAACGGCAACGAAAAAGAAAATTCCGTCCGCAAACTGACTGGCTTGGATCACGTCGGCAACGCCGTTCTCAAGCGCGGCGTGATCGGATCGCTGAATCTGTATCAGTGGTATAACGACATCCGAAACGGTAACAAGAACGCGCTCCGCAACGTAATAATCCACTTACAGAGCGAGGACCACTCGGCCATTGTGCAAACTTGGAAACTGCTGCGAGCCCGCGTGATCGGCTTGAAGTGGGGACCGCTCCACGCTAGGGGCAAGGATGTTGCGGTTGAGTACGTCGTCCTGGCTTGCGAGCGGTTGGAGATGGAATAGCCGGGTAATCTGTAGTGACAACGCGATCTCCAGATGTAACCGAAATCCCAAGTCAGACAAAGTGAGATCGTTTCTTGGAATAAGTCTCCCAAGTAGCATGGTTTTCGGTTCAGGGCGAAACTGAAATGCAGTCAACAACCTTCGACCGTAAAAGCTAACCAACCTCCCACGCCTCAACTCTACATTTATATGGCAACGCTACGCGACCGACCCTATGTGCAATTCAACTTCCTCGTCGATCTCGGCGATGGCAACACCGACGGCCCGCAAGCCGGCTTCCAAGAATGCAGCAACATCGGGATGGAAGTCAACGTGGCCGAATACCGGAATGGCAACGAAAAAGAAAACAGCGTCCGCAAAATCACGGGCCTTAACAAAGCCACTGACGTCACGTTGAAACGCGGTGTCATCGGTTCCTTGAACCTTTATCAGTGGCTCGACGACATTCGAAACGGCAATCAAAACGCGCTTCGTAATGTTGTGATCCATCTGCAAAACGAGGATCATACCGCAGTTGTGATAACGTGGAAGTTGATGCGCGCCCGCATCATCAAGCACGTAAGCGGCCCGATGAACGCAAAAGGCACCGACGTGGCGATGGAAGAACTCACGCTCGCCTACGAACGGCTCGAGATGGAGTAGGCGCGTTTTTTGTAGAATGCCCAGTCCACTCGATTCCCTCACTGATGCTGGATACAAGAGCGGTTTTGAAGGATTACCGTTATCGGAACGAGTGACCCACCCAGGGACTCACGGTTTTCCAGACGCAACCTTTGACTACGTGTTTGCGAAGGGCCTGACGGCATCGCCGCCGACTGTCACTCACTCGAACGCATCGGATCATTGGCCCGTGACGCGGGATTTTAGTTTGCACTGAGTCCGCTGCAGCGAGGGGCGGACTGGCGCTGCCCCCACTCGCTCCAGAAGTGATCGCCAAGGTAACAGACGGGTAACCTTTCTATTGTTGGGAGCTCAGAGCACACTCGTAGCTTGAAACCAGTCTCCGTGGGGACACGCCGGGCTGTGGGAGCAGGGGGAGCATCAACGGTGTGTCCCCACTCTTTTTCATGCCGGAGAAATCGGACACCCAAACTGCGTTTAATTGCGCGAATCCTGCAAAGTCCTCATTTTCCACCAGTGCACTTAACGCGCTGATTGCCGCAAGTTTCCGCCGAAATCGCGCGACTTTACGAAATCTTGAACGTGGGTTCGAATCCCGCACGCGCTGCCGATGCTTTTTACCTATGAAAACAGCATGTCACCTCTAGGTGCGGATTCTAGCGGGGGGCGTGAGCAAAATTTGCCGAATGGGGCATTTTTTTTTGCCGAAATTGCGACTCGCAATTGAGTCACAACTTGCCGACAACAAAAATACCTTGCGCTCGTGGAATTCGGCGCAAACATGCTGCGGGGCATGAAAAGGGCAAAGATCAAAACTGCGGTTCCACTTAGCGCCGGTGAACGTTATGTCGAATTCACCGATTCGAGTAAACAACTCGATCGCGCTCGGAAAGCACTCGGCCTAAAGGAAAACGAAGCGCTGCTCGTGTTCACCGACGGAGAGAGAGAATTCGCAGTGGCGACTGACGTGCATTAAGGGCTTACCTGATCGAAATTAACCTCCGAGTGCAGCAGCCGTCCTCTCGGTCGTGGGACAATCCGAACGGAGATTAGGACACGGCGCGGCTCGCTTTCACGAGCATTGGCAGACAAGGGCGAACGACTAAGGAAATCAGCGGATTTGTTCTCACTTCCGTTCTCACTTTGCCATTTTTGAAGCCGTGAAAAGATGCGCTAAGCCTGGTAAAAGCGTTCCCGGCGGGAATCGAACCCGCATTTAAGGTTTAGGAAACCCTTGTTCTATCCGTTGAACTACGGGAACAAATACTTGATTCATAGCTATTTATGTATAATCACTGTTCGGAAAATTTCTTATTGCCACTTAAGTGCCAGATAAGCAACATAAGCGCATGGAATGCCTTTTGGTGTCATACGAATAAGACGCCAACGATCGCACGCGTTGAAAATAGTTTGTGAACGCGTGAACGGAAAGTACAGATTCAAAGTCGCCGGCTACTATGTCGATGGGAAACGCGTCCGGAAATATTTTGAAACGCGCGAAGCCGCCGAGACGTTTCATCGAAGCTGAACAAATTCGGCGCGAAAATCTCGGAAACAGAGCCGACGCACATCGATGGAGCTCTCGCCGAAGACGCGTTGCGCGCATCGGACATACTGAAAGCGACGCCTTACACGTTGCTCGATGCGGCGCGCTTGGTTGCTTATGCCCATTCGAAGCTGGAGGTGCATTCGATTCGCATCGATGACGCAATTGACGAGCATACAGCCGCGATCGAGCAACGAAAGCGGAGTGTCGCGGTCAATTAACTCGTCGATGAATTTATCGCGAACCGGCGAGCGAAGGGAAAAAGTGAAATCTATCTTCGCGATCTCACGACTCGCCTTGGCCGGTTTAAGATGTCGATGGGAGAACAGATCATTGCAGATCTCACGACCTCCGATGTGGACCACTGGATTCAGTCGCTGGGAGTTGGACCACAAACGCAAAACAATTTCCGCGCGGTTCTCAGCGCGATGTGGACCTTTGCTGTTCGCCGTGGCTACGCGACCGCAAATGTGATTCAGTTCGTCGATAAATCGTCGGTGGTTCGCGACCATGTGCCGACTTTCTCTATCGAACAGCTTGGTAGACTACTCGCCGCGGCGCCGCCGGAATACCTTCCAGTTTTGGCGATCGGGGCCTTCGCAGGTTTACGGCCGGAGGAGATTAACAAACTTCGATGGGAAGATCTTGATTTTCACGAGCGCACGATCCGCGTCAATGCGAGTGCAGCGAAAACGCGGAGGAAAAGGTTCGCTGAGATTTCAGATAATCTACTGGCGTGGCTTCAACCTTACGTCAGCCGAGCCGGTGCTGTGGCTCCGCCCAACCTTCAGAAGATGCGACGAGCTACAATGAAGGCCGCCGGCATCGAAAAGTGGCCGCAGGACGTGTTACGTCATTCGTTTGCCAGCGCGCATTACGCTTTTCACAAGAATCCAGCTCAAACCGCGTTGCTACTCGGCCACCGCGATCAGGACATGTTGCTGACTCATTATCGTGACCCGATGAAGCCGGCTGTCGCTGCGCGCTACTGGATGATAAGTCCAGACGTCGGTGAGCGAAAAATTGTGTCAATGGCACCAGTGAGCGACACGAAGTAGCAGCGTGAAAAACCAAGTGCATCGCCGCCAAAACGAAAGCGAATGAACCGGAACACTCCCAAACCGACCACACCCGGTGATGCCAAAAAACAAGAGTCAACGGAGAACATTTTGAAAACGCGTCTTACTCTCCTACAGCTGGTTCAACAACTTCAAATGCAGGCTTTGGACGCCGATTCAAAAACAAGCCGGGAAGCTTTTGAAGCTTTGGTCAACCTGTTCCACATGGTGTTCACCTGGTTACGCACGACTGCACTTTTGTCACCCATGTCGCTCGGCGCGTTGATACGGCGGCTACCGGAAGGGGCCGCCTGGAAGAGGTACATGCGAGGCCAACACGCCGCGGCTTGGGCTGGTGTCGAACTCGCGAGATTCTATAAGCAGATCCAGGCTGAACTTAGGTCCCGATCGAAACATTTTGTCGATCGCCTGCGGGATCTGCGTTTCGGTTTCAAATTAGCAACATTCGATTCTCCGCCGAATCATTGGTTTCGCGATGAGTACGAGCGACGAACTGATTACCGGCCCACCGGCGCCATGGCCGTCTGGGTTGCGCGGAAAATCGAGGAGATGCGGCGGCTCAAAAGAAACCGATCAGAATGGCGATCGTACGCAAGCATTGAAATTGTAGAAGGCTATGTCCGTGTTAAGCCGGAAAATGAAACCAGGGATGTCTTAGCAGACTTGTTTCCTTCCGATCTGGTTCAAGGCCAATCTCTCAAGCGGCTTGATGACCTACCAACATTCGGCACTTCCAACACCGCTGATATCGAGCCCTGGCGGAGGTTCGTTTTGCGGCGAATTCTGGCGCAGAAGGAGACAATTACAGAATTTGAGTCGTTATTTCCGCGAGGTCGCAAGAAACTGGACGGCGTTGTCGCTGCAACATTACGGACTGCATGGCGTGCAGTGAGGGATGGTGGAAATGTCATTCTTCCCGATCTTTAAACGGCATCGCAAGTAATTGGTTCCAATTACTTGTTAATATCCTTCTATTCAAGGTGTTACGATTGATCGCCCTTCGCAGCGGTGTTAAGCATTATGCGGACTTTTATGCGAGCCGCACTCTGCAGAAAACGAGAGATCGCTGCACGGTATCAGGTCGGCGTTCGAACCGTCGATCGATGGATCGCGAAGCGGCTCATTCCCGTAGTCCGTTTATCGCCACGCCTTTTGAGATTCGACATAGCTCAGTGTGATGAGGCAGTGCGGAAATTCACAATTGAAGACGTCACACACCCATGAAAACCGCCCGGCTGGTTTTTTTCCCGATCAAAATATCTCGAAATACCCGATCAGAGGAGGAGCGTGGCCGCCTGCCGCTTACCCACACTGGCGGATATTTTTTTCACTGCAGACCCGAAGTTCACAAGGCGGAATTCTCGCCGGAACCGGGAATTCGTGTTCGACGCGTTAGTAAAAAACGCCGGCTCCATGATAACACGGTCCGGGGTCTTAAAGGACGCGAACAATTCCTCTACCTGCACAAAAAAAGGGCGAATTCTGTTCTGGGCGACCTGCCGAAGCTTGTCGCACGCGACACCGGTGTAGCAACACAAAAAAACAATCCAAAAGGGATTGCCGATCAAATGCCGGAACCGGCAAAAGCTTTCGTCGGCGATCGGGAGGAGCCACTCGCGAGGCACGAAATGTCAGGCCAAACCGAGAAGCCAGTGTCTGGGCATGGCAGTCTCAGAAGGGAGCGGAGGACTGTTATCTGGCACTTAGCTGGCAGTGGAATAGTCGTCATTCAGCTTTGCCTTGGGCGAACGGAGGCTTCCCAGACCTCACGTTGTAGAATGAACTGGCTATTCCCGACACGATCAAGTCGCAGCGAGCTGACGACCAGTCACGTGCTTCGGGCTAACGACCGAAGGAAGCGTCGCTTCTTGCTACCGATCTCGCTACCGAATCCAGACTTTCTCCGCGGCAGGTACACCGAAAGAGCCATGAGGGGGGCGGGGGGGTCAGACGCACGCACCCCCGGCGAACTCTCTCGATCGAAAATCACACACAAAATTTTATTGTAAAGGCGTCCCCTGCCCTATCGTTGTTGTGGCAAAACTCTGCCGGACCAACAGGATTTAGTCTCAACGAACCGACGATCCACCAGATTCCACTGATGCACAATGGCGCGCGGTTGATTCTCACAACATAACATTATGAAAAACGATAATAGTGACCACGACTTCGATTCCATAACTGAGCTTCTGCGTCGTCAGGGCGTTCTCATGGAAATTTTGGTTGATCATTTAGCCAATGTAGAAGCGACTGCGCATTTGTTGCTTCAGACGTTGCCCTGGGAATCTCTCGACGATGTGCAGGAGATGAAAGATTACTTCCTGTCCAAGATGAACGACAAGATGAAAGGGGAGCTGGAGCGGAACCTCGAGGATTCCTGAACACGGAGCCGACTTTAACGAGAGGTTATGAGACGATGAGTGTCCCGGTTTGGCAGAGGATTTGTGAGCCCCGTAAATGATTCATGATTTCAATGCGTTCGCGCCGACTGCCCTCCTGATTGGAGAAGGCTTCCCGGCGGACCGAATCCTGACGCGAAAAGAGTTCGTGCGAATCTGTTACCTCATGCGAAACGATAATCCTGCCTGTGAATTCCTGCACGCGTACCGTGATCCGAACGGTGTGCCGCAATTTGTTAAAGCGAAGTCCCCGGAAGTCGAAAAAAGAATCACCTGGGCCTGGGATACAATCACAGGGAGAGCGAAGCACAAAGTAGCGATCGGCTTTTACCCGTGGAATTTTCGTGGACAGAGTCGTTGGGCGGCGATTGATTTTGACGCACACGATGGCGGTGCAGCCCGCGCAAGAGATTTCGCGCTCGCAGCGTTCCAAATTTTACAGAGACGCCCAGAGTTCTACCTAATTCTGACGACCTCGGGGAGTGAGGGATGGCACTTGTTCGTATTCAGCGCTGAGTTTCAGACTGTTGAAAACTGGGTACGGCTACTCAAGCGGGTTGTCGACCATATAGGGGCCGAGCTCCGATCCGGTGTATGCGAGATATTCCCTAACGAAACTCGATGCGGCTCGCGACCACATGCCATTAGAGCTCCCGGAACCTGGAATCCAAAAACAAATCAGCTCGGCGCAATTTTCTTTACGTCAATAGCAGTGCTTCTTCAGAAGAAAGAAGAGAAAGAAGTAAGTCCTTTTCTGTATCATTCAACTGACGGAGCAAATGCCGGTCGGTTGATTGATAGCTGTTCCCCATCCTTCTACTGCGGCGGACATCAGAACTGGCTTGAACAGTTTGCGATCACCCAGCCGTCCACCAGACACGCACAACTTCGTGAACTCGTGTATTGCATTTTTCGCCAGGTCAGTCAGCCAGTCGGTCGCAGGATTGCCGATTTGCAATACCAATCAGCGCGATGTGCAGCCGAAAGCTACGCTTGCTGAGCACTTGGAGGAATTCGAACAACTCTGGACCTGGATAACGACTCAATGGCGAGCTGAGCTTTCAGGTGCTGAGGAGGAAATTTTCATCGGCTTCGCACCCAGATCGAACGCGACCTCTTTAGAATCCTGAGAAATTTTGCACGGCATGCATATTCCCAAAAGGACAAGGACTTTCCCTTTCCACTACAACACGTCGCCAAGCGCCTTGGCGTGTCGTTTCAATATGTAAGCAAACTTCGAAATCGTTTCGTTGGCGCTTCCATCATCGTGCAAACCGCGCCGGCGATGGCTAATCGGTTGGCAGCCCGGTTTCGATGGTGTCCGCAAGCGGATTGAGTGCGCGCCAGTTACCCGGCAACAAGAAAGGAGAATCCAGCTCTCTGTGCAAAGCAGCACAGGCACGCCGCAAACTACAATTAACCCGGTGGATCTCTCTGAGAAGACTCGGTGAAAAGACCCTCTGTTTGCCAAGTATTTGTCAACCCGGCACTAATCGCCAAATTGGAACCACCGAGTCAACCTCCGTTGGGAAGCCAGTTTGACCGTTAGTCGGTTCGCAGCTCGGTCTTCCCCTGCTGCATTAAACATTTGCGAACAGTGAGCGGGGCCCCCGGGGGCGGGGGTCGCGCTTCACCGCTACAGAAGGTTGGTTAGATCAATTCCTCGTCTGGAATTTTTTCAGCAAATAGGGCCTTGTCCCTTGTTGGCGACGAGACTCTACTGAGGCCGAAAAGCTAGGCGCATAGGATGATTGCATTGTGTAAGCCGCTTATTTCGTCGCGTTTCCGCGTATGCACGGTTTGTTGGGAAGCGATCGCACGTTTGATTGCAAAGTGATTGCTTATCACGAAGCTGCTTTCCTACGGTGGAGTAGTCGAGTAAGCTAGGGTGAGATAGTCCGTGCCGCTGTTTATCCCGTCACTGGAGCCAGTGACGAAAACTCTGCTTCCATCGGGACTTACCGCCAAGTCAGCAGGCACATCGGATCGATTTCCCGACCCATTATGACGATCGAGCCATAAGCTGTGGCCGTCGGAGGTTCCGTAAGCGATAGTGGCATAGTCGAATGGGAAGTCGGGTGAAGCAACGCCCGAGCTGAGGCCGGTCACGAAGACTTTTGTCCCATCCGGGCTAACAGCTATGGCAGATGGTGAATCGCTGTTGTTTGCCGGTCCGTTGTAACGACGGCGCCAGAGTCTTTCGCCCGTCGCTGCATGATAGGCAAGAGTTACAAAGTCGGTACCGGTATCGACCTCGTCGCAGGAGCCTGTCACGAATAGCTTGGTTCCATCGGGACTTAATGCGAGTGCATATGCGAAGTCGAAGCCGTTAATTGGGTCGTCATAGCGACGCAGCCAGATCTCTACTCCCGAGGCAGCATCGTAGGCGATCGTCGCATAATCAGAGAATGAATTTGTGCTATAGCTGTAACCGGTGACGAACACTCTGCGTCCATCGGGACTTAAGACGAGCGCCTGCGGAAAGTCGGCTGCGTTTCCCGGCCCGTTGTACCGTTGCACCCATAATTCAGTTCCATTAGCCGTCTTGTAGGCGACAGTAGCATAGTCGGAATCGGAGCCGATTCCACCGCTTGATCCGGTGACAAATATCGTTTTGCCGTCAGGGCTCACGGCTATGCTGTATGCCTCATCGTTGGATTCGTCTTCTCCGTGGGCAGGACCATCATACCGGCTGACCCATAGTGCTTGTCCATCGATCGCAGAGTAAGCAACTGTCGCGAAATCGCGACCCTCTCCAATTTGTCCAAAGCTTCTACCAGTAACGAATACCTTTGTCCCATCTGGACTCACCGCGAGAGCAAACGCTTCGTCCGGATCTTGAGTGGGGCCATCATATCGGCTCGCCCATAGCTGTATTCCTGTGGTCGCGTTGTAGGCTACCGTAGCATAGTCTTCAAGGCCGAGGCAGCCGCTGGAGCCCGTGACAAACACGGCGTTGTTATCGTTGTTACCGGGACTGACCGCCACTGCCACCGCGGAATCGGTACACTCCGAACCATTGTAAATATGGCTCCAGAGCTTGCGTCCAGTAGGCGCGTCATAGCTCAGTGTTGTATAGTAGGAAGGGCCGAGGCCTTCACTAAGGCCGGTGACAAACACTCTTTGACCGTCGTGGCTTACAGCGATCGCCTGACCCAGATCAAGGTTATTACCCGGACCATTAAAACGTTTATGCCAAAGCGGTCTATTTCCCGGTAATGTTGACTGCGTGGTATCTTCCGCACGGAGATCGAATGGCGCGAGAAAGGCCAAAAGAAGGGAAAGACTGCCTAGGCACGAGCGGAATTTGGCCATTGCGATTATCTTCTTTCCGATCACAGTGTGAGTTGCGGCGATAAGCATTGTCAAGCGCAAAGAGTTGCTGATAGCAGTGGCTAATGCTCGCCACTTTACAATGGTCTTCTGGCGAACCCGTGGCATGTGCGGAAAGTAATGTTGATAATGGACGAAATCGCCGTGCAGAGGGCGAAGCGACGTCCTTAGGAAATCTAAAAAATTGGGGGGTCGCATATAAACATGTGACAGTTTGGTTGAGCTCTCGCGCCGGTTTTGAGGTTTAAAGGGGGTTAGTCCACAAAACGCCCTTCAGGTCGCACTTTCCGCTAAAACGAAGTCCCATGATTCCGCTTTTGTCGGGTGATTGCGAGGGACGCGACCGGATTAGACGGAATAATTCCGTAAAATACTGCGGAAAAATTCCATCCATATCTCGTTAGATCTACGGCATGCGCGCTCTGCGATTCTCAATATCGTGTGCGACCGCGTTCATTATTGGATCGTGTGCGGAGCACCAGCCGCCGCCGCTTCATCCATTGATCGAAGGGGCAGTGCACAGTGTTACCCGCGAGGACATCGCGCATGCAATCATTGTGGCTCAGCAGTACCGTGTTGATGCTCATGGTTCTCCCCTCCCGGTTTATCGCGTGCACGTGATCGATCGCAGCCACTTAGATGTATGTTTCCGTCCACCCGGGATTACTGAAGCATGCGACCGCCTCGAACGCATAAAAGAGAAGTGGCAGCTAAGTGGCGAGCGCACTATTATCGCACCGAAAGTTCCCTTGAGCTGATGGCTCGTGAAAGATCTAACCAGACGATGAAGCCAACGGCCCCACCCGAAAAAGCGTTCAGCGTGTTTGCCAGGAAACCCTGCCTTGGCTTATTTCTTTCTCGTTAGACCGCTGGCAGATTTACCTAGATCTATGCGCGCAACGTTTTTTCGTCGTGTCTGGGCAAATTAGAATATCACCGAAAATTTACTCCATATTTACCAAGGAGCTTCGTGCGCCAATTGATCTATTCAGGCGGTGATGGATACTAGTAAGAATATCAAAAAGGGAGTACCATGAAAACGCGCTCTCAACTGAACACGCTCGGAAATGAAGATCACCCAGGCCACCGAGAATCGGCGAGATTCCTCTCGTCGGCCATGCTGGCAGCAGGGATAACAATTCTTCTGTTTACTCTGGTCAACGCTCAGCCGGGCGCGGACCAGACGAATTTCTGTCATCAGACCGCGCAAGCTGCCTTCACCTCCTGTCGCGCGGCAGCCGAGAGCGATTATTGGGTTACGCTTGGGAAGTGCGATAACCTTTCGGATCCTGCCGCACGGCAAAGTTGCCGGAACCAGGCGCAGGCGGATCTGAACGACGCGCGGCAAAGCTGTAACCAACAAAACGGCGTGCGGCTGGGAGCGTGCCAGCGGCTCGGCCCAGCACCGTATGATCCGGTGATCGATCCGTCAAACTTTGGCGGGCCGGTCGATAATCCTTATTTCCCATTGACGCCCGGCACAACCTTCGTCTACGAGGGCCAAACCCAGCAGGGTTTTGAACACGACGAGTTCGCCATAACGCACCATACCAGGACCATCCTCGGCGTGAGGTGCGTCGAAGTCCATGATACCGTGACGACGGACGGCCAATTAACGGAGGATACACTTGATTGGTTTGCTCAGGACAGAGACGGCAACGTGTGGTACTTCGGCGAAAACACGCACGAACTTGAGCATGGCTTGATCACCACCATTGACGGCACATTCATGGCTGGCGTTAATGGCGACAAACCGGGAATTGTCATGGAAGCCCATCCGGCCATCGGCGATTTTTACCGTCAGGAGTTCTCTTTGAACAACGCCGAGGACTTCGCGGAGACAGTCAATCTCAGCCAAACAGTTCACGTACCAGCTGGGACGTTCCACAACTGCCTAAAATCGAAAGAGACGACGCCGTTGGAACCCGACCTCCTCGAATACAAATTTTATGCGCCGGGCGTTGGAAATGTTCTGACGGTTGATGCGAGAACCGGAGACAGGGAGGAACTCGTCCGAATTAGACAGCAGTGAAGACAGAAAGTGCCAGTGCAGGGAAGGAACGGGGTCGCTTTCCGACAGGCCTCCACACGCGCGCAAGACGCGGCATAAAAAAGGATCGTTTTCGGCCAGTTCCAGCTTTGAAGCCTGGCACCCCCGCGAGACTGTCACGCGATGGGGTTAAGCCTCGCTCTCACAAAAATTCGCCACGGCGGATTTGCTTTTGCTCTCTACACCGCAATAACAAAGTGAAAATGAACGGACGCAAATGAGGCGAACGTTTGCCATCGCTGCGGTCGCGTTTCTTTCTATTGCGGCGGTCAGCTGCAAGCGGCCCGTCGGCTTTGTTTCACCGTGCGAATGTCGCGACACTCGCGGCAAAGGCCGGTGGGCCGCAAAAACCGATCCGTCGCTTCCACCGACAGATGCAAGCGCGATTCAAGCAGTGAAACCCTCTGATATCTTCGCATGGGCTGCGCCATCAGAGCGTTTGAACCGATACTCGAAACGTATCGCGGCTGAAGAAAGCTGGTACGCTCTGACTGGGCGGGTCGTCCATCTAGGAGTCGAACCGGACGGTGACATTCATATTGCGCTTCAAGACGCGACCGGTGACCAGCCGGGAATCGTTGTTGTCGAAGCACCCGCGGAACCGCTATGGTGTGAGATTCGCAAAACAGTTTTCAGTTGGACAGGGACGCAGTTCCCTTTTCACATTCGATCTGGCCAAACGCTAAAGATGATCGACGCTCCGATCATCACCGTGATCGGCAAAGCTTTCTTCGACATCAGCGATATTCCGAAAGACAGATCCAACCGGAGAACTGACCTTCCCAGCTACGCTGCATGGGAGATTCACCCGGTGATGAAACTGACAGTTCAGTAATTTGCAGCCAAACGTGGCTTGCCATCCTGCCGCCTGTTAACGGACACTTCCCTCTATGGGTTTGGACACCTATGTCCCCGATCGGAATTGGGCGTTCTGTGCAGCTGATCCAAGCGTGCGTCTTTTCGGCAACATAGTTTTGGAAAGTCGCTGCGTTCGGCGAGAAAATTCATCTGATCGCAAAAGCCGATTCTTCTGTTGTTGAAGCTTGATTTGTTGGCAGCGCCGGCGAATTGCCCACAACTCGCGCAGTTTGCCCCAGAATGTTTCTTTCATAATTCGGTGCGGCTCTACTCGTTCATTGAACTCGCCTCACGGGAGCGGGACCAGAAGCTGATCAAGTGTGAGCTGCGGCCCTGCGTTGCCATTCCGACTAGCGGAAAGGTGTTTGAGTGCCACACCATAATTTAGCGCATTGGATGCGTGAGAACAGACAGACCACGCCGAATGTTCTTGTAGTAATCGACCCCACAGGCGACCTGGCCGTTGTGGCGCGAGGCCTCCAAGATTACCTGAGATTGTTCGCGGCTTCATTTTGATCAGTATATTTGCGTGAGAACAAAAAATACCGGGTTTTAAAGACGCCGAGCTCAGTTCAAGCGAAAAATCAGACGAATATCTCGCCGAATATCACCCGACGTTGATCGCGGCAGCCGATCCTGTCGTTGGTAATGCTTGATCTGTTGGCAGCGCTGGCGAATTGCCCACAACTCGCGCAGTTTACCCCAGAATGTCTCTTTCATAATTCGGTGCGGCTTTACTCGCTTAGTGAACTTGCGAGAGATTTCATATGTCTCAGCTTGTCATCTCCACTGACGGGGAAAGAGGCTCGAAGCGTTTGCTTCAGTGGTCTTCCGCACTAGGATTCTAGCGGATTGATCGGTCATAAGTGTCGATGTTGCAGTTTGTTGTTTTACTTTCCCTCGTTGCGCTTCTATAGCTAATGACCGCCAATCAAACTCGCCGGTTACATTTTGTTTCGCCGTGACGATAGTCGGCAAATGCGCTGGCCAAGAAGAACGCCAAACGCTACGGCAAAAGGCGACGCGACAAACGGGTGCTGGACATAATTATTTCCCCAATACTTTCGTCGCTTCTCGTTGGGCTATATTGTCTTGCGCTAAGCGGTTAAAGCATTTAACAACTTACGTCAACAAGAGTGGCCGATCCGGTAGAACGTTATTATGTCGCACGCATACTCCCGCTCGACAGCTGATGTATGAGTTACGCTACAAGATTCCGCTTAATACTTTGTGGAGGCCTAACTCTGAGTACTTCGCAAATTCACAACCACCTCGTACCGCCTCATGGCGGCGAACTCGTTGATCTGAGGGTAGGCGAGGAGAGAGCAGCCGAGCTCAAAGCGCAATCCAGGCACTTTCCTTCCTGGGACCTGACGGCTCGCCAGGTCTGCGATCTGGAACTGCTTTTGAGCGGTGGTTTTTCTCCCCTGCGCGGCTTCATGACCAAGGCGGATTACGAAAGTGTTTGTCATTCTCTGAGACTGACGACGGGCATTCTTTGGCCGATCCCGATCACGCTCGACGTGAGCGAACGTTTCGTGAAGTCCCTGAAGTCGAAGAACAGCAAAATCGCATTGCGCGATGCTGAGGGAGTAATGCTCGCTGTCTTGAACGTTGAAGATCTGTGGCAGCCTGATCGTAAAGTTGAAGCCGCGGAGGTTTTTGGTACGACCAGCCCGATCCATCCCGGTGTCGACTATCTACTGAGCAAAGGAAACCGCTGGTACCTGGGAGGCACTGTCGAAGGTCTGCGGCTTCCATCCATCTACGATTTCAAGAGCCTGCGCGCAACACCAGCTGAGTTACGGGCCGAATTTGCGAGCCTCGGGTGGCGCCGCGTCGTAGCGTTTCAGACTCGGAACCCCATGCACCGCGCGCATGTGGAACTCACTCTTCGGGCAGCCAAACAGGTAGAGGCCAGCCTGCTGATCCATCCCGCCGTCGGAATCACCAGGCCCCGTGATGTAGATTACTTTACCCGGGTCCGCTGCTATCAACTCGTACTTGCGAAGTTTCCTCCGGGCACTACAAAACTTGCGCTGTTGTCGCTTGCGATGCGAATGGCGGGACCACGAGAAGCAATCTGGCACGCTTTAATCCGCAAAAACCACGGCTGCTCGCATCTAATTGTTGGACGCGACCACGCCGGGCCGGGCAAGGACGCGAATGGTAATCCATTTTACAAACCATACGAAGCTCAAGATTTATTCAGCAAATACGAATCTGAGGTCGGCGTCCGCATGGTGGCGTTCAACACGATGGTGTATGTGGAAGACAAAGATAAATATTTGCCAGCCAACGAAGTTCCTGCGGGCGCCCGGGTGCTGGACATTTCTGGCACGGAATTGCGTCAGCGACTCAATGAAGGGCGCGACCTTCCGGGATGGTTTACCTACTCTGATGTGACACAAGAGCTACGACGCAGTTTTCCACCACGGCATAAGCGGGGCGTCACAATATTCTTCAGTGGGCTCTCCGGAGCGGGGAAATCGACCATTGCCAACGTTCTGTTTATCAAATTTCTTGAGATGGGCGGCCGCCCCGTGACGTTGCTGGACGGTGACTTGGTTCGAAAGCACCTTTCCTCGGAACTCGGCTTTTCCAAACAACACCGAGACATTAATATCCGCCGGATCGGGTACGTCGCCTCGGAGATTACCAAAAATCGCGGCATCGCCATTTGCGCTCCAATTGCGCCGTATGATGTCACGCGGAAAGAGGTACGCGCTTTGATCGAGCCGTACGGTGGCTTTGTCATGGTCTATCTGTCGACTCCGGTTGAGATCTGCGAACGCCGCGACCGGAAGGGTCTTTACGCGAAGGCGCGTGCTGGACTTCTCAAGGAGTTCACCGGTGTTTCCGATCCGTATGAGGAACCTAAGGATGCGGAAATCGTTATCAATACCGCGGACGTCACACCGGAAGAAGCAGCCCAGGCGATCATGTTGTACATGGAGCGCGAAGGATTTATCGGTGTCAATGGATAGGTTGTGATCCCGCTGAATATGTGGCGAACCACCGCAACCCTGACATCACACAACGCGGAGCGGCCCGGTCCGACTGTCCTTGGCCCTACTGCAAATGTCCTGCCGTTTACCGCAACCAAACGAGTTGCTCTTGAGTTAAAAATGACATAGTTCGAGTGAACGTTAAGGAACTTGAAGCGTCAGGCTCTGGCCCAGTCGGCGAGATTAATTAGCGCATATTGACAAGCGAACAGACGAACATGACCGAGGCAAGCAGGCTGATTGAGAACCTGCGCACGGACTGCATATATTATCTGGGCGACCGCCCGTGCTGGCCGCACGTGGAAGCGGGGCATCGCTGCACGTGCATCCATTTTCAGCTAACGAATCGACGCGGCGTTATTATTAAGCTTGGCGCCGCCGGAGATGTGTTGAGGTCAACACCTCTGCTGCGCGCTCTCGATCCCGCCAACACGGGCACGAAGATACTTTGGGTCACCCACTCTCCTGAGCTTTTGCCGGCCGACGCCTGTGAAGCCGTCCATCCTACTGCTGCAACGTTGGCGCGAATCGCCCAGGGCACGTGGGATTTCTGTTGGAACCTGGACAAGGATTCAGAGGCATGTGCCATCGCCGCATCTACGAAAGCGACGGAACATCGAGGCTACACGCTTCGGGACGGCGTGCCTTATCCGGTGGATAAAGCTGCGTGGCACAAATTTGCGACCGGCATAGATAACCCGTATAGCCGCCGCAATCGCCAAAACTACGTCGAAGAGATTTTTGACATCACTGGGTTACCCTTCCGGAGAGATGAATATTGGCTTCGCGGTACGACTGCCACTGCAAGGGAAAGGGCGGCCCAGCTTCTACCGAAGGATTCTGCAATCGGACTAAATATTGGCGCCGGAAGGCGCTGGCCTTCTCGGATTTGGCCGGCGGAGTACTGGATTGAATTGATCAATCTGCTGAAGGCGCACGGATTGCAACCGGTTCTATTAGGGGGCCCGGAGGAAGTTGAGATGTCTGCCCGCCTCGTCGAAGCGACAGGTTGTTTGGCGTCGGGCGTTCAACCGTTGGAAACCTTCTATGCAATAATCGAGCGCTGCCAGTGCATCGTCAGTGCAGTCACCATGGCTATGCATCTGGCGATCGGTGCACGCACGCCTTTGGTCCTGCTGAATAATATTTTTAATCGCTATGAATTTGAGCTTTATGGCCGCGGAGAGATTATAGAGCCCCCAACTCCTTGCGATTGTTATTATGATGGAGTATGCCGCACGGGCCGTAAATGCATCAATGAAATTTCGCCCAAGGCTGTGTTTGAAGCGGTTCTACGTTCACTGAAGGCGGCGAACAGAGCGGAAGATTCTGAACACGTATAGACGCTTGAGAAGCGAGCCGAGATTCGCGCAGCGCCCAGTCATCACGGCAGTTCGCGAGCGAGCTGCTGAAAGAGCCATCGCTTTTCGATCTCAAGCAAAAGCAGCGTTATGCGCGCCGCCAGAGAATCGCCAAGATTTTTATCGCGCGCGATGGGCAGCTTCTGGCGCGCCAAATCGACCTTCCCTTTTCGCAATGTCATTGCATAGCCGGTGCGCTGCAATTCAAAAAGCCTCGCAGCCAGTGTGAAGAGCGCAGGTTCACGAGGTCGCTCGGTTAAGCTGGCGAGATAGCTGCGGTCGAAGGCAGCCAGACTTTGCGTGATGATTGCACGCCTTCGATCGAACGGTCGCCGTAGGGTGAAATTCCATAAGTGGCGTCGCATAGAACTGCGGAAAACGGCAAAGTCCCAAAGATGCGCGCCCCGCAGCAACCTGCCGGGCGGATCCACCAGAAAGAGCTCATTATTACTGAACAACAGATTCTCTGCTGTGTAATCGCCGTAAACCCGGCCCATGCTGACTTGCAGCTGAGCGACAGTTTCAAGGACCGCTTGAAGAATATTTTCTTCGCGAGATGAAAGGTGCCACGGGGCCGTCGCGAAATCGTGCGCGAGCAACTCGACGGGTATCGGGCCGATCTTGTCCGTGCGGGCGATTTGAAGTTGCGCAATGATTTTTCCAGCGAGCTCGCATGCCGGAAGCAGGTCGCCTTCGCTAGTTTGATTCCAGATCAGGTGCGAAATCGCCTCACCTTGGGCGAATTCCATTAAATAGACCCGCTTCTGCGGAAGGATGCCCAGGCCCCGCGGCACGCGCAAGCCGGGAATTTGAAGCCTCGCCAGCGCTTGCAACTGGTCGTATTGGTATCGGAGCATCTCGTCGGTACCCACGATCACCTGTTTCGCCAGTGCGACATGACCGCTTACAAGTTCAATTCGATAAATCCGGTTCCTCCAATTTTTTGCGAACAAGTGGAAATTTTGCACCGGTTCGCCCAACGCTTTGTCCAATTCCTCTACGGTCGGCGGCTCCACGGGATCGATCTCGCTCCTGCGCGTCTCCTCGATACGTTGGCGCGCATCTTGGATGAATCCGAAATCGATCGCGTGCAGGGCAGTGGCCGGCTGGAGCGAACCTTTGACAAAGTTAATGGTGCGCGATTTGCCCAGCCCTCGCGGAAACTTCTCACGATTGATCGCTCTCATCGACGCAACTTCATGGCGATTCTATGTAATCTGCTAGAAATCCGCTAGACCCAAAACTTCAAGTGTGAAAGCGGGCCACAGATCCGCTCTGCGATGGTCATCGGGGCAGCTCACGGGCGAGTCGCCGAAAGAGCCATCGCTTTTCCATCTCCAGCAAAGGCAGGGTCAGTCGGTTTACGAGAGGATTGCCCAGGCGTTTGCCCATCTTCTGGCCGGCGAGAGCGACTTTGGCCTTCTGCATCGTCATAAGGACCGCATTGCGTTGTAACTCGAAGAGTCGCACCGCCAGCGCAAATAAAGGAGGCTCGGGATGCCTGTTGGCGAAGCTCGTCAAATACCCTTGTTCAAACGCGGCCAGGCTTTGTCGAACGATCGTACGCCGGTGCTGGTCGTACGGCCGTCGCAAACTTATCCGCCATAAGTGATGTCGCATGGAGCTGCGGAAGCATGCATAGTCCCAGAGATGCACGCCTCGCCACCAGACATCGGGAGGGTCGATCAGGAAAAGCAACTCATCGTTCTGATATATCAGATTCGCGGGCTTGTAATCATAGTACACGTGCCCTGTTCGCACCTCCGCAGCAGCGAGCTCTTCAAGCGTCGATTGGAGGATTTTTCTTTGCCGGCGGGAAAGGCGCCATTGCGCCACGGCCAGGTCACGGCCGATCACCTCGACGGGCATCGGGCCAATGCTCTCCGTCCGTGCCAGGTGGAGTCGGGCGAGAATTTTCCCGGCAAGCTCGCAGGCTGGAACCACGTCTTCGCTGGTCCAGGCGAGAGTCTCGATGGTTTTACCCGGTATAAACTCTATTAGCAGGAGTCGCTTTGCGGGGAGCAAGGCGAACGTATTTGGCACGCGCAATCCGGGAACCTGCAATGCCGCCAGAGCGCGCAGCTCTTCGTACTGATATTGGAGCATTGAGTCCGTCCCCATGATCAGCTGTTTTCCGAGGACAAAACGGCCGCGCGCAAGTTCGATTCGATAAATCCGGTTCCTCCACTTTTTCGCGAACAGGTCGCACGTTTGGACCGCTTCGCCCAACGCTTCCTCCAATTCGCTCACTGTCGGCGGCTCCACAGGATCGGCTTCGCTGCTGCGCATTGACTCGATACGTCGCCGCGCACCTTGGACAAACGCGAAGTCAGTGGCATATGAGTCAGCCACTGGGAGGATCGAATTTTTCATTGAGTTGAGGTTATGGGTGTCCGGCCGTCGCCGAAACTTCTCGCGATTGGTCGCTCTCAGCAACATAACTTCGATAGCCGCTCTACATGCCTGAACCGCCTCCGATGATATTGGGATGATCAATACGCAAGCACCAGCTAGCGGTTTGCTTCCCGGACTCTAGTGCCAACCCAACCTCCACAAATTAGTTTCGTTTTTTAGGCCGATGCGATGAGTTGGTCCCGAGCGGAATGATTGATTTCCCTAAATACTGACTGAGAGCTTCGCGAACAATAACCGCTTCGCTTTCGCCGCGTTGATCGGCGAGATCATTGATACCGCGCTTCATTTTACTTGAAACGCGTGCTTTAATCATTTGGCCTTTGCGCTGTTTCATGCCTAGAGAATGGTGGCATAACTGACCACGCAGATTTCTACGGAAACCTGGGGAGCAAGTTCCAAAAAATAAACTTAAACCTGTGTTAACGGTTCGGTACCACTTGTGCCACAATACGCGCCACCTCAGACGTATATCTGGGGAATGCCGGCTTGATCCCGGGAACGAGACCGGAATGGAATCGGACGGCAATCAACAATGAATGTGATAGACAATAAAAAATACCTTCGATGTCGACTGTCCGGAATGTCGTTTCTGCTCGGCGCGCTCTTCTGCGCATTTCCTATGATGACGGAGAAAGCATTCTCGGAAGTTCCCCGGGGGTCTTTTGCTTGCAACCATCTGCGCAGGGAACGGGCAGCGATCCTTATGTATATTCCGATCCGGATGTTGACGGTATCAGCGTGCGGCAGAAATGGGGGGACCTGGAACCGGCGGAAGGCGTTTACAATTGGACCTATCTCGATAATGTGACTGCGAGGGCCGCAGCCGCCGGTAAGGCGGTCTTGCTGCGAATTGGCACTGGCGGAGGAGATATTGCTCTAGGCGGAAGTTGCCCGGCTTGGGTAACGGACGCAGTAGCCGCTGAGCCTCTTCCTGCATCACAAAATTTTACACCTTTAATGACCACGGAAGGCCCGTGACGATTGCAGTTTTTTGGGACCCGGTCTGGCTTGCCAAAAAGACGGCTATGATCACAGCGCTGGGAGCACGCTATTCGAACAATCCCTCGGTGAAAATTGTCGGTGCGAGCTTCGCTAATGCTAACAACGAAGATTGGGCCGTGCCCACATCTACCCGCGGAGGTCAGCGCATGGTTCACGGCTGGTTAGACCTCTGCCAAAATGCTTGATGCAGGCAGTCAAATTATTAATGCCACGATGGCGGCTTTCCCGAATCAATATGTAGCCCTTGCCGTAACAGGCGATGGCAATCGGGCACGACACGGACTGGCTAACACGGCGCGGGCTCCCGTGTCAAAAGGAGAGATTATCATGGCTTAATTGCCGCTTTAACTTACTGCTGATTCTCGACTACCGTAATCTCCTGATTTGCTGAAACATTGTGCCGGGTCTGGAAAAAACCAGACGGCCATTTGACTGTAAGTCGATCAACCACTGTAGCCGCATCCAATCCAAAATGAAGTGGACCGGCTCCCTGCGAGAGAAAATGCCCGCTGGCTCCATTCGCTTCCCGGTATTGAATCCTCTGACCAATCTGAATCGTGACCTTGGCTCCCAAGCCTTGCCGATTACTGGTTGTTCCCACGAGTCTGACCTTAAGCCAGTTCTTGCGATTCCCCTCATTATGAAAGAGAAACTGAGGACCCTCTATAAATAGAGTATTATCCTCACCGTTGGTAACAAAGAGATCAAGGAATCCGTCGTTGTCGTAATCGCCCCAGGCAGCCCCACGCCCACGGCTAAATACCGAGACGTCAACCCCTTCGCGCCTTGCCACATCGGTGAAGGTTCCATCGTGATTATTCTTGTAAAGATAATTTGGCCCTTTTCCCTCTGCGTCGTTTCCGGAGTTGACGACATACAGATCCAGGTAACCGTCGTTATTATAGTCCCCCCATGCCGCCGCCCGACCATTGCAGAGTCCTAACCCAGCTTGATCGGTTACTTCCGTAAACGTTCCGTTTCCGTTATTCCTATAAAGAGTTTGCTCGACGGGTTCACCATTATTGTGCGCACCCGAACCTCTCGAGATAAAGAGATCCAGGTAACCGTCGTTATTATAGTCTCCCCATGCGATGGCCCTCCCATTGATCAAAGGGAGAATACCGGCCTGGCTAGAAACATTCGTAAATGTTCCATCTCCATTATTCTTTAATAGAATGTCTGGTAAAGGATGCACCCCGGAGCTGACGCAGAATATGTCCATCAATCCATAGTTATTGTAATCCGCGAACGCACATTCCGAGTACTGAAGATTCCCGAGACCAGCGTGCACTGTTTTATCGATGAAGGTGCCGTCCCGGTGATTCTTGTAGAGAACCAGATCGGTTAGAGTATTCCCGATCAATAAGTCGAGATATCCATCATTGTCATAGTCGCCCCAAGCGACGCTTCTGCCTCTTCCGAAACTATTCGTAACTCCGGCCGCCTCAGCAATATTCCTGAACTGCCCACCGCCTAAATTTTCGTAAAATTGGTCCTTCTTCGAGCCGAGGGAATGTCCATTTCTCGCTCCTGTAGTAATAAACAGATCCAGGTCACCGTCATTATCAAAATCAGCCCATGCGGAGCCATGGCGATCGCCGGCTGGTGGAATCCCGGAGGTCGGGCGAATATCTGTAAACGTTCCGTCGCCGTTATTCCGGTACAGACAAGAGGCTCGGTAATAATGATTATCGACGAAGAGGTCGAGATTTCCATCGTTATTGAAATCACCCCAGATAGGATCTCCGAAGGTAAATCCAGTTCCATGGAGCCCCGCCGCGCCGGTGACGTCGGTAAAGTTCGCAGAAAATACCCTGTTGCGAGTTGCGATCAGAAGTAAAAGTGTGGCGACGACACAGAGAACAGTTTTCAGCGCCAGTCGAGTCCCACAAGTCATTGAAAGCGGAGCGGTCGCGGGCTGCCGTGACCCCAGCCGTCGGTTTTCGCTAATACGGCGGCTCAAAACGGCGCGGAGAATCACGCGCCCGGGCATTATATTGGTTGAAACGCGCGCCCAGATCATTTGAGCTTTGCGTTGCTTCATAGCTCGATAATTCTGGAGAGTGCAAGCTTTCATCATTTTATGACAAAGGTTTTACGCAGCTGTTGCAAGCAAAATCTTACAAATTTATAGTAGGAACTTTATTCAAACATGCTGGTGACGCGCGCAATCGTTTGGCAGCAATGTGGAGTCGTGCTCACCGCGTGGGCTGTGCATGTTCTGTACAGGAGTGAACGTCCCACTGGCGAGGCTAAAAAGTTCGGCCGTATTCGTCGAGTGTCATCCCAGCTTCCGATCCGTTCGGCAAACGCAATAGTCCGGTCGATATTGCCGCACGCATCCAAGAAGGTGAATCTGTCAGATAGTGAAGACGCGCCAGTGAAACTAAAAGGCTGACGCGTTCCGGCGACTAGGTCCGGAATCAGTTATTCGGCCACAATCCCAGCCCAGCCTTCCGGGACAGCCGTGCAGTACTCGCTTCTCACCTCCACAGCTCATCTGTCATCGGCTGTTTACTCCGGTGTCATCGATCCATTGGCGCTCTCTGTGAGCGTGAACTTCAAGTACGTTGTCCGCGGTTCGCCCTGACATGCGATGTCTCAGTCTCAGGTGCGGGCTCGACTTTTTGCCAACAAAAGCGACCTCTGCGCCGCGGAAAGTCAACTCTTTTCACCTTGGCAATTTGCGCCTGAGTTGCTCCCCATGAAAAGGGGCCTAGGAATCGGCGATGTGATCTTGGAAACCGGATAGATGGCTGAGAAGGTTCAACTAGTTTTGAAGCCAGTATCGAGAAGTGGGTCGTTGAAGATAATCTGCGAGCGGAATTAATTTGGTTTTTGGGGCGATACGATGGCTTGCTTTCAAGCAGAATTGTCGATTTCCTCAGCGCCTTCACCGATTGCTCTCGCAATTTCACAATTTCCACGCGCTTCCGGAGAACAATGTTTCGCGCCGCGTAATAAGCTACCACGTCGGTATTGCGGCTCTTGTGCTCATCAAGCCTTACTGCATCTTCGATGAGAGGCGCAAATCTACACAAGGGATACAGATAGGTTCTGTATGCCCCCCAACTTAAGAGACTCGCCGCGGCGCGAAACTGGGGCTCCGTGAACCAAAACCTGTGCTGGAAGTTTAGTCGCTTGCCGCGAATTGCGGCGAAAAAATGAAGCAGACAATATACACCAGCGAGAGGGGTTTCGGACTCCTACGTCCCCGATGAAAATCAGGCGCTCTGTCTAGTTGATCTAGGCGTGCATCTTTTTGGCAATATAATTTTAGTAAATTGCTGCGTTCCGCCATAAAATTCATTTGATCGCGGAAGCGGATTCTGTTGTTGTCGAAGCTTGATCTGCTGGCAGCGCCGGCGAATTGCCCATAACTCGCGCAGTTTACTCCAGAACATCTCTTTCATAATTCGGTGCGGCTTTGCTCGTTCATTGAACTCACGCTGACGAAAGAGGGGCCACAGGGTGATCAGGTAGGTTTCGTTTCATAGTTTATGTTTTAGTTTCTTGTTCTTCTGCGCCCTTTTTGCGCTTCCATCGTTAATGACCGACGACCAATCTTGTCGGTTACATTTTTGTTTTGACGTCAAATACTGACTGAGAGCTTCGCGAACGATAACCGCTTCGCTTTCACCGCGTTGATCGGCGAGATCATTGATGCCGCGCTTCATTTTACTTGAAACGCGTGCCTTAATCATTTGGCCTTTGCGCTGTTTCATGCCTAGAGAATGGTGGCACAATTGGCCACGGAAATTTCTACGGAAACCCGGGGAGCAAGTTCCAAAAAATAAACTTAAAGTTTCTTGTTGACAGTTCGGTACCAGTTGTGGCACGAAACAGGCTCGGATGTAGACCAAAACAGTGCCAGTTTTGATTCTGGCAGCACACCAAAGTCGAATCAGGAAGCAATATTAATGAATCTGATCAATAAGAGAAAACGCGGTCGATCGCGCCTCTTAGGAATCTCTTTATTAATTGGCGCGCTCTTCTGCGCATTTCCTATGATGCCGGGGAAAGCATTCTCGGAAGTTCCTCGGGGAGTCTTTTGCCTGCTAGGAGCGGGGGAGGGAACTGGCCGCCACTCTCCCGTATATTCTGATCCCGATGTGGATGGTATCAGCATGCGACAGATGTGGGCTGATCTGGAGCCGGCCGAAGGCGTTTACGACTGGAGTTATCTGGACTACGTAATTGCAAGGGCAGCAGCTGCTGGTAAGCCTGTCTTGTTGCGGGTTGGCACTGGCGGGGGAGATATTGCTCTAGGCGGAGGTTGCCCGACCTGGGTAATGGACGCAGTAGCCGCTGAGCCTCTTCCCCCATCACAAAAGTTTTACACCTTCAACCACAACGGAAGGTCAGTGACAATTGCAGTTTTTTGGGACCCGGTCTGGCTTGCCAAAAAGACAGCCATGATCACAGCGCTGGGAGCACGTTATTCAAGTAACCCCGCGGTCAAAATCGTCGGAGCAAGCTTCGCTAATGCTATCAGTAATGACTGGAACGTTCCCCACACACCTCCTGACGTAGCTGCGTGGTTTGCCGCTGGCTACACGACCCAGAAAATGCTCGACGCAGGCGCGACAATTATTGATGCCACGATGGCGGCTTTCCCGAATCAATACGTGACTCTTGCTGTTGGAACCAATGGTCATACCGGGCAAGGTCCTAACTTGGATCCCGATGCGAACTATGTGGCCCGTAATGCGGTGCTAAACGCTCGCGCATCATGGCCCGGTAGATTGATCGTTCAGAAAGAGTCTCTGGCAACGTTTATCCCTGCTGCACCCGGGACGGGCACTCCTTGGGAGTTACTATGGAATAGCCGTCCTGATGTGGCCGGGCAAATGCTCGACTCGTGCTATGGCGATACCACCTACCGAGTGAACCATGGGGTTCCGATTGATCCCTCGTTGGCCTTGACTAACTCCGTGGATAAAGGTGTGGCCTATGGAATGAAATATATCGAAATATACCGTAGGGACGTCCTTAATCTTTTGGACGCGACCCATTACGCACACACTGCACTGACATCTGTGGGCAGGGCTCTAGTAACCGATTTTAACGGCGACGGCAAACCGGATTACCTGCTTTACAATCCGACCACGCAACAGACGGTGATATGGTATCTTAACAACAATGTTCTTATCGGCCACGCTTATGGCCCCACGCTGTGGCAGGGCTTTAGCTTGGTGGGGGTTGCGGATTTTAACGGCGACGGCAAACCGGATTACCTGCTTTACAATCCCAGTACGCAGCAGACGGTGATATGGTATCTTAACAACAATGTTCTTATCGGCCACGCTTACGGCCCCACGCTGTGGCAGGGCTTTAGCTTGGTGGGGGTTGCGGATTTTAACGGCGACGGCAAACCGGATTACCTGCTTTACAATTCCAGCCACGCAGCAGACGGTGATATGGTATCTTAACAACAATGTTCTTATCGGTCACGCTTATGGCCCCACGCTGTGGCAGGGCTTTAGCTTGGTGGGTGTTGCGGATTTTAACGGCGACGGCAAACCGGATTACCTGCTTTACAATCCCAGTACGCGGCAGACGGTGATATGGTATCTTAACAATAATGTTCTTATCGGCCACGCTTACGGCCCCACGCTGTGGCCGGGCTTTAGCTTGGTGGGGGTTGCGGATTTTAACGGCGACGGCAAACCGGATTACCTGCTTTACAATTCCAGTACGCGGCAGACGGTGATATGGTATCTTAACAACAACGTTCTTATCGGCCACGCTTACGGCCCCACGCTGTGGCAGGGCTGGAGCTTGGTCGGGTAGTGAAGCCGTTGGAATCAATCGCTGAGACACAGCCCCAACTCCAACCGGCTTTGCTGAGATTGTCTGCGATGATTTCCCAATACTTCGTGCGCTCGCACTGCGTCTGTTTTGCTCTCTCCATTGCCAATCATTTTTTCCTTGCATCGCGCTGCGTATCCGGCTATGCCACTGCTCTTACCGAAGAGTTCAGGCGTGACTTTGGCGTGCGGAATGGCGTATATTCTGAGCCGGCGCATTCTCATGGTTCACACTCCAATAGCCGCTGTTGTTACGCCCGCGACGGGCTGCGATTACATCAGCATCGTTAAACGCAAGATCGAAGAACTTGGATCAACACCACCTGATACTCTCGCGCCGCCAACTGTGTCGGAGCTAGAAGAGGCATTGGGAGAAAAGATATCGAAATGCCATCTGTGGAGGAAGAATTGGCGGAATCGAATTTACTTCGTGCGGCTCGCGAGCGGAGAGTTGGCGGTTGCAAAACAAGTTGTCCGCGGAGACGACGCCATGGTGCAATATCAATACCGTCAGCTTGGTGCGCTGGCAGCGCTCGGGATTCCGGGACTTAATCTTCCTCGAGCGCTTGCTTTGGTCGTTCCGAAACGAACGGTAGTCATGGAGTTTGTTCGCGGTCAAACGCTCAGAGAATTGGCCCGGCACGGCAGCGCGGATGACCTGGTCGCAGTTAGCGAGCTATCGGGGCAAATTTTGGCACAGATTCACCTGGCCTGGACGCAGGAGATTGCACCCATGCCCGTCGAAGTGTTAGCTCGCGACCTGGCCGCCGCCCCCTGGCACCTTTCCTCGCGCGAGAAGGCGATTCTCAAAGCGTCCCTGAAGATCCTGGGTCAAACGAAAGTGAGCATGGGACGGGTTTGTTATGATTACCAATCGAAGAACCTCTTGTATGATAAGGGCAAGCTGACTCTGATCGACCCACCCGATGCGTTATGGCAAGGCATACATCTATGGGATTACTCGCGCTTTCGCAGCGGTTTACGCCGGATGTTCTGGAGAATGTACTTACGCCAGCCATTGCAACGCCGTCACCACGCCAGGCTCCGCGAAACGTTAAGTGCGTTTAAGCGCGGCTACATCGAATACTTCAATAAACAGTATCCCGAACCGGTGTATTTCGCAGCGGCAACACGGCTTCTCGAACTTCAGCACACAGGTATGTCGATGGCGATGAACCAAGGGAAGCTCAATCTCGCACGACGGATGAAATCAGCCCGCCCCCTTTTGGCCGGGACGAAGACCAGCCTTACCACGTTTCCGCTGTTGGAGCTGGAAAAGCGTTGGCTGTTCCGGCAACTAGCCTGCGAACTACCATGAGCTACCTAGGGGCGTTTTTGGGACGTACTTGACCAAGAATTTCGTTCGATCAATGCTCAATCCTACGACCAACCGCGCTCGGTGAAACAGTCACAGCGAATAGTTAAGAATGCCATCTTCGGAATCGGTGGCTCGGCCATTGGTGGTCTCATTTATCTTGCTACCGTTGTAAAGATCGCGCGCAGCGTAAGCGTCACCGAATTTGGCAAATATTCCTTCGTTCTCGCGTTCGCCATGTTCGTGAGCAATGTGGCTGACTGCGGTCTTCCGCGCATATTGACGCGCGCGGTGGCAAGGGACCGCGAAGAACTTGTGCCGGTGGCCGGCGCAACTTTTTCGCTCATCTGGGTCCTCTCAGGTGCGATGTGTCTTCTCGTCTGCGTAGTCGCTCCTTTTCTGCATTTCGGGACAGACGTAAAGATCGCCATGGTAGGCATGAGCTTTTCCACCCTGGCAGCTTTTCATGGTTCTGGATATGGCGCAATTCTTCGCGCCTACGAAGATAATGAGCTGGTTCAAACAGGCTTCGTCTTGCACAAGGTATCTTTGTTCGTCTTTGTCTACCTCGCTCTAAAACTGAATCTCAGTTTGTTCGGCTTCGTCGCGGCCCATCTTATTACTAACATTCTGCTCTGGGGGTTCTATGACCTGCTTGTCTCTCGCATGTATGCCAAGATCCCGTTACGCTTTGATGTAACACTCTGGAAAGAGCTTCTACGTGACGCTCTACCCCTCGGTGGCAGTGTCATGCTTCGCCAGGTTGCGCTCCAAATGGATGTCCTTGTCCTTACCTGGCTGTCCAACCTCACCATCGTTGGCTTGTTCAGCGGTCCCTACCGAATTAGCACCGCTCTGAGGATAATTCCGCAAGCTCTCTCCACGCCGCTGTTCCCGCTCTTCTCCCGCACCGCCCATCACTCAAAAGAACGTTTTACCGAGGTCTACCAACTGAGTGTAAAATTCTTCCTGCTCGTCAGCATTCCCATTGCGGCATTCTTCGTTAGCTGGTCGGGTCCAATTCTAAGAATGGCTCTGGGCAGAAAATATCTACCTGCTATCCCCGCTATGCAGTTGCTGGGCATTGGTTTGATTCCGTTTTTTCTATCTACTCTGTTTCAATATCTCTTCGCCGCCTTGGGCGAACAAAGGCGATTTTTCATAAGCACATGCGCAAGCTCCGCTTTGCGTCTGCTCCTTCTCGTCACGTTAATCCCAACTTTGGGACTTATTGGTCCGCCTATCGCCTTTGTCTGCTCCGAAATGACGGTGGTCGGCATATGGGTGGTGCAATTGCATCGATTGGGATTTCCCGCCCGATTTCTCCAGATCAGCTGGCGGCCCCTTGTAAGTGGCGCCGTCATGTGTGTGCTTCTCTTCACTTTTCGTGAGACATCTCCTGCACTGCGTGGTTGCATCGCCATCGCCGCCATGCTGCTGTACGGAGGTCTCCTTTTTGTGTCGCGAGCATTAACCTCAGAAGAGATTTCTCATGTGCGTGAAGGGATCAGTTTCATTTCACCATTTATCGAAGCCTGGAGTAAGCGACTCAGACGGAACCCGTAAAATAGATCGATCATTTGCGGGCCGTGCCAGAAGCTGTGATATGCAATCAGCCGTTAAGCTTCGGTTTACGGTTAACTGGTAAATTGCTTGGCCCAACAGCAAATGCTATGATCTGCTTCGGTGGACCGCGAGGCGTTGATTTTTCTTCACATTCCGAAAACCGCGGGAACCACCCTGAACAGAATCATAGAGTGGCAATACAACCCCGTTTCAATCTTTACGGTTGATCCACACAGAATTCGCGCCACGGTCGCACGATTCAAGACGTTTTCGGACCGACGCCGTCGCCGGTTCCGAGTCGTGCGCGGACATCTGCTTTACGGCATTCATGAATTCCTGCCGCAAGGCGCCACGTATATCACAATGCTCCGCGAACCAGTAGCCAGACTTTTATCAACGTATGGTTTTATCTTGCGCAGACCCCTCCACCCGCTCCACCGAAAATTAAAGACCGGCCGGCTAAGCGTGGAAAATTTTATTCGACTGACGCCTCATCGTCAGAATTTGCAGTGCCGATTTATCCCGAGAATTGGTACGGGGCCGATTTGCGATGAGCAGCCAATTGCTCTGCCCTGCGCCCCATTGTTATTGGCGCCACAAGCGGTTCGGACACACGGGTGATGGCTCAGGTACTTCAGAAAGCCGGTTGGTTTGTGGGTAAGCGGCTGAATCCGCGCAACACGGGTCCGAAGAGTGGGTTAAACAAACGGGGATTAAGACATGCCACCACTTAAATTCCGTCACGAACTTCGGACTTTCTGGTGCGTGTTTGCTTTCGCCATTTCAGGTGATGCTTCGCTCCTTGCTGTCTCGGGCCCGCCGCTGCGCACGGGGCTGTGGATGACTCAGCCGATTGAAGGCGGCGACAAAGCCGGAGCCTTCGAAGCTCAAGTTCGCGCAAACCCCCATCTCTCGGGCGTGTGTCTGCATATCGGTTGGAAAGATATCGAGAACGAGCCAGGTAAATTGGATTTCAGCGCGATCGACAAATACGTGGCGGTTCTTCGGCGCATCGGCATGAAATATGAGCTCGGGGTTAAACCCGGCATTGCTACCCCGCTTTTTGTCTATCAGCAGGGAGCCAAGTCTTTTGACACACACGTCAAGAATCCCAACCGCCCCAATTTTGGCGCGGCAGTCGCGATTCCCGTCCCGTGGGACGGGAAGTATCAGGAGAGCTTTTCACGGCTAATTGCGCGACTAGGGGAACGTTACAGCTCTGACCCCTTATGTGTAAGCGTCGTGCTTACTTGTGCCAATTTCATGAGCAAAGAAATGCATCTGCCGAAAAGCCCCGAAGATCGCGCGAAATGGAACGCGATGGGGGACTACGGAGCCAAGCTGCTCGATGTGTACAAGAAATACACCGACGAATGGGCCAAGGCGTTTCCAAAACAGCAGGTAACGCTGCACATATCCCAGGTGCTAAATTTGCCCCCGTCGTTCTTTGAACGCATCATCGATTATGGAGTAAGCAAATATCCGGAGCGCTTCACGATACAGAATTGCCAGCTTACAGGGCGAAGGGAAGACACTGGCAAACTAAGCTACGATATCATCCAAAAATTTCAGGACCGCGCTCATCATGGTTTCCAAAGTGTGGCTGGTTTTTCACACGGCGGCGAAAGGATGGGTTCGATCGAAATGGCCGTGCTCAATGTCGTTCATGCAAAAGGCGAATACTGGGAGCTCTGGCGCGATGATGGTCTAAATACCCAGACTTCAGCGGCCATAGCCACCGCTTGGGAGGAAGCGCGCAAGCTAGGGTACGATGCCTATAAGCAAAAGCTTATCGCTGAAGGTCGCTATCAGGAGCAGAGCGGTAGCCACGGCCGCGGAAAGGGCAAGCGTGGGCGACGCAACGCCGGGTTGGCACCCTGAGGTATAACGGGCATGCAGGCTAGTCGCACTATAGGTAGTAGTCTCGGCTCGCAGTTTTCCACGGCTTGGCTGCAGTGGTGAAGCCTGCTGGCGAGGGAGAGCGCGCAGGTCGAGTAGCCAATCCGCCGCAGGCAGCCGTGCCTCGCGAGCGGTAGTGGCCTGTGTCCCGTCCAGCTTTTTTGCTTCGGGATCAGTGCTGGCAATACGATCATAACTAGCTGCCTCGCTGTTGCCTTGTACGCAATATAATTCGATTGCCATGCATGGGCCGCTATAAACTACGTAGGAGATTTCCGGCACGGCATCGTATCGACGGCCAAACGCGGTGATGAAAGCTTGATGTTTGGCTTGGTAATAGACGCTCCAGTGGCGAGGCATTAACCCGAGATCGGAGTTACCGACTCCGGTTCCGGTGAGGAGCGGTTTAGCTTGATTTGGGTTTCGCGACAAAATCCAAAAAGTGCCGTTTCCGGGTTTAGATGTCGTGGGGCCAGGTGGGAGGGTAGAGGTGCTCGGCGGGGCGGTGTTGATGGTATGGCCGCCGTTTGTAATTATTGTCCCTAGTGTGGTCCCGGCTGGCCAATCGCTCGATGAGATATATCTGCCGGCATCCGCCGAAGTGAAGATTGCCTGCGTGGAAGTAATGGTCGCGTTGCCAACGTTATAAGCGCCATCGGTGAACTTTTGCCCGCCCATGACCCAGGGCGGCGTGTGGATCCCGGCGCTAATTGAGATGGAAAGTTTCTTGCCGTATTTACGGGCGCAGGCGATCCCGCTGTCGATCTGCGACCAGTCGTAACTGTTCTCGTCGTTCGGCTGAACCTCGGCCCAGTGCAGCCGTATACGAAACCCGTCCACATATGAGTTTTGGATCGCTGGATGGTTGCTCCAGGGGTCGGTGCCAATTTTCCCCTCGTTGGTTAGCACGTAGATGCCTTTTGGGTTTTGCTTCGGGCCAGAGGCTGCCGCGACACCAGCCACTGATAGAATAGCTAAGATTATTTTGGGTTTCGTAAAAAGTTTTCCGTTCAGTAATTCTTTGCTCGTTTCTCGTGCTGTTAACTGTCTGCCTAATACGGTCATCACAGCATCAGCAATTATTATACCCGGTTGGCAACCGACCTGTTGCCTCACGGGAAAATGACACCGAACGGGTTGTTCAGCGGTTGCTTCGTCGCCTCATAATCAATGACATGCCCCCACGCGCGTTCGGTTGCTAAGGCAAGGGAGGATGCTATGATTTTGTCTTAGTGGATCGCGAGGCGCTCATTTTTCTGCACGTTCCCAAGACGGCGGGAACGACCCTGAACCGGATCATTGAATGGCAATACAACCCGCTTTCGATTTTCACGATAGATCCTCACCGGATCCGCGCTACGGGGACACGATTCAAGACGTTTTCAGAGGACCGACGCCGTCGGTTCCGAGTCGTGCGCGGCCACCTACCTTACGGCATCCATGAATACCTGCCACAAGGGGCAGTATATATTACAATTCTTCGTGAGCCGGTGGCCAGGCTTTTCTCATCCTACAATTCTATACTGGACTCGCCCCTTCATTCGCTGCACCGGAAATTCAAGTCGGAACACCTCGGCATACAAGATCTTATCGCCCTTCAGCCTCACCGTTGTAACGCGCAATGTCGAATGATCTCTGGACTCGGGAAAGTTGGGACTTGCGATGAGCGGACGTTGGAAACGGCCAAAGAGAACCTTGTACGTTCTTTTGGCGTTGTTGGGCTATCAGAAAGATTCCAAGAGAGCCTGCTGTTAATGATGGCGTTTTTTGGCTGGAAAGTTCCGTTTTATGAAAATTACAACGTCTCGAAAACTCGCCCTTCCCCTGACCCCAGGTTGGTCGAGATGTTGAGCGAGCACAATCGGCTCGATATTGAGCTTTACGAGTTCGGAAAGAAGCTCTTCGAGGAGAGCCTGCGCAAAAACGAGGATGTAATCCGAAAGACACGGATTAGTCTATCTGCCATTCCCAGACCAGGATCGCTGCAGGGGTTTTGTCATGCCACCTTTGGCGTCGGTCGATTCTTGCTGTCGAAAGCGGTATCTGCAATATGACAAGTCGCAGTTATTACGAGAAGACCGCAGGAGTGATCGAACGTGTGCGCATGGTATTCACTAAACTCATCTCCGCTATTCGATTTCTTTTCTGCGGCCTCGCGGTGACGACTGCGGTGCAAATATCGGTGTTTGCGGCGCACGAGACAGCGCCTCGGGACCGGTTTATCGGTCACACAACAAGTGCCTGAAAACGCGAACGAGTCAAAGAAGTTCGAGATTTAGATAGCTGCTGACCACAAGCTAGCTGGAATATGCCTGTACATCGGATGGAAAGAGATCGAAACGGAATCCGCAAATTCGATTGACAAATCAGTCGCAGCGCTCCGTGCTGGGGGGCATGAAGTACGAGTTTGAGGTCAAGCCCGGTATTGATACGCCGCCTTTTGTTTTTGAGGAGGGTGCGCAGCCTTTTGAAACGCGGCTAAACAATCCTCCTCGCCCCAATTTTGGCGCGGCAATCAAAATTCCGGTCCTATGGGTCCGACTTATCAGCGCGACTTTTCGCGGTTAATCGAGCAACTTGGGAAAGGGATTACGCGGAGAACACCGTTGTGTGTGAGCGTCGTACTCACTTGCGCGAATTTCATGAGCGCGGCAATGCCCAAGACCGCTCCGGACCGCGCGAAATAGAACCGATGGGCAACTACGAAGCGAGGCTGCTGCAGGTTCAAAACAAATATATGGATCAATGGGCCAGGGCGTTCCCCAAACAAGCGACCTCCTTGCACATATCGCAGGTCTTGGACCTGCCTCCCAAATTTAACGAACAGATCATCGAATATGGACTAGGCAAACATCCTGAGCGGTTTACGATCGAGAATTGCCAGTTCACGGGGGCGCAAGGAGGATGTGGGCACGATGAGTTATGATTTCGTGCAGAAGTACGGCGGCCGGCTCATCATGGCTTCCAGTACATCGCTGGTTTGTCTCATGGGGGCGAGAGAATGGTTCGATTGGAATGGCAGCGTCTCAATGTTGTTCATGCGAAAGGTGAATATTGGGAGTGATGGCACGATGACGGCCTGAGTGTGGGGATTTCCAGAGCCGTGGCGCGGACTTGGAAAGAAGCGACTGAGCTTGGTTACGATGCCTACAAGAAAAAGCTCATCTCCGCAGGCACCTACCGTGCTGATGACCGGTATCGGCCACGAGGGAGGCACAAGAGTCCGCGAGCGGAAGGTCCGGAAGTTAATCGCTCGCAGCTTGAAGCACCGCCCTAGTCGCCTGGAGTGTTGACGTTTTTAACCAACGCTTGATCAGGTGAGTTCCCCGCGATAAGTCTCATCATCTCGAAGCGCGTGCGCGGACTGACCAAGCCAGGTACTGCGCCACACACCTAGGCAGCGCGGCCGTATGGCAAGCCTCAAAAGAGCAGGCGTCGCGGAACCAGAAAATTAGCGATGGACTTGGTGGCGCGCAAAGCCAAACATCGCGAATGATCGCTAATGGTAGTGACAGAGTCGAGACCTAGCGAACGAAATTACGGCTTTGGAAGAACTCACTCAGCAACAGATCATCAGCAAACTGCGACGCTAACAACCGTCGTCTAGCGAGCAGGTGTCAGCAGATATGTCGCCTCTGGAGCCGGTGCGCAGACGTTATGCTGATGGGCATGAGTTTGGTCGCTCATGCCCACTTCGTCCCGCTCCATCCCCATGACAAGTATCTGACCTTTATTGTTGATGGCATGCGCTTCGACGAAAACAATCCCTACATCATTCGAGAGTGCATCGTTCAAGTCTTGCATGCCCGCTTCTCGCGTCCACACAAATGCCCGTTCCCCCGAAGAGCTCGTAGAAGCCCCAATCACTTCCCCCGCGTCGTTGATGTCCAGGGCTCGGCTAAAGTTCCCCCCGGAAGTACACCGAGATTCTAGTTGCGCTGGTCCATAGAAATGCCCGCACTCCTCGTGGTCCATTTGAGTATCCAACCACATCACCGGCATTGTTGATCGCGGTAGCTTCGCTTGAAGTATCTCCCGGCAACGTGCCAAGATTACGCACATTGCGGACTTTCGTCCACAGAACTGCGCGATCGCCGCTTGCGGTTTTCGCCGTTCCCACGACCTCATTCGAGTCATTCGTTCTCTCAAGCTACAGGTGGCCTGAACGTCACGGCTTCCTCAGAACTAAGCGCAATCATTGTGACCTTCGAGATGCTTGTAGCGTCGGGTGTGCCGACGAAAAATGAGTTCCCATAACTGATACTAAACCCGGGTTAATGGCAGGTAGCGCCAAGATATGCTACCGAGCCCATTCGCAGATTCATCAACCAAATTTTATTTACTTTTTTTTGGAACTTGCTCCTCCGGTTTTCGTAGAAATGTGCGTGGCCAGTTTGGTTTTGAACGTTTTCCCTTGGTGAACGCCGCACGAAATCCTCCAGTGTCCACCTTGGATCACCTCCGTATGAAACAATCGTGCTTGTTGGCGCGATATAAAAACCTCGCGGCATTCACCGCATTGGCCCTTCCTGCGCTCACTCATTTAAGCGCCCTCGCTCAGTGTCCCGACAACGTCCCACATATCACTGGGACATGGACCGTGCTCCCGTATCAAATGCCGATCAATCCAATCTCGGCCAATTTGCTTCCTAATGGAAAGATGCTGATCGTGGCCGGATCGGAGAATGACGCAAGCAATTTAGAAGGTCCCGAGAGCTATCGCGCGGCAGTGTGGGATCCAACTGGCACTAATGAGAGCAGCATCAGCGTTCAGAATCTAACCTACGACGTCTTTTGCAGCGGTACGGCCGCTCTGTTCGATGGGCGATCGTTAATCGTCGGTGGAACGTCGGACTACTCGTTCACGGGCGAAAACCGGGCTTCGATCTTCAATCCAGCAACCAGCCAGTATGTGCAGTCTCAGAATATGGTGGATGGGCGTTGGTATGCGACAGCGACGGCCCTTGCCGATGGTCGCATTATGGCCATGTCTGGGCTCACGCAAAACGGAGGTACAAGTCGAACCATCGAAATCTATGATCTCCAAAGAGCGGGAGCGGGTTGGAATCCACCTACCAGCGTTCCCTTCACCCCCCCGCTTTACCCAAGGCTTGCGCTGCTACCCGGTGGGAGAGTGTTCTATACCGGGCACGGTAGCGGTACGTCGAATGCAAATGCATGGATCTTCGACCCGGCTACGGGAGGCTGGACGCAATCAGCGACCACCAATGTCAACCGCAAGTACGGCTCATCAGTCCTGCTTCCTCTTCTGCCGCCCAGCTACGTTCCCCGCGTGATGAATTTCGGTGGAGCAAATCCGGCGACCTCTTCTACCGATATGATCGACCTGTCTGTTGCAACCCCGAGCTACACCGCCGGTCCGAATATGTCCGCCCGGCGCATCCAGATGAACGCCGTTATCCTGCCCAACGGCAAGGTGTTGGCAGAGGGTGGTTCGCACAACAACGAGGTTCCCGACGCGCCGGGTAAAACCGCGGACCTCTACGATCCGGTGAGCAATACCATGGCGTCTGCAGGCACAGCGGCTTATTCGCGTCTGTATCATTCCACTGCGCTGCTATTGCCGGATGCAACCGTTTCGAGCATGGGCAGCAATCCGCCCGGTCGGGGCAGCTATGAGCCGGCAATCGAGATTTATACGCCGTCATACTTATACGATACGCAACGATCATTTAATCACCACCGATCGTCCGCAAATCACTGGCCTTTCGTTTTCCGGACCTATCCACTATGGCACGCCGTTTTCCGTGACCTATAGCAGCACCTCGCCAATCAGCTCAGCGGTGCTGATACGTCCAGGCTCTGCCACCCATGCTGAGGACATGGAGCAACGTCTCATTGGCCTTTGCGGCGCTACTTCACCTTGCACCGCTTCTAACAACACGCTGAGCCTCACCACGCCGCCGGACGGCAGCATCGCACCTCCGGGTTATTACATGTTGTTCTTACTGGATAGCGCCGGCGTGCCATCTAAGGCTTCGTTCATCCAGCTCACCCCCAATTCTTATTCCCTCGTTCCGCCAACAGGGGCGATTACAGCGCCGTCCGGCGATAGGACGATTACCGCAGGAAGCGTGATCAACTTCCGCACAAGCACCAGCGCTTTGAATTACTCCTGGGTGTTCCCCGGGGGTACGCCGGCAACATCGACAGCCCAAAACCCGGGGAACGTCACATTCAGCGCCCCCGGCACGTACACAACCTCGCTTACGGTGATCGACGCCACGGGCAACTCCGATCCAAGCCCACCTACGCGAACAATCACCGTACTTCCCACCAGCCCTGACTTTTCCATCACGGTTGGCCCGGCCGCACAGGAAGTGTTCCCGGGTGGACTTACTACATACACCGTTACCGTCGCGCCCCTGAGTGGCTTTACTGGTACGGTAAATTTGAGCGTCGACAGCGAATCCGGTTTTCCCACCGGTGTCACGAGTGGTGGTTTCAGTCCTCCATCAATTAGTACTGGGGGCACCTCCACACTCACAATGCGAACCTCGACTTCCACCGTGCCCTACGCGTTATCGCTGACTATCACAGGCACCAGCGGAACGATTAGCCACACGGCATCGACGACCCTGCTTATCAATTTGGCGCCCCCTGCGGGTCTGACTGCCACAGCCGGCGATGCCCAAGTCTCGCTCTCTTGGCCGGCGTCTGTTGGAGCAAGCGGGTACCACGTGAAGCGAGCGATGGTCGACGGCGGTCCGTATGAAACGTTTGCCTGCCCGAGCGGGACCAGCATTGTCGATACCGGACTCGTCAACGGAACCACCTATTACTACACAGTGTCGGCTGCCTACACCGGCGGCCGAAACGCAGGCGGGGAAAGTGCCAATTCGGTTCAAGTGAGTGCAACGCCGCAAGGCGGTACTCCTACCGTTCAGGTGACTGTGCAAACAAGCCGTACCGGTCTCACTTTCAGTGTCGATGGCACTACCTACAGTTCAACACAGACGTTTTCCTGGGCATCCGGTTCAAGCCATACCGTTGCCACTACTTCCCCGCAGAACGGGGCCACCGGTGTTCGATACGCATTCACCAGATGGAGCGACAATGGCGCGATCTCGCACACCGTTGCGCCGACCACCAACAAGACCTACACGGCGACATTCAAGACACAATATTTTCTGACGATGACCCACGGGACCGGTGGCACAGTGAGTCCCGGCAGCGGCTGGAGAAACGCCGGAGTGACTGTCTCAATCACGGCAACGCCATCCACGGGCTACAGCTTCAGCAACTGGGCAGGCACTGGGACAGGCTCTTATTCGGGCACGACCAATCCTGGTTCAATCACAATGGGCGGCCCCATCACGGAGGCAGCTACTTTCACTCATAATTAGTAACTCCGGCAACATTGATAAGAGCTTTGCCCAGCAAATATTCGATCGGATGATTCTCGGTTTAAAACGCGCTGTGCGGTTCATTCTGCTTTAGCGGTACGCCTTTCGGTACCGCCCATAATTTCAACACGTCGAGCATCTCCAGCCCGAAGTGATGATGCGCTTATTCATAGACGCACGAACCAATCCAAGGCGCGGCCGAGAGCGCGAGCCAACCAGCGCGGCCCACGATGAACAAGCGTGCCTCTTGTTGCTCGCGGGCGGAAGGACCTACTTTCGCATCCGTCTCCGGCCGGAACGGAGCAATGCGATTAACTTTGGCGCGTCGCACTTTGATGTCAGGCTGGCCAATCGCGTAGGTGACGATCTGAACATCGTGTCGCATATCAACGAGCGTGTCGGAGATTTCGCGAATACTGGCAGCGGAACCGTGATTCGCGGGAAAAGGACAGGCCGCAACCATTGCAACGTGATAGCCTCCCTCATATGCGTGCTCATGCGTTATGCGCCGGCTATTCGATATAACCAAGCGCCTGCAGACGTTCTTCCACTTTTGACCGTTCCTCGTCGGTATAATCGCTATCTCGGGAGGAAACACCTGAAGTCCCGCCTGTTTGGATAGGTTGAGCAACAATGAACTCTGGGCGAAAGAGCTCGGCGAGAACCTTACCATCCATGTCTTGTGGTATAGGAACCCCGAAAAGGTGGAGAAGCGTCGGCGCGATATCGATGATTTGGACCTTTTCCAGTTCCGCACCGGCGCGAAGATTCGGGCCGCGCGCAACCAGGATCCCATCTCGCCGATGCGTGCCACCCCATTCAGATTTCTTAGCAGAAGCGGACCGATGACCGACCACGAGTGGCGGTTTATCGGTGTCCTCCGGAAAGCTCGGTTTTTGGCTAAAAAGGCTGTCTTCACTCCACCAGTCCACCGTGAGATCAGGAGCTTCGTGAGCGTAAGGACCTTGGAAAATCTCGTCGCGCCGATATACATGCGCGATCACGGCCTTACCCGTGCGCGGGTCCTTCAGTTCCCGTAATTTTTCGATAATGAAGTCGCATAGCGGTTCGTACTCGGCAGGGTCAACAATTCCGCAGCGCTTTACTCCTTTGAGGTTAATGCGAATGTTCGGCGAAGCGAAGCCAACGCCTTCTCTGCAATATGCTTTCGTTCGATTCCAATCGATTGTGTTGAAGGAGGTGTAGGACAGCTCCGCTTTCTTCCGTAGCTTAGGCAAGATTCGGACAAGGAATGCTTTCTGGCGCGATGTCAGCGAATTGCCCAGAACTGAGAAGCCAAACCGAATGGCTTTGCTAGCTGCTCGGTATCGCGCAGAGTCTGATTTCGGTGAATAATTCAGTAGACCGAGTTGGGCGAGATACCGGTTTAGGTGGATCACTCGATCCGCTACCGGCCCGCCGCCGTGATCAGAGACGACGAACACAGTCGTCTCGGCTGGCAAGCTTTGTATGATATGTCCGGTCGCCGCGTCGAGGCGCTGGTAAACATCGCGCACAGCATTGCGAAGACGTGGCTCGGCATTGTCATCATACAGGAAATGGTTCGGGTCCATGTATTGCCAGAAGTAATGCTGGACCGTGTCAATGGACATGAACACAAACATCATCAGGTCCTGCGGGTGGTTTTCGAGAAGGTAGAGAGCAGCATTTGTCCACTGAACATCGAGTTTCTCGAGCTCGGCCAGAACGCGCGCCCGCCGCTCGTTTGTCGACATGTAGCCAAGCCAACGAGCATCGTGCTGGAGGGGGCCGAGCTGATTGCGGAGTTCGTGGTGTAACGCGGGAGGATGTACGAAGGGACTATTGTCTGATGGAGTATCCAAGCCGGATATCTGAAAGCCGTTGAGCGGTTCGGGCGGATAGGTAAGTGGAATGTTCATCGTACCAGCGCTGAAGCCCGCTTCATTCAGCAACTGGAACACCGTGGCGGCGCGCCGGTGCCCACCATTAATGTAATGCATGGAATACGAGCTGGTGTCTTTGCTTTGGACGAAATTGAAAACCCCGTGCTTTCCCGGGTTTTTGCCTGTCATGAACGAAGTCCATGCCGGCGGAGTGATTGGCGGCCGGACCGATTCTAGCGTGGCAGAGGCCCCTTCCTTCACGAGTCTGGCAAATGTCGGCATTCTACCCTCGGCCATCCAAGGTCGGATGAGCGTCCAGGTAGCGGCGTCTAGTCCAATGATGACAGCTTTGGGCTGTTTTCGCGAAAGATGGTTTGAGCTCAACGGGTATGTAGTGCTTCTGAGGGAACAGCACGCGGATCTAATATCTATCAAAATCCCAAATCATTAGCAAGTGTTTCTTCCCTCTTATCAACTCAAAGCGTCAGCCGTGCCGGCGCGGACATTTCTTCGTCCTCATTGCCGATCGCGACCACTCCTGTTCATAGCGCGTCGACTCGTTAGGCGCAGCCACAGGCGGGCGGCGAGTGATGGCCTGTCCGTATACCAATGACTTACACCTGCCTGTTTAAGATCATCAAAATATCCATTGTACTGGCACATAAAAATCGTCCGAAATCCGTCCAGAACGCGCCGACCGGACAACCATGGAGTGGTGACCTTTCGCAAGATCCGAAAAGAGAACCCGGCAATGTTGTGATTACCAACCCGAAATGTCGAAGAGACGTCGCGCCCTAGGGTTTTATTTACGGCTATTCCAAGCGCTCCCGCACCGACGATGAAGGTATGAGCGAAATCCCCCGTTTTGAAACGTTCCACTGCCGCATCGATTACATTTTTCAAGAACGGATGACGCGGAACGCTGCATATGAATGCGTTGAAGAGAAAACGAGGAATGGTTCCACGGGGAACTATGAAATCGTCATTTTCTCGAATCAGCTCGCGGAGAGGCCTAGTGCAAAGCGTATCGGCATCCGCGTAAACACCTCCATGTACATAGAGCGCACAATAGCGCCAGAAATCTGCTCGAAAGGTGCCCTTCCTTAGCGATTCATAACAAGCAAGCGTTTGTTCTCCAAAGTGCTCTTTTATTAGAGTCCTACGGTCGTCGTCATCATAAAATCTGTACTGGTACTCCGGATTCAGCTCGAACCAGGACCTGGTCGCTCCAAATAGACCGGCCGGTACTCTTCTGGTTTCAAACGTCTGAAATATAATCCGCGGAATCCTCTGGACCGCGCCCGAAGGCAAGCGAGGGACCACGTGTCGTTCTACCTCCTTAATTTCGCTCACCATGCGATATTCCATTTCGATAATTCTGGGCAGTGTAGCACGTAAAGTTGGATACCCGCCGAATTTCGGTTCACGGTTACTATCATCGATACCAGGTGTTCGCTGTGAGTCCGTAGGCTTTGGCGAAGGCATGAATTTTTTTCTCTCGCTCTCATCGCTTTTCCTTTTCACCGGGCCAAACCCTTTGCAGTTCGCTCTCAAAAATCATGCACGACTTTTTGTTATTGAGCACTTCGTGAATTTGTTCGGCAGGTGCCTCCACGGCCGGATCTTCAAAAATATTTCTAACAACGTCAAGCTTTTATGCGTAAGGCGTAAACCGAGACATGAATCAGTATCTTTTTCCCAGCGTTTTGGGCTTTGGTGATTTCGGCATCAAAATAGCTCCAATCATACACGTCCTCCGCGAGATTCACCGCGTCCCATCCCCCTCTAAGCGAGATGCCATCCACATCAGGATTGGATAAGACGCTTGAACCAGTAGGTGCGCAGGATTTGATCAGGGCGAACACTCCGTTAGGGATTGTTGGAACTCCGGCTATCATCTGGGATGGCAAAACGACAAAAAATATAATAATGCCGAGCCTCCAACGCCAGAGTGTTGTCTGAAAATCGCGAATAATGTGACAGCTACAGCAAAACGCATACCGCTGATTGCGAACGCCCCCTCTAATTTGGTCGACTCGGCAATGAAAATTACTCCCGATTCTCATGGTTTCTGACGAAACGGCTCAGAAATCTGAAGGATTTTCCGGATGTTGACGGCCGCACTCTGGCCGCCGGCCGGTCGCGATTTTAAGCGAATGCTGAACGTTCACCGAGAGGGGATGGAAAAATCCGCACAGCATGTGGCTAATCCCTTTTCTCGCCAACCGGTTTCCGAAGATGAGATTCGTTCACGTGCTACGGGACGCGCGCGACACGATGTTATCGGAGAACAGATATTTTCAAAAGCAGCAGAGTTGGACTTATGGCAGCTTGGAAAGAAACAGGGCGGTGGAGTCTAGCAGACAGGTTCGAGGCGATCGGTATTACATGCTTCGCTACGACGATCTGTATCAAACACCGGCTGAAACCGTGACGCGGATTTGGAATTTCTTAGAGCACTAACCTAGAGCACTAAAAATGGACGTCGGGCCGCTTATCGAAGGGATTCGCGACCGCGGCAATATCGACCGATGGCGCCGCGCGGGCACGACGGAAGTGGTCGAACTCGTTTCGGGGCGTCAAAGCCGACCTACAGCGTTTCGGCTATGAACTTTGAATGCACAGAGATCGATCCACTTCCAAGCCACGCTTGGGAATTTCCGAATGCACAGTTAAATTGAAATTTCAACCATTCGTCGGATGTTGTTTCAGAAGCATCTCCGAAATAAAGGCGAAGCAATGAATCAATCGTATTTAGCAAGCTTCGTGGCGATTTCGGATCGTTGCCTCGCTCCTTGCCGAGTCGGGCTCGCCGCTCCGGGACAGGGCTATGGGTCGTGCAACGCCTCCCCGAAAACAGCATAGTAGATTGAGAATGAACTCAGACGATGCAAAAAGATTCTGTCTTGTCACGCCCGAAGCGCTGCTCAGGGCATTCGCGGCGATCTGGATTTTCGTCGGACTTGTTCCCGAGAGTCGCGCCGCTGCCGGAACTTTGGGGCTGCCGCGAGGCGTGAGCGCCTTAATCCGAGGCGGTGGCAACATCGCGGCTTCGACTCTGTCCAACCCAAACGTCGACGGCATCTCCGTCCGCGCGCATTGGAGAGATGTCGAAACGGCGGATGGAGTCTACAACTGGAGCTATCTCGACGCGAAGATCAACCAGGCAAGCGCAGCTGGCAAATGGGTTACGCTACGTGTCAGCACCGCAGGCGGCGGCGCTTCGCAAGGCGGTCTCGTTCCTGATTGGGTTATCAACCAAATAAAGCCAACGGCGGCAAGTTCTTCAGTGGGCTAGGCGGGCCGGCCCACAGCAACAGCGTGCAGACGATCCCAGTGTTCTGGGACCCAACCTTCATGCAGAAGAAGCGCGAGCTGATTGAAGCTTTAGGCAAGCGCTACGGAGATAACAAGAACATCAAGGTGGTTTACGTGGGGTTCGCCAATGCGAGGAGCAGCGATTGGAGCGTGCCCGGCGGCAACACGCTTAGCGCTGCCGAGAGAGCGGCCGGGTTCACGATTACGGGGGTTCAGCGATGGATAGCGCTGGGATACACCGAGCAAAAGATCATCAACTCGGGTTGCCCAGCGAGCGGGACTGGCGGCATTATCGACGCGGCGGTGAAAAGCTTTCCATCGGCGGTGGTCATTTTCTCCGGGAACACCAATCGCGTCAAGCTCGACCCGCATGGGAAACGCTACTGCGCAGAGACGGCGTTTAATAATGCCAAGGTCAAGTACGGTAGTCATGTCGCGATTCAGAAGGATGATCTCTCCCAAAAAACGAGCGTGAATCAGCCGTTCTCAGGGCAACCGGCTGACAATGCCTGGCGGATCATCTACAACGGGCGCCCGCAGGTCGCGGCCCAGATGGTCTGGAGCACGAACGACATGAGGCGGTTTGCGGTCCGCGGCTACAGCGGGACGCCTGCACAAGCGCTGAGGGCTGCGGTCGACTGCGGGAAAGACTACGGGACTTCCTTTCAGGAAATTTACCAGGAGGACATCACCAATTCGAGCAGCGACATGCAAGCTGTAATCGCGCACGCCCACACGGTTCTCACCTCGCCGTAAGATGCGATGTCGCTGGTCCTGCTTTTCCAAAACCTGGCGGGCCTTCTTACTCGCTGACGGCTGCGGATTCGGCGACCGCCGCCGACTCGGCTTCGCGCGCGTTCGTTGGTCTGCGCTCGGCTTCGGACTCCGGAGACGGCGAGCGAGGCCCAGCGCCCGGGTGGCGCTGCTTGGCCGCTTGACCAGTGACGCCGAGGCGTTTTCGGACGCGGCGACGCGGCTGTTCGAGCGGCTGCCACGGCTAGGGCGTGCGAGGACGCGACTTCGTTCGCTGACGTGGTAGTGGCGACGGTTGTCGGAGCGATTGCCGCTGCCTATTTATTTTTCCGTGGCGTGGCGAAGGCTGTGCTGCCATTCATGGGAATCGCTACGCCGGAAACGATTAGGATATTGGAAGCTAAGGCGGGAAAGGTGGACGTTGGAAGATTTCGTCACGCGCCTGCCAAGAGACAATGTCCAGTGTATGATGAACCGTGTAGGACGGAAATCTGTGAAGAAGCGAAGGAGAAGCTCGTCCGATACTTTAGTGTCGCGGGTCTGTTAGAACGCTTTGAATGAAAGCCTAGCGCTAATGAAACCTGCGCTTCGGCTCGACACTGAAGAATTACTCCAGTTTTAATGTCACTCGCACCCGCCCGAATAAACGCGACCTCCCAACATCGACCTCGATTTAATAACGGAGAGAAATCGTTTCGACATCGAGCTTTACCAATGCGCCGCCAACTTTTTCCGGGATGCCGTCACCAAAAAACGCCGGTGAAGTCAGTCGTATCGTCCGCGAGCTCGAAGCGGCGCGAACCCAGGACCACTTGAGCTCGGCGGTTTTTTTAATCTGTTCGACCGGCGAAAGCGATCAACAGAGCTTATTCGGCGCTGTAGCCCCATGTTAGATTCACTGGCTGGTTCTCTCCGCCGATGAGCAGGACTTTGGCGTGGTAGGACTCAAAGACAACCTTGCCGTATTCATTCAAATATACACGCGCTTCTGGACTGTACCCTGCACCCGATCCGCTAATTAGCCACGTGCGCCGGCCCCGGCTAGTTACTTCACGCAACTCCTTCAAGCTACGAATGACGGGATAACCACGAAACTTATCCATAAAGCGGGGTTCGGCGAATTTTTCATTATAGGTTATTTTCTTGGCTAAAATGGTATCGGTATAGTAATCACCAGACATGCCGGCGTAGTATTCAAAGACATGAGGGACACCGACGATGATGATGTCACCTGGTTGGAAGTGGCTTTTCACGTATTGCGCGGACCCGCGGTAGTCGTAGCGATAGGTATTCATCCGTGTCATATATCCAGGGGTAGCGCCGGCGCTCGACAGGGAGTAAAGCTTCATCAGCCATTCATTGCTTTGGACGAAGAGCAGAAAGAGCATGGCCAGCCCTGTAGCGTGCGCAAAGCTGCGGGCGACTGTGGAGCTGGCCTCACGTCGGGCAAGCAATAACAACCGATCATAGAGCGTAACAGTCGCAGCTACGCCGGCCAGAATGAGAAGTGGTTCATAATAGATGCAATACCGATTAGATAGAGCCTCGATCAAGTTCGTGTAGCAGAAAACCAAGGCCGCTAGCACGGTGACGACGTAACGGAATGCGGGCTGACGCCAGCAGAATGGTATTCCGGCGATAGCCATGAGAGTAAAGAAGACATGGTTTTCCGACAATAACAAGGCATTCACGTAGTACATGGGCTGCCATTCATAGGCTAGAAAAAAAAGCGAAGGTCCAGCGACGTCAGAAAGGCCGAAACCAACCCGTAGATAAGGGTCGGAAGCGAGTTTGCGCCAGCACAGCTGCGCGATCACCAGCACAGCCATAAAGAAGACGCAACGGTAAAGATGCCAGTCCTTTAGCCACCACCATTCGCCCCAGCGCACAACGAGCAACGCAAGGAATAGACTTGGGAGAATGAAGACACTTCCCTCCCATGACAGATAAGTTGCGCAAAACGTGACCGCGGCTGCGGTCAGATATTTGTGATTGAACGGGCGACCTCTGATCGCCTCGTAAAACAGCCAGAAGGTAAGCATCGCCATGAACTGGCATTGCTGCGGGTGAAAGCAATTCTGCGCCCACAGGATATCCACTGGAAGACAGGCGTATACGAGCGCGGCGATCAAGCCGGTCCTCCAATTGAAAAGCCGGCGACCCATCAGCGCGATGATCCCGATGCAGAGTGTGCCCATGATGAGGGCGGGCAGCCGCATCGACCACTCGGAAATGCCAAAGACCAAGCCCGTAAGGGCCAGTGGGTAAGTAACCAATTCATAGGTAGTGGCTGGCTTGATCTCTCCCGCAATCCTGTTAAATGGGAAACCTAGTTCCCAAATGCCTTTCGATTTCTGAACCAGACCGTACTCGTCATGGTCGAACGACATGACGCCGAAATCGTGATAACGGAACGCAAAGCCCAATCCTATGATCGCCGCCAGGAGAAGATAAGGTAGCGCATCCGCAGACACGATGTTTTTGATTTGCCGAATCCGTGCGCTGCGATCTGCTGTTGTCCGCCGGCGCGGGACGAAGTGAAGCAAACGAACTGCCAGAAGTGCGACAACTGCCAGCGCAACAAATTTCGGCTGGAATGGCCAGTCTGTTGGAAATCGAAAGTCGTATCCAGGAAGCAGGAGAAAAAACAAACCCGCTGTAATTGGGGCATGGAATAGCGCGTCACGAGCGAGAGCGTATCGAAGCGGCTCGTTTCTCGCAACGGCCACAAACCGTGAAGCCAGCAGCCACAGGGCTATGGTTCCGACGATTGTAAGCAAAATCACAGCGAAAGGTTTCGCGACGATATCGAAGTCAGAAAGATTCGCCTGCTTCGCCCAACCGTTGGGTAAGGTAACCCCAGGGCGAGGATCCATTGCTGCCGGTTTCTACAGCGCGCTGGTTCTCCGCGCTCCGCTGATTCAGCCGACTTGCCAGTCCGAATTAGTCTCAAATTCTGAATGCTACCATCTCTTCGAACGATGAAGCCGCTCGCGAGAAAGCTTGGCGGCCCCTGATAATCGCGGACCGCGGCCACAATTGTGTTAGAGCCTTTTTTGATCCAGTAGCTGATGTCATAGGCATCAAGAGTCGGCTTCTCCAACGAAGCGGCCATCGATTCGGAGATACTTTCCGAACGCCCGGGGGCGGGTGTTGCGGTAGGACTCACGGAGGGGCTAGGAGAAGGCGGAGGTTTCGCGTTCTGGTCCGGCCTAACCACTGCCGGTGGTGGAGTTGCCACTGTGACCTTCTCCTTCTCCAACGGCTCAGTCATCTGCCTTGGCAAACGAGGCACCTTCGGTTCCTTGGGGTAGGAGGTCGCCGCGCCGGTGATGAGCTTACCATTCACGAGAAGATCGAGGCTTCCTGAACTGGCCACCTGAATCCATGTCTCCGGACGAGCTCTTTCGGCGTTCACGGAAGTAGAAAAGATCGCCTCTCGCGACGCATTTTCTGCCGTAATCCACCTGCCAGAGAGCGGTAGTCGAAGCAAAAGTGGATTCGTGTCCACCCAGGTTATGTCGATTGGGTGTTCAAGGATGGTGGCTCGACGCGCGATCGGCCAAACCTCTTCCTGCACCAGGGGAGACACCCATTCCTCTGTACCTTGTACGATGCCGGTCCTTGGAGTAACCCTCCAGCGTTCGTCCGAAATAAGGGTCCCCGTTTTACCACCTGGTTCTTTAAAGCCGCCACAAACCAGAAGCTGCGCCGAACCTGGATAGGTATCCCGAGTAACCGAGATAGCAATGACGTTTGTGCCAGGCTTTAGAAATCTTTTGACGTCATAGATTTGTGCTACCCGCGTCTTTAGATTGGTTTCAGTGCCGACGATGTCTTCATTGATAATGACTTTGAAGGAGTCCGTTGCTGCGACTTCCAGCCAGGCCTGCTCGGGCGCAGCATTTAGAAAAATTTGCCTTCGAAAGTAAGCCACCGGAGCAAACTCGGCAGGCTCTATCCACTGCGCAGCGCCAAAGTCCAATTGGTACTGCCGATGCGCGGGACTGGCGAACGTGCGAAACACGAAGTAACCAAGCAACGCTCCACAAAACAGCACCAACACCAATGACCACCGCCGCGCGCGTAGCGGTAAATCTTGAAGTGGCTGCAAGAAAGCGCCCATCATGATAGTTCCTAGTTGCCGATCAACCGACTCATTCCCCAGAAATTCGTATAATTGTCCTCTTTAAGAGAAAGATTGTAAGACCTGCGGGCATCAAAGTCCTGACCAAGCTTCGCGTAACAATCTCCTGCCATGGAATAAGCATCGGCCCTTATGGGGATATCAGCGCTTGCCCGAATCACCTCTTTCAGGACATCTAGTGACGCTTGGTAGCGGCCAAGATCATAATTTCCACGAGCTATCGGGAAAGTGACTCCTAGTTGTTGCACCGAATCCTCGGCAAGTGCCTGCTGCCACTGAGTTACGGCAGACCCAATACCTCCGCCACGGTAGAGGGCGAGGCCGAACTCCACGCGAGTGCGCGCCGACTCACGTCTGTGCGACTGATGCGATCGGGCCGTCCCAGTCTGCAGCGCGAGCTAGCTCGAAAATTGCCAATTCATATTCTGTCGCCTCTTTAAACTCCCGAGCCTTGCTGATATGCTTCTCCGGGGAGTCCTTGCTTAAATTGGACAATCTTTCGAGGTCTCCAATAGCCGCGTAGATATTGATGTCCTGCGCGTGCCATCGGTCGAACCACATCGCTGTACGATAATACCTGATTGCCCTTTCCGCAGCGCCTTGAGCCTGTGCAATGCAGGCCTTGGTAAAATAATGCTGGCCGATCAGCGACGGAGTCAGGAGGATGATAACGACACCGATTGGAATACCGCCCAGTGCCAGCGCCGTCATTCCCCGCTCGCCAGGCAGCCGGCCTATGGAATATATCGCAATCAATAACGATCCGATCCCAAAACAATACCATCCAAGACCGAGGAAAGAACACGCAGCGACAAGACGGTCCCAAATGGTATCAAATTCGAACTTCTTCGAATACTCTTCAGCGGGACCATAATTTGCGGGAAGGTAACTCTTTGTAAACCCTCTGATCATCGGTAGGTCTTGGGCCTCCGCAGTCAGTCGGCCAAGCAAAGCCGGTTGCTGAAAAGCAATCTGGCAGGGCAGCATTACGCAAAAGGCGATGAGGATGGCGGCCACCACGGCGAGGAATCGGCCGGAACGCCTGCGCAAAACAAGACCAGTTATCAAAAAAGCGCCTCCAACTACTCCGTAGGAGAAAAGAGAAAGGTGCGGAATGGCTCCCACGTTTCGCAGCAATGGCAGCTGCAGACCGTACGGATGATGGCTGAAAGGAAAGTCAACCCATTTGAGTATGAGTGAAACGAAGGTGAAAAAGGCACCCAGAATCAATAGCCAATGCGCTGCCCAGATTTCCGAGACCGCCGCTGCCCATAGTGCCGTACCTTTCCCTGATCTTCATGCGCCACGCTTGAGTTTCTTCGACCAAGATGCCACAAAGGGCGAAAAAAACGCCAGTCCTTCGCGCGCGTGACGAACTTCCTCGACTGAAAATGTCTTAAGCGCAACTAACATGAGAGCATAAACGGCTACCGCTAGCCCTGCCGCGCCCAGTTGCCAGGGAAGCGTTGCGTCGCGTGCGACGAAAAGCACCAAACCCATGGCAACTCCGGCAGTAAGCGGCCGCCAGATAACGTCACTCAATTTTGCGTGGACACCGAGTCGCGCCAGTTGCACCATCCAAATCGTCACAATCACTGTTTCGGTGCAGAGAAACGCGGCCGCCGGACCAACAAATCCGAGCGGCGGAATGAGAGCCAACAGAAGGAGAAGCCGCAAAATCGAGCCGACAACAGTACCTGGCGAGAAACCGCTTCTGCTGGTCGAGCGCAGCAAACAGGTATTGAAACAGAGTGGATAGGAAGAACGGGATCATACCTATGCCAAGAAGCTGCATCGCGGGAATTGCGGCCAGATACTTTGGTCCCAGCGCGAGCCGCAGGATTGGTGTGGACCATGCCAGAAAGAACACGGCAATGGGATAACTGATAAGAGCGAAAAACTTCGTGCTCCACCGGTAAGCCTCAGTAAACCGTGCCCGCGACAGGTGCGCCGTGCGCGAGTAGAGCGGAAAGAGTGGCAGAGAGAGAGTTTGTGGGATTACCCGTAGAGCCATGCTGATTCTATACGGGCCGCTGAACAGTCCGACGGTCGTGAGATTTGTCATCCAGGTAAGCACAAGAATATCGAGCTGAAGCGCGAGCTGTCGCAGCATCGCGCCGCCGCCCATCGGTAGCGCCGCCGAAAGGAGAGATTTCCAGAGGGCGACATCGAAGCGCAATGGAATACGGGCATAAAGGCGTGTCACCACGATGTGGTAAAAATTCCAGAGCAGCAGGTTTGATGCGAGATGGGCGGCAACGACGCCAAGCAATCCAAAATGAAGCTTTACAATTACGATGACCAAACCCAGTAGCAGGATCTTGTGCAGAACGAAACCGAGATAGTTTAATTCGTTATCTTCGAAGGCCCGTAGCACGGCGCTGTAACCCGCGGCATGGAATGTCGCCATCGTAGCAATGCTCATTCCAAGAACGGACAGTTTCATATCGATCCCTAGATGTATAAAAAGGACAACAACCCCAACCAGGAGACACATCACACCCGAAATCAGCCAGATGAGCGAGGCGCCCGCGCCGACAAGCGGAACAAGTTGCTCCCGATCTTTGGAGATTTCCCGGATCAGCATCCGGGGCAAGCCAGAATCGGCGATGTTGCTGACGAACATTGCGAACGCCAGAACAAATGAATATTTGCCGAATTCGGTGACGCTGACCGCACGAGCAAAGGTCACGATGGTCGCCAAATAGACGACGCCACCGATGACAGAAGATGCGATTCCGAAAAGAGCGTTTTTTACAATCCGCTGCGACTGCTTCATGGAATCCACTTCCACGTCCCGCCCATTGCTTTCTGTAGCTCAGCGTAAAGCAGGAGCAGCCTCGCTCGATGTATAGCCAGCTCCTCCTGCTTACCGACAAGTGCCAGCTCCGCGTCAATCGCGGTCAATGGCTGCGCGATGCCCTGTTGCTGTTGAGATTGAGCAACGCGCAGATCCCGGTCGAGTTTCCCGGCCTCTACCTGCAGGGTAAGAATCCTTTCGCTCACTGCATAGATTTCCCGGTAAATTCTGACGAGATCACTGGCCAGATCATTGCCAACAGCGCCCAGCTGGGCTTGCTCCGCGTCGTAAGTATCCCTGCGCGCGCGCACAGTATCAAGTTGGGCCCCGAAGTCAAAGATCGGGATGTCGACAGTGACTCCACCGATAAAGAGGTGGCCATCGCTGCTAAAATCGCTGACATCGACCGCTGACCCATGCAGACGGACGGAGGGATAGAGTCGAAAATTTTCCAGCCGGTAATCCTCCTTGGCCTTCTTGATGTTTGCAATTTGCACTTGAAGCGACGGATGTCGGGCAAGCATCGTGTGAAACAACTGTGCCGCGTCCGGCGGCGCAGGCGGGTCCGGAAGTGTGCTGTTCAGGGAAACGTGGCCCGAGGATGGCAGGCCTAAAAGCCGGGCCAGCCCTAAGTAGCCTGCCGTGGCTTGCTCGTGAATCGTTTTCGAAAGAGATCGAGCGCTATTGAGCTGTCTTGTGACAACCTCGACATCGATCGGAAGGAGCAATCCCTTCTGCTGTTCTTCTCTGTGGATATCGACAGATCGCTCCAGCAGAGCTACTCTACGGTCGGACGGCTCCGCGCGGTTCTCCGCTGAAACGGTGTTAACGAAGACTTGCGTGAGTTGATAGATGACGTCCTCGCGAGTAAGATTGGCGGTCCAGGCGAGCGCGTTTCTTTGCGCTTTCTTAAGCTCGACGGCCGGCGCATCATTGAATCCAAAAATACTCCCATCCTTAAAAAGGGGATACTCGAGCTTAAGGCCAAAAACACCTATCCCGGCGAGATTCACGCGCTGGTTCGCACTGATTCCGCTTCCACTTGTCCCAGCGTTCACAATGCTAAACTTGCCAGTCCGATCGCCCGAAAATGCCTCCCCAGTGGCTGATCCAGTCAGGTTTGGCCAAAGTGAGGCTTGAGCAGCGCGAATGTCCCAACCTGCTGCCAGCAAATCGAAGCGAGTGGCTTCCAGTTTAGGACTTTCTCCCAACGCAATGGCGATGCAATCTTGAAGCGTTAGTGGATGTCGAGGAAGATTGTGATTGTAAGTCCTTACTTCTCCTGCTTGCAATCTCGAAGATAAGATTAGCAATAGGGTTGCCAGCAGACCGATCGAGCTACTTTCCAAAAACAGATTTCGATGTGGAGTGAACTTTGTCATTTTCTTTCAGGTAAAGTTGACCAACTGTCACCACCTTTTCCCCTTCGCTTAGCCCGGATGTTACTTCGGTCATGGCATTGACGACCATCCCTAAACTTACGTCGCGAAGAACCGCACGGCCGCTGCGGTCAACAACAAATACCGAGGCTCGGTCCCCCGACGGGTTCATTATTGCCACGCTAGGTACGGCAGTCACATCTTTGGCAGAGTGATGGATGTGCGCGAAGCCCGAGAGACCCGGCTTTAAGCGAGAATCCCGATTGTTGATTTGTATGTAGGCGGTGAAGGTCCGGGTCACAGGGTCAGTGTTCGGATCGATCTTGAAAACCTTGCCCTGAAAGGTTGCAGCCGGAAAGGCGGGGAAAGTGACTTCGGCTGGAAGACCCAACTGAACGGAATGAATTTTCTCTTCGGTAATCTTGGCCGCCATCAACACCGTATCGATTGCTCCCAGTTTCATCACAATCTGGTCATTATGCGTGATCTCATCCGGATTCACGAGCCGCTCAAGCACGATGCAGTCAATGGGAGCTCTCATCTGGACGCGTTCAAGCGCGATCTCCGCCTCGCGTAGTCCCATGGTCGCCTTGGCCAGCTGCTCGTACGCATCAGCAAGTGCAGTCTGTGCTTTCTCCAAATCGAGTGGGGTACCCATATTCTGCTTTGCCAGAGCTGTGTAGCGTTCGACTTGGCGCGTTTCGTTTTTGATTTTGATATTGCTTGTTTTCACAAACTGGCGATTAGCTTCGAGTGTTGCTTGAATTAACCGATCGTCCCAACGAACAAGGAGGTCTCCCTTCTTAACGACGTCGCCAATCCATACAGGGACCTCGAGGACGCGAGCAGTAAGCTGTGTGGTGAGGAGGACGGTGTTGAATTGCTGCACTGTGCCGCTTCCTCCGATGACCTCTTCCAGCGTTTGTCTGTGCACCGGAACGGTCTCCACGGGCGACGGTGCATGCACGACACGAGCCTTCCCAGTATCGGTGGAAATGACGTGCAAAACGGTCTTGAACACCAAAAAACCGAGCAAACAGCAGACGACCGCGAACACAATCCAATGGGAACGTTTCGGCGGGGGAGCAGCGAATTCCTGGCGCCTCGTGGAAAGCGCATCGCGCTGCGGGTTTTGCACGCGGCGGACGATGGGCCGTGCCGATATATTAGGGGATTCTTTCATTCGATTGCATCAGGTTGGAGTTGTAGACCCGCGCGCACGACCTTTCTGATGTCGTACCCACAATACCATCAGAGCTGCAGTGATCGCGCCGAAAATCAGTAGTTCATAAGAGCTAGACTGCAGGTTTTCCACGCTGAACAGAGCGGGAAAGTCTTTGTGCTGAACGCCCTCGATCAGTATCAATGGCGAGCTGAATTCCCTCTTCCACGGCCAAAACAAGGGAATGCCAGAGCCACTGGCATTCCATCCGAGCTTCGCGCCTGTGAACAGGTCAATGACAAGATGCGACCCGTATGCCAAGAAATAAACAGCGGTGCTTCGCCAAAAATTGCCAGCTATCCGCCACACTAAGCTGAGGGCGAGCGCGACAAAAACTGCTGCTGCGAAGCTGTGCGTGAACCCGTGGTGCAAGGCGTTCGGGTTTGCACCGGTGCCAAGGCCGAAGAGAAAATCGACGTCAGCCAGGTTCGCAAGCAATACCAGCAAGATCAGCTGCGGTAAGTATTGGCGGCAGGCTGTGGCAAGCCGCACCTTCAAACGCGCGGTTAAAAGTAGGAATGTCCAAAAGCCCGCGAAAGTGTGTGCTACTGGCGAAGCCACGGGGTAAAAAGCCTCAGGATTGCAACTGCGAAAACGCATGGTGTTCGCTCTGGGTGCTGCTTGGCTCGAGCTTGCCAAGAAGATTATCGTAAATGTGCTCGATCCTCTGACATATTCTTCGCCAATCAAAATCGGTAAGGACGGTCGTGCGTGCATTTGCTCCCAAGCGTGCCGCTAGCTCGCGATCCTTCAGAAGGGTGATGATCCCGTTGCCGAGCGCCTCGCAATCGTGATTCGGCACAATGAATGCATCGTGCAAGTGGCGCAAGCCTTTGGCCGCGCCTTCAAAGCAAACGATGGGCTTGCCTGCCAGCATGTAGTTTAAGAGCTTGACTGGATGGCCCGGGCATTCAGGACGTGAAATCACTGTCACGCTTGCAACCGCGAGATAACTCGGCAAATCTTGCAACGAATGGGGCGCAATCCACATGATGGCCTCAGAAATGCCGAGCTGATCTGCCAGCTTTTTGTTTTCTCTTTGATGAGATTCGGACACCAGGGCGCTTACCATCATCAGCAGCGTATCAGGCAATTGCTTTGAGACTACCGCAAAGGCGCGAAGCAGGTAGTCGATTCTCTGAAACGCGTTCAATATCCCAGTATACATCACGATCGCACCTCCATTGATTGGATGACGGCGGCGGATCTTTTCCGGATCTGCGTTGTCAAACATTTCTGGCACGATCCCCGCAGGGACCATATCCACCTTGTTTCCGGCGGTTCCGTGCTCGATAAACCACTGCTTCAGCTCGGGCGAGACGGCCGTGATGTGATCCGGAAAAATTGGAACAAACCAATCCAGTCCGTGCGCGATTGCGCGGGCAAGCCAGGCCGGACGAATGAAACCGTAACCCGCCAGTTCGTCAGACATCAGGTTGACGGCATTATAAAGCAGTGGACGGCCGGTGATCCATTTTGCCATCACACCGATCAGCGCGGCTTCGTAATTATGCGCGTGAATAATATCGATACGTTCGCGCTTCACCACATGGAGCAGCAACCGCAAAAGGGCTAGATCTTCCATAAGCTTCTCCGGCGAGGGCCCGACCTTGGCGTTGGTTTCAGGCCGAAACGGTCCCGTCCTATGAACCTTCGCATGGCGAACGACGATATCTTCCTGGCCTGTCGAGTACGTGACGATATGCACAGTGTGTCCCATCTGCGAAAGCGTATCGGACATCTCTCGGACACTCGCCGGCGACCCGTGATTGGCGGGGAATGCACACGCGGCCACCATGGCGATGGAGTAGCGTTCCGCTCCCGTCCGCGTATGTGACGCAGGCTCCCTCATATTGTCACACCAGAAAGTTTAAGATTAGCGTTAATGGTTTTGCGATAATAAAAAAGGCGTTGCAATCGAGGATGACCAAGTCTGGTTCGACTTTACGGCCAGCGCCGCATTCGCGCACTGTGCGTTGAAGATCGGCAAGAATTATTTCAAACATATTTTACGAGACCGGTTATTCGAGGTAGCCCAGGGCCCGAAGGCGCTCTTCAACTTTGTCTGATTCCTCCTGTGTGTAGCCGCTCGGACCTTGTATTTCAGAGGTGCCGGAAGCATGGCCGGCTTGGAATGAATGCGCGGCAAGGAAGTCAGATTGGAATGCACTCGTTAGCACTTTGCCGTCCATGTCTTCTGGCACAGGTACGCCGAACAAGTAAAGAAGCGTTGGAGCGAGATCAATAAGCCGTCCGTTTTCAATCTCCGCGGCAGCTTTCAACGCCGGCCCACGGCCGATTAAGATCCCATTAAGGCGGTGTGTACCGCCCCATTCGCTATCTTCGGATGGACGATGCTCGCGAATCATCACGGCAGGCTTCTTCTTATCCTTTCTAAAACTTGGCTGCGTCGAAAAGAGGCTGTCTTCGCTCCACCAGTCGAGGATAAGATCGGCGGCTTCGTCCGAAAACGGGCCATGGAAGATCTCGTCACGTCGATAAACGCGCGCGATTATCGGCTTGCCAGTGCGCGGATCTTTCAGATCACCCAGTTTCTCAATGATAAAGTCAGTCAACGCGCCATGCTCGGCTGGTTCCACAACGCCCTGGCATTTTACCCCTTTCAAGTTGATCCAGATGCTCGGTGGCGAGGCGAGCACTTCGCTGCAATATGCTTTGGTGCGATCCCAGTCGATATCTTGAAATGATGTATAAGCGAGTTCCGCTTTCTTCCTCAGGGTAGGAAATAGTTCCGCAAGGAAAGTCTTCTGGCGCGACGACAACGACTTTCGCAGAAACGAAAATCCCCTGCGCAGGGTTGTTGAGCCAATTCTGCGCAGGAATTTTCCTTGTCGGCCGCGGTTTTCGGGTTTGCAGTAGTGCAGCAGGCCGAGTTGGTGCAAGTAACGGTTTAGAAACACGGTACGGTCGACGACCGGACCACCACCGTGGTCCGAAACGACCAGCACAGTCGTATCGGCCGGAAGCTTGTCCACTATTTGCCCAGTGATTCTATCGAGCCGTTCGTACACCTGACGCACTGCATTTCCGAAACGAGGTGCGGCATTCGGATCGTAAAGGAAATGACTGCGATCCATGTACTGCCAGAAATAGTGCTGCACAGTGTCTATCGACATGAAGACGAACATCATGACGTCTTGTGGATGGTGCTCCAGAAGGTAAAGAGCGACTTCGGCCCACTGCCGGTCGATTTTTTCCATTTCGGCGAGCACTTGAGCGCGCCGCCGGTCGGTGGACATGAATCCGAGGAACCGGACGTCATGAGTAATCTTTCCGAAATGATCGACCAGCTCACGTTTCAGCGATGGCGGATGGACAAACGAACTATTCGTCGTTGGTGTATCGAGGCCGGAAATCTGGAAGCCGTTCAAAGCCTCGGGCGGATAGGTAAACGGAATGTTCATAGTGCCGACGGAAAACCCTGCTGCATTGAGTAGCTTCCAGACCGTAGGTGAGCGGCGTGAACCGCCGTTGGCGTAGTTCATCGCGTAGCTGTCACGCTCAGTTTCGACAAAATGAAAGACACCGTGCTGACCGGGATTTTTCCCGGTCATGAACGATGTCCATGCCGGCGGAGTAATTGGCGGAAGAACCGACTGAAGCGGGCCGGACACCCCAGCCTTCATCAACTTTGCCAGGTTCGGCATGCCGCCTTCGGCAATCCACGGACGGATCAGTGTCCACGTCGCTGCGTCCAAACCTATGATCACGGCCTTGGGGCTTTTCTTGAGTTCGCGCTGACTGTTTTGATTCACGGTAGTCTTCGACGGGATCAAAGCTTTCTAAGCTTCATGGTTTCTATCGAAATTGTGTAAAAGAAGCAAAGCTAATCACTGATGGTGGCGGTTAAGTTTTTGTCGCTAGTCGAAGCCGCGGAGGACCGGGCAAGCGCAGTGCCCTCCATGTCTTGTGGCACCGGTAAGCCGAATAACTTGCAAGATCGTTGGCGCCACATCAGTGATCCGCAGCCCTTCGACTTGCTCTCCACCCGGAATCCCATCTCCGGCCGGCCGAAAAAGGAAGATTCCATTCTCCGCGTGGTTAGCGCCATCCGGGCCAGTGTCGTTCTCAAACGTGTGAATTCTTCCGCCGCCAACGGTACCGACAGACCGCCAATAAAGATCGCCGAAATAAACAATCAGATCCGGCGCCACACCACGCACCTCTTTATACAATTGCTCTGGCCGAAAAACTTTCGTGCCGATTTCCTGTCCGTTTTCGTCGGGAATAGCTTTCAGTCCCGCGATCAGTTCCTCGCGTGTCTTCTCATAATCTTCTGGCGCGATGATTCCGTTTGGCTCGCGGCCTGCAACGTTGAGAAAAATACGCGCATAATAACCACCATCTCCCCACGCTTTTGTTCGCGACCAGTCAATTTTGGCTTTTGACACCGGTACGGGGTTGGCAGGTTTTTCCGCTAGCGCCAAGTAGCCATTTGCTACTAACCATTCATTAACGCAGATGCCGCCGTCCATACGTTTGGCGCCGTGATCGGAGACCACCAGCACAGCGGTCGCGTCATCGGCGAACCCAAGCAACTCGCCGATTTCGCGATCCACTTCTTTGTAGTAGTCGTGAATTGCGTTCTCGAATTTATTTCCGGGCTCATAGAAGCGATGTGCTGGATCCATATCGTCCCAAAACGCATGGTGAATGCGGTCTACGCCCATTTCCACCATCATAAAATAATCCCAATCTTCCTTTGCAAGAAGATGGAGGGCGAGTTGGAAGCGCTTTCGAGTCATCTCATAAATGTCAGCTAGGATCTTATTCTTGTTGCCAGAGCGAAAATCCCGCACGTCCAAAACATACTCCCCAACTACTTGAGCAATTTCATCCTTGAGTTCGGTTGGATATGTGTAATCGCAGCTTGTATCTGGCGTCAGAAAGCAGCCGATCAACAACCCGTTGAGTGGTCGAGGTGGGTATGTCCCCGGTACGCCGATAACAATCGAGCGCTTTCCACTTCGCGAAAGAATATCCCACAATCGATCCTCTTTAATCGCGAGAGAGTTTGCAATCAGGTATTGGTCGTACGAATGATCACTTCGGTTTCGAAACCCGTAAACTCCAAGCCGGCCGGGACTCTTGGACGACATCATTACCGACCATGCCGGGATTGTGATTGGCGGATCACACGAACGGAGCGGTCCGTGGACACCATTTCGGTAAAGGCGCTTTAAGTTTGGTAGATCATCAAGCCAGCGATCAAAGACCAACTCAGGTGCCGCGCAGTCGAGTCCTATCAGCATTACTCGTGGACGCGTTCCTCCTCGACCGGTACGCAAGGCCGCATCGCACGTTGATTTGAGAACGGGCAATGTATTCAATGATTTGTGTGGCTGGGTTTGTGACCTAGCCGAACAAAAGCCGATTGCGCGCGCTTGCGCGCTTTGTTCACCTGGCGCCACTCATGCGCGATAGTTTTCCCGAGGCGGATCCGCAGCGCCGGCCGCGGCTTGGCAGCCAGGGCTTTTCTCGCCCGGGCAGCAACGGCGCGCGCCCGCGGCGGCGGCGGAGCAGTCGCGGCCGGGTCCGGATGCGATTGGGTAGGCGGTGATTCGTTAGGCTCGAGAGCCAGCGCAAACGACGCCGGCGCCGCTACCACCATGGCGCTGGCAGTAATGGCGGGCGCTTTGGGATCCTGGAATATCAGCGCCAGCATGGCGAGCAGCGTGGCTACCGCGTGCTCCACTCGAGGAAAGAGCCAGCGGATCCAGTTCTCGACGAACGTCGCCAGGGGCAATAGAACAAGCGACGGAGATTCAGGAGGTTTAAAACCTGCTTTGATCGGCGCTTCATTAGTGGCGGAATTGACCCCCGCTTGGTTGGGCGCGACATGACGAAGCTTCCGCCAAAGCCGACCAAGTTCACGAAATGCTGTGATGATAACGCGGGGGTTGGCGCCGGACTGTTTCCCATAACGCCGCGGGAAATGATTTACTTGGACCTGGTGTATGCGCATGCCAAGTTGTGTGGCCTGGGCAAGGATTTCGGTGTTCACCATTGCGCCCACGCACCTGATTTGAACTTGGTCAAAAACTGAACGCCGAAATAGTTTGAAAGCACAATCGATGTCCCGAATTTTAACGCCCAGCACAAGTCGCACAAGTGCATTCCAGCCCAGTGCATTGATACGGCGGTGGAGCGGATCGTGTCGCTTTGCGCGGTAACCCGCGACGATGTCATAATCTTCTGACCAACACATTAGCTGCTGAAGCTCGCGAAAATCGAACTGTCCATCAGAATCTGAGAAGAAGATAAGGTCATATTTGGCGGACATTATTCCGCTCTTCAGCGCTGCGCCGTATCCCCGGTTCTGCTCGTGCCTGATTACTTCAACTTCCGGGTATCGAGCTTTCAAGCGGTCGCACATCAGAGGCGTGGCATCGCTGCTGCCGTCGTCTACAACGATGACTTCCCATCTTGTGGCGAGCTTGGGGAGCACCTTTAACATTGTTTCTACGGTACATCGGATGTTACCTTCTTCGTTGAATGCCGGAAAAATTACAGAGATATCCCGCACGGTTTTGTATCTCCCTCTGAGATTAATCGAACTGTTAGGCTAAAATAGATGCTGCCTGAGTTGGAATAAGCATTACCGAAATTCATCATTTCTCGCGAAATGGCGTCACTTTCGCAGCAGCCGCCAACGTGATGATCCGTCGTGGTGACGAAAAACAGGAAATCCGATTGAGCCATGTCGCACAATGCACGGGCAAATAAAAAAACTACTCGAATGAGTGACGGATTTAAGAGTGACCCTTCTACCATGTGCCAAGCTTCAAGGCCTAGTGAATAACTTTAATTTGGTCAAGCATAAAAAATGGGCGTTCAAGTGCGAACTCGCGGCACTTAACAATCTTCGTCGGAATTCTTTACAAAACGGGCGCGGATGAATCCGCCATCAAAAATCGATCAAAGTCGTAGAAACTAGCGAAATCTTTCCGTTGTCGCGATTCGCGTCAGCAATCCAGATTGTTTGCCGGCTAGAATCCACGGACCGAGACGCAGCCCAAACCAACCGGCTTTGCTCAATTGATCGGCGATGGGGGGGCGGCCTGGACAAGATATCCTTGAAACGACGGCTATGTTGCATTTTGCATGCAAGCCTGCCAGGTCAAAGTCCAAGGCTATCTGGTTGATTTCGGCTTAAAAAATTGATGCCAAAAACCAGGGGTCGGTGTCGGGCGCCTGCGTCGTGTGCGTTCCGTTTTCTTCTTCTTTATTGCGGGTGTTCGGGTGCTCACGACAGACATCGTCGGCGAGGCTGTCGGCGCTGGTGTGGTCGTCGCTGATGCCGTAACCATTGGTGTGGTCGTTGGTAATGCTGCAGGCGTTGGCACAATTATCGCTGGGATTTCTGTAGCTTCTGTAGCAGCAGCGGGCACATGCTCGGGAGTCGGCCTGTTTGCGAGTCCAAACACGATTGCAGCAACTGCGGAAAGAATAACAACTGCCGAAAGAATTCCAACTCCAATCGCCCAGCGTGCGAGGCGCTGGGTTTGCCGGTGCCGAGTGTCGCTATGCCTTAGGTCGATCTCACCTCGTAGCAGGATCAGTCGCAGCGAGGCGGTCACGCTCTCATACGCAGGGGCCGTTGAGTCAAGCGTTTCCAAGAAATAGTTCTGATAATCTCGGATTTCTTCATCCGAAAGAGCGCGAAGCTTCTCTGGCTTGGTCGCCTCCACTATTTTCCAAAATTCAGATTGGTCTGTTATTTCCCAGTTCCGCTTCACGGGCACATTCTGGCCGTTTTGGTTTCCACGAGGCAATGCCAAATGTCCAAATCGGCAACTCCTTGGACTTCTGCCAATCTTTCCCATCAGATGTCATCTTCAGGAACAGCTGTATGTCTCGGTCGCTAAATGCCATCTTCGTATTGACGTGAAAATACTTTTCGTCGTCGCTGCGTCCGTTCAGAAATGTCACCAGAACGTAAAAATCTTTGTAGCGATATTTGCGTTTCTCCTCGCCTCGCGGCAACCAGTCCCACGCTGCTTTAATCGGCGATCGCATCGTCACGCGGATCTAACGAGAACGAGATAAGCCACGGCAGGGTGTCGTGGCAAGCTCGCTGTAGTTGCCTCGCAATGGGGCCGTTGGCTTCATCGACTCGTTTGGGCGTCGATATAATTTCAGTCTTCCATCTGCTCGATGTTGAACACCAGTCCGAAGGAATCGCGGATGTAACAGCGCGGGACTGAAGGATCCTCTTCTATAGTTGTGCAGCCGGCGGCAAGTAACCGGGTCTTTGCGGCTAGTATGTCCGGAACAAGAAAATCGAATACAGGCCCAGGGCGATCGCCTTTCTCCACGTAGAGTCGGAACGCGCCAGTTTCAAATTCTACCAGATCTCCACTTCGGTCAGTTACGGAGAATCCGAGGGTCGTTTCGTAGAACTCGATTGCCCCGGCCAAGTTATCTGTTTGAATTATACGTCGCGAGAAGATTTGAATGCTTTCTTCATTTGTATTGCTGTAAACTATTAACTCGACCCCAGAATTAGACTGCAACTTGCAATCTATTTCCTGCCCTTCCGAGGGAGAAGCGGGCAAAAGGCTGCATGACTGGAATTCTGCCGAATCATTTCGGCATTTTGGAAGGAGAATGTCACGACCGCTGCTCAACGGGGCGAAGGGCTAGGCGCGAGAGTGGCGGCAGGCGTGCTACTGGCGCCAGGACTGTTCGGAGCGGCGGGAAGGCTTTTTACTGCGAGGGCGTTTCGGTTGGTGGTGGCTGTGGCGTTGGCGTTGGTCGCGCCTCAGATGGTGTGAACGAAGGTCTGGAACAGTAACTTTGAACTCCTAAACCCATCAACGCGACAATTACTGCGGCAATCGCACCCCAAGCTGCGACCTTTGTCCAGTTTAAGGTTTTTCCTCCCAAGACCATTGTTTCATCGTGCTGAGATTTGCTAAGCGATTCGACCCGACGCAACCCTTTCTCTGTGCGAAGCAATTCGATTCGCTCTTTCCAGTCATCCCTCTTTACCTGACTCATCGCCACTTCCGCACGGAACCTAACGCTTTTGAAATACTGAAGGTATCTATCTAACTCATCAGGCGAGAGCGACCGACGCTGCTCTTCTGTTTCGGTTGCCGCAAGATTTTGACGCCACTTGTCGTGGTCGAAGTCGCTCATTGCAACGCGGTTTTCCGATAATCGGCGGAGCGTTGTCAACGAATTAAAGACAACGTGTTAATTGCAAAGAATGCTAAGCCTACAACCCCCCTCTTCTTAATGGGAACTGCGGCGCAGCGGCCAACGTCGTGCTTTCGGGACACAGCTCAGGGCAAGATTTGTCTCAAGAACGCAAATGAACGGGACGACCCGTTTAAGAAAGACGAAAAGGAAGAACAATGAGCATTGAAAATGTAACGACAGCTCTTCAGACATTCGCAAGCACCGCAAACGGCTTTACTCTCACACTACGCGACGCTCGCTTTCTCACCTTCAAAGTCCAAGGCAACGGAAATGTCACGGCTGGGGCTCACCTTGGAGTGTTGTCCCCAGAACACCTCTTTAATCCTGCGACCTCCTGTTCGAGCTCGGCGTTGCGCTTTTGTAGCTGGCTGACGGCCTGTTCGAGCTTTTGCAAGCGCTCGGCATCGGATGCGGTCTCGGCAGCAAGCGGTCGGATCGCGGTCAGCAACAGCAATGAAACGACAACGCTGGCGGACCATAAAAAAAGGTTTCTGATCAGCATAAGCTTCTCCTATTTTGCCGCGCCTTTCGCACGGCCGTTGCATGACTTGCTTCCTCGGGACCCTGAAAACTGCTTCAATGCATCCACTGTGCTTTCGCCACGAATCGGCGGCTCCCGTTCTTTGAACAAGATCGATGCAAGCGGGATCGATCTGTCGAAAAAAGGCGGCGTAACCTTATCCCGGCGATATTTGCGAAGTGTGATGTCAACGATGTCTCCGAGAGTGAAGCGATCGAGGACCGTGCTGATCGCGTTTCGAACGTCGAGCATCAACATTCGCAGGCCGCAATGCACTTCATCCGGGCAAGAGCAGCGCGCATAACACGTCTGACTAACGCACCGAATCGGCGCCAGCGGTCCGTCGATCAACCGGATGATCGCGCCAAACTTTATTCGGTTCATGGGTCGCGCCAGTGAATAGCCTCCAAACTTTCCGCGCCTGCTTTTCACGTATCCGGCCGCTTTGAGCTGCGAAAAAATTTGCTCGAGAAACTTGATTGGCAGTTTTTCTTTCGCGGCTAACTCGCCTACTTGAAGCATTGGCCAGCCGAGTTCGGAGGCGATGCCGAGATCGATAAGAGCTCGGAGCGCGTATTCGCCTCGTTTAGAAAGTTTCATCTCATTCTCTCAAGCTCGCACGCGTCGCCTTATGCCAGCCAAGTAACGGGACAGCCGGTCGGAGGAGGCATCTTTGCACCGGTTTTTTTTGGCTCGGCGGTATTCCAACCGTAATTGATTAAAAATTTTGGCGTCGTGAATTAGCGCTCGAAGTGCATAGCGTTTCATAATTTCTATCCTCTGTTTCCCTGTTTAATCTATACTATTCTGATATGATTTAATACTCTACTAAACTAGTAGGAAATCTAAAGCAACTTATTTTCTTCAATTTTTTTGCCCGGACCTCTGGCGTTGGACGCAGCGGGGACGAACTCGGCGTGCGGCGCAAGCTTCCGCCTCGACAACATTACTTCGATTTCTAGCGCTGGAATTGGATCCCGCAACTCGCGGAACAAGCGGAGGCGAAGTGAGCAACTGCATTCTGACTTCGATGTTCGCCGCCTGAAGATCATCGCGGCGTTCAGCTTCTGGAATCGCGCTAGAATCGTTTTTGATTGCCGGATCGCGAGCAATGCGGCTTCATCAAGCGATGGAACGCCAGCCAATGCAACCCGCCGCAGGCGGTCTGGCAGCGTCAGCTTTCATCGCAGTCACTCAGATTCTTACCCGCACAGACGCGCTAGATTTGCCACTGATTATCGCGCTCACGCTTTTTGCCGCGATGATACCGTTTCAAATTTTCATCTTCTACGCGCCGCCGCCGCCCGCATACAAAAACAAAAACCTGACTCAATCACAGATAGTGTATTGGAACATTCACCGATCATCGACTGTTCTCGTACTCGCCGGATTCGTCGCGTTGTTCTGGCATTTTTTTTGGTGCCTAGGCGTTGTGTTCGCCGTCGCAGCGTTCGGGGCGTATCTGGCGTTTCGCTTCTGTGCCTATTCGCAAGATTACATGCGACAATGACAGCCAGTGTGATTACACCAATTTTTCAGCCGATCACATCGCGCTGTGACTCGCGTTTATGATGAAGCGGGCAACGTGATTGAAACGCAAGAGCACGCGGGCGATTTCAAGGAGTGGTGAGCGGTGCGGAGCAAAAAGCCGCCACGAGGTGAAACGTGACGGCTGATTGTGAAATTGCTGCTTTGTTGGGGCGACTTTAGGGATTGTTGACCACTTGCGGTGCACTTTTGCTCAGTTCAAGCTGTGCGCTCACTTTCTGCACGACCGCTGCGAGCGCTTCAATTTGCTTTTGCATCTGCTCGACTTTCTGATGTTCCTTGAGAAATTCGTTTAGCAACATCGCGTTGATCGCTTCGTAGCGGACAGTGTTGATTTTCCCCTCCTTATCACGCACAACCAGGTCAGGATCGATGGTTTCCACGTCTTCGGCCACGAGCCCGAACTGGTGAATTCCTCGCGGATCCAGCTCTTTCGGTACTGGAAGGTAACTGGCTTCAGCGCAAAAGGTAACTTCGCTGGCCCGATCCATCGGCTTGATTTCTTCCTTAAATCGTCGGGAGGACGTTGCAATGCCAAGTTTGCCGTTCGCATTAATGAAAACAGCAGTTCCGCCGGGAGAATTTGCCCCAAAGATCTGGCCGATAAAGCAGCTATTGTTCGTGTTGCTACCATCGGCACCGATACAAATTACGTTATTCGCCGTGGTGACATTGACACCTGCGTTCGCACCCACGCCTATATTGCTGTTGCCGCTGACACTGTTAAACAGCGTTCTATTACCGATCGCTGTGTTGAACCTGCCGTCTCTGTTTGAAACGAGCGCGAACGCTCCGACGCCGGTGTTGCGAGACCCGCCGTTCAGGAAGTTATCGGTAATCTGAAGAGCACCAGCGCCGACCGCCGTGTTTTCGCTTGCGTCCTTGTTGTTAAGAAGCGCTGCGGCTCCGATACCTGTGTTGAAGTTCCCCCTCGTATTCGCATTGAGTGATAAGAAGCCAACTGCGGTGTTGGAAGTGCCATTACCGAGACTAAAAAGTGCATCTTGCCCCTCTGCCGTGTTGCCATTGGGATAGCCTCCATCCGGAGGCGGAGTGACTGCTCGGACTGAAGTCGTAAGCCCGAGAGAAGCGACCGCTATCAGCGCGAACGCGAGATTGATAATATTCGTTACTGTTTTCATATGTTTTCTTTGTTTGTGTGAACGAGCCTTTCGTTCACGGGTTAACCCTGCGGGAAGAGGGTTAGGTGGAGTTCTGGGAGAAACCTAACGAACTTTGCGCCGATGGAACTCTGCCATACGCCGACGGACAGTGTCAATGCTGTTTTCTACGAGTGGCCGCTTTCAGTTCCAGAAACGCGGTCAGCTTTTCATCGGCACGCACAACCAAACGCTTCCCGTCGTTGCTACGGTCTGAGAGTTTTGGCTGAAAAACGGCGCAAGGCTGTGACGCGGCGCGAATGTCGAATCGTCGAAACACCTAGCGTCCGCGACACTGTGCAAGTCGGTGAAAAAGAGTGCAAAAACACTCTCTTGAATTATGAGTCCCGTTTAGTCGTCGCCACTTATTGCCAGATAAATGTCCTTTTGAGACGACAATTGGCGCTTACTGGCGATTCCAGCGGCTTTTGCTTCCCTCGTGAGAGGGAAAGTCGTTCGAATTAGGAAACCCTTGTTCTATCCGTTGAACTACGGGAACAACCAGTTACGGAATATAGACTGATACGAAATCATTGAATTGAGAAGTTTTTCTATTGCCAGTTAAGGGCCAGCAGAGCTTTGAGTGACGTGAACTCCGATTGCTTCGATAGGCTGTTTACGACGAAAGGCTAGACGGAGCCAGGCAAACCGATTTGACTCCTGCCGTCCCGCGATATCTTGTCCGCTTAAATCATCACATCTTAAAATATCTGCACATTATGATCCAATCCTCGCGTCTTCCTTCGCTTCTCTTTTCCGCTCTGTTCGCACTTCCCTTCGTCGCGGGACCGCTCCTGCCCGGCAGCCTACGGGCAGCAGAGGGGAAAAAAATAGAGTTTCCCGCGCCTAGCCAGCACGCGGTGGTAAAGCAACGTGTCGGGTTGACCGATATCGAGGTGGATTATTCGCGCCCGAACAAGAACGACCGCGAGATCTTCGGCGGACTGGTGCCTTACGATAAGTTCGGCGCACGGGCGCGAACGCGGTACCAAAATTAAGTTCAGTAACCCGAAGCCGCTCGCGGCAAGGAGATCCCGGCCGGTGAGGGCGAACTCTCCACGATTCCGACAACGGACGAGTGAACCATCATCGTTTCGAAGGACGCGAAGGTGCAGAAGCACGGCCGATTATAAGCAGGAGAACGATGCCGTGCGTCTCACGGCGAAGCCGGAACCCAATCCGGTCAGATCGAGACGTTCACCATCGCGCTAGCTGATGTGAAAGGCGCTTCCGCAACGCTTAATTTCCTTTGGGATAAAACGCGCGTGCCGGTGAAGTTGACCACGGACGATGTCGAGCAGGTAAGCAAGCAACTCGATGCAGCCGCTAATGCACGACTTCTGCTCGACCCGCGCACCGCTTATCAGGCCGCGGCCTTTTACTACGACAACAACAAGGACATGAAGCAGGCGGCAAAGTGGATCGACCAGGCGCTGGAGAAGAACCCAGACGCCGACGAGATGCACTACAAGAAGGCGCAGATTCAGGCGAAGCTTGGCAACAACAAAGAAGCCACCGCCTCGGCGCAAAAGGCGATCGACATCCTGAAGAAAGACAAAGCGCCCGACGAGTCGGCGATCAAGAACGCGCAGCAGATCATCGACAGCTCGAAGTGAGGATTAGCTCCCGCCTTGCCGCTCCACTTGGCGGTGTGCAACCCCTTTCACTTCACTTGCGCCAGAGATCGCCTGCCGTCAGCCGTCGTGGCTTCTTCAATCGAAAATCGAATCTCGATTAGGCTTTACAAATCGACGACGACGTCGCGAACCGGTTGTGAGCAGCAAATGAGAAGGTTGCCGTCGGCCGGCTTGTCGAGCGGCTCCGGTGCGTACGCTATCGCCCCTGAAACCAACCCGCTCTCGCAGTTGTGACAAACACCGGTCCGGCACGACCAACGGACCGGGACGTCGCACGCCTCGGCCAGCTCCAAGATGCTTTGGTAGGCCGCCGCCTTCCAGTGTGCAGCAATGCCACTGCGCGCGAAAAAGACCACGGGACCAGTGTTGGCGTCCTCGTTGGGCAGATGCGGAGCTCGCGCCGCTGCGCCGACGACGCCAGGCGTCATTGACTCGCTGCCGTTGAAAATTTCGACGTGAATACGGTGCGGCGCCACGCCCAAAGTCGTGAGCACTTCTCTCATGTCTGACATAAAGCGAGTCGGCCCGCAGAGATAGACATCCGCGTCTCGCGAAACGCCGACCTCTTCGAAGACGGATCGGGACAGATGACCAGTAGCGTTGAAATCTTCACCTACTTTGTCGCGCGAATCCGGCCTGCTGTAACAAACAAAGCTGCGGCCGCTGCGGCAGCGCGAGCATGAGGCGGCGGACTTCGGCGGTGAATGGCTGATGTTGCCCATCGCGAGCCGCGTGCAACCACAAGACGTGCCGCGTCGAGCGGGTGGCCGCCAGCACGTGCAGCATGGCCAAAACAGGCGTCGCCCCGATTCCAGCACTGAGTAGCACTACCGGGCCCTTTCCCGACTGGAGAATGAAGCTCCCGCGCGGCGAGCTCACATCGAGAGCATCGCCCACCCGGATATGGTCCTGCAGGTACGTTCCAGCGGCCCCATTCGGCTCGATTTTCACGCTGATTCGATAACGCTCCGCCGAAGGAGCACCCGAAAGCGAGTAACAGCGAAAAAGTGGCGGGCTGCCGGCGGTTTGTTGAAGACGTAAGACCACGTATTGACCCGGGAGAGCCATTGGCAGCGGTTGACCGTCCACGCTCTGCATCGTCAGCGAGAGGACGTCCGCCGATTCATGATCTATCGCCGTCACCCCGAGGGGCCGAAATCCTGGCGTAGCCGGATGCGCTGCCGCTGCTGGCGCGAGACCTGCGTTACCATTCTCAGCAGCGGACGTTGTTTGGCTCTGCAGTAACGCCTCGAACGACGAGTGCCACCCGGGCGAGAGCGCCTCGATCTTCAACGCTTGCTGCAGACGATCGCGCGGATGGTTTGGCGAATAGAGCAACGCATTGATTTCTGCGACGGTCATCCGTTCTTTCGCCTCTCCCACTTTCACGATTTCGTCGCCAGCGCCTACATCGCCTTTCTGCAGGACACGAAAGTAGAACCCTGGTCGTCCGCTGGATGTCAGCAGAGCCGGCATCCGGGGCTCGTTCATTCGGATGCCGATGCGATAGCAGGTAACACGAGGTTGGGTGACCTCGAACAGTGCGCTGCCGATCTGGTAACGGTCGCCGATGCACACGGCATCGTCGGGCAATCCTTCGATCGTGAAGTTCTCGCCAAACTGTCCGTGGACGAAGTCGCTCCTGTTCAGCTGCTCCTGCCAATAGCCATACGATTCGATCTGGTAGACAAAGACGGCGCGCTGCTCACCTCCATGCCCGGCCAGGTCGCCTTGACCGTCTCCGTCCAGATTCAACCCGCCGACCCGACAGCGGCCACGCACCGGCTCCTTCCAGATCCCGGTGTGCACAGTGCGCCCATTCCACTCGATGTCGCGCGGAAGTCCGACGTTTACCGATAACAGTCGACGCATGTCTCTCCCCGGATTAGAGCATCAGCGCGACGAGCCGGCTGCGGCTGGGGACTTCGAGCTTGCGAAAGACTGCGTGAAGATGCTTTTTCACCATCGGCAAACTTAAACGCGCGTCGCAAGCGATCTCTTTGTTGCTTCGTCCCTCACAAGCAAGCTGTGCAACTTCCCGCTCCCGCCTTGTCAGCCGGACACAAGCTCGCAAATGGGACTTTACCAAACGTGCAGACTGATCTCCGTTCCGGCATAAGTCTTCGCATTTAATAACGAAATGCGGTGGCGCCATGCATGCGGACTTAAGCTGTTTCAGATGAATCGTTGCCTGCAAATGGGGCAATCGCGGATGATGCACATCTTCTTCTTTCAATTCTCGTCGCGGCGCCGAACGTGGTTGGGATTGCGCATTCGTCCATCTTTCCTTAAGAACACGGCATCGATCCAAAATCTCTAAAGGAATCGGGGATGTCGCTTTCGTTCGCTTCGCTTCCTCCGGTCCCTTTTCCCACAGTGCGCAGAATTCACGGGCGGCCGGGTTCTGATAAATCGGTTTCAAGTTCCACCGCAAAATGATTGTCGGCATTGGCAACCGGCTTAGGAATTCTTCAAAGTCCATTCGCACCGAGTGTTCACGCTCGAGCGGTCCGAGCCGGCGGAGGGCGGTTTGAAACTGAGGGTAAAGCTGCCGGAGTAATCTCATCTCCGCTGGAGAAAAATCGCCTTGCCTCCCTGTGCGCATAATTGCGATCCCGCAAATGACTCTCCGGCGTTTCCAAAAGAAGAGAATGACGCCGTGGGCGCATTTGTGCGCCACGAAGTAATGGCGATAAAGGAACGACTTGACGAAGCAACTGTGGTTGCGGAAAAGATCGCTCAGACGCACCAACTTCTTCCGTGCCGGCCCGACGGCGTAACCCTTGAGAGGCTCTACCGCGAAGAAATCGCGAGACACAGGTCGCGTCCATCTTGCGACAATGGGCAAAGCTGGACTCGGTTGAAGCGTCAGCCCGATCACGCGATTCGATATTGCCGTGGCAAGCAACTGCTGAGTGGCCCTCCAAAACGAGTTAACGTCCATGGTGCGGTGCAGCTTGAGCAGAGGCTTTTCCAATGCCGGATCGACTACCGGCTCGCGCTTGCTGACAGCAATGCGGTCTCCCTTCACGTCTTGCTCTCGCGTGCGCGCGCACCCGAAAATCGCCGTTTCTCAACTCGTGCGCGCTTCCTAAAAGAGACCACACTCGTACCGGAAGCGTTCAACAATCGCCCTGATAAAAAGGCAACCTAAGTTACCTCGCGATTACCAAGCGATGCGCGACTGTCCACTTTACAAAGAGAAGGAAAAAACAAAAAACAGAAAGGGAACTAGGGAAATGAAACTACAAATCAACGTGCCGGTAAGCGGGTTAGACTTGGCAAGTCTGCTGCAGGGTGAAGAAGGGTTTTTCCTCTGCCAGAACAGGGGGCAGAACTTCATTACTGTGGCAAAGGCTGGTCACTCGATCGCCTTTGGGCCGACGCCAATCGGCAGGGGCATCATCGAACAGCCGTCAGTCTCGCTTGGACCGGAGCCCTGGGTCGTCACCAAGATAAGCAACTCGACTGAGTTCGCCGAATTCCGGGGGACAACGGGAGTGCCGGGCGCGAGCAGAGAGGTGCACTAAAGCAAAAGCTCGGAAAACATCAAAAGCCTCGGTGGGAAAACCCGCCGAGGCTTTTGTTTTTCTCCTCAGCGCCCGAGCGCCCCACAAACGTTAAGTCACGCGTTTTTCCAGCTGTCGCCGTTCCCATCTGGAGCGAGGGCGGGCGCCATTTCCGGCCTAAGATCCGCCTCCTCGGGTGCGTCTTCCCAGCCCAAGTCCATCAGAGATTTTTCGTGGTGCTCCTTCGCGATGAGCATGTAAAGCGAGGGCACAATGAACAGAGTGAAAATCGTTCCGATAGTCATTCCGCCAACAAGCACAAGACCGATCGAATTTCGTGCCGCAGCGCCGGCACCGGTTACAAGTATGAGTGGAAAGTGACCAGCGACAGTTGCGACGCTCGTCATCATGATCGGGCGCAAACGAATGCGCGCAGCTTGCGCGATCGCTGCAAGTTTTGCCACACCCTGCCGTTGCAATTCGTTCGCGAACTGGACAATCAAGATTCCGTTTTTCGAAACGAGACCGACCAGCGTCACCAGACCGACTTGCGAGTAAATGTTGAACGACGTAGTCCAACGATCGGTAAGGAATTGCCCGAAGGGCATTTTCAAAAACATGAAGAGACCCGCGCCGAACATGGCGAGCGGGACTGATCCCAACAGAATAATGAAAGGATCGCGGAAGCTGTTGAACTGCGCCGCCAGGACGAGAAAGATCAGCACCAGCGAAAGCAAAAACACACCCAAAAACTTGCTGCCTTCGGTCTGCAACTGGCGCGACTCGCCCGTGTAATCGAGCACGTAACCTTTTGGCAGAATCTTGTTTGCCTCATTCTGCAGAAACTTCAGAGCAGCATCGAGCGAAACGGCCGGAACCCCGCTGATGGTGACCGCGTTTAGCTGTTGCATCCGATTGAGCGAACGCGCGACGGTTTTGTGGTTGATGGAAGCGACCGTGCTCAGTGGAATGAGCTGGTTGTTCGGTCCGCTGACGTAAATATTTTTCAACTGCTCAGGATTTAATCGATCGACGCGTTTGATTTGCGGAATCACTTTGTAACTGCGCCCTTCGATGTTGAACCGGTTGACGTAATTGCCGCCGATGCTGGCCGAGATATCGGCGCCCACTTGCTGCATGTCGAGACCGAGCGCCGCGACCTTATCGTGATCGAAATTGATCGCCGATTGGGGCTGGTCGATTTTCGTATCGATGTCGCCAAATTGGAAAATATGCGCCTGCATTGCTTTCGCGAAAATCTGTTTCGCGAATTCGAGAATACGTTCCTGATCGGCGGTCGAGGTGATCACGAAGCTGACTGGGAAATTATCAGCGCCGGGAAGCGCCGACGGCATGATCGGAAACATCTGGATGCCGGGAATCGCGCCCAGTTTTGCCTGGATTTCTGGCAGGTACGCCTTGGTCGGCGTTTTGCGAACGCCCCATGGCTTCAAAACCATTCCACCGAATCCGTTGTCCGGGAACGTAAGTTGAAACGTGAACCGCGTGTCCGGGATGTTCTGAAAGACTTTCCCGGCAGCATCCGCGTAACGGATCGTGTCGTCGATGGTCGCGTTCGCCGGTGCGGTGATGATTCCAAAGATCACGCCCTGATCCTCTTTCGGCGCCAATTCCTTCGTCCCAAGTTTCGGAATCACCGCAAACATAAGGACCGCGAGGAGCGAAATGCCCGCCCAAAAAATGTAGACCGCCGGCCGCGCATTCAGCGTGCGATCGAGATGACTTCCGTACCAATCCCGGAAGCGGTCGAACGTTCGATTAACGACCCCACTGAATCCCTTATCGGTGTGGCCGGCGCGCAAAAGATGTGCCGACATCATCGGCGAAAGTGTCAGTGCGACGACGCCGGAAATGAAAACCGCGCCAGCAAGGGTCAGCGCGAATTCGCGAAAGAGCGCGCCGGTTAAACCGCCTTGGAGCGCGATCGGCGTATAAACCGCCGCCAGCGTGATCGTCATTGCAATGATTGGCCCGATCAATTCGCGCGCGCCGACGAGGGCGGCATTCATGCGCGACATGCCATCGCGCAAATGTCGCTCGACGTTTTCGACAACGACGATCGCGTCATCGACCACCAATCCGACGGAAAGCACAATCGCCAGCAGCGTGAGCAGGTTGAGGCTGAACCCGAATAACTGCATGAGAAATAGCGCGCCGATCAGCGAAATTGGAATCGCGACGACCGGCACCACCACCGAGCGGACTGAGCCGAGGAACAAAAAGATTACGACCATCACGATGAGCAATGTGTCAATCAACGTCTTTACGACTTCGTGGATGGCGTCGTTGATGTAAGCCGTAGCGTCGTAGGCGATTTCGCCTTTCATTCCGGCCGGCAATTCCCTTTGGATTTGCTCCATCTCCACGCGAACGCGTTTGATCACCTCCACCGCATTCGCATTCGGCAGAACGTAAATTCCCATGAAGACTGCTTTCTGTCCCGAGAACCGCACCTCGGTGTTGTAATCTTCCGCGCCGAGCTCGACGTCCGCGATGTCGCTCAACCTGACGAGATTTCCTTTCTCCTGGCGAATGACCAGTTTTTTGAAATCATCCACCGTGTGCAGGTCGGTGTTCGCGGTCAGATTGACCTGAAGCAGCGAACCTTTCGTGTTACCGACGGCCGAGAGAAAATTATTTCGCGCAAGCATGTTGCGCACCTGGGCCGGGCTGATGTTTAGCGCAGCCATCCGGTCCGGTTTCATCCAGACGCGCATGGCGAACGTGCGACCGCCGAGAATGTCCGCTTTCTGCACACCGCCGACTGCAGTGAGACGTGGCTGCACCAGTCGCACGAGATAATCGGTCACTTCGTTAGGCTGCAGAATGTCCGAAGTGAAACTTAAATAACACGAAGCTTGCTGCGAATCGGCAGACTGAATTTCGAGTACAGGGATTTCAGATTCGGGAGGTAAATCACGCCGGATCGCATCAACTTTCGAGCTGATATCGGACAATGCTTTGTTCGCGTCGTAGTTCAGTTTCAGGCGCACAGTGATGACTGATTGCCCCTGTTTGCTCTGCGACTGGATGTAATCGATTCCATCGGCCGCCGCGATCGCGCGCTCGAGAGGCGTTGTGATAAAACCGCGAACGAGTTCCGCATCTGCACCGACATAAACCGTGGTGATCGTGATCGCCGCGATGTCGCTGCGCGGATATTGGCGCACGTTGATCGTCCGCATCGCCTGCAATCCGGCAATCAGGATCACAAAGCTAACCACCAGCGCCAGCACCGGGCGCTTGATGAAAAGGTCAGTAAAGGATTTCATGTCGTTTTTCGAACGCTACGAATCGATTGGGTTCGGATTCACCTGCGGGTTCGGCGCCAGATCGTTGTTGATCGTCACCGTCATTCCGTTTCGCAGTTTGAAAACTCCCGTGCTCACAATAGTTTCGCCGGCCTTCAATCCTTGCGTAATCGCGACGAGATCGCCGCGCGCTTCACCGACACGCACAAATTGCTGTCGAATCACTTCCGATTCTTTGCCGGTCTTTTCGTCTTTCTTCTTCTCGATCACAAAAACCGAGTCGCCGAACGGCGCGTAGGAAATTGCGGATCCCGGAACGACAAGCGCCTTGTGTTTTTCGGGCAACGTGACTTCCGCTTTCGCGAACATTCCCGGTCGTAGCACGTGATCGGGATTCTCCAGCGTCGCCTGCAGCGTGATGTTGCGCGTGCTCGAATCGACCATCGAATTAATTGCGGTCACCTTTCCGGGAAATATATGGCCGGGAAGAGCGTCCGTGGTCACGTGCACCTGCAAGCCCGGCGTTAGCTGACCAAGATATTGTTGGGGCAACGCGAAATCGGCGAAGAGCGAGTCGAGTGAAGTGAGCTGCACCACTTGTTGGCCTGAGTTGATCATTTGCCCGACGTTCACCTGACGAATCCCGAGCTGGCCATCAAACGGGGCGATAATCGTCTTCTTCCGAATGTTGGAGCGCATTTGATCGGCAACAGCATTCAGCCTGTTGAATTTCGATTCCGCAGCGTCGAGTTCAGCCTTTGAAACCACCTTTTGCGACGCAAGGCCGCGAGTTCGCTCCAAGTCCTGCCGTCCCAACTCGGCTTCGGCTTCTGCCGATCGCAAAAGCGCCTCTTCGGCCGACGCGTCGAGTTGGAGCAACAAATCGCCTTTCTTCGCGGTACCGCCGTTTTCGAACGCGATTTGGCTGACAACTCCGCCAAGCTCGCTGGAAACGACCGCGCCCTGTACCGCCGAGATCGAACCGATTGCCGACAACGTCGGCGCCCAATCTTCTTCTTTCACCGTTGCACTCGACACTGTCGTCGGCGGCATCACCATCGGGGTGGACATCATCTTGCGGATTTGCAGCGCTTTGATGCCAAAAGCAAAAACCAAAATGGCGACCAGCAGACCTATCGCAATGCCAACCCCCCGCCCGCGACGTCGCGGTCTTGCATTCGATTGCACTGGAACATTTGAAATACCCTTTGCCACGTCATGCATAAGCGAGTTCTCCCTCCGGTTTGAATAACAAACGCCAAAGTCTGCGTGTTACTTCCAGTTGCCGCGTGCGCCGCTCTGCTGGGGTCATTTCGTGCGGCCGTAAGACATCCAGCATCAGCATCCCGCGTGCGACGGCGAAAATTAATTCAGCCAATTCATTCGGAGTCAATCCATGGGCTGCATTTTGCGCTTCCGGAGCGCGTGCAATTAAATTTCTCACCCCATCCATCGCCGTTTCCAAAACATCGCGCGTTAAATCGGCCACGTGTGGATTACGCGAAGCTTCGGCGTAAAGATCGACGACGAATGCTGACACAACTTGCGGCGCGTCTTCGCAACAATGCGCTGTAAACAAGATCTCGAGCGACTCCAGCAGGCTCGGAGCCTGGTGCGCACGTTCCAGCATCTCGCTGATCTCCTTTTTGTGCCGATCGGCCATTGCCGAAATGACAGCTTCCTTGTTTTCGAAGTAACGATAGATCAGCCCAACGCTGATCCCTGCCTCGCCGCTGATATCATGCATGCTGGTTTGGTGAAACCCGCGCTTGGCGAAGCAGACCAACGCAGCCTCAAGGATCTGGGAACGCCGATCGGCATTCGAAGAGTCTATCTGGGGTTGTGACATAGTCTGGGAAGATGAATGAACGTTCATTCATTGTCAAATCCTTTGACAAAACCGGTTCAAACACCGGGATTTCTTCTCGCGCGCACCGCGCATTGGCAGGAATAGTTCCGGCGAGTTCCGAACCCGCAGCGGCCTCCCGCTAAAGGCCTAGTGCTCCAAATCGCGAGCTGTATTAGCCCCGTTCCGAGGTATCCGAGATTTCGTACGCCTGTGTCGTCAGCGTCGCCGGCAGCCGATCTGGTTGTTGGACAAACTGCAAGATCGACAGGATCGCGCTTAAACCCAGGAGCGCGTAAACCGCCGTTTCCATGATGTTCCGGCCCTTTTCCTCTGACTGGACCAGCAATGCGTAAGTCGTGTCATTGTTCATAAGCCTGTGAATCCTTTCCTTTAAAGACGCCAGCAATTTCCGCTTTTGTCTAAAGTTTGTTGATCCTTCATGATTGCTTTGAACGTTGGATGCAGCAGGGCCATGAATTGGATTCAACCAAAAACAAATTTGTTGCGAACGTTCCCACTTGATGGGCGCTATCTCATTGGCGTTTCCGGCGGGCGCGATTCCGTCGCGTTACTGTACTTGCTGGTGAATCTCGGTTACAAGAAACTGATCGTCTGTCATTTGAACCATCAATTACGCGGACGATCGAGCGATGCCGATGCACGGTTTGTCCAGAAGCTAATCGAGCGCTACAACCAGGAATTTGTAGAGCAGGCGCCCCGCCTGCCGGGTTCGCGGACAGGCAACCGAAGCGCTCGCCCTACAACACGAAGGCCAGATCTTCATTTTGAGCTCGGCACGGTAGATGTCCGCGCCTTTGCCACAAAACAGAAGATGTCGATCGAAACCGCGGCGCGCGACTCCCGCTACTCATTCTTCGCGAAAGTCGCAAAGCGTCGCCGCTGCCATACCATTTTTCTCGCGCACCACGCTGATGACCTGGTCGAAACGTTCCTGATCAATCTTTTTCGCGGTGCCGGCAGCGCAGGCCTCGCTGCCATGCGCGAGGTTTCTACTCGCTGTACTGACGATGTTGGGCTGACAATCGTGCGACCATTGCTCGGTGTTTGGCGCAAAGAGATCGACAACTATGTGCGCAAACATCGGCTCACTTTTCGCGAGGACGCATCGAACAAGAATCTCAATCCTCTTCGCAACCGCATCCGCCATCGCGTCATTCCTTACCTGGAGAAAATCCTCGGCCGAAACATTCGTCCTGCCATCTGGCGTGCTACGACAATTGCCGGCGAAGAAGAAGCTTGGATGGATGGTCAGCTCCCCGATTCGAGCTGCATCGAGCTTTCGGTGGCAAACCTCCGTGCGCTGCCGGTTGCGCTTCAGCGTCGGGCAATTCTGAAATGCCTACGAGCACAAAAAGTTTCCGAAGTTGGTTTCGACGTAATTGAGCGTGTGCGCTCATTGATCGATCCAACCGTGCAAGTAGCAAAGGTCAACCTTGCGCAGGATCGGCACGCGCGCCGCCGCAGCGGAAAAATCTTTATTGAATGATGTGTAGAGGCGCTTGTGCCAAGCGCCGGGTTTGATGGCCACAGCGGCTGACACAGCCGCCACTACAACATTCCTTAAAATCTGTGTAACCTGTGGTTCATGCCTTCTGACATCCGCGTTCGTTTCGCACCCTCGCCTACCGGTTATCTCCACATCGGCGGAGCGCGCACGGCGCTTTTCAACTGGCTCTTTGCTCGACATCACGGCGGGAAATTCGTTCTGCGAATTGAAGACACGGACATTAAGCGAAACACCGAAGAAGCGATGGCAGCCATTTATGAGGGGCTAGAGTGGCTTGGCTTGAATTGGGACGAAGGTCCACGCGTCGGCGGCGAATTCGGACCTTACTTGCAGAGTGAGCGAACCGAGCTTTACGAGCGCTATCTGAAGAAGCTTCAGGATGCCGGACACATCTTCGAGGACCAGGGCGCTTTTCGATTTCGTTCGCCACGGGAACACGTCATCGTTGATGACGTCGTGTGCGGCAAAATCGATTTCGACCTGAGCAATCCGGCTACCCATCCCGACATGACGATCCGTCGTCCTGATGGCTCATGGATTTTTCATTTCGTGAATGTGATTGACGATCTGGAGATGAAAATCTCGCATGTGATCCGAGGCGAAGATCACCTCTCCAACACGCCCAAGCACATCGAGATCTTTCGCGCGCTCGGCGCAACGCCGCCGCATTATGCGCACATCCCGCTCATCTTAAACCGCGACGGATCGAAGATGAGCAAACGCGACGAAGGCGCGCGCCTGGAGTACTACATTCGGCGCGGTTATCTCCCGGCCGCGGTGCGCAACTATCTCTGTCTGCTTGGCTGGTCGCCAAAAGATAACCGGGAAAAAATCGATATCGACGAGATCATCCGGATTTTCGATCTGAAAAACATCGGGCGCAGCTCGGCGACGTTCGATCCCGATAAACTCCATTGGTTGAATGGTGAATATGCACGCGAATTAAGCGACTCCGAATTTTACGATCTGGCTCTCGCGAAGATGAAGTCGAGCGGGGTGAAGCTTGAGAATTTTCCAGAGAAATACGTGCGTGCTGCACTGGAAACATGCAAAGGCAAGATCAATACCTTTGATGAATTACCGGCCTATTGCGGGTTCTATTTCACAGACGATTTCGATTACAATCCCGAGGACGTTGCCAAGCATTTCACGGTTGAGAACAAGCTGAAACTAAAGGCTGTTCGCGACGCGCTGAGTGCTCTGAAGAAATTCGATGTCACCGAAATCGAAGCGACATTGAAAAGCACGGCGGCAAAGCTCGGTGTCAAAGTCGGCGCGATCATTCATCCCACTCGACTGGCAGTCACCGGCAGCAACGTGGGACCAAGTCTTTATCACTTGCTCGAAGTTCTCGGAAACGAAAAGGTCATTGCACGCATCGATCGCGCGCTCTCCACGTTCTAACACACCGTCATCCCGAGCGCAGCGAAGCACACATGAGCTCGGTAGATCAAACTGGCTACTTTGTGTGATCCATCACCAGCGGGAGATCCTTCGTCGTCTTGGCGACTCAGGATGACACGCGAATCACTTCTTCGCCTCCTTCGACCACGTATCCCTCAGCGTGATCGTCCGGTTCCACACCTGTTTTTCATGCGTGGAATCCGGATCGAGAGCAAAATAGCCAAGCCTCTCAAATTGATAACGCTCTTCCGGATGCGCTTTCGCAAGGGCTGGTTCGCATTTCGCCGTCACCACCTCCAGCGAATTCGAGTTAATAAATGATTTGAAATCGCCGCCCGAGTCGGGTTCAGGAACGCTGAACAGGCGGTCATACAATCGAACCTCTGCATCGATCGCCTGCGCCGCGCTGACCCAATGTATGGTCCCTTTTACTTTGCGACCAGCAGTCCGTCCGCCTGATTTGCTGTCCAGATCGACCGTGCACCGAAGCTCAGCCACGTTGCCCGCCGCATCCTTCACGATTTCATCGCACTTGATGATGTAAGCGTATTTCAGTCGCACTTCGCCACCAGGTCGCAGCCGAAAATATTTTGGCGGCGGCGTTTCCATGAAATCGTCGCTCTCAATGCAAAGCTCGCGACTGAATGGAATTTTGCGCGTTCCGGCATTTGAATCTTCGGGATTGTTGATCGCATCCAACTCTTCGATTTTCCCCTCGGGATAATTCGTCAGCACAATCTTGATCGGCCGCAGCACAGCGAGCCGTCGCGTGGCGGTGCGGTTAAATTCGCCACGCATCGTGTGTTCCAGCACGGCCATGTCAGTCATGCTTGGATATTTCGTGATGCCAATGTTGTAAGCGAACGCGCGTAACGCGCTCGCAGTGACCCCGCGTCGCCGCAATCCGGAAATAGTAAGCATCCGCGGATCGTCCCAGCCGCTGACAAGCTTTTCGTTTACAAGCTGGATCAGTTTGCGTTTGCTCATGACCGAATAAGTAAGATTGAGCCGCGCAAATTCATATTGATGCGGACGCGGCTCGCGCAATTCCAGCGCCTCGAGAATCCAATTATAGAGCGGGCGGTGCACTTCGAATTCCAGTGTGCAAACCGAGTGCGTGATGCCCTCTATGCAATCGCTAAGCGTGTGCGCCCAGTCGTACATTGGATAAATGCACCATTTATCGCCGGTGCGATGATGCGATGCGTGCCGTATCCGATAGAGCACGGGATCACGCAGCCAGATGTTTGCCGCGTTTACGTCGATCTTTGCCCGTAACGTGCGCGCGCCGTCGGGGAACTCCCCTGCTTTCATTCGTGCAAAGAGATCGAGATTTTCCTCGATTGATCGGTCGCGAAAGCTACTCGCCTTCCCGAGGCGGCGATACGCGTCCGTTTCCTCGGGAGTCATATCGCAGACGTACGCTTTGCCTTTGCGTATAAGGTCGACGGCGTATTCATAGAAGCGGTCGAAATAATCCGATGCATAAAACGGCGCGCCACCGATGCTCTTGTCCGCCCAGCCACCGATCAACCAATTCACGTCAGTCATGATTGACTCGACGTATTCCGCTTCCTCCTTGATCGGATTGGTATCGTCCATGCGGATGTTGCAAATGCCGCCAAACTCGCGCGCGATCCCGAAGTTGAGGCAAATCGATTTCGCGTGGCCGATATGCAGGTAGCCGTTAGGTTCTGGCGGAAAACGCGTGCAGATTTGTTTGTATTTGCCCGTACGAAGGTCGTCCGTGACGATATCGCGGATAAAATCCGAAGGTCTTTCAGTTTCAGTCGTCATTATAACGAACAAAGCTATCGGCGAACGTTCGGGTCGACAACTTTCCCGCAGCAGATCTCCACGTTAACCTCTACCCGATGCGTGTCATCCTGAGCGAAGCGAAGCGGAGTCGAAGAAATCCACGAAACTACCCTGAGTTCTACCATGGGATTCCTCGACTTCGCTCGGAATGACTGCAACGAACGCGGCCAATGAAAGCGCAGACCACCCAACGTTACACGCTCGGCGATCTTGAAAAGTGGCACGAGATATCGCGCGACATTGATCCACCGATTCGCCTCGGCGTCCTTGGTGATCCGGTTGCGCATTCGCTTTCGCCTGAAATGCAAAATGCCGCCCTGCGAGCCTGTGAGATCAATGCTCAATACGCGCGTTTTCATATCCGGCCGAATGAATTGAGATCGGCTCTGCGCTTTTTGCGAAATCTAGGCTTCGCAGGAGTGAACCTGACGGTGCCGCACAAAATTGCGGGCTTCGGGCAGATTGATGAAGCGGATGAATCGGCAAATCGCATAGGAGCCGTAAACACAATTCGTGTTCGCGATAAGAAACTGGTCGGATCGAATACTGATGGTGAAGGATTCTTGCGCGCGGTCCGCAGCGAGTTCTCTGTCGATCTCCGCGATCTTCGAGTGCTCATAATCGGCGCGGGTGGCGGAACGGGACGCGCTATTGCCTGGCAATGCGCGCTTGAGAATTGTGAGCGCCTCGTCCTGGTCAACCGCACCTTGGGAAAAGCTAATGCTCTGGCGGAACGCCTGCGTTCGTTTTTTATGGAAGCTCGCGTACTTGGCCCCGCGGCGCGCCTTGAAGCCGTGGCGTGGGAAGAACCGTTAATGCGCATGCAACTTGCGGACATCGATCTTATCGTCAATGCCACTCCGCTTGGGATGAATCCGAGCGATCCTACGCCAATCCCTGGGCGCTTGATTGCTCCGCATCACATGGTTTTCGATTGCATATATGGGCCTTCGAAAACCGCCCTGCTTCGCGCCGCCGAACAGGCCGGCGCACGCAGTGCGAATGGAATATCGATGCTGCTACATCAAGGTGCGCTCTCGTTTTCCGTCTGGTTAGATCGCGAGCCACCAATCGACGCGATGCGTAAAGCGCTACTGTAGGGACGTCTGTGTCAGACGTCATAACTTCTAGTCGGCGTTTCACAGAAACGCCCTACAATTCGCCTAAGAGTAGTTTGTAATTCCCCCGGAAAACAGCCATATTAACCGATGGTAAGTGCGGGTATAAACTTTGGCGGTCCACGGCTGACTGGTGTTGATCTTGCAGAAGAGCTGCAAGAGCTCAAGCGCGAGCGAAACGCTGTTATTCTCGCTCACAACTACCAAGTGCCCGAGTTACAGGATGTTGCTGACTTCGTCGGCGATTCGTTAGGCTTGAGTTATCAGGCGGCGAAAACAGAGGCAGACGTGATTTTGTTTTGCGGTGTCCATTTCATGGCTGAAACGGCGAAGATCATTAATCCAACCAAGCGCGTGATTTTGCCAGATCTCGACGCGGGGTGCTCGCTCTCTGAATCGTGTCCCCCGGAAAAGCTCGCGGCGTTTTTGAAGAAGCACGCCGATAAGAACTACTACGTCATCGCCTACATCAATTGCAGCGCCGGAGTGAAGGCGTTGTCCGACGTGATCTGCACCAGCGGCAATGCAGACAAGATCGTCCGTGCTGCGCCGGCCGATCGAAACATTCTTTTTGTTCCGGACCAAAATCTCGGCGCCTGGGTGATGGAACGGACGGGACGCAAAATGGATTTGTGGCAGGGGAACTGTTACGTGCACGTCGAGTTCACGGCGCGCAGCATTAACCGCATTCGCGAACAATATCCGAATGCGCCAGTCGTGGCACATCCGGAATGCACATACGCCGTGCGCATGTTGGCCGATGAAGTTTGTTCCACCGAAAAGATGGTGACTTTTTGCAGAGAATCGCCTGCGCGCGAGATCATTGTCGTAACTGAAGCCGGTCTATTGCACCGTCTCGGTAAGGAAATCCCTAACAAGACCTTCATTCCCGGTCCGACGGATAACTGCTTCTGTGGCGAATGCCGGTTCATGAAGATGAACACGCTCGAAAAGGCGTACGACGCGCTCTTGAACATGGAACCGGAAATCACTTTACCGGAGCCATTGCGCAAGCGCGCAGAGCTACCCATTCGGCGGATGCTTGAGCTAAGCAAATAGCGATAGGGCGCGCGGGCCGGTCAGACGCCGATCCACGAAACGGTGTTTCACGGAAACGCCCTATAGTTTCGCCGACAAACAAGCGTTTGACATAAGCGCCTCCAAATTTTCTATCCGTGACATCCGCGTAATCCGCGGTTTCTTCTGCCAGGATGACTGACAAATCCGTCGAAGCACGAATCGACCGACTCCAAGCGGGCGGCATTATCGATCTGCACTTCGATTTGCCGATGGATTTGTACGCGAAGCGGGAGCGCGAAAACGTGCTGGAGACCGAGTTCTTACCGGAACTCGAAGCCGGGAATATTGGCGTGGTCGGCGTCGCGATTTATATCGAGGATCGGTATCTCCCGGATGCGGGTCTGCGTGTGGCGCTTGATCAAATCGCGCGATTATATGCTGAGACGCAGGCGTGCCCTCAGTGCGCGATTTGTAAGAGTTATCGCGACATCGAGAACGCACTCAAAGAAGACAAAGTCGCGCTGCTTATAACGATGGAGGGAGCGGAGCCGCTCGGAACAGACTTAAATCTTCTGGGCATTTTCCACGAGCTCGGAGTCCGGTCAATGGGACTCACCCATGCGCGAAGCAATGCGGCGGGACACGGCGGAATCTTCGCTTCGAGCGGTTCATCGCCGGACGGTCTTACCGAGTTTGGCCGTAATCTGGTGCGAGAATGCGAGGCGCTCGGCGTGATCATCGATCTTGCTCACATCAATCCAGCCGGTTTCAACGACGTTTTGTCTGTGGCGACAAAGCCACCAATTGTTTCGCATACAAATGTCCGGCGCTACTACGATATCGAGCGCAACATCAGCGATGACCAGATCAAAATGATCGGGGAACGGCGCGGTGTGATTGGCGTTAACTCGGTGCTGGTGAGTCCAAAAGAAGAAGAAAGCACTCTCGATCGTTACGTCGATCACATTGAATACATAGCCAATTTGATTGGCATCGATGGAGTCGGAATTGGATTTGATTTCTTTGAGTTTATCTATAGCCAGTGGCCCGAGTCGGCAAAAAAGCAGCTTGCCGAAAAACTTACAACGCCTCACTTCATTCCCGATCTGAGGAACCATTCTCAGGCGCGGAACCTCACTTGCAAACTAATCGAGCGCGGTTTCAGCGACGAAGAGATCGAAAAAATCCTGCGCCGAAACTGGATACGGATTTTTCAAGAGTGGCTGTAGCCGCGCGCTACCCGCGGGTAATGAATTTGCTATTCCTGCACCTCCAGGTACAGCGGCAACCGGCGACCTACCGGGGCGGAATGGAAATCGTATATGTAATCACCGCACACACCACAACCATCCCGATCATGGCGACGATAAAGATCCCATCTGCGATTTTTTCAAGGCGATGCATCCTGCGCAGGCCTCGCGAACGCAACGCCCAGTAAGAAAGCAGACAAGAGATCAGAAACAGCAGTGCGTCGGCAGCCAGCAAATCATCTGCAAGCGTGTCGGCCCTTCCAAACGTGATAACAACGCGGATCAATCCAATAACGGTCAGGCAAACGCCGACCATCGCGGATGAAACAGTGAAAATGTGGATGCAAATGTCCTGCTCCAGGTGGCTGTTTGCATCGCGTTCCGGCTGCCTTTTTCCTTTCATCGACCAGTATTTAGACTGGTCGCGAAAGCGACTGTTCAGAGAATTGCGCGGCTGATAGAAGAATTGAAAGGTGCGCTAACTAAAACTGCATTTGAAATTCATTAACCTGACCCGCCGCACCGAGATTGGTGCGAATTCATATTATCTCGAGATGGGCCGCCATCGACTGGTGCTCGATTGCGGAATGCATCCCAAGGACACCGGTGAGGATGCGCTGCCGAATTTCAAAGCGATCGCTGGTCAGGAGATCGAAGCGATCCTGATCTCTCACGCCCATCAAGATCACATCGGTACATTGCCGGTACTGATGCGACGCTTTCCGACCGCGCACATTTTCATGACGGAAGCCACGGCTGAGATCGGCAGCGTGCTTTTGCACAACTCGGTTAACGTGATGACCCGGCAACGCGAGGAGATCGGTCGTGCTGTCGCGGGGTCATATCCACTTTTCACGCATCGAGAAACCGATCGCGCATCGGAACGCTGGCGTTGGTGTCCATTGCGTCAGCGTATCTCCATTTCCGGCGAGCGTGCGCCGCAGCGCGAAAAAGATGCACTGACATTCGAGTTCTTCGACGCAGGACACGTGCTGGGCTCGAGCGGAATTCTTCTGCGAGCGGAAGGTAAAACTGTCTTTTACACTGGGGACGTCAATTTCGACGATCAAACAATCATGGAAGCAGCGGTCTTTCCGGAAGAGAAGATCGATGTCCTGATCATGGAATGCACACGAGGCGATCACGCAAAACCGGCCGGCTGGACGCGCGCCGGGGAAGAGCAACGGCTGGCAGAAGCGATCTCCACAGCTTTTGAGCGCCAGTCGTGCGTGCTGATACCGGTTTTCGCGCTGGGGAAAACGCAGGAAATTCTGGCAATGCTTTACAAGTTCCGCCGCGAAAGGCTTCTGCCTGAGTTTCCAATTTATATAGGTGGTCTCAGCTCGAAGATGACCGATATCTACGACCGTCGCGCGCACATGACTCGCCGGCAATTGCCGCGTCTGCAATTAATGAGAGAAGCCGCACCGTTCATTTTGAACGAAGAAACAGTGCGTGACGCGCCGCTGCGCGCGGGGCGGATTTACGCGCTCTCCAGTGGGATGATGATACCGAAAACACTCTCCAATGTTCTTGCGCGTCGATTAATCGAGAACCCGCAGCATTCGATCTTTTTTGTCGGCTATGCCAACCCTGAATCGCCTGGCGGTGTTCTACGGGACGCTGGAACAAATGGGGAGATTGCCCTCGACCCCGACAAACCGCCCCAGCGCGTCCGCTGCAATATCGACCAGTTTCAGTTCAGCGCGCATGCCACACGCGAGGCGCTCATCGATTACGCCAGAAAACTTTCGCCCGCTAAAATTGTTCTTGTGCACGGCGATCCACCAGCGGTGGAGTGGATGCGCTCAACATTGTCCGCGTACCTTCCTAGATCCGAAGTTTTTGTGCCAACCCCGGGCGTAGAGCTTGAGTTGTGAGAAGTGAGGGGTGAGAAGTGGCAGACCAAGCGTAACTGGAAGCGTCCACTTCCGACTTCTCACCTGTCACGTCTCACAACTCACTAAATGAGAATCGTTTCCTGGAACATTAATTCGCTACGCAAGCGCCAGGACCGCTTATTCGCCTGGCTGGAGGCGACAACGCCGGATGTTGTTTGCTTGCAGGAGACAAAATGCACTGACGACCAGTTTCCGGCGCTTGCTCTGCAAGCCGCCGGTTATTACGCGGCTTATCACGGCGAAAAATCGTACAACGGCGTCGCGATTGTCTCGAAACTCAAGCTGAGCGACGTGCGTCCGTCGCTCTGCGACGAAGTGGTCGATCCCCAGGCGCGCGTGATTGCAGCGACCATCGGTGGCCTCCGTGTTTTTTCGATTTATGCGCCGAACGGCCAGGCGGTCGGTTCTCCAGCCTACGAATACAAACTGCATTGGTATCGCCGCCTGCGAGATTGCATCACCAAAGAAAAATCTGGCGACGTTGTGGTGTGCGGTGACTTCAACGTCGCGCCGAAAGATATCGACGTTTACGATGCAAATCTGTGGCGTGGCGCCATCATGTGTTCCGCCGGCGAACGCGCCGCGTTTCAGCAATTGTGTGAAATCGGCTTGCGAGACACACTGCGAATTCATCACAAGGAAGGCGACCTTTTCAGCTGGTGGGATTATCAGATGCGCGCGTTTGAAAGAAATCGCGGCCTGCGCATCGACGCGATTCTGGCTGGCGAAAAACTAGTGAAGCGCTGCAGCGCATCAGGAATTGACATCGAAATGCGCAAGGGCAAGGAACCGTCCGATCACGCGCCGGTATGGACGGAGTTTGACGATTAGTTAAACGTCCAATGCTCAACGCCCAATAAGACGGATTCTGAATTGGACGTTGGGTGTTGGACGTTAGACGTTGGACGTTGATGACTAACGAATCGCACCTCCGCGTTTCGAATCCACCGCCAAAGCCTCTCATGATTTGGGATGGTGAGTGTCATTTTTGCAAGCGGTGGATCGAACGTTGGCGCGAAATCACCGCTGGCAAAGTGGATTATGCCACCTATCAAGAGGCAGCAGCGCGGTTCCCAGAAATTCCAATCGAACAATTCAAGCGTGCGGTTGCATTCATCGAGCCGGATGGCGAAGCCTTCTTTGCCGCTGAAGCCGTGTATCGCTCGTTGCGATATCGATCCTCGAAGAAATGGCTGACGTGGAGCTACGATCACGTTCCTGGGTTCGCAGTCATTTCCGAGACCGCTTACCAATTCATCGCGCGGCATCGCGGCCTCGGATCAACCTTTACTCGATTATTGTGGGGCAAAGACGTGCGGCCGCCGACTTATTTTTGGGCGCGTCGCTGGTTTCTCCGCATGCTTGGACTCATCTATCTGATCGCCTTCGTGTCTCTTTGGGTGCAAGTGGATGGACTTGTTGGCAGCAACGGAATGTCGCCCGTTAATCGGTTTCTCCCTGCAGTTCGGCAGCAACTTGGGCCAGACGCTTATTTTCTATTGCCAACACTTTGCTGGTTCGACTCGAGCAACGCCTTTCTACATTTCCTTTGCGGTGGCGGCGTTGTTCTTTCGTTGCTTTTGATTTTCGGAATCGCGCCGGCGCTTTTACTCGTCGCGCTTTTTGTCTTTTACCTGTCGCTCACGATCGGTGGACAAGTGTTTCTCAATTTTCAATGGGATGTTCTCCTGCTGGAAACCGGTTTTTTGTCGATCTTCATTGCGCCATGGCGACTGTGGCCGCGGGACCTACTATGGTGGCCGGGGTTAGCGACCCCGGCTAGAGTTTCTCCAGTTTCACGGGCGGGTTTGTTTTTGCTCAAATTCCTTCTCTTCAAACTAATGCTCATGTCCGGCGTCGTGAAGTTGACCAGCGGCGACGATTCCTGGGGTTGGTTGAATCACTCGTTTCATTGGAGCGCGCTGACAGCGCTTGATTATCATTACTGGTCGCAGCCCTTGCCGACAGTCTTTGCCTGGTGGGCGGACAAAAGCCCGGAATGGTTCAAACATTTTTCGGTCGCGTTTTGTCTCGCAGTGGAAATCATCGCGCCGTTTTTTATCTGGGCGCCGCGACGCCCGCGGCTGATGGCCGCGGGATTAATGATCTTCCTTCAAATCATAATCGCCCTCACCGGCAACTACTGCTTCTTCAATCTACTGACGCTCGCGTTGTGCTTGCTGTTAATCGATGACGCGTTCGTCTTTTGTATGAAGGGGCGAGTTCCTGCGAGGCCGGCGTCGCAGGAGCTCGGCCGTCCAAATACAGAATCCATGACCTATCGATTCTCGGTCTACGCCGCCGTAATCGCAGCCATTGTCACGTTGCCGATTAACGCGTGGCTCATTTTCAGCGCGTTCAAACCGCAGAGCCGACCGCCGGGCTGGCTGGCGAAATTCTACGAACAACTCGAAGCATTTCGAATCGTGAACGGCTACGGACTTTTTCGCGTGATGACCAAGGACCGATGCGAGATAGTGATCGAGGGCAGCGCCGATGGCGTCGAATGGGCGCCTTATGAATTCAAATGGAAACCAGGCGACGTGAAACGCGCACCCGGCTGGTGCGCGCCACACCAACCAAGACTTGATTGGCAGATGTGGTTCGCTGCCTTGGAAGCTCCGCAGCAAAATCCGTGGTTGGTCGGGCTAATCGTCAGGCTGCTGGAGGGATCACGAGACGTCACCGGGTTGCTTGCGCATGACCCGTTCCCTGATAAACCGCCCCACTACATCCGAGCGATGTTTTATCGCTATCGCTTTACAAACAGTGAGGAACGCCGGCAAAGCGGCGCCTGGTGGAAACGCCAGGAACTCCGGGAATATTTGCCGACAATCTCCCGGGATCAGCTGCGTTAGGAGCGCAACATCGCCGCGCGTCATCTCTGGGTAGCGCACCACGTCCCGGTAGTTTGTTAGGCAAGTTGAGCAATGCGGGGTTGAAGAGTATAATTCGCACGTGTCCAAGGAAGGACAGATCGTAACGGAAGGCACGGTAACTCAGGTACTACCGGGGACCATGTTTCGGGTCGATCTACCTGGGCAACGCAATGTGCTCGCGCATATCTCGGGTAAGATGCGAAAGCATTTCATCCGGATCGTCCCGGGAGACAAAGTTTCTGTCGAGCTTTCACCCTACGATCTGACAAAAGCGCGCATCATCTTTCGTGAACAGTGACTTCTTTTCGGTTCAGTGGGTCAAGACCGCAAACCGTTCGAAGTGCGATTGGCTTTCGGGGGCTCCGACGTGCTGCTCAACTTTGCTACGAGATTTGTTTGCCGAATTTGTCAAGCACGCGGATACTTCGACCGATAATCAACCGGAGAATACAAATGGCAGAAGAGAATAAAGCAGAACAAAAGACACCCGCCGCGGGGGACGCACGCGACAGGCTGGAGAGCAGTAAACAACATGCGCGCAGGGCAGCTGAAGACTTAAAATCGGCGGCAGGCTCCATAGCTGAAGAGTACCGCGGCAAGGCAGAGCAGAAATGGGGAGAAGCACGCGGCAAAGCAGAACAAGCATGGGGGGATGCGAGGGATCGCGCCCGCACATTTCAGGACGACGCGGAGCAATATGTGCGCGAAAATCCAACGAAGGCGATTTTTAGCGCGCTCGGAATCGGGTTTGTTCTGGGGTTGATCTTCCGGCGTTAACTCCGAAAGCCTTCGGAGATGATCAGCGAGAGCTCTCGGTCCCGCAATCCTGCGGGGCACGCCGGTTTGCTCCAAAATCTGTTCGCGCTCGTAAACGCACTCGCGGAGTTCTTTGAAAGCCGCTTTGCCCTACTCGCCGAGGAATCAAAAGCGGCCGCAGTGCAACTATTGATACTGGCTGGTTGCTTGATTTTCGCGGTACTCCTTTGCGCGGTGGGCTACGTTTTCCTCATCACCGGCGCCGTCGCCGGGTTAGCTCATCTGGCTGGGATTTCATGGCCATGGATAGCGCTCGCGGCTGCTGCGCTTCATTTCATCATTGCGCTGGTGCTGGTTCTGATCGCGCGGAGCCGAATCACCAAGCCACTTTTTGGCGCCACTTTGGCTGAGCTAAGGAAGGATCGTGAATGGCTGAAAAATCTGGATACGACAAATCAATCGACGAACTGAGAGCGGAAATCGCAGGTTCACGCGAACGCGTCGGGCGCGATTTGTGCGGCCTGCGCCATGAACTGGATTTCCCCGCGAAATTTCGCAGATCATTTCGGGAACAAACTGTCTCCTGGATTACTGCTGCAGGCGCGGTCGGTGCAGTGATCGCTTTGGCACCGATGCGGAGGAAGAAAATTTATGTGGATGCAAAAAGCAGCCGTAAATCACAGAAGAAACTAGTCGAAACCGGCTTCGCCTTGGCTGCGTTGAAAGTCGTCGGCAGCCTGGCCCGACCGGTGATTGTCGAATTTGTAAAAAATCGACTGACCGATTTTGCGGGAAAATCCCGCCGCAATACATAAGGCCCATGCGTCCAACGTCCCTACGGGACGCGCTCGTTTTAGGATTTACGCGCTCGCCTGGGTTGCGTAATTATTTCCTCAGGCACCAATGATCGCTACGTCTCCGGCCGCTCCCGTGAAATCGCAGGCAATGCGACACGTGGACGATTATCTCGAAGTCGGCCAAAAGGCCGGCGCATCTGATGTCCATTTGGCAGTGAACGCGCAACCGAGGTGGCGGTTGCATGGACGGTTGGAACCCATCTGGCCCGACGCACCACTGCTGACTGCCGAGCAAACCGCGGCTTTGGCTAAAGCCTTCGTGCCCGATGTCTACAAGAATGAGCTCAAAACCCGCGGCGACTCAGATTTTGCATATGAAAACGAGTTCGCCCGCTATCGCACCAGTGTGGTTCGTCAGCGGCTTGGGATCGAAATCGTCTTCCGCGTGATCAACAGTCACGTCCGAACCATGGACGAACTGGGGTTGCCCGAGCGCCTCAAGCTGCTCACCCGCTACCAGAACGGGCTGATCCTGGCGACCGGTTCGGTAGGAACAGGAAAATCGACGACCATGGCGGCAATGGTCGAGCAGATAAACATGGAGCGCCGCGATCACATCATCACATTGGAAGACCCGATCGAGTACATTTTGACGTCGAAAAACTGTCATGTCACCCAACGAGAGATTTTCACTCACAGCGACTCTTTTGCCACAGCACTACGCGCTTCGCTCCGGGAAGACCCGGATGTGATCATGGTTGGAGAAATGCGTGATTTGGAAACGATTTCGCTGGCCATCACTGCGGCCGAGACCGGCCACCTTGTTTTGGCAACGCTGCATACCAGTAATGCTTCCCGCACACTTGATCGATTACTCGACGTGTTTCCATCGCATCAACAGGAACAAATCCGCGTGATGGTAAGCGAATCGCTGCGGGGAGTCATCAGCCACCAGCTGGTACCGCGGGCGGATGGCACTGGACGCGTGCTGGCTTTGGAGATCCTTTCGAACACGCCCGCGGTGGCGAATGTGATTCGCGAAGCAAAGACCTACATGTTACCGGGCATTATTCAGACCGGCAAGAAACAAGGCATGCGTTTGATGGACGATACGCTAATCGAACTGTATCAGCGCGGCTTGATCAGCGCTCAGGAGGCTTACACGCGTGCCGACCAAAAACAAATGGTGCGACAACAGCTAAAAATGTAGGACTACATGACCACAGAATATAGAACCACGAGATTTCAGGCGAATGGCCAAATGGTCTCGTCGTCCTGTTGTCTCGTGGTCTTGTTGTCCTTCTCTCCATGTTATCCGCGTAATCCGCGGCTCTGAGAATGGCTCACCTTGACCAATTTCTTAATGTTATCGTCAAGCAGGGTGGGTCCGATCTGCACTTCGCCGAAGGACAGCCCCCAAAAATGCGTGTGCATGGAGACATCATGCCCATTCGCGCCGAGGTGATTTCACGTGAGGAAGCCGTGCAGATGATGAGTGAAATTTGCGGAGTGCGTAACTGGGAAACCTTCGAACAAAGCGGAGATTTGGATTTTGCCTATGAAATGGATGAAGCTTCTCGTTTTCGCAGTAACTACTTCAAGCAGTCAGACGGTTACGGCGCAACATTTCGGCTCATTCCCACTAGGATTGCTACGCTCGAGCAACTGGGGATTCCGCTGATTGTAAGAGAGTTTGCGAACTTACGCGGCGGCCTCGTGCTAGTCACTGGTCCTACCGGCTCCGGCAAAACTACCACGCAAGCCGCGTTGATCGACTACATCAATCAAAACTTTGCAAAACATGTGGTGACGATTGAGGAACCGATCGAGTTCGTGCACGAGAACAAGAAAAGCACCATAACTCAGCGGGAAGTCCCGACTGATTCCAGCTCGTTTGCCGCTGGGCTCAAGGCGGCGTTACGAGAGGACACTGACATTGTGCTTGTCGGCGAAATGCGCGACTTGGAAACAGTTTCGCTCGCCCTTACGGCAGCTGAAACGGGCCTTCTTGTATTCGGTACACTGCACACAAACAATGCGCGCAAAACCGTTGACCGAATGGTGGACGTTTTTCCCGCCGACCGTCAACCCCAGGCTCGTGCCATGCTCGCGAACTCACTGCGCGGCGTGGTTGCGCAATTGCTCTTAAAAAGGTCAGATCGACCCGGGCGAATTGCGGTGAACGAAATTTTAATCGCCAATGCCGCTGTTGCAGCGATCATTCGCGAAGGGGCAACGCAAAAGCTCCAAGACGTGATTGTGTCCGGTAAAGCGCAGGGGATGCAATTCATGGACGACGCCATCTGGGCACTGCTTGAAAAAGGCATTGTGTCCCCGCACGAGGCTTTCATGAAAGCCATCGACAAAGGCCGCTTCAGACCGTTTCTGTCTCCGGAGGAAGAAGCTCTCGGCAACGCCGCCGGCGCAGTCCGGAACGATGAGAGACGGCGCTGAAACCGATCACCTTTTCCCCTATCGCGTGCGTTACGACCAGGTGAACGCGATCTTGACAAATGAATTTCTGAAAAAGCACCGCGCCTTTGTCAAAGAGCAGCGTAAAGTCGAGCACCAACAAAAAGAGATTGACGTCCTTAAGTCGGAACTAAAGGAACAGCGATCCCTCATTCGAAGGTAAGCGACAAGGTAGACTGGAGAAGGTCGGCGCTACAAGTGGTGGCTAACGACCAGTAACATTGCAGGGCGTCTGTGCCAGACGCCAATCCATACCACGGCGTTGCACAGAAATGCCCTACAACGTGGGGATCAGCCGCTTCTGCAGCGTCAATTCGAGTCCATCGCTAGGACGGCTGTGCCCTTCAATTCGCCGGCGCGAAATCGGTCCAGCGCAATGTTGGCTTGTTCCAAGGGGAACGTTTCTGTCTTTGTTATAACTGGAACACGCGGGGCGATGTCGAAAAATTCATCCCCATCGCGGCGGGTCAGGTTTGCTACAGACGTAATGATCCGTTCTTCCCATAGGTCCGCATAGGGAAAGGAAGGGATATCGCTCATGTGAATTCCGCCGCAGACTACAATGCCGCCTTTGGCGAGAGCGCGCAGCGCCGCAGGTACCAGCGGGCCGACCGAGGCAAAAATAATCGCAGCATCGAGTTTCTCCGGCGGCAACTCGTCAGAACCGCCGGCCCACTTTGCGCCGAGCACCTTTGCGCTTTGCTGGGTCGCTAGGTCACCGGGTCGCGTAAACACAAAGAGCTCGCGCCCTTCATAAAGGGCAATCTGCGCGATGAGATGCGCGGCGTTACCAAAGCCATAAATGCCAAGCCGGCGCGCATTCCCCGCTTTGCGATAGGAGCGATAACCGATCAGCCCGGCGCAAAGCAACGGCGCAACCTCGACATCATTGTAGTCGTCAGGCAAATGAAAACAGAATCGAGCGTCGGCGACAGTGAATTCCGCATAACCACCGTCAATGGTATAGCCGGTAAAGCGCGCTTGATCGCACAGATTTTCCCGGTTCGATCGACAAAAAGCGCATTCGCCATCCGTCCAGCCAAGCCACGGAATACCGACACGGTCGCCAACTTTAAATTTCGAACTTACTTCTTCTCCGATCTCTTCCACACCTCCGACAATTTGGTGACCTGGTATGAGCGGCAGTTTTGGATCGGGTAATTCGCCATCGACCACGTGAAGATCAGTCCTGCACACTGCGCACGTTGCGATTCGCACCAACAGTTGTCCTTTGGTTGCTCTTGGTTTGTCTACGTCGCGGAGTTGGAGCGGCTGCCGCGGCTTTTCCAGAACCATCGCGCGCATGAGCTTCGCCACGTTAAAGCGTTAAGGCGTTGAAAGTTAAATCGTCGATCAATGGACGCCCACTGGTTCAGGTCGCATTTCTCCCCTCGCAGGTTCGCCTTCGTGATGGGTGTGCGCGCTGCGGAGGAATGGCACCCTATCCAGCACGTGCTCCTGGAACCATTCGAGCCAGAGATAGATGACCGGCGTCACAAACAGCGTAATCAACTGGGAGAAAATCAGACCGCCGACGATCACCAGACCGAGCGGGCGGCGCGATGCGGCGTCCTGGCCGAACCCCAGCGCAATCGGTATTGCACCCATGAGCGCGGCAAGCGTGGTCATCATAATGGGACGAAACCGTTCTATGCTGGCTTCGTGAATGGCCGAGCGGAGATCCCAGCCTTCGTCGATTCGTTGCAAGGCAAAATCGACAACCATGATCCCGTTCTTCTTCACGATGCCCAACAACAGGAAAAGTCCGATCACGCTGTAAAGCGAGAGCACTGAGTGAAAGAGATACAATGTGGCCAGGCCTCCGACTACTGCGGGGACAATCGCCGGGAATAAAACCGTGAACGGGTGCACATAGCTTTCGTAAAGAATTCCCAGAATCACATACATAACAAAGACCGCGGCGAGCAGCAGCATGGGCAGAGAGCGAAACAGTTGCTGGAACACGAGCGTTTCGCCTTGGAAGATTCCCTGCACGGTCGGATGTTGCGGATGGATTTGCGCGAAAGCCTCCTCAATGAACTTGGTGGCATCGCCAATGGCGACATTTGGCAACAGGTTGAAGTTGAATGTGACGCTAGTGAACTGGTTCAAATGGTTCACAGCTTGCGGGCCGATAACTTCCTTTGTCGATGTTACAACACGCATCGGGACGAGGGTCGACATGTTGCCTGTGGTCGTGGCTATGGTTCCCCCGCCCGAGCCGCTTGCGCTGAAATTGCCGCTGGTGTCGCTGCGGACGTAGAGATCGTCCAAGTCGTCAGGGTGCGCCCGCTGCCTTGTCTTTAGCTTCCAGAATGACTTGGTATTGATCGTCCGGTGCCTTGATGAGAAAGACGTAGTTTTGCGCGTAAGCGTTGCGCAACAGGCTTTGGATTGCAGAAGTAGAAACGCCATAGGTTGCGGCGCGATCCCGGTTGATGTCGATCCTAAGATTTGGCGTGTCGTGGTAGTAATCGGAGCGGACACTGGCGAATCCTTTAAACTGCTGCAGTTTTTCCATCAATTGGTCGGCCACGGCATAAACCTCCTCCGGGACGATGCCGGTAATAGTGTAGGCGTACTGTCCCTGGGTCTGGCTCGTGGCGCCGACGCTGATTTGCAGCACGGGAGTTGGCGTTAACACCGCTGCGATGCCGGGAATGGATCCGATCGATTTTTGTAGCCGCAAAATGATCTGGTCGATAGGCGGACGTTCACTGCGCGGTTTCAGGAAAAGAAACATCGATCCCTGCGATAATGCGCCGCGCGAGGCGAAACCGGCGAGGGTGAAAAACTGCCCAACGCTCGGATCAGCCTGGAGTTTCTGGTTGACCTTCGCCTGAAAGTCGCGCATTTGCGCCGGCGACGAACCTTCCTGCGCGATGAACACGCCGCGAATGAAACCGCTGTCGCCCGGCGGCAATAACGTGAACGGCAGATGGGTGAAGAAGAACCAGAGGCCAAGAATGCAGGCGACCAAGATCGGCACGGTCAGCCACGCGCGGTCCAGAAACTTGTCGAGCACCCGGCCGTAGGCAGCGATGACGCCTTGGATGAAGTTGCCGGTGTGCCGCTCCATCCAAGCGCGTTTGTGGCCGGCCTTGCGCTCACCCAGGATGCGCGCGCACATCAGCGGCGTAAGCGTCAATGACACAAGACCCGAAGCCAGAATGGCTACGATGATCGTCACGGAAAATTCACGGAAAATGCGCCCAAGCAGTCCGGGAATGAAAACCAGCGGAATGAAGACCGCTGCGAGCGAAAGGGTCATCGACATGATGGTAATAGAAATTTCGCCGGCGCTGTTGAATGTAGCCTTGAGGATCGACTCACCGTGCTCGGCGCGCCGCACCACGTTTTCCAAAAACACAATGGCGTCGTCGACAAGGAAACCGATGGCTAGGGTCAGCGCCATCAATGTGAGATTGTTGATGGAGAAATTGAGCATGTACATCACGGCCACAGTGAGCAACAATGACATCGGCAGCGCCACAGCCGGAATCAGCGTATCCGCAGCGCGGCCGAGAAAAACGTAGATGACAGCTACCACGAGCACGAACGCGATGATCAGCGTCCATTTCACATCGTCAGCAGAATTGACGATGGTTTGTGACCGGTCGAACACCGGCACAAATGTGATCGAACCGGGCAAGCTCGCGCGCAGCTCAGGAAACAGCGCTTTTACCGAGTTGGCAACTTCCACGGCGTTTGCGCCTGCCTGCCGTGATACCGCAAGCACGACCACTGAGCCGGGCGGATTAAGACCGCGCACCCAGAAAAAGCGCGAGATGCGCTCATCCTGCACACTCTGCTTGACCTCAGCGACGTCGCGCAGGTAAACGGGCGATCCGGTTGCGTTGCGCGCCACGATCAACTCGCGATAGCCCTCGGCCTTGTCGAGCTGCCCATTCGGTTGCAGCACAAAGGTGCGATGCGCGCCGTCGAATTGTCCCGCGCCGGAATAGACCGTGCCTGATTTAATCCCGCTGGCCAGATCGTCCATCGTTAGGCCGCGCGCCGCCAGTGCCGACGGATCGGCCTTGATCCGAATTGCGCCTTGCACGCCATAAATATTCACTTGCGAAACACCCGGCAGAATGTTGATGCGCTGCGCGACAGCGGTGGACGCGTACTTATACAGATCCCAGTCCGTGAGCGTATCCGACATCAGGGCTAACAAGTAAACGGCCTGATCGTTCGGGTTCGTTTTGGTAAACGTAGGCGGACTCGGCAAATCGATTGGCAATTTACCCGTGGCACGCTGGATCGCGGCCTGCACGTCGGTCGCAGCATCGGTGATGCTTTTGCTCAGAACAAACTGCAACGTCAACTGCGTGTTGCTTTGCGTGCTATTGCTGGTGATGATGTCGAGGCCGGGAATTTGCAGAAATTGTTTCTCCAGCGGCGTGGCGATGTTGTTGGCCATCGTCGTTGGGTCCGCTCCAGGGTAGGAACAGTTGACTTGGATGACCGGATAATCGACCGCAGGCAAATCGTTGACGGCGAGCTTCCCGTAAGTCGCTATTCCGGCGACGATCACGGACAACGTGAGCAGCATGGTCATTACGGGCCGGCGAATAAATGGCCCGGACAGCCCCGAGCCTTCGACCGGCACTAACTTTGCCGTTGATTCGGGCAAGTCCCCGGCAAACGATCTCGATCTAAGGCGTTCCTTACCCTTTAACTCACGTTCGCCGTCAGGTTGTTCAGCGTCATTCATTATCACATTGCGCTTTTTAACATCGCGACCTACCGGGATTGGGAGTTGCCGGGGCTTGGCAGACCGTACGGTTGGGGCGCTACTTTGGCTCCAGGCGCAAGCGCAAGCTGACCAGTCACCACGACTGTCTCGTCGGGTTTAACGCCGCTCTCGACCACGGTGAGGTCGCCTTCCTGTCGTTGGCCGGGCTTCACTGGGCGAAGATCGACAGTGTTATCGGGTTTCACCACGAAAACAAACGGTCCACTCTGGCTAACCTGGACGGCCTGCGACGGGACAAGCGTGGCGTTCTTAAGCGTGTCCAAGATGAAACGGACGCGCACAAATTCTGAGGGCCACAACGCGCGGTCGGGATTCGGCGTGACCCCGCGAACTTTCACAGTTCCGGCGCCCGGCTGCACTGCCTTGTCAATGAAGTAAAGATCGCCCGTGCGCGGCGTGATCGAGCCATCAGGCAGATACGTTTCCACTTTCACGTTTGATCCGCCGAGATATTTTCGCACCAGCGAAAGTTCGTTCTGAGCCACGGTGAAATCGGTGTAAATCGGGTCCAGGCCTAGAATTGTGACAAGCGGCGGAGTGGCGGGCCCAACCAGATTGCCAACGTCAACATTGCGCAGACCGACTCGTCCGTTGATCGGCGATTTTATGTAGCACCAGTCGAGGTTCACCTGGGCAGCCTCGGTCGCGGCCCGGGACCTCTGCTCGTTCGCCACAGCCGTGTCGTAGTCCTGTTGCGCTATGACGTTTCTAGCACGCAGGCCTTCTTGTCGCTTCAGCGTCACCTGATCCAACTCGGCTTGCGCTTTCGCCTGGTCGAGAGCGGCTTGATACGGGCGCGGATCGATTGTGAAAAGCAAGTCGCCTTTCTTCACGTCGGAGCCATCCTGAAAATTACGCGTGATGATTACGCCAATAACCTGCGCCTGCACCAGCACACTTTCGTAGGCAGCGCAGGTGCCGATTTCATCAAGGTAAAGCGGCACATCTTTTGTAACGACTTTGGCCACGGCCACAGGACGCACTGGCGGCTGCGCCGGCTTCAATGTGCTGACACCGCGCTGAAAGGTGCGAAGCAGAACCAAAACAGCTAATACGGCAAAAAGCACGTAGGCCCAGCGCGGAATGGATTGCCTTCGCGTCCGTCGAGGTTTCGCTACCTTCGGCGCTTTAGGCACCACGCGACGCTCTTCCTCTTGCACGATGTTCATTTTCTTACCGTGGACCGGAATTTCGCCAGTCTGCCATTTCCGTTTTTCCCTTCTGCTTTTTCGTAAATCCGCGTGAGCACGCGCACGCAAGTACGCAAGTCTGCCGCTGAGACATTTTCCAGTAATTCGTGGCGAAGTTTTTCGGCGGCTGCGTTGATTTGGGAAATCACCCGCTGAGCGCGCCGACCGAGGAACACCATTTTGCAGCGACGGTCGTGCAAGGAACTCCTGCGGGTAATCCAGCCTTCGTTCTCCAGACGATGCAGCAATGTCACCAATGACGGCTGCTCGATCCCCAGACGCTCCGCTATTTCGGCCTGTGTAAGGGCATCTCCTGCCAGTGAGAGATGCAGCAGCGTGCGCCACTTTGCCTGGCTCAGACCCATTGGCTTCAGTCGTTCGTCCAACTTCAGTCGCCAGGCCCGAGCAGTCCCGTGGAGCAGCGGCCCAAATGTTTCGTCATCGGACATGTGAGGCAGATTAAATTGGTTAGCATGCTAACCAATTCCCGATCTGTCAGCCTGTCAATGTTCATTTAAGGGCCAACTTCGAACAGAAGCAGCTCGCGTTTGCGATAATCCCGCACACGAGCACGCAGATGCGCACGTCGCGGCGCCCATCGTGGTGTAGTTGTCGCTTCGGCTTCTTTGTCACCTTGAACAAGAAAATAACGCGCATCGGCCGGCAGTTCCTGGATGTAACTCACATATTCCAGCGGCGCCTTCACATAAAAAAATACCGGCTGATATTCTGGATCCACCGCGTAAAGAGTCTCACTCAGGGGAACGAGAGCATTAATTTCCGCCGCGGCCTTCTTCACTTGTTGTCTGTTTCTCAAGACGACCGCCGTGACTGGATAGCCAATCCCTCCAACTACGACTCCAACTCCAACGAAAAGCGCAACTATTTTTGCCCATGTTCGCTCGTCCGATGTCCCTTTTTTCCAGGGCCACTGCAATGCATGTCCGGCACAGCTCATCGCCAGCAACCATGAAGCTGGTGCTATTGCCGGCATGCTGTATCGAGGCAAGGCACCGGGAACGAGGCTTAGAGCGAGAAACGGTACGGCTATTCCCCAAGCAAGACCGCGCGCAAGCCGTTGCTCAGAGTGATCGTGAAACTTTGAAAACCTGACGAATGGGAACAAAAGAACCCAAGGCAAAAAATAGATAAGACCGCGCGGGATATTTTGAATCCAACTGGCGAACTTGAAATCGAAGCCGTGGAGCCGGCCTGTGAACTGATTCGACCACTTCACTGCCGCCACCTGCGTCGGGGTGCTGTGCAAGAACGGAATAGCCCACGCCGCAAAAATCCCCAGCATGATTGCTAGCCCTGCGAAATGCGCCGGGTGAATAAGAAGCCTCCACTCTTTCATATGCCAAGCCACGGCAAACACGATGGCGTAGAAAAATATGAGATGGGTTGGACCTTTGGCCAGGAGCCCGAGCCCTAGAAAAATGAATGCCGGAACCCAAATGAGCCACGGAGATTTCCGTTGAAGGAAAAAGCTCAGCCAAAAAATGATCGCAAGTCCACAAAGAGAGACATACAGCGCTTCGATTTCAATTAACCGGCCTTTTTCGATCATCCCGATGTTTGTCATCCAGATAAGAGCCGCGACGATCGATCCTGCTGGGCGCAGACTGGTGCGCGCCACGGTGACAAATGCGACGGCCACCGCGAGCACGACAACGGCCGATGGCAGACGTGCTGTCCATTCGTTGCGCACTCCAAAAATTCGGAAGGATGCGGCTACCAGCCAGTTCACGAGGGGCGGCTTTCGGAAATATGGATTTCCTCCAACTTCCGGAACGATGTAGTTACCGGTGTGGAGCATCCCTATCGCCGGCAAGATTCGTCGGCCTTCTTCTCCCTTGATTGCAATCGAACCAAGCGCCGGTAAATAAATCACCGCCCACACGAGAAGGACGACAAGAACGGCTGCAACACGCGAATTCATTGGGTGCTGCACGTTCGATATTGGGCGTTGAACGTCAAATCAAACCGAACGGTAGTTGACGAGAAACGGCCCAGAAGGTAACCTAAGCGTCGAGTCCGCGCGCTGATCGGAGTGGGAACTGGCGTCCCACTCTTTTTCGTCTGCGGGCTACATGTTTTATGAACGCGGAATTTATTGCGATGCTCGATTACCTGGAGCGGGAGCGCGGGATTAAACGCGAAATCCTGCTCGAGGCGGTCTCGAACGCTCTGCTCTCAGCCTCGAAAAAGAGCGTGGGCGCTTCGCGCGAGCTGCGAATCGACATCAATCCGAAGACCGGAGAAATCCGGGCGCTGGCAAACCTGGTGGTCGTGGACAAAGTGGCCAATCCCCAGGATGAGATCGAACTGTCTAAAGCGCGCAAAATTAAACCGGATGCAAGCGCCGGCGACACAATCGAAGTGGAAGTAACGCCGAAGAATTTTGGGCGGATCGCGGCGCAGACAGCAAAACAAGCCATGATGCAACGGATTCGCCAGGTTGAGAAAGAAATGATCTATGAAGAGTTCAAAGACCGCGCCGGGGAAATCGTTAGCGGAACGGTGCGGCGCTTCGACCGTTCGGATGTCATTCTCGATCTTGGAAAATTTGAGGCCATCATGCCGCAGCGCGAGCGAGTGGTGGTAGAAGATTACAATGTGGGGGATCGCCTCCGTGCGTACGTCGTCGCAGTGGAAAATGGAATTCGCGGCCCCGAGATCATTGTATCGCGCAGCCATCCCAATTTTGTTCGCAGGCTTTTCGAGTTGGAGGTAAGCGAAATCGCGGACGGTACGGTGGAGATTCGCGGCATCGCGCGAGAAGCGGGCTATCGCACCAAGATCGCAGTCTGGAGCGCAAACGAAAAAGTGGACCCGGTGGGCGCGTGTGTCGGCATGCGCGGCTCGCGCGTGAAAAACATCGTACGCGAGCTGAACAACGAGAAGGTCGATATCATTCGCTGGAGCTCCGATCCAAAGGAATACGTTCTGGAAGCGCTCAAGCCGGCAAAAGTGAAGAATCTCGTTTTCGATACGGAGAAGAAAAGTGCGCAGATTTCCGTTGATGAAGATCAGCTTTCGCTCGCGATCGGGAAGAAGGGACAGAACGCGCGATTGACTTCCCGATTGACTGGCTGGGAGATCAATATCGGCAAGGACACGTCGGCGACGACCGTGGTGGAACAGAAAGTGGCGCAAGCAGCGCAGACCCTTGCAGGTGCTCTGCCCGTTACAGAAGAGGAGGCACTTGCCCTGGTAAAATCCGGCTTTACGAACCTGGAAGGATTGCGCGATGCGGATGTGCAGGATTTAGTGGATATTCTCGCAGTCGATGAAACAAAGGCTCGCGAGATTTACGAGGCCGTCCATCGGCAAGAACTCGTACAATAACATGGCTCTGGTTTAGGGAAGCTCGAGCCATGAGCAAAATTTTAAACGAACAACAATGGCAACGAAGACGAGCAGCAAAACTGCAACGCGCAAACCATCCGCGCGCGGGACTACTGCTGCTCGCAAGCCAGCAGCCGCAGCCAAGGCAAAGCTTCCAAAGCAAAAATTAGAGGAGGATGTCGGGCCGGCGGCCAAGTCGCGCACCGCTCAACCTTCAACGTCGGCGCCGGAAACTGCTCCACCTTCGCCCCGCGAAGCAGAGAGCATTTCGCTGATTGATCGAAAAAAACCGAGTAAAAAGGCCGAAGACGGCGGGGTAAAACCGAAGCGGGCCGTTTTACCTCCAATTTCACGCATCCGGGCCTCGCTGGAGACTCCGCCAACTCCCCAAAAGCCAGCGCCGTCTCCAAAGAGCGCGATCTCGGAACCGCCCCCAACCGAAGTGTCCGGCACTGTTGCCGGCGAAAAGACTGCAACCGATGCAAACGCGTTGCCGTCCGCTGAGGAAGAAACCGCTGCGCAGAAAGTCATTCTTATCAAGCCGCCAATTGTCGTTAAGCAACTGGCAAATGAGCTGGGGTTAAAGCCGCATCAACTCATCGCGGAGCTAATGAATTACAACATCTTCGCGAACATCAATCAGACAATCGAGCCAGATATCGCTTCGAAGATCGCTGAAAATCACGGGTTTGTTCTGGAAAAAGAGCGTCGCGAAAAAGGAGGGGGCGTTCACAGAGTTGAACAGGTAGTCGTGGCGCCTCCACCGCCAGTCATTGAAAAGAAAGAAGAACTCAAGCCGCGTGCACCCATTATCACGTTCATGGGACACGTCGATCATGGCAAGACAACGTTGATGGACGCCATTCGGAAGACCCGCGTCGCTGCGGGCGAAGCGGGCGGAATCACCCAGCATATCGGCGCCTATAGCGTCAGTCACAACGGGGCGACTGTCACGTTTATCGACACACCAGGGCACGCTGCCTTCACCGCGATGCGAGCGCGTGGCGCCAATGTTACCGACATCGTCGTGCTCGTTGTCGCCGCCGACGATGGCCTGATGCCGCAAACGATTGAAGCGATCAATCACGCAAAGGCCGCGCCGCATGTGAAGATCATGGTCGCGATCAACAAGATCGATCTTCCTTCGGCTAACATCGACAGAGTAAAGAAGCAACTCCAGGACCAGGGCCTGACCCCGGAAGACTGGGGAGGCGAAACGATTGTTTGTCCGGTTTCGGCAACGAAAGGCACGGGAATCGACCACCTGCTCGAGATGATCGGGTTGCAGGCGGAGGTAATGGAACTCAAGGCGTCGCCCACCGCCACGCCGCGAGGAACAGTGATTGAAGCGCAAGTGGAGGCTGGGCGCGGTCCCACTGCCACAGTTATTGTGCAGATGGGGACACTAAGAACTGGCGACGCTTTCATCTGTGGTAATTACAGCGGCAAAGTAAAATCGCTCCTGAACGACCGCGGCAAACCAGTAAAGGAAGCCGCTCCCTCAATGCCAGTGAAGGTGCTTGGTTTCACGGGGCTACCAAATGCGGGCGATGAACTGCTCGTGATGGATTCCGAGCGTTCGACAAAGACCCTGAGTGAAGAACGTTTACTGGCCAAGCGCACCGATAAATTAACCATTCCTAAACGGGCGACCCTTGAAAGCCTGCTCGAAGCTACAGGTGGAAAAAAAGTCCTGCGCATCGTGTTAAAGTGCGACGCTCAAGGCTCGCTGGAAGCGCTGGTTGGAGCGTTGAAACAGATCGAGAGCAAGAAAGTCGACTTGGAAATCATTCACTCCGCGGTGGGACCGATTTCCGAGTCGGATATTCTATTGGCAAGCGCTTCGAGTGCTGTAGTGATCGGTTTTAATGTGAAGGTGGAGAACATGGCCGTTTCCGCCGCGAAGAGCGAAGGAGTCCAGGTCAAACTTTACAGCATCATCTATGAGTTGCTCGATCAAATCAAAGAAGCAATGGCCGGGTTGCTGGACCCCGAGCATCGAGAAACGGTCATTGGACACGCCGAGGTGAAGCAGGTTTTTGAACTCAGCAAAGGTATTGTCGCCGGCTGTCTCGTCACTAATGGCAGGATAACGCGCGCGGCACGGGCTCGCGTGCTGCGTAAACGACAACCTGTTTATGACGGCGGGATTTCGACGTTGCGCCGCTTCCAGGACGACGTGAAAGAAGTGCGTTCGGGATTGGAATGCGGAATCAAACTCGGTGATTTCAGTGAATATCAAGTAGGCGACGTGATCGAGTGCTATCAACTTGAAGCCTTCGCGCAAAAATTGTGAAGGCAGTCATTCCGAGCGAAGTCGAGGAATCCCGTGGCGAAACCCAAAGATGATTTCACGGGATCCTTCGACTCCGCTTCCCTCCGCTCAGGATGACAGCAAAAGGCTATCATGAAACACCGAATGCTACGCGTTAATAAAGTCGTGAAGCGCGAGTTGAGCGGGATTGTTGCGCGAGAAATCAACTTCGAAGGCGCCCTGGTCAGCATCAACCACGTGGATGTAACGTCAGACTTAAAGAACGCGCACGTGTTTGTGAGCGTTCTGGGAACAGAGGCACGCGAGAGCGTAATGAGCAAGCTGGCCTCTCATCGTCCGGCGTTACAGGCAGAACTTGCTCGTCACGTCACCCTGAAATATACGCCGCACCTTATTTTTCATCTCGATAACTCTATCGAGCGCGGGGCGCGAGTCATAGAGATCATGCAGGAGATGGAAGCGTCTCCAGGCGAGGAGAAGTGAGGCTTTAAATAACCTACGCTCAACGTCCGACCTCGAGCGTCCAATATTCGCTAAAGTGTGCCTTGCCTTGGATGTTGAGCGTTGAAAGTTGAACGCTAGACGTTGAAGATTGCGCGATCGTGACCAACTCGAAATTCGAAGAAATCGCCCAGATACTACGCGAGCACCAGCGCTTCGCCATCCTGGGTCACGTTCGTCCTGACGGCGATGCACTAGGCAGCCAGCTTGCGCTGGCGCTTTCTCTTCAAGCCCTTGGAAAAGAAGTGTGCGTATGGAATGAAGACGGAATGCTGGAGAAGTATTCTTTCCTTCCACGCGCTGAGTTCCTCACCAAGCCGCCCTCCATTCCAGAGGATTTCGATGTCGCCATCGCGCTCGACACGGCAATTCAAAACCGGCTTGGCACTGCTCTGCCAGCAGTTCGGTCGGCGAAAATCTGGATTAACATCGATCACCATATGAGCAATCCAGGTTATGGCGACGTGGTCTATGTTGATTCGTCTGCGCCCGCCACGGGTGAAATCATTTTTCGTCTGATCAAGAGCGAGGGCCTGCCGTTCAATCGAGACATCGCGGAAAATCTTTTCGCCGCCATCTCTACTGATACTGGCTCGTTTCAATATCCAAAAACCAGCGCCCACACTTTCGAGATAGCAGCTGAACTCATTCGCACGGGTCTCGATGTCGGACGCCTGAGTCAGCTGCTCTATGAGAATTATCCGCGGCGGCGTCTGGAGCTTTTGCGAGAACTGCTGCGCACCATGCGCTTCCAGGAGAAAGGTCGCGTCGCAAGCTTTAGTCTTACCTTGAAAGCAGCCGCTGAGCTGGGCGTCCTTCCCGAGGATAACGAAGGGCTGATCGATCACTTGCGCGCCGTCCGTGGCGTTATCGTTGCCGTTTTTTTCGAAGAACTATCCGATGGCAAGGTCCGTGTGAGCATGCGTTCCAAAACCGATGCCGTCGATGTCTGTGCCATCTGTCAGAAATTCGGCGGAGGCGGTCATGCACTTGCCGCCGGGGCGCGCGTGCGCGGAACGCTTCCAGAGGTAGAGGACCGCGTTTTGGCGGAAGTCGGCGTGAAAGTTAAGTCGTTGAAATCGCCACAATGCTAAACGGTGGCCCGACAACTCTTCGACGATTTAACATTGTAACTCTTTAACTTGTTAGCGTTTTTGCACCATGTCCCATCCCGTAGCTACTGACGGCGTCCTGCTCGTGGACAAGGCTGAAGGGATGACTTCGCACGACGTGGTCGCGCTGGTCCGTCGAAGGCTTCAGGTCAGAAAAGTCGGCCATTGCGGCACGCTTGATCCCATAGCGACCGGCTTGCTTTTGATCACTGTGGGACGAGGCACAAAGGTCCAGGATTTACTCATGAGCGAAGACAAGGAATACGCGGGTACATTCGTCTTCGGAGTGACGACCGATACACAGGATCGACAGGGAGTGGTAATCCAGCAGCGACCGGTTCCCGCGCTAGACGAAACCCAAATTCGCGCCGCATTTGAAAAATTTCGAGGCGATTTTTATCAATTGCCTCCGATGGTTTCCGCAAAAAAACACGGTGGCGTGCCGCTATACAAGCTGGCGCGTCAAGGAAAAGTGGTCGAGCGCGAGCCGCGCCTTGTGCACGTCTATCGCTATACGATCGATCGAATCGGGCTACCCGAGATCGATTTTAGTGTTTTGTGCAGCAAAGGTTTTTACGTTCGTACTTATGCCCACGACATCGGCGAGACTTTAGGCTGTGGCGCGCACCTAAAGTCGCTGCGACGAACAAAATCCGGGCGCTTCGATCTGGCTAACGCAATCAATGTCGCTCAAATCAAAGATGCGACACGCGAGGAAATCTTGAGCAGACTCCTGAGTCTCCCAGACGTGTCGCGGATGCGTGGAGCTTAAAATGAAAATGACGAAGTCGAACGGAGCACGAAAACCTGCCGACCAACATTTTCGTCATTCGCCGTTCGGATTCCGTTCGTCATTCGTCATTCGTCATTCGTCATTTTCTTGATGGAAACTCTTCGATCCATCTCCGAGTTATCGAGGCTACGCGGCCCCATCTTTCTCGCCATCGGGGTTTTTGACGGTGTGCATCGTGGCCATCAAGCTGTCATTTCCACTTCTGCCGAGCACGCCCAGTCGGCAAACGGCACTCCGGTCGTTGTTACCTTTAACCCGCACCCGATGAAAGTACTTCGGCCCAGCGAGGCACCTCATCTGCTCACCGCCACGCAACACAAGATCAAATTGATTCGCGCTCTCGGCGTGCAGCATCTGCTCGTCATCAAGTTCGACAAAACCTTTGCAGCGACTGCGCCGGAAGACTTCGTCCAGCAGTTGGTGACCCATTCGAAACCGCTGCGCGAAATCTGCGTTGGGCATGAATGGTCATTTGGAAAAGGCAGGCGCGGCAATCTTGCCCTTTTAAGGAAGCTGGGCACGCAATTCGATTTCAATGTCGTTGGAATCCCCCCTGTTACACTCGGGAACGGCGAGCTCGTGAGCAGTACAGCGATTCGCCACGCAATCGAAGCAGGTGACCTCGCGAAGGCCGCCGAGATGCTGGGTCGCGAGTACACGATCCTTGGCACGGTCGTGCGCGGCGAAAATCTCGGGAAAAAGATCGGGTTCCCGACGGCGAATCTAAGCGCTCATAGTGAGCAATTTCCACCAAATGGGGTCTATTTCGCACAGGCCATGCTGAACGGAGCAATCTATCCTGGCGTCGTAAATCTCGGTTATCGCCCAACAGTGAGCACCAGCAAAACCGAGCGCGTGCTTGAGATCCATCTGCTCGATTTTGACCACGAAATTTATGGCAAGGATGTCGAAGTGCGTTTTGTCCGCTATCTCAGGCCAGAACAGAAATTCGAAAGTCTCGATGCATTGAGCAGGCAGATCGAGTTCGACGTGCAGCAGGCACGCAAACTTTGCATCACGTAGCGAGCCTGACGGCGCGCTTTACGTCTGGAGAAAGCTAGGTTTGCAAGCCTCGGTCTCTGGATACCGCGGCCGTTGCGCCGACAGCTGCAATCACAAGGCCGCTAGCGAGAGCAAGCGCAAAAACCCACAACGCGGGCAGGGTCGCGAGACGCTCAAGAGTGATACTGACAAAACGACCGCCACCTGAAACCACGTAGGCAAGCACACTCGCAAGGAACGTCATTCCCAGAAGAATGGCGGCACGCAGCAAATCATGACCGCGCCGAGGCGGCGGTAACTGCTGCAACACTCGGGCAGTGAATCCCTCGTCGTCGATATACGGCGCCGCTTCGCGCAATTCTCTATCAAGCCAATCTTCCTGGTTCACTTGCTTCATATTCTCTTTATTAGTTTGGACCCCAGTCGGCAAGCATTCGTTTTAATTTCTCTCGGCCACGGAGAACATTTGTCTTCACGGTACCAAGCGGGATGTCGAGAACGCGAGCAGCTTCATCGTGCGAAAGCCCGTTCTGGCAACAAAGTAAAACCGCAGAACGTTCATTCAAGGGAAGTAAATTCAATGCGCGCATAAGATCGTGCCTTAAACCGGGGTCGGCAGCCTGAGGATCCTGTTGCCTTTGGATTTGTTCCTCGTCGATTCCCACAAGTTCCTTCCGGCGGCGCGCATCTTCTCGAAAACAATTGTAAGTGATTCGGTAAAGCCACGTGGAAAAGCGTGCTTCACCGCGAAAGCTGCGAATGTTTTTATACGCGCGCAGGAATGCTTGTTGCGCCAGATCGTCCGCCAGAGCAACGTCCGTTCGAGTAAGTTGACGAAGCAGACCGCGCACGGCGGATTGATGCCGTCGAACCAGCTCACCGAAAGCGTGCTGGTCGTCATCGACAAGAACTCGAGCGACAAGGTCCGCATCAGTCAGCTCCACAGCCGGAGGTTACGGTAAAGGCGGCGGATTGTCCTTCTTTGTATCCAGCTTCCATACAAGCAAATAGCCTACTCCAATTAGAAACGGAATGAGCCCCAGAGTCCATGCTCCGCCGTCCCACTCACTTGCCGCACCGAGAAACACCGTCAACCCTATGCCAATCATTGTCAGGACGACACCTCGGCGCACATCGGAACGCTGACGCTGGGCCGGTGGTGGATTCAGCAGGGCCTCGGGCACCGGCTGACCTTTTTCGACCATCATCCGCACCGTTCGATGGAGGGCGCGCTGTCTGGAGAAACTGAAATACAGGATCAACCCGACGATGAGAACTGGCGCGCCAAAGACCGTCAGCAGCGTGATCGCAACAATTGGGACCACGATCCCCGGAATATCGTCCTGCGACCTTCCATGAGTGAGGCTATCCAAGTCCGTATCGTGGTCGTCTATTGTGAAACCAAAGTGTTTCTTCTGCTTTTTTCTGATCGACTGCTCGATCTTACTCGCAGGCGTCGAAGTCGCCGAAATAGTAGCCGTTGCTGCGGGCGTGTTTGCGATTGGCGAGGCGGTCGGAGCCTGCGCAAACGAGCTTAGCGCGAACGCGAGGGAGCAAACGTAAATAATGATGAATCTGTTCATAGTGGATGATTTGACCGTAGGATGCGTTCAGCATCGTGTTTGGATTCAACTATTTCATTCCTCCCACGACAATTAAAAGTTGCGCCCCGCGGGCGGCTGGACATTATTTGTCTCCCTCTCAAAACTGCGGGTGTAGCTCAGTGGTAGAGCGTCTCGTTGCCAACGAGAAAGTCGCGAGTTCGACCCTCGTCACCCGCTCATTTCTTGACTGAATTGCCCCCAAGCACCGGGTACACCCCGCCAGAATCTCATCGAAACGATACATCAATGGCGCAAACTAGCTGAGCCCGGCTGGCTCAGTGCCCATGAGAACCCTTTGCAAGCGCGGTCGCGCGGCAGACTTGTGATTATCTCAAGACCGGGGCGCAAGCGGTTGCAACTCGAGATTGCGTGTAAGTCGCGCAATCTTGCCCGAAAGCTCATCGAAGAATTCGGCGGACGCGCTGAGAAATGGCCACGCGATTGGCTTAAACGATTCGCGGATCTCCACAAATCGAAGCCTCTCAAGATTGGAAAACGCTTGTTAATCTCAACCACGGCGTCATCCCAAGCGAAGCGAGCGACCTGCAGAGTCGGAACGACGACACGCAGCGGGCGGCCTGGCGTTCGTCAACCTCTGGTCCTCGTGATTCCAGCTTCTGCCGCTTTCGGGACAGGAGGGCACGCAACGACGGCAATGACGCTTCGTCTCCTCGAGCGCCTGACTCGCAAATGGGAAAGAGGCTGGTCGCTTGCCGATCTCGGGACCGGGAGCGGGATTCTTGTTCTCGCGGCGAAACGTTTCGGTGCAGGACGGGTGACTGGTATTGATATCGATCCGAAAGCGATTTCGATCGCAAAAGCAAACGCCCGTCTCAACAAAATCGACAATGCCGATTTCCAACTCGGCGATGTGCGCAGGTGGAAACCAGCAGCCAGGTGGGACGTTATTACCGCGAATCTATATGGCGAGTTGTTGATTGACGTCGCGTCGAAACTGAAATGGAGTAATTGGGTCATTCTCTCCGGCGTGCTGCGCACGCAGGAAGATGAAGTCCTTCGTGTTCTCCGGAGGAACAACGTGGAGATCGCAAGCGTGAAGCGTCGCGGGAAGTGGATCGCCCTGACGGCACACAAACGCTGAACGTCCAACGCTCAAGCATTCCTGATTCGACGTTGAGCGTTAAAACTTATTTGACGTGATGGTCGCCTGACGGCTACGTTTCCGAAGCCTTGGCGGCTTCGGGTTCTCTGCATTTCACGCGGTTTAATCACGAGCCGCGGCAGAAACAGACACTATGCAGAACGAACAACTTGCCTATGCTGCCGTCACGCCATATTCGATGCGCAAATCGCGCACCGGCGGCATCGTTGGACGGCTGATTTCCCGCACAGGACTCGACCTAGTTGGCGGACGCATGTTCGCACCGAGTCACGAGTTAGCCGAACGTTATGCCGAGACAATTGTGACAGAAACCGATCCGCGTCATCGCGCCACACAAGGGTTAATTCGCGACTACGTACTGAAGAACTTCACCGGCGAGAAAAACGGACAGCATCCGCGCGTGTTGTTCCTGATTTTTCGCGGCCCGGACGCGGTGGAGAAGATTCGTCACACTGTCGGCCATATTGTGCACGAGCGCACCAGCGGCGAAACGATTCGCGATACCTACGGCGATTATATCACCGATGATTCAGGCAAAGTAACTTACTTTGAGCCGGGTGTGCTGGCAGCGTTCGACCCAAAGGCAGTCGAGCGGGATTTAAAACTTTGGGCAGAATTTTCGGATTCTGACGGTGGAATCCTGGACCGAGTCGTCCCCTTCCCCAGCAACGCACAAGTCGAAAAGACTCTGGTTTTGATCAAGCCCGACAATTTCAGGTTTCCGAATCTGCGGCCCGGCGGCGTCATTGAAGTATTTTCGCGGTCGGGGCTCTCCATCATCGGATTCAAAGTTCATCAGATGAGTGTTGCGCAAGCGGAGGAGTTCTACGGCCCGGTGCTGCCGGTGCTTGAGAAGAAACTCGGCCCAAAGAGTGGCCGCGAAAACTGGGAAAGCATTGTTGAATTTATGGCCGGGCAAAAACCCAGCGAGTGTCCGCCCGAAGAACGCGACGCTCGCGGGACGGAAAAATCGATCGCCATTGTTTATCAAGGCGTGGACGCCGTCCGCAAGATTCGCGATGTGCTTGGCCCGACCGACCCAGCCAAAGCACCGCCAGGCTCGATTCGAAGAGAATTCGGACAGACGATAATGATCAACGCCGCACACGCGTCGGATTCCCCTGAGAACGCGAAACGCGAAATGGGAATCGTTCGAATCGACGAGAATAATTTTAAACCTCTGATTGAAAACTTCTACCGGCGCTCATAGCTTGCGCTCCATTTTGAACCATCCCACAACCAGCCCTACTCCTATGGAAATTTCCGAACGCGCCGCTCAACTGAGTCCTTCGCTTACTCTCTCGATCGATAGCAAGGCCAAAGCCATGAAAGCCGAGGGCATAGACGTATGCGGTTTCGGCGCAGGCGAACCGGACTTCGATACACCCGAACACATAAAAAAGGCTGCCATCGAGGCGTTGGAGGCCGGCTTTACCAAATATACGCCCAGTGCCGGCATCCCGGAGCTCCGTCAGGCGATCGCGGAAAAACTGGCTGCCGATAACGATCTAAATTATCGCGCGACGCAGGTCATTGTGAGTAACGGTGCAAAGCACGCGTGCTACAACGCGATCCTTGCCACATGCCAACCCGGTGACGAGGTCGTCATCCCGGCGCCATATTGGGTCAGTTATCCGGAAATGGTCAGATTGGTAGGCGCCGAACCCGTGATCGTGCCGACCAGCGAGCGCAACTCCTGGAAAATGCGCGCCGAAGACTTTGAGAATGCAATGACCCCTCGCACCAAGATGTTGATCATGAATAGCCCCGGCAATCCAACCGGGGCGGTTTATACGCGTGAGGAATTGCAGGCGATTGTCGATGTCGCGGCCGAAGAAGACATCTACATCCTGTCGGACGAAATCTACGAGAAGCTCGTCTACGACGATGCGAAACACGTAAGCATCGCGTCGCTCTCACAGGCTGCCTACGACCTGGCAATCACAATCAATGGCTTCAGTAAATCCTACGCGATGACTGGTTGGCGTCTGGGTTATCTGGCAGCGCCCGATGCTGTGGCCAAAGCGGTCGATTCCATCCAAAGCCATACCGCATCTAACCCGTCTTCCTTCTCCCAGTTTGGGGCGCTCGCAGCTTTAAAGGGGGATCAACAGCCGTTGATCGATATGCGCGAAGAGTTCGATATTCGCCGCAATTACATGTTCGACCGCGTCTCAAAGATTTCCAATGTGACCGCAGTCAAACCGCAGGGCGCATTTTACGTGCTGGTGAATATCAGCCAGCTCGGTCTGACCTCGCAAAATTTCGCGGATCGCCTACTGAGCAAAGCCAATGTCGCAGTCGTTCCGGGAGCTGCTTTCGGTGACGATCGCACCATCCGGCTCAGTTACGCCACCAGCATCGACGTAATCAAAAAGGGATTGGACCGCTTCCAGGACTTTTGTCGCACGCTGTGAGGTGGAACGTGTTCTCCTGAACGCGTTGCTAAAACAAACTGCGCCTTCGGGACCAAATCAAGATCGCCTTCGGAGAAACCGATCCAGCTTGCGCCGTCATTTTCTAGCCATCTAGTGTTGCGCGATGCCTGGACACCTGGCGCTGATTCTTCACGCGCATCTTCCTTTCGTTCGTCATCCGGAACATGACCATTTCCTCGAAGAAGACTGGTTCTTCGAGGCGATGACCGAGAGTTACATCCCATTGCTGCGCATGATGCAGCGCCTGGTCGATGAGCGTGTGCCGTTCAAGCTGACCATGTCGATCACGCCGACGCTCTGCGCAATGCTGCAGGACGAGCTGCTTTGCGAGCGCTACGTGCGGCATCTCGACCTCTTGATCGATCTCGCTGACCGTGAACAAAAACGGAATCACAATCACCCACGGCTCCGCGACCTCGCAGACTTTTATTTCAAAATATTTCGCGAAACGCGGCGTTTCTTTGTCGATGAATACAAATGCGATTTGCTTGCCTCTTTTCGCGAACTGCGGAAAAGCGGCGCGCTTGAAATCATCGCCTCGGCAGCCACGCATGGCTTGCTACCCCTGCTCCAGGAGCCGGTTGCAGCCGAGGGCGCTGACCTCGGCGCTGCAGCGTCTTGCCCGTCCGCGCCGCGGTCAACGCCTCCGGCTACGGCAGCAATGCGCGCTCAGATTTTGATCGGACGCGATGTTTATTCTGATCTTTTCGGCGCCGAGGCCGCCGGATTTTGGTTGCCCGAATGCGCTTACGGACCAGCACTCGAATCTATTCTGCAGGAGGCGAATATTCGCTGGTTCGTTCTCGATGCGCACGGCTTGCTGTTCGGAACACCGCGGCCGTGCCGCTCGATTTATGCACCGTGTTATACGCCGGCCGGGCCGGCCGCTTTTGCACGCGACTGTGATTCAAGCAGGCAGGTTTGGAGCGCACAGGGAGGTTATCCTGGCGACCCTGCTTATCGTGAATTTTATCGCGACGCCGGATTCGACCTTCCATGGGAACACTTGGGACCAGTTGGCTACGGCACCCGGAAATTTTCCGGCGTAAAATATCACCGCATCACCGGGCCCGGTGATGAGAAGGAATTGTACGATCCAGTTGTCGCGGGAGAAGTGGCCGAGACGCAAGCCCTTCATTTTCTCGAGGAACGCCGGCGTCAGATCCGCGAAGTTAGTACCGCAGGGTTCGATCCCATTGTCGTCGTTCCGTTCGATGCCGAGCTATTCGGACACTGGTGGTTCGAAGGCCCCCGTTTCCTTGAATTCTTCATTCGCCAGGCCGCAAACGAAACAAATTTTCATCTCTCGACGCCAAGCGAATATCTGGCGGCGAATCCCACACAGCAAATTATTGAGCCAGCAGCCTCAACATGGGGCGAGAACGGTTATTTTGAAGTTTGGCTGAGTCCAAGCAACGCGTGGATTTATCCGCAGCTGCACATTGCGGCACAGCGGATGAGTGAAGTTGCACGCAAATATGCAGGCGACGTTGCAGGGCAACCCGGAAAGCATTCGGGATTACCAAGCGAGGATGGGGCAGGCGGAGCGCCGGCCCTACAATTTGCCGATCGTGTTCTAAAGCAACTTGCCCGCGAGCTTTTGCTGACCCAATCCAGCGATTGGGCGTTCTTGATCAAGACCGGAACAGCTCGCGAATACGCAACCAAGCGCACCATCGATCATCTTTCTCGCTTCAACCGCTTACACGATCAGCTCATCACAAATAATGTTGACGAAGAATTTCTGCGCGAATGTGAATTGCGCGATAATCTTTTTCCGAACGTAAACTGGCTTTACTACATCTAGCCCACTTGTCATTCGGAGCGAAGTCGAGGAATCTCTCGCTGTTCTCTTCTGCCTTGTTTTTATCTAATTAGAGATGTCTCGACGCCGCTCGACATGACAGCAAAAGCCAAGACTGCGATTCTGATCACGTTCTTAGCCTCTGCCGTTTTCGCTCAGGAATCTCCATCACCAACTCCTTCGCCAATATCAGAAGAATCTTCTCCCGCTTCGATTTCGCCGGCTGAATCTATCACGTCGCCGCCCGTGCCAGGGCAAACGCCTTCGGCATCACCCGCGAGAAGCGTCCGCATCAGTTTTGTGCCGCCGCCATTGGAAGGCAGGATCAGCCTGGGAATCTACGATGCGAAAGGCAAGCTGGTACGCGTTTTGCACCAGGAAGCAGACCTCAACGAATTCAAGATCGGCGCAGACGCGCTGGTAACACAATGGGATGGCAAAAATGACGATGGCGAAGATTTACCCGCCGGAAAGTATCACGCGCGCGGTTATCTGGTTGGTCTACTCAAAGTGGAAGACGTCAGCCAAACCGCAGCGTCCCCTCCCGAAAACAACTCGAGTGCAAACGCCAGAGTGAAACTCACACCAAATCCCCTGGCCAACGATAAACGGGCAATCGTCGAGCTGGCCGCGGGGTTTGACAGCGACGGAAGCTTCTTGAAAACAAACGACGATCTGCCGTTGTTCACTGTAAATGAATCGCCAAATCTGATTGGTGTATCGATTATGAAGAACGGAGATAAATCGGTCGATATCTGGCAGACCGACGGCGCCGGTTCTCACGAATTCCGCATCTCGAATGTGGACCAGATGATGGCGTTCGATTGTGGCGAGTTCGAATTGAAATAGAACGAGCTGCCGGCACAGCGCACGGAGCTACAACCGCTGGTCACGAGGCAAAATCTCTGCTAGTTAAACGCCGATGCCTGCTCCTGAGTTTCAACATACAGTTGGTAAGACCGCCAGCTTTAGCGGCACCGCCCTGCATACGGGGGACAAAGTCACTCTGAAATTGAATCCCGCGCCCGTAGATCATGGAATCAAATTCAAGCGGAAAGATTTGCAGGATGAGCCGACGATCGACGCGAAGATCGAGAACCTCAAAACAGTCGAGCGCGCCACAACCATCGGCGAAGGCTCGGTGCGCGTGCACACAGTGGAACACATCCTCTCCGCGCTCTCGGCAATGGGCGTGGACAACGCCATCGTGGAGATGGACGCAAACGAGCCGCCAATCGGCGACGGAAGCGCGCAGCCTTATGTCGATCTCATCAGAAGAGCAGGCGTAAGTGCACAGGACGAGCCACGAAAATTTTTCGACGTGCGCGAGCCGATGCACGTGGAAGCGAAAACGGGCGCCCTGCTTGTTTTGCTTCCGGATGACAAATTTCGCATCTCATGCACCCAGGCCGGACCGAATAACCGGTTCACGCAGTTTTTGTCGATGGATGTGACGCCCGCGTTCTTCGAACGCGAGATCGCTCCGGCGCGAACTTTTGTTTACTACGAAGATGTCAAGCCGCTCATGGATAAAAACCTGATCAAGGGCGGCAGTCTCGAAAACGCGATTGTGGTGCGCGGAGATGCGGTATTAAGCAAGGAACCATTGCGTTTCCCAGACGAATTCGTGCGGCACAAAATCCTCGATATTATCGGCGATCTCGCGCTGGTCGGCCGTCGGATCCGGGGGCATATCGTGGCGGTGAAACCTGGTCACGCCACCAATGCGGACCTGGCCCGCTCAATCACCCGCGAACAGACGCGCAGAAGCGCGATGAGCGCACCGCGCGCGATCCCAACAGGCGATTCCGGTCTGGACACTGGCGAAGTGATGAAGATCCTTCCGCACCGTTACCCTTTTTTGATGGTTGACCGCGTCATCGGCTTCGAGGGCGAAAATAAAATTACGGCCATAAAATCCATCACGATTAACGAGCCGTTTTTTCAGGGGCATTTCCCCGGTCATCCAGTCATGCCTGGAGTAATGCAAGTAGAAGCGATGGCGCAAGTGGCCAGTATTCTTTTGTTCAAATTGACGAAGACTTCGAGTCGGGTCGGCTATTTCATGAGTGCGGACCAGGTGAAATTTCGCAAACCGGTTTTTCCGGGCGACACGATTTTCATTCACGCCGAGTTGACGAGAGCGCGTGGCAATCGCATGGCGAAAACGAAGTGCTACTGCCTAGTAAACGACGCGGTCGTTTCCGAAGCCGAACTCATGTTCACGTTCCTCGACGAATGAGCGACGTGCAGATTCATCCGACCGCCATTATCGATTCAGGCGCCGAAATTGGCTCGGGGACAATCGTGGGCCCTTACTGCGTAATCGGATCCGATGTCGTGCTGGGCCCAAACTGCTGGCTCCAACATCACGTTACACTGTGCGGACCGATGAAAGCCGGCGAGAAGAACAGATTCTATGCCTACTGCTCGATCGGCCAGCAAACGCAGGATCTAAAATACCGCGGCGAACCGACCTATCTGGAAATCGGCGGCGAAAATACATTTCGTGAATTCGTGACAGTACACCGCAGCACGACAAGTGAAGGCAAAACGCGAATCGGTAATCGCGGAAATTTTCTCGCTTACAGTCACATTGGACACGATTGCACCGTGGGCGATCACGTCATTTTCTCCAACAACGGGACGTTGGGCGGTCATGTCCAAGTGGGAGATTACGCAGTGATGGGCGGACTCACGGCCGTACATCAATTTTGCCGGATTGGCCGGTTTGCGATCACCGGCGGCTGTTCCAAAATTGTCCAGGACGTTCCACCATTCATGATCGCTGATGGCAATCCGGCCGAGATTCGCGGCATAAATTTAGTCGGTTTGGAGCGCAAAAATTTTCCAGCCGAAAGCGTGAAGGTCATCAAAGAAGCCTTCCGCCTGATTTACCGTTCGAGATACAATAGGCGCCAGGCTATCGAAGCGATGCAGAAAGAATTGCCTCAGACAGAAGAGATCACCGAAATCATTCATTTCATCGAACAAAGCGAGCGCGGAATTATTCGCTGAGATTTCAGCCAGCGTCGCAGACTCGATATTAGAATCTGAGCTTCAATCCGTCATACGCAATGTGCGCACCAATGGGAAGCCGGGATTCTGCAGCCTGCGGAAGATCGTGGCAGATGTGCGTAAAGTAAGTCGATTCAGGCTTTACGCGCGCTGTTGCATTTAGGGCCTGGCCTACGCTCAAATGCGTGGGATGCGGTCTGTCGCGAAGCGCGTCGATGATAAAGACTTTCACGCCAGAGATAAGGTCGACAATGGCATCCGGTACGGCACTGCAATCGCTTACGTAGGCGACAAGTTTTTGGTCCGCGCGCGAGAAAAGATAGCCGGTCACCAAGGAGTCGCCATGCGGCACCGGCAGAGGAGTGATCAACGTCTCGCCTAGTTTAAACGGGTCATCGATAATGTGCGGCTCGGGTTTCAAATAATATGGAACCGGATTGCTCGTGTTGAACGCGAACCTAAATACGCGCTCCAGATCGGCCATCGTTTCGGCTGATGCATAAACCGGCATCGAGCCCCGCGCGTGCGAAAATCGCCGCAAATCATCAAAGCCCATGATGTGATCGGTGTGCGAGTGCGTGAAAAGGACTGCATCGACACGCCGAATATCCTCGCGCAGTGCCTGAGTCCTGAAATCTGTGCCGGTATCCACGACCCACGAGCATTCCGGCGTTTCGATATAGATCGAGGACCGCAGCCGTCGGTCGCGCGGGTCGGGTGAGCGGCAGACATTGCAATCGCAACCAATCATTGGCACACCTTGTGATGTTCCGGTTCCGAGAAAGGTCACCGTAAGGCCCGACTTGAGAGTTGAAGGTTGAATTGGCAAGCTCTGAGTCTTAGCTCTCAACTGATAACTCTCAATCTTCCAATGCCCGCTGTCCTGACCTTGTTGCGAATTAAGAATCTTGCGCTGGTGGAAGAACTCGAGTGGCAGATGGGGGCGGGCTTCGTTGCTGTCACTGGAGAAACCGGCGCGGGCAAGTCGATTATCATTGGTGCACTGCAACTTTTGCTGGGCGAGCGCGCGGACAAATCGCTCATTCGTACCGGTGCTGATGTTTGCACAGTCGAAGCGGTTTTTAGTGGAAACGGTCTGCAAAAGTTAAATCCAAAGCTTGTCGAAGCCGGTGTCGAGCCATGCGAGAGCGATCTCATCCTAAAGCGCACTCTCTCCACGAGCGGAACCAATCGCCAGTTCATCAATGGTTCTCCCACCACCCTGTCGATCTTGAAGAATCTCGGAGACGACCTTGTCGATCTTCATGGTCCGCACGATCACCAGTCGCTGCTCTCTCCGGATACGCAGTTGAGCTTGCTCGATTCGTTCGCGCGGGCTGAAGAACAGCTTGGTGAATATCGAAAGCATTACCGACAACTACAGACGTTACTAGCAGAGCATTCCGCTTTCGACACAGCGGAAACGGCACGCGAACAGGAGCTCGATCTTCTTCGTCATCAGATGACGGAGATCAAATCGGCGAATCTTGTCGCGGGCGAAGAAGAAGAAATTGAGAATCGCTACAAACTCGCCAGCAACAGTAAACGGCTGATCGAACTGGCCAGCGCGATCGCCAATAAACTTTCCGAGGCCGACGATTCCGTTCTTTCCCAGCTTGCGGAAACACAGCGACTGTTGCGCGAATTGGAAAAGATCGACAACTCGATCGCACAACTTTCGTCGGCTCACGCGGCCAGCGTAGTTGAGCTATCCGAGATCGCTCGGGCGCTTTCCGCTTACGCAGAAAAGCTCGATCTAGACCCGGAACAACTCGCCGCGCTGGAGCAGCGGGTTTCGCTCTTTGAAACTCTGAAGCGAAAATATGGCGGCTCGATCGCGGAGGTGATCGCGTTCGGCGAGCGCGCGGCCGATCGAATGCAGAAAATTGAGGGACGAGACGCCGAGCTGGAGCGGCTCGCAAAAGAGATCGAGAACGTTCGTGCGAAAATGAACCGCACCGGCGAAGCGCTGCGGAAACTCAGAACAAAAGCTGCACCGAAACTTTCTGAGAACATCCGGCGTAATCTGCGTGATCTTGGATTTCGCCAATCGGAATTCGAAGCAAAACTGAGCGCGCTCGATGAGCCGCGTCCGAGCGGATTCGATGCGGTGGAATTGCTTTTCTCACCGAATCCGGGCGAACCGCTCAAACCGCTTCGTGCGATTGCTTCGAGCGGAGAGATCTCCCGCCTCATGCTGGCGATTAAATCGGCGTTGGCTGCGCACGATGAGATTCCCCTGCTCGTGTTCGATGAGATTGATACCAATGTGGGGGGAGAAATCGCCCATGCAGTTGGTGTTAAGATGCAAACATTGGGACGCGATCATCAGGTGATTTGCATCACACACCTGCCGCAAGTAGCCGCGACGGCCTCTTCACATTTTGTTGTCACCAAGGATGTCGCGCGCGGCCGAACGTTTTCTAATTTGCGTGAAGTCACTGGGAAATCGCGGCAGGAAGAGCTCGCACGGATGCTCGGTGGCCAAAGCGAATCCGCGCTTAAGCTCGCGGCGAGTTTGCTTAAGGAAAGATAGTAATTCACCAATGAGGCACATAACAGCAGCAAATCGCAGCGAAAGACTTGTAGGGCGTTTCTGTGAAACGCCAACGCTAGGCCGGCGTCTGACACAGACGCCCTACAATCATTTCTTCACCGGACCGAGCGGCAGGACAGTTTTGCCGAAAATTTCGTTAAGCACCTGGGCGAGGCCGGCGTAGATCGCGGAGAAACCGCAGAAGATCCCTACGTAACCGGTAAAATGTTTGAAGCCAGCGCTCGCATTCGTGTAGTCGCCAATCGCAAGCAGAAAGAACAGGATGGTCAGCGTAGCAAACACAACCTGTAAAGCGCGATTGAGTCGCAAAGTGGCGATAAACATGACCCCAGTGAACAGACCCCACATGGCAAGGTAGGCTGCCATTGCCGTGTCGTTTGACGCGGTGGCCCACCCCAATTTCGCCATGACAATCAGCGTTACGAGCGAAAACCAGAACAGGCCATAAGAAAGAAACGCAGTGGTGGCGAATGTGTTGCCTTTCCTCCATTCCATAATCCCCGCGACGATTTGGGCAGCGCCCCCATAACAGATTCCCATTGCCAGAATCATGCTGTTTAACTCGTAGAAACCGGCGTTATGCAGGTTTAACAGTACAGTCGTCATGCCAAAACCAAGCAGCCCTAGCGGGGCGGGATTTCCGGTCGTGTCCTTGATTTGAGTGACGGATTCATTCATGGCGCGAACAGTCTTGCGAAAGAGGATTCGACAAGGCAATAATAATATCGCGAACTCTAAAAACGTGGCGTCCCTAACAATTTAGCTTGTGCCCGCGGCAGCACCGAAATTATCGTCCGGTTTTCCCATATGATTCAGCGAGACTATCTCATCATCGGCGGTGGCATCGGCGGGGCCAGCGCCTGCGAAGGAGTTCGCCGTCACGACAAGCGCGGGAGCGTGACCCTGGTCGGCGCCGAAGTGTTTCCACCTTACAAACGCTGGATCCTTTCGAAGGACTTTTTGCGGGAGAAGGATACCCAGCCCAAGAAATTACTCGAACCCAATGAGGCCTGGTACGAAAAGCACAAAATCGAGACGCGATTTGGCACCGTGGTAACACAGTTCAACCTCGACCGGCGTCTGGCCGTCCTTGCCAATGGCGAAAGTATTGAGTTCAACAAAGCGTGCCTGGCGATGGGCAGTCGTCCAGTGCGCCCACCGGTAGCCGGAACCAGTCTCGGCAATGTGATCTATCTGCGCACGATTCGCGACACGCTAGCCCTAAGAGAAATGGCGAGCCTCGAGAAAGGCATCATGGTCGTAGGTGGCGGATTACTCGCATGCGAGGCGGCAGCCAGTCTGCGAATGATGAAACTGAAGGTCGGTCTCATGCATCGGGATTCATATTTGCTAAACCGGTATGTCGATCCCGAGACCGGAAGCTGGGTCACTGATTACTTTGCGAAACACGGACTGACCTTGTCGATGGGCGAAAGTCTCAATGGTTTTGAGGGCAAAACTGTTTTGCGCAATATCCAGACAAAAAGCGGCAACCGATTTCCGGTCGGCCTGGCAGTGGTCGCATGCGGGGCAGAACCAAATCTCGATCTTGTCCGCAACACGCCGCTGTCCGGACCGCACGGGTCCCCGGTCACTGAATATCTCGAGACAGAAGAAAAAGGGATTTATGCTGTAGGCGATCTGGCATTTTACCCGGATAGGATAATGGGCGGTGTGCGGCGCCAGACGCATTGGGAGAACGCCCGGAGCCAGGGTTTGGTCGCAGGCGCCAACATGACCGGCAAAAAGCGCATCCGCTACGAGCAGGTCCCCTATTTTTGGACGGAAATCTTCGATTTGCGGATGGATTTTGTTGGCGATTTCAGCGTGCTGCCGACGCGTGTTGATCTTCAGGGCACGTACGCGAAGAAAAAATTCACCGCGCGCTACTATCAGGGAGACAAACTCCGCGCGATTCTGCTTTGCCAGCAACCGCCGCGCGACGTGGAAACTGCGAAGAGTCAGTTGCGCCAGGCGCAGGGTAAGTGAACTGCAGCGGCGTAGTATCAGCGCCCGCTGTCCAACGCTCGACGATGGTCGAATGCGGATTTTAAATTGAGCCCAGGTGTGGTCGCGGGCGTTGACCGCGGCTTCCCAATCATTAATTGTAGTGCCTATCCCGCATCGCGCGCGTACCAATCTACTTTGCGCGTCACGTACATTACGATCGCGAGCACGATGAAGAGCGCGATCGCACCCATGAGGAGCGCGTAATCCTGCTGCCGCAAAGTAATGTAGAGAAATGTGTAAACACCCGCGAGACCTGCGCCAATCATTAGCGTGCGCGCACCGCCGCCCAGGAAAAATCGGCAGTACCACGTAATCAACACGGTCGATGCGACCGCCGCGATCAGGTAAGCCCAACTGAATCCAATAAATTCCGAAATCGACAACAGCAGCAGGTAAAACAAGCAAAGCGCCGCGCCGACCATCAGATATTGAAACGGATGAATTTTCTGGCGTGCCGTGACTTCGAAGAGAAAGAACGTTGTAAAAACGAGCACAAGAAAGAGCACACCGTATTTGATCGACCGTTCGACGTATCGATACGCGTCGAGAATCGACAAGAGCTGAACACCGAACCGCGAGTTGGTGACGGAAAGAACACTAAACCGCTCATTGCCGGCGCGACTCGTCCACGATTGCGGATAATCGCGGCCGTAATAAGACACCTTCCATTTCGCATCGAATCCGTCAGGGCGCACCGACCGGTCCGCAGGCAAAAACGCGCCGCGAAAGGCCGGATCAGGCCAATTCGATTTCAAGGTCGCCTCATTCTGGACCCCGAAAGGCGCGAAGTAGATTCCTTCGCTCCCATTGAAATCAAGTGGAATGGAAAATTCGGTTCCGCTCGCAAGCGGTTGGTCGGTGCCGAGCAATGCAGTTGCACCTGTTGTGTACCCGGGAACTTGGGAGCCCGGCAGCAACGGGAGCCTGGCGCCACCCCAGTCGAGAATCAGTGCCTCCCGTGTTCCTCGTAAATCGTTCACTGCGATAGTGACAAACGCATCCTTCCATTGCACGTCTTTTAGATCGATCTTGAGCGGCCCAAAATCGGGCGGCGCAAACTTGCCTGCCATTCTAACCTGCGCGCGAAAAACTGCCGCATCGTAGATGCCACGATGCAACATCTGCGTCTCCACGTTACCAGTGATGTGGAGCGTTTCGGGAAGAAAATATGCAATCGCTGTGCCGTTCTCTTCCACTTCACGCCGCTCCATCTTGCCATCAGGTGCCGGCACTTCTTTGACTGCTTTAAACCTGTATTGATAAGGGATCCCAAGCACCGGCCCGATCACATTTTGTTCGCTGCCCCACGACGATGTGATGTCGGCGACCGCTTCATTGCGCCGCTGCAATCGCTCCCGCAACACGCCGGTGATCATTGCGAGCGGAATGAGAAGCAACAGAACGAGCGCCCCGACCCCGAGCAGCTTGATGATCGTGCTATTGCGCTTCCCAAATGACGGCTGCGATTTGGGCAACGGCGGCGGCGCTGTCTGGCCTTCAGGCATGCCGCGATGTTGAATCAGAGAAAATTAATCACGTCAATGACCTTATTCGGTGATTCTCTGTTTAGTAGCGCTCGGATGCCCACCGAGACAGGCCGCTAGTAGGATTCATTAGCCTTGGACTCGCCACTGCTTTCGAATTCGCGCCGCTTCGCGCATGAAATGCGGATTTCGAATTGGTTTTGTAGGATTGTGCAGGGTTGAATCGCTTCGCACAAACAATGACAAACAATCAATTAAGCGTCTGCCGCGCCAGTTGATCAATTCCTGGCTTACGCAGTGTAGCCCAGTCTGGGCGCATAAGGACCGAAAAAGATCAGCGCTCATCGTCGGATTACGGTGATGTTCCCAGTCGAGGATCTTTATTTTGCGAAGAAGTTTACGTATCGGTCGCGGAACGCGTTCCGATAGCGAGTCAGCGTACGCGCCGAGATTGGAATGATGAATAAATCCTTTGCCGCCTATCTTCAGTGTCCTTCCCAGTTCGCTGAGGTAGGCCTCGACGAGTTCGCGCCGTAAGTGCACGAACGAGTCGAAACTGAACACGAAGTCCACCGAAGCGTCGGGAATGATTGATAGCGAACGGCCATCGTTAAGATAGCAGCGCACATGCGATTGAGCCGCGAAACGCTGACGACACGCTTCGACACATTCACTGGACGCGTCGACCACCCAGAGTTCCTGACAATAATCTTTAAGATAATGCGTCCACCGCCCAAAGCCGGGCGCTATTTCCAAAATCGTCCCGGTTGGCAGGCAATCTCGAATACGCGGAAGGATGGTACCGGACCATTGCGCTGCGGAGCTGCCCCAGGGCTCGGACCATTCCTCGCCTGCATCCTTCCAATCGTACTTCGCTGAATGGCTGCTCGGCATACTTCCTTGGTAATAATTGAGTCTGTGCCCTTCTTTAATTCAAAGGGAGAGAGAATATAAAAATCATTTTAAAAAGCAGAATGAGCATAATAAGCACAATTCAATTTCTGACATCACCGCCCGTCTAGGTCATCTTGTAACGTTCCAATGTGCTTGAAATTGTGCTTGGGATTCCCAAAGCATAATTACTGCAGCGTGAAAATTTCGACGGCGCGCGTGTTCGCTGGAGATATGCTCGCCGGCGGCGGGAAGCCACTAATTTGTGAATTGACCGCCGGGCGGCGAGTCGGGTAGCCCGAAATTCCAGTGGGGCGCGTCAGCTTTTCCGATTAGTTTCACTGGCGCGTTCCCCATTGTAAATGCGGAATGATTCGGCACAATTCTCCCATGACTCCGTCTTTATCGGGTTCCTCTCAGGCAAGCAAGCGGATTAGACGGAATAATTCCGTAAAATATTACGGAAAAATTCCATCCTATCTCGTTAGATGCTAATGCGCGTCGTTGCCGTCATGTTATTGCTGTCCGCGGGCATCGCTGCTGAGGCGGTGTCATACTCGTTTGTTTCTAAGGCGAGCGGGCGATTGGGCGGGCCGATCCGCTTCGAGTTTTACCGTGATTCGACCACACGCCCGAAGACCGATATCGAGTCATTCACCGTTTCTATGCGGACCGCCGATGACCGGTGGAAGGCGATGTGGTCCATCTTGAGCGGCCGTGGTCTGACACAGCCGATCGAGTACGGAGTTACGCCTCCTGGTTTTACCACGATGATTCAACCGCAGAAGCTCATCCCCGGTCGCGTTTACGCCGGGTTCGCTACTGATGGACACGGAGGCACATCTGGCGTGACTTTCGGATTCGATAAAAACGGGAGGATGACCTTCCCGGATTCATTCGATCGATGAGTGGCGAATGAAAGCATCTAACCAATCGATGCAGCCAACGGCCCCATTACGGAATAAGTCCAGTTTGTTTGCCACGACATCCTGCCGTGGCTTATCTCTGTTTCGTTAGGCCTATGCGTGCCGTCTTGATTTATCGTGCGCTGTTACTCGTGCGTGTCGGCTGGTTGCTTCTGGAGTGGTTCTTCGGCTGGGATTCCCGGAGACATGTAAACTCGTTCACTTTGCTGCATCCGTATGCTGCGCTCTTCGCGCATGCTGCTGCCGAATTCACCTTGTTCGTCGTTCTTGCAGGTCTGTGGTATTTTCGTCGCTGGGCGCGTTTGCTATTTGTTTTGGCTCTCGTGCTCTCAGTCGTTGACAGCGCCTTTTGGCCTTATCGCGGTCTATCGCTGCCGCCGTCATTTGTCCTCGCGATCGGTTGGTGTGTTGTCTTGCTGAACGGCGCCATTGTAGCGATGTCTTTTCTACCACCGGTTCGTGATGTGTTTGCAACGTCATACCTAACCAATCGATGAAGCCAACGACCCCTGATCGGATGAACGCGAGCAAACTTGCCGCCGACCCCGCCCGTGGCTTATATCTTTCTAGTTAGGCAGCATGCATGCCCCTGCCCTTGAGAGACACTGGCGCCATTACCTACTTTTCCTAATCGCCGCTGCACCGCTCCTGATTCTGCTTTGCCTCCCACCTATACATCAGGATGCGCGCTATCACGAGTTTGCCGATAGGCGTCGCTTCCTCGGAGTCCCTAATTTCGCGGACGTGGTATCCAATGCTCCGTTCCTGGTCGTCGGACTAGCTGGTATCATGCTGGGTGCCTGCGGGCGTTTGACAGGGTATTCGATCTGCTGGTTTACATTCTTTCTTGGCGTGTCGATAGTAAGCGTTGGTTCTGGGTATTATCACTGGCATCCGAGCAACGATTCGCTCGTCTGGGACCGGTTGCCAATAACAGTGGGCTTCATTGGCTTGTTTATGGCTATTGTGAGCGAATCGGTGCATCCGAAGCTGGGAACCATATTGCTTCTTCCAGGTTTGATGCTAGGTGCAGGCAGTGTTATTTATTGGCACTGCTACAACGATCTGCGCTTTTATGCTTGGGTGCAGTATGCTCCCCTCCTGATACTTCCCGTCCTCTTGGCCCTGTTTCCGAGCCAGTACTCGCATAGGTACATGTTGCTCATTGCTCTTGCGTGCTATCTCTTAGCCAAGCTCTTCGAGATTTCTGATCGAGAGGTGTTCGCGATTCTCCATGGCAGAGTGGGCGGGCATGCGATCAAGCATTTATGGGCAGCCGCAGGCTGCCTCTGCATTCTCCAAATGCTGAGGAAGAGACAGTTCCTGAATGTGAAACGTGCCGCCTAACCAATCGATGAAGCCAGGGAGCCGTTCCAGTGCGTCTTAAGACCTTTTCCGACTCCGCACCCTCGCCCGACTCCATAAGGATCATCGTGGCGACGGTCGCCAGAAAACGATGGCTGCGACGACCAGCACCGCGACTGTAAACCAATTCACACCGATCCAAGTGCTGCGATCCAAACGGACGCCGAAGATGGGGTTGTATAACCCGGCCAAGGCGACAAAAATCCAAGTCCAGGCCATGCGCTTCATTGCAAAGGCACTGACAGCCGAATATGCGAAAACCACACCGCAAACCCAATGCAGCAGTGTGTAGTAACTGTTTGGATGCCGCTCAACGGCAGCATAAACGAGGACCCCTGTCACTGCTAACCACAGCACATAAAGGTCAAGGCGCTTTGCTCTTAGCTTGTCTAACACGCCAATCTTTCCTCTCGTAACTGGTTTCTCTCAAAGTTCCTTCGTGGTGAGTCTCTCTTGTTCTTAGCTGAATCAGTGTGGGCATGGGATATTTCCTTTCTGTTTACTTCACGCGATCGGATTCTGTCTCTTTTGCTCTCCACACAGCAATGACAAAATGATATGATGCGACTCCCATGACATCGACGACTCCACGCGCTTATGAAGTGACATCGCGCACCGACAAGCGCGGTTTTGATCTAATTTTTATTGAGGGCACGCGATATGGGTAGCGATGGAGCCCCGATCGTCGATCCGCGTCAGGGCGATGTTGGGGACGATGCCGCGAGTACAAAGCAAAGGTCGCTGCTCGCGATCGCCGGCAGCCTGCTGGTCGAAATCAGCCTGCCGAAACTGCTGTTCGCCTTGACGGTCTCGCTGCTGCTGCCCGCGGTACTGCTTGGCGTCGCCCCGCTGGTGGCGAGCGCTTGGCTCGCCACGCTTTCGGGACACATTTTGCAGTGGACAGGAATCGGCTGCACGCTGGTGCTGGTCGTCGTCGTCGCGCTGGGATGGATTGGCTGGCGAGCGTTGTTTCGGATTGCCGAGGCTAACTTCTGGTCGCTCAATGCGCTGGCCGTCCAACCGGCATACACATTTTGCCGCGAGGCGCTGCGCCATCTGGTGGAGCGAATGTTTGGCCGTCATTCCACCGCCACCGAGCGGGCGCGACTGCGTGCGGTAAGTTCCGCCGGTGCCGGTATTATACTTTGCGGGTGCGCGCTATCGATAGCTATTCTCGTTTGGCCGGCCTCACGTTGGAAAGGCAACGTGGCGGACCTCGCGGTGCTGCACCACTTGATCGTCCCCACGCTGGCCAACGCCGTCGTGATCGTCTCAAGCTATATGGCGATCGCGTCGCTCATCTGGGGCATTGCGGATACGAGCATGGACCAGCCGTTCGACCTTACCGCATTCGATGCCGCGCCGTCAGGCAGCCGCACGTGGCGCATTGCCCACGTCTCAGACATTCATGTGGTCGGCGAACGATACGGTTTTCGCATCGAAAGCGGTCGCGGCGGCCCACGTGGCAACGATCGCTTGATGCGAGTTATGGCGCGCATCGCGGCCATCCATTCCACCCACCCGCTCGACCTCGTGCTCGTCAGCGGCGACATGACCGATGCCGGCCGCGCGACGGAATGGGCCGAATTCCTAGACGCGGTGGCGCAGCACCCTGGTCTCGCAGCACGTATGATCGTGCTTCCCGGCAATCACGACGTGAACATCGTCGACCGCGCCAATCCGGCCCGGCTCGATCTTCCGTTCAGTACCGGCAAGCGGCTGCGGCAGATGCGGACGCTTTCAGCGATTGCAGCTGTGCAGGGCGATCGCGTGCGCGTGATCGCCCACAGCTCCGGGCGACTCGCGCAGACGCTCAACGAGGCGCTGGCGCTGCATCGGCTAAGGATCGTGGCCTTTGCGAAGAATGGGGGTTTGCGGCGCTCCCTCGGACTCAGAGGCGTCTTCGACGATCAGTTCCCGATGATTCTGCCGCCGGCGACCGAGGACGGGCTCGGCGTCGCCATCCTCAATTCGAACGCGCAAACGCATTTCTCCTTCACCAACGCGCTTGGATTGGTCTCCGTCGAACAGGGCCGCCGTCTCGCTGCAGCGATCGGCGGATATCCAAAAGCGCGATGGATCATCGCGCTGCATCACCACCTCATCGAATATCCCATGCCGGTCGTAGCGTTCTCGGAACGAGTCGGCACCGCGCTCGTCAACGGCAGCTGGTTCGTCCGCAAGCTGGGGCCGTTCGCGGGCCGCGTCGTCGTCATGCACGGCCACCGCCATATCGACTGGATCGGCGCGTGCGGCGCCGTGAAGATCATCTCAGCCCCGTCACCGGTGATGGGCGCAACCGACAACGCGCCGACGCATTTCCATATCCATACGCTGGCGGCGGACCCCGACGGGCAGCTCCGCCTGCTTGTGCCCGAGCGCGTGGAGATCGCCGGCGTGGCGACGCCATCTGCCAGCTAAAGCTTGCCGGTCTTCGTGTTCGCCGGTCCGCCAGGAAATCGGCGAGCCAGCGGCTCGACGGATGCTGGCCGCAAAATGTCAGGATGGCGAGGGCCATCGATTACGCGCCTAGCGAGCGGGCAACCAAACGCTCGCGTAAATTTCATCCTTGAGCCGAATCTGAATGATCGCCTTTTGAAACGAACAGTGATGTTTTGTTACATCTGAGTGTCTAATTCTCTGCTTGGGCGCAATGCATCGGATATCCGGATCGCCTCAGCGCCGCGCTTCTCAAACCTTTCCTATTTGTAATGCCGGGGAAAGGGCGGCGTCACATTCGTGGGGTCAAATGTCTCCAACGAGCAAAAGGCATCGCTGTGATGTCTGCGCGCAAAACAAACCTGAAAGAAGACTTAATGAATCAGAACGTAAAGAATCCTCCGGCAGCGGGACAAGCTGCCACCGTCCAGGCAGGCCGTGCCGACTCCGATTTCGACGCTGCGAAATATACTCCGGCGCCTATTCGCCCAAGCCGCGTACCCCACGAACGCCGAATGCCAATGGCGTCTGTGACGGGCAGTCCAAACGCTAGCATTCAGGCAATTAATGATGCCGTGCGAACCACCTCGCAGTGGGTGCAACCGCTGCGTCAACAAATGGCCCGCGTCATTGTCGGCCAGGAACAGCTCATCGACCGACTCATGGTCGGCCTGATCAGCAACGGCCACATCCTGCTCGAAGGCGTGCCCGGCCTCGCGAAAACGCTCGCGCTCAAGACTCTCGCTTCTGGGGTCGGACTTCATTTCCAGCGGATGCAATTCACGCCCGACATGCTGCCGGCGGACATCGTCGGCACCATGATCTATAATCCGCGCGACGGCTCGTTCAGCACCAAGCACGGCCCGGTTTTCTCGAACCTGATTCTCGCAGACGAAATCAATCGCGCGCCGGCCAAGGTGCAGAGCGCGTTGCTGGAAGCGATGCAGGAGCGTCAGGTCACGCTCGGCGACGAAACCTATCGTCTGCCCGATCCGTTCCTCGTTCTTGCGACGCAAAACCCGCTCGAACAGGAAGGCACTTACCCGCTACCCGAGGCGCAGGTCGATCGCTTCATGTTGAAGGTGATCGTCGGCTATCCGAACCGCACGGAAGAGCGCACCATTCTGGATGCGATGGCAGTCGCGGAGCCGTCGTTAGACGTGGCCTCTGTCGTTACGGTCGAGGACATCATCAACGCGCGACGCGTGGTTAGCGACGTCTATATCGATGACAAAGTGAAGGATTACATCGTGGACATTGTCCTCGCGACGCGTGACCCGAAACCTTACAACATCGATCTCAACGGCTGGGTGCAGTACGGCGCTTCACCGCGCGGCACTATAGGCCTAACTCTCGCGGCTCGAGCGCATGCTTTCCTACAGGGACGCGGCTATGTCACACCGCAGGACGTGAAGGATCTCGCTTACGACGTTTTGCGTCATCGCATCGCGGTCACCTACGAAGCCGAAGCCGAGAATATCACTTCGGAAAATATCGTGGCCGGCATCCTCGAAGGTCTGCCGGTTCCCTAACCGCTTGCGTTTCTTCGCCCGAAACTGGCTTTGCCCATGAACTCGGAACAGACCCGCGAAATCCTCAAGAAGGTTCGCGAGATCGAAATCCGCACAAAGCGGCTCGTGACCGACACGCTCGCCGGACAATACCATAGCGTTTTCAAGGGACGCGGGATGAATTTCGACGCCGTGCGCGAATATGTGCCCGGCGACGAGGTACGCGCGATCGATTGGAACGTCACTGCGCGGGCGGGCCGCCCGTTCGTTAAGAAGTTTGTCGAAGAACGCGAGCTCACTCTTCTCCTCATGGTAGACGTTAGCGCGTCGGGCGATTTCGGGTCGGGGATGCAGAGCAAGCGCGAGTTTGCGGCGGAGATTGCCAGCGTGCTCGCGTTCTCAGCGGTGAAAAACAGCGATAAGGTCGGGCTTCTTCTCTTCACGGATAAGGTCGAACTGTTCGTTCCGCCGCGGAAAGGTCGGAGACATGTTCTCCGGATCGTGCGGGAAGTGCTCGCCTTCGAGCCGACAAACCGCGGCACCGATCTCGTGCATGCCCTCAACTTCGTCAACGACGGAATCGAGCGGCGCGCGATCATCTTTCTTCTCTCGGATTTCCAAACCAAGATTTTCGACGCCGACACCGTCGCTGATTTTCGTCTCGCGTTGCGCCAAACGAATCGACGTCACGATCTCGTGGCGTTGCCAATTGAAGATCCGCGCGAGCGCGTGCTCCCCGATCTGGGCATAGTTGCCATCGAGGACGCAGAAACCGGCGAAATGATCGAGATCGACACGTGCAATCCGGTGGTGCGTCAGCGCTTCAGCGAGATCGCGCAGCTTCGCGCCGAACAACTGCAAAAAATCTTCAACCGCGAATCAATCGATTCGCTCCGACTTTCCACTGATCGCCCCTATGTGGCCGATCTCATGGCTTTCTTCAAAAACCGAGCCCGTAAACGCTCATGAAACTTTTCTCGCATTTCGATTCAGTCTCCCTCACAATAGCGGGCGCGGCCGTTGCTCTCGCTAGCCTGAACGCACACGCTGCGCCCCAGCCTCCTCCGGTTGCACTATCGGCTCCGGTGACACAGGCCGCGCCCCAGGAAGACATTCTGGATATTCGCCCGCCGATTCATATCGAGGCTCCGTTTCCGTGGCTCGCATGGAGTGCCGGCGCACTCGGCGTAGCCGGCCTCGGCTTCGGCGCGTGGAGACTGCTTCGCCGTCCCCAGCGCAAGCTCGCCTACGAGATTGCGCTGGAGAATCTCGAGAAGGCCCGGGTGCTCATGCAGTCGGACAACGCGGAACCTTTCTCGCTTGCCGTCTCGGAAATCGTGCGACACTTCATCGAAGAAGTGCTGCCGGTCCGCGCAGCGCATCGCACGACAGACGAATTTCTGCGCGATCTTACGAAGCTTTCTAATTTGCAGCTGGCGTCGCATCGCTACACGCTGGCGGGCTTCCTCGAGCATTGTGACCTGGCGAAGTTTGCTCGCTGGTCTCTCACCATCCTACAGATGGAAGCGATGCTCGAAAGCGCCCGGGTGTTTGTGATCGACGTCGGCAAACCAAAGACGACGAAGCACAAGTCCGTGGCTGACAGCGCTCCACAGTTGTCCGGTGGAAGTCCTATCGTCGCCACTTCCTAATTACCGCTCTCATGATCCGATTTCTTTACCCAACTTTTCTCTGGCTGCTGGCTGTTCTGCCGCTGCTTGCGCTTCTGCGCGGGCGACGCGGTCAGGTGGCCGCGGTGCGATATTCAAGCGCAGATATTGCGCGCCAGGTCGCACGCGAAACGCGCAGCCGTGCTGGTCGCTGGCACGCGCCACTTGCTCTGCTGGCGCTTGGGCTGCTCATAGTAGGACTGGCGCGGCCACAGTTCGGTCGCAGCACTTCCACCGTCGAGGCTAGCGGCGTTGACATGATCCTCGCCATGGACTGCTCCGGCTCGATGGAAGCGCTCGATTTCAAGGTCGATGGAGAAGCGGTCAACCGCCTGGATGTGGTGAAATCGGTCGTCTCGAAATTCATCGACGCCCGACCTAACGACCGCATCGGGCTGGTCGGGTTCGCTGGCGCGCCGTATCTCGTCAGTCCGCTCACACTCGATCACGACTGGCTTCAACAGAACCTCGACCGCGTTAAGATCGGCAGCGTCGAAGACGGAACCGCCATCGGTTCGGCGCTCGCCACAAGCGTCAATCGTCTGCGCGAGCAGCCAAGTAAGTCGAAGATCGTCGTTCTCCTGACCGACGGCCAGAACAACGCCGGCAAAGTCATGCCCGAAACCGCTGCCCAGGCGGCGAAAGCGCTCGGCGTGAAGGTTTACACCATCGCTGCCGGCGTGCGCGGTGAAGCGCCGATCCCGGTCACGGACGCGTTCGGTAACAAACGCCTCGCCATGGCGCAGGTGGATGTCGACGAAGACACACTCCGAAAAATCGCTGCCGAAACGGGTGGAAGATTCTTTCGCGCGACCGACACGCAATCGCTCAAGAACATCTACGCCGAAATCGATCGGATGGAGAAGACGACGCACCAACTCAAGAAATTTGAACATCACACCGAGCTTTTCGCGTGGGCCGTCGTGCCCGCGCTGGCATTACTCGGCACCGGAGTTGGCCTCGGGCATGCGCGCTTCCGCCGTTTGCCCTGACGCCCGTTTTTGATTTATGCAATTCGCTGAACCTCTCTGGCTCCTCGCAGGACTGGCCGCGTGCATCGCGCTCGTGTGGCAATATCGCCGCTTCGATTCGCGCCAGCGCGTCGCGCTCACGCAATTCGCGTCCGCACGTCTGCTGAACAAACTCACCTCATCGGTTTCGACATCGCGCCGGCTGGTGAAGCGTGTGCTTTTCACGCTCGGCGTCGGGCTCCTCTTCACCGCGCTCGCGCGTCCGCAGGCCGGCTTTGAATTCCAGGAGACGCATCGCAAAGGACTCGAACTGCTTTTCGCGGTCGACACTTCGAAGAGCATGCTTGCGCAGGACGTGAAGCCTGATCGGCTCACCCGCGCAAAACTCGCCGTGACCGATCTCGTCGCGAAGCTCAACGGCGATGGCGTCGGTCTGGTCGCGTTTGCGGGCACTGCATTTCTGCAATGCCCGGTAACGCTGGATTACGATGCGTTCAGGGAATCGCTCGATGCGCTGGATGTGAACGTGATTCCGCGTGGCGGGACGAATATCGCGTCTGCGATCCATGAGGCCGAAGCGGTTTTCAAGACCCGCAGCGCCGCTGACAAGATTCTCGTCCTGATCACTGATGGCGAAGATCTCGATGGCGAAGCGGTCGGCGCTGCGCAGGCTGCCGCGAAGGACGGCGTGAAGATTTTCACCGTCGGCGTTGGCAGCACAACCGGTGAGCTCGTACCGATACCGAGTGAAACCGGCGGGACTGACTTTGCCAAAGACGAGAACGGCAAACTGGTGAAGTCCCATCTCGATGAAGCGACGTTGAAGAAGATTGCCGAAGCGAGTGGTGGAATTTATCAGCCGCTCGGCGGCCAGGGCGAAGGTCTCGCCGCGATCTACGAGCAAGGACTTTCCAGCTTTGCTCGTCGCGATCTCAGCTCGCGCGAAGCGAAGGTGCCCCTGGAGAAATTCCATTGGGCGCTGCTCGCTGCGCTCGCTTGTTTCGTCGGTGAATTGCTCATCGGCAATCGCCGGAAAGTTCGGACGCCAAAACAGACAGTGACATTGCGTCCGGCTACGACTGCGGCAGCCCTGGCCTTGTTTGCCGGCGTTGCGAGTGCACAAGCCTCACCGCAAACAGCCGAGCAAGCGTATCAAAAGGGAGACTTCGCGAAATCGGCGCAGGAATATGCCGCAACCGCTGCCAAAGAACCGGCGAAAGCAGAGCTGCAATTCAATACCGGCTCCGCTGCTTACAAAGCTGGTGACTACGCAAAGGCAACGAACGCGTTTCAAAACAGCCTCAAAACCGAGCAGGTGCCGGTGCAGCAGAGCACGTATTACAATCTCGGCAACACGCAATATCGATTAGGCGAAAAGACGGAAAAGGAAAACCCGCAGGAGACGATCAAGACGTGGCAGGAAGCGGTGAAGTCGTATGACACCGCGCTCCAGATCAAATCGGCTGACGCCGACGCGAAGCACAATCGCGACGTCGTAAAGCGGAAGATCGAACAGCTGAAGCAGCAGGAGGAGCAAAAGAAACAGCAGCAACAGAACCAACAGCAGAATCAAAAAGATCAGCAAAAGCACGATCAGAAAGATCAGAAGAACGACTCACAAAATCAGAAGAGCGACTCCAAGGATCAAAAAGGCGAGAGCAAGGATCAGCGGGGCGATTCCAAAGATCACAAAGACGCCAAGGATAAGAACGGCGGCGGTGGCGATCAGAAGAACGAACCGAAAGACTCAAAGCGGGGTGACGACCAAAAGAAGCCTAACGAATCCAAGGACAGGAACGGCGGCGACAACGACAAGAAGGATCAGCCCAAAGACCAAAAGGGTGACGGCAAGAAAGACGAGCCGAAAGATCAGAACGGCGACGCCAAGTCGCAGGCTGGTCAGGACAAGAAAGATCAGCAGCAAGCGCAATCCGACCCGAAGTCGGGCAAAGGCGAACAGCCCAAGCCGGTTGAACCCGGGAAGAAACCGTCCAAAGGACAGGCGACGGCAGCCAATGGCGAGAAGTCTGAGAATACTGAGACCGGCGCCCCTGCGGAAGAACGCCGCGAGCCGGGTCAATTAACCAAGGAAGAAGCGAAACAGCTTCTCGACGCGCTCAAGAACGATGAGCGCCAGGCTCCCGCGATCTCACAACAGGGCCGCGGCGCAGATCAGCCTAACGAGAAGAAGATCATCAGGGATTGGTAACTCATGAACACATTTTTAAAACGCAACCTCATCACCGGCCTTTGCCTGACCGCGCTTGTTGCGCCAGCCTGGGCCGCGCAGCCTGCGATCACCGTACAACTGGAGCCGCAGAGAATCGCCCTGGGCGAATCCGCGCAGCTCGTCGTGACAGTCAACGGTTCCGATGCTGCGCAGTCGGCAGTGCCTCAGGTCGATGGCCTTGAAATTGTGCCCGTCGGTCAACAGACCTCGATGCAGATGATTAACGGCAACGTTACTTCGAACGTGTCTCAAATCTTTCGCGTGATCCCAAACCGCGCGGGCGACTTCACCATTCCTGCCATCGGTGGAAGCACTCAGCCGATGACCTTGCACGTAGACAAAGGGACAGGCAGTCAGACGCAACGGGCGATGCCGCCCGGCCGTTCCCGACTTCCCGCACCGAGCTTCTCCCAGCCCGCGGACTCAGAGCCGGTGGACACGAAAAACCAATTCGCTTTTCTCCGCGTCGTGCTACCGAAGCAGGAACTGACGGTCGGTGAACTCGTGCCGGTGCAGGTAAAAGCCTACTTCCGTGCCGGCGTTTCGGCTTCACTCAATGGGCTGCCCGTGTTGAGCAGCGACGCGTTCACGCTCAACAAGCTCGATGACAAACCCGAGCAGTCACGCGAATCGATCAACGGCGTTCTTTACACGGTCGTGACTTGGACGAGTGCGCTTTCCGCGGTGAAGGCCGGAGACTATCCGCTCAATCTCGACCTCCCAGTCATGGTGCGGGTGCAGGAACAAGGAAAACGCGGCGGTGACCGCGATCCGTTCAACGATCCTTTCGGAGAGGATTCTCCGTTCGGAGATGCGTTCTTCGACGATTTCTTCGGTCACGCGATCGAGAAACCATTGACGCTCCACACCGATGGTGTGGCGGTGAAAATCAAACCGCTCCCCACTAACGGCCGGCCCGCGGATTTTTCCGGAGCGGTCGGTCAGTTCGAAGTTATGAGCGAAGCTTCGACGACTAACGCGACAACAGGCGATCCTCTGACGTTGAAGTTGAGCATCACTGGTCGCGGCAACTTTGATCGTGTCTCGACAAATGGCCTAACGAGCTCTTCCAATTGGAAGAGCTACAAGCCAAACGGCCGCTTTGAGCCGGCGGATAGCTCTGGAACCGCAGGGACCAAGACGTTCGAGCAATCGATCGTGGCAACGAAAGCCGGCTCTGGCGAGATTCCCGCGCTGTATTTCAGCTACTTCGATCCAAACACGCAAGCGTATGTGACGAAGACAACTGCGCCAATCGCGATCGAGATTGCCCCAGGCAGCGCGACGCAAGCGCCGGCGACCAATGTGCAAGCGCCCCCAGCCGACGTGCCGAAGCCAAACTCCGACAATCTGGCCGCGGACAAAATTGCTACGGGACAATCCGTTCGCAGTCTCCGTCCGCTTGTGCTCGCCCCATGGTTTCTCACGCTCAACGCGCTGATGGTCGCTGCAGTCGTTGTTGGCGGAATGGTCCGTTATCTGGGTCAGCGCCGCATGAGCGATCCGCAACGTCTGCAACGCGAAGCTACGGAAAGATCCGTTAGCGAATCACTGGTGGCGATGGACGCGGCGCTCAAAGCGCAGGATGCGACGCGCTTTTTCGCCGCTGCTCGTCGGGCTTTGCAGGAACGTCTCGCCGCGCAGTGGCAGATCCCTGCCAGCCGCGTGACCATTCTTGAAATTCGCTCCCGCTTGAACGGCAGCGGCGAGCAGATTCGCTCCGTTTTTCAAACCGCCGACGAGATCGCCTATTCGGGACGTCACTTCACCACGCCCGACCTCCAGGATTGGCGCAACATAATCAAAACCCAACTCCAGAAATTTACCGCCTCATGAATACCTCGAAACGACTTCCACGCCCCGATGCCATGAAAGGTTTTTCTGGGATTGAACGCAGATTCCTCTGCCTGGCGCGACATCATCGCGCCGAATACCTGCGCCTGATGAAACGTCTCAAGTTAGTTGCCAGCAAGAAGAGGCGTCGCTTGATGATCGCAGCATGCACCATCGGTTTGCTTGCAGCAGGCACGACAAATGTGCAGGCGGTGAACGTATCGTCTGGCGTATCGGTCGCAGCGCTCTTCAATGAAGCGAATGCCGCGCAGCGAACTGACCGGCCTGGCGCCGCAATTCTCGGATACGAACGTGCGCGCTTGCTCGCACCGCACGATTCGGAAATTGAGCAAAACCTCCGGATCGCTCGCGAAAAAGCGGGCGTGAATGCGCCTGCGATATCCGTGTGGGAACGTCCCGCGCATTGGTTCAGCTTTAATGGCCTGGCGCTGCTTGGGAGCTCAGCGCTCTTGATCAGCTGCGCCCTGTTTTTCGGCAGACAATACGTGCCGTCACTGTCACGCCGGACGGCAACGTCGATTGCCGCAGCGTGCGGAACGGTGATTTTGTTTACGGGCTCGTCGATGGCGTTGCGCTGGACCGAACTTGATCGCGCGGTGATTCAAAATGCGCCGACGACGGTGCACATCGCACCAGCGACAAACGCGGAAAGCACATTCGAGTTGAAGGCCGGCGATCTAGTAACCACGAAACACAAGCATGGCGACTTCGTTCTTGTGCGCACCCTTGATCATCGTTCCGGCTGGGTGAACAGCGCCAAACTCGAACGCGTCATCCCAGCCAACCTTTCACCGATGTAATGCCCACGAAAGAATCCTGAAAGCATCGCGTCTTACCCTTTCTTTATGAGATCACTCCTGAAATCCTTTTCGTCAGTTCTTGCGATCAGCGCCGCGCTGACCTTTTCAACCAGCGGGTTTGGCCTGCTACCGAGCCAGGCGCTCGACCAGGCGGCGACCAACGCCGAAATCACTCGACTAACGAGCAAGATCCTGGAGAAGTCGCAGTTCGCGCACCATCCGCTTGATGATGAGCTGGCGGGAAAATTTCTTGATCGCTATCTCGACGCGCTCGACGGCCAGCACATGGTCTTTCTGCAAAGTGACGTCGAGGGGTTTTCTCGATTTCGCTCTACTCTCGCGCAAGCGACCCGGCGTGATGGCGACATCAGCCCGGCACACGCGATCTTCGCCCGTTATCTCGAACGCCTCGATCAACGCGCGGCTTACATCGCCGATCTACTGCGCACGGAGCATTTCGATTTCACCGGCAACGAACACTACACCTATGACCGAAAGAACGCTCCGCGTCCCATTGATCTTGCGGCTGCGCAGCAACTCTGGCGTCAGCATCTTCGCTCCGAGTACCTCCAGGAAAAACTTGCAGGCAAGAAAGAGAAGGAGATCGTGACCACCCTGACACGACGTTCCGAGCGCCTCGTGCAGACGATGCGGAAGCTCGACGAGCAGGCCATTCTCGAGACTTATCTGAACGCGCTCGCGCACGTTTACGATCCACACTCGGACTACATGGGGCCTGAGCAGATGCAAAGCTTTGGTTCGTTGATGAACCTCTCGCTGGTCGGGATTGGGGCCTCGCTCCAATACGATGATGGTTATTGTAAGATCCGCGAAATTGTTCCGGGCGGTCCGGCCGGACGCAGTGGAGAACTGAAGGTTGGCGATCGGATCGTGGGCGTAGCACAGGAGAATGGCGAGTTTACCGACCTGATCGATATGCCGTTGCCGCAAGCGGTGGAGCTGATTCGCGGCAAGAAGGGCACCACCGTTCGTCTGACGATTATTCCGGCTGGCGCGGCGAACGACGCGACGCGCAAGACGCTTTCGATTGTGCGCGACGAAATCAAACTGGAAGACCAGCAAGCAAAAGCGCGCATCGTCGATTTGCCCGCCGACAAAGGCGGCACCGAGCGCATCGGCGTGATTGATCTTCCGGGATTTTATGGCGGCGAGCCGGGGGCCTCCGGTCCGTCCGCGACGAAAGATGTCGCCCGTTTATTGGAGAAGCTGAAGCGGGAAAACGTCAAAGGCATCGTGCTAGATCTGCGGCGCAACGGCGGCGGCTCGCTCGAAGAAGCGATCAATCTCACCGGACTCTTCATTCCGTCCGGCCCGGTGGTACAGGTGCGCGGGGCGAATGGTGACGTGGGGGTCGGGAGCGATGACGACGGCGTTACCGTCTACGACGGACCGCTTGTTGTTTTAACCAGTCGCTTCAGCGCTTCAGCTTCGGAAATTCTTGCCGGCGCGCTACAGGATTACGGACGCGCGGCGATTGTGGGCGATCCATCCACGTTCGGCAAAGGAACGGTGCAAACCATCATACCGCTTGGTCAGATCATGCAGCGCGAAGGACTCTCGCCGGCCGAAGATCCGGGCGCGCTCAAGACCACGATCAGCAAGTTTTATCTCCCGAGCGGGAAGTCGACGCAGATCGAAGGTGTGAAGTCGGATATTGTGCTGCCTTCGCTGACGGACCTTCCCGAGATCAGCGAAAGCGAGATGCAGAATCCGCTGCCGTGGGACACGGTGTCATCCGCGCGCTTTAGCAGTAGAGATCGCGTTGGCCCTTATCTGGCGACTTTGCGAACCCGCTCCACAACGCGCATTGCGAAAGATCCTGATTTCATCGAGCTGCAAAAAGAGCGCGAGCAACTTCGCCAGAAACGTGAGACAAAATCGATCTCACTCAACGAAGCAGATCGGCAGCGCGAAAAAACGGACCTCGATGCTCGGATCGCAGCGCTGAAAAAAAATCGGGCCGCGCGCGTTGCCGCGCAGCCGCCCACTTACGAGATCACACTTAAGAATGTGGGCAAGCCAGGCTTGGGCGATCCGTTGAAGAATCCGAGGCCGCTGGCGAACGCGCCAGTTGAATTGCCGACAAGCGACGGTAATGAGAATGCGGACGAGACGAGCGCCGCGGACGATATTGTTCTTCGCGAAGCGCAGAACATCCTGGCAGATTACATTGAGCTGTCGTCAGCCAATGCGAACGGCATCATGGTGAAGCGCTGAGACCACAGAACCCTCAGCTCAATCCTCTCGGCGTTCGGCCCAGTCGCGCATCCGGCATTTTGACTTCAACCGCGCCGCTGCCGTAGTCTGCGGAAGACTACGGTGTGCGATTACCGGTTATGCGTGTCCTGGTTGTGGAAGATGACAAGAAGATCGCTTCCTTTGTTGCGCGTGGATTGAAGGAGGCAGGCCACGCTGTGGACACGGCCGAGCGCGGTGACGACGCGCTGCACCTCGGCCTGAACAATCACTACGACGTCGCGATTGTCGATCTAATGTTGCCGGCGGTCGACGGTCTCAGCCTGATTGAATGCTGGCGGGCAAAGAAGGTAAAAACTCCGGTCATCATCCTGAGTGCGAAGCGATCGGTGGACGACCGTGTAAAAGGCTTGCAGGTCGGAGGCGATGATTATTTGACGAAGCCCTTCGCGTTTTCGGAGTTGCTCGCGCGCGTTCAAGCACTCGTTAGGCGGTCAAGTCAAACGGTTGAACCGAGTACGCTGACCTACGCTGATCTCACCCTCGACTTGTTGAGCCGCGAGGTGACGCGCGGCGGACGCAAGATTGAACTCCAGGCCCGCGAGTTCGCCTTGCTCGAATATCTGCTGCGCAACGCGGGCCGGGTCGTCTCGAAGACGATGATCCTCGAGCACGTCTGGGATTATCATTTTGATCCCAAGACCAACGTGATCGACGTGCTCGTCTCGCGCTTGCGAGGCAAGATCGACCGCGACTTCGATCGCAAACTGATCCACACCATGCGCGGATTCGGTTACGTCTTGAAGCTGCAATGAAAGGCAGGGGGGTTAGCCTTGCCGTGCGTGTGAACGTCTGGTTTGCAGCTGTTGTGATCCTGCTCTCGGTCGCTCTTTTTCTTATCGCCTACTTTCTGCTCTATCGGGCGGTCCAGGACCGGGACCGCGCCGCGGTTCGCGCACAACTGGAAACCTATCGCGCGTGGTATTCGGACGGTGGTTTGCCTGCGCTAAGCACGAGGTTTTTTCAGCAGGAAGGCAGCGGGAAGGAAACGTTTTTTGTCCGAGTGCTTGGGCCGCAAGGGGCGGCACTTTTCGCAAGCACTCCGAAGGAAGCGGGAGGTCTCGATCCCGACCAACTCCAAAACATGACGGCGACCGAAGCGTTCGCCGTCGTCTGGCGGACGCTACCCGCAAGTGATCACAGCAAGGGATGGCTCATTGCGGCGGAACGATTGCCGGACGGCTCGTGGTTGCAAGTGGGAAAAACGACTGAAGCTCTGAGCGCGCTGCTCGCCCAATTCCGCACTGTCTTCGGCTGGGTCGTGGTGATCGGCTTGCTGCTTGGGATTGCCGGCGGCGCGTGGCTCACGCGGCGAATGCTCGCCCCAATTCGTCAGCTCATCGGCACCGTCGAGAACGTCATCACCACCGGGCAGATGAGTGAGCGTATGCCGCTCCCGGAAAAGAATGATGAGATCAGCCGGCTCGCGCGCCTCTTCAACGACATGCTGGAAAAAAACGAAACGCTGATTCGCCGCATGCGCGAGGCGTTGGACAATGTCGCGCACGATCTCCGGACGCCGCTAACCCGCCTGCGCGGTGTTGCGGAGCTCGCGCTTCAAGGTGAACCGGATGCGAAGACCTGCCGCGATGCCCTCCTTGACGCGATGGAAGAAAGCGATCGCGTTCTCACCATGTTGAATACGCTCATGGACATCTCAGAAGCCGAGACCGGCCTGATGAAACTCGATTTGCAGCCTGTTCCGCTGGACGAGGTCGTGAGCGAAGTGAGCGAGCTTTTCGAATTTGTCGCGCAGGATAAATCGATCACGGTCACGACCGCGGTTCCGTCAAACCTGATTGTTCGTGCCGATCGCAACCGTCTGCGTCAGGTGCTCGTAAACCTGCTCGACAACGCAATTAAGTACACGCCTTCCGGTGGTCGCGTTGAAATCTCCGCGAAGTCCGGCGGCGACGAAGTTGTCATCACGGTCAAAGATACCGGTGAAGGAATTCCCACGGAGGAAGTCCCGCGCATCTGGGAGCGGCTTTATCGCGGCGACAAAAGCCGTTCGCAGCGCGGACTTGGACTCGGCTTGAGCCTTGTCCGCGCCATCATCAACGCCCACGGCGGTGGCATCGAAGTGCAGAGTACAGTCGGCAAAGGCTCGAACTTCACCATTCACTTGCCTAACCGGTAGTTTTAGCGTCGCGGGAATGCGGCTGTTGACCGGTTTAAGCGGTCAACCAGCACTGCGCGCAGGCGTCGTCTAAGGATGAGTCTGATCGGTGCGCAATCAGTTTCCTAAGACACTTAGCGTCCGCAACGCTGCAAACAGTTTATTCGAACACGCTGCGTCCGAGAGCACCTCGGGCTTACGCTCCTTCGCCTTCGATGCGAGCGAAAAGTCGCTTTTCGAGCTTGCCTTTGCTAACGATTGCTAGTTACAACTCCCCGCTTGATCCGCCTTTAATGCCCACACAAACACACGTGGATTTTCAGTCCTCAGCGGCTGCTATTCAACCTAGTGCGGCTGCCCTGGTGGCAGGGCTGATGGAACAAGAACAACACTATCTGTGTTCTGCCGTGTTGCCGTGAATACGTACGTTTGTCCGTGCCGCACGTTCAGCGCCGTCGACGTCGGCTGATAGTTTGCGGCCGACACGGTCAGCATATGACGCCCCTCCGGCACGAACTGATCGTAGCGGCCTCCCTGCACAATGTTGGCGGCCGTTCTCCCATCGATCTTTAGATTGAGAGCCATATTCGATCCAAAGTTCGGGGCCCTGAAAATGATAAGACGTCCATCCGGCTGAGCGACGGCAGTTTCGGCGGAAGGGCCCGGCTCTGCTGGACTCGCGCGAGTTGCAGGAGACGTTACTTCCGATGCAGTGGAAGTGGACAGTGGCGGGACTTGGTCGATCTCATGTTCGCGCGGCTTTATGGCGGACTTTGCAAAATCAGCAGCGGTTTCATACGGCGAAGTGCTTACCTCACGCGATGAAGAATCCAGAGCCGTCGGCATCGGCGCTGCGGCTGGAGTCGGCACCCCGAGCTTCAGCCGTCGATCGGCTAGCTCATATGCCGCACCAGCCGAGGGGCCCATTTCCTGAAGTTTGCGCCACATTTCATTGGCGCGGTCGTAAAGCTGCATGAGATCGCAAGTCTTCGCTAGTTCGGCGAGTACGGCGGCGTTATTCGGTTCGCTGTCCAACGCTTCCTGCAAGCGCTCGATCGCATTTGTCGTGTCACCCCGATCGCGCAGCTCGATGCCTTCTCGCAGCAACTGATCTACCAGCGACGGCCAGGATGCAGGAGTCCGGGCCATTGCTTCTACCGAGGACTCCGTTAGCCTCAAAGGACTAGGTGACGGTGACGGAGAGGGTATAGTCTGCGTCAACTCGCTATGCCAGTGCGACAGGCGAGCGGATATTGCATCCTTGTGCCACCCCGTCCACAAGCCCACTGCAAACACGAGAAGTACAATGGTCGCGGCTGCCAACCGTTTTTTGAGCAAGTTGTTTTTGCCTAGCAAAAGCAACCTTGGGCGCCATCTTCTCCACAGCGGAACGATTAGAAATACCCACGTGGCAATGGCAAGTGCTGCGACTGCCACATGGCTTGCGAACGGGTCCAATTCTCGAAAAAAACGCATGGGGATGGTGCTGGAATCATAAGAAAATTGGATGCCAATACGCAAGCGCATCCCGGCTACTTGCGCGTCGTCTGGGCAATCAAAACGATTTCTGGCGGCGCTGGTGCTCGCGCACGCGCCCGTCCAGAAAAATTGCATGACACTGCATCACGCCGAAGCCCGCCCAAACCTTCATTTTCTTTCATCTCCGGCCACATTGGGTGAGAGCCAAAAAAGTCTCGTTTTCCATCGTATTTTACCTATGAAAATGGGGCTATGGCTGGGGGCGGAATCGAACCGCCGACACGTGGATTTTCAGTCCACTGCTCTGCCAACTGAGCTACCCAGCCTTTGCAAACGCCACTGGCCTGCCGCGTCGATGAGCGGGCTGCTTATTAAAGCAGAAAACGCCCATCGCTCAACGCACAACGTTGAATTCAAAACTTGCGCGGCAATTCCACTGCTCTACGCAGGAGGTGCAGGTAATGCTCCCGCGATATTTCGAGACCGCCAAATTGTTGCAGGTGCGGGGTGAGCCATTGGGTGTCAAGCAACGCGAATTTTTGCGCGCGCAAATGTTCTACCAGTGCCACCAACGCGATCTTTGATGCATCCGTTACACGGTGGAACATTGATTCGCCAAAAAAAGCGCCGCCGACCGAGACACCATAAAGTCCACCGGCGAGCGTGCCTTCCTTCCAGGCTTCGACGGAATGCGCGCAGCCGAGGTCATGCAATCGGGTGTAGCTTTCAATAATTTCAATATTGATCCACGTATCTTCGCGTTTCGCGCACGCCTCAATCACTTTCGAAAACGCACTGTCAATCCTCGTTTCAAAAACGTTTTTGCGCAGAAGACGCCGCAGCGCGTGTGGCACGTGAAAATCTTCCAAGGGCAGGATTGCTCGCGGATCGGGCGAAAACCATTGGATTGAGTCGTCCTCCATCGCCATGGGAAAAACACCGAGCCGATAACCCTGCAGCAAGAGTTCGGGATCGATCATGGCGAACGAAGCGAAAAAGTTAAAACGTTAAAAGGTTACAACGGAAGGGCATGACCGTTTCAACTATTTACCCTTTTAACCAATCACTTGGTGTTGTTCCGCAATCGGCAATTGCAATGCCCCGCGGCCTTCATAAAATACGTAGATGAAACGCATGTCGATCTTGCTCGCGATCGCATGCCTGGCTGTGGGTGGCTGCGCCGACCCGCTCGAGCAACGCTCCACGCAAGAAGTTCAGGGACAATTTGAACGAGGAGTGACCGGCCAGGGAACAGTCGGGCCATTGGAGCGATCTCCGGGCGACCCAGCCGCAGAGCATGGCGTCCCGCAGACTCATCCGTAGCGTGCGCTGAAGATGTCCGACAAATCCACGCACTCAAAAATTCTCATCCTCGATTTCGGCTCGCAGTACACGCAAGTCATAGCGCGGCGAATCCGTGAGTGCCAGGTGTATTCAGAGATTATTCGTTTCGACACACCCGCCGCTGAAGTCGCCGCGTCGAAACCGCAGGGGCTGATCCTTTCCGGCGGGCCTGCCAGTGTTTACGACAAGGGAGCACCGCAAATCGACCCAAAGATTTTTTCGCTCGGCGTTCCCGTGCTCGGAATTTGTTACGGGCTAATGTTAATGGCGAATCATCTTGGCGGACGCGTCGTATTCACCGGACGACGCGAGTATGGCGCAGGCGTCTTGCGCATCAAGAACGGTTCGGAACTCTTAGGCGGATTAAGCGAGCAGCTCGACGTCTGGAACAGCCACGGCGACGAGGTAACAGCGTTACCGAAAGGCTTTCGCGTCGCTGGGACCACCGAAGCCTGCGACTTCGCCGCGGTGGAGGATCCACAGCGGAAGCTATACGGATTGCAATTTCATCCCGAGGTCGCACACACGCCGCGTGGCCGGGAGATTCTTCAGAATTTTCTGTTTCACATCTGCCACTGCGCGATGGACTGGACAATGGGCTCATTCATTGAAGAGGCTTGCGATCGTGTCAGAAAGCAAGTCGGCGATCAAAAGGTGGTGCTCGGTTTGAGCGGCGGTGTGGATTCTTCAGTCACCGCTGCGCTTCTGCACAAGGCAATCGGCGACCAGCTTACCTGCATTTTTGTCAATAACGGGCTGCTCCGGGCGCGCGAGGAAGAAGTCGTGCAGCGCGTTTTCGGCGAGAATTTTCACGTGCGCTTAAAATATGTGGACGCCAGCGATCGTTTTCTCGCGCTGCTCAAAGGAGTGACCGACCCCGAAAAGAAGCGAAAGCTGATCGGCAATGAATTCATCAAAGTATTTCAACACGCCACCGAGGAACTGCTGGAGGAAGATCAGAAAAACGGCGAGCGCAAAGCCGCCACGGCGCGTCAATCCGGTGCCGGACATCGTGGCTACAAATTTCTCGCACAAGGCACGCTATACCCTGATGTGATTGAGAGCGTATCGATCCAGGGCAATCCCGCGCAAGTGATCAAAAGTCATCATAACGTCGGCGGACTACCTGAGAAAATGCATTTCGAACTCGTCGAGCCGCTGCGCCAATTATTCAAAGACGAAGTGCGCCAGGCGGGATTGCAGCTCGGCTTGCCGAAGGAAATCGTATACCGTCAGCCTTTTCCGGGTCCGGGACTCGCCGTTCGCATTCTGGGAGAAGTTACGCCCGAACGTTTATCAATTCTGCGCGACGCGGACACGATCGTGCAGAGCGAAATGGAAGTGGCCGATTGGTATTACAAAGTCTGGCAGTCATTTGCCGTTTTGCTTCCGGTGCAATCGGTTGGCGTGATGGGCGACCAACGGACCTACGAAAACACGGTCGTGCTTCGCATCGTCGAAAGTCAGGACGGCATGACTGCCGACTGGGTGCGGCTTCCCTACGAATTGCTGGCGCGCATCTCGAATCGAATCAGCAACGAAGTCAAAGGCGTCAACAGGGTTTGCTACGACATCTCCAGCAAACCACCGAGCACAATCGAGTGGGAGTGAGCTGATTCTCGAGGGATTCTCGCTTGTAGTACGAAGCCTTACACGCGGACAAAAAAATCTAAAAAAATCGTTGACATCGTCCGTCATCGGGTGTGCATCCTCATTCATTCAGCCAAAGGATCAAAAAATGAAAACTCATAAATCTCTCTCCATATTATTGGTCGTAGCTTTCGCGCTCGCCCCACAATTACTTAACACCTCGCGCGGGGTACTTGCTGCCTCGGGAGGAGGCACATATTCCGCCAAGCTGATTTCGCCGACGATTGGCCAGGTTCTCCACCCTGGCCAGCAAGTCAGAATTCAGTGGAAAGACACGCTTCCTAATGTGCGGTATGTCGCGTGGTGTGAGATGGAGGTTTGGTTGTCGCTCGATGGCGGCAGGACCTTCACCACGTGTATTACGCCGATACTCGCTCCCAAAACGACATACTTCGATTGGACTGTTCCGAACATGCCCACTAACGCGGCGGTCCTAGATGTTCGCTTTGGGTGCGACGGGTGGTACCCGGAGAGCTACAGCCCCCAAGCTGCATCAACTTTTGTAATCGCCCAGAACTAAGGCAACCCTACTGGTGTTGCATTAAAGTTCGGCCTATAGACGCTTTCGCGCAGAGGCTACGCGAGGCATCCGGAAAAAGCTTCTGTCAGGCGACTGAAGTCTTGCCGCCGTCGCAAGCTTTGTACGCAGGTCTAATCAATCTGCGATACCGCGCTCATGAATTCCGAGAAATCTTTGCCGTTGCGGGCGGCATGATTGAGCGCCTCCAGGCGCGGATTCATTGCCGCTTCCGGTAAGGCGACGCGGAACGAACGTGCTCCGTTTGTAAAAACGATTTCGTCCCATTGAATGGAGGAGATCTCGTCGTTGAAGCGTGCTACAGCGCGGCCGCGGAAAAATGCTCGCGTTGTTTCCGGCGGATTGAAGATGGACGCCTTGATTTCATCCTCGTTTGTGACGCGGCGCATCAGACCTTTGCGCAGCAACTCATAGTATAATCCCTGGTCGAGATCGAGATTGTGATATTCAAGGTCGATGGATTGCAGCCAGGGATCGCTCCAAGAAAGTTTTTCCTCCTCCTGCAACGCATCCAGCAAGAATTTTTTTGCCGTCCAATCGATCCGGTCTCGCGTCGACATCACGTCCCGCTCCAGATCGTTGAGCACATTCTCCCACTCGCGTAGTATCCATTGTCGATCTTCGCTAGCGCCGTTATTGAGTTTGCTCGCAGCGCGCAAATAAATCCGCTGCACATCTATCGCAGAGATTTTCCGCCCGTCCTTCAGCTCGATGATCCAATCGTAAGTCTGATCGCGGCTGATCGATTTGTTTGCATCAACGGGCTGCGCGATCTCAAGCTCCGGCGCTTCCCCGTGCTCAATCAAGTCGAGTATCAGCGCGGTGGTCCCAATCTTCATGGCTGTTGCCCATTCGCTCATATTTGAGTCGCCAAGAATAACGTGGAACCGGCGATAACGGCTCGCGTCCACATGCGGCTCGTCACGGGTATTGATCAGAGGGCGGCGATTCATCGTATCGATGCTAACAACCACGCTGAAGAAATCGGCTCGTTGCGAGATCTGATAGACGCCGGGCTCGCTTTGCGCACTCTCGGCTTCAATCCCCATCTTGCCCGCGCCCGCGAAAATTTGGCGGGTAATGAGAAACGGCAGCATTCCAGCAACGATCCGATCCCACGCGATATCGCGTCGCATTAGGTAATTGTCGTGGCAACCGTAACTGTGACCGGCAAAGTCGGTATTGTTTTTGTAAAGCCGAACTTCAAATCCGGAGGGCAACTTCTGATTTCGGCGTCGCGCGCACTCGGCCAGAATGCGTTCCCCTGCTTTGTCCTGTGAAACGATTTGCTGAAGAGTTGTGCACTCCGGCGTGGAATATTCCGGGTGTGCGTGATCGTTGTAAAAGCGCGCGCCATTGGAAAGCACCAGATCGCTTTTGATTTCCTCGAAGCTAAGCGGGCGACGTTTATCGATCTCGTAATAGGCCGATTCGTCGGTGTCCTGAAGTAATTCTCGAGCGCGAAAGCCCCGCGCGTCCAGATGCGGGTCTTCCAGTTCGTAATCCCATTTCATCAGCGCGCCGTTTTCGGTATAACGCCGGACCAGTTCGATCGACTCGGCTACGACATCGACAGTCTCTGCACCGCCGAGAGTGATGCCATATTCCGTCTCCAGCCCAAAGACGCGTTTCATCAGATCCTGCACTTTTCCGATGTCACTCCGCCAATGTACGAATGGAGATCAAGCTAAACCGGTGCGGCACTGTGCTCATTTTCCCTTCGCAGGCATCAGATCACGCCAAAGGTTGCACGCGCTCGCGCGTCAGAGACCGGTCTGACGGGCGAAATTTTTACAACGTTCTCGGGATCGTAATCGATCAACTTGAGCCAGTCTTCCGTAATGTCGGTAGTTGGGAAAATATCGTTCTCAACGTACTCGGCGTTAAAGGCGAGCTGCAGATCCGTTTCGCGAATTCCCTGCTCCTGTTGGGTGGCAATGGCCCGCTTAATCGCCATTGCTTTTGCGCGCTCCACAATCGAGGCGACGATCGCGCCACTGATAAGATCGCTGCGATAAAGCGTCTCCTTGCGTCCACTCCGCAGCGTCACTTCCAGAAATTTGTTCTCGTCGCGGCGCGTAAACTGCCAGTCGACAAAGCGCTCGATCAGGCGCTCAATCGATGCCCCCAGACCATCGGCTTCCTTGGCAAGCACACCATCGTAAGGAAGATGGTCCGTGAGATAGATACGGTAGATTTCCCGCGCGCCCTCTTTATCTGGCCGGCTAACTTTTATTTTTCGATCGATTCGGCCCGGGCGCAAAATCGCCGGGTCGATCAGATCGGCGCGATTGGAAGCAAGGATAATGACCACGTCGTTGAGCGAATCGATCCCATCCATCTCCGAGCAAAACATCGGGACCAGCGTCGAAAGAATGTTCGAATGACGCGATGCGCGGCGCGTGCCAAGAATCGATTCGGCCTCGTCGATAAATAGAAATGGCATGAAACCCTCGCTGCGTTTCTCGCGAGCAGTGGCAAAAATTTCGCGCACCATTCGTTCCGATTCGCCCACCCACATGTTCAGAATCTCGGGACCCTTGACGTGCATGAAATATTCCTGCATCTCAGCGCCTGTTTTTTCACCAAGCTGCTTGGTCAAATTGTAAGCGGTCGCTTTACCGATCAGCGTCTTCCCGCAACCCGGTGGACCGTAAAGCAGAAAACCCTTCGGTGTGGCGTGCTGAAATTTTTGGAAAAGATCGGCGTGCAAAAGCGGGAGCTCGATCGCGTCCTTGATCGCTTGCAGCGCCGCGTCCTGACCGCCGACCTTTTCCCATGGCAACTCGGGCACATTGTCGAGATAATGTTCCTGAGATCTAGTGCTCGAGAGCATTTCCAGAGCCATCCGGTAGTTTGAGTCAACACGGACTTCGTCGCCTGATTTCAGGGTGGAGTCAGCAAGATCGGCGGAACGCTGTAACACCATCGATTGCAACCCGTGCTCCGAACCGACGCGCAGCCGGTCTTTGCCGAGGACTTCGGTGATTTTGGTTACGGGCCCAGCGGTTTCGAATCCTAGATCGCCAACGATCACGAACGCTTCGTTTACCAGCACGCGCGTCCCCTTTTTTAATTTCGCAAGTGGAATGCGCGGATCGACGTTACAATAATAATCGGCGCCCCCCACAACGATGTGTGCTGTTTCCTTCGAAGTGGCTCCAAGAAACGTGCCGATCCGGTTTGCAGGCGAAGTCACTTTTTTGACGACTTCTTCCAACTTCTCGATCATTCGGCGCGCTTCCGTCATCGTCTCCTGTTGGTCGAAAATCTGCGGGCGCAATTCCAGCAGATCGCGTCGAACAGGATCGCCCGGAGGCAACGAGGCGATCACTTGATCAAATGAATCGAGGAGATTATCCGGACCCGAGTCCCCAACCTCGCCCTGAAGTCCCTCGCTGCGCTCGTCACTCATTTATGGTTTGGGTCAATCCGCCGAACCGTATCTCATTATAGCGTTATCAAGCGTATCCGCAATGTTCACTCACGAAATCTTTCGGGGTTCGACGCTGCAATATACAAAATGTTCAACCATGAAGTCGATTTGGTGTTGCGCAAAAGTCTCTTCTCCGTCAGTTGCGACCGACGACAGCCGCCTTTAGAATTTGTCCTTCTCGAGGAGCCTTAGCTCAATTGGTTAGAGCGCCGCCCTGTCACGGCGGAGGTTGCGGGTTCGAGCCCCGTAGGCTCCGGGATTTCATTTTCATAGGTAAAACAAGCCTGAATCACCACTCCATTGCCCGGATTCATGACAGTTTCATGACAGCCCGTGCATGGGTCCGCCCCGCTCCTGTGGCTGCGCGTAGCGTCGAAGTAAGCGCCGGGCCGTATCCAACGTCGCCGATGCGGTTGCACTGAATCTAGGCGCGTTTATCGCCGCGTTCGTTGCAACGAATCAAAAAGCAACAAGCCCAATAGTAAGGGTATGGTGAACCAATTATCACCATACAAAGAAAAAATCATCTACGCCGAATGGCGCAAAGTACGAAGAGAGATAGACAAAATCCGGCGCAAATTAAGCAAAAAGGAACGCCGGGACATTAGCGAGGCAGAGTTTTTCCGCCGTCTAACGCTTAAGTGCGTCAACAAATACCGAGTCAAACGAGGCAAAAAGAAACTGACCCTCGACCCCACATCCGGGCCCGGTGGAGTGCCAAGGCTATCGGCGTTGAATGACGCGGATTGAGGGGGCCCCACTTCACAGGATCGGCGCTCGAATCGTTTTTTGATTGCCGGACGGCGAATGATCCGGCCATGATCATTTAACCGAAAATGAAAACAATACTGATGTTGATCGTTGGGCTGATGCTCGCAGGCTGCGGATCGATGGAAAACCATGTTCGTAATCGTGATACTCAACCCGGTGCTTACGCGGTTACCGCCAGTGATGCTATCAGAGACACCGCAGTGGACGCGATCTGCGCTTGCCCTTAACGATTAACTCCGGGCATTCACAGAAACGTTAGCCGATAGCCCGGCCCGTTTCTGTGGCCGTCCCTAGCGTTGAATTGAATCAATGCCGCTGGTGTTGCTTCCGTCTGTTCTAGGCGCAACTCTGACCGTGCGAAATCGTCGGCATGCCTAACAATTTGGGGTGCGTTTTACAGTTTTCTTGATTTTCACCTAGGCAGTCGATTGTTTTAAGTTAAACAGGGCGAAGGAAATATAGTATTTCGCCCTACACTGGCATGTTCGATGCTAATTAGTTAGGCATGAAAGCCTTACCCAAGCTTCTCTTGGCCTTAGCCGCAGTTGCGGCGTTCTGCATTATCCAACCCGCCAAAGCAAACCAGATTACCAATCCCGGATTCGAAACGGGCAATCTCACCGCCTGGACGTTGCACCCCGGGTTTTTCGCGATGGGTACGGCCAGCGGCGTCTCGCCGCATTCCGGAAGCTATCAAGCGTTTAGTTCTACTGGTTCGGGGGTTCTTGGGCAGTCGTTCGCGACGACACTGGGCCAATCGTATACGGTCGACTTTTGGGCGGCCACGACGAGCGGGGGTGCGCTTAGCGTTTTGGGGGGGGCAACAGTTTTCAATCATATTTTTGCAGGGCTAACGGGCTACACCGAGTTCACGTTTACTTTCACCGCTTTGAGCACCTCTTCGCCGATACAATTTAGCGCTGCTGGCTTCTTCTTTCTTGACGACATCAGCGTTACTCCGACGGGAGTCCCCGATGGCGGCACGACAGTTTCTCTGCTCGGCTGCGCTTTGCTCGGCTTGGTTGCCTTGCGGCGCAAATTGAATTGCTAAGCCTGATTGCGTAAGAAGCTGAGTTCGACGCTGGTCGGGCGAATCGCCGTTTCCAGTTCTAGAAACGCAGTTAACTTTTCATCCGCTCGCCTAACGAAACGCTTTCCGCTTCACAGGATCGCGTTAGAAACCGTTTTTGATTGCCGGGCAGCTTCCGAGTCAACGGCGCATCATTGATGATTTATGGACGCAACCATCGCGAGCCATAGATGGTTTCCTTATTTGGAGTGAGCACGCTTGCAACCCGAATCCAACGCGAATTGGATTACGGCGAACAGTGCACCGTTTACGAGTTTGAATTGATGCGTACCTGGTCGCTTAACGAGAAGGATCGCAAAGTGAAGATCCTTCAATTTGCGGAAGAACATGGATTTCGTCTCCGATTTTACCGCATGGGATGGTGCGCGGTCTTCGACAGACCCCGTTGAAGTCGCGGCCCGGCGCTCAGGATCGCGCTAGAATCGTTTTTGATTGCCGGACGGCGGATCACCGAAAGGAAAAGCGGCGGGAAGCTCCAAGCAACCCGCCGCTCGTTAAGTCCAAAGCACAACCTCGCGAAGAGCGCCTTGGACTTCCTATGCAGTGTCGGGACGGGAATTCTGGTTCGATTGATGAAAACACACAATCGGGCTGATGGATGATCGCTTAATCGGGCAAAATCCTATGATGACACCGTTTTTGATTGCCGGACGGCGAATGATCCGGCCATGATCAACAAGGGAAGCACAAATGAAAACAATACTGATGTTGATCGTTGGGCTGATGCTCGCGGGCTGCGGATCAATGGAAAACCATGTTCGTAATCGTGATGCAGTGGACGCGATATGCGCTTGCCCTTGACGATTAACTCCGGGCATTCGGAGAAACGTTAGCCGATGGCCCGGCCCGCTTCTGTGGCCGTTCTGTAGCGCCTCTGGGCTGGACGCGGCGATCCAGGTTCTCCTGAGTTCGTTCAACGTTCCGAAAGAAATTTCGCGCTTCGTGAAATGTCGATCTTCGAACGCTTGAGAAAGAGAAAGAAAATCAACACTTCAGATGATCAAAACCATTACAAACACTCAAACCGTCGAACGCATGAACTCATACACCGACAGACGCAATCAGCCTGGCTCCTTTGATCCGGTTGGCTTTACCGTCGTGCCTCCGCGAAGGTTCGAGGACTTACGCGTCGGCGACGTATTCCGTGCCCCAAGCCGCACACTGACGGATGCACATGCCTCCGCTTTCCAAACGGTTTCGGCTGACAATCACCCGATCCACTACGATGTCGAGTACGCGCGCCGACACGGGCATACTGCTCCTGTGGTGCATGGATTGCAGGTTTTCGCCTTCACTGCTCCTGGTGCCACCCTGTTTCCGCAATACATCGGCGACGTGTTTCTTACCTTTACGAGCGCCTCGTGTAGATTCCTGAAAGAAGTGCATGCGGGGGACACGCTGTATCCTCAACTCGAAATCACAAAACTGACAACGCAGGGAGACACGGGCATCGTAACCACGCGGGCGACGGTGCATAACCAACGACGTGAGCTCGTGCTCGACGGCGAGCACACGTACGCGCTGAAAGCTGCGTCCGCGGACGAAAGTAACCAGTCCATTATTCAAGAACTGGCGTAGGCTAGGATAATCGGATCAGCTTCGAGCACGAGCTGACGTATATTACGTCTGCTTCATCCACCGACGAGAGACGCGTCATTAGGCAGTCTAGAATCGTCACTCACTGATGCTACACGGCGCGGCGAAATCACCTATGTAACGAGGCAAACGGTTGCGGGTTCGAGCCCCGTACGCTCCGGATGGTTTTCTTTCGTTTATCGCGATGCGCTCGGCCACGGAGACCTGGTCCTCCCCCGCATCAAGGCGGCGTCAAATGACCATCGTCCGGCCCCGACGATAAGTAGAAAGAGCAGGCCGAGCCACATGGAGAAATCCGTCCGCGCCTCGTGCATCATGCTCCAGAAACCATATCGCGGCAGTTTCATCAGCGAGAATCCCCAGAAACCGTGACCCAAAAGCACTGGAATTTTGGTCGAAACAATCGCAACACTAATGTCGATCAGCAGCACGATGGCTGCGAGCCGGGTTAAAAATCCAACGATCAGCAGGGCGCCACAAACTACTTCGCATCCGCCGACAAACGGGCCCATGATTTCTGGAGAGGGAATGCCAATTTTCGTGAAGCGTCCAGCGGCAAGATCTTCCGGATAAAGAAATTTCTGAATTCCTTCGGACAGAAAGACGCTACCGCTCATAACTCGCACAAGAACGGTGGCCGCGGGCGCGTCGGTAATGAAAAGTTCGCGCATGCTTCGTCACCTCTATTTTCCCGAATTCATCGGCGCATGATGTGAATGGCCAGAATGCGGCTTTGATGACGGGCCAACAAATAATCGATGAAATCACCGATGATCGAGTTCGGCTTGTTTCCTAGTTTCGTGACGACCCGGCAAATCAAAGTGCTGCTGCGTCCGTGCCACTCCAGATTGATCGCGCCGTGAGCGGTCTCGCTATGGATTTTGGCCCAACCGTGCGGGCGCCCAGGACGCTGGTGTTCAGTTGGAATCAAATCGAAACGCCGAAGCTGCGGATCGGTCATGATCTTTTCCCGCAGCGATCCACGCCCAGTCGTGATGACTTGGATCACTGTCTGCACCCACCTAGGTTCAACAGGAAATCATCTCTTTTGCAATGTTTGTTTGGAGAAAAGGGCTAAGCGTGGTCTTCAAGCAGCGAGCGGTGCATTATGTAAACATCGATATAATCCTTTTCAGGATGCCGAAACGCACCCGGCAAAGTGCCGACGATTTTAAAACCGAGCTGCTTCCACAAACGAATCGCGGATTCGTTAGTCGATACAACGAAATTGAACTGCATCGCGCGAAAACTGAGGCGGCGTGCTTCGCTCAAACAATGTTCGCCCATCGCGCGACCGATCCCCTGACCACGCGCCTCCGGAGCGACCATGAACGCCGCATTCGCAACGTGCGAGCCGCCACCCGACTCGTTAGGCCGCAAAATGTAAGTGCCCACGGCACGGCCTGCGTCCTCTGCGACGTAAGTCTGCGTATCTGCCTCAAACCAGTAACCCAGCGCCTCTTCGCGCGACAAGTGAGGATCGAGTGCATATGTGTCGCCTGCTGCAACCACTTCATGAAAAATTTTCCAGATCGCATCGCGATCGGCATTAGTTGCCGCGCGAATCTTCATCACATCTTAACCGGTGCCACTCCAAACTTGTGGCCAAGCGAAAACCACGCAGCGAGCGCGGCGAGTTTTTGCTCGGCGCGCCAGGGAGCATCAGTGAATCGGCCAAAATTTTGTATCGTCCGCCGGACATCATCATAAGACCTTTTCAGTTGTGCGCCGGCTTTGGCATAAGCATCGCGTTCCATCAGAATAAACGTACCAATACCGTGCGCGTTCAAAGCCTGCTCGAGCGCCGAGCGAAATAACAGTCCCTCGAGCGCGTGCGCACGAATGTGAGGATTTGCAATGGAAGCAGGATCGAGCTGGCTTCCAATCACCAGAGAGGCGCGCGTGATCGAATAACCTTTCCGCCGATAATCTGAGAGAAGGTCCGTGATGGATTGTTTTGTTATACGATGCACGATATCCGTGCGCCGGTTTATCTTCTTCGCGTCCGTTTCGAGTTGTCCAAACGTGGCGTGGTAGGGCTGGCGCGTCTCGGGAACTCGTGGATCGGACAAATCGATCATCCGATTATCACGCAGCGCAGGCGAACCAATTGGACCAGTAAGCAACACAGCAGCTGCCCAGCCGGATTTTACGCGAAAGCCTGGAGCCGCGGTTTCGGCCTTCACCTGCTTTGAAATGTAACAGGAACCGTCGCTGCCCATTCCTGGCCAGGGGCGGATTTCCACTGCCGAAGCGTGTTGAGCGCAGATTGATCGATGACAATATTTCCAGTCGATTGGACAACCTGGACATTGGTCACGTTTCCCCTGGCATTGAAGTTTAGCCTGAAGCGGCCCGACCACACCGCCCCCGGACGAGAACGTACCTCAGAAGGAAACGCCGGCGCGGGCGCATAAACCAGTCGCGGCTTCGGCGTCGGGCGAGGCGCGGGTGTCGGTGTAACAACAGCTCGGGCAACCTCCGGCCATCGCGGTTTGGCGTCCGATGCAATTCCACCCAGCAACGACTCCACAGCAGTCGAAGGTCGAACTGTCGCTTTTTCACCGGCTGATGTTACAACACCGACAACTTCTCCCTTCTCGCTTACAATAGGCGAGCCGATCGAATTTGAAGAAATTGGACCCGCGATTTCCAAGCGATCGGGTTGCTGTGTTAAGATGGTCGCATCGCGAGGGGCTCCGTCAGTTCCTGCCAGGCCGCTGCCCACCACTCCGACCCGCCTGTCAGTTTCGAGATTTGGATTTTTGTTCAACGTCAGAAATGGCACGTATTTCACATCGGCTTGAAGAACAGCGAGGTCGAGCGTTGTGGAAGCAGCGAGGACCCCGCTCACATCATGAATTCGGCCATCAGCCATTTTCGCCACAGCGTTGATCCCGCCTTCGATTGCATGCGCCGTCGTAATGAATCTGCCATCGCCCGAAACGAAAAAAGCAGTCTCGGTGCGCAGCAATTTGCCAGACGAATCAAAGATTGTGATCCAAATAACTGCCGGCCGAACGCTGTTCTCCAGTTGTGATAGATTGAGCGCTGGGCGCTGCCCCGTCTGTAGCGATTGCGCCTGACTCGGCGAGGCCGATGAACCTGGCGACTGAACCGGAGTGGAACCCGAAGGTGATTGCGCGGCGGACAGTTCACCGACGATTTGGCCGGTCGATTTTCGACCGCACCCCGCCGTCGCGAAAATCGCCAGACAAAGCGAGCATCTAAGGGTAAGCGGGAACGGTCTCATCGGTGGCTACACCCGGATAGTGTGAAATACAGAGCATAGTCCAATCAAGCCGACAAAATCGAGCGTGACAAAAATAAAGCGTCAGGCAATCGCGCCCCCTCAAAATTCGAGAAGCACGCGACATTTAATGCCGCTTAAAGAACTGAACTGCTCGCTCGTGTTTCCGGGCCGCCGTCTTTGTCTTAAACGTTCCCAAATTCCGGCGTTTTCCCGTTTTCGGATTTTTCTTTCGCGAGTACAAGCGATATTTACCGGACTTCAGTTTCCTGATCATGCTGTCTCGACACCAAACCTCATGACGTGGGCATTGCCGAGGCATTTGCACGCGCTCGCGCTACGCTGCAGTAGCAAAGCGCCGCCAGAGCAACGAGAATAGCCAAATCCAGCGCCAGGTGCGTCGGGAAACTCCAGTTCTGGCTCGCGTGACCGAAACAGCCGCACGTGATGTCAAGACCGCGAACTTTTGCAGCGATCGTGGCGACGAGGAAGACCACAACGAGGGCAGTCAAAATCGACAATGCGCCGCGATAGAAAAGGCGAAAAATCAGAGCGAGACCACAAAAAATCTCCAACCAGGGCAGATAAAACGCGAGCCCGGCCCCCACGGCCCACGGTAGAATTTTGTAATGATCGATATCGTGCGCGAGCTGAACCGGATCGAGTGCTTTAAGCACGCCGGCGTAGATGAAAATTGCGGCAATGATAAAATCGAGGGTCCGCCAAACAAACGATTTAACCATTTAACGTTTTAACGATTCTTCTTCAGCCAGGCCTCCCAGCCGCCCTCGAGCACGAACACATCGGTAAGCTGCGCTTCCTTGCGCAGGCGTTCGGCCACTTCGCGGGCGAGATCGCAACTTTGCGCGCTGCAATAAACAACGATCTTTTTCCCCGGCGACCACACGGCTAAAAACTGCGGCAGCAATTCGTTCCAGCGATCTTCGTTCAACAAAATCGCACCAGGCACGTGATCACGAACGAACTCACTATCCGGACGAGCGTCGATCCAGATGGTACTATCACCCCACTCGCGCGCCTGATCGGCACCCACCATTTCCGAGCGCGGAATTGGTGATTGCCACGAGATCTTGTCGCGAAAATAAATCGCCTGCCCTACGCCGGGAAGAAGCGAGAGCGTTGCCAGAATGAGCGCCTGGCGTGGAAGCGAAAATTTCAACGTGTTTGACCACCCGGCGCAGGCGGACGAGCCGGGGCCGTCGGACCAGCCGGGGCACCTAGAGGACCTGGGGCTTTCTGAATAGCCGGAGCACCTGGCGCAGTCGGAGCAGTCGTGATGCGCGCAGTGGCGTAAAATGTCTTGGGCGAATTCTCCGATTGGATTGTCAAGGTCGATGCAAGCAAACGGTTCGTTTCGTTGGGATGGACATCAACTTTGAACTGCCCCTCGCCAGTTTCTTCCACTTTGGTCTGAAAATCAGGACTCGACGAGGTGACCTTGATGTGTTTCACGCTGAAATCCTTCCCGGCGTGGACGGTGATCGATTTCGGGTCCGGCTTTTCGCCTTGTTTCCAAAACACAAAAGTCGGACTGATCTCCAATTCCTGCGGGATAATAGCCTTGAGAGTCAGGACCGTTTTCTGATTCGCGGCCTCGTCAGTCTCTACCGTCACGGTTTTGACCTGGGTGCCGGTGCGATCGCCAATGTTAAACGTGGCTGTAATCTCACCTTTTTCGCCAGGCCCAACCTGATCCTTTTGCGATTGCGCAGCCGTGCAGCCGCATGAGGCGTGGACCGATTTAAAATGAACCGGTGTCTTGCCGACGTTCTGATATTTGTAATGACCGATCGCTTGTTTGTCACCACGCGCCGGGTGCAGCTCAACCGCAGTTTGCTCCCATTTCAATTCGGCCCGCGCAGTCAGGCAAAAAATGAACGACAATGTAAGAGTGAGAATGTGGGTTTTCATTTTTTTGAATAGAAGCGCATAATATAATCAGAGACAGCTTCTCGCCAAGTGCGAGGTGATATGCCGGTCAATTTGGTGTATTTCGCAGTGGAAAGCACAGAATAAACGGGGCGGCGCGCGATCCAGTTGGTCATGTTTTCTAATTTACCTGCGCCAACCGTTCTCGCTCTGAGAGGCAGGCCGGCGTTGTGGCAACAGTCCAGGGCCCATTGCGCGTATTCCTGCCAACTACATTGTCCAGCATTCGAGAAATGCACAATCCCGCCATCGACGCTTCTCTCGAAAAACTGTGGCAACAACTCCGCGACGTCGCGCGTGTAAGTCGGCGCGGAGAACTTGTCCGCGATTGCATCGACGCGCTCACTTTCCAGTGCCCCCTTTATCATTGCATCGATAAAACTCGGACGATCCGGTCCAAAAACCCAAGAGACGCGTACTACGAGATTCCGGTCTTGCGCAGCCAGCACATTTTTTTCTCCAGCCAGCTTCGATTCACCGTAAATGCTGATTGGGGCCGCTTGATCTCCTTCTGTGTACGGCTCTCGTTTTTCCCCGTCGAAAACGTAATCGGTGCTGAAGTGAATTAGTCTGGAGCTCATTTCACCACAAATCTCGGCAAGCACGCGAGGCGCCTCCGCATTGATGAGAAACGCCCGATCCGGTTCCGTTTCGCAAAGATCGACCTTCGTGAAACCTGCTGCGTTGATCAGGACGTCAAAACCTGTCTCCCGCAGTTTTTCCGGTACGCCGTTCATATCGGAGAGATCCAGTTGCGTGCGATCGAAGCCAGTGACCTCAAATTTATCGCGATATTCGCGCAATAGTGCCGCGCCAAGCCGCCCGCCTGTGCCCAGAATTACGATTTTCATGCTTGCCTATGTGAGAACCATTAGCTGCCAGCGACTCCGGCGTTGGGAGTCACAAGATGGTAGATGACTAGTATCTTCCGGCGCGTTCAAGCAACGGCTCCCACCACGAAGGGTTCTCAATGTACCATTGAATGGTTTCGTCGAGGCCTTCCTTGAAATTGCGATGCGGTTTCCAGTTCAGCCCGCGCTGCGCAAATGACGAGTCGATCGCGTAGCGGCGGTCATGGCCAAGCCGGTCGGTCACGAACGAAATCAGGCTGTGGGGTTTGCCCAGTTTATCGAGAATCATCTTTACAAGATCGATGTTCACCATCTCTCCGTCCCCGCCGAAATTATAAGTCTGGCCAGGTTTCCCCTCGAAAAGCGCTGCCACGATGGCAGCGCAATGATCCGTAACGTGGATCCAGTCGCGAACATTCAGGCCGTCACCATAAACCGGCAGTGGTTCGTCGCGCAGCGCCTTGATGATCATGAGCGGAATCAATTTTTCGGGAAACTGATACGGCCCGTAGTTGTTCGAGCAACGGGTCACCAGGGCCTCCTGGCCATAGGTCTTGTAACAGGCAAGCGCGAGCAGATCGGCGCCCGCTTTGCTGGCCGAATAGGGCGAACTCGGATCGAGCGGCGATTGCTCGGTGAATTTACCAGTGGGACCCAGTGACCCATAGACTTCATCGGTGGAGACCTGAATGAAACGCTGGACGCCGTGCCGGCGTGCGCAATCGAGCAGCACACTCGTGCCGATGACGTTTGTGTGAATGAAATTGAGCGGATCGTTGATGCTGCGGTCCACATGCGATTCAGCCGCAAAATTGATGATCGCGTAGAATTGATGCTCCGTCATGAGCGCATCCATCTGATCAGCATTTGCGATATCGGCTTTGAAAAACTCGTAGCGTTCGCCATGTTCTTCGACCACGCCATCCAGATTGGCGAGATTGCCCGCGTAAGTGAGCACATCGACGTTGGTCACGAACGCGGGCTTGTAATGTTGCAAAATATACCGAATAAAGTTGCTCCCGATGAATCCACAGCCACCGGTTACAAGGATGCGCATGGCAGCGCGTACTAGCAGCGCTGAAGGCGGCGCGCCAGCAGAATATTCTCCCGCGGTCGCGGGGCTGCGTGATTACCTGGAAACATGGAAAGGCCGCCTGGCAGAGACGGGCTGGGCTCCCTGGTTAATCCTGGGGCTGGCAGCGTTCCTGCGTTTTTTCCTGCTGGGCATCAAGCCACCGCATTTCGATGAAGGCATCAATGGCTGGTTTGTGGATCAGGTCATGCATAATGGATTTTATAGGTATGACCCCACGAATTATCATGGGCCGCTGCACTTTTACGTCCTCCTGTTCTCGGAGAGTTTGCTTGGCCGGAATGTCTGGGCACTGCGGCTGCCCGTTGTGCTGGTGAGCATTAGTTGCGTCTGGTTGATGTTGAAATTCGAACCGTTAGTCGGGCGAAACGTAAGTCGAATAGCAGCGCTGGCCATGGCGGTCTCTCCCGGATTTGTTTTCTACGGGCGATACGCCATCCACGAAGTGTGGCTGCAATTTTTCTCGACGATGTTCATCCTGGGACTGCTCGGGCTTTGGAAATCAGGGAGGGTGAACTACCTGTGGTACGCAGGGATGGGAATGGCCGGCATGATTCTGACCAAGGAAACCTACGCAATTCATGTCGCCTGCGCGCTGATTGCCATTCCGGTTCTGATGGTTTCCTATGGTCTAAACCGTGTTCCCGACGCCAAGCCAGCAAAGCAAACGTGGAGCTACGTCGATCTGGCAATGGTCCTCGGTGTGGGCGCCGCCGCGATCGTCGTTTTCTATTCGGGAATTTTTCTTAACTGGAATGGCGTTAAAGGTCTTTATCAAGCGTTTAAGGCCTGGACCGAAACTGGCGCCGCCGGTCACGGCCATGAAAAACCGTGGGATTATTGGTTGAAATTGATGGGGCCATCGTTGGAAGGCGGCCGCGCTGATTTTCTTGGCTACGAGCTGCCAATGCTGGCCGGGTTAATTCTTTGCGTGTTTTGTCAAAAGTTTAAGAATCTCAGTCTGCGTTATCTGGCGATCTACGGGGTGGGAACCTTGTTCGCCTATAGCTACGTCAAATACAAAACGCCCTGGTGCATTATCAGTTTTGGGTGGCCATTCCTTTTTATCTTTGGCGCGGCGATTCTGCTGGTTCGTCCAAAACATTTGCAGATCGCGTATCGCGCCATAGGCGTCCTTTTGTGCATTTCGCTCGGCTCATGCATTTGGCTAAACTACTTCCGCTGCAGCTCGCCCGATGAGCCTTACGCGTACGTCCAGACTTACAACGACGTCTTTAAACTAACCAAACCGCTTCTTACATTGGCAAAACGGAATCCGGCCTACTATCACCTGACTGGCCACCTCATCCGCACTAGCACTTATCCGCTACCGTGGATGCTCGGAGACTTCGATCGAGTCGGCTACTACGAAGGAGGAAACATGCCGGCCAATCTCGATGGTGATTTTCTCCTCGTGCAACAAGACAAAATCAAACAGGTCGAATCGAAATTGAAAGGCACGTATTACACCGACACGGTTACCGTTCGCAACTATCAGGATCCGTCGAAGGTCTACTTCAAGGCCGAGGTCTTCAAAGAATTTTTCCCGGGCAAGGCACCGGACTTTGCGGGGAAACCGCCTGCTGCTATGCCCACGGCGACCCCAAGACCGGGCTAGACAACGCGCATTTCGATGAAGTGGCTTTCGGCAGGTCTAACTTTTGTAAATTTGTCGGTTGTTTGCGGCCTCCTTCTGGGAATGGCTGGCCACGGCTTGAATTCATTGAGCGCGGCTCTCGCGCTGGTATGCGGTGTTGCCTTTGCCGTGGCCGCCTGGCTGGGAACTTCTGATCCTGGTAAAAAAGGCGGTTCTGAGACAAGCCTGTCCAAGACTACCTGGCGCTATGGAAAAATCTGGTTCTGGCTGGTGGCCGCGGTTTTCGCTCTGTTTGCCGTGCGATCTTTTTGCTGGCTGCTGTATATCGACGGCAGCGAACTGAAAATTCAATCGCCTAATAACCTCGGTGATCTTTCCCTCCACATCGCCATGATCAGGAATTTCGCGAGTGGCGTTCGGGTGTGGCCGGACAGCCCCATCTACGCCTTTAGCAAACTAAGGTATCCGGCGGGGATCGATTTGTTCAACGCTTTGCTTTGCCTGGTTCACGTCGATCTAATACGCGGACTGGTTTGGACTGGATTGCTTGGTTCGCTGGCAACGTTTTATGCGTTTTTCCGATGGGGCGGCACCTTTGGTGTAGCAGGTTTTTTGTTCAATGGCGGAATAGCTGGCTTCCAGTTTTTGAAGACCCTGAAGTTTTTGGACTATCAGGGCGTCAACAAAATCGCCTGGAAAAGTATTCCGCTGTCCATGTTCGTGACGCAGCGCGGATGGATTTACGCAATCCCGGCGGCGCTGGTTCTGCTGTGGCATTGGCGGGAAAAATACTTTCGTGAGACTCCCATAGCCCCGACTCGCCGGGACTCGTCAGCACCAGGGATCTCGTCCACTGAAGAGGTTGCGAAGACTGAGGCGAAAGCGGATACCCTCGAAGTTCAGCTTCCAGTTGTGGACGATGATGTCGGTCCGGCCACCGCGGTCAACACCCGCGGCAATAGAAAGGGACCTCTACCTTTTTGGGTCGAAGTCTCCCTTTACGCATCGATGCCACTCTTTCACGTGCACACCTTTATTGCTCTGACGATCGTGCTCCTCGTTGCGCTGTTGTTCGAGCGGGTAGCGTGGCCCAAAATTTTTAGTGACGCGCCGATCCGCAGACACGCCATTGCGCTGTTTAGTGCTGCTTTAATTCCTGCAACGTTTTTCGTTTGGCTGGTTACAGACCAGTTCCATGCGAAATCAATGGTGAAATGGCATCCGGGCTGGGTGCAGGATTCGGCGGACTTCGGCGCTCCCTTCTTTCGGCTGGGTGGCACTGCGAATTTTGGATCTGCCACGGGGTTCGGCTCACTGCTGCAAAAGACATGGAACGGCGTGATCGCACCATTCTTTCAGTTCTGGCTAACAAACTTTGGACTATGGGTCCTGCTCTCGCTGGCATTGGTAGCGTTGTGTGGCTGGCGCGCTTGGAAGACTGGGTGGCGTTGGGGTAAGAAACCGCCGGCGGACGTCGCGTTTGTGTTGTCGGCGTGTGTGATCTTCGCCATTGGATACTTTGTTCAAACCGCGCCGTGGGACTGGGACAATCTCAAACTGATGGTTTGGGGTTACTTTCTGATTCTCCCATTTTTGTGGAGCGATTTGATTGGGCGCTGGGCCTTTCCGGAACGCGCAGTTACCTGCGTTGCACTCTTCGCTTCCGGTTTTATTACGTTACTAGGCGGCTTGGCTGCCGGGCATCCAGGCTTTGGACTCACTGACCGCGCAAGACTCGATGCAATCGGCACTGCGGTTCGGCCTTTGCCGGTTGAGGCTCGCTTCGCCGCGTACCCGACCTATAATCATCCGCTCCTGCTCCAGGGCCGCAAAGTCGTTCTGGGTTATCCGGGCCATCTGTGGACGGAAGGATTCGATTACGACAATCCCAATAGGCAGCTCACGGCCTTAATGCGTGGGGCCCCGAACTGGCGCCAAACCGCTCAAGCTCTGGGCGTCCGATACATTTTCTGGGGTCGCGACGAGACGGCGAATTACCAGGGCAGCACTCGTCCATGGGAAACGACGGCGCGTCGCATAGCGTCGGGCGACTGGGGCGCAATCTACGACCTGACGCCCGAATCTCCTTCCCGCTAGGAGCCTGTTGAGATACCACTCGTAGATTGCCTCTTGGAAGCGGCGATCTTCCGGCGCACTCGAAATGGATGCGCAAGGAAAACAAAATAGACCGCGCTGACAAGATCGGCGAAACTGCTCGCAGGACTCGTTAGGCGAAGCGGCCCACTGCGCAAGGCTGCAAAAACATTTTCGAGGGTCAGCACAGAGGGCATGGGGACACTCGTGTAGTGGCGGCCGAAGGCGTTCAGCCGATGGGCGTCGGACGTAGCGATCAATGGTTTGCCAAAACGCGAGGCCACTTTTTTTGCACGGCGATTCGGATTAAAGAGGCCTATGTGAAAATGGCAGAACTCGATGGCATCGAAACAATCTATCTCCTGAAATAATCGCGTCCCGATCGAGCCCCCAAACATGTAAAACGGGTGTGGCGCAATTGTAAAAATTGAGTCGCCGCGCCGCTCCCGCAGGCGCCGTAGATCATCAAAGCTTTTCAGCTCCGCCATTTCCTCGGCGCTGACATTTAGCACGATGACGTCCGCGCCGTGCAGACGCATTTCCGCGGCCGGGATAAGCAGAATACCCATGGCCACCGCATCGGCGAATACTTCCGGTCGATCAAACACTGCATCGTGCAAGGTGATCGCAAGGACGCGAAAACCAAGCGCACGGGCACGCTCTAGCAATTGATGCGCAGAGTAATCGACAGCGTCTTTGGGATCATCGAGCGTATGAATGTGCAGGTCGATTTTAATCCATGCTTCGTCCTCACTCGTAATCGTGGTCGTGCTCATGCTCCTCTTCGCTTCAGGAACCTAACCACTGATCAGTTGATTTCACGTTCGGGACACCCCGCGTTCGTAATTTGTGGTTCCGTTCGATTACGAGCATGAGCATGAGTAAGAATAAGACCAGGTTGCCAACAGGCCCAGATTGACGGAAGATTTTCGGCGCATTCCAAATTTAAAAGCTCGGGTGGTGGAATGGCAGACACGTACGTTTGAGGGGCGTATGCCGAAAGGCATGCGGGTTCAAGTCCCGCCCCGAGCACCAAATCGCCGGTCAATTTGTCGGCTCGCCGGTCAGTTGTTCGACCTGGCTTCTATTGCTTGCAGATTCCGTTCGCTTTTCTAAGAAATCACGCGCCATCGCAGCAAGGAAGGCTTTGCCTGCCAAATTCCAAAGATCGACAAGAAACCACTGGATCGCGTACTCACGATTTCCAAGGTCAGGCATTTGGCTCTTAACAACCATGCCCTGCGGCGTGCCCTGCCGAATGGCTGCTACTACTTTTCGGGCTAGCCGAATGCGGATGATCAGATGCAAATGCTCGCGATGTGTGAGCGCCGGCCAGGAACCGTTGCGAATGAACTCGCCCACAGCCTTTTCTATCGCCGGCTTCGCCAATCCTTGATCGACTCGAAGGGACGCGACGCTCTTGTCATCAACAACACGCGCGTGGCCGATGTGTTTAGCGACGCACATATCAAAGTAAACATTCTGCGCGGCTAAACGGTTGTCCCACGCTTCGAGTAAAGGTTCTTCGGGTGGCCGATAAGACGCGTGAGCGCGTGGCTCTATTATGCTAACTGACTGGTACCACTGCTGCCATTCTTCAAGCGTGTGCATTCGGAGTGATTGTCGAGTTCTCTAGCGAGGCCCTCGCAAAAGCGAAATCATGGGAATTGGGTTCTTATCGAAAAGCTCTGCGTAACGCGAGCAAAAAAAACACACCACTTCTTGAGCCAGGCCTTCTAAGGTAAATCGGCTTCTCCGGACACGATCAGTTAGGCGCAAAAGCCGCATGCTATTTGGCAACGTGTTGATAACGACGCGTCCCACCAATTAGAACTTTCCGGGTTGTTTCGGTTCCGATAGGCTTCGCCGCAATATGGACTCTCTTTATCTTGTCGGCCTCGCAGTGCTGGCGCTGTTCGCGTTCGTGCTTGCGGTTGTTCTTTTCAACTTTTTTGGTCTCTGGCTTCGGGCTCGAATCGCAAATGCGCCGGTGAGTCTGGGTAAGATGGTTGGAATGCGACTGCGCAAAGTGCCGGTTGGTTTAATCGTGGACAATCGTATCACGGCAGTGAAAGCGGGTCTGGATGTTCGAAGTGATCCCCTGGAAGCTCATTACCTGGCAGGCGGCGATGTGAGCCATGTTGTCCTCGCCCTAATTGCTGCTGACAAGGCAGGCATTACGCTCGATTTCAACCGTGCCTGCGCCATCGACCTTGCCACAAAGGGAACTGGCAAGACGGTGTTAGAGGCAGTGCGCACCAGTATTAATCCAAAGGTAATTGACGCTCCGAGCCCAACCATGGGCCGCACCACGATTGACGGAGTCGCACAAGACGGTATCGGCGTGAAGGTCAAAGCTCGTGTTACCGTGCGTTCGCATCTCGATCGGTTCGTCGGTGGCGCGACGGAAGAAACGATCATCGCGCGAGTAGGCGAAGGCATTGTTAGCGCGATTGGTTCCGCTCATTCCTACAAGGAAGTGCTGGAGAATCCCGATCGCATTTCAAAAACAGTGCTGGCCAAAGGTCTCGATAGCAACACCGCGTTTGAAATCCTCTCGATCGATATTGCCGACGTGGATGTCGGCGATAACATCGGCGCGAAATTGCAGACCGAACAGGCCGAGGCCGACAAGCGCGTTGCGCAAGCGAAAGCTGAGGTACGCCGCGCGGCCGCCGTAGCAGTCGAGCAGGAAATGCGGGCCAGGACGCAGGAGATGCGAGCCAAAGTCGTGGAAGCCGAAGCGCTCGTTCCCCAGGCGATGGCAGATGCATTTCGCTCGGGTAATCTTGGCGTAATGGATTACGTCCGGATGAAAAACGTGCAGGCGGATACGTCGATGCGCGAATCAATCGCAGGCAGCGACAAGCCGCGGACTGAGGGGACGTGATCAATGATCAATGACTGTTTGTTCAAGAAGCGAGATGTGAGGAGTGAGAAGCGTCTAGTTAATCGCTTCATCGCATCAAAGCGATGTGACGAATGATTGCAGCCAATTTCGATAATTTCCTTTTCCTTTTGCTTGTCGTTGTCGCTGTCTTGTTCCAGTTCCTGGCGAAGATGGCAGGCAAGAAAAGCAAAGATCAGACGAACCGAACATCGACACCGCCAACACCTGCGCCATTGCAGCGCGCGCCCACTGAGTCGGACGAAGACCGGATTCGTAAACTATTGGAAGCGCTTGGCCAGCCGCCAAGTTCAAGACCGCCGCCGCCAGTCGTGCCTCGGACAAATATTCCACCGCGCCCGCTCGCACCAGTGCAGCCGCCGATGTCACCGTTTTCGCAACTAAGACGAGAAAAGCCGCGCAAACGCGAGGCAACTCCGAAAGAAATTCCTCCTCCGCCGCGGCTGGTCACAGGCGGGGAGGAAATAGTTTCGCCAAGCGTAACAGGTGCCCCCGCTTTCGAGGTTCGCGAAGCGCCATTGCCGATCGCGCCGGCAGCGATCTTCAAAGCGCCTGCGGAGCCTTACGCAGCTGCGACGCGCGCAATTACTAAGACGGAGGAACGAAGAGTGGACATCGCCGCGTTGCTTGCATCGACCTCTGGCTTACGTGACGCAATTATTCTTCGCGAGATTCTCGGGCCACCGCGCGGTTTGCGCGTGATCGACGCAATGCTTTAGCATCATTGCCATGGCCAACGCGAACCCTCTGGCAATTCCACCACTCCCGCGGTTCGCACCCGCAATCCTGTCACTTAGACCCGTCACCTTCCACTACAAGAGCGACGTTAAGGGAACACCGCAGTTCGGTTTGATTGCCGAAGAAGTGGCAAAAGTGAATCCGTCCCTAGTAGTGCCCGATAATGAGGGAAACCGTACACCGTGCGCTACGATGCGGTCAACGCGATGTTGCTCAACGAGTTCCTGAAAGAACACCGCACGGTGCAGGAACTAAAGTCTATTGTCGCAAAGCAGGAGGCGACCGCCGCGCAGCAGCAAAAGCAAATTGAAGCGCTTACTGCGGGCCTGCAGAAAGTGAGCGCACAGCTTGAAGGGAGCAAACCTGCGCCGCAAGTGGTCAACAATCCCTAAAGCCGCGCCGATCTTTGTTGCTGACGCACATCGTGACGATGGAAAGTGTTTCGCTGTGCACGCTGATGAAAGCCCGACAAGGTTTCGTTCCCGACCAATTTTAATGGCAGCGCGTCCGAGATTAGATAGAAGCCGCGCTTATCTTTGCGCGGTTGCACGTTGTAAATGTGCTTCGGCATCAGCCGTGCGGATTCATTGAAAAGTTGAATGACAATGTGGGCAAAGACTGACGCGCCGGCGCGCTAGCTTGCCGCCGCACGCCGAACACTCAAACCATGAAGCCTTCCTGCTGCCGTAAAACAACAACCAAACTCCCAGTGCGGCAAGAATAACCGGACCCACTACGGTCTCTCAGATGTAGATAGCGAGAACGAAGCATAACAGACCAAGTCCCTGAAGCGCGCATCCAATTCCCACGATGCTGGACCCCTTCTTAATACTCGCTTTCACTGGCGGCGATGGAAGTTCCATACGGGCGCTGATGGCATTATGTCCGGATCATCTTTTATCCGGCAATCAAAAACGATTCCAGCGCGATCCTGAGAAGCGGAAAGCGTTTCGTTATGCGAATGGATGACTTCGATAGTGCTCTAAGTGAAGCTGGGTGGAAACCACTGAGGATCAAAAACCGAACCGTCCTCACGTATGGGCTTTCTGTTGCGACAGTCGAGGGAACAGCAGGCGCACAAATATGCACACGCAAGCAGAACAACGAGCGTACGAAATAGAGGCTTCATGTGGGCTGCCTATGCGATTTGGTCAGCACTGTTCAAGCAAAATCTACGGGTGGCCCACTGCCGAGCTTTCGTTTTCGGCTTACTCTTTGATTGTTCCAACTCGCCCGCGTGCTCGTGCGTTTCGATCACGTTGTCATTGCTATGTGGAGCGCAAACGAAACACAATTCCATCCGTGAAGTACTGTGAAATCATCGCTGACAATCTCAGCAAAGCCGGTTGGAGTTGGGGCTGCGTCGCAACCGTGGATTCCAAGGGGCGAATGATCTTTGTTGCTGACGCGCACCGCGACGATTTTAAGCGCTTCGTTGTGCACGCGTATGAAAAGCTGTCAGCGTTTCTGGAGCTGGAGCGGATCGCGCACGAATTGGCGGTGTCAGCGCTTCTTAGTGATGACGGTAATTGAGATTGCCTCCGGTCGGGCTTACCCGGCACTCCTCAACGGACGGTCGTGAGAATATCATTGTCGCAAAGTGCCACTTCTGTTAACACCAATAGAATTATGGGTTAGACGTTGTTCCAATGTGAATATTGACACCAAGAACACTAAAATATTTGTGGGTTGATTTTGTCGTTCATCGGTGCCGTGATGCTGTTTATTAGATTTTTGGCGCATCTCATCAGGGCTTCAGGGCGACCTATCTCGCATTCGCGGTTCGTGCGTTGGTGCGGTCGCCTTGGAGTCGCGCTGATTACAATTGGTTTCCTTCTCCAACTCCTCGCTAAATTTTCCCAGTAGAACCGCCTAACCGCAGCTCATGAATACGGTTCGCTTCTATTGCTCGTGTGTTTCGGTCACTTTGCCCGCTTCATCGTAAACGCGAATCACGAATGGGTGCGAGCCGGAGTAAGACTTCGCCTGACGCACAGCGGCAGCAGCGTCGACGTAGCCGCCACTGCGCCCGAATGGCAATACATTTGAGATGAGATCAAACGTGCGCCGGTGTTTCGATGGGCGAATTTCGTAAATGTGCTTTGGGTCCTGCATCGTACCAATCCTTCTAGCTTATGTTCGCTCATTAGCGGCGGTACAGTCGTATGGTGCGCATCAGCAACAAACATCGTTCTCCCGCGAGAATCCACAGTTGAGACATAGCTCCAACTCCAATCGGCTTTGCTGAGAAGGCCGACCACCGCGCGGTCCACTTTGGGATAAAAAACCGCAGCCGCCAACGTCGTGCGTTCGGGACACAGCTCAGGCAAGATTCGCCTCAAGAACGCAAATGAACGTTAGGCTACCGCTCATTGTCAAAAAAAGGAGGGAGTCGTTATGAGAGTGTCTAACTCAATCGCCGAGCTCCGGCAACAGATTCACGACGACCTCCGGATCCAACATCCCGAATGGATCGAGCCAAATGGCGATTGCCCCGAATGTGACTTCTACGAGGCACGCCTAATGGAAGAGCTCGATACCTTGAAGGGATCCGACGAGTCCATCGCCGCGATTCATCGCCGTTGAACAGGGAGTAAAGTGAATCGACGTCGTTACGGGACGAAGCGTGACGGCTGATTGTGAAACGCTTCTGTTTTGTTGGGGCGGGCTGAACTGAACAAAAGCGCAATGATTCGCGCGTGACTCTTTTCCGCTTCCGGAAACGCAGTCAGCTTTTCATCCGCAGGCACGATGAAGCGTTGACGAACTCAGCGCGGCGGAGTTGGACGAGGTGCGGAGTCGGGCAAGGTCTCGGCGTGACTCTAGGAGTAGGCGTGGCTGTCGGAGTCGCTGTAGGCGTTACAGTCGGAGTGACCGTAGGTGTGGGGCAAACACTAGATTTTCAGTCCCCTGCTTTATCAACTCAGCCACCGAGCAGTTTCGGACAAAATCGGACACCCAAGCTGCGTTTATTTGCGCGAATCGTGCAACATGACTAATTCGCGTTCCTCCCCATAACGCGCTGATTGCCGCAAGCTTCCGCCGGAATCACGCAAGAACGCGAAATCTCAAAATCGGTTTCGATTCCCGTTGCCCGCTCATTATCATCCGTCAGTTTTATTTGTGCGCGGCGGCTTGCTTGTGTTTACGGAGCCACGCTACGTTTTTGCGGATTACATGGCCTCCTTTTACAAGTGCGCGCGGTCTTCCGAGTTTTGGATCGAATACGCTAACGTCGGCAGGAAGTGCTGCCAGGAATCCACAAAAATTTGATACTCCATTGTATTTGAATGCTGCCTCACGCACAGCTTTCGGCGTGAGCGGGCGTCGGGCACCCGCTGTTCGTGAATCGCGCTCCTGAGCAGAGAGTGACGAAGATGATTCAGGATAGGGAAAAGGAGCAGGCGACGGCAAGGGTGATGAGTCCCAATCAGGCGGCGGCACCGGAACCTGCCCAGGTGTTTCATACGGATAGGGACCCGGGGTTTTGACGGTCTGGATCTCCGAGTGAACTCTTTCAGCAGGGAAAGCGACCAGGATCGCCAGTGCTCCAGCAATTCCAATAATTGCCATCAGTGTTGTAGCAGGGCGTGTTTTCATGCCGGCACAATGACGACTTTGCGGTGCTCGCGTATCTTTTTTACTATAACGCTCAAGGCGGGCATGTGGTCTTGTCAGTTCCCGAATTAAGTGGACCGCTAACGGATTAGGAAGCGTCGCGCCAAAGCGAGCACGCCGAGAGCCACACCGAGCAACATTACCGTAATGCCACCGTCCGGGACCCCTACGCCGCGTGGACCAAAAAGCGTCCAGCCGGTGAGGTAGCGCCCGCCAGCTAGAAAGGGAATCGTTATTATTCCACTCAGATTGCCGACGTACCAGACTTCGGAACCGTAGCCGTCGTAGGTCGCAAACAGGTATGTGTATAAACCACCGGTGCGAAGGTATATCGTTCTGCCACCGCCGTTAAGGGCCCGAGCGGCGGTCGGCAAGGATTCAAAAGCATGGTTTGAGCGAAAGTAGACTTCGCCATTAGCGACGTCGATCGCGCCAACAGCCATGCCGACCAAGTGATTCACGTAGATTGCCTTGTTTTGATTATCTTGTATACCCGGCCAGAGGAAGCCCAGCTCGTGGGAGTCCCCGACACCAAGAGCAAACGCCTTCGCGTCGTGACTCGGCGCAAGCATCGCTGCACAAAAAGCCATGCAGAGCAGCAAGAATTTGTGCGTAGAAACTGCGTTTGATTGCATAGCGCGGCGAAAAAAGTGTAACCGTGCAAAATGCTGCAAATGCCGTGCCATAGAAAGCACTTTCTTCTATTATCATCATAACTATTTAACTAACAGCGTGTTAGGATCGAAGAAATTTCGATAGATCATGCTCCATCGAGGAAGACGTTGTAAAGTGGTTCAGACGATTATGTGCCAGCTCAACGAAACGCAGCGTAACAGGCTTAAATCAAACAGTTTACGCAATAGTTTTGACGCGTAAGAATTTCCGACGATTCAATCGTTCGTTTCCCGTTGTCCGCTATTGGTCTGGTGCAAGTAGCTCGCGATTCCGCCAGGCGAAGCCAAGAGCCGAGTAAATCGTCAGCGCCACGGTAATCCACACTAGTACCGGCCCGGCTTCGGTCCAAGCGCGCACCCACCATGTCGATTTCTCACTAACGTATCGCAGTTCCGCCATCGAAAGGAGCGCCAGAAAGAAAACGATCGTAATAATCTGCCACGAAGTTTTCTGTTTCCCCAGCCGTTCTGCCGGCAGGATCTGGCCCTTGGCACTGGCCATCAGGCGCAAGCCCGTAATTAGAAAATCTCGCGCGACGACAGTCGTGGCAGCCCACGCCGGCACAGCTTTAAGAGGAACCAACGAAATAAAAGCGGCAGCCATCATGATCTTATCCACTAACGGATCCATCAACTGGCCAAAGTTCGTGATCACCCCGTAACGCCGGGCGATCTCCCCGTCTATGAAATCCGTCAGGCCCGCGATGAGAAAGATGACCAGCGCCGTGGTACGCGCATATTGCCAGGAGGAATTGAGCGTAACGACAAAAAACACGGTTAGCGCCAGCCGGCTTAGAGTAATGCGGTTCGCCCAGTTCATACTGTAGCCGCCTCGCTGCGCGACGCGCGGCGCAAGGCATTGCATTTTAAATCGGGGCCGTTTCCAAATCGGAACTTTTTTCTTCAACTCTTCCACTATCCATCGACTCGCTTGAAACGCTGCTTCGCGATGTCCACTGCACACTCGCGTAAAGAGAGATGGTTCCCCGACAGCGACAAACCCAATCCGGTGATGAATGATTATGGATCGCAACCCAAATTCGATCGCGGCCTGCTCGGCAATTTGCTTCAGCTGATGTTCGGCCATTTCGCGGTGTGCTTCGTAATCGATTCCCTCGATTTCGCGCCCGTCCTCGGAGCCGCGCACAATCCCCTGAAAATCGACTCTCGCGCCTGCGGTGAGATCGACTCGGTTCTCTGGCGCTTTGAGTTGCGCTTCCGTCACCAAAACTTCGCAAACCGGATTTGCCATAAGGTTCAAATGCTCGCTACAGTGAGTCGCCCCCTTGTTTCAACTGTTGGAAAGAAGATACTAAAATGAATACGAATCAATGTGATATTGGACTGATCGGACTGGCCGTGATGGGTGAGAACCTCGCCCTGAATCTCGAATCGAAGGGTTTTTCTGTCGCGGTGTTTAACCGCACCACTGAAGTCACGGAAAAATTTGCCGCTGGACGCGCCAGCGGAAAAAACATTCAGCCGACGCGCACGCTGGAGGAGTTTGTCGCCGCGCTCAAGAAACCGCGCATAGCGATGATGATGATCAAGGCCGGCAAGCCGGTGGACATTGTTATTGGCGAAGTCGCGCCATTACTCGAGCGGGGCGACGTGCTGATCGACGGAGGAAATTCTCTTTTCACCGACACGCAACGGCGCGGCAAGGAATTAGAGGAGAAAGGAATTCATTTTGTAGGGATGGGAGTTTCCGGAGGCGAAGAAGGCGCGCTCAAAGGGCCTTCGCTGATGCCGGGGGGTTCGCGCGAGTCATGGGAAATCATCGCACCGATTTTCCGAAAGATCGCTGCGCAGGTAGATGGCGAGCCGTGTTGCCGTTACATGGGCCCGGATGGCGCCGGTCATTACGTCAAGATGGTCCACAACGGCATCGAGTACGGCGACATTCAATTGATCTGCGAAGCGTATGCGAATCATGAAAGATGTCCTGGAGATGCAGGCTCCCCAGCTCGCAGACGTCTTTGCAGAATGGAACAAAGGCGAGCTCGACAGTTATCTGATCGAGATCACGTCAGAAATTTTTCGCAAGATCGACCCTGATACTGGCAAACCGCTGGTCGATATGATTCTGGACAAGGCCGGACAAAAAGGGACAGGCATCTGGACACTTCAAGCTGCTATCAAACAATCCGTCGTTATTTCTACAATTAACGCCGCGGTGGAAGCGCGGGTTGTTTCTGCGCAGAAAGAAGAGCGCGTGGCCGCGTCCAAGATTTTGCCACAACCAAGACTTCGAAAATTCAAAGGCAACCGGCCCCGCTTTGTCGATGCAATCCGCGACGCGCTTTACGCATCGAAAATTGTTTCTTACGCACAAGGAATGGAGCTTCTGCGCTCTGGAAGCACCGATTACAAATGGAACCTCAACCTCAGCGACATCGCCACCATCTGGCGGGGCGGCTGCATCATTCGCGCGAAATTTTTGAACCGGATCGTCGAAGCGTACCGGCGCAATGCCGCGCTACACAATCTGCTGCTCGACAAGTATTTCACAAGAATCATCAAAAAGGCGCAGCGTAATTGGCGCGTCGCGGTAGCGGCAGCTATCAAGCAAGGTGTAGCTGTCCCAGCCTTCTCCGCGTCACTGGCTTACTTCGATAGTTATCGCTCCGCTCGGTTACCGTCGAATCTCTTGCAGGCACAACGCGATTTCTTCGGCGCCCACACTTACGAGCGAATCGATAAGCCCGGCGTATTCCACACCGAGTGGCTTGAATCCGATCAGAAACCATCCGAAAAACCGACCGAGCCCAAAACGCCCGAACCGCATCACGCTGGAGAGTAACGGCTGAGGCGGAGCGCTTGGTCAACCGAAGTCGCAGCGATATTGCTAGCGAAAATCGTGCGACTCGCTCCCTACGAGTCGTTCGTGCAGGAGCGGTCTAATCTCGCGCGCTTTGATTAAAATCACGTTGTTCGAATTCTGCACTTCGCCTTCAATGAACAGAAAGGCTTCCTCTGTGATCACCAGCCGAAAGTGTTCGAACAATTCTGGCTCGACAATTGCATTCGAAACGCCGGTCTCATCTTCCAGGCTGATAAAAACGAATCCTTTCGCCGTGCCGGGGCGCTGTCGGCAAATCACGTTGCCGGCGATTTGGATAATCGAACCGTGACGCGCGTGTGGAAGATCGATCGCGCGCCAAATATTCGGCAAACTTTCGCGCAACAGTTTCATCGGATGTGGGCCGGTGGTCAGGTTCATCGTTTCGTAATCTGCTTTCACGCGCTCAGGTAAGGTCATTCGCACAAGCGGGGAGATTGTAGAGGCGCTTGTGCCAAGCTCCTGTTTTCGTGATTCGGCGTTTGACACAAACGCCGCTACAACGCGCGACCGCACTAACAAATCATCGTGCAATGTTTCTTCCACTTCCCACATCGCCGCGCGCCGATGTTCGGCAAAACAATTGAGCGCCCCCAATTCCGCCAACCTGCGCAATTCGTCTTTTGAGAGCGGAACCCGTCGCTTGAAATCGTCCAATGAATCGAATTGTTGCGCTTGTCGTTGCCTAACGAGTACATCAGCGTATTCCTGGCGTAATCCGTTTACGACGCAAAACCCGAGACGCACGGTGTCGTCATCGACAACTGTGCAGCGCCAGTCAGACTGGGAGACGCAAACCGGCTTGATCTTCAACCCATGCCTCTGCGCATCCTTCACAATCGTCGCAGGCGTGTAAAAACCCATCGGCTGATTATTCAACAGGCTCGCATAAAATTCCGGCGCGCGATGCACTTTTAAATACGCGCTGCCATACGCCAGAATGGCAAAACTGATCGCATGCGATTCCGGAAATCCGTAAAGCGCAAACGATGAGATGGACTGAACGATTTTGTCGATCTTGTCCGGCGCCACCCCTTTGCGTTGCATTGCAGTGCGCAATTTCGCGCAAACCTTGTTCATCCGTTCTTCGGAACGATGAAAACTCAGTGCGCGTCGCAGCTCTTCCGCTTCGTCGCCGGAAAAATCGGCCATCACCATTGCGATCTTGAGCATTTGCTCCTGGAATAACGGGACACCGAGTGTGCGTTTTAAAACAGGCTCCAGACGCGGATCAAAATACGTGGGTGGTTCGCGTCCAGCGCGGCGCGCGAGATACGGATGGACCATATCACCCTGGATCGGCCCTGGCCGGATGATCGCCACTTCGATCACCACGTCGTAAAAACATTCCGGCTTCATCCGCGGCAAGGTGGCCATTTGCGCGCGGCTTTCGATTTGGAATACGCCGATCGTGTCGGCCTTTTGCATGATTTCGAACGTCTTCTTGTCCTTTGTCGGAATGTGCGCCAGATCGAGTGGCCGTCCGCGTTCACGGCATAATTCGAACGCGTCCTGCATCACCGACATCATGCCGAGGCCTAACAAATCCACCTTCACGATGCCGAGATCTTCGCAGTCGTCCTTGTCCCATTGGGCAACGACACGCCCGGGCATTGAAGCGTTTTCCAGCGGCACAAACGAACTGAGCTTGTTCTGGCAGATAATCATGCCACCGGAATGCTGGCCGAGGTGCCGCGGCAATCCATAAATCGCGCGATAGAGTCTGATGAACGCCGGCATCCGCGGATGATTTTTCGGCAAACCAGCCTGCTCGATCTGCGATTCGAGCTCGAGCGTGTGCGGGAAATCGCCACTCGCAAACAGATGGGAAAAACGGTCAATGATGCTCGGCGCAAAATTGAGCGCTTTCCCAATCTCGCGAGCCGCGCTGCGTCCGCGATAACTGATAACATTCGCTGTCATCGCGGCGCCATGTTTGCCATAGCGGCGATAAATTTCCTGGATCACTGCTTCGCGGCGATCGCCGCTCGGAAGATCCAGATCGATGTCAGGCCAGCCTTTGCGGCTCTCGTTTAGGAATCGTTCGAATACGAGATGATTTTCCACCGGATCGACCGGCGTGATTCCCAGGCAATAACAAACCGCGCTGTTCGCGGCGCTGCCCCGGCCCTGGACCATGATGTTGTGTTCGCGACAAAAATTGACGATGTCCCAAACAATCAAAAAATAGCCGGGAAAACCGAGTTTTGTGATGAGCGCCAGTTCCTCTTCAAGCTGACGTTTCACTTTCGTGCTAATCGCAGCGTAACGTTGTTGCGCACCGAACCAGACGATGGTGCGCAAGAATGAATTCATGGTGTGACCAGCGGGCACCGGATACTCTGGAAATTCGTACCCGAGATTTTCCAGCGAAAACATGAGTCGCTCGGCCAGGCGCGACGTGTTTTCAATTGCTTCCGGCAAATCCGCGAAAATTGCTCGCATTTGCCCATCGCTCTTCAGATGGCACTCGGCGTTTTGGGCCAGCAATTTTCCGGCAGCATCCAGATGTGTGTGCTCGCGGATGCAGGTGAAAACATCCAGCACTTCGCGCCCGTACGGCTTCGCGTACTTCACCCCGTTTGTTGCGAGGAGCGGTAATCGATATGCGCGCGCAACATCGATCAGTTCGCGATTGATGCGGTCTTCACCCCGAATGAAATGCCGCTGAATTTCTACGAAAACATTTTCGCGGCCAAACGTGTCGATTAGAAATCGAACACGATCTTCTGCGCTCTGGGGAGCACCCCGAAAGCCTTCGGGGTAGTTTGCGGCGGCCTGCCGCAAACATGGAACGAAACGCCGTGCAGAGGGAGAAGCTACGTCCGGCAAGCTGCCGGACGTTACAGGCTGGCAGCCTGTGCTCCCCAATCCGAAGAGCGCTACCAGCCCCTTCGCAAATTGCGACAGCTCGTTCCATTGCACCGCGCATTTGCCTTTTTCGCTGCGCAGATGCGCCTGGGTTAGCAGTTCGCACAAATTTTTGTAACCGGTGCGATTTTCGACCAGCACTGGGAGAACACTGCCGTCGTCGATCAACAATTCGCAGCCAACGATTGGTCGTACCTTGTGTTCGCGCGCGGCGACGGAAAATCGTTGCGCCCCATAAACGCCGTTGCGATCGAGCAACGCCATCGCCAGCATTCCCATCTCGGCGGCTGTTTCAGCTAATTGCTCCGGGAACGAACCGCCGCGCAAAAAACTGAATGCGCTGGACGCATGAAGTTCGACGTAGCTCATCGTCATTCCGAGCTCCGCTCAGGATAACGGTGTGTCTTGTCAGTCATAAATCCCATCAATTCTCCAAGTTGCCTCCGATTCGTGACACCGGACCAGTTCCCCATCTTCCAGTTGCAGATCCCACTCTGCGCACATCCACGATTTTTCGTCCCACCAGTTTCCGGAAATCAAAAATGGGCCCTGCAGATCGATGATTTTACCGCGAACATCTGCGCCGCGAACATGCATGAGGCAGTCTTCATCCAACAGGACGGATGCAGATACAGTTGGCCGAAATCGGCGTAACGCCAGGCGTAATGTGTGGAGGGGCGAGCTCCCGCGAGCCTTGGGATGCGCCTCCGGCGTCGCAGAGCTCCGCCCTCCATTCCCAGCCGTGGAAGTCCGATTCCACACAAAGGCTTCCATCCGAAATGCATCCGGCCGATGCGTTTCTTCCAAGACCGGCGTGCCGACTCGATCAGCGCTTAGAAGAGCGATCAAACGTGCAAGCGTTTCTAAGAGTTGCTGCGGATTGCGTAATGTAGTTTCAAATAATCCGAATTGTTCTCTCGCAGGCTTGATCGGCTGCGCATTCAATGCGACCGCAACGATCGGATGCTCGGATTTAAAATTCTCCAAATGCGTATGCAGCATCCGGAAGAGAAGATCGACATTGTTGGTCGGCTGCGGAATTTTGAAAATGCGCTCGTAAATTTGTTTATTGGTGAACGTGATCCGCAGGGTCAGTTCTTTTGTGACGAGATAAATTCCGCTCAACTGAACGGCGAGTTGCTCCAAAAAACGGCGAAGCATGAAGAGAAGCGGCTCGGCGGTTTCAATTTCGTTTTCAAATTCGAAGCTCTCCTCAAACGACTCCGGCGGCCGAATTAATTTAAGCACTCGATTCGATTGCCCATTAGCCCGTTCCCACATTCGGACTGCTTCAGGGCCAAGTCGCGCACCCAGCTGCTCCCTATCCAGGGCCGCAAACTGGCCAAGCGTATGAATCCCCCACTTATGCAGGATTGCCAGAATTTGGTGGATCTCGCTCCGTCGATCTCTTGCTGCAGAGGAATTTGACGAATCAGAGCGCTCCATGCGCTCAAATTAAGCCGCCCGAGAGATATGTTCAAGTGAACATTAACACTCCAGACTTAAATTATTTCCACCGGGCATTTCGGTAATGCCTGCAGGAAGGCGCGGCCGTAGGGCCTGGTCACGATACGATTATCGAGAATGACGATAATGCCGCGGTCGCTCTTTGTTCGGATCAAACGGCCTACTCCTTGTCGGAGCTTCAGGATCGCTTCCGGCAGTGAATATTCAGTGAACGGATCGCCGCCGCGCTCCTCGATCAATTCGAGTTTCGCTTCGATCAGTGGATGATCGGGCACAGCAAAGGGCAGACGCGTAATGATCACATTCGAAAGCGCCTCGCCGGGGACATCGACGCCCATCCAAAAACTGTCGGTGCCAAAAAGAACGCTGCGCGGCGTGGTCTTAAATTGATCAAGAAGTTTTCCGCGCGGCGCGCCGCCGCCCTGCACCAGGAGATTGAATTTCTTTTGCGAAAAGAATTGCGCCATTCGGTCGGCCACCTGCTGCATCCCGCGATAACTTGTGAAAAGGACGAACGCGCGACCGTCGGTCTTCTCGACAAAATGCGCCACCCAATGTTCGAGCGCTTCCTCATATTGAGCGTGGCGCGGATCGGGCATTTTCTTGACAATGAACATCTTCATCTGTTTCTGGAAATCGAATGGGCCGCCTAGCAATGCCGGCTCGGCTTCCTCCGCGCCGATGCGTTGCCGGAAATAAGCAAGATCCTTGCGACCCACTGAGAGTGTCGCGCTGGTCATAATGCACGAACAATTATCGCGAAAAATCATTTGACGCAGGACGGGCGCGATATCGATCGGCGCAGCGTTAAGCGTGAGAAATTGTGCGGTTTTTCCCGTGCGCTCCACCCAGTAAACATGTTCGCGGCGGTTTTGCTCTAGAAACGCTGAGATCCCGGTGCGGGCCTCATGAATCCGCCGGCCATATTCCTGTAATTCCGCTTTTAGAAACTCGTCTTCAGCCCGTTTTACGACCTCGGCTATGCGATTCTGCAAGGTTGTCATGCGACCCGTGATTGTGTCCGAAACAAGATCGGCATCGCGTACACGAAATTCGCGGCCCTTTTTGAAATCGCATTTCGATTCAACCGCAGCGAAAAACTTCTCCGCGTCGTCGACCAGCTCGGCCGCGAGCCGTACGCCCTCCGCATCGCGCATCACGGTGAACAGGCCCTTGCGCGTTCGGGCATTGTAAAGCCGCTGGATTGTCGATCGTAGCCCGTATTGCGAGATGCGGATGCCAATCTGCCGCGAGGCGACGTTTTCGACTGTGTGCGCTTCATCCAGGATAAGGAAGTCATTTGGGAAAATGAATCCGCTCTCGCGTTCCGCCATTTCGTCCGGATCATCCAGCAGCACGAAGAGCAAAGTATGATTGATCACTACGAGATCAGCCGCTTCGAAGCGCTTTCGGGCGTTGTGATAGAAACAACGCGTGTCGCGGCCACACGTCTTTTTCGTACAGATGTGCGGCTCGCTACAGACTTGTGCCCATACTTTCGGATCAGGATCCACCGATAAATCGCTCAGCGAACCGTCGCGCGTCGTGCGCGCCCATTCGGCCAAACGTTTCACCTCGTTTTGCTCCGGACCGGTGAAAAGTTCATTGGCTTGTTGCAGCGCGCGTTCCAATCGGCGCGGGCAAAGATAATTTTGGCGTCCCTTGATCAACGCGGCCTCAAACTCGACCGGAAGAATCTTCTTCAGAATGGGGATGTCTTTGTAAAGAAGCTGCTCTTGAAGATTAATCGTGTGGGTCGAGACGATTGCCTTTTTGTGTTGCTCGATCGCCAATAAAATTGCCGGCGTGAGATAAGCCAGGGATTTACCTACACCAGTTCCGGCTTCGACTACCAAATGGCGCTCTTCCTCCAGGGCGGTCGCGACGGCGGCCGCCATTTCCTGCTGTTGCAGACGGAACTCGAAGTTCTTTGCCTTCGACAGCGGGCCGTTCTCCGAAAAAAACGCGTGGACTCCTTCAACAAAATCACTGCCGAAGCTGTCCTTCAGTGCGATCATGACATTGCTTCGGGCCTCACCGCGTGTGAGCGACGCAAAACGCAGGCGATCATTGTATATTTAGGCGGCTTCGTCATTCGGATTTCATAATCCTTTTCTGTCATGATTTGGCACGCGCCATTGATTTGAGTACGCTAATTGGGACAGGACCATCTAAATCGCAATGAAACTCCTCGACCGATACGTCATTCGCAATTTCTTGCAGGTTTATCTTTACTGCATCGCCGGGTTCATCTCCATCTGGCTCATTTTCGACGTGAGCGATAACATCTCGACGTTCATCGATGAGCGCATCAGTCTCCTTCTGGTCGCTCGTTATTACGCCACGCAAATCCCGCAGGTTTTCATCATTCTGCTGCCGGTTTCGCTTCTGTTGTCGCTCCTTTTTGCTCTGGGTCGAATGTCGCGGTCCAACGAAATTGTCTCCATGCTCACCGCGGGCATAAGTCTCCCGCGCGTTCTGATGCCGTTGATCGGCATGGGGCTGCTCACTGTGGCAGCCAGCATGGCGCTCAACTATTCGCTTGCGCCGCATGCGGAACTGGCCCGCAAAAATTTTCTTTCCGAAGCGCTGGCGCGTCCCAGTCGTTACATCCAGGGGCAAATTTTTCGTAATCGCACCGACTTGCGTACCTGGTTCATTCAGAACTTCCTTCCTCGCGGTAGTACGTTCAACAACGTTCAGGTGCTTCAACAGGACGCGAACGACAATATCGTTACGAATTATGTCGCAAGTCGCGCTTCCTACCGCCCAGAAACCAAAACCTGGGATTTGGAGAACGCAAAGGTCGTTCACTATGATCACGCGGGAAATATCGTTGACGAGCAGATCTATCCTTCACTAAAGATCGAGCATTGGAGTGAGACCCCATTCCGGCTCGGCAGCGCAAATGAACGCGCGGAATTTCTAAGCCTGCCAGAATTGAGAGAGTATTTGCGTTTCAATGCGGATTTCCCCGCGACGTTGCTGGCACCGTTTCGAACACATCTGCACTATCGGTTTGCTCTGCCGTGGACCTGTTTGGTTGTCGTCTGCATCGCTGCGCCGCTCGGAATCGGCTATTCGCGCCGGGGTGTGTTATCGAGTGTTGCCGCTGCGGTTTTTCTCGTCTTTTCAATGAACTTCCTGGTGCACTTGTTTCTAGCGCTCGGCGAGGGCGACCGCGTTTCTCCATGGGTGGCGGCTTGGACGCCGAATCTTCTTTTCGCCGCGATTGGTCTCTATTTGCTCCATCTTCGCGCGTCCAACCGTGAGCCACCTAGTTTTCATCTTTTCGCCACGCGTCGTATGGTATCACGATGAACCCGCTTCCAAACGAATGGGCGATCACGCACCGGGCCGACGTCTGTGCGATGACGCATCGGCCTTTTGTTCCAGGAGAATACTTCTACACTTTGCTTTACCACAGCGCTGCTGGCTATCGGCGCGAGGATTTGAGTGAGGAGGCGTGGCAGAATCGGAATGAAAACATTCAACCATTTTCATTTTGGAAATCGCGCTACGAGCCACTGCCGCCGAAGCCGCCGGAGCCTCTGCCGAAGGAAAATGCGGAACAACTCTTCCGCCGTTTAATTGCTTCGAAAAATCCGCCTGCGAACCCCTGCTATGTCCTTGCCGCGATGCTCGAGCGCAAACGCGTCCTGAAACAAGTGAAGACGGAAGAGAGTACCAATGGGCGTGTTTTGATTTACGAACACGGCGCAACCGGCGATGTATTCATCGTACCCGATCCGCAATTGCGGCTCGACGAGCTGGAAAACGTGCAAAACGAAGTGGCGGACCTACTTCGGACCGCGGCACATGGTTGAAAGATCCAGATGCTTCTTCCCTGGTTTTTCGAACAATTTCCTCTTTACCTCGCGCCGATGGCCGGGGTGTCGGACAAAATTTTCCGGCAGCTCTGCAAAGAATATGGCGCTGACGTTCTCACGACCGAATTCGTTTCTGCCGAAGGAATTTTCCGCCGCAATGCGCGGACGCGTGAGTACCTGGATTTTGATGAGATCGAACGGCCAATCGGTGTGCAACTCTTCGGTGCCAACGGCAAGCACATGGCGGAAGCGGCGTGCCTAGTCGTTGATTGGGTGCGTCCAGATTTCATTGATCTGAACTTCGGTTGTCCTGTCAACAAAGTAGTCTCCAGAAATGGCGGCTCCGCATTGTTGAAAGATTGTCCGACTTTGGCCAGTGTCGCGACCGCGGTAGTTCGGGCGATCGCGCCAGTGCCGGTCACGGCCAAGATTCGCATTGGCTGGGATGCCAATTCGATCAACGCCACGCACGTAGCGCGCCTGCTCGTTGATGCAGGAATCACGGCGATAACTGTGCACGGTCGCACACGCGCGCAAGGTTATGCTGGCGCTGCGGATTGGGATATCATCGGCGAAGTTGCCGCTGCTGTTCCGATTCCGGTTATCGGGAACGGCGACCTATCCAGTGCCGCCGACACCGCGAAACGACGGCGTGAAAACGGAGTCGCGGGCGCGATGATCGGTCGCGCGGCCATGAGCGCCCCATGGATCTTCAATCAGATCAAAGAGTATCTCGCCAGCGGACTGATGGTGGATGCACCCAGCCTATCGGAAAAGTGGAACCTGGTTCTGCGCCACTGCCAGCTCGCGGTTCGCGAATGGGGCGCGGAGGAAGCGGCAATTCGAGCGATGCGCGCGCGCCTGATGGCTTATTCGTGGACGATGCCCAATGCGAAACGGTTGCGTCAGAACTTTGCACATGTGTCGACTCTCGCCGAAGTTAAGGCGATCGCGGAAGAAAATATTTTGAATCAAGAAATTACGATTACGGAGGAGGAAAAAGTTGAAAATGCTATCCCTGCGTTGCTGCTTTCCTAATTTTTTTCGATGACGACGGAATCCACCGCTATCAATTATAAGATCGGCAACGAGCGCCTGATCAGCGTTACCGAGACAGCGGCGCGCAAGCTGGAATCGCTCCTTCAGGAAAAGGGCAAGCCAGAGGGGGCGCTACGTCTCGCAGTGGTCGGCGGGGGATGCTCCGGCTTGCAATACGTCATGGATTTGGTGGATGGCCCGAAGGAGCGCGATATTCTTGTCCCGATCTCGAATGTGCGGTTGGTTGTTGATCCAAAAAGCGCGCTTTTTGTCAGCGGCTCGGTGCTCGATTACAGCGAAGACCTGCAAAAGGGCGGTTTTAAAGTGACCAACCCGAACGCCCTCGCGCACTGCTCTTGCGGCGAAAGTTTCGCGGTCTAGTTCGAAAATAAAGGTACACGTAGTAGCGGTGTCGATGGAGCCTTCGCATCGATCAAATACAAAGTCGCATGTCGTTCTTGATGTGCTTGGACCCACGGTCGAATTCATGGTTCTGCCATCAGAGAGCGAGGATCGTTATTGCGTATTGAAGGGAACTATTCCGCCCGGGGTCTCGGTCCCCCTTCACAGTCATCCTGACGACGAAAGTTTTTTTCTATTCTCCGGCAGTGTTCAGGCTTTGGTACAGCGGCAGGATACTTTCGAATGGATAACTATGCATGCGGGCGATTTCCGCCATGTGCCTCAAGAGGTCAGGCACGCTTGGAAAAACCAATCGAATGAACCCGCGGTCGTAATCATAGTAACAACTTCGAGACTTGGCAGATTTTTTCAGGAAATCGGAAGACCAGTTGCTCCTGACGCGCTTCCAAAGCCTCCATCGTTCGCGGACGTTCAGCGTTTCGCCGAGGTCGCTGCTCGCTACCATCACTGGCTCGCCAGCCCGGAGGAAAACGCTGCAGTCGGGATCAACCTATTGGCATAACGCCATCCGCGTTCTGTATTGTGCATGAAAACCATCACGGACTTCGCTGCTGCTATTAATTCCCACGATCTTGAAAAAATAGCTGCCCTGATGAGCGACGATCACACGTTCATCGACGCGCACGGCAACGAAATGGCAGGAAAGGAGACGATGAAGGCCGGCTGGGACAGTTACTTCGGGCTTTTCCCGAATTACTACATCGAGATCGAACAGATTTTTAGTAAAGGCGACCTTGCCGTGGCGTACGGCTACGCAGGCGCGGGGACAGGAGAAAAGGCCTGGAAAATTCCGGCGGCATGGCGGGCAATCGTGCGAGATGGAAGAATTGAGCTATGGCAGGTGTACGCTGATACGAAGATTCAATTCGAAAGAATGGGAACGTGAGCGTCGAATCGGATAGCTACACCTTCATGATCTCCGCTTCCTTGTGCTTCAGATGATCGTCGACCGATTTGACGAAGCGGTCGGTGAGCTTTTGCACTTCTTCCTCCACATCGCGAAAACCGTCTTCGGTTAATTCACCTGCCGTCTTGAGTTTTTTGGCTTCGTCGAGTGCAGTGCGGCGGTTGGTGCGCACGCGCACACGCGCTTCCTCGGCCATTTTGCCCAGGGAACGGGCCAATTCCTTGCGTCGCTCTTCTGACAGTTCCGGGATTGGCAGCCGAATGATTTTTCCGTCAACCGCAGGCGTAATGCCGATCTTCGATTCCTTGAGTGCCCTCTCGATGTCCTGGACCGTGCCAGCGTCGAAAGGCTGAACAACGAGCAAACGCGACTCGGGCGTCGTGATCAACGCAAGCTGCTTTAGTTTCATGGTCGATCCGTAAGCGTGGACATCGACGTTTTCGACCAGACCGGGCGAAGCCTTGCCGGTGCGCACCGCAGCAAATTCATGAACCATGTAATCGACGCTTTTGTCCATCGACATCTCGGCCTCCAGAAGAATGTCATCTCTGCTCATGTCGCTGAAGTCTTACGTCGTTGAAAGTTCATCGCAAACCAGTGTCCCAACTTTTCGCCCTAGCACGGCATCGCGGATGTTGGTGGGGTTATTCATGTCAAAGACGACAATGGGTATTTTGTTGTCCATGCACAGACTAAACGCAGTCGAATCCATAATCTGTAAACGTTTCGCAAGGGCTTCCGAAAAAGTGAGCTGGTCGAAGCGTCGCGCATCTGGGTGCTTCTTTGGGTCGCGATCATAGACACCGTCAACCTTCGTCGCTTTCAGGATCACATCGGCCCGAATCTCGCTCGCTCGCAAAGCTGCTGTCGTGTCGGTGGAAAAGTATGGGTTGCCGGTGCCGGCAGCAAAAATGACAATACGACCGAGTTCAAGGTGCCGAATGGCGCGTCCCAGGATGAACGGCTCCGCCACATTTCTCATGTCGATTGCCGACTGGACACGCGTCTCGATACCCATTTGATCAAGTGTGCTGCGTAACGCCAGTGCGTTAATCACGGTAGCAAGCATACCCATGTAGTCTGCGGTAGTTCGATCCATGCCGCGATGCGACGCCGAGACACCGCGCCAGATATTTCCGCCGCCAATGACCACTGATACTTGCACTCCGAGATCTCGGACTTCTTTTATCCGTTCAGCAATTTCACGCACGACTGTTGGGGAAATGTTGTCGCGCCCGCCGCGTTCCTGCACAGCTTCACCGCTCAGCTTGAGAACGATGCGCTTATATGCTGGCTTCTCGGTTTGCATAAGTGACTTACTATGATCAACAGAAGACCTTGATCTTGGAAAGCACAAACACACGTGCCGCGAAGACGGCGAGCGACCTCACACGCCGGCTGATCATACAAGGTCCGCTTGCGTAACTCTCTGTTCTTCCGTCAGATCCTTCTCCCGTGCCTGCGGGATTAGGACGACAATGTGGGGTGTCCGCGCAAAAATTCCATCGCGCTCATGCGTCGCTTTCCCTCCAGCTGCACTTCTCCGAGCGATAACGCATCTTCACCAGCCGCGACCACCAGTTCATTCTCGCTGCGGAGAATTTTCCCGGGCTTCCCTCGAAGATCGATAACCGTTGCCGAAAAAATCTTGAGATTGCGCGTGCCGTTTGTTGAGACAGTCATAAACGCGCCAGGCCATGGATCGAATGCGCGAATTTTTCTTTCAATCGCGTCAGCTGGATCCGACCAATCAATTTTGCCGTCTTCCCGTTTCAGCTTCGGGGCGTAAGTCGCAACCGCGTTGTCCTGCGGAGTGCGCGGCGCTTTTCCTTTGGCAAGCAAATCCAACGACTCGAGTAGCGTTTCAGGCGCAACCCCTCCGAGTCGATCATGCAACGCCCCCCCCGTGTCAGCGGGCAGAATGTCGATGGTGCGCTGCAATAAGATGTCGCCTGTATCGAGTCCTTCATCCATGTACATCACCGTGATACCGATTTCACGATCGCCCGCTGCGATCGCTGCCTGGATGGGCGCCGCGCCCCGCCAGCGGGGCAAAAGTGATGCGTGCAGGTTCAAGCAGGCAATCTCTGGAATTTCGAGAACGCCACGTGGTAGGATTTGCCCGTAAGCCATCACGACCATCACATCCGGCCTTAACGCGCGAATTTCTTCAATCGCTTGTCTATCTTTGATCCGAGCCGGTTGCAAAACGGGTATATTCGTTCCGGAGAGTGCCTTCTTAATCGGCGGTGGCTCGATCAATTGAGAGCGCCCGACTGGTTTGTCGGGTTGGGTCACAACGCCGACGACTTCGTGCTCGGACTTCAGCAAAGCTTGCAGCGTCGGCACGCCAATTTCGCCAGCGCCCATAAAAACGATGCGCATGCCGATTACGGCTTGAGTTGATGCACTGCTGTGGACCGACGTCGACCCCGTCCGGCCATCGCTTGCGCCATCAATTTTTCACCGGCTGTGATCTCGCGGCGACCTACGGACGATCCGCATCCCGTGCAGAGATAATCGAAAATCTCCTTGTCGGGTAAGACTAAAAGCAACCGCTCCCGCACGGGCATAGCGGCTTTGCACTTTTCACAGTACAGGCTGGATGCTGTGAAATTTTCAAACTGCTGCTGGCTCATACACGCCGTTCACGCTCTTTAGAATTTCGAGCAGAACTTTGGCGGGTGGCTGAGTCGCGTCAACCACGGTCACCAGCTCTTTCGAATAATAAGAAAGTACTGGCTTCGATTCCTTCTCGTAAATGTCCAGGCGTCGCTGGATAACCTGCTCGTTTGCATCGTCGAGGCGGTTGTCTTTGAGGGCGCGCTTCTTGAGCCGATAAAAAAGCGTCTCGCGACTTGGACAGGCGAGATGAAACACTTTTTTTACGTCGATCATTTCCCCCATGACCTTGGCCTGCCCAACATTCCGCGGAATACCGTCCAACACCAGCGTGTCGATGTCCGGCTTAAATTTGTGCCCTTCCACAGCCGCATCGATCGCCTCTCGCCAAAGCTCAACTGTGACATCGTCCGGAACTAACTGACCTTTGCTCGAGTATTCGAGGAACGCTTTGCCGACTTTCGTGCGTGTGTCGATGGAGCGGAATACATCGCCGCACGCGCAATGATAATAGCGCGGTATTGTCCCGAGCGTTTTCCCCTGAGTACCTTTGCCGCTACCGGGCGCACCAAAAAGGATAAACGTGTTGTATCGCATAGGGGAAAAAACCGTTTATAGCGCAGACAGCTCGAAGCTGAAAGCAGAATTCGACCGGGCTAATCTCCGGTCACCAACGGATCGACATTTACCCGGCGCCCGGAACGATCGAAGCGCACGCTTCCATCGATTAGCGCAAAAATCGTGTAGTCCCGGCCGAGCCCAACATTTCTTCCAGGCTGAAATTTTGTCCCCCGCTGACGCACAATAATGTTTCCGGCGACGACTCTTTCGCTGCCAAACTTTTTGACACCCAGCCGTTTGCTGACGCTGTCCCGGCCATTCTTAACGCTGCCTTGTCCTTTTTTGTGAGCCATCGAAGAAAGTCGTTGGTTGAGAGTTAATAGGTGATAGTCCGCTATCCGTCTTTATTCGTCGGTCTTATTCGCGGCGGATTTTTTCGCTCCTACACTGATGCTCTTGATCTTTACGCGCGTCAATTTGCGGCGATGCCCAACCGTCCGGTGATAGCCCTTGCGCCGCTTGTACTTGAACGCGACGACTTTTTTGTCCTTGCGCTGTTCCAGAACTTCAGCCGTGACTTTCGCTCCGGATATAAGCGGGTTTCCGTGCGTCACGTCTTTTCCATCGGCAAACATCAACACCTCGCCGAAGGTCGCGGTCTTGCCAGGATCGACATCCAAAAGATCGACATCAATCGTATCGCCTTCCGCGACGTGAAACTGTCTGCCACCCGTTTTAATAATTGCGTAAGCCATGTGTCGGAGAAAAAGCTGGCCAAACTTCCACAGATGAATCGGTTTGACAAGCGGAAAGCTTGACCGGCGTCCGACGCCGCGCGAACTACGCTGCTGCTTCCTCGGACGCTCCAATAAGTTCTCTATACAGGGCTTCGTAGCGTCGCGCAGATACGTCCCAGGAAAAATTGCGTGCCATCGCCCGCTTCATCAGCTTGGTCCAGAGATTCCGGTCGCCAAAGGTTTGCCGCGCTCGCTTAATCGCGTCCCAGAAGGCGTCGCTTGAATATTCGTAGCAGAGAAAGCCGTAACCGCTATCTGAAGTCGGATCGTAATCTTCGATGATCTCGTGAATTCCGCCTGTCGCGCGCGCGACTGGGAGAGCGCCGTACTTTAAGTTATACATCGCGCTCAAACCAGCCGGCTCGAATCGCGACGGAATCAGACTGATGTCGATCCCCGCCTCGATCAAGTGCGCCAGTTTCGCGTCGTAATCTTTTTGATATGCAAACCGCGTCGGGAATTTTCTGGCTGCAACCGCGAGGGAAGTTTCATACGCGGGATCGCCTTCCCCGAGTATAATCAAGCGCACATCATCCCATAGGAGTCGATCAAGGAGCGGCACCAGAATCTCGAAACCTTTTTCCTGAACGACACGAGTCACCATGCCGAAGACCGGACCCCGCGGCCCGGGTGCGAGTTTCATCTCCTTTAGCAAGGCATCGCGGCAAACCTGTTTTCCACGAAGCCTTTTTTCATCGTAGCGTGCTGGTAACAAACGATCCGATTCTGGATTCCAAACCTTGTAATCTGCGCCATCTAAAATGGCGCTTAGGCGATGCGCATTTTCGCGCAATACCCCATCGAGCCCGTGGCCGCCAGATGGCGTCAGAATTTCGCGCCGGTAATGTTCGCTAACCGTTGTGATCTTATCAGCGTACAGAATTCCACCCTTCAGAAAATTCAGTCGTCCGAAGAATTCGACTCCATGCAGGGTAAAAAATCGCTCCGGCAAATTGGTAAGCCCGAAATCGAGTCCCCAAAAACTGCCTTGATCAGCGACATGATGAATGGTCAACACAGTTTTGAACGGCAGGCCCTGCCCGTACACGAACACCGGCACGAGCGCCGCCGGCCAATCGTGCAGGTGCAGAACTTGTAATTGCGGCGTTAGTCGGCGAGATAATTCCAGCGCCGCCTTGCAAAAAAAGATGAATCGTGACGCGTTATCCTCGTAGGGTTTGCCCCGTTCGCCGTAAATTCCGTCGCGATCAAAAAATTCATCACAGCGAACCAGGTACAACTGCACGCCACTGGCACTTCGCCCCTCGAGGTATCGGGCAGGATAAACTTTGTCGCCCACCTGCACATCGACAGCGATCCCGGTGTTCTTTGTCTTGAATGCGCGGTTCTCTCGAATCTCCCGGTAGAACGGAAGAGCCACACAGACATCGTGCCCTCGGGCGCGCAGGGCAGCGGGCAGTGAGTCCATCACATCGATCAGGGCCGCTGTTCGCTGCAGTGGCGGCCCTTCGGCGCTAATCATCAGAATTCTCATTCGATGTTAATGTTTATGCTATAACGAGTATTCGCGTTTCACCCACTCGAGCGCTTCCTCCCGAGAACGCAACCTTCCTTCGAGCTGGCGTGTCTCGACCGCTTCAAGAATCTCGCCAAACTTCGGCCCCGGCTTGAAACCGAGAGCGATCAGATCATCCCCTCGTACGAACGGCGGCGGAATAATTGGTTCGTTAGCAAACTCTTCGCGTTTACGAAGAAGAAATTCGTAGTTATCGAGCATGCGATGGCTGCCCTGGCAATCAACCCGATGCAGCTCGAGCTCATGCTCAAAGGTTGGCCGCGCCATGAAGCGCTTCAATTTCGCCACCCGCATCTCGGGCACGTCCTTAAAAACCATGTGCTGCCGCACCATCTCAACCGTGGCCTCGATTTCAGCGCCGGAAAATCGCAAACGCCGCATGATTTCTTCGGTCATCTCAGCGCCGAGACGATCATGCCCGCTGAAGCGGATTCGCCCCGTTTCGTCCACGGTTGCTGTACGCGGCTTGGCGACGTCATGAAACAAAACTGCGAAAACGAGCGGCACAGAAACTTGCTCCGGCAAAAAATCCAGCATTAATCGTGTGTGCTTGAAGACGTCACCTTCAGGATGAAATTGCTCGGGTTGTTCGCACCCTTTCATTGCCTCAATCTCGGGCAGAATGGCGCGCATCAGTCCGCTTGCATCGAGCAAGTCCCAGCCACGCCCTCGGTTCGGTGACAGAAAAATCCGCACCAACTCATCGCGGATTCGTTCCGCACTGATCTCGTTAATCGAAACCGCGCTGGCGATCAGTGCGTCCCATGTTTTTGCATCGATCTGGTAATCGAGCACCGTCGCGAACCGCACTGCTCGCAGCATTCGCAACCGATCCTCCGCGAAACGCTGCGCGGGCTCGCCGATAGCGCGCACCAGGGTCGCGGCGATATCGGCGCGGCCACCGACGAAATCAATCTCTTCTTCTGCAACCGGGTCGTAAAACATTCCGTTTATCGTGAAATCCCGGCGCCGGGCATCCTCTTCCGGCGATGAAAAGTGAACTGCGGTCGGGTGCCGTCCGTCGATATAAGCCTCGTCGGACCGAAATGTTGCCACCTCGAATTGGAAATCGTTTTCCAGAACGACGATCACGCCAAAGTGCGCGCCAACCGCATAGGTTCGTGGAAAAAGTCTCTGCACGACATCGGGTCGCGCGTCGGTGGCGATGTCGTAATCCTTTGGATCCAAGCCGCGAACCATGTCGCGCACACAACCGCCGGCGAAGTATGCGATGTGACCCTCTTCGCGCAAGCGCGCAGCAACGCTACGCGCCGTCTCTTCCATTGGCGAAGGTTTCACCAGACCACTGTAGCCGCTTTGCTGAGCGAAGCGCAACGCGCACAAAGACCACGGCATGCTCGCGTCACGCACAGCGCGACGATTACAGCAATGCTGTTTTCGGGGGGGGCTCCTGCTTCCAAAACGAATGTATAATAAACAGCACCACCGCAACCGAGATGCAGGAGTCGGCGACATTAAAGGCCGGCCAGGGATGCGCATATGGGATGTGCAAATCGAAAAGCAGAAAATCAATCACGTGCCCATAAAGAAGGCGATCAGTAAGATTTCCCAGGATTCCGGCGAGAAGAAGTGCCAGCGAAAGATCACGCCAACGATCAACTGCTCGCGCCCGCAGGAGGAGGCCCAGAACAACCACAAGCGCAACAGATGAAATGGCGATGAAGAAAGTATTATTGCCTCTGAAGGATCCAAACGCTGCACCGTTATTGGTCACGTAAACGAGACTGAAGAAATCGGCGACCAGAACGCGCGGTTCATCAGGAGTGATGAACCGCAGAACCATCTGTTTGGTCAACTGATCCAGTGCGTAGAGTGGAAGTGAGAGAAAAAGAATATACTTCACGCGTTTCAGTCTTTGATGTCATGTCGAGCGAAGTCGAGACATCTCTAAGTGGATTTCTGTTTGTGAGATTCCTCGACTCCGTTGCGCTTTCGCTCCACTACGCTCGGAATGACAGAACCGGATCATCGCGCTTTCTCTGATATAGCGCTAACAACGCTTTCGCACCGATCGCACAAATCCGGGTGGTCCTTGCTTGTGCCGACAGCTGGCCGGTGACGCCAGCAACGGGCGCATTTCTTGTATGCTGTTTTGGTCACGGACGCGCTTGCTTCGGTTCCCTGGCGAATCGTCAGATCACTCAGGATTAAGAATTCCTCTAGCTCTTCCTTGCTGATTTTCGTCGTGACCTCGGAGTTTGAATGTAAAACAACCGCTGCCTCAAGAGCATTCCCGATCAGCTTCTGCTGTCGCGCATGCTCGATGGCCTGACCGATAACGCCGCGCAATTTCAGGAGCTCTGCGACCTGATCGCTCGCTTCGTGCCCTCGATGCTCGAATGGGGGAAATTCTTGTAGATGGACCGAACCGTCCAGCGCTGAATACCGCCACGATTCCTCGGCAGTAAATGCAAGCACCGGCGCGAGCAATCGGCACAGTGCGCCTAAAATTTCATGCATGACCACTTGTGTTGCGCGACGCCGGGGCGAGTCTGGGGCGTCGCAATACATCCGGTCTTTGGTAATGTCGATATAGAGGCTACTCAGATCGACGGCGCAAAACTGGTTGAGCGTGTGATAAACCTTGTGAAATTCGTACGCTGCGTACGCGGATCGGCAATCAGCGATCACGTTGTTCAAACGCTCCAAAATCCAGCGATCGATCAACCTTGCAACCGATGCTGTTGACTGGACCCCGCCGCGGTCAGCGCCCGCGGCTACAGGGAAATCGTAAAGGTTTCCGAGCAAAATGCGCAGCGTGTTTCGAATCCGGCGATAGGTGTCTGCCAGGCGCGTGAAAATTTCCTCGGAAAACGGTACGTCAGCGGTGTAATCGATGCTGCTTGCCCACAAGCGAACGAGGTCCGCGCCGTGTTCATTTACAAAATGGCCGGCGTCTACCGGCTTCTCGTAAGCGCTGGATTTGGAAATTTTCTTCCCGTCCAGGTCGACAACGAATCCGTGCGTAACGCAAGTCTTGTACGGTGCGCGATTGTTCAGTGCGATACTGGTCATCAAGGACGATTGAAACCAGCCGCGATGCTGGTCGGTCGCTTCCAGGTACATATCGGCCGGATCGCGCAGCTCCGGGTGCACCGCGCAAACTGCTTTGTGTGAAACGCCGCTGTCGATCCAGACATCGATTGTGTCGTTGCGTTTCGTTGTGCCGGGCGGAAGTCCAAGTTTTTTGGCAAGATCGGCGTCGTCTAATTCAAACCAAATGTTTGAGCCGTGCTCCGCGACAAGATCGGCGAGCTCCCGAATGACTTTTGCGTCGAGTATAGCTTCGCCATCCTTCGAATAGAAAACTGGCAGTGGCACACCCCAGCTTCGTTGGCGCGAAATCACCCAGTCGGGGCGAGATTCAACAGTGCCCGCGATGCGATTTTCGCCCCACCCTGGAATCCATTTCACCTCGTTGTGAATGGCATTAAGGGCCCTGCCGCGCAGCTCATCGATCCGAATGAAGAACTGCTCGACATTCCGGAAAATGATCGGTGTTTTGGAACGCCAACAATATGGGTAGGAGTGATGAAAGTTCTGTTGACCAAGCAACATCCGCCGCTCTTGCAGCAAATTGATGATGTCCGCGTTGGCATCAAAGACATATTTCCCAGTGAGATTTGGCAAACTGGCTTCATCGGTAAAACGCCCGTGATCGTCGACAGGCGAAAGAATTTCCAAACCGTTGGCCCTGCCTAACCAGTAATCGTCCTCGCCATGGCCGGGCGCGATGTGCACCAGGCCTGTGCCGGTATCCATGGTTACGAAATCGGCCGCGAGTATGGTTGATTTTCGGTCGAGAAATGGATGTTGCGCCTGAAGTCCGACCAGCTGTTTACCAACACGAAAAGTCGATTCTTCCGTGGCAACAAAACCAGTTTGGTGAATGAATTGATCGCGAAGCTTGCGAGCAACAATCACTCGCTCGTCTCCATTGCTCAAAATTTCATATTCGGCGTTCGGATCCACTGCGATCGCGAGATTTGCAGGCAATGTCCATGGTGTTGTTGTCCAGATCGCGACGCTGACTGGCTTATCACTTGGCAAATCTGTTTTCGCGATTTGGTCCGGAGGAAGCGGGAACCGCGCATAAACCGCGGTATCGTCGCGCTCCTGGTATTCTACTTCAGCTTCGGCCAGCGCGGTTTGTGCGCCTGTGCTCCAAAAAACCGGCTTCTTCGATTGATAAACGAGACCTTCCTCAACAAATACGGCGAAAGCGCGCAGGATTTCTGCTTCGTATTTGGGATCCATCGTCAGATACGGATTCTCCCAATCACCGAAGACGCCGAGCCTTTTGAATTGCTCGCGCTGGATATTGACAAACTTTCGCGCAAACGCTTCCGATCTTTTGCGAATCTCCAGCGGAGAAAGGCCGCGTGATTCCTTTACCACCTTGTATTCGATGGGCAGGCCATGACAATCCCAGCCCGGCACGTACGGCGCGCGTTTGCCGAGCATGGTTTCCGATTTCACCACGAAATCTTTAAGAATTTTGTTAAGCGCAGTGCCCATGTGCACGTCTCCGTTGGCGAACGGCGGCCCATCATGCAGGACAAATAATTCCCTACCCTCTCGCGACTTCTGGATTTGTTGGTAGAGTCGGGTCTCCTCCCACACTCGAAGCATTTCCGGTTCGCGCGCGGCGAGGTTTGCCTTCATCGGAAACTCCGTGCGCGGCAAATTGAGAGTATTTTTGTAGTTCTGACTCATGGCAGAGCGGGCGAGGCTACGTAACATCCGCTGTCGCGCAAATCAACGCATGCATCCAAACATGCGGCCGGAGCGCGGCGGCATGTAACAGTTTGTAGAGATAACTTTGCGCGCCATGCCAACGCCTAAGAAATCGAAGGACACCTTGCATATTTTCGTTCTGGCCGACACCCACAATCGTTTGCCAGAAACGGTTAGAGAAATCGCCAAAGATGCTGACGAAATCTGGCACCTGGGTGATGTTTGCACGGAGACCATTCTCGACGAGCTCCGCGCGATTGGGCCTCGCGTAACCGTGGTGCGAGGCAATTGCGATAGTAACTTTGATTGGCCGCTCGTTGTCGATCTTGCGCGAGGCGGATTGAAATTCCGTCTCCAACATATACCGCCTGACCATTTGCCGGATGACGTTGATTTTGTCTTGCACGGGCACACGCACGTTCCGCGAAATGAAAGACGCGGGAGCGTGCTGTTTCTAAATCCGGGTTGCGTGACGCGACCGAACCAGGGCGCACCCCCAAGCGTGGCATGGCTGCAGGTTGCGGATGGAGCAATCAACTGGAAACTCGTACCGCTAGCGGTAATGCGATGTTTACCGAGGCGCGTTGGATCCGGGACTGAATTGCGCCCAAAAAACACCAACATCTACAACATCACTCGATTGCCAGGCGCAAACCTGCAATTTGCTGATTGACTCCAGAGCTTAAGACGATCGCACGGCGCGCTCCGGCCACGGACATGCGCGAACGCGAAAGCCGCAACGAAATGTTCGCGTCCGCGTGAAGCACAGGTGGAAGCTCCCTGTGAAGCAAGGCCTGGGCTCCCACGATGACTTGCCACAACCCCGAAGCGCCTACGCTTTCGCCCAGGGCTGGTTTTGCCGTGTAAGCAATAGCATCCGGAATCACCTGCTCCAACGCTACCTGCTCCGCTTGATCGATGAACGTGCCGTTAGCGCTTGAGATCACAAAGTCGATTTCGGTCTGCCTGAGGTCACGCAGCATTCTCTTCAAAATTTCCTCCGCTTCCGCTCGCTTTCCGTAGCAGCCGCCCGGGTGAGCGTCTTCAATTGTAATCGGCCCTTCTCGTGCGACCACGATTGCTCCTGCGCCTTCGCTCAAAATCATTCCTCGTTTTTGTTTACTGAATGGCTCAATCGGAGGCGCGGAACGAAGCAAACGCCATCGCCAGTACGCGTCACACAACAACCAATCGACTTCTTCCGTCCCGACGACCAGGCAATAATCGAGAGCCTCATTCGTCATCACGTCCTCGGCCATTTTTATTGCCAGGAGGCCCACCGCTCCGTCGCCAACCACAGTGTAAGTGGTCCCGGTAACACCCAGAATTGCCGCGAGATGGCTCGCCGGTGCGTTAAAAACCGTTTCCGGAAACAAGAGGGGACTGGCCGACTGCGCACCCATCTCGACGACATCGCGATAGAAACGTTTGGTGTAAATGACGCCTCCGTTGGAGATCGCGAAGATGAGCGCAATTCGCCCCGCGTTTTGCGAATCCGCCTTTACACCGGCAGCCTTCAACGCCTCCAGACCTGCTGCTGCAGCGAATCGCGAAATCACGCTGGCCCGGCGAAGACGCGGATGCGCCAAACCCGTCAGCGCCGACTCGGGTACGCGGAACGCGCTGTAAGATCGGTCCCCACCCTGTTCGGAAATTTCTGTCGCAGACGCCTCGTCGCCTTGAAGCAGCCGGTCCCATACCGGATCAACGCCATTTCCAAGAGGGGTCACCCACCCCATTCCGGCGATCGCCAAACTCATGCTCCAACTCTACGCATCAGAATCGAAGCATTCGTGCCACCAAAGCCAAATGAATTCGAAAGCGCCGTACCCACAGCAGCCGGTCGCGACTCGTTTGCCACAACATTTAAATCAAGGCCGTTATCTAAAGCGCCAAAATTGATGTTGGGAGGAAGAAACTGATCCTTGAGCGCCAGCAAACAGAAAATGGCCTCCACCGCGCCAGCGGCTCCCAATGAATGACCCATCATGCTCTTGGTCGAACTCACCGGAACGCCATTAAACAGCGCACTGATCGCCTTCCCCTCGGCTGCGTCATTAAATATCGTGGCTGTCCCGTGTGCGTTGATGTAATCGACTTCGCCTGCAGAAATTTGCGCACTGTGAAGGGCTCGCTCCATCGCCTGCCGGGGTCCGATACCGGAAGGATCCGGCTGCGTGATGTGAAAATTATCCGTGGAAATCCCGTAGCCGATAATTTCTGCCAGGACAGGCGCGCCACGCTTTCGAGCGAGCTGGAGATTTTCCAGCGCGAGAACGGCGGCGCCTTCGCCCAGCACCATGCCGGTGCGATGGCGATCAAACGGGCGGCATTTATCCGGCGTCGAGGCTTGAAGTGAATCAAAGCCCGTGAAGACCAGTTCCGAAAGAGCGTCATAACCTCCGGTTAATACGCGCTGATAGCGTCCCGACCGGACGCATTCGAACGCATGACCAATTGCATTTGTCCCGGAAGCGCATGCGTTCGCAATTACCTGACATGGTACGGAGACCCTGAGAACCTCCTTCTGGGCATCGATTACCGGCTTTTGTGGCGGGTAATTGGCGATCCACGTCGGCGCGTGTCGCAGATCCCCTGACCGAAACAGCGATCGGTAATATTGTTCCCCATAAGACATGCCGCCACTCGTTGTTCCGATTACCATCAACTCAGGCTCAAACTGAGGCGCTTGTGCCATGGCTTCCGTTAACGCATGAATCATCATCTGCGACGCTCGATGCAAGCGTTTGGCGCGGAGCCTTTTGTTCAGGCCAGCGAGCAAGCGTTCATCGCAGATTTGACCGGCGGTTTTGCAACGACATTCCGCTACCGAAAATCGTGTCACCGCGGTGACGCAATCCCGCGCATCACGCAGCGAATCAATCGTTTCCGCGATTCCAAACCCCAACGGGCTGACCACTCCTGCAGCCATGATTGCCACCCGCTCGGGGGTCTTTTCTCCGGTCGTACTACCTAATTGGGCCATGTAAGAGGCAAAATTTGTTACGTTATTTTCTATTGCTTTCCTTCGGGAAGCATTTTACAAATGAACCAAATCGGAAACGGAAGCCCGGAAGTTGGTGGATTGTCAGTTGAGTTTATTCAGTGGCGATTTGAAATCCGATAAGCGGGAACAGTGACCTGGCGGCCTTTCCAAGAATAAACTCGACGATGGGAACTAAACTATACGTAGGCAATCTTTCCTTCAACACGACGGAAAACGAACTGCAGGAACTTTTCGCACAGGCCGGGGCTGTGCAGGAAGTTACCCTCATGCAAGACAAATTCACGGGCAAATCGCGTGGCTTTGCGTTTATCACCATGGGTTCCGACGAGGACGCTCAAAACGCCATCTCGAAATTCAATGGCCAAACGATTGAAGGCCGGCCATTGACCGTGAATGAGGCTCGCCCACGGGAACCGAGACCGCCCGGTGGTGGCGGACGCGGTTACGGCGGTGGCGGTGGTGGTGGTGGATACGGTGGCCGCCGCGAAGGTGGCCAGCGAAGAGGCTACTAGGCATTCGCACTGGTCCGGCTGCTTTGTAACCACGGCGAAGCTTGTTCGCCGTGGCGGGGTGTCGCCGTACGCACTCGTAGTTGTGCTAAAACGCTTCGACGCAGCGAGGCGACTACAACGGCATCAACGTTTTGAAGAAAATTTGGGCAGGGCTGGATTCGAACCAGCGAAGGCGTAAAGCCAGCAGATTTACAGTCTGCCCCGTTTGGCCACTTCGGTACCTACCCGTTAAATGCGGCGATTGATATAGGCTCGTGCAGGGCGGGTTGCAAGTGGTCACACCGCGACCACGGGGCGTCTCTTAAATGACGAATTTCGAATGACGAATGCCGAACATTTCGTCGTTGGTAATAACGAGCTTCCTCGATTCCGCTCGGAATGATAGAGGCAGTGTCAGCTATAAAACTCCGCGATGCTATCGATTACGTATTGCTGCGCTTCACGCGAAATCTCAGGATAAATGGGTAGCGCGAGCGTTTCGCGAGCCGCGCGTTCAGCCTCGGGAAAATCACCTTTCTTGCAGCCTAGATAGGCAAAGCATTTTTGCTCATGGAGCCCGAGCGGATAGTAAATCGCCGTCTCGACTTCGCATTTGATCAGGTGCTCGCGCAAAGCGTCGCGCATCGGTGTGCGAATGACATATTGATGATAAACGTGATGATTCGTTAGGCCACGATTTCGATAAGGTTCGCAGGGTGTGGCGATCCTTTCAGTCAACCCAACGCGCACAAATTCCGAGCCGTAAAAATCCGCCGCGGCGCGCCGCGAGGCGGCCCACTTTTCCAGATATGGAAGTTTAACCGCGAGTATTGCCGCCTGTATTTCGTCCAGGCGAAAATTACCTCCAATGACGTGATGGAAATAGCGCGGTTCCATTCCGTGTTCTCTGAAAATGCGTAGCTTTTGTGCCAGCTCTTCATCGCCGCAAACAATCATCCCCGCATCACCAGCAGCTCCGAGATTTTTCGAAGGATAAAAGCTAAAAAAGCCGGCTTCGCCCATGGTTCCAGCTTTGGCAATCCTTTCACCGAATGGAAATTCGGCTCCAATCGCCTGCGCGGCGTCTTCGATCAGAACAAGCCGGTAGCGCTGCGTAATTTCACGGAGCGCCTCCATCTCGCAGCATAGACCAAACAAATGGACTGGGACGATGGCGCGAACTTTCTCTCCATTCTTGGTTGTCCATTCGCCATTTGAATTCATCCGACAATTTTTCTCGATGCACTCCTGAATCGCGGATGGCCGAATGTTGTATGTCTCAGGATCTATGTCGGCAAAAAGCGGTCTCGCACCAACGCGCGCAACGCATCCGGCGGTAGCAAAAAAAGTGTAGGGCGTCGTGATAACAGCATCGCCACGCCCGATTCCAAGCGCCATTAAAATGGCCAGCAAAGCGTCGGTTCCCGACGAAACACCGACGGCGTGCGGCGTATCACAATAAGCGCGCATCGCCTTCTCGAACGCCGCCACTTTTGGACCAAGGATGAAACGGCCGCTGGCCAGGACGTCGTTGATCGCCTCGCGAATTGAATCGCCCAAGGCGCGATATTGTTCGCCAAGATCGAGAAGCGGCACGTGCATGGCCAAATAGCTTGGCAGTTTCGCCATTCCATTCAAGATGTTGTCGTTCCGTCGCGCTGGTATTGATCGCGAGGTCTGCGCACGTTAGCCTGTTTCCATGGCGCTCCTGCGCGGCCTTTTCTGGTTTGTGCTGTTTATCGTCCTAACCTTTTGCTTTGTTGTGCTATTCGAGTATGGGCCACACGATTTCGCCAATGGGGTTCAGAAAGAGTACGTCCGTGTGAAATCATTTGTTGTAAAGCAAAGCGAAACAATCGGGAAACCAAAGAAGAACCACTGATCGAACACGCGAGTGGCCCTTCTAAATTTTTTGGGGTGGCGAACTGCTGTGGTCCTCCCGCGTCCGGCGTCGCAGAGCTCCGCCCTCCAATTTATGTTGTGCCGGTCATGGCAAGCGTTTCTATGGGCAAGGGAGCAAGAAATTCTTTTACCTTCTCGATATGCAGAACCGGTCGCGCCAGATGTGCTGCGAGAAAACTGGTATCCGGAGTAACAGCAATCCCCGCTTGAGCCCGGATTTCACATTCGGTCAATTGCTCGATAACGCGAAACACGTTCTGGTAGCTTTGGCTTCCAGTCCGCCCGCCGTACGGCGGGACGGACTCCCCGTGGCGAGCCAATTGATTATCGGCAGGATGCCGATGCCACTTCGTAAATTGAACTGTGCAGATTCCGGGTGCGGTTGCTTCAACAAATGGGCTGAGTGTAAACGCGTAGTGAAGCAAAATTTTCTGGATCGATTTCTCCTGCTGACGAGCTCGCACTTTGATTACGATCTGCAAAGATCGCGCCAGAGCCTGACTAGGAGTCATTCCTTTGTCGATCCCCGCCTTTTCTGCGAAGTCGTTCAGTTGAACGATTACAGGCTTCTTTTCCTGTTCCTCGATTAAGGCTACCGGTTTTGCGCAAAGTCGAGGCTGATGCCGCATAGCAGCCTGCAAATAAAAGTTCGGCAAATAAATCGTCGCAAACATCGATTAATTCACCACTAACCATTGCTTGCCGCGCCGTAAGTCGCCGCGGCGACCGAAGGCGGGACCACTGATTTGAGATGCGATCGTTTTACCACGATCCGCAATTGAGAAATTGCATCATGCTTTTCCAAAATTTCCAGGTTCCATGAATTTTCGAGAACAAGTTTCAACTGCGCGCTGCTGACCATTTCATACCGGGTGAGGACCAGACAGGCCGTGGGCACCGATTCGACCAGTCGTTGCAAGCGATACCAGGTTGTTTGCGGAATTTTGCGCAATTCTTCCGCAGAATTGAGAATCAGATCGACAATCACCAGCGGAAAGTTGCCATCTCGCAAGAGCAGATCCGCCGCTTTGACTGCTTCCAGGGCTTTAATGCAACGCACCCAAAGCAGCTGATGCAGAATGGAATTGGCCAGGGCGCATGGATCGAACGAATCACGTCCATCAATTAGTGCGACGAAATACTTATCGCGATATGCGCCACGGATGAAGGCGTGAACGAGCGATGCGCTCCCCGCACTTCGGCGTGGGCTGATTAATTCGGTGATCGCTCCTTTGGGCAAACCGCCCCCAACAGGTTGATCGAAGAAAGCTAAACCCGTGACTAAACGCGTTCCTACCGGCATGGGGGCCTGTGGGAAACGAATCGCAAGAAGGTTGCGCAGATCGATAATCTTCCCGCTCATAGCCATCGCAGAAAATGGCATGGTTGTTATATGTTCAAGTGAACATTAACCGAAATCGCCGGCTCGTCTCCATGGGGTCGGACTTTTGAACTCCCACGAACAGATTCGTGTCCCAGAAAACGCGCTTTATTTCCAGTTCTTGCGCAATTCGCGAACGTAACGATCCGCTCTGACGCCACGCCATAGCTGCTTCCCGGCATTTCGGATCTGTTCGATGGGATCGCTCACGGTCTTCATTGGTGAAGCGAGCTCCTTCTTTAAGCCAGAAATCATCAGGGCTCGCAAGCTAGTGTTATTTTGCAAGGCCTTGCGCTTTGTCTTCCTCAGCAGGGACTCTGGTAGGTCAACGGTCGTCTTCATGCTTTGCGCCCTTATACCGTAAAGCAATATAGCAATATTCGAAAAATTGCCTGCTTCTCCCGTTTCGACTCTTCCTTATCAGCGCCGTTTCCTGCGCTCTTGCTTCCGAACCAGCGATACCATCACGCCTTGAATCTTCAGTTCGCGAGCCGGAACCAAATCCGGGTAGCGCGGGTTTTCCGCCTTGAGATATGGCCGGCCGCGTTCGACGACATAACGTTTCAATGTCGTTTCGCCGTCGATCAACGCGGCAACAATGTCGCCGTCGTGCACATCTTTGGCGTCTTCCAAAATCACAATGTCGCCATCAACAATGTGTGCGCCGATCATTGAATCGCCGCGGACCCGCAAAGCGAATGTGCCGCGATTCTTTTGCGCATTGGCGGAGCGCGCATCGAGCGACACGTGACCCTCAATGGTCTGCTCGGTCAACGCCGACATGCCCGCCGGGATTTGCCCGTAGATCGGAACATCGGTGATCCTGACCTTCATGGCTGGAGTGATCAACGCCCGGGCCTTGCGCGCATGCCGATCGAGAAAACCTTTTCGCTCCAGCGCGGCGAGGTATTGCATTACCGACGTCTGACTGGCAAATCCGAAATGATTTTGGATTTCACGCGTACTCGGGGTGATCCCTTTCTCGCGTTGCTCGCGCTGGATAAAATCGAGAATGCTCCTCTGCCGCTCGGTTAGCATGTTTGTATCATCGTCCGAGCCGATGGAAAGGCAAGTTCAAATGAACATGACGGAGCCGCCTTGCGTCGGCGCGTCGAATAGTACCTGTCATGTTGAGCGAGGCGAAACATCTCTGACTTGGATCCGAGATTCTTCGCTTCGCTCAGAATGACATTCTAACGGCCGTGAGCGTAGTCCGAAGCTTTTGGTGTGAGGTCACGCTCCAGCTACTTGCAACACGTCTTGACGCGGTCATCCAGCAAAACAAACCGACCAAGTAACTGGTCGGAATGACACAGAACGACTACAACCGCACCAGGTCGACCAGAAACTGGCACCAGAGATAAAACATCCCGCGCCAGGAATATTTTACGTCCCCTGCTGCCGTCTGTTTGAGAACGCCCTTATGAATGTTGTGCGCGATCTGGTCTCGCAGATCGTTCTCCATTTCTGTCTCAATTTGTTCCTCGTCGAGCGGATCGATTGCCGCAGGATTCACGCCGTTTCGGCGGAGAAAATCGCGATGGCTTTGATAAAGCTGCCAGAATGATCTGTCAGGACGCTGTCGATTAATGCGGAACAGGGGAGTCAGTTTCAGCCCATAGGAGAGCGGATAATTCCACGTCGTCCAAACGGTGCCGCCTTTGGCGCGCGACGAAATGCGCAAATAATAAAACGAGAAATCACGCTGCTCGTTCAGGCAGATCGCAGCCTGGGCTCGATCTTCTTCACGATAAAACAATCGGAAAAACTGGCGATAATCTTCCCAATCCCAGCCGGCGTCGCCGACGTGGACAAACCCTTCGTCCTCGATCTCGCGCGTGATTTCACTGAGCGCTGGGAACGTGTCCGAAGACGGCGGACTTTTCGGCCGAAGCCGTTTTTCCTTTGGAAGCCGAAGCGCGCGAATCCGAGTGAGAATTTCCAGCCACGGCAGAAAGAGCCAGCTCATCGCGCCGACAAAACCCCACATCCAGCTGCCGGTGACAAAATAAACGCCGAGAAAAGTGGCAGCGAGAATTCCAAGCGCGCCTGCCTTTTGGGCATACGAATTTTGAAAGCTGCGCAAACCCGCGCTGAGCACGCCTACGCCAAGTGTAAGAAAGAGACCAAATAGCATCAGGAACTGATTTCCTGCGGATTGATCTGGTGCTCGGTTAGAAATTTCTCGAGCTGATTGGTGTCGAAATTGGCTAAAACTTTATCACCTGCCACGAACGTGGGCACATACGTCTGCGAGGAAAGCTGCTTCATTTGCTCATACGCTTGTCGATCTTTTCCGACGTCAATCTCCTGGAAACGGTATCCCTTCTCCTTGAGATAATCCTTCGCGTCGATGCACCACGAACACCACTTGCGGCTGTAGAGTGTCAGTTCCATCGGCAGCGCGCAAATAAACCAACGATGCTTCGCCGCGTCAACTGGGAGACTTCCCGCTGCTCTGGCAAGTCACAACGCGCCGCAGGGACTTCAATACGATTTCGCCCAAACAACCCGTCGCGCGCTGGGTTCGCCAGTGAAAATACATTTGCCAGGCTCCGGCGAATCATCCATTGGAACGACGCGAATGGTGACTTTGAGGTCGTTCTTGATTTGTTCTTCCACTTCCCGTGACCCATTCCAATGCGCGAGAGCAAAACCGCCGTGGATCTCCGGCTTCGCCGGGTTTTTAGGCGTAAAGAAATCGTAGAAATCTTTTTTTGATTCGATCACACGCGTGTTTGCATCGCGAAACTCCTTCGCGCGCGCGTGTAGCGAATCCTGAATCGAGCCGAGGATCTCGGGCACGCGCGCGACGAACTCGTTCACCGGCATCGACTCCTTTGCCTTTACCGCTTGATCGCGCCGGCTGACTTCGACGGCGTTTTTTTCCAGATCACGCGGGCCGATCTCGACACGCAACGGCACGCCCTTTTTGATCCACTCCCAATTTTTGACACCGCCGCCGAGATCGCGCCGGTCAACAATCACTTCAATGGGAGCATCCGCATAGCGAATGTCCCGCAGGCGCGCCGCAAGATTGTCGCAAGCTTCGATCACTTTTGCGCGCGTCTCTTCTTTAGGTGCAACCGGCAGGATGACAATCTGGGTGGGCGCAATGCGCGGTGGCAAAATGATCCCGTCGTCATCTCCGTGCATCATGATCAACGTGCCAATCAGCCGCGTCGACATTCCCCAGCTCGTCGTCCAGCCAAATTCCTGTTTACCCTGCCGATTCTGAAACTGGATCCCACTCGCACGCGCAAAATTCTGGCCGAGAAAATGCGATGTTCCCGCCTGGATCGCCCTGCGATCCTGCACCATCGCTTCGATCGACAGCGTTTGCACCGCCCCGGGAAAACGCTCGCTCTCGGACTTTTCTCCGGTGAAAACCGGCACAGCCAGATGATCGCGGACAAAACGTTCGTAAAGATCGAGAATCAGTTTCGTTTCTTCGCGCGCTTCACCTTCTGTTTCGTGAACAGTGTGGCCCTCCTGCCACAGAAATTCAGTCGTCCGTAAAAACAGGCGCGGACGCATCTCCCACCGCACGACGTTTGCCCATTGATTGATCAGGATTGGCAGGTCTCGGTAGGATTGGACCCATCTCGCGTAGCTGGCGCCGATGATTGTTTCCGAGGTTGGCCTCACTACAAACGGTTCTGTCAACGGACTGGCTGGCTTCATCTTTCCATTAGCATCCACCTCCAGTCGTGTGTGCGTGACGACGGCGCATTCTTTGGCGAATCCTTCAACGTGTTCCGCTTCCTTCGCGAAATAACTCAGCGGAATGAAAAGCGGGAAATAAGCGTTGCGATGGCCCGTAGCGCGAAACATGGCGTCCAGCTGACGCTGCATGTTTTCCCAAATCCCGTAACCCCACGGTCGAATCACCATGCAACCGCGCACATCCGAAGGCTCGGCCATCTCCGCCGCGCGGATGACCTGCTGATACCACTCTGGAAAGTCCTGGTCGCGCCGTGGCGTGATCGCAGTTTTGGCAGTTGTCGTATTCATCGTATCACTGGCTTTCGCAGAAATGCCTACAATTGTAGGGCGGCTGTGTCAGCCGCCAACTGGGATTTTACAAATAAGCTAAGACAGTTCCGCGCGCCCAGGTTGACAGGTGCTTGCACTCCTCGTATTTTTCGTGCCCTTTTTCTTTAGTGATGAGAACGTTTTCTGCCAAAGCCAGCGAAGTCCCACGCAAGTGGTGGGTCATCGACGCCAGGGATCAGGTCCTGGGAAAAGTAGCCGTGAAGGCCGCTAATCTGTTACGCGGGAAAGCGAAGACAGTTTTCACGCCACACGTCGATACAGGCGACTTTGTGATCGTCATTAACGCGGAGAAAGTGCGGCTCACCGGAAAGAAAGAAGAACAAAAAACCTACATGAGTTTTTCCGGATACGTGGGCGGTCACAAATCTGAGAATGTCCGGGCGCGCCGCGAGCGGCATCCGGAACTGCTAGTCGAGCGCGCCGTGCGGGGAATGATTCCGCACAATCGGCTCGGTCGGCATGTTTATGGAAAGTTGAAAGTTTATTGCGGTGATTCTCATCCGCATGCCGCGCAACAGCCCGAGGTCGTCAAACTCACCAGAAAATAATCCTATGCCAGAAACTGAGGAATTTGTTGCCACAGGTCGCCGCAAAACATCGGTCGCGCGCATCCGCATGACGCAGGGCAGCGGCAAGATCGATATCAATGGTCGCAGCTTTGAAGATTATTTCCCAACTGTGCCTTTACAGAACGTCGTGCTCCAACCGCTTCAAACTGCGAAGGCGGTGAATGCTTATGATTTGTCGATTAACGCGACCGGTGGTGGCATTATGGGGCAGGCTGGCGCTGCCCAGCTTGCCATCGCGCGTGCTCTTCTTCAGGTCGATGGCAATTTGCGAGGCACGCTGAAAGCTGAAGGATTACTTCGCCGGGATCCGCGCATGAAAGAGCGCAAAAAATCCGGGCAACCCGGCGCGCGCAAACGTTTCCAATTCTCGAAACGTTAATGTGATAGGGCGGGCAGTCCTCTTCCCGCCGAAGGCGGCGCTCGCGGAGTGATGCGTCTACCGATCTACGGCTTGTTTGGCGATGGTGCGCTTTGCGGGGCTGGCGCGCCTTGCGGGGCCGGTGCTGGCGCCGGGGGCGCTAAGAACGGCGGAACTCCCGCTGCCGGTGGCGCGACCGGCACTGGAGTGCTGCTTGGCTTCAGCAAACGCAATTCCTGCATCGCCTGGCCGGCCCAAAAGCTCGTTCGATATTGCGTGAGGATGGTCTCGCTGATGCGGCGCGCTTCGTCGTTCTTATTTTTTCCCTTTAGAATGTACACCTGCGACAGCAACGCCAGCGGCGCGTTGAAACTGTTCGGATAAGTTGTCGCGATCTGTTGGTAGGCAGCCAGCGCTTCATCACTTCTACCCATCGACTCCAGATTGGCTGCCATCGCCATACGTGCTGTGCTCACGAACTCGTGCTGAGGAAATTTGTCGATGAAAGCCTGAACCGTCGTGTTCGCCTCAGCAAATTTCTTTTCGCTCCGCTGCGCTTCAGCGAGTAACAGGTAAGCATCAGCGGCCGCCGGGCTGCTTGGGTAGCGATCAATCACCTGTTGATATTGCTGGGCAGTCTTCGCATTCGCCAACAAAGCCGACGCCGCTGCCGCGCGTCGATCGGAATAATAACGGTACCCAGTAAAGGCGATGACAGCGAGCAACGCTACGATTAGCACCGCGATGATCTCTTTTTTAAAGCGCTCCAAAAAGAAGCGCGTTTCCAGCGCAACATCACGGGAAGGAGGCGGAGCTGTCGGCATAAAATTATGTGTGCTCTGCCGGTTCAAAACGGGCAAGCGGTTCGTCCTATGCCACGCGATGGTTTATCGCGCAAGCGGTACTAAGATCGGCACGCGCTCGAACAGGCTTTCTGCGGCGATACAATCTTAGCTATGAATGCACTTTGGAACTCTTTTGAAACCCTGCTCGGATTAAGTGTGGAAGCGAAAAACTTGACCTTTGTTCAAATCTCGCTGCGCGGCATCATCGTGTTTCTTGCCACGGTAGCCATGGTCCGGCTTGGGCATAAACGTTCCCTTTCACACAAAACACCGTTCGACGCCGTTTTGCTTGTAATTCTCGCCTCAGTGCTTTCGCGGGCGATTAATGGTTCGGCGGCGTTCTTTGCCACAATCGGCGGAGGTGGCGTGCTAGTGTTGCTTCACCGCCTATTTGCGCATTTGGCATACTATTCCCACGGGTTCGGGATTTTGGTCAAAGGCAAGCCCGATATCATCGTACGCGATGGCGAATGCGATTTTCGGATGATGCGGCGTAACCACATCTCCACGCACGACTTGGAGGAGGACATGCGTTTGGATGCACATCTGGACGATGTTTCCAAGGTTCGGCGTGCCCGCATCGAACGCAGTGGCGACATCAGTTTTATCAAAAAATAATTTGACCAGCATGGCCCGCATGCCTTATGAGACGCGGGAACTTCGCTCTACTATTTCCGTAGAAGGAAGTGACAAAAGAAAGTACGCATGGGATTTATGAGACGAACAAAGAAGCGGTGGGTCAAACCGATGCTGAAAACCGTTCCGATCTTTTTCGAGTGCACCTGTTACGCAGGTGCGGTTTGATCGAACGTAATTATCTGACTCCGAAAACTCCGGGTTGATTCGCATCCATATTCTAGGCAGCGCAGCCGGCGGCGGCCTGCCACAGTGGAACTGTGCCTGTGCGAATTGTGCGGCTGCGCGTACCGGAAAGATTACGCCACAGACGCAATCCAGCATCGCCATCAGCGGCGACTCTGAAGGTTTTCACCGCTGGTTTCTGATTAACGCGTCGCCTGATTTGACCCGGCAGATCGAAAGCATGCCGCGATTGCAACCGCGCCGTGATTCGCCACGCAACACTCCAATTGCAGGCGTTCTTTTGACAAATGCCGACATCGACCATGCGCTGGGTTTATTGCTCCTGCGTGAACAGGAGCTGCCACTGGTCGTTTACACGGCCGACGAAACGCGCGCCGCGCTCGCGTGGCTCGATAGCATCCTTGCGAGGTTCTGCGGAATCGAATGGCGCAAGACGAGCCCTGAATTTCAAACGCTGAGTGGCACCGTCGCGTTTCGAGCGATTGAACTGCCCAGGAGCATCGCATTTCAATTTCGGGACAACTCGTCGGGAGCCACTGCGCTGTTTGCGCCCAGTGTCGGCGAACTAACGGACGAATTGCGGAATGCCGTTCACGAATCCGACGTTGTTCTATTCGACGGCACATTCTGGAGTGACGGCGAACTGGCCGCCATTCGGCCGGGCGCCCGCAGCGCGCGGCAGATGAACCACCTGCCCATCAGCGACGGCAGCCTCGATTTCTTGCATCAATCGCCGGCGCGCCGGAAGATTTACACCCACATAAACAATACAAACCCGATTCTTATGCCCAGCTCCAAGGAACGCGCCCATGTAAAGCAGTCAGGAATCGAAATCGCGCGGGACGGATTGGAAATCCTCATATGACTACCGGACTCTGGGACCGCGAAACTTTTCTTGAAAATCTACGCGCCATCGGCGCGCGTGCTTACCACGACAAACATCCGTTCCATGTCGCCATGAACGAAGGCAGGCTTTCACAGGAGGCACTGCGCGGCTGGGTGGCCAATCGGTTCTATTACCAGCGAAACATCCCAGTCAAAGACGCCGCGATCCTTTCCAACTGTCCATTGCGCGAAGTGCGCCGGGTATGGATTCATCGCATTCTCGATCACGATGGCACCGGCGAAAATGAAGGCGGCATTGAGGCGTGGCTGCGCCTGGGCGAGGCATGCGGGCTGTCGAGCGACGAACTGCTGCAGGATCGGCTTCTACAACCTGGAGTTCGTTTCGCTGTAGATGCCTATGTGAATTTCGCTCGCACTCAGCCGTGGCCGATCGCCATTGCATCATCGCTCACGGAACTTTTCGCGCCAGATCTGATGGCGGCACGTCTCGCGGCTTTCGAAAAATATTATTCCTGGATCGATTCGCGCGGCCTTGATTACTTCCGTCGCAGAGTCACTCAGGCACGACGTGACTCCGATGAAGCGCTCGCGATGACGCTGGACTATTGCAACACGCCTGAGCTGCAGCGCGAGGCCGTGCGCGCCCTCGAGTTTAAATGCGATGTGCTCTGGTCCGTCCTCGATTCGATCCATCACGCCTACGGTTCTTCTTAGATGCAAACTCCGACGATCGCTGGCTCTGCACAGCCAAGGCTCCCCCGCGGAGTCCGGTTGCAAACCGATTCCAAGACCGGGAACAGCGTCCTGCTTTTTCCGGAAGGCGTGCTCGAACTAAACGAAACCGCGCAGGACATTGTTAGCCGCTGCGATGGACGAACGGTGGGTGAGATTATCCACACGTTGGCTGAAGAGTACGATATCGATCCTCAAATGCTTGGCGCCGACGTGCGGGAAACCCTCGGCGATTTGCAACGACGCAAGCTGATCGAACTCGTATGATCGCGCCCCGTCCATACGCATTGCTCGCCGAGATTACTTATAGGTGCCCTTTGCATTGCCCGTATTGCTCAAACCCGACACAGACAGGAAACGATCAAGAGCTCACGACAGACGAATGGACGCGCGTGATTCGTGAAGCAGCTGCGCTAGGTGTATTGCAAATTGGTTTTTCCGGAGGCGAACCACTCGCCAGGCGTGACCTGCCCGATCTGGTTCGCGCTGCGCGCGAGGCAAACCTTTACACAAACCTCATCACCAGCGGCGTCGGCCTCGATGACGAGCGGGTGCGTGGCTTGCGCGATGCGGGCCTCGATTCGGTCCAGCTCAGTTTTCAATCGGACAAGACCGATCTGGCTGATGAAATTGCAGGTGCTCGCGCGCATCAGCACAAGCTGGATGTTGCTGCGAAAGTCCGCGCAGCAGGAATTCCGCTCAGTCTTAATTTTGTGATTCATCGGCGTAACATCGATCGGTTGCCGGAAATGATTGAGCTGGCTGAATCGCTGCAAGCCGAGAGGGTTGAGCTCGCCAACGTCCAGTTTTACGGCTGGGCCTTTCTCAATCGCGCAGCATTGCTTCCCACTCGTGAACAAGTGATTCGTGCCAGAGAAATCGCGACAGCCGCAAAGGCGCGACTAGCGGGCAAGATCGACATCTTTTATGTGCTCCCGGATTATTACGAAGCCAGGCCCAAACCCTGCCTGAACGGCTGGGGCCAGCGTTATCTGACCGTCAATCCAATCGGCGAAGTGCTCCCCTGCCCCACAGCTTCGTCGGCCATTCCCGACCTGCGTTTTGACAATGTCCGGACGCGCGCGCTCGATTGGATTTGGCGAGAATCGGAGAGTTTCAACCGGTTCCGTGGAACGGAATGGATGCCGGAGCCATGTCAGAGTTGTCCGCAAAGAGAAATCGATTTTGGCGGATGCCGCTGTCAGGCCGCGTTGCTGACCGGAAACGCTGCGAACACAGACCCGGTCTGCGAACTATCGCCGAATCGCGCGCGCGTAGACGCTGTGTTACGCGATCTGAATTCATCGAGCGATCAGATACGTCATTGGACCTATCGTGTTAACCCGACCATGGTGCCAACCCTGGAAAACGTTAAGTAAAGCTGCAGCTATTGTAGCCATGGCCCTGCCGCCACGCCGGAGCAAGGCGAAAGCGGGTGCGTCATTTGGTTGTGTAACGCTAGCCACCGGGTTGAACCGGCCACAGGCCGGTGGCTACCAACGTCAGTGACCTCTTATTACGGCGGACTTGGGCGAGGCGGCGGAGTAAGTACGGGCGTAGAGTGAGGAGTTGTTGTTGATATCGGGACCGGACGCGGAAACGGCGTCGGGCGCGGCGACGGAGTTGGTTTCACGCCATCGAAGTCCGCGCTGGGAAGCGCTAGTAAGTTACGCGGCGGTCGCGTAGGACGCGGAAACGGAGTAATGCGAGGCCGGGCTGTTGGTGTTTGACACGGAACCGGTGCGCAACCGGCAATAATGATGGTGTCAACACGCCAGCCTTCGCCAGAGCCACTCGTATCGCTGCCCATCCGCCAGCGCAGCCTTGTGCCCGTGGAAAAAATTGGCAGATTGACCACGGTCGTGATGAAACCCTCCGAGTTGCCGCTCCAAGCCTGACGACCTGCGATCGGGCTACCTCGATCGGTGCTGATAGTGCGGTTATAGCCGCCTTGAACGAAGCTCCCACCCGCGTCAAGAATATCTTGGAACGTGTTTCCACCGTCAAAGCTCACCTCCAGCACCCCGCCGTCAAAGCCCAGATTCGGATCCACGTCCGATGCTTCAAGGTTGAAGTTCTGCCGGAACGTCAACTGCAGTGGATGTGCCGGGGGAATAGGGAAGGCTAGCGAGTCCAGTCGTTTGTCGCTCACGACAGCCGGATCATCGATGGATGCGGCATTAGGCGATGTATCAGCAGGGGGAAGCGGCACCCCGGAGTTTGATGTGATCCACAACGGTGGCGGCCCTAGGGCATTCGTTGCCAGCCAGTCTGGCGGCAACGCGGGCCCGCCCACGTTATCGAAGCTCTCGCTTAACCCAATCGGCATGGAACAAGGAGGCGGACATGAAGGAGTTGACCGTGGCGTCGCGGCGCGCTGGGCAATGGCCCGCGAGGAACTGATTGCGCTCAACGCAGCTATGCCAGCCGCAACAAAGAACAGTGAGCAAAAGATGTTGCGTATTCGTGCCGGTGTGAATAATCGCTGTAGATTCCTCATCGCCAAGCAGAGGTTTCTAAGACAAAGCACAGATAGAAGTCAACATTCTTCATCGGCATCCTGACCCAGGTGGAACGCGTTGTCCTCAACACGTTGGCAAAACTGCGGCTTTGCCGCCTAACGTTTAGGAACGCAAAACAGCCAATGTCATCAACCTGCCCTGACTCAGGCTACAAAAACTACACGTGCACGTGAGAACACGTACCTCTATATCCAGGCAATGAGATCTGAATTTGGTTGCAGGCGTGGCGCGTCTCAGCCGCACGTTTGGATCCTCGTCCGCGTTGCTGGAATTCAGCGTCCTGCGATCGCCTCAACAGGTCACGGCAGCGGCGCGGGACGCTTGTGCGGGGTCGGGCGTGACCTGGGTGTTGCTCTTGGGGTACCGGTAGGTGTCGGATTTGGTGTCGGACTGCCTATCGGCGTGGGCGTAGCCGTTGGCGTTGGAGTCACGGTCGGTGTGGGCGTTCCTCCTGGCACGCGAAAAGCAAAGACTTTGTTGTCGGCCGCAACGTAGATGCGTCCACGGGCAACGATCCCAGTGGTACTGTAGGAGTGCGTCCCGGGTATCAATTCGTTCACACCGCCACCGGCATAAACAACAGCTCCAGTGGCTCCATCGTAACCGTGTAACCGTTGATCGCCCGGGCTGTTATGGTCCTGCGTGCCTACGACCCAGACAATCATATTATTGGTGCCGTCCGTAGACGTGACAAAAGGCGACCCACATCCGTTCGGTCCCACACTCCATTCACTGACAATAGCTGGCGGATTGGTTGCTGTAATGCGGAGAGTCGAGAGCTCGAATTTGCTTGCGCGACAGGTAACATACGTTTTTTGGTTAGTACGGTACGTGGCCGCGGCCTGCATTATATTTTGATCGGTAACATGGAAGGAAGCTACCGGCGCAATGATGCCGCCGAGGTTACTGCGATTAAGCAGATAGGCATTGCCATCTTTGCCCAGTGCAACCACGAGACTGGACGGTGTCGCGCCGGGAACGTCCACGAGCAATGGACCAGAACCACCCAGATCCAGGTCGCTATTGTCGAGTTGTTGCCAATTGGTTGGTACCCAGTAATCGCTGGTATTGCCGCTGAAGATCGGGCCCGGTTGAAAACGAATCACTGCTTCGCCGCCACTCCAGTTTCCGTTAGTGTTCCAAGAGTTAGCAGTCGTAACGAATGGATTGCCGCCTTCACTGGCCACGCCACCGACTCCCCATATCGCGCCGCCCTGGGTGCTGGTAGCCCATGCTGTGACATCAGCTGGATTATTTATTGAAACTCCCACGAGCCAGCCACGATAATCGTCGCAATCTCTCATGCTACCATACCCGACATAAACAATGTTGTTCGCGATGCCGAGCGCAGGTCGTTGCTGTTGAATCCTTGCAGTGAAGTTCATCCCGTTGTAGTGAGCCATCAGCTCCACATCCACGGGCCAGCCGGGATTGATGTCGCCCGTGTCCACGTTAAGGGAAAAAATGTAGTGTTTGATGGTCGCGCCATTATCGGGCGTGGTTATTGTGTCCAAAAAGAGCGCCCGTGAACTTATATCGACGATGGGTGTGCCGATGATGCCCATGGGATCAAACTTGGTGCAATCGAGATCGGCTGCGGACACGGGCGGGCCCACATTTCGCTGCCAAATGATGGTGCCGTCCACTGCGTTCAGTGCATACACATTATTCGATTCGGTGACCGCAATGACCATTGGACCGTGTGGACCGCCCTCGATGTAAAGCGGTTGGGCATAAACGTCGCCGGCAATTGTGCCGTCAAAGTTCAGGTCACGCGCCAGATTCGCAGCGGCACCCTGTGTGAAAGCAGAGTCAACGTAAAGGCCATCACGCGAGCTATGGTTGTGAAACTGGGTAACATCGACCTGTGCGTGTGTTGGCAGAATCGCGGTCCACAGACCTACAGCTACGAGAAAAAAAATGGAAGATAAAGCTTTCAAGCGTCCGTAATCGATATTCCCGCCCTCCCGTCTACCACACTGGCCTGCCTACTTGTCAAGCGCTAAGGCAAATAATTTGCGCGGGCAAAGACAACGCTTTGTTAAGTTTTCCGACAATGCTTGCCTTGCCGGTGCGATAATCCTTGAGAAGCTCATTGGGTAATGTCGCCGGTGTTGGCATTACAGTTCAGCCGTTGAGGCCGGTAGACCATTCTAAGCGAGATGGTCAGCCGGGTAGGTCGCTCGTTTGCTGATTTTGTAACCGTACTTGTCACGCGAATTCTCAAATCACGCGTCACCAATCACGCATCATCGGGAATTCAGGTCCGAGGCCGAGGCCGCGGGGTCGGGTGCCCACGCGGCGTCGGGAACGGCCTGGGTGTTACTCTGGGAGTAGCGCTAGGTGTTGGAGAAGGCGTGGGACTAGCTGTTGGCGCTGCAGTTGGGGTTGGAGTCAGTGTCGGTGTGGGATTAGGAGTAGCCGTAGCGGTGGCTGTCGGCGTCGCAGTCGGTGTGGGTGTCGCGGTCGGAATAACTGTCGCCGTTGCTGTTGGGGTAGCTGTCGCCGTTGCTGTTGGAGTAGCCGTGGGTGTAAAGGTGGCTGTAGGTGTTACAGTTGGCGTTACCGTCGGTGTCGGTGTTGGGGTTGCCGTTGGTGTTACGGTCGGAGTCGGCGTCGGCGTTCCTCCCGGCAGGGCAAAAGCATACACCTTGTTGTCACCAGCGACGTAGATGCGCCCACGGGCCGCTATGCCGGTAGTACTGAACATGTGCGTGCCCGCCATCAGTTCGTTCGGACCACCACCAGCATAAACGACGGCCCCCGTATCTCCCTCGTAACCGTGTAGCCGTTGATCGCCTTCGGTACCGACTACCCAGACGATCATGTTATTAGTCCCGTCCGTCGATGTAACGAAAGGAGAGCCGCAACCGCCACTGCTCCGGTTCACAGTCCATCCGTCGATGATGGAAGGTGGATTGGTTGCAGTAATGCGGAAAGTCGAGAGTCTGTTGCCATTGTGGCGAAAAGCCACATACGTGGCTTGGCTCGTCTTATAAGCCGCCGCTGCCTGACGGAGGATATGAAAGTCAGACACCTGTGCTGATGCTACCGGATCGCTGATACCGTCGAGGTTATCACGATTAAGTAGATACGCACTGTTATCTTTGCCCATGGCAACCACGAGACGGGACGGGGTTGCGCCTGGCACATCCACGAGTAACGGGCCTGAACTGCCAAGATCCAGATTCTGATTGTCAAGGTCGAACCAGTTGGTCGGGGCCCAGTAATCGCTCGGATCTCCGCTAAAGATCGGACCCGGTTGAAAACGAATCACTGCTTCACCACCAAGCCAGTTCCCTCCAGTGTGGACAGTGTTACCGGTGGCAACGAACGGATTGACGCCATCACTAGCGATGCCACCGACTCCCCATATCGCCGCCGCCCCATGCGCCGTTGTTGTCGCCAGCAGCCCATGCTGTTACGCTGGCTGGATTATTTATCGGCACTCCGACCAGCCAGCCATGAAAACGGTCGCAATCACTCATGCTCCCGTATCCGACATAAAGAATGTTGCCGACGATGGCGAGTGCCGGTCGTTGTTGTTGGATCGCCGCAGTGAACGTCGTGCCATTGTATGAAGCCGTCGCCTCCACGTCCACAGGCCAGCCGGAATTGATGGCGCCCGTGTCCACATTAAGCGAGATGATGTAATGTTTGATGGTCGCCCCGCCATCGGGCGTGGTCATTGCATTCAAAAAGAGAGCGCGTGAAGCAAGATCGACAACAGGCGTGCCGATGATGCCCATGGAACCAACCTCAGTGCAGCTGAGATCGGCTAACGGTACCGGAGCGCCCACATTTCGCTGCCAGATAATGCTGCCGTCCACAGCGTCGAGCGCATACACGTTATTCGATTCGGTGACTGCAATGACCATCGCCCTGCCGCCTGGACCGCCCTCGATGTAGAGCGGCTGCGCGTAAACGTTGCCTACGATCGTCCCCTCGAAGTCCAGGACCCGCGCCAGGTTCGCGGCAGCGGATGGTGTGAAAGCCCCATCAATATAAAGGCCATCACGCGAACTATGGTTGTGATACTGTGTAATGTTGACCTGCGCGTTTGTTGGAACAATTGCGCTCCACAAACCCGCAGCGACAAGGGAAGAAATGGACAATAGAGCTTTCAAGCATCCGGAGTCGCTAATGCCGTGTTCCCTTCTACCAGAATGCGCTGCCTGCTGGTCAAGGATTATGTTGTAATAAGAAAAGTAATGTTGTGTCAGGTTTTCCGACAGTTAACATTGTGTTAAATTTTCCGACAGTTCTTGTCTTACATGGTACGAATAGCTTTGAACCGCATGCCTGCAGCGATTTTGCTGGCGCTTCGCGACCGGCATCACCTATGCCGGACATGAGTACCTACCGATGATTTACCGCATTCGGCGGTTGCGATCGTCTTCCGCCACCTTCGCGTAAAGCTACGGCCAGGCAACAAGCTGCCCGCGTGTCAAGCTACATTAATGAGAAAACTAAGCTGTGTCAGGTTTTCCGACAGTTAACGTTGTGTTAGGTTTACTGACAGTTCCTGTCTTGCATGGTACGATTAGCTTTGAAGCGCATGGCTGCGAAGATCTTGCTACCACCTTCGCGACCAGCATCACCTATGCAGCACAAGTAACTACCGGTGATTTGCCGGGTTCACCTGTTGCTATCGTCTTCAGGAGAAGCCGATCCACCTCAACTGCGTACGCGAAGGTGAAACACGTTGACCTCGACGCGTTAGCCGATAAACGCGGCTAGAAGGCGTGCAGATTTTTCGGCACTAGCGTCACGCTGCCACCTGGAACGAATAGCCGGCCGAACGGAGTTCAACGCGGCGCCTACGGCCGCGGCGGTGGGGTCGGGCGTGGTCGCCGCGTCGGGCGAGGCCTCGGTGTTACTCGTGGCGTAGCTGTAGGTGTTCCAGTTGGACTTGGTGTGACACTGCCTATCGGCGTGGGAGTGGCTGTTGGTGTAGGTGGAACCGTTGGCGTAGGTGGAACCGTTGGCGTCGGAGTAACTGACGGATTTGCAGTCGGCGTAGGAGTTGCTGGCGGTGTCGTTGTCGGACTTACACTGGGTGACGGTGTCGGTGTGGGCGCCCCTCCTGGCACGTTGAACTTATAAACCTTGTTGTCATTGGCGACGTAGATGCTTCCACGAGCCACCATGCCGCTATTCCATTTACGATCGCCAGTCATCAACTCATTGTTTCCGCCGCCATCAAAAACAACCGCGCCGGTATCGCCATTGTAACCGTGTAACCGATGGTCGCCTTGGGCACCAACCACCCATACGATCGCGTTATTCGTATCATCAGTAGTAGTAACCCATGGCGAGCCCTGGCCGCTCTGGCTCGCACTCCAGGCGGAGACGATGTTTGGCGGATTTGTCGCAGTAACTTTGTATGCTTTAATTTGGCTGCCTCCAGCGCGAAAAACAAAATATGTTCCCTGGCCGGTAGTATAGGTGGTGGACGATTGACCTAGGAGGGTTCCATCAACGCCTAGCGACGTTACCGGTCCGGCGACACCTCCAAGGTTGTTACGGTTAACCAGATAAGCATTGCCGTCCTTACCCAGGGCGAGAACTAACTGCGAAGGAGTCGCGTCAGGCACATCGATGAGAATGGCGCTGCAACCACCAAGATCGGTGTCGCTGTTATCCAGCGACTGCCAGTTGGCTGGCGCCCAGAAGTCAGTCGGGTTGCCGGTAAAGATTGGGCCGGCTTGCAAACGGACAATTGCTTCGCCACCACTCCATGGATCCCCCGGGTTCGTAAACGTGTTCCCTGTAATCACAAACATGTTGACGCCGTCACTGGCAACACCTGAGTGACCCCAAATACCACCGCCTTCGGCTGCCGTGGCCCACGCGCCCACGATGGAAGGATTGTCGATATGCACACCGACTACCGAGCCGTGATACGCCCCGCAGTCACCGGCATATCCAGAGTAAGGTACGTAAACGATGCCGTTCACAAGAGCCAGCGCACCTCGATCTTCCTGCACTAGGGAGGTAAATCCCGGTACAGCGACATTTACATCCACCGGCCAGCCGGTATGAGTCGCGCCGGTATCCACGTTCAAGGAATAAATGAAATGCTTCTTGGTCTGTCCATCGATCAATGCGTCGAAGAAAAGCGACCGCGACGCGAGATCGACAACTGGCGTGCCAATGATGCCAACAGGATTGATGTTTCCGCAGGGAAGACCTGAAGTTACCGCAGGGCCAATGTCGGTGCGCGACCAAATCTCCGTGCCGGTATCGGCATGAAGCGCATACACATTATTCGATGCGGTCACAACAATGATCATCGGGCCGTTTGCACCGCCTTCGATATAGAGCGGCTGGGCGTGCACGTTGCCTGAGATTGTTCCGTTGAAGTTCAGGTCGCGCGTCAAGGTAGCCGCGTTGCCCGGTGTGAACGCGGCGTCGATATAATGGCCGTCCCGGGAAGGATTATTGTTTTTCTGGGTGACGTTCACCTGCGCGTTCGCCGGGAAGACCCCGGTCAACAAAAGAGCAATGATAAGTGACGAAGAGGAAATTAGAGTTTTCATGGATCGAAGGTTAAGGACGAAGGTTAAGGACAACGGCTCCCCTTCTAAAACAGCGCGCCGCACGCCCTGTCAAGTATTAGCGCAACCAATCCGAGCAGAAAAGTAACGCGACTGTCAATTTTCGTCGATTTGACCGAACTGTAACCGGGATCGGTCTGTCACACCCCATTCGAGAGGCAAACGGGGAATGATCCCGGCCCCCGGAGCGCGCACTGCTTTAGAAGCCGGCATGAACGATGGCGGCTACAGAGTTTCGGGGTGCCCGGCAGAAGCCTTCACGGTGTTGCCTACAGTTCTGCTGGCAAATCCCCGCCACGGTTACCAGCTGCCGTCAGAACCTCACCGGTGCTTGATTGGAACAGGTTTGGCTGCCCGCATTGCACACTTGATAAGTGTAGGTGGCATGACCACGGCCACCGGGGGAATCGGTGTAGAACCCGTCATTCGGGGTGTTGGCGATTCGCGCGCCATTACGATAGACGTCGACATTGCTCGAAGTCGCTCCGCTCCAGGAGAGGTCCACCGTCTGGCGTCCGTGCACTTTGTATCCGCGCGCGGTGAGGGTGATCTGCCCGGGTGTCGGTGTGGGTGTGGGTCTAGGTGTAGGCGTTGCTGTCGGGGTCGGGGTCGCGGTCGCAGTAGCTGTAGGCGTGGCCGTCGGTGTCGCCGTTGCAGTCGCCGTCGGAGTCGGAGTAGCAGTTGATGTAGGTGCTGCAGTGGGTGTAGGCGTAGGTGTCCCTGTCGGCAGATTAAAGGCATAGATCTTGTTATCAGCCGGATAATAAATGCGACCGTGGGCAACAATGCCTGTGTTCCATTTACGCGTGCCGGTCATCATTTCGTTAGCTCCCCCGCCAGCATAAACCACTGCGCCGGTATCGCCATTGTAACCGTGCAAACGCCCGTCGCCTCCACCACCTGCTACCCATACGATCACGTTATTAGTGCCATCCGTCGAGGTAACAAAAGCCGACCCCAGTCCGGTCTGACTCATGGTCCACGCACTAACTATAGTTGGTGGATTGGTGGGAGTAACTTTGTAAGCCGCGACGGCATTACTTTCGGTATGAAAAACGAAATACGTTCCCTGGCTGGTTCGGTAGGTGGCAGCTGATTGGCCCCTCACAGCTGTTGGAAGGTTTGCCGAGGCTACCGGCGCAGCGATGCCGCCCAGATTATTGCGGTTAAGTAAATAGCCCATGCCGTCTTTACCCAATGCGAGCACTAGTTGCGAAGGCGTCGCACCCGGCACGTTCACCAGCGTGGCGCTGACACCACCAAGGTCGGTGTCGCCGTTATCGAGCTGCTGCCAATTAGTTGGCGCCCAGTAGTCGGTAGGCTGGCCACTAAAGATGGGCCCGGTTTGCAACCGAATAATTGCTTCGCCGCCCATCCAAGTGGAAGCGTTGAACGTGTTTCCGGTGATCACAAACATGTTGGTGCCATCACTGGCAACGCCGCTGTGTCCCCAAATACCACCGCCGATGGCACTCGTTGCCCAAGCCATGACGCCGGAAGGATTGTTGATCGGAATGCCGACAACCCAACCGCGATAAGTGCCACAGTCGCCGGCGAGCCCTGAAAATGGTACATAAAGGATGCCATTCACAATGGCGAGTCCGCCGCGCTCGTTTTGCACATTAGAAGTAAATCCCGGGTACTGACACATTCAGATCCACCGGCCAATTGGGATTCGTCACGCCGGTGTCAACATTCAGCGAATAAACGAAATGCTTCTTAGTCACGCCATCGATCATTGCGTCGATGAAAAGTGACCGGGTCGCGAGATCGACAACGGGGGTGCCGCTGATGCCGAGCGGGCTGATGTTGCCGCACGGGAGCCCTGAGGTGACCGCTGGGCCAAGGTTTCGCTGCCAAATGATGCTGCCGTCGTTAGCGTGGAGCGCGTAGACATTGTTCGACTCGGTCACGGCTATGATCATCGCCCCGTTCGGGCCACCTTCCACGTAAAGCGGCTGCGCGTAAACGTTGCCCGAGATTGTTCCGTTGAAGTTAAGGTCGCGAGTTAGATTGGCTGCGTTGGCCGGCGTAAACGTTAAATCGATGTAAACACCGTCGCGAGATAGATTGTTGTGTTGCTGGGTGACGTTGACCTGCGCGTTTACAGGAAGAAACGCAGTCCACAAAAGAGTAATGATGAGTGACGACGAGGAAATTAGAGTCTTCATAGATCGGTGGTGGAAAAAAAACAGCTCTCTTCTAGAACAGCTCGCTGCATTGCTGTCAAGGATTACGGTCAAACAATTTGTAACAATTCGGCTATCTTTTGCAGCCGACACGGGTGATTTTTAAGAGGTGGAACGCGTTGTCCTCAACGCGTTGCCAAAAAGATGCGGCTTTGCCGCCTGATATAATTGCGGCTTCGGCGATTCGTGTGCCATCGGTCCGAGCCGGACTGGCATTTTCCGGAGAAGCCGATCCACCTCGGGCGCACTACTCGTTGTCCACGATTTGCGTAGTCCGCTCCTTCATCTCAATGTGCGCGCTCACTTTCTCGATTTGTGCTGCCTGTTTCTTCAGAGCAGCGGTTAGCGCCTGAATTTTGTCTTCCTGTCGCATTGCAGTTGCCTGGAACTCCTTCTGCTGTTGCGCAATGATGGCCTCTTGGTTCGCCACTGTTGATCTTAACTCCTCGACTTTCTTGTGTTGTCTCAGAAAGGACAGGCTGGCAGCCTGTGCTCCCCAGAAAATCACGCACCGCCAGCTTCTTTGGCCGGCTTTTTCTCGGGTGACTTGGTCTGACCGGGCGAAGAACCTTTCGCAGGTTCCTTGGGCGTGGCGGATTTCTCTCCGCCAGACGGGGTGGCAGGAGTCTCCTTTTTGGCCGCTTCTTTGTAGGAATCGCTTCGGTAATCAGTGGTATAGAATCCCGATCCCTTGAAGATCAGACCTGCGCCGGTACCCGAGCAGGCGCTTCACTTTGCCGTGTCCCCACTTCGGCAACCGGCAAAGCTCTTTTGGGCATTCGCGAAATGGTTCGTCACGCATCGACTGGAATGCGTCGAAGTTCTGGCCGCACTTCTGACAGGAATACTCGTAAGTTGGCATGACTTTCGTGGCTTCCGCTGTGCGGGCAACGCTGGGAAGTCTGCATCAAACAAGCTACAATTCAACCCTGCGGAGCCGATGTGAATTGACGACGGCCTCCGCAAACGCATGCTTATGAGTTCAGCGGAATAATCTGCACTTAGAAACACATATTGCAGAGGAAGATCACAATGGCAGAAGAGAAAATCCTTACTAAACACCCACTGGGCAAAAGCGGGAAAAATATCAGTAAGCAAAAATACGAAACGCTTAAGAAGGCCATCCTATCAGCTTTGAAAAACACGCAGCTCACTCACACAGAATTATTCAATGAGCTCAACAACCGCTTAAGGAGCAGATTTTCAGGGAATATTAGCTGGTACGGAGAAACCGTTAAACTCGACTTGGAAGCTAGAAAAATGATAGAAAGAACGTCTTCAAAACCTCAAAAATATCGACTGAAACGGGCATGACGACCATGGCAACGAAAACAACCAAACCAACCAACTACGGCGTGAAAGAAATCGCGGGCTTGTTTCCAAGCTTGATGGAAATCAAGGACGAATCATTGCGGGAAAAGGTCGCGGCGGTATGGAACGAAGCAATTACCACCGGCTGCGGCGGGAAAGGCTGGACCTTTGACGAATTGCGTGCGGTAAAGTTCACGCTGCTGGCCGGCGACATCGACATGACATTTGTCGAACATCTCAATTCCTGTGCGCGGCAATGCATCGCCATCGCGGATGTGCTGGAGAGTTCGTTCCGCTGCGGCATCCCGATCCAGCGCGATCATCTCGTCGCCGGGGCGTTGCTCGCCGACGTTGGCAAACCACTCGAGTACGACAAGGACGCCTCTGGCAAGGTCGTTCAGGGAAAATTTGGTCAGCAATTACGTCATCCATTCAGCGGCGTCGCGCTCGCCCACAAGCATGGTATTCCCGGCGAAGTTCTGCACATCATCGCCACGCACAGTCACGAAGGCGACAAGGTAGAGCGCTCGATCGAGTCGATCATTTTTCATCACGCCGACTTTGTGGACTTCGATATCGCAAAGCTCCTAGGAAAACGCGCTGCGAAGAACTGAAAACTGGAGCCCGGGATTGGTAACCTCGGCCGACCGGCATCCGATGCCGGCTACAGCAACGCTGGACGCGCGAACTCGAGTTGGATATTTTGGTAAGAGAACTGATATGGGTCTGACGCTAGTTGAGAAGATTGCCGCGCGACACGCTGATGGACTTGCACCTGGGCACGGTGGTTCGCAGCGGCGATTTCATCTCGATTCGACCGCGCCACGTGATGACGCATGACAACACGGGCGCTGTGATCCCAAAGTTCAAGCAGATCGGCGCAACTACTATCGCAGATCCGGCGCAGCCAGTCTTTGCGATCGATCACGACATCCAAAACACTTCGCCGGAAAACCTGGCCAAGTACGCGAAGATCGAGGCATTCGCTCGTGAACACAACATCGATTTTTACCCGCCGGGCACCGGTATTTCGCATCAGGTGATGGTGGAACAGGGCTACGTTGTTCCCGGCGCGATGGTGGTGGCCAGCGATTCGCACTCGAACCTCTATGGCGCGATAGCCGCGCTGGGCACGCCGGTGGTGCGGACCGATGCCGCAAGTATTTGGGCGACCGGCGTCACATGGTGGCAAGTTCCACCCGTGGCGAAGGTCGTGCTTAAGGGAACACTTCCGCCGGGTGTAGTCGGCAAGGATGTCATCATCGCGTTGTGCGGACTGTTCAACAAAGACGAGGTGCTTAATCACGCCGTTGAGTTCGTCGGTGATGGGGTAGCGAATCTTCCAATGTCCGCGCGGATGACCATTGCCAACATGACCACAGAATGGGGCGCGTTAGCAGGCGTGTTTCCATTTGATGAAGTAACAGTGAATTATTTGCGCTCGCGTGTCCCCGAGTTGACAAATCCAAAGCGACCCGGGACTCGCAGTTCGAAAAGCCGGTCCGGTTACACAAACGCCGATATTGACGAATGGTCGAAAAATCGGACCGACCTCAGCGCCGACTCCGACGCCGAATACGCAATCGAGCTGGAGTTGGATCTTGCGACTGTCGTTCCGCACGTGTCCGGGCCTAACGAGGTCAAAACCATGGTGTCGCTTCCCGAAATGGAGCGGAAACACGTGGCCATTCAAAAAGCGTATTTGCTTTCGTGTGTGAACGCACGCTTTGAAGATCTGCACGACGCGGCAGAAGTGGTGCGCGCCGAGGGCGGACGGGTTGCCAACGGTGTGGAATTTTACCTCGCCCCGGCGAGCGCTGAGGTGCAGGCCAGATCGGAATCGAACGGGGACTGGCAAACTCTGTGGGCGCCGGCGCAATTCCGCTCCCGCCCGGTTGCGGCGCCTGTATCGGTTTGGGCCGTGGTCTGGTGCAAAAAGGCGAGATCGCGATCAGCGCTACCAATCGCAATTTCAAAGGACGCATGGGCGATCGCGATGCATTCGTTTATCTCGCCTCGCCTGCTGTAGTCGCGGCCAGCGCTCTGGCTGGATTCATTTGCGCGCCGACAAATTTCAAGACCGCTCGGCCGGCACCGAGATCCGACGACCGGAAAAGAAACCAAGGCCGGCGGGATCGGTGAAGATCATGGAAGGTTTTCCAGCCAGCGTGCGCGGTCGCGTTCTCTTCATCGACAAGGACAACTTGAACACCGACGGCATTTACGCTGGCAAACACACTTACCGCGACGACATGACGCCCGAACAGATGGCCGCGGTTACGTTTGAAAATTACGACCCGAACTTCAACACCCTGTATCAACGCGGCGATGTCGTTGTCGCCGGATTCAATTTCGGCACCGGCTCGAGTCGCGAACAGGCTGCCACTGCGCTGAAGTTAAAGGAATTCCTTGCGTGATCGCTGGCAGTTTCTCGGAAACTTACAAGCGAAACGCATTTAACAACGGCTTCGTCGTATTCGAGTGTCCCGAGTTAGTGACGCATCTGCGCGTTGCGCTCACCGATCGCGCGGCCACTACGGTCGGGCCGGAAATCACGATCGATTACGCTAAATCAATCCTGAATGTCGATGGAAAATCATTCTCCTTTCCGCCGCTCAGTCCTGCCGCGCAGGAGTTGATCGTCACTGGCGGCGCCGAAAATCTGGTGGCATCTCGCCTTCGTGGAAAAGCTGGAGCTGGTTGAGACTACCGGGATCAGCGATACCGGATGTCCATATCAATGTCGATGGCCTAGGATGCGGTCGCAATTTGTGACCGCATACCCTTGCAGCCGGCAGCCGACCCGATAAAGTCGCCCTCCTATGGCTAAATACAGAATTGCATGGATGCCGGGCGACGGCGTGGGAAACGATGTGATGGAAGCGACGCGGATCGTGCTCGACCGGATGAAATTTGATGCCGAGTACGTGCCTTGCGATATCGGCTGGGAATTTTGGTGCAAGGAAGGCAACGCACTTCCCGATCGCACAGTGAAAGCGCTCAAGGACACGACGTGCGCCCTCTTCGGCGCGATCACCAGCAAGCCGCAAGACAAAGCGAAAGAGGAATTGAGTCCGGAACTTCAGGGGAAAGGATTGAGCTATTTCTCGCCGATCGTGGGACTCCGGCAGCTGTTCAACCTCCACACGAACATGAGGCCGTGTAAAAGTTATCCGGGCAACCCGTTGAATTATCGCGGTAACAAGATCACGAACCCGAGCGGCGAGGACGTGCCAATCGATCAGGTCGTGTTCCGTGAAAATACCGAGGGCATGTACGGCGGTGTGGAGTTTTTCCCATTGCCGGAGTCGGTTTATACGGCGCTGTGCGCGAATCCAAAAATGAAGAAGTGGAAAGACAAGGCGGGTCTCGAAAATATCGCGCTCTCCACCCGGATCATGAGCGTGCAGGGATGCACCAACATTTGCAAAGAAGCGTTCGAGTATGCAAAGAAGACCGGACGCAAACGCGTCACGCTGATCGAGAAACCGAATGTGCTGCGCGAGACCGGCGGATTAATGACGCGCTGTTTCCGCGACGTGGCCAAGGGTTATCCCGACATCTGGCCGACGAAGTGAACATCGACGCCATCTGCATGTGGATGTTCAAGAATCCGCAGGATTACTCTGTGCTGGTGGCGGAAAACATGTTCGGCGACATCGTCAGCGATCTATGCGCCGGCCTTGTCGGTGGTCTTGGCTTCGCGCCGAGCGCCAATCTCGGCGACAACTACGCTGTATTCGAACCGACGCATGGCTCGGCCCCGAAATATGCCGGCCAATACAAGGTGAATCCGATCGCGATGCTTTTAACAGCAAAGCTGATGTTCGATTGGCTTAAAGAAACTGAAATGGCCACGCGTCTTGAATCCGCGATTGCGCGCGTCATCGCGGAAGGCAAGGTGCGCACGTACGACATGGGAGGAAAAGCTTCGACGCTCGACGTCGCCAAAGCGATCGCCGAATACGCCAGTTAACTGCTATTCCGCGGGTCGACCAATGCTGAAGGCGCCCATCGGTTTCGCGTCGGGATGCGGCTCTCTTTTCATGAGATCGTTCTCGACGTATCGGCGGAATTCGTCGCCAAACATATAGCCCCGTTCTTTCCAAAAAGCCTTGCCACCCGGCGCGCAGACGAGGTTCATGATCACAAGCTCCCAACCAAGCCACAGCGGCGGCGCAAGCAGTCCCTCGCGCCACTTCAGAAATGCATTCTGCGAGTAAGAGAGGAACGCCATAAAGGTCGCGACAAACCGAACTCTCTCCTTCTCCGAAAGCGATGCGTAGTCACGCAACCCTTTCGCAACGATTTGGGCAAGCTCATCATCGGCCGCCACCAAGTGGTACCATTTGGCAAAGTGCTCGTGCACGGTCTGAGCGGTGGCGGATCGAACTGCGTTTGTGTTCTGCCGAATTTGAAGCGCGACGTAAATCAGCGAGATCACGACCGCCAGAGCGCCGATTACCTGTCCGAGATTGGCGAAATCGTTGAGGGTCATTGGTTCCGCTGTCGCTGAAGAGTGCGAATCTCGTCGAGGTAAATCGTCCCTTCGCTGACCAGGACGGCTGCGCCTCCTATCCGAGTCGTTTGGACGACGCCATCCTTCTTTTCCGCACGGGCGATGAGTGGTACTCGGCCGCCCCATCTCGACTCCCTGGGCGATTCGCCAACTGAAACTCCCGTTGGGGTCCTGGCTGTAGTGAGCCAGCAGTCCGGCGAGTGCACAGTTAGCGCTTCCAGTAGCTGGGTCTTCAGGAACCCCGCTCAAGGGCGCGAACATCCGAGCACGAATGTCAAAACCGTCGGTGCCACGCGTGTAAAAGTACACATCGGGCATCACGTCTTCCGCAGCCAGAGCTTCAAATCCGCCCATGTTGATGCGCGCGCGTTCGAGCACCGAACGGTCTCTTAGCTCAACCATGATAAAAGGAAGGCCCACAGACGCCACCTGTGGACCGTGTGTTTTGGTGACGACCTCCTTTGAATCGATAGAGATCGCGGCTGCCACAAGCTCCACGGGAAGAGTTTTTCCGAAAGACAGCGCCTGAGGAGCGTCAGTTCACACGATGCAACTTTCCCACCGGCCTCAAGGATCGCGACCGAAACCAAACCGCTCTCCTCTTCGAAAGTGACGGTTAGCGAAGACTTGATCTCGCCGAACTCGCCGGCGCTGGCGAGCACGAATGCGGTTCCGACGTTGGGATGCCCGGCAAACGGAATCTCTCTGGCCGGGGTGAAGATTCGGACGTGCCGCGTGTGACCTGCCGTCGCCGGAAATACAAATGTGGTCTCCGAGAAATTGAACTCACGCGCGATCTCCTGCATCTGCTGTGTCGAGAGGCCAACCGCCTGGGGCAGCACGGCCAACTGATTTCCACCGAAGCGCGTCTCGGTGAATACGTCACAGATGTAATAGCGGTACTTCACAGCGCGTTTCCAAGAGTACTCAATTTAATGAGCACAAGGTAACCAAGAAAACGAAACGGCGCCTTTCTATTTAGAAGCCAACTTTTATTACCGTTCTGACGTGATCAATGGAATCCTGAAATGCGTCGAGTGACGCGTTGACCTGTTCCGCATTAAGATCGACAAAGCGCAAAGCGTCTGGCGGAAAACGAAGTTTGCCGCTCCGGGCGAATTCGATCAGCGTTGGGAGTTCAGCCGCGAGATGATCGGACACGCCGATGATCTCGACTTCTTTGTTGATCAAGTTCCGTGTACGGAAAGATCGACATCGACTCCGCCGTTAATCCGACAAGCGCCGCACGACCTAGCGCGCCCAAACATTGGACTGCTTGTCGCATCGTCTTCGCCGATCCGATCAACTCCAGCGAAACATCTACGCCTTTTCCATTCGTCGCGTCCGTGATTTGTTCGACTGGATTTCCCTTCGTTGCGTCGATTGCGACGGCTCCAAGCATTTCGATTGAAGCAAGTTTGGCCGGATTGATCTCGACGACGAAGATCTGGTCGCAGTCAAACGCTCGCGCCAACTGCAACGCCGAAAATCCCAATCCACCGAAACCAAAAATTGCAATCGACTCACCCGGCTTGAGTCGCGCCTTGTTCAGCGCATGAAGCGCCGTCGCCGATGAACACATCATGATCGCTCCGATCTCGAAGGGAATCTCATCGGGGAGCACGAATGCATTCCTGCCGGGAACCTTGACGAACTCCGCATATCCCCCATCCCGATGTTTGCCGATCATTTCTCCGGTACGGCAAAACTGTTCCAAGCCGCGAACGCAGAACTCACAGCTCCCGCAGTGTGCCAGATAATGTACGCATACGCGATCGCCGCGTGTGACATGGTTGATATCACCGCCGACTTTTTCGATCCAACCTGCGATTTCGTGGCCCGAGCGTCACCGGCAAACGGTCAATCCGTGAAATGCCGGCGCGATAATGTTCGTCGGAATGACAGATCCCGCACGCCGCAACCCGAATCAAAACGTCGGACGGACCGATTTCCGGAAGGTCAACCTCCGCTTCCTCCAGCGGTTTTCCGACCTGAGTGAGTCGTACCGCTCGCATGCATTCAACGAACGAGCGCGTCCAGCTCTCTCAGCTCTAGCCCGGCTTCGCGGTAATGCTTTCGAGTCAGCTCGAGGAGCGTGAATCCATCCTCGTACGCAGTAAAGCCGCCGTTTGTCGATTTATCTAAATAGATGAGTCCCCCTTCGACCACGAAGAACGCCATCATTGGTCCAGGTGAATCTTCCGTGATAACCAACGTGTGCGCCTCGCCAGCTGGTTCGTAAATGTAGGTTCCCGGTTTTGCGATCCAGTCGTGCTCCAGGTAGCGCCAGTGACCCCGCATCGTATAGCCATGAACGGTGCCAACATGGTAATGGGTTCCCACCATCGAACCGGGAAGACCTTTCAGAACGAGGCTGAATCCTCCAGACGTGACGTTAAAGCAACAAGGCTGGAACCAGACGCCATCCGCATAAGGAACCCAGAGTGCGTCGTCCTCCAGGTTGGTATTAGCAATGAAGTGTTCGCGGCTCCTTTGATTCGGATCGAGACCGTCGGTGAAATTGCTGAAGGCAGTGATTGGCATATGTGCTCCTTTAACTCGGCCGAGAATAACGGCTCCTTGACTCCCGGACAATAAATCAGGCGAGATCGTCTCTCGATCAATTTTCCTTCGTGCAATGGAGCCACCCTACTTCGCTTCGCGTCGGAAATCGTACGCCTGTCCGTCGTCAAGGGTGATGCGCAATACGGCGGGCTTGCCGGCGGCGTCCGCCTGGAATTGCGCCAATCCGTTCGGTTCGTCGCCAAGGTTCTTGGCCACCGCCGCGAAATGTCCACTCGGCACCAGACGGACCGCGAAGATGTCGCCGTCCCATGGTTCAAGCCTGAACTGAGCACCAGTAGCCTGAATTTCCACAATCAGCGCGTCGCTTTCCGCCCGCACCACAGCCTTGCCGAAGCTCGTGTTCGCGAAGTTGCCGGCAAGTGGCGCGAGCGGTGGGGAGGGCTGCGGCTTGTCGGGCCTGGCGAACTGCTTTCGCACGCTTTCGTATTTCGCCTTCGCGGCTTCAAGCGTCTTCGCCACGTGATCGACGGAAGGATTGCCGAGGATGCGATCGAGAACCCATAGTCCGACCGCATCAGGAAAACCGACGTTGGTTTCGTTCGTGAGCACTGTAACGCCGATCCCTGTCTCCGGAACGAAACCGATATATGCGCCGAAGCTTGTTGTCCCGCCATTGTGCCAAATAACGTTGCCCTTCGGCGTTTGCTGCACGATCCAGCCGAGCGCATAAAAGAGTTTGTCGTTCAGCGCGACTTTAGGGGTGCGCGTCTGCGCCAGATTCTCCGGCGAGACAATTCGTCGGCCTTCGAACGTGCCGTTCGAGAGCTGGAAGCGGACCCAGCGCGCTGTATCCTCGATGGTGGAATTGATGTCGCCCGCGCCGCCGAAATCGTAAGGGAAAAGTTGTGTGAAGGGGACGGCGACAGTGCCCTCAGGTGTCCAGCGGTAACCTTCGGCATGATTAGATGCGGCGGCGATGGCCGCCGCGGTGTATGATGAATCCTTCATGCCGAGCGGTTCGAGCAATTCCTGGCGCAGGAATGTGTTCCAATCCGCAGTGCCCGCCGCCTTGGCCACGATGCGACCGGCCAGGACATGCGTGATGTTTGTATAGGCGAATGTCGAACGGAAACTCGAAACCGGGTCGACGTAGCGCAAGGAGTGAATCATGTCCGTCTCGCCGACGCCGACCATTCCCAGCATATCGTTAGCGTAAGGTGGCAGGCCCGAGCGTTGCGCGATCAGGTCGAAGACACGGAATTCGCGCGTGACCCAGGGGTCTTTCATCTGGAAATCCGGATAGAGATCGACCACCCTGTCGTCCCATTTTAACCGGCCGCGATCGACCATCATCGCGAGAGTCGTGGCGAGAAAGCCTTTGGTGGTCGAACCGATCTGGAAAACGGTCCGCGTATCAACTGTGCCGCCACCGTCCTTGGCGCGGACTCCGAAGCCTTTGCCATAAACGAGCTTGTCATTCGCGACGATCCCGATCGCCAACCCGGGCACATCGAAGGCCTTCATTCCGCTCGCGATGTAACGCTCAAGATCAGGGATCAGACCCTGAATGCGCGTCTCCAGAGCTTGGTCGGGCGTGGACGGGTCGGCGGCCACTCCAGCCTCCTGGCAGACGCAGACGATAAGAAGACAAAGAAATATTTTTGTGACAACTCTGCGCGACGCATGGCTTTGTCCCCAAACCTGTGTCGCGGAGCTTGGTCGCTCCCGCTTAAAACCAGCATGTCTTGCACTCCCTTCACATGAATTCGTTTCACAATGGCTTTATTAGCGAGCGCGGAAAACCGACGAAAGAACAAAAACAAACGTCTGCAATTACACGCGTGTGCTACGCAGGGCGGCGACGTGATCGGTGATCAGAAACGTCGAACATCGCGCTGGCTTCGCTCGGCCAATTTCACCAACGTGAACAATGCGTTATTGACCGGCACCGGCACGCCTACCTCAGCGCCGCGACGCACGATATATCCGTTCAATGCGTCGATCTCTGTCACCCGCTCGCGATTCAAATCCTGCGCAGTCGAAGAGAACGCGTCCGCCATTTGCGTCGCGATTTCCATCGCTGCCGCAATCCCGGATTCGCGGTCGCGCACGCCCGGCAAAACGACGCCAGCCGCCCGAGCCACCGCCAGCACTTCATCGACGACGTCCTCCATCAGCTTTTTTGCATTGTCGTCTTGCATAATTTCGCCATAGCTCACACGCCCTAACGCCGAGATCGCGTTCAGCGCGCAATTGCACAGTAGCTTCACCCATAGTTCGCCTTCGATATTCTCCGAGATTCGGCACGAAATGCCTGCGCGATCGAAAACGTTTGCTACTTCCGTTGTTTTTTCCGATGGCGGTCCAATGATCAAATCACCACGCGCTAAATGCTTCACGCGACCCGGCTCCGGTGCGGAGACCGCGACATAAACCACAGCAGGTAAGGAAAGGACGTTCGTTGCAGCACGAACACGCTCCGCATTGTCTACGCCGTTCTGCAAGCAAACGACTGTCGCATCCGGCCTAACGAATGGAGCCATTTGTGCCGCGGTCGCCGAGGTAGCGTGTGCTTTTACGCAAAACAGAATCAGCGAGCAATCTCGGACCGCGCTCATATCCGTTGTCGCCGTGCCTGCGATTCGCTGCTGGTCCTCCGATTTGTCCAGAACAAGACCCTTCGAGTTCATGGCGTCCACGAAATATTTTCGACCGATGAAAACAGTTGGTGCGCCCGCGCGGGCCAAGGATCCCACCGAAGTAACCGCCAACGGCTCCGGCGCCGACAACGGCGATTCGCGGCCAGTCTCGAACTTCACTCATCAGATATCTTTTGGCTGTCCGACTTCGCTCAAGTTATACGTTGAATAAGCCGTGGGCTTGTCGCCTCTGGCGATAATCGCATCGATGACACGTGCGAAACTCTTCCGTGTGCCAATGTCTTCGCGTCTCCCACCATTGTTGCGTACGCCGGGATACGCGATCACGTCACTCATCGTTCGCTCAACCTCACCCCACAACGACGCGTTCAGCACACCGTCGCGATGCGAGAAAAACATTGCCTGGAAATTCTTGAAGAATCGGTTGAGGAACGAGCTAAACCTGAGCTTCGATACTGCATCGAGATCAGTGAAAGACTGCACACCGCGAAGATAAATCGCGCAGAACTCAGCGTTGTCGTGAAACGACCTCGTAAGATCGCCCCACTGGGAATGTCAGAGCGTTTACCACCGACTGGTCGTCGTTCCTTGGTTTGAGCCCTGATTTGCACGGCGAGATAAATGATGGATGGGATTCCGATGCATGCCGCTGCTAATTGTCCAATCGCCGCCAGCATTTCCCAATTCATATGCTATTGGGCAGCAGTTGCGCGAGGCGTGATACCAAGCGCTTTTTCAATCGCCGTCGGGTCGTACACTTTTCCTCCTTTGATTACGGTTGTGATCTTATCGAGGTCCTGGATGTTTTTCGTCGGATCTCCGTCCACGAGAATCATGTCGGCCAGTTTTCCAGGGGCAATGACGCCGCGGTCTTTATCCACGCCCATTACCAAAGCAGGAGTCCACGTTGCCATGCGCAGAACTTCGGCCGGAGGGATACCGGCGCGCGCATACAGCTCGAGCTCGTGGTGGAGCGTGTAACCGGCCAGCGCATCCGTTCCCGGGATAATCGTCACGCCCGCATCGTAAATTGCCTTGAGCAAACGCAACATCGCCGGGAACGCTTCATGATAAGCTGCCTGTTTGTCCGGCGGAACTTCCAGTGCCCCACTCAGCATTTCGCGCCGCACCTGCGGCGGAAAACGAGGAGCGATTTCTTCCAAGCCAGGCGTGATCGCGCTGGGGTTGCCGCAAAAAAGCCCTTCAAAGGCGCTCATTGTCGGATCGAGCACGGTGTGGTGATCCCGAAGAAAATTGATGAAGTCGCGCACCTCGGGTTTGTCCGGAGTAAATTCGCTGGCGTACTCAGCGACTTTGATAAAGCGATCGCGATTGCGCGTCTCCTTCACCTCGGGAAACAGAAAGTTGAGCACGATGAAATTGAGGTGCTGAATTTCGTCAGCGCCGTCTTCGATGAATTGGCGCGCTGACATAAATGCGGGCACATGTCCGCTGACGCGCAATCCCCGCGCATGCGCGTGATCGGCGATGACCGGAACGAGCTCCGGTTTAATTGAAGAATAAATCTTAATTTGGACGTAGCCGTGGTCGGCATACCAATCGACGTCCTGAATCGCCTGCTCTGCGGTATCGACCCGCATCTTGGTGGGACCCGCAAGTTCTCCGGTGCCATCGATAATTCCCGCTTTCAGAACACGCGGCCCTAGCTCACTGCCGTTGTCGAATCGCGCGACGCGTTCAAGAAACGTATCGGTGTCATTCGCCATATCGCGCGCGCTCGTGACGCCATTCGCGAGGTCGAGTGCGCCATCGTTGTCGCTAAAATGCTGATGATTGTCCCACAACCCGGGCATCAGAAAGCGACCCTTCGCGTCAATGATCTCCGCGTTTGTGGATGGTTTAATATCGGCATCCGGTCCGACGCGGACAATGCGTTCGCCGCTCACCACCACGCTCGTTGCCGGGGTGACGCTGAGATCGCGTGGATCGAACAACCGCGCGTTGCGAATGACCAGATCGCCACTCGGAACATGCGCGAGCGCGCGAGCAATGCGCTCCGACCACGCGGCATCCGTTTTTTGTTGCGCGTCGCGCAAGCCCGAGATTGAAGACTCGGATCCATCCGGTACCACCGAAAACCAGGACGACACAGATGCCGGTGTGCCATTATGATCTAACCAGATCGATTGCGGCGAAAATCCCAGACCGGTGATGCGGTACTCCGTGAACTCGGTATTACCGGAAGTTGTTTTACCTGCCTTTTCAATCGTTGCCTCGCCAGCAGGCAGAAGCGGCAGTTTGTGGTTTGGGGCCTTCAATAACGCGCGTGCCAGCACAGCGAAAAACTCCGGAGGCCCATTCATCGGCAGATAGAAGGCTTCGCCGGAGACGGCTTGTTCGCCTTGTTCGCTGCGATTTTTCCAGCTCGCCCGGCCGTCCTTTATTTCGAAATGTTCTTCGACCGGCGCCTTCATGTAATCATTGCCGTGGCCGTCGTATTCGATCGGGATACCGGCATTATCGAGTTTCCAACTCGCAGTGATGTGGTCGCCGCGGCCGCGATCGTTGAAGGAGTATTCAGCGCGCACCGTACCGTCAGGCTGGGCCTCGACGGTCTGCGTGCCAGCCGGGTTACCCTGGATAATGATTTTGTCGGTACGTTGTTTTCCCGAGAGGCGCCCGCCTTCGGGCCGCAACAATTGGTAGGCAAGCAGACCAAAGGCAATGACCGCTGTGCCAATAACAAACGTGAGAAACTTCCGTTTGCTCCAGTAGGGAAGCACCTCGCCCGGCGTAACCTCCGCCGTTCGTTTCAAGCCCTCGGGCGTCATTTCAAAGGACCACGAGATGATTACGGCAATAATGAAACCGAAGCACCAGCAATCCGATGAATGCCGTCATGACCCATGAAGGCGCGTCGAACGTCGGCAAAAGAATCGAAGCGACCTGAATCAGCAGCCACGCGACGACCGCATATGCGAGAGCAACCTTGTCAACGTGGCGCCGCTTCAGCTCGGAGAAGAAGGAAGGCTTGTGGCTCATGACGTTGCGGGCAAACCGAGTTTGGCGAGTAAGTTCTTGTAGCGGGGATCGTCGCGCAAGCCGCGCAACAACGGATCAATTAACAATGTAAGCGTCCCGGTGTCGTGATTATCAAACGAGATTTGCAACCACTCGAACGCTTTGTCTCTCTCGCCGCGCACGGCGTAAACCTCAGCGATTTGATAGGCCAACTGATCTCGGCCAGTTGCAATGAGATCAGCCAATGCCGTGTCTGCCGCCGGGCGATCGCCGCGCACGTAGTGGGCGAGGGCGAGCTCAAAACGGCGATAGCCTTCATCGGGCTCCAGTTCCGCTTCCCGCAGCGCCGTCTCACCATCGCCGCGCTCGACCGCGACGTGCACCTGGTAGCGATGATTGCCAGCAGCTGCTGGCTGCAACTCCGCTGCTTTGCGTGCTACCGCATCTGCCTCATCCAGTTTTCCCGCGACGAAAAGGACGCGAGCCAGATTACCTTGCGCTGTAAAAGAAAGAGGATCGAGTTCCACCGCATGTTGGGCATGCCGCTCGGCCTCATCGACTTGCCCCAAATAAACGATCACTCGCGCCAGCAGATCGTTTGCCGTAGGATTTGCGGGCGAGAGTTCTTTCGCGCGCTTTAGTTCGCTCAGCCCTTCCGCGAACTTCCAATCGATAAAAAAGCGAACCCAACCCAGGGCCGCGTGCGCCTCCGCCAGCTCGGGCGCGATCGCGACCGCATTCTCTGCATCGCTTTTCGCCTTCGGCCACGCGGTCGCCCGTTGCCCGGTGAGATCGCCTATCAAGGACCACGCTTCGGAACGCTCCGCGTAAGCCAGGGCATAAGCAGGATCCAGCCGAATCGCTTCATCGAAGTAACTCACTGCTTTCCGGAAGTCCTCGAGATTACGACGTTGAAAATGGAAATGGCCCTGAAGGTAGGCATTATGCGCTTCTGTATTTCTCGTCGCCGGCTTGGTGGGTGATCGTTCATCCGATCCAAGCAACGTCACCTTCAGTGACGAAGCCACCGCGGCGGAGATTTCCTCCTGCACGGCAAAGATGTCCTTCAGTTCGCGATCGAACGTTCGCGTCCAGAGCTCGACTCCGTCGGCGGCATTAATCAATTCGGCCACGATTCGCACGCGCTCTCCCTGCTTGCGCACTGTGCCCTCGAGAAGCGTTCCAACACCTAGCTTTTCACCGATCGTTTTTGGTTCCTCTTTCCTTTCTTTGAAACGAAAAGAAGAGCTGCGGCCGATGACCTTGAGCTCTTTGATTTGAGCCAAGGCTGCGATCAGTTCCTCCGACAATCCATCCGAAAAATATTCGTCGCGCGGATCACCGCTTTCATTAAGCAACGGCAGCACCGCGATCGATTTTTGCGGGGCCGCTGTAGCCGGCTCGGTCCGAGCCGGACTGGCATCGTGTCGAGGCGTTGCATTTCCCGCGGTGTAGCGCCCGAGAAAAAACAAACCGATCGAGAGAAGTGCGCCGACGATGACAACGTAGATCCAAACTTTGCTGCGTGAACGCTCACTCGCCGCGTCGGCAACGGCCGTTCGCTTGATCCCTTCGGGTGTCGCTTCAAATGCCCACGCAATCACCAGCGCAATCGGGAATCCGGTCACGATGAGAAGCACGAGCACGCGAACGACCCAGTTTGGAATGTCGAAAACCGGAAGAACTTGTGCGATTCCCTGCGAGAGCGCCCAACCGGCGACGATGTAGGCGACCGCGACCTTGTAAACGTTGCGCCGCTTCAGTTCGGCAAAGAAAGAATGTTCCTCGTTCATCGTTCCCCAGGGCCCGGCGTTTGGACGCCGAGTTTTTGGCACAAGGCAACGAACCGCGGGTCGTCGCGGTATTCGAAAACAAGAGGTGTTATCACCAGCTGAGTCAGACCAGAATCGTGGGTGGCATAAGCATTGTCGAGCCAGCGGAACATTTCATCTGGTTCTTTGCGAAGAGCGTGGATAACGGCGATCTGGTAGGCGCCGTTGGCCGCGTATTTGGAGGAAAAATTCTTGAGAGCAGTATCAGCCGCGGCGCGATCGGGTTGCGTTTGCTGGACCAGAGTTAGCGTGTATTCGCGCCAAAAATCATCTGGCTCGAGTTGCGCCTGCTGCAAAGCAGCTGTCGGATTCTTCTGCAGGATATCAAGCGTGGCCAGGTAAGTATGAAAACGCGCCGCGTGCGGCTGGATTTCTAGTCCTTTGCGGAACATTTCCTGCGCGTCTTGGTACCGACCGGCAGCCACGGCCAGTCTGCCCAGGTTATACCAAAGCACGGTCACAAGAGGGTCTAACAAAATCGCCTCCCGGCAAGTTTGCTCCGCTTCGGCCAACCGGCCCTGGGCCATGAGTGCATAACTCAATGCGTTTTTTGCGCCAGCGTCGCCGGGAGACAATTCCAGAGCGCGACGGAATTCCTTTTCCGCAGCGCGGAAATTAAGCGCTGGGTTCATCGATACCCACCCAATAGCCTTTCGCACTTCGACCAGATCGGGCGCGAGAGAGGCAGCTTTTTCCGCGGCGACGCGAGCTTCCTCGTACGCTTTCTCGGCATTGCCGGTCGCGAAGCTCGCACCGTATTGGCGCCATGCCTGAGATAGTTTGGCATAGGCGAGCGCGTAGGTGGGATCCAGGCGTACCGCTTCCTGCGCAAAGCTGATGGCCTTTTGAATGCTCTCGGCCGTCTGCTGTTGAAAATAAAAATCAGATTGCAAGACGGCGTTATGCGCGGCTGGATTCTGATTCGACGGCACTGCATCCGAGCGAGTTTTCTCCCCTAACAATCTTACCTTCATTTGCTCCGCAACCGCCTTCGCAATCTCCTCCTGGACGGCGAACACGTCCTTTAATTCGCGGTCGTAAGTTTCTGACCAGATCGAACGTCCGTCGGCAGCGTTGATTAACTCCGCGACAATCCGGACGCGCTCGCCCTGTTTCCGGACACTGCCCTCAATTAAATGAGCGACGCCGAGTTTCTGCCCGATCGCGCCGCTGTCACCCGACTTTCCCTTGAATAAAAAAGACGAACTGCGTCCGATGACTTTGAGATCGGGAATCTTGGCCAGGACTGCAATCAGCTCTTCGGAAAGACCATCGGAAAAATATTCATTGGAGGGATCGCCGCTGGTGTTAACCAATGGAAGGACGGCGACACTTTTGGCAGAAATGGTGGAGGCAATCGATGCGACGGAGCTCGTCGCGGTGGTTAGAACTTTAGACCGGAATAGTTGAAAAATAAATAACGAGGCAGCGATCACGGCGAGCACCGCGGTCAGGCTAACGATTCGTCGGCCGGTTCGCGTGGTACTCGATTTGCCCGGGTCGATAGCCGATTCCCGTTTAATTCCTTCCGGCGTGATCTCGAAAGCCCAGGAACAAACCAGCGCGACGGGGAAACAAAGGACGATGACGACGACGAAAACTTTCATGACCCAGGCAGGTGCGTCGAAGGTCGGGAACAAGATCGAGGCCGCCTGAATAAGCAGCCACGCCACAACCGCGTAGGCGACGGCAACTTTGTAAACGTTTCGCCGCTTGAGCTCGGAAAAGAAAGAACGCTTGTCGCTCATGGCTCGGTGACGGCAGGCGGGGTGTAGGGGAGCGCCAGTTTGGCAAGAACCGCCTTGAAGCGCGGTTCGTCACGCAACGGATCGAAACCTCGATTCCAGAGCCATGGCGCGAAGGCGCTGTTGTGCTTCTCCGCAAAAATTTCCAGCTGATCCAGGGCACGGTCTCGTTCCCCGAATGATATGAGATAGAACGCGTACAAAATCGGGTCCCGCCGGATATCGGCATTGTCCGGCGAAGTTTCGAGGCTATTTACGGCTGCGGCGCGTTGGACCGGGTCGGCCATGCCGCGAACGAGCAGCGCTTTGGCCTCTCCATTTTGGCCCTGGAGTTTGCCAAACGAACGCAGCTGCAATTCCGCCTCTGGGTACATTTTGCGGTCGATGTACTCAGTCGCGGCCCAGGCGTGCGCTGCAGCGAACCCGGGATGTGCCGCGATAACCTTTTTGATCTGTATCTCCGCCGCGTCATCATGCCTCAAGGCAGCGAGAGTACCGGCGTGAATGACGCCGATAATAGGCGATAATGGATCCAGCTGCTGAGCGCGCTCAATCTCGCGCAAGCCTGCTTCGAGTTGTCCAATGGATGAAAGGAATTGGGCATATTGATTGACCGCTTCAGCGTCACCGGGTGCGAGCACAAGGGCGCGGCGGAACGCCTGGTCGGCCTCAGGCCAGCGGCAGCGAAAAACGTTCGCGAGCCCGACCGCGACGTAAGCTGACGCCGTGTTCGAGTCGAGTGAAAGCGCGCGTTGAGCAGCCGACTCGGCTCGCGGGAGCACCGCGTCGAAGGAGTCGAGTCCATAAGACGGAAGGATGAGCTCGGTTATGGCCAAGGCGCCCCAAGCCTGCGCGTAACTCTGGTCGAGTTTGACTGCCTGTTGAAACAAGTCGCTCGCTTCGCGTAATCCGGGACCTCGAGCGGCCAGTAGAGTTAGTCCGCGCAGATAAAGTTCATGTGCTCGCGGATTGTTTGTGCTGTCAGTGACGAGCGGTTGCCCGGCGCCGCCGGTGAGCTGGACCCGCAATTTGGTCGCGATCGCCTTGGCAATTTCGTCCTCGACCGCGAAGACGTTGTCGAGTTTGCGATCGTACTTCTCCGACCATGCCTGCAACCCGTTTTTCACATCGACTAGTTGCACGTTGATACGCACCTGATCGCCGGCCTTCTGCAAACTCCCTTCCAGAATATGTGCCACCCCAAGTACCTGGCCGATTTTATGCAGATCGAGATCGTTGCCTTTGAACTGGAAAGCCGATCGGCGCGCAGCCACTTTCAAGTTCGGAATCTGAGCAAGCGCGTTCAGTATTTCCTCGGTAATCCCATCACTGAAGTAGGCGGTGCTCTTGTCGTCGCTGAGATTTTCGAACGGTAATACGGCGATGGACTTGGCCGGAATGGCTGCCAGCTCGGCTCGGGCTGAAGCGGCGTTATACGTTGCTGCGCTATAGCGACCGAGCAAAAACAAGCCGATTGATGCGATTGCGCCAATGGCCACAACGTAGATCCACGCTTTGCCCCTTGAATGCTGGTGCGTGGCGTCGGCAACTTCCGTGCGCTTGATTCCTTCCGGCGTGATCTCGAAGAACCAGGCGAAGACAACGGCAATGGGAAAGCCAATAATGATCAGTAGAACAATCGCACGGATGGCCCAGTTCGAAACGTCGAACACGGGAAATACCTGCGCGATCCCTTGAGACAGCGCCCAGCCAGCGACAAGATACGCGACCACAACCTTATAGACGTTGCGTCGCTTCAGCTCGGCGAAGAAGTTTTCGATCTTCATTTGTTTGCTGCGGCTTTGTCTCCGAATTGAGCGGCCGGAACAATCTTCTCGGCGACCGCTTCGAAGCCTGGGTCGCCGTGCAGTGGGTCGAGAAGCGAGTCAACTCTAATCCACCCAATGTCAGCCCCGGCGCGATCTTGATAGCTTTGTTCGAGCCAGCGAAGCGCATCTTGTTTGTCGCCGAGTGCGAGATAAACAATAGCAAAGCTATACGTGGAGACGTAGCGCTGCCCGGATACCTCTTTCAGCTGGTCCAGTATTTTCAGTGCTTCAGTCTTGTTACCCGAGGAGGCATAAGCGTGACCGAGCAGCCCGAGCACGAATGGGTCATCGTTTAAAGCCCGCGCCTTTTGATACTCCGAAATCGCTTCGCCGAACGCTCGCTTCGCCGCGAGAACCTGGCCCAGGTCGACGTGGGCATAGTAATAGCCAGGATCCATTTCCAGCGTTTTGCGCAGTTGCGTGATAGCTTCGTCGTAGCGACGTGCATAATAATAATTCATGCCGAGATCCGCGTTGATCACGAGCGAGAGAGGATCCAGTTCGACAGCTCGTTTTCCCTCGGCGATTGCCTCGTCGAACCGGCCTAATGCGGACAAAGTGTTGTTGCCGTACTGCTGGTGCCCAGTTGCATAATTTGGGTTCAACTCGATCGCACGCTGAAATTCCCTGTTCGCTAGCGAGAAATCGAAATCGTAATACCAAATGCGCTAGAGCCAAAGTGGTATGCGCTTCTGCGAGAGTGTCGTCTAATTCCAACGCCTTCTTCGCCGCCGCCATCGCTTTCGGGTAACAATCTTGTGGAATGCCTGCCGTGTACCCCGGTAGGAATACGTAAGCATCAGCGACTCCCGCGTAGGCGAGTGCGTAGTTAGGATCTGCCACGATGGCTCGCTGAAAGTAATCGATCGACTTCTTCAGATCGTTACCGGTGCGCTTGTTCCAAAAAAATCGTCCCTTCAAATAAAGCTGGTGCGCCTCGGTATTCTCGGTTGGTCGCGCGGCAATCGCATGCTGTTCGGAACCGCTCAGCTTTGCCTGTAACGTATCGGCAATTGTTTTTGCGATCTCGCTTTCAACCGCGAAGATATCAGTCAATTTTCGATCGAATGTTTCGGCCCAGAGGTGCGCATCGGTTAGAGCATTGATCAACTGTACGTTGACGCGGATCTGGTCGTTCGCTCTTTGCACACTTCCCTCCAGTACATGGGCCACCCCAAGTTGCTTCGCGATTTGCGGTAGATTCTCTGGCGCGCTCTTGAATTGCTGTGTCGATGTGCGCGAAATCACCTTCAAATCGGCGACCTTGGCCAGGCGCGTAAGGATTTCGTCCTGCACGCCTTCGCAAAAATAAGCGTTGTCCGGATCGCGACTGAGATTGTCGAACGGGAGTACCGCAATCGATTTGTTAGACGGTGCAATAACCGCCTCGGTGCGAGCCGCACTGGCAGTAGGCGTGATTGTCGATTTTGAGCGCACAAGTTGATATGCGAGTAGACCAGCCGCGACGATTGCGAGCGCGATCGTCACGGCAACAATCTTTCGCCCTGTGCGTCGCTTGATCGATTTGTTCGGCTCGATCTCGGATTCGAGTTTGATTCCCTCGGGCGTAATCTCAAAAGCCCATGACAAAATCAGCGCGACGGGAAAACCTAAAACGAGCAGTAGAACTACGAGTCGCACCGCCCAATTCGGGATCTCGAAAAACGGAAAAACCTGGGTCGCGATTTGAATCAACAACCAGGAAGCGACTGCGTAGGCCACAGCGACCTTGTAAACGTTGCGCCGCTTTAGCTCGGAAAAGAAGTGGTCGACCTTCATTATTTGCCGTGAGTAATCTTCTGCACGAGCGCTTCGAAGCGCGGATCGCCGCGAAGATCGTCGAGGAATGGATCTCCCGGGAGTAGGAACAAGTAGCTTTTGTTGCCTCCCGCAAAACCGCGCTCGAGCGCTTCAATGGCGCGTTCTTTTTCGCCTAACGAGGTATAAACGAGGGCCAGGGCGTACTCGGGAACCTCTGCGGACTTCGCCATTTCATTCAGGTGCCCGAGAAGTTTTCGCGCCTCACCCACTTGTCCATTTCGGGCGTAGGCCTGGGCGAGCATGGCGATGGAATAAGGATCGTTGTTTAGCTCGACTGCTTTTTGAAATTCCGGGATCGCCTCTTTGAGTCGGCTCGTTCGTTGCAGCGCTGCGCCGAGATAGTAGTGCGCGACAAATGAGCGCGGATCGATTTCCAAGGTCTTGCGCGCCTGTGCTTCGGCGGCGTCGTAGCGACCGGCGTAAAGATAGATGATGCTTAAGTCGGCATTGATGATCATGGAAAGCGGATCGAGCTCGAGCGCGCGTTTTAGTTCGGCAATAGATCGATCAGGTTGCCGCAGCGTCGCAAACGCAAGGCCGAGCCAGTGATGGGCGGTGGCGTAATTCGGGTTTAACTGAATCGCACGCTCCTGTTCTTTCACTCCGCGGTTCACGTCGAGCTCCTCGGTGGCAATGAGACCAAGAGAGGCATGTGCCTCAGCTAACGAGTCGTCCAGTTCCAGCGCTTTCTTCGCCGCAGCTTCTGCCGGCACGACTGATTCGGCTGGAGAGGCTCCGCCGTAAAAACGCAGCAGGCCATATGAATCTGCTAGAGCAGCATAGGCCAGCGCGTATCCGGGGTCTTTGGCGATCGCTTGCTTGAGATACTCAATTGATTTGCGCAGGTCGTCGCCAGTCCGCTTGTTCCAAAAGAATCGGCCTTTGAGGTAAAGTTCGTACGCTTCCGGATTCACCATCGGAGTTTTCGCCATCGAACTTTTTTCCGAACCAGTGAGTTTTGCTTGCAACGTCTCCGCGATGGTTTTCGCAATCTCGCTTTCGACAGCGAAAATATCGGTCAGTTTTCGATCGTACGTTTCGGCCCAGAGATGAGCGTCGGTCATCGCGTTGATTAACTGCACATTCACCCGGACCTGGTCGCCCGCTTTCTGCACGGTTCCCTCGAGAATATTCGTTACGCCGAGCTGCTTTGCGATCTGCTGCAAATCGTCCGGGGCACTCTTGAAACGTTGAGTCGATGTTCGTGCGATTACTTTCAGGTCTGCGACCTTTGCCAATCGGGTGAGAATTTCATCCTGCACGCCTTCGGTGAAGAACGCGTTGTCCGGATCGCGGCTGAGATTATCGAACGGCAGAACGGCGATCGATTTATTTGAAACTGTAGCCGCCTCGCTCTGTCGAGGCGTTCCGGTGAAAACGCTGTAGCGTCCGAGAAAAAATAATCCGATCGAAATTGCGGCGCCGATCACGACCACATAAATCCAAGCGTATTTCTTCGGTTTCGCCGCAGCCGGCATCGCATCCGCCGTTGCGGTACGTTTGATTCCTTCCGGCGTTAGCTCGAATGCCCAAGCCAGACTAAGTGCAACCGGCAGACCGATGATGATCAGCAGAACGATCAATCGAATGGCCCAATTCGAAACATCGAAGACGGGCAACACCTGCGCGATTCCTTGAGAGAGCGCCCAGCCGGCGACAATGTAAGCGACCGCAACTTTGTAAACGTTGCGCCGCTTCAGCTCGGAGAAGAAGTTGATTGACTCGCGTCCCCGCTCGTCAACAGCATTCCGCGCGGGTCGTGATCCCAACCCGCCCGTCGATGTCTCTCGGCTCCCGCCGGTTCCATTGTCGATCTTCATAGGTTCGGGCCAAAAACTTTTTGGACCAGCGCCTGAAAGCGCGGCTCGGTGCGCACACGATCGTAAATCGGGTCAACCTTTAGATACCAACAGGCGCTCTCCTGGTCCTGATAAGATTTTTCCAGCCAATCCAAAGCTTTCTCCTTTTCGCCAAGTCCCAGGTGGATGTCAGCGAACGCTGTCGAACTGACGTATTGCCGTTTTGCCATCTGTTCGAGTTCGCGCAAGATCTGCTCGGCTTTCGGTCGATCTCCAGAAATGGCATAAGCGTAACCGAGGAGTCCCTGATACCACGCACCGGTCACCATTATTTTACTTCGTTGAAATTCTGCGATTGCGCCCGCCGTGTCGCCTTTCCACAGGAGGCAGCAGCCTAACAAATGAAGGGCCGAGCGTTGAAGCGGGATCCAGTTCCAGCGTCTTTTTGATTTGGACAATTGCATCGTCATATCGACGTGCGTGATACAGAAAGTAAGCTAGAGCAGCTTGAAAGAACGAATTCAGCGGATCGAGTTCGATCGCTTTTTTGTCTTTCGCAATCGCCTCGTCCAATCGACCAAGCCCGCCCAGAAACCACGCATATATTTCATATGCCCAGGCCAGATTAGGATTTAGTTCGATGGCGCGGTCGAATTCAACCTGGGCGTTCCGCCAATCAAAAGCGCCGGCGAGTGCGCAGGCGAGGGAAAGATGCGCTTCCGCCAGCTCCGGTTCGAGCTGAAGCGCTCTTTGCGCGAATTCCTTCTCTTTAACCACCGCTTCTTTGCTCGGCATCACTACTCCTCCCATGTAGGCGTAGGTGTCGGCGAGGCCGCAATAGGCCAGAGCATAGTTGGGATCGAGCTTCAGCGCCTGCTCGTAGTAGCGGATCGAGCTGGTCCAGCCGGCTTCGCCGTATTTGCCAAATTCATAGCGTCCCAGCAAATAGAGGCGATGAGCCTCCGGGTTCTCGGTCGGCTTTTTCGCTAAAGCACGCGCCGCTTCGACACCTAACTTGATTTGCAGGGCTTCGACAACGCGCTGGGCCACGTTGCTCTGAAAGGTAAAAATATCTCTTACGTCGCCGTCGTAATCTTCCGACCAGAGATGGTACCCATCGGCCACATTGATCAGCTGAGCGGTGATCCGAAGTTTATCTCCGGCTTTGCGCACACTGCCTTCAAGCACGGCGTTCACATGCAGTTGCTCACCGACTTTGCGAAAAATGTCGTCCTCGTTTTTCCCTTTGAAAGCGAAACAAGATGTCCGCCCCGGCACGCGCAGCCCTGGTACCTTGGCCAGCGCGTTAATTAGTTCCTCGGTCATCCCGTCGCTCAAATACTCGTCGTGTTTGTCTGCGCTCATGTTGACGAACGGCAGCACCGCGACGGATTTGGCTGGCGCAACGCCCCGTGCTGTTTGTTCCTTCGCTTTTACCTGCCGAAATTTCTCCGGCAGTTCCGGATTGCCAGCTTCGTCACCGTAAAGATTCACAATCGAGATGCGTACGCCGTGTTTGACTTCGCATTCGCCAAGATCATGCAGACCGCGAACGCCATCGCGGGTAATGCTCCAAGTCGTCGGCGACACGTTTCGAGAGAAGAATGTGTCCGGCATCGCCACAATCCATCACGCGTTGCGCGATGTTGATCCCGGCGCCGGCGATGTTCGCTTGCTCGTTCAGATCGGTAACTTCGTTCACCGGACCGCTGTGAATGCCCATCCGCACTTGTAGTTCTGGATGGCTCTTGAGGACCTTGCTAATTTCCAGCGCGCAGAGAACTGGCGCTTCGGGACTGTTGCGAAAGACGAGCGCTCCGCCGTCGCCAGTCGGTAACCGCAACAATTTGCCTTCTGCTTCCGCTAAACGGAACTTGCTCCGTTCCGCGGACGACTCTCTCTTAACTTTTGAATCTGCTCGCTCTGCTCGTTGATGAGCAATTTCGAGTAACCGACGATGTCAATGAACAAGACGTGCCCGATCTCAAACTTCAGTTCGGAAGATTGAGCTGACGTAGGATTCATTGCAGGTTCGCGTACTCCGCCTTTGCTTCCTTAACGATTGGGACGTCGGGGTCGGCATTTTTCCAGAGAGCGAAGAAATCCTGATAGGCAGTCTTGGCTTTCGCGGAATCGCCGGACAACGCACAGGCTCGACCGAGACCCAGATGTGCCAGAGCGCCGATCGGTTCGTTGCCGATGACTCCCGAATGATCGAGAATCTTTTGGAACTCAGTTATCGCTGCCGATCCGTCTTTCGCCGCCAGATAGCTTTCACCGCGGAGATAAACCGGATAAAGCGCAAACGTGAAATCGTTGTTCGTGTGTCCCAACTCGTAAGGGGAAGCAACCGTCAGCGCTGCAACTGCGTTCGCGGCATTGCTGGTCGTCAGGGCAAGGCCAGCTCGCGCCATGGGCAGATAGTCGAACTGCACAAAGGTATCTTGCGAGAACCGCTTTCCCAGGTCATCGATCAAACGATTGGCGTTTGCCGCATCTCCGGTGAGTGCGAATGCGATCGCTGAAAATCCCTCCGCATTCTTTCCGCTTATTTCGGCAATAGCAGACTTGGCGTCTTCCTTTGCGACAGCGGAACTGCCAACGATCGCTTCCCGTACGGCATTGTGTCCCAGATATTCCGCGGCCGTTTCCTTTTCCTGCGCTCGTCGGGCAGAATCCACTGCACGTCGAGTCAGCTCGCGAGCCTTGGTGAATTCCCCGCCGTAAGCGGCAGTTTCGGATTGCGAGAAACAGCATTTGATCCTCGATACCGGGTATTCCCATTGCCGCCGAGGCTTGTTGTTCCATGCCGACAGCATCGTGTTGCGCGAAATCCAGAATATAAACGATGAGAGCGACCCAAGGAGAGTCGACATTATGGGCACGCGCTTCGTGGAGAGTGGACCTGGCCTCAGCGACGCGGTTGAGCCACTGGTCGGCGTACATCAGATTCACGAGATTATTGCCACTTGCAGGGTTGATCCTGAACGCATCCTGCGCTGCCTGATAAGCTTTCTCGTAATCTCCCAAACCGGTGTAGACGAGCCACAGATACAATCGAGCGTCTTCATCGCGAGAATAAGTCTGCGCAAACAAGTCGCAGGCGCTGCGAGTAGCCTCCAGATTTCCAGTCACCACATATTCGTAAAATGCAGAAATGTGTAGCTTCTCCCGATCACTCGTTCGATCACGCAACTGATACGCTTTGCGTGCGTTTTCAGCTGCGATGGCCATTTCGCCTTGGGGTTGGTAGCATTCAGCCAGGCGCAGATAAGCCATGGCAAAGTTTGGATCCAGGGTGGAGGCCCTTTGAAAAAACGGTAAGGCGGCGACCAAATCGTTTGTCACATCAAAAGCCTTTATACCAAGTGAATACGCTTGTAGTGCCTCCAGCGACGGAGTGGTCACGTCTTCGGGTAACGCGTCGTATTTCTGGATTGACGCCAATGATTCGCCCAATTTTCGACGCAAGCTGCTTGCCGCCTGACCGAGCGCTATCAGGACTTGCTCTTTCCCGTTGGCGGTGACTTGTTCCTGCGCCAGCAGATCGCCAGTGCGGCAGTTTACCGCCTTCAAACCGACGACATACTCGCTGCCCAACATCGAAATCGAACCTTCGATACTGGCGGCGCTTCCAATGCGTTGACCAACTTGGCGCGCGAGCTCCGGCGTGAGCCGTGCGTCCTTCGGCTGTGACATCAGCGCGAGAGTCTGCGCGATGCGCTGGTCCGAAATGAGACTTAGAAACGGCGATTGCTCCAGTTGCGAACCGAGCCCTTGCCGCAAGGTGCCGTCGAACACGGGATCACCAGTGGTGTTGTTGAAATCAGCGAGGACGATGGTGTCTTTGTCACTGAGCACCTTGGTTTGACGCGACCGATAGAAAAGGCTGCCTGCAATTAGCAAAATGATGAACGCGATCAGTGCCGCGATCTTCCAGATTTTTTTCGCTTCCGCCCTTTTTGCCTGTCTAAATTTCTGCGGCGTTTCTCGATTACCGATTTCGCCGTCGTAAAGGTTAACGAGAAATACTTTGTGGCCATGCTTTACTTCGCATTCACCGAGCTCATGGAGGCAAGGCTTCCAGCGTGGGTAATGTTCCAAGTCATCCGCTACATGTTTCGACAACAGGATGTGACCGGCATCTCCACAATCCATGACGCGCTTCGCCAGGTTTATGCCGGCGCCGGCAATGTTGGCTTGTTCGTTTAAGTCGGTGATCTCATTGACCGGTCCACTATGAATTCCCATGCGCACCTTGAGTTCGGGATGAGCTGTCAAAGCCTTGGCGATCTCAAGCCCGCATAACACCGGGGCTTCAGGTGTAGTTCGAAAAATCAATACGACACCATCGCCGGTCGGCAGGCGCAACAGTTTTCCCTCCGCTTCCGCTTTCTTGAACTGCTCAGTTCCGCGAACAATCGTCTTCAAGGTTTCGAGCTGCTCGGTCTGCTGGTTGATCAGCAGTTTTGAGTAACTAACGATGTCGATGAACAAGACATGCCCGATCTCGAATCTTATGTCGGAGGATTGCTCAGATGGGATAGTCACTTGTTACGGCCCGACGTGTTCCTGCCCAGCGAGCAGTTGTTGGAAGCCGGGATCGTTGCGGATCGGGTCCCAGACCGGATCGATTTTTAGTCGCGCGATGGAAACGGTCTCGCCCGCGGGGATGGTAAGTAGCCGACGAAGAATCGCGATGGCGTCGGGCGCCGCTCCGGTGCGAGCTTCGACTTCGGCAAGGCCGGCCAGATTGGAATTACCGAGGAGCGCATCTCTCTCCGGCGGGAGTAACTCCACAGCCTGCCGCGCGAGTTTGAGAGCGTCGGCGTCACGTTTCAGCGCCAGGTACACCCAGATCAATTCTCTCATTGATACGCGCTCGCCCGGCCGCTCGCGTAATCTTTCCTCCAGCAATGGTCTCGCTTTTTCTGCGTCGGCTTGAGCGCCAGTGAAATCGCCAGCGAGCGCGCGAATGGTAGCTTTCGCGGAGAGCCGTCTGCGTTGATCCGCGGCGGTATCGGCACTGGTATCCCAAACCTTCAGGGCCGCTTCGAAATCGCGCGCGAAAACAAAGGTATACGCGCGGTCACCAATCACGCTGGCAACGATACCGGAAGCGGAGGATGAGATAAGATCGTTCGTGGACGGAAAGGTCGCCAGCACGACTTGCGCTCTTTTAATGTCGCCGCTGCCGTTCAGAATCGCCAGGAGCAACGCGCGCATACCGATCACATCGGCCGGATCAATGTTCAGCGCATATTTGCCGGCGCGCTCGGCGTCTTGCCACATACGCAAGATGCAATAAGTCTGTGCAAGATTTCCGGCGACATCGGCATTGCGCGGGTCCTGCTCGATAGACTTCTTGAGAGTGTCCAAACAGCGTAGCCATTGCCCCTGCCGGCGGTAGACATAACCGGAATATTCGAGCGCCTGGGCGTTGTTAGGCTGTAACTGGAGAGCGCGTCCAAACTCGGCCAATGCCTCTTCGTACTGCCGATAGCCGTAGTAATAAAAGAGGCCGTGCGCGACGTGCGCTTCCGCCAGGTCTGGCGCCAGAGCTAGCGCTTGTTCCGTCGTTCTTTTAACTTCCGCGAGCTCCGGTTCAGTGAAGGTTTCCACGAACCAGTGTTGACTCAAACGAGACTCGGCCAGGCGAGCCATCGCAAGCGCAAAATTTGGATCGCGTGCAATGGCTTGCTGATACCACGCAATCGCTTGGTCGAATGACTCCGCCTTCAAGGAAGTATTCGCCGCACGGAGCTGGGACTCGCCTTTCAGAAAGAGATCATACGCGGCGGTGTCCTTGGTTGGCGCGGTGGCGAGCGTGCTAGCTTCGGCCGGGGACAGCTTCGCCTGAAGCGAATCGGCGATTTCCTGCGCTACTTCGCTCTCCACGGCAAAGACATCCTTGATATCACGATCGTATGTCTTCGCCCATAAGTGCGAGTCAGCCCGCGCATCGATGAGCTGCACGTTGACGCGAACTTTGTCAGCGGCCTTCTGCACACTGCCTTCGAGGACGGTGGCGACTCCGAGTTGCTGCGAGACTGTCTTTAGATCTTCCGGCTTGCTCTTGTACTTCGCGGTGGAAGTGCGCGAAATCACTTTCAAATCGGCGATGCTCGCTAGCTTCGTCAGAATTTCGTCCTGAATGCCGTCGGCGAAATACGCGGCACCCTTATCGTCGCTCAGATTTTCAAACGGCAAGACCGCAATTGATTTTTGCGGAATGGATGAACCCTTCGCCGCCTCGGTGCCAGCCGAAGTGAGAGTATTTCGGGCCGTGTACCGACCGATAAAAAACAATCCTATCGAAAATACCAAGCCGATCACGACCACATAGATCCAAGCGTAGGATTTTCTGCGTGACTGCACCGCAAGATCGGCATCTTCCGTGCGCTTCAGGCCTTGCGGCGTCAGTTCAAACGCCCACGCGATCACGAGCGCGATCGGAAATCCGATGGCGACTAATGCAATCACGAGGCGAACGACCCAATTCGGAATTTCCAGGAATGGAAAGACTTGGGTCGCAACTTGAACAAGCAGCCAGCCGACGATTGCGTAAGCAACCGCGACTTTGTAAACATTTCGCCGTTTCAGCTCGGAGAAGAAGTTGCCAGTCTTCACTGTTTTGTCGCTGTTTCTGGCACGACCATTTTCCCGACCAGGACGGCAAAGCGCGGGTCGTTGCGGATTGGATCCCATACCGGCTCGTCATTATAAAAGACACCAAGCGCGCCAGTCGCCAGGCCGCGTTCCAGCCATGAAAATGCCATCTCCTTGTCGTTCAAGGTGGCGTAAATCTTGGCGATCCAATGAGCCGTACTCAGACTCGCACCGGCCATCTCTTCTAATTCTTTTATGTTCTGGAGCGCTTCCCCCTCTTTGCCCGACGCGGCATAGGCCATGCCAGTGCTGTAGATCAAAAGCGGATCATTTTTGCGGACACCCTTCGCTTTTTCAATTTCCGCGAAGGCTTCGTTAAGTGACCCGTTCTTAATGTAGAGACCTATTTCCCAAGTGGCACTAAGCGGCGGACCAAGTTCATTCGCCTGCCGCAGTAGTTCGAAAGCTCGCCCATAATCTCGTTTGAAGTAGTACGGAATGACTACGGCCCGCGCAATAACTGATGACAACGGATCAAGTTCGCGCGCCTTTAGGAGTTCCGCCGATGCTTCATCCAGACGTCCTTGTCGGATGAAAGAAAGTCCCAAATTATAATGCGCTACGGCCAGGTTCGGACTGAGTTCGATCGCGTGTCCAAGCTCTTTATCGCCAATTGAGAAATTTGAAGGAGCGAACCCAATGTATGCAAGACCAAGTGCTGCATGGGCTTCGGCCAGTTTATCATCGAGTTCGAGGGCTTTGCGGGCGGCTTCTTCCGCTTTGCGCCGGCCTTCGATTGGCGCGATGGAGCCATAGTATCCGAGATTTGCGTAGGCATCCGCCAAGCCCGCGTAGGCGAGTGCATAATTACCGTCTTCTTGCAGCGCCTTTTCGTAATAATTAACGGACGCAAGTAGGTCGGCGTTCGTACGTCGTTGAGCGGCCGCGCGTCCTTGCATGTAATATTGAAAAGCTTTCAGGTTCTCTGTAGGACGCTTTGCTAATTGCTCCTTTTCTGTGCCAGTTAATTTAAGGCGCAGCTTGTCGGAAACTTGCTTCGCGATTTCTTCCTGCACCGCAAATACGTCCGCCAGCTTGCGGCTATACTGCTGGCCCCATAGCTGGCTGTTATCCTGCGCGTTGATCAGCTCCACGCCGATCGTTAGACTATCACCGCGTTGTCTAACGCGACCGGTAAGCAACGTCTGCACCTTCAGCTCTTTGCCTACCGTCTGCGCGTCTGCTTCCTTGCCCTTGTAATGAAAGACTGAGTTACGCGACATCACCTTGAGCTTGGGCAGTTCGGAAAGGCTGTTGATAATGCTTTCGGGAATACCGTCACACAGGTAATCGGTATCCGGGTCGCGATTCTGATTTTCGAAAGGTAACACGGCTATGGATTTCTCCGGTACAACTGCAGGAGACGCGCTGATGTTGTGAGCGCTAAAGCGTCCTACGAAAAACAATGCCGCGGATAACGCAGCGCCAATCAGCGTGACATAAATCCAAGTGCGATTTTTCGAAGCGCGTTTGTCGGAAAGATCGACATCTTCCGTGTGCTTAATTCCTTCCGGAGTCAGTTCGAAAGCCCAGGCGAGCACGAGCGCGATTGGAAATCCAATGATGATTGCGAGCACGATTAATCTGAGGGCCCAATTCGGAATTTCAAAGATTGGGAAAACCTGTGTCGTGACCTGAACCAGCAGCCAGCCTATGACCGCATACGCTACGGCTACCTTGTACACATTGCGCCGCTTCAGCTCAGCGAAAAACTTCATGGGTTCGCCTTCGCGTTCAGAGCGTTCATCTCAATTGGTCGTCGCCCAGGTTCACTTTTCGAAATGGCATTTCTTCATCAGGGCTACGAAGCGCGGGTCCGCGCGAAGCGAATCGAAGATGCGGTCTATTTTGAGATACATCATCCATTGCGAGTCGGCAGCGCTGGCTTGTTCGAGTAAGTCAAGGGCGCGATCACGATCACCCAGACCAAGATGAATCATCGCGAGATTGAATTGCGGCACGTAACCATTCACGGATTTTTTCTTCAACTGCTCGATCGTCGCAAGCGCGGCGTTGCGATCGCCCGCGGCGCCGTAGGCGTAACCAAGCCACGCGATCACAAAAGGAGGCGACTCCATCGCCACCGCTTTTTGCAGAGCCGGGATTGCGCCCTTGGCGTTCCCGGCTTGGATGTCGATCCAGCCGAATTGCAATTGGGGAAAGAAGAACTCCGGGTCCAATTCCGCCCCGCGTTTGGCTTCCTCTTTCGCCTGTTGAAACTCACCTTGCGCGGTCAGCCAGAGGGTATTGTCGATGGCAATGGCAGGATTGAGCGGATCAAGCTGCGCCGCACGACGGCCCTCGGTCTCTGATTCTGCGAGACGGCCCTGCAAGGCCAGAGTTAGGGCAAACTGATCGTGCGCGAACGCGTAGTTCGGATTGAGAGCGATGGCTCGGCGAAACTCCCTCTCGGACGCGGCCCAATCGTGCTCGTACCAACTCAGATAATTCGCGAGCGAAGTATGCGCCTCCGCCGAAGCCTCGTTTAGTTGGAGGGACTTTTCTGCAGAACTCCTGGCCTTGGGTTTCCCTTCGGCGGCAGTGATGATTCCTTCATTGAATGCCGCCCAAAGATAAGCGTCCGAAAGACCTGAGTAAGCTGCCGCGAAGTTAGGATCCAACCTGACTGCATCTTCGAATTGGCTTATGGCTTTGCTGAGGTTTTGGTCGCTCGGCCGGTTGAAAAAATAGCGGCCCTTCAGATAGGCATCATAAGCCTCGAGGTTCTCCGTCGGCTTCTTGTCGATCTTGCGTTTTTCTTCGCCGAGCAGACGGACCTTCAATGTCTCGGCGACTTTTTGCGCGACTTCGCTCCGCACCGCGAAGATGTCCTGCATGTCGCGATCGTAGGTGTTCGACCATTCGTGATTGCCATCCGACGCTTGAATCAGCTGCGCGGTGATCCGCAATTTATTACCGGCCTTGGCGACGCTGCCTTCGAGCAGATGACTAGCGTGCAGTAGCTCGCCGATCTTCTGAATGTCTTCATTCTTGCCCTTGAACGCGAACGACGACGTACGCGCTTTCACCTGCAAGCCGTTGATTTTCGAAAGCGCGGCAATCAATTCTTCACTCACGCCATCGCTCAAATACTCATCGTTCTTGTCCGGGCTCATGTTCACGAACGGCAAAACCGCGATCGACTGGGCGGATAATTCCGACACACTGGTGGAATTCCGCGCTGTGTAGCGTCCAATGAAAAACAGACCGACCGACAGCGCGGCTCCAACGATCACGACAACAATCCACGCATGCTTTCGCGGTGGACGGGCTGAGGCGGCAAGGTCGACGTCTTCGGTCCGCTTGATTCCTTCCGGCGTCAGCTCGAATGCCCACGCGACAATCAGCGCAACAGGAAAACCAACGACGATCAGCAGAATCACGAGCCGAATTACCCAGTTGGGGATTTCCAGGAACGGAAATATCTGCGTCGCGATTTGAGCGATTAACCAGCCGACTACCGCATATGCGACGCCAACCTTGTAAACGTTGCGCCGCTTCAGCTCGGCAAACAGGTTGCGCAGATTCATCCTCCTTCTACTTGGCCGGTTCCTTTGGGGCAAGAGAGGCGACGATTTGCTCGAAGCGCGGATCGCCGCGGAGCGGGTCCCAGACCGGGAACAGTTTTAAGGCGCCGTAGCTCAGCATCAATGATGCGGCGGGCGCACGCAGTCCAGCTTCCAGTTGCTGCAAGGCAAGCTCCTTCTCGCCCGCCCACGCTGCCGTGATGGCGAAATACTGAAGGACGCGGCTGCCGTTGACGACATCTTTTTCCGGCGGCATGAGCGCGATCGCCCGACGGCCTTCGTCCAACGCCAGCTCTTTCCGCCCGAGAGCACCGTCGATTAAGCTGAGGACGCAGAGCGCCGGGCCATAGTCCGGCTGCGCCTGCACGATCTTCTCCTGCTGGGCGCGAGCCGCTTCAAACGCACTGCGCGCTCTTGCCTCATCTTTGGTCATACGCGCCAGCAACCCTTCCCCAAAGCTGTGGCTCAGCTGAATCGCGCCCTCGCCCCAGCATTGATTGTCGCCCAGCGCGACGAGCGCTCGTTCGGCCGCAGCCGGATCGCGTTCGGCCAGAGCGCAAGCAAACCAGGTAGCCGCGGCGCTGGCGATGGCTCCCAGTCCTTGCGCGAGAATTGCATCAATTGTTTGGTGGAGCGGCAGGGTATCCGCTCTCCAGTAGACGTAAAATTCGCCACGAGTGGCCCGCGTTTCGACGTTGTCGGGCACGATCGCTAACGCGCGATCCAGCGCAGCGATCGCCTCGGCATAGCGCCCCAAATGTTGGTAAGTGAGCGCGATCTGTTGCAGAATATCAAAGTTGCGTGGGTCCAGCTCCACCGCGCGCTCCAGATTGCGCAGACCTTCCTCCTGCTGGCCGCGCCGCCGCAAAATGTAGCCGGTCAGTTCGAAGAGATGCGGATCATTGGGTAACGCTCGCCGCGCAATCTCCAATTCGGCGAGGGCGCCGGCATAGTCGCGCAGGCCGTAGTAGAGATATTGTGCGCGCGCCAAATGGGTTTCGGCAGCATCCGGCCGCAGCCGTGTCGCGGCTTGCACCGCAGCTTCAGCCAGCGCAAGCCGGGCGGGAGTGTGATCTAACCCCGATACTGCATAAACGTATCCGTGTGCCCGGGCGAGCTGGCAGTAGGCGTCGAAAAATGAGGGATCGCGCTTCACCGCCTCATCCAGAAGTTCAATCGCCTTCCGCACGTCTGGCTCGCCCGTCGCGCTGAAACCTGCCGTGAGGAGAAGTGACTTCGCCCGGCTGTAAACGTCGAAAGCCGCCAGATCAGTGGTGGGCGGTTGCTCGATGGCTTTCTTCTCGTTAGGCGATAGCTTCGCCTGCAACTGGTCGGCAATCGCCTTGGCGATCTCGCTTTGAATGGCGAAGACATCGGCCAGATCGCGGTCGTAGGTTTGCGCCCACAGATGCGCGTCGTTGCGAGCATCGATTAACTGCGCGTTCACTCGAATCTTGTTACCCGCACGCTGCACGCTGCCTTCCACCACATGCGCTACGCCCAATTCGTGACCGATTTTGCGGAGATTTCGACCAGCCGTATCGCGATATCCAATCACACTTGTGCGGCTGATGACCTTCAAGTCAGCTACCTTGGCCAGATTTGTCAGGATCTCGTCCTGCACCCCATCGGCGAAATATTCGTTCTGCTTTTCCTCGCTCAGATTTTCGAACGGCATCACCGCAATCGATTTGGCATCGACGTTAGATTCGTTAGGCATGGACACCGGATGCGACTCGGTGTTTTTAGCGACCCCGGCGGCTTCGCGTCGCGGCGCGAGGGCGAACTTGTCGAAGGCAAAATAGCCAAGCGCCAAGATCAGCACCACGATGATCATGCGGTCCATCCGTCGACCGGTCTGCGGAGTGATCGATTGCTCAGGCACCTCCTCGTCGCGCTTCAGGCCCTCCGGCGTTAGTTCGAAAACCCAGCTAAAGATCAGCGTCGGGACGAAACCGATCGCGAGCAAAACGACGATGGTGCGGGGAAGCCACTCGGGCGCCCCGAACATTGGCAGCACTGTCCCGGCCACTTGCACGACCAGCCATGCACCGACGAGATATAGTCCCGCCATACGGATGACGTTGCGCCGTTTCAGCTCGGAGAAGAAATTCTTCAAAGTCGCGTTTTTGCCATAACTCACCGACAAGAGCAGGAAACGGAAGGCATTGGCATCCGGATTTTGGCCTACAATTCGAACCGCGCCTAGCTGAAAATGTGATAACTCTGCTTTCGCCGCCGGAGATCAGACGAGAAACACTATCGGTCCGCTTTTGTTAGCGGTGAGAAGCGGCTTGAAAATGTGCGCGGCCCGATCAAGGTGCATAAGCCAATCATGTCACACCAACCAACCGATTCGAAGCGTCTTCTTTCATACACAATTGCCGAATGGGCTTGCGCTCTAAAGTATGAGCATCTTTCGCCAGAAGCGATTCAAGCAGCGAAATTATTTTGGTTCGACTCCATCGGATGCGCGCTCGGCGGGAGCCAACAAGAGGACGCCAAGATTTTGCTGGAGCATTACCGCGGGATGTCTGGTGGCGATGGCAAAGCCACCGCGTTTGTCTCCGGCTTCAAGACGAACCCTGTCGACGCGGCGTTTCTGAATGGACACATGATCCGGGCGATGGACTACAACGACATTTATTGGAAAGCCGATCCATGTCATCCAAGCGACCTCATCGCTGCGCCGCTGGCGCTTTGTGAAAGCGAAGGTCTAAGCGGAAAGGATTTAATCCTTGCAACGATTATTGCTTATGAGATCGAAATGCGTCTTTGCGAAATCGGGCGACCTGGTGTGCGCGAATACGGCTGGCATCACGCTACTTTAAGTGCCTTCGCTGCACCGGTGGCCGGCGGGCCGTGTATTGAGTCTCACGCCGGACCAAATCGTGTCGGCGATTGGCATCAGCGCATCGCGAACGTTTTGTCCCGGTGCTGTTACTGCCGGCAAGCTGACGAACATGAAAAACACGGTTGATCCCTGGGCCGGACGCATGGGAACGGAAAGCGCGCTGCTTGCTCGAGAAGGATTTTCCGGCCCGGAGCACATCATTGATGGAAAGGAAGGCTTGTTCGCCGTGTTCCATCACGTGCAATACAAGGGAGAACCGGCAACATTCGACGGCGAAGGATTGGTCAAGGATCTGCCGACATCATCGAAGTCGCACTACCGCATTTTGGATTGCGGGATGAAGAGTTTTCCAATTGAAGCGCTAAGTCACGCCCCGCTCACCGCCATGATGAAGACCGTGAAAGACAACAAACTCAAAGCGGACGAGGTGAAGGAAATCAAAGTCGAAGTGATTGCTCGCGCGGCGGATATTCTTGGCGATCCACACAAGTACCGCCCCGACTCGAAGGAAACCGCCGATCATTCCCTGCCCTACTGCATGGCAGTGGGCCTTGTCGATGGCATGGTCACGCCGCTGCAATTCAAAGAGGAACGCGTGCTCGATAAATCGCTGATCCCCATCATGGACAAGATAAAAGTGGTGGCGAACGAAGAGTTCGAAACGCTCTTCCCCAAGTTCCAGCCGAGCCGCGTGACCATCACAACGAATGATGGCAAATCACATTCAACTCGCGTTGATGTGCCCAAGGGCGATCCGCGCGATCCAATGAGCGAGGAAGAAATCGCAGTGAAATTCAGCGCGCTCAGCGGTGACGTAATCGGCAAGGATCAATGCGAAAAACTGCGGAAGTGCATCATGAACATCGACAGCGCAAAGACGGTTGATGAACTTCTGGAGCTGACGATCGCGGGCTGAGTTGTAGCCACCGGGCTGCGGCCGGTCCCACCTCGCGCTGCTGTTCAACAAGACGGCCCGCAGGGCCGTGGCTACAGCGCCGGGGCAATTTATACGCAGAATTTCCGTTAAACCGTTGCGCTGCCGGCGTCGTCGCTGCCGAACTGAATACCCTGTGCGAGCGGCAGCTCGGTTGAGAAATTGATCGTGTTAGTCTGGCGTCGCATATAGCTCTTCCAGCAATCGCTTCCACTCTCGCGACCGCCGCCGGTATTTTTCTCCCCGCCGAACGCGCCACCGATTTCCGCGCCGCTGGTGCCAGTATTTACGTTAGCAATACCGCAATCGCTGCCAACTGCGCTGACGAATCTCTCTGCTTCGCGCACGTCATTTGTGAAGATTGATGAGGTCAACCCTTGTGGCACACCGTTTTGAATCCCGATCGCTTCGTCGAAATCGTGATACGTCATCAAGTAAAGCAGCGGACCGAAGGTTTCGTGCTTCACGATTTCAAAATCCGGTTTGGCCATCGCAAGGCACGGTTTCATGTAACAACCGCCGGGAACGGTGAGTCGCTCCCCGCCGTACAGGACTTCGCCACCTTCATCTTTCAATCGCTGGATCGAATGCTGAACAAGATCAACTGAGCTTTTGTCGATAAGCGGTCCCATCACGGTCTTACGATCGAGTGGATTTCCAATTGGCAGACTCTTGTAAGCGGCAAGCAGTTTCTTGCGAACTTTCGACGCCACCGATTCGTGCATGATTACTCGCCTTGTAGAAGTGCAACGTTGTCCCGCCGTGCCTACTGCGCCAAAAAAGATCGATTGCGTCGCCATATCGATGTCGGCGCTCGGCGCAACGATCAGCGCATTGTTGCCTCCAAGTTCCAGAATCGTTCGCCCCAGCCGGCAGTTAACAGCTTTGGCGACACTAAATCCCATGTTGGTCGATCCAGTAGCCGAAATCAGTGGAATCCGGTGATCATCGGACAATTTTTGGCCAACCGTTTTGCGGTCGCCCATGAGCAACGTGAAGATTGCCGGATCGGCCCCAGTCTCACGGCAAACGCGCTCGCAGATTTTTGTGACAGCAATTGCCGTGAGCGGCGTTTTTTCCGAAGGTTTCCAAACCGTTGCGTCGCCGCAAACGGCAGCGAGCGCGGCGTTCCATGACCAGACAGCGACCGGAAAATTAAACGCACTGATCACCGCGATGACGCCCAATGGGTGCCATTGCTCCATGAGCCGATGACTCGCTCGTTCCGATTGAATTGTCAGGCCGTAGAGCATGCGCGACTGGCCAACGGCGAAATCGCAGATATCGATCATCTCCTGCACTTCGCCCTCGCCTTCGGCGATGATTTTGCCGGTCTCGAGCGTGACGAGCTGGCCGAGCTCGTGTTTCAGTTCGCGCAGCGCGTTGCCTAGACGACGAACGGTTTCGCCGCGCACTGGACCCGGAGTGGTACGCCATTTCAAGAACGCTTCATGCGCACGCCCAATCGCCTTGTCATAATCGCTGTCCGAAGCCGTGCGTACGCTGGCGATTCGGCGTCCATCAATCGGCGAAATCTTATCGATCTTCGCGCCCTCTCCGCGCCACTCGCCATCGAAGACGCCATCGTTTACGTCAGTCAGACCAAGCTTTTCGAGAACAGGTTGCATCGTGAAAGATTGTTGTTGTCGTTGCCGCTGGCTGCGGCTCTTCCCGCGATCAGCGACCTCGGCTACAGCGAACGCTGTCGTTTCGTTAGATCTCATTTCCGTTTGCGACAATATTTCCGCATTGCATCCATCGCTTCATCGATCACCCCCGCTGTAATGTCGAGAGGCGGCCGAAAACGGATCGAATTTTCGCCAGAGCGAAGCGTCAGCACGCCAAGATCGAAAAAGCCTTTCCAAAATTCCTCGCGTGTTTTTGCGTCCGGAAGATCGAAAGCAAGAAACAATCCCCGGCCACGTGCCGCGGAAATTAGCGGCTCTTCCTTTTGCAGATCGCGTAGTTGATCCAAAAAATATCCGCCCACCTTCGCGGCATTTTCGACCAAATGTTCTTTCTCGATGATGCGCAGGAAATGAGTCGAGCGCACCATATCGGTGAAATTTCCGCCCCAGGTTGAGTTCAACCGGCTGGATAACCGAAACGCGTTATCCTTCACTTCATCAATGCGCGGGCCGGCCATCACGCCGCATACCTGCGCTTTCTTCCCAAACGCCAGCAGATCGGGCAATACGTCGAAATGTTCGCAGCACCAGTTGCGTCCCGTTGCGCCCATGCCGCATTGCACTTCATCAAAGATGAGAAGAATATCGTTCTCGTCGCAAATCTGTCGCAATTTCTGCAGCCATTCGCCGCGGAAATGATTGTCACCGCCTTCGCCCTGGATTGGCTCGATGATAATGGCGCAGATGTCGATGTTGCGCCGGTGAACGAGGTCGCGGATTTCGCGCTCAGCATTTTGTTCGCGCGCTATCACATCGGCTTCGCGCTCCGATTCCGGGAGCGAAAAATCGATGTGTGGACATGATACTCGTGGCCAATCGAATTTCGCAAACAAATCCGTCTTGCGCGGATCGGTGTTCGTGAGGCTCATGGTGTAACCGCTGCGGCCGTGAAAAGCCCGGCGGAAATGCAACACCTGCGTACCGCGTTCGCCATGGCCCGCCGCCATGTTTTTGCGCACCTTCCAATCCATCGCCGCCTTCAAACAGTTCTCGACTGCCATCGCGCCGCCCTCGATGAAAAGATAACGCTCCAGCGGCGGCAAACCGACCACGCGCTCAAAGGCTTCTACAAACTCTGCGTAGTCCTCCGAGTAAACGTCCGAGTTGGCGATTTTGACTTTTGCCGCACGAAGGAGATCGCGCTGCACAGCGGGATCATCAAAGTACGGATGATTGAATCCGATCGGCATCGAGCCGAAGAATCCGTAGAGGTCGATGAGCCGTTTGTTGGTGACCGCGTTGTGTAAGTAGGGGCCCCGACTCTTGTCGAGATCAACAACGATCTTGAAACCATCGAGCAAAACATGTTGCTCGATTGTTTCGAGAACTTTCGACGGTGATATTGCTTTCTGTTTTTCGCTCTTTGTGGTGCGGCTTCGAGATGAAGCCGCCTCCGTGAGCACGGGCGGCATACTCATCCGTGAGATTAGCCGTGGCGAAAGACTCGGTCAACCGAGGTCGGAGCGATTAACCCAATCGGATAAGGGGTTCAGGTGAACCGCCACTACCTTTACACAATCCCGTCGCGCAGCAGTTCGTGTTTTCCGTCCAATAAATCTTGCACCAGCGCGTAACCGCGCTTGTCCACATTGCGCATTGTGCCCGCGAAATGATGATCGATTCGCGTCCGCGCGGAACGACCGAAATAATCGGCTACAGCTAGAATCTCTTCCGCCGGCTTCCCCTGGCCAAGCAACCATTGCGCGTAAGAACAGGTCGCGCTGATCGCGAAGAGCTCGGTGGCAACTCCTACAAAGCGCGAGAGCAACAGTTGCTCACGGTCGAGTTTCGGCCCAAACCGCGCCATGGCGTGAAACAAACCGCGCGCGAGTCGTTTGCTCGTGCGAGCCGCGTAATCAACATGGCCCTGCAACGTCGGATGCAAATTATCAATCTTGCCCGCGCCGTTCAGCATCCACTGGCGCGGATACCAGCCGGCATAAAATTTTCCGGAACTGACAACCGCCTTCGCGCGCTCGGACATCGGCAGTTGCGTGTTGAAAATTGCGCCGCCGACTTTCAAGTGCGGATCGAGCGCTTCGCGCGCAATGAACAACCGCATGATTTCGCTCGAGCCTTCAAAAATCGTATTGACCCGGCAATCTCGCAGAAATCTCTCCACTGCGATCGGCGGCTCGCCTCGTCCCGCAAGCGATTGCGCAGTTTCGTAGCCGCGACCGCCGCGCACTTGCATCGCGTCATCAGCAATTCTCCAAGTCGTTTCGGTTGCCCACATTTTGCACATGGCGGTTTCGATTCTCAGATCGCCTGCCTTCCGATCCAGCAGCGAGGATGTGAGAAATGTCATCGCTTCCATGGCAAAAACGTTGCCGGCCATTTCGGCGACCTTCCCGGCAATCGCGGCATGTTTGCCGATCGGCACGCCCCATTGGATGCGTTCGCCTGCCCACTTGCGCGAGATCTCGAGCAGCCGCTTGGAGAGGCCGACGCACGCGGCGGGTAGAGTGAGTCGCCCCGTGTTCAATGTCGTGAGCGCCACTCTTAATCCGGCGCCTTCCTTTGATATGATATTTTCTCGCGGCACTCGCACGTCGGTGAACTTCACGACTGCGTTGTAAAGCGCGCGCAGCCCCATGAACCGGCAGCGATAAATGATCTCGAGCCCAGGTGTATCGACATCGACAATGAATGCCGTGATTTGCTTGCGCTCCTTCCCGCCTACCATCTTCGGCGGCGTGCGCGCCATGACTACGAGAACGCCCGCTTTTACACCGTTGGTGCACCAAAGCTTTTCGCCATTTAGAACGAATTCACTGCCATCAGGGCTGGGCTCAGCCCGCAGGCTCATCGTCGCCGGGTCTGAGCCAGCGTGTGTTTCCGTCAATGCGAACGCTGAGATTTCTCCGCCTGCAACGCGTGGTAGATACTTTTGTTTCTGCTCTTCTGTGCCGAACAAGAGCAGCGGTTGCGCGACTCCGATCGATTGATGTGCGGAAACAAGCGCTGCAACGTTTCCATCCCAACTGCCAAGCAAAACTGCGGCCCGTCCGTAATTGGATTGCGACAAACCGAGTCCGCCATATTTCTTCGGCACCTTGATTCCAAACGCACCGATTTCCGCCAGTCCCTTGAAATTTTCCGGTGGAATTTCGCCGGTGCGATCGATCTCATCCGGGTCGACGTGTTCGCGCAGATAACTTTCCAGCTTCTGCAAAAATTCTTCGCCCGCCGCGCGATCTTCCGCGCTCTGCGCAGGATACGGGTAAATCCGATCGAAATCGTAGCGGCCGACAAAAAGATTACTGGCAAAGCTGCCGCGGTCCTCGAGCGGGTCGCGTGCCGCTTCGGCCAGTTCGAGAGCTTCCCGCTGGCCTTTCGCCATCTTCGACGTGTCGATAACGCCGGCTGCGGGCTTTTCTATTTTCGCGCTGGTTTCCTCAGCGATTTGTTTTTCGGGCGCTTCGAGTGGGGATTTCATTCCTTATAAAATGTCGTTCCATCACGGGCGTGCTTCTTCAATATCTCGCAGGGCAAAAATTTCTCCGCACTCTGTGCCAGCCGCTCCAGTTCATCGACGACTTTTTTTAGTCCAAGATGTTCCGCGAACCGCAACGGTCCGCCCCGGAACGGCGCGAAACCGGTCCCCAAAATCATTCCGTAGTCTGCGTCCTCCGGCGAGTCGACAACTTTCTCTTCAACGCAGCGCGCGGCTTCGTTGACCATCAGGAAAACAAGACGGTTTGGAAGATCCTCAGCTGTAGCTGGCGGCGGTGACGCCGGCCGGTTTGTTGCCCTACCTTCGTGACTGCCGGGGTCACCGCCCCCGGCTACAACGGGACCGCGCCGCCACTGGAGGAGCGATTCGTTAGGCGTCTGCGCTTTACCTTCATATTTGTAAAAACCGACGCCTGTCTTGCGGCCGAGCATCTTGCCGTCGCGCAGCCAAAGCAAAACCGAGGATACGTGATCGCGCCGCCCGTACGCCTTTTCCAGGGTGTTGCCAATATCAATGGTAATATCGACGCCGATTTCATCGATCAGTCGCAGTGGACCCATCGGCATCCCCCATTGCACGAGCGCATCGTCGATCCTGGCCGCATCCGCGCCACTTTCGAAAAGCTCCGCAGCATCAAGCAAGTATGGAAACAAGACGCGGTTGACCAGAAAACCCGGGCCGTCGTGCACAATCACCGGCAGTTTTCCAATTTGCCGGACAAAGGCCAGGCTTCGCTCGCGCGTCTCGTCTGACGTCTGTTTCGCAATGACGACTTCCACCAGTTTCATCCGACTAACCGGATTGAAAAAATGAAGACCAATCACGTGCTCGGGTGAAACGGTCGCGTCAGCGAGCCTGCCGACCGGAAGGGCCGACGTATTTGTGGCAATGATCGTTTTCGGACCGGCCTGCATCCCCAGCTCACGAAAGATTTCTTTCTTTACCTCAAATTTTTCGGACGCAGCCTCGATGACGAATTGCACGTCCCGTAATTCCATCGGCGCAGTAGACGCCACAATTCGAGCGCGACCCGTTTTTGCTTTTTCCTCAGTCATCAAACCGCGCTTTACGGCGTCTGCGTAGGTTTTCTCGATGTTCGCGAGACCGCGATCGACCTGCTCGCGCGCGATGTCGCGCAGAATGACGGTCACGCCGCGCGAACTAAGCCATTGCGCGATTCCTGAGCCCATTACGCCCGCCCCGATCACTGCGGCGTGCACGACCTTCTCCGTCGCCGCTTTCGAAGTTCCTTTCTTGTACTTTTCAGCCAGGAAGAAATTGCGAATCAAGTTTTGCGTCGATTCCGATTTGCCAAGATCGACAATCGCATCCAGCTCCATCTGCAGCGATTGGTCTGGCGAAATCGACAAGGTCTTGTTGATGATTTCACAGGCACGTTCTGGTGCGGCGTTTCCTCGTTGTTTTGGAGGGCGGAGCTCCTGCGACGCCGGGCTCGCGGGAGCTCGCCCCTCCAATTTGCGTTTTCCGTCGCGCAACTTTTTCCGCGCCAGCTCGAGAAGTTTATCGCGTGGAGCGACTTCATCGACCAAGCCCAGCTTCCTGGCTTCCTGCGCCGAATAAAGTTTCCCCTTTGCAATCACTTCAGCGGCTTTCTCGACCCCAATCAACCGCGGCAGACGGGTACAACCGCCCCAGGCGGGAATAAGGCCCAGCGTCGTCTCGGGAAGTCCGATCCGCGTCGCCGGATCATCCGAAGCCATCCGATAATCGCACGCCAGTGTTACTTCGTAGCCGCCACCAGCGGATGCACCGTGAATTGCGGCGACAGTCGGAATTTTCAATTCTGCCAGCCGATTCAAAACCCGTTGCCCGTGAGCAATGAATGCCCGCATGCCGTCGCCTTGCGCTTGTTGTAGCAAGGTCTTTAGATCAGCCCCTGCCACGAAAATCGATTTTTTCGCCGACGCGATGATCAGGCCGCGCAACGAAGCATCGTTCTCAACAGAATCGAGATGTTCATTCAACTCGTCCAGCGTAGCGGCGTCGAAGATGTTCGCCCCGGATTCGGGGCGATCGAAGACAAGCAGGCAAACGTGATCGTCGCCGATCTCGCGCCGAATCATTGGACCTGTAGCAACTGCCGGCATTCCCTCTCATTTTGGAACGTTTCCGGCAAATGCCAAGTGCGGACAAAGGACAGTCAAAATAGGTACAACGTTAACCGCCAACCCGTAGCTTTGTGACATTTGTAACTTTTTTATCCGTCTCTCAAGCACCGTTGCTTTGGACGAGGGTGAGTGTTAAAAACGCGACATGGTCGGCAAAATCTTAGAGCCCGAAATCAGAAGCCTGATCGACGCCCGTAATTTCGGGGCGTTGCGCGAGGTGTTTCGCGAATGGCCGCCGGCCGATGTGGCCGAAGTGATCCTCGATCTTCCCGAAGACGACCAAGTGATCATCTTCCGCGTCCTCCCAGCGGCGCTCGCGGCGGAGGTTTTCGAATATATCGGGATCGAGGAGCAGCAGAAATTGTTACGCGCGATGGCGCACGAGCAGGTGGTAGCCATTTTGAATGAAATGTCGCCAGACGATCGCACGGCGCTTCTTGAGGAATTGCCGAGCGCCGCGGCCCGCCAGTTGATCCGCCTGCTCACGCCGGACGAACGCCACGTAGCCACCGCGCTTCTCGGCTATCCGGAATACAGCGTTGGCCGTTTGATGACGCCGGATTTTATCGCGGCGAAGGAGGATTGGACGGTGCAACACGTGCTCGATTATATCCGCGAGTACGGTCGCGACCGCGAGACGCTAAACTTCATTTACGTTGTCGATGACCACGGCAAATTGATCGACGACGTGCGGATGCGTGAGTTCCTGCTCCGGCCGCTCACGGCAAAGGTGAGCGAGATTCGCGACCAAAACTTTGTGGCGTTGAACGCGACCGATTCGCAGCAGGATGCGCTGAATGTGTTCCGCAAGTACGATCGCGCCGCGTTGCCCGTCGTCGATTCAAACGGCGTGCTGGTCGGCATCGTCACAAGCGACGACATGCTCGATGTAGCCGAAGAAGAAGCGACCGAAGACATCCAGAAACTCGGTGGCATGGAAGCCTTGGACGAGCCGTACACAACAATTCCGTTTCTGCGGATGGTAAAGAAACGTGGAACCTGGCTGATCATTCTATTTCTCGGCGAAATGCTGACGGCAACCGCAATGCAGGGTTATAACAGCGAGATCGAGAAGGCGGCCATTCTAGCGATGTTTTTGCCCTTGATCATCTCCAGTGGCGGCAACTCCGGATCGCAGGCGACCACGCTGGTTATCCGCGCGATGGCCCTCGGCGAATTGCGTCTGCGCGATTGGTTTCGCGTCGTGCGCAAGGAATTGCTGTCGGGACTTTCGCTCGGACTAATTCTTGGAACCATCGGTTTTTTCCGAATCACGCTGTGGCAATATCTGCACATTTTTGACTACGGTAAGTATCATTGGCTGGTCGCTTTGACTGTTGGCGTGGCCCTTGTAGGAGTGGTGCTGTGGGGAACTCTGAGTGGCGCGATGCTTCCATTCTTGCTGCGCCGTTGCGGACTCGATCCGGCGGCGTCGTCAGCACCATTCGTCGCCACGCTGGTCGATGTAACGGGGTTGGTGATTTACTTCAACGTGGCGCTGTTCATCCTTCGCGGCACTCTGTTGTGATCCTTTAGGTATAGGGCTGGCACAACCGCGCGCAACTTTTGCGATTCGGATGAACAACAAACAAGCGGCCCAAGGCGCGGGCATTTCCAAGCAGGTTGACGAACTGGCAACGATCAGTGTCGAAGCCCTTTTTCAGAGGCTGGGCACAACGAAAGCCGGTTTAAGTGAAGAAGAAGCCGAGAGAAGGCTCGATCAATACGGGCCGAACGAGATCGCCGAAGAGAAGGCACGCACCTGGGTTCACAGGTTATTTACCGCCAGCCGCAATCCGTTGGTGATTCTGCTTACGGTACTCGCCACCATTTCCTATGCCACAGGCGATCTTCGCGCAGGAAGCGTGATGCTGTTGATGGTTATTCTTGGATTGGGCTTGCGCTTTGTTCAGGAAACTCGCGCGAACGCAGCGGCGGCGAAATTGAAAGCAATGATCAGTGTCACCGCGACGGTGGTCCGCAATGGAGAGGCCAGGGAGATTCCGATCGGCCAGCTTGTCCCCGGCGACATCGTCCAGTTGTCAGCTGGCGACATGATTCCCGCCGACGTGCGACTGCTTTCCGCCAAAGATCTGTTCATCATTCAAGCCACGTTGACGGGTGAATCGCTTCCTGTCGAAAAGATCGAGGTGCCAGACATGCGCCAGGGCGTAGTCTTGCTGGAGCGCCACAACGTCTGTTTTCTCGGAACAAGCGTCGAGAGCGGCACGGCCAAGGCAGTCGTGATTGCGACCGCCTCGAACACTTACTTCGGTCACATCGCTCGCAGCCTTGCCGGTGAGCAAGAGGAAACGAGTTTCGACCGCGGTGTTAAGCGATACACCTGGCTGATGATTCGTTTCATGCTCGTGATGGTGCCGTTGGTTTTCGTGATCAACGGTTTGACCAAACACAATTGGCACGACGCATTTTTCTTTTCGATGGCAGTGGCCGTGGGACTCACGCCGGAAATGTTGCCGATGATTGCGTCGGTCTGCTTGTCCAAAGGCGCGATGGCGATGTCACGCAAGAAGGTCATCGTCAAGCGCCTGAACGCGATTCAGAACCTTGGCGCAATGGACGTGTTTTGCACAGACAAGACCGGCACGCTGACAATGGATCACGTCATTCTGGAGCTGCATTGCAACATCCATAAGGAAGAAAGCGAAGAGGTCCTGCGCGATGCATATGTGATCAGCCATTTTCAAAGCGGCCTAAAAAATGTCCTCGATCGCGCCGTTCTGAAATACACGGAATTGCATAAAGAACTCTCGCTCGATAAATACTCGAAAGTCGATGAGATCCCGTTCGATTTTTCACGACGGATGATGTCGGTCGTGTTTGATGGCCCTGATGGAGAACGTGAACTCCTGACCAAAGGCGCGCCAGAAGCGGTATTCAAAAAGTGTGCTCACTTCGAGTACGAAGGCGAAATCTTCTCGATGGAGCCGATCCTGGTCGGCGACCTCCTCGAAGAACTGAATGGATTGAACAGCGACGGATTCCGCGTGCTGGCGGTCGCCAACAAAAAAGTAGAGAAACGCGCGGCCTACTCGAAAGCCGATGAAGACGGCCTGGTGCTGACCGGCTATCTGGCATTCCTCGACCCGCCCAAGGAGACGGCAGCCAAAGCCATTTCCCGGCTGAACGAACACGGCGTCACAGTGAAAGTGCTCACCGGCGACAACGATCTTGTCACACGCAAGATCTGCACCGAAGTCGGTCTTAATGCCGAAAAAATCCTGCTCGGCAGTGCCGTCGAAAAGATGTCCGATCCCGAGTTATCCGAGTCAGTGGACGAGGTAAACGTTTTTGCGCGGCTCTCGCCCGCGCACAAACAGCGAATCGTAAAGGCGCTTCAAGAAAAAGGCCACACCGTCGGATTCATGGGTGACGGCATCAACGACGCACCGGCCCTGCACGCGGCCGATGTGGGCGTCTCGGTGGATAACGCTGTCGACATCGCCAAGGAATCGGCGGACGTAATTCTGCTGGAGAAAAGTTTGATGGTTCTGGAGGAAGGTGTTCTGGAGGGCCGCAAAGTCTTCGTGAACATCCTCAAATACATTCGCATGGGCGCCAGCTCCAATTTCGGAAACATGTTCAGTGTGATCGGCGCCAGCGCGTGGCTTCCCTTCGTGCCAATGGCTCCCATTCAAGTGCTCACGAACAACCTGTTGTATGACTTTTCACAAGTGCCCATCCCGACCGACAACGTTGGCCCGCAACAAGTAGCAAAGCCGCGGCCTTGGAATATCGGCGAGATCGCAAAATTTATCGTCTGCATCGGCCCGATCAGTTCCATTTTCGACTACACCACGTTCGCCATGATGTGGTTCGTTTTTGAGTGCAACGATCTTAACCTCGTACCGCCTGCGGAACTTGCCACGCGCTTCGCAAACCCTGCCGGCGCGGAACAAACTTACGCGGCCGCGTTGTTTCACACTGGCTGGTTTGTTGAGTCGCTCATGACTCAGACGCTCATCATCCACGTCATTCGCACCAATCTTATTCCTTTCATTCAGTCGCGGGCCAGTTGGCAACTCACTATGACGACGATCATCATCATGGCATTTGCCGCATATCTTCCCTTCTCGCCTCTGGCGACATCACTCGGGTTTGTCCCGCTACCGTCACTCTATTGGCCGCTTCTTCTGTTGACGTTGATCTGCTACGTGGGGCTGACGCAAGTCATCAAGACCTGGCTCATCCGCAAGGCCTGGGTTTGAAAAAGTTGCGACGCTGTTGCCGCCATGCAAAGCGAAAAGATGAATCCGCGGCTCCTCATAACGTTCACGGTAATGCTGTTGTCGCAGAGCGTGCTCTTAGCCGTTAGTCCGCTCGTAACCGATGATGCCGACACGGTTGAGGCCGGCAAGTTGCAGCTCAGCTACGATTTCCAGTTTGTCCGGACGAGCTCAACTTCGTTCTATTTAGTACCGATCAATCCGGTCTTGGGCTTGACACCTCGTTTGGAGCTCGGCGCGATATTCGGTTATCAGCGGCGCGATGGTTTGCACAGTTCGTTCTGTTACGCATTTCATCATTCAATCACCCTCGGCTTCTTTCGGCGGGATTTAGCCATGCGCAAGGGACGCAGCTCGCTCTCCCCGCGTCCCAATGCTAGCCAGCGCGTTTCAAATTCCTCCCATCGCTGCTCCTCAGGCAGCGCGGTGTGGCTCACGGGAAATTCCATGATTTCGCAGGGTGCCGTGAAATGGTTCGCGATAGAATAGACGGTCTCCGCTGGAACCACCGGATCATTGAGCCCCAGACCAATGAGCGTTTCGCATGAAACCATCCCAGCGAAGTTCACCGCGTCGAAATAGCGGAGCACGAGCATGATGTCCTCGGTGGCTTCCGGACGCTCTTCGAGGTAATGCGCGATCTCCGCACCGGAACCGGCTTTGACGAGGAAATATCGCCCCTCCGCCCATCCAAACGTCGGGACGCCGAGCACGAGAAGGTCCGACGTTTCCCATAGCGCTTCCGCCATAAGGGCGAGTCCGCCCGCGAAGCTGAATCCATAAGTCAGATGTCGGGCGGTCTGTCCCACGAAGAGATCGCATGCCAGCTGCATCGTGCGACCGTAATCGCAAACCGCGCCGCGCAGGACCGACGTCTCGGGTGACTCGATTCCGGTTAGCACATAGCCCCAGCGCGAAGCCGCGGGTACGGCCATCGCCGAGCGGCCAAAGCCGCGAATGTCGATGCCGACCACGTTGTATCCAGCCTCCGCCCATTTCCACCGGATATCGCACTGCGAGCCGTAGCCGTGGCTGTACACGACGAGCGGGCGCGTCGCGTCATCTAGCCAGCCGAGGCTGTAGCCGGTGATTTCGACCCCGCCTAACGAATGAAAGGTGAGTTGGGACAATTCAAGCGACGGGTGACTCTCGCAAGTCATGGGTGTCCGGTGCACTTTTGGGTCGATGGCATTCAGCTCCTCGCGAGTCTTCGCCCAGAAGGATTCGAAATCCGGGGGGCGGGTTAGAGCCGGGCGAATCTGACGTTTCATGAGACGCACACTACGGCTTGCTCAGGTTGCACGCGTTGTGCCCGCTCTTCTATACTCTGAACGCGATGCAAGTCGAACAGGTCGTGCAGATCCCGTTTTTTCAGGGACTCCCAGCGGAGGCGCTTCGGCAGATCGCTGCGAACTCGATCGTGCTCACGCTGGAACGCGGGCGGATTCTCATCTCGCAGCATGACACCGCCGAGCATCTGTTCTTTCTGATTTCCGGCGTAGTGCAGTTTTACATTCATTTTCAAGGCGTGGACGATCTGCTTGTCGGGACGATGCGCGAACCGGACGCGCTACTTGGTTGGTCGGTTTTCCGGAAACCCTATCGCTACACAGTCACCACCCGTTGCGAGGAGGATTGCCAGGTTATGCGGCTCCCTCGCGAAATCATCATGGAACTGGTGCAGGCGCAGCCGCGTCTCGGCTACCAACTGTTGAAGCGGGTCGCCGCGACCCTCGCCAATAGACTTGAACAGACGCGCGATATTCTCGTTAGGCCCGCAGCCTCGGGCGGGATCCTGAAAGCAGGCGCCCGATGAAATCGACCACCGAACTCATTCGTGAATCGCCGTTCTTCGAAACCTTCGCGCCGAAAGACATCGATGCGCTTGCCGCGCACGCGGGAATGCGGAGCGTCGCGGCGAGCGAGGTGATCCTGCGGGAGAACGATCCAGCCGAGGCGCTTTACATGATTGTGGCCGGGAAGGTGCGGCTTTCGTTCGAAATGCCCGAGGCACTCACCACACCGCGGACGCCAGGAAAAGACCGCCTCCTCATCCGGACGCTGACGGAGCCGGGGCGCATCATTGGATGGTCGGCGCTAGTCGAGCCATATCATTATCGCGCCACAGCGACGGCAATCGAGGATACCCATCTGCTGGCATTCGAACGCTCATGGCTGGAGCAGCGCGCGGAAGAGATGCCCGACTTCGGAGTAGAGTTGATGACGCGCATCCTCTGGGTGCTCGGTAACCGGTTACGCGAGGCGCGCATCCGGCTGGTGGCCAGCCGCTACGAGGAGGAGGCGCTCGCCATTCGCGCACTACTCGAGGAAAGCGCCTCCGAGCTCAGCGTCACATCGCCGCTGCACAAGCTACCCATTTACCTCGAAAGGAGGCTTACTCTGTCCGACGCCTTTCAAACGCTCGAGCTCCTCCGCATCCACGGCGATCCACTTGAGGCCAGCCTGGCGAGGATGTGCCTCGAAATCCTCAAAAACGTCCGCAAAGAACTGGATGTCTATCGCCAGCTCCAGCAAGTCTACGAAGCGGTGAGTTCGGCGCCGGAAGACGCAACGCCAGAAGAGGTGAGGCGACGGTGCTGCCTGGAATTCTGCCGGCTTTTCGAGCACGTCGACTACATCATTGAAGGCGAGGAAAACCTGCCCGCTCAGGCCGGGCACATCTTCGTCATGAACCACCTCGCCAATCATCCTGAGAACACGTTGCCAAACGATTTTCAGCTCACGCTCGACACTCATTTTGTCTCCTGCATGGTGCTCAGCCCGAAGTACGGCGAACCGCCGATCCGCGTCATTCGCAAGTCCAACCCCCACGAATATGGTCACCAGAAGTATTTCGACCGTCTGGGATACATCTACGTCTACGCAAAACATGTCGATGAAGACGAATGTAACCCGCAGCTACTGGCTGAGCAGCGGAGGCGGGCTTTCCTCGAAACCGCCGCGCGCTGCCTGCGCGACGGGCGGAATCTTGTGATCTGTCCCGAGGGCGCATCCACCTCGACCGAGCGCTCTCCGCTGCCGTTTAAAGCGGGGGCTTTCCGCCTCGCAGCCTTCGTCGATCCCGAACCGTTGATCGTTCCGGTAGTGGTGGTGCATTTCGATCGCAAGATTACGCGGACCACGCTCATCGCACAAGTGCACAAACCCTTCCTCCTCTCCGATCACGTTGCGAAGCCGCTGCAGGACGAAGCACTCTTCGCGTTCATCGCCGAGTTCGGGGAGAAAATGCGTGCCTGGGTGCGCGAGGCTGCCGCTCGCGCCGCGGCCGGGGCGGCGGCACGTCGCTCAAGCGCATCATAGCCGTAGTCGTCATGAACGATTTGCGATTGCTGCGGTTCGCGCTCGCCGCTCGCGGTGCGAATAATGAAAATCGACGCGAAAGCATCCGACTCTATGCGATCAAAATGGCGGTAAGCCACAAGACGATCGGCCAGTTGTTATGTTTGCTTTGTCCTCTTGTGGCTTGAACCAAGCCCGGGCGAGAAGTAGCGTCAGCACCGCGTGCAGCACAAGTGCCGGCCACAGAACAGGCCCAACCCATTCACCGCGGATGCCGAGGTACGCCAGATAAAGCGTGACGAGCCCGCCGTAGATCAACATGCCGACCAGCGGCGTACCCAGCCAGCAGGCTACCCCTAATGCGATGAGGACGATGCCGAGCACGCGGGCTACTGGTACGGCGACTCCGGTAAGTTCCGCGCCGAGTAACAACCGGCCAACGAGCGACGGTACCACCAACAGCGCCAAACCTGTGGCGGCTTCGACGATGGCGGGGACCGTAAGCAGTTTCTTCATCTCAGCAACGCGGCATGCAACGCGCGCCTAGTCTTTCGCTCGCGCGACTCGATCCGCAATAGCCGGAAGCTGCTTGCGATCCTGAGCGGTGTACTGCTCCGGACCCAGGTCGAACCGGAGTTTATCGATCTTACCGGTGAACTTGAATGGACAATCGTAGCGATACTCGATCATCGCGACACCGGTGCGCGTGTCCTGACCGACGTCGAAGTCCTCGTCTTCTGGGAACTCGATCGGGGTCGTGTTCTCCATGGTCTTCTTGGCCACGGACTGGTTGTCCACGAACAACTCACCCGTACCACCTTTGCCGAAACCGGGGCCGGCGTACTTGAAGTTGAACCGGATAATGTGTTTGCCCGGCTTGAGTTCCGGCCCTTCCCACATGGTGCGCTTGAGATCGAGCAGGTTGTAGAGGAACACTACTTTGCCCCGACGAATGCCCGCCACACCCTTGCTCAGGAACAAGCCGTAGCCGCCGAACCGTCCGCCCTCAGTGACGATCATGCCTTCCGCACCGCCGTTGGGGATTTCAACTTGCGCCTCGATGGTGTAGTCCTTCGCCATGATGTTCGGGGCGCAGGAGGGCGGGGTGCCGATCAACTCGCCGGAGTACTCGAAAACTTTCCGGCCCGCCGTCGTGCTTGGACGTGGTGTGAGGAAACGTGCGAGCGTCGAATTGTCCAGTGGGAACACGTTGTACTTCTTCGCTTCGGCGTAGAATACGTCCTGCATCTGCTTGAGCTTGTCCGGCATCTTGGCTGCGAGGTTGTTTGCCTCCGTGACATCCTCGGTGAGGTTGTAGAGTTCCCACTTGTAACCGGTGATTACATCGGGAGGCTGCTTCGTGCTCAGGTCCCAAGGGAGGGTCACGGGGGTCGTCGCCGCGATCCAGCCGTCGTTATAAATGGCACGATTACCAAGCATCTCGAAGTACTGCGTGGTGTGCTTGGTGGGCGCGTTGGCGTTGGCCTTGTCCCATGTGTAGACCATGCTTACGCCTTCGATGGGTCGCTGCTTGACGCCGTTGATCGTGTCGGGCGCCGAAATGCCGGTCACTTCCAGGATCGTCGGCACAATATCAATGACGTGGTGAAATTGATTCCGGATACCGCCCAGGTCCTTAATGTGACCGGGCCATGACATCGCCATGCCCTGAGCTGTCCCGCCAAAGTGCGACGCTACTTGTTTGCACCATTTGAATGGAGCGTCTAGTGCCCACGCCCAGGCAGCGGCAAAGTGCGGGAAGGTTTTGTCCGATCCCCAAAACTCGTACCAGAGGAACTGATCTTTGACCGGCACGGCGACACCATTGAAGGTGGTGAACTCGTTAGGCGTCCCGTTAAGCATGCCTTCGGCACTCGCACCGTTGTCGCCGCTGATATAGATGATCAGCGTGTTATCCAGTTCGCCAAGGCCGATCAGAATCTGCGCAACGACCGATCCGATTTTTCCGGTGCCTATAATGCCGACCCTTCTCCCGTGAAGATCAAAACCAAGCAGACCATCGAGTGCAAAGTTTCCCTCGCGCACGCGATTGTAGGCACGATGCAATTTGCGATTCAACGCAAGCATTAAACCGATTGTGTGCTCAGCCACTGCGTACGGCGAATAGCCCGGCACGCGCACAACAGCTATGCCGTGTTTGGCCGCTGCTTTTAGATCGACATTGTTGTATCCGGCGCAACGCAGGGCGAGGAGTCGCACGCCCAACGATGCCAATTTCGCAATCGCGGCGCCATCAACGTGATCGTTTACAAAAACACAAACAGCGTGGAACCGAGCCGCCAATCCCACCGTTTCTTCATTCAAGTGGAGATCGAAAAAACGTAATTCGTGACGCGAATTATTTGCCGCGGCAAGAAACTCGCGGTCGTAATTCTTTGCGCTAAAGACGGCCACTTTCACAGGTTTATCCCAGCGAGCCATTCTTTGGTCCCGCGATCAAAATGCAGATTGAATCCGGCTTCTCCGCTGACCTGCTTCATGGTGATGTTCTCTGGGGAAATGCGGCCGATGATTCGATGCAAACGTTTTTTGCGGTCGATTTGCAATCTTCAACACGATGGAGTGCCTTCGTTATGGCTTGATCGCAACCTTCAGACACCCTTCGCGGCGCGAGCCGAAAAGTTCGTATGCCTCGACGATTTGATCGAGCTTGAAACTGTGCGTGAGCAGCGGCAGCGGGTCGAAGCGTTTCGTTTGTACCATCGACATCAGGCGGCGCATCCGTTCTTTACCGCCTGGGCAGAGTGTGGTCACGATTTTGTAATCTCCGATGCCGGCCGCAAACGCGTCGTACGGCACCTGAAGTTTTCCAGAGTAAACGCCGAGACTGCTCAGCGTCCCGCCCGGACGCAAACTTCGCAGACAATTTTCGAATGTTTCCTGGAGGCCGAGAGCTTCGATCGCAACGTCGGCGCCGCCCGCTGTAAGCTTCTTTATTTCGGCTACGACATCGCACTGCTTCGGATCGAGCACGACATCTGCGCCCATCTGCTTCGACATTTTCATTCGCACCGGATCACCTTCCACGGCGACGATGTATGAAGCCCCCATCAGTTTCGCGCCTGCCGTTGCGCACAAGCCGATTGGTCCTTGCGCAAAAACAACGACCGTATCGCCGATGCGAATGTTTGCCGATTCCGCGCCGCTAAATCCGGTCGAGGCAATGTCGGCAAGCAGGACAACTTGTTCGTCGCTCAACTCACCGGGAATTTTTGCGAGATTGGCCTGCGCATTCGGCACGAGCAGGTATTCCGCTTGCGCCCCGTTGATGGTGTTGCCGAAACGCCAGCCGCCGATCGCCTCAACCCCTTCGCCGTGGCCGCATTGCGCCCATAGGCCGGACAAACAGGCGCGGCATTGACCGCACGGCGTGATCGCGCCGACCAAAACGCGATCGCCGATCTTGTATCCGGACAATCCTTCGCCAAGCTCCTCGATCACGCCGACTGGTTCGTGTCCAATTACGAGTCCGGGCTTTACCGGGTATTCGCCGCGCAGAATGTGAAGATCGGTCCCGCAAATTGTTGTTAGGGTGACTCGGATGACGGCCTCGCCCGCGCCAGCCTGCGGGCGAGGCACTTCTTCGATGCGAATATTGTTCGGCCCGTGAAAGACGTTGGCCTTCATCGTTTGCATTGTCGATCTCTCTTGTTAGGAAGTGGCCCGTTCCACTTTCGGTCCGCAGAATTTGTGAATCGCCGCCACAAGTTGTGTAGTCGAAACCGGCTTTGAAAAACAGGCACTGGCACCGTTCGTATAAGCCAGCGCTTCAACGTGTTTTTCGTCATCGTGAGTGATCACAATAATAGGAAGATCTTCGCGTAGCATACTGATCGCGCTGAGTAAGGTCATTCCATGAGGACCATGTTCGAAGTCAATAATAACGAGATCGAGATCATGGACGCCGCAGATGGTTTCTAATGCATCGCCGGCATCGCATGTGAGGTGGCTCACGCCTCCGAACTCCAAGACCGCCTCGGCGACGGCATCCTCTAATTCACTGTCGCTTGTGAGCAGAAACATAACTGTTGTCTTCATGCTCAGATCTTGCGCGTGCGTGCGGATTTACGCTTCCCACCAATTGCGAATTCCCGAGCATTTCTTGCGTGCGGATTTTCAATGTGGCTTCGGCGCAGATTCCAAAAGCTTCGAAATCGTGACCAGATTTGCGCGAGTATCTCCGGGGAATACGGTGGCCACTTCGTAACCATCAGGATGCCGAGTATGAGGGTGCCGATGCCGTCGACCGAGACCCAAACGGAGTGTTGCAAACGCCTGATGCAGAAATAGAGACCGAGTTCCAGAACTCCCTCAATTAGAAGAAACAACGCCAGGAGAAGGGCGAGAGAAACAACACCTAAAAGCGGGTTCGCTAACAAAGAAAGTGCGATGATACCATACAGCGGCCCCAGAAGTATGTGCCATAGGAAGCCGCCAATGCTGCGAGAATGAAACGCAAAGATTACATACGCAATTCCGGCGACCAGAATTAAACAACCGAGTACGATTGCAATTCCAACAGGGAAGGTCGCAGGGAAGGCAATGGCCAGAATCCCACAAACAAAAATCAGAATGCCCCAAATCATCAACCACGTGGACGTCTTCCTCTTCATGGCAGGCCTGATTGACTCGATATTCATACCTTCCTTTTTTTATGTTTATGCTTAGGTGCTGACCGCCTTGATGGCGGACGATAACCCTCGACGCGCAACTCGCTGAGACAGGCCGCGCCGTTTCAAACGACTAACGACTGAGACTTTTGATGAGCTCTTCGGAAACGTTTGAGATTTCCCTTACCTTTTCTTGCGAGATTTGAAAATCTTCGGACGCGACCAGTGGTCGGATCTTTTGTATGCCCTCACGCATCCTGACGATCGTCGGCTTGGTTCGTACGTCGTCGCTCATTCCCGCGAGTCGCTTCTCGAAGTGATCGAGTAGCGCGGATTGCCGCAGAAGTTCGGCGTTTTGACTGGAATAGTTCTGCAATACCAGCGCCGTGAGGGCTTCCGTGCCGCGCAACCAGCCGCCGAGGCTAACGAGTTGGGCGAGCTGTTCGCTCTGTAGTTCGTTCATACCCTGGTAAACATCAGGAAGCACACCATCCCATTCTTTCCGAACTCCGGCCCAATCGCCCCTTCCAGCATGCTCGACGATGCTGCGACTGCGCCTGAGCGCCGCTTTTTCGACTCCGAGCCCGCGCGCCAATTTGAGCACGGCGCGGCCCACGCTTTCCACTTCGCCTGTGTCTTCCGCTTCAACCGCGATAAATCCTTCGGCAATAACAACGCCGAGCAGCAGCGCCGTCTCCGACTGATCGCCGTGCGGCCTCTGCCGTGCGAGTTCCGGACGTTGCACCGCGTGCCAGTTCGAACTGGCAAACTTATCGAGCGTATCGAATATCTCTCTGGGAACCGGCACCAGAACGCCTTTGATAGCGGTGGATTGAGGAGGGAATTGGCTAACGTTCGTGTTCGGCGGTGTCTGAGCGATCAGGAAAGAAGTCAGAGTCGCGACTGCAGGGATGTAGATCAGAATTTTCTTCATTGTCGTTTCACAATACAGGCTCGTTAGACGTGCTGCCGAGCGCGATTCGCCGTGACAGCTCGCGCAAATAACTCCGGCCGCGGCGGGCGTTTGTCGTTATCATGGGCGTGAAGCATCTGCAAATGACCAGCAAGTTCGCGTTGCGCAATTTTTGCAAAGCAAAAGCCAATTTCCGCGGAGTGCTGCGGTCGCGATGGCTGTAACCTCGAATGTAAAGAAAAGGAGCAAGTCATGAACACAAACATCCTGTTGAATGCGAGAACCGGACTGGATAATCCGACGTGGTTGCAGAACGCGCCTAATAGGCTACTGCTGCAGGTCGAAGAAACCGGTGGCTGCAATTGCGACCGCTGGGGCCATCCGTGTCCGGGTTGCGTTGAATGCAATGCCGAGCCAGAAGAAATCAGCTAAAGAGATGGAATCTTGACCAGCTGCACCGCGTGAGCCGGTGAGTCGCGGCTTGCAGAACGTCCGGTAATGAATTCGCGTCTGCGTCAACCAACGAAATGAGGCTTTCTTTCATATGCGCCTTCAGGATTTGGATCTTCTTGTGAGCGCCTTATCTCTCGGTGATTTTCGTGGTTGCCGCTCGCTTGCCAATGCCTGTGCCTCGCGTCTGCCTGATTTTGCGAGGTTTGCCGCTCTGATCTGAGGGTGCGATGGCACGACCAGAACGGAACAAGGTGCATGCCGCACCACTTTCTCTGCGATGCTCCCGATTAAAACATGTTGGAACCCGGTCAACCCGTGCGTCGAAGTAATGATAAGATCGACGTCGTGGTTTTTTGCAAAGTCGCAGATATCCAAAACGGGCGATGCCTCGGTAAAGACTGTTTCAAATTTTACTCGTCCAAACTTTGCCGCCCGGACAAGCTTTTGCATTTGGTGCTCGGCTTTTTCGCGAGCAGCCTTTTGCAAGCCGGGAATGTCATAGAGAGCTGTGCCTTCGACTGAATAGATGTACCCGAGGTAAGTGGCATGCAGCAATGCGATCTCGGCTCCTAATTGATTTGCGAACCCGATCGCGTAATCGAGCCCTTTTTGCGAACAACCGGAGAAATCGACCGGGACGAGAATCTTTTTGTAAGCAAACTTTTTTCCGGGCGCGCGTTTACGCGGTTGGCGCCCCACAAATACTGGACAGGGTGCATGCTGCACCACGCGTTCCGCCGTGCTCCCGAGGAATACATGTTTGAGCCCGGTATAGCCGTGCGTCGGCATGACAATCAGGCCGGCGGGAATTTCCTGCGCGAGCCTGCAGATTTCATCGAATGCCGATACGCCTTCCCGCAAGTGGATTTCGCCGGCAGGCGATAAGCCAGATTTGCGCGCAACTTCCTTCAGGTCTTCGGTCAAGGTCTGCCGCCTATGCTCTTCGAATGATGCCGGCAGGTTACCCGGGAACACCGATCCCGTAAAATCGGCGGGATACTGCCGGTGATGAACGTGCGCGAGATGAATGGTGGCGCCAAAACGATCGGCCAAACGTTTCGCCGTTTCGATCGCCTGAATCGACATTTTCGAGAAATCGACCGGCACAAGAATGTTTCGAATGCCCAGTTTTTTCAGGCTGTGAGTATGAACATGCTGCCGCATATCACCTTTTGTTTGAAGTTCCCGTGCGCGACGCGCTACGACTCTTCGTTACTTTCTTCGTCAGGGAACGCTGTTCGCGCAGATGTCCCCAAGCGTCAGAGACGACAGGTCGCCGTCGCGGTATCTGACTAATCGTGGATTTCAACCTCTCTATTGAAACCGGTTTACCCAGGCAAGCTGCTGCACCGTGACGCTCTGCAATTGGTTCCATGTAAATTTCTTCCAAAGCAGTCAGCACAACCACAGGCGGACGTTCCTCGCGGCCGCAGATCGCTTCGAGCAGCGCCATTCCGTGCGCTCCAGGATCGACATCGATAATGGCAATATCGACATCGTCGATCTCGTTCTTAAGCACTTTAAAAGCGTCGCGGCTTGTTTTAGCGAGGCGCACACTGTGGCCTATCTGCGACGCCATCTCGAGCACTACGCTTGCCACGTCCGCGTCGGCATCGACCAGAAGAATAATGTTTTTCTTCACGCAGATTACGATTCGGTGTACGAGCGGCTGGGAACGACCATCACCGGGCGCTGCGCATAACGGACCACATGTTCGGCGACGCTCCCGATGAACGCATGCTTGAACCCTGTGCGGCCATGCGTGGACGTCACTATGAGATCAACGTCGGGCTGGCCGGCTGCGCTGCAAATTTCGTCGATCGCGTGACCGGAGCGGATTTCCGTTTGGAGCGACAAACCCCGCAAGAAATCCATCTGCTTGAGTGCGTCCATCTCTATTCGCGCCGCTTCCTGCACCGCTTCGACCAGTTCAGAGATACGCACTCCGGCCCGGTCAACGAACACGTAGTCCACAAACGGATACATCACATGCAAGAGGCGAAGAGTGGAATGAAGTTTTTTTGCCAAAAATGCCGCATACTCCACTCCGGAAAGCGAACACTCTGAGAAATCTACCGGAACCAAAATCGTGCGGACCGCGAATGCTTTGCTCGCTGCTTTCGATTTCTGTTTGCGCTTTCGTACGACAAGGACAGGGCAGGGGGCGCTACGGACGACTCGTTCCGCTGTGCTCCCCAAGAAAAGATGTTTTAGGCCGCTATGGCCGCGCGTCGAAAGGGCGATTAAGTCAGCATTAATTTCGCGAGCTAAACCGCTTATTTGCTGGAAGGGCCGGCCACTGCGAATGTGACAATTCTCCGGACAAAACGGTTCCACACGCTTTCGATGAATGCCGGTTAGTTCCTCGTTAAGACGTTCGATCGCTTCGGCTGATTGCAGTAAGAGATGAGCTGCGCCCGGGACCGAAGCAGCTTCATCAGGTGGGTACACATGCAAAAGATGAATGGCGGCTCCAAATTGTTTCGCCAGCGCAATAGCGTAATCGAGCGCCTGCATAGACGCAGGCGAGAAATCCAGTGGTACCAAAATTTTGTCGATTTTAAATCCCCGCTTAAAAGCGGAACCTGTTCTGGAAGCTTTCTGTGTCATACTTGCTCGATCGCGCAAAGGAATTTGAAAATTCAGGCAGCGTTTCGCGGTCGTTTGCCCTGCAGATGGTCGCGAAACTCGCTCGGAGATTGGCCGAACACGCGCTTGAATACGCGGTTGAATTGCGTCAACGATTGAAAGCCAACATCGTACGCGACTTCGCTGATGCGCCGATTCGGATTCAGCAGCTGCGTGCGCGCGTCTTCGAGCCGGATCCGCGCGACGTAATCTGTAAACTTTAAGCCGGTCGCTTTATGGAAAACTTTGCAGAAATGGAAGACGCTCGCACCTGCTGCTTTTGCGACGGCGTCTAACGTAAGGGGCTCCGTCTTGTGCTTCTCGATGTACTCGCGCGCCTTTTGCACCAGCGGTGGCTCGATGTTTTGCGATTCAATAACCAATTGGTTCGCCAAACCCGACAGTTGCTCGGCAAAAAACGAGAGCAACCGGACGATGGCATTATATTTGTCCGGAATCATGAGAGGATTTTTTTCCCAGGCTTTGCGAATTTCGCTTTTGAACGGAACCCCGCATCGCTCCAGCGCGCGACTCACCTTGTTGGCGTCTGACTTTCCCGGTAAATGCCGCAAGACCTGACCAATACGCAAATACCCGATGACGTTAACTCCGAGCTTCACTGGCACGGCCGTCTCCGTCAGGCCAAATGGACATGTCACAGTGCGGGGAATTAATCCCGTGTGATCGATCATATCCTGGTGCGCTTGCAGACAAATGCTAAGAGTGGCGGGGTTTTCGGCGAGGAGAGCGCAGAATGGATTTTCATGTTTCTTTCCGTGGTGCGCGAGTTGCCAGAATTCCAAGGGGCGGAGCGTCAAAGGCAGACCAGTCGCTCTAGTAAATGTCGTTTCGTAATCACGAAATAATCGGGAGCGCAGCAACATGCCGATCAGTTGCTTGTTCTTAGTGTTATCCGCAGCATTGAGTGCGGTCTTAGACATCAGAAGGGAAAAATATTATGGCCAATTCCCCTCCCGATTCAAGCGTGAAGCATACACGGACGCTACAGTGTCGCCTCCTTTATCGATTCGAAAATCAATCGTTGTCCTTCAGATCGTTATCCCCATCGTCCGTATCGAGCTCCTGATCCATGAATGGCGACTCCAGCACAACTGACTCCAGGGAACCTGTGCCGTGGTGCAGAGCCAGCATTTTCTTCCGCGCCGCTTGCAAACGCCTGAGCATGACCGGAGCCATGCGCTTGTATAACTGGTAGCCTAACGAAGGATCACGTTCCCATTCGCGGAGGATCGTGCCGTAGAAGAAGATCGCTTCCGTGGGCTCGACCGCGCGTGCGGTGAAATGCCAGACGTACGGAGGAAACATCCAAGACCAGCCCAGCAAATCTCCCGCGCCGATCGTTTCCACCACCACTGGTTTGCCGAAGCCTTCACCGGATTCGAGCATGACCTTGCCGGTCTCGAGTAAATAGAACCGGTTCGCGGGTTCGCCTTCGTGGAAAATGATTTGGCCCGGCTTGAAATGCGTCGCCATCGCGCAATCTGTCAGTAACGCCAGTTGCGTGCGATTCATACCCACAAGAAACGGATGTAACGCGACGCGTGTGGTCATTGATTCTGTTTTTGTCTTAGTTTCGGTTTTAGTTTTCATTAGCTGTCTTTTCCTTTCGGCTAACGAGTCGTCGATGACGAGCGACTCGCTCTCGTCGTAATTGGATGTGAGCCTCGGGTCTCTTCTCCGTCCATTTCGTGAAACCGACTATTTCAACGTCACCTTTGCAGTGGCCGTGTTTTCTGTTTCGGCAAAGCGCGCAGCAGGTCGTTTTGATCTTACAGAAAATCGTGCTCCTTCTCGCGAACAACCAGGACCGGGCAGGGCGCCGCCCGCGCGACTCGTGCCGCAGTGCTGCCGATGGCGAAATGCTTCCAACCCGTATAGCCATGCGTCGCAATCACGACCAGATCGACATCCAATTCCTTGGCTGCTTCGACAATCTCATGTGTCGCCACTCCCGTGCGTATTGTCGATCTTGCCCGAGCCACACCAGCACCGCGAACCGACTTAATTAAAGTGCGCAAACTCTCTTCCGCGTCTGCTATCTCCGCCTTGGAAAATGCCGGGCCTGCTGTTGTATCCGCGAAAGCCGGCGAGACCGCCGGCTCAAGGACGTGAAGCAACGTGAGCTCCGAATCGCAGTCGTGGGCAAGCCGAAGGGCATATCTCAAGGCTTTCTGCGATGCGGGAGAAAAATCGGTCGGCGCCAATATTTTTTTGATCGGAATCGTGGCGCCATCAGTCACCGACTTGGTAACGGAAGTCCGTGATTTCACCGGCTGGGTTCCCACGGTTTCTGATTTCATTGCAGATAATTTGCCTGCAACTGCAACAATGCGCTCTCCGTTAATTGTCAAAGCTTGCGCGTTTTTTGCGGCGGAAATCCATTAAATAACTGCGTTTTTTGAACGCCCGTGATAACGCTTGTAGCCATTAGCGAGTGCAAATGCAGCGAACTGTGATGTCCTCTTTACTAAAAGAACACCGGCGATGAAACGAATAGCAGTCCTAACCAGCGGAGGGGATGCACCAGGGATGAACGCTGCGATTCGCGCGGTCACGCGGCGAGCGATTTTCCGCGGAGCGGAAGTTGCCGGCGTTCGCCGTGGCTACGCGGGACTGATTGCGGATGAAATACTACCGTTGTCTGCCCGCGGTGTCGGCCGGATTTCACATCTTGGCGGTACAATGCTGGGCAGCACGCGTTGTGACGAATTCCGAACAGCTGCTGGACAGAATAAAGCATGCGCGAATCTATCGAAACGCAATATTGACGCGCTTGTCGTGATTGGCGGTAACGGCTCACAGGCTGGCGCGCAGACACTGTCACAACTTGGGCTTCCGGTTGTAGGTGTCGCATCAACTATCGACAACGATCTGTGCGGAACCGATCTGACGATTGGTGTTGACACTGCATTGAACATTGCACTTGAAGCGATCGACCGATTAAAGACCACTGCTTCGTCGCACCAAGGTGCCTTTCTCGTCGAAGTCATGGGACGCAACTGCGGTTACCTTGGGCTAATGGCCGGTCTCGCGGGCGGCGCTGATGCGATCGTTGTCCCAGAGATCGAGAGTGATCCTGAGGCGATCGCAACTGAATTGCGCGATGCTTACGATCGCGGCAAATCGCACGCCCTGGTTGTTGTAGCCGAGGGTTCGTCTTACAACGCCGAAAGATTGAATGCTTACTTTGACCAGCATCGCGATCGATTGCGATTCCAATTACGTGTGACCAAGCTCGGTCACGTGCAACGCGGTGGCGCACCGACCGCTTTCGATCGCATTCTCGCGACGCGTCTCGGCGCGGCGGCGGCCGATTACCTGCTCGATGGTGAGAAAGGAATTCTGGTTGGAATGCAGGGCGCTCAAATCACTGCTACCCTTTTGCCCGACATCGTCCGCAAAGAAAAACCGCTGAACAGGGAACTGTTTCATCTCGCGCGATCGCTCGCGAAATAATCGTCCCGCTTTAGATACCAAGCGCAATTTTCGCTTAGCCAAAGGCAAACGCGCTGAGCAGATCATTCGCAGTGACCCTAGTTGGCCTCTCGATGCTTATCACTCGACGACGCTTCGTGAAGGTTTCGTCAGGTCTTCAGCCATATCCGAAATTACTTTAGGCGGGAACGCAGCGCGCAAGGCGTTGAGCACTGCAAGCACGTCGATAATTTCCTGGCTGATCGCTCCGGCTACCGGAACCAGATATCCGCCGGCCGCGAAGATCATGCCGCCCAGGCTCAACAACATTCCGCCGACCGCGCTTTGCAAGGCGATGGAGCGCATTCGGCGGCTGATATGCATGAATTCATCCACCTTCTTTAATGAATTTTCCATCGCCACAACGTCAGCCGCTTCCGCGGTCACATCGCTGTTCTGTCCTACCGCCATTCCCACCGTGGCTGCCATCATTGCCGGTGCATCGTTGATTCCGTCGCCGACGTAGAGAGTTTTCGCCACCGCGGTTTCCTGCCTTACGATCGCCAGTTTTTGTTCTGGGCTTTGCTCAGCGTGAATTTCGGTGATGCCGACCTGCTTCGCGAGATAAAGCACTTCCGATTCACGATCCCCGGAAAGGATCATGATGCGTTGGAACTGATGTTTCGGCCCGAGATGCTGAATAAAGGAACGTCCTTCGGCACGCGGCGCATCGCGCAATCGGAATGTTGCTGCAAACTTGCCGTCGATGACGATGATGCATTCGAGGCCACCCGCGATCGGCGGAAGGTGCTCGGCGCCGGGGACGTTTTGAGAAAGGAGCTTGCCGCGGCTGGTGAGTTGAATCTCATGACCGGTGACCGTTCCGCGCAGTCCCTGACCGGGAGGCTCACTCACATGAGATGCTTGCTGGAGGTGAAGCCCTTCCGCTTTCGCCGCTGCGAGGATGGCTCGGGCCAGTGGATGCTTTGAGTAGAGCTCTAGGCTTGCCGCCAACGTGAGCACCTCTTTTTGCGCGAAACCCGGAGCGATGATTTGCTCCGTTAACTTCGGCTCGCCGTAGGTTAGGGTGCCGGTTTTATCGAAAATAGCGGTGCGGCATTCCGTTATTTGTTCAAGGACAGCGGGATTCTTCACCACGATCGAGCGTCGCGCTGCCAGCGAAATTGAGCCGATGATCGCGACCGGAATGGCGATAAGCAGTGGACAAGGCGTGGCGATGACAAGCACCGCGAGGAAGCGAACCGCTTCACCGCTGATGACCCAAGCCAGCACCGCAATGCTCACCGCGATTGGAGTATAAATCGCTCCGAGCTGATCTCCGAGCCGGCGCAGGTGCGGTTGGTTTTGCTCCGACTCACGCATTACTTCCATGATTTTGGCATAGCGCGAATCGACCGCACGGCGCGCGGCGGTGATGGTGAGAGCGGATTCACCGTTCACCGCGCCAGAGATGACAGCGGAGCCGGGCGCCTTGGTGATTTCAAACGGTTCGCCAGTGAGGAACGCTTCGTTCATGACGCCATTGCCTTCAATAACCGTCCCGTCGACCGGACAGATGTCGTGCGGATAGACAACAAGAGTGTCGCCCACCGCGATGTCATCCAGCGCGACATCGGCGATGACAGAATCTCTTTTCCGATGCGCGATGGCAGGCATCCGTTTCGCCAAAGCACGCAAGACGGAAGACGCATTGCGCAACGCATAATTTTCCAGCGCCTCGCCGCCAGAGAGCATCAGGACAACGATGGAGCCGGCGAGGTATTCGTGGAGAAGAACAGAAGTGACGATGGAAATTCCGGCGAGGAGATCGGAGCCAAATTCCCGCCGGAAAAGATTCCTGGTTAGTTCGTAGACGAGAGGAATACCGCCGAAAACAAGCGTGGCCAGAAGCGGGATTTGGTAAATTCCGGGAGGCGTGCGCAAGGCGAAACGAAGGATGAGATATACCAGGATCGCCGCAGCGGCGAAAACAGCGATGACGCTGGTCCTGCGACGATGTAGGATGGTGACCGACTCCCAAAACCGACGGACAGGCGGGTGATGTCGTAACTTTGGTGCGACAGCAGTCGGTTGTTTGTCGTTCCACTTTTGCAACATTGGTTGCTCCTTTGTTTCACCAGGACGAGGTCGCGGCCGGTTTCAAGCACGTTACGGAATACGCTACCAGCAAAGTACGATTCGAGTCGACGCCGCCCAAAAAAAGCCACCAAATCACATCACAAGCCACTGCGGTCGCTAGAGTTCTCCCAAATGATGTCGAAGCAGTTTCTGCAATTGGTCTGGACGCGTTACGGTAAGCGTGTTGCCTCTGATGTGCAGACGTTTGCGATCGCGAAATTTTGCCAGCGTTCGTGAGAGTGTTTCGCTGGTCGCTCCGAACTCCGCCGCGAGCACGCGTTTCGTCCGGTCGAGCTTGATCTCGACCTCGCTCGCAGATCAACACCTTTTAACGGTGCGAACCCTACAAATGCGTGATGTCGAAACGCCAGTCGGTTCCATCCGTAATATGAATGTCGCCGTTTGGCCGGTGGGTGTAGGTGATGTGGTCGATCTTCACGTGTGAAGGAAGCACGTTGACGATCACAGCATCACTTAACGCGACGATGCGCGTACGGAGTTGTTCGCGCCGGACAAATTGGCTGTGCGACGAATCCATCGCGAAAAGGTACCCTTTGACGCGAATGAGATTTCCTTCAATTGCTTCTACCGTGCCTACGAAATGACGCTGCGCGTCACTTTGAAAGAGTTGTCGATGAATGATGTGAACGTATTCCCCAGCATTGATGACCATATTGAAAGTTATCCGGAGTTTCTCTGAAACTTTAATTAACGACTATGCATTTTTACGTCAAATGTTCCGCCGTTGGCTGCTCGTCGCACAGGGCGAAGCTGTATAGGCACGAGAATTTTTTTGGGATTCACAATCTGCGGGATTAAGTCCACGACACTGTCGGGTTCCATAACTTGAGTATTCATTTGCAGAGATTCTCGACGGCTAAGGAACGGCTGGCTCACCACCAATTGCCGAATCTTGTGCATTTCTTGCGCTGAGGTTCTCGAAGCACATGCGCCGTCGTGTCCTGCGTTCTTTCGCGCCGGCGGCGCAGACGCGTTGCAAACTGAGCAACAAATGATTGGAAAATGGCAAACGCTGCTAAGCCGCCTTCAATGCAGCCGCAAGCGAGCACGTCACATTGCCCGCCCACAACGGTTCACCGCCTTCGGGATCTTTATATCCAGCTGGCGAAAGAGATTGTCCTCAACGCGATCTATCAACCGGAATCGCATCTGACCAAAGGTCACGAATGGCCCCCGGGTGACGCGTTTACCATGATCGGCCGCAAGCGCCTCGACAACCTCGAGCAGCTGACGCGCATGGTGTTGGAAGAAGGGATAGCGGGAGATTTGATTGAGACAGGCATCTGGCGCGGCGGGGCCACAATCCTGATGCGTGCAATTCTACAAGCATATCAGGTTACCGATAGGCGTGTATTCGTTGCTGATTCATTTTGCGGCATGCCGCCGATCAACCCGGACAAATATCCCGCTGATCGGGCCCACGAAGGGATGGATAAGCTGGAGATATTGACAAATAACTCTCTTGAACGTGTTCGAGAGAATTTTCAACGGATGCACCTTTTGGACGAGCAGGTCGTTTTTGTCGAAGGCTGGTTCTAAGACAGTCTGCCGCAGCTTGCCACTGACCGGCTGGCGCTTCTGCGTCGCCGCGCTGGCGCCGAACATGACGAGAATCGTGATTCCAACCACGATTCGCGACAACCAGGAGCTCGGCTGATTCTGCCTCAATTTGCGGTCGCAGGCAGCGATGAGAATTCCGCCCAAGCAAAAACGGGCGAGCAGGCCTCGCGGCAAGCCCGCCTACAATTTGTCCAGATCTTCGATCACCTTCTCCATCCCTCTGACTACAAGCGTAAAGCGATCGTAATCGAGTTTGTCGGGCGTGTCATTGGCTGAATGATAATACGGATAACGAAAGGGCGCGGTGTCGGTAATCATGATGCCAGGATAACCGTGTCGCCAGAATGACCATTGATCCGACCAACTAACGCCCGGAATGAATGAAGGAAGTGCCGCGCCTTCGGATGGAATCTTTGCATGTTGCCGAAAGAGAGCGATCACGCGACGAAGCAGCACCCTTGAATGGACGTTGCTGACGAATCCGATGAAGTTACCAACCTTGGGATAAAAAGCGCCGAGTACCCGAGACGGATAGACTTGCGAATTCGGCGCATCGGAAAAATAGCCGATCGTTTCGAGACTGATCATGGCGGAGATTTTGTCGCCGCGCGCTTTGCATCGGCCGGCGTAAACGAGGCTTCCCATTTCACTCGATAAAAAATAAGGAGGCTCCTCGTTCACGAACGCAACGAATCGCAAGGTGTGTTCTGGTTTTCTAACGGCGAAGCGCCGCGCGAGAGCTAGCGTTGCAGCCACGCCGCTGCCGTTGTCGTTCGCACCGGGCGAACCAAATACTGAGTCATAATGCGCGCCGATTAGAATTATCTCCGGATGCGCGCCGGGAATTTCCGCCTCGATGTTATGGCAGGCTTGGCCGTGCAGTTCATAACTGTCTCGTCGAGGATGAAGACCGGCGCGCGAGAAAGAGTTCTCGATAAAATCAGCCGCCGCATTCAGTTGTGGATAATGCCGCATGTTTCGCTCGCCAATTTCTCCGGCGAGCTTTTGCACATCGGCACGAAGCTCTTCACGCAATGTAACTTCATCTGCCGGGAGCGGCGCGGCCTTCGAAATGTTTTTCCCGGGCATCCTTATTCCAAACCACCAGAGTAACGCAATTATCGCGGCTACAGCGAGAGCAATGCGAAGTGCGCTGAAAAGAACGCGTTTGACACTCACGCAATCTTTCTTCGAAACCGCAAGGCGCAGAGAGAAAAAAGCACGTTCGACATCAAAATGAGAATCACAAGGTTCTGCCAGTATTCGAACAGATTTGCTCCCCGCAAAATAATGGCGCGCATGAGCGCGATGAAATAAGTCGTGGGAAAAAGCGTGCCAAGCGCATAAAAAATCCAGGGCATCGTTTCGCGGGGAAAAATGAAACCTGAAAAGAAAACGCTCGGCAACAGGAACACCATCGACATTTGCAACGCTTGCATTTGGTTTTCGGCAAAGGTCCCGATGAGCAAACCCAGACTGAGCAACGCAAAGACATACACCAGTGTTGAAAACAGCATCGCTAGGATATTTCCTTCAATGGGGACGAAAAACACAAACCGCATAATCAGAAACAGAACCACAGCCATCGCCATTCCGATGCATAGATACGGAACCAGCTTACCGAGCATAAGACCCGCGGGGCTCAGCGGACTAACGAGCAACTGCTCAAGCGTTCCGCGTTCGCGCTCGCGCACCAGGGCCATGGCGGTAGCGATCGTGGTCCCGATTTGAAGTACAATGCCAATCACGCCCGGTACGTAAAAGTTCGGGGCACGCATAGCGGGGTTGTAAAGCATCTGTGGTCGAATATCGATCGGCACGCCTTGCCGGCCGGTTTCGCGCAGAAGCGATTCCACTGATTGAGTCAACGCTACGCCCAGTCCGGTGTTGAGGGCCTGCAACGCCGTCGTGGAATTGGATCCATCGACAAGTAATTGCACCTGCGCAGAGTGGCCCGCGTTAAGATCGCGGGTAAAGTTCGGCGGTATGTCCAGTGCAGCGTAAGCGCGACCTTTGCGCATTTCGCTCTTTAGTTGATCCAGGTTTTGCACTTCGCCTACCACGCGAAACGTCTCTGTGTTCACGAAGCGGTCGATCAAAAGACGGCTCTCGACGGTCCGATCTTCGTTCAGAATCAGCATCGCCATGTGTTTCACGTCGTTGTCGAGCGCGTAACCGAACGCGACCATCTCGATCAGCGGCGGAAAAAACATGAAGAAGAGCGTCATCGGATCGCGCCAGACAATGATGAATTCCTTGAAGAGAATTGCGCCGAGTCCGCGAAAAAATTTGTGTTTCATCAAGCGGCCTTTTGTTGCCCCGCAGCGTGCTTGGCCGAAAGCTCGACAAACACGTCCTCCAGCGACGGACCGATTTCATGAATCTCGGAGTGACTAACTCCGACTTTGCGTAATTGTTCGTCGATCTGGGCGCGCTTGACGTCGTCATCGACCAGCAAATGCATTGATTGGCCAAAGACAGTAGCGGTGCGAACGCCTCGCATCTGGCGCATGGCTTGCAACGCTGTCGTCACGTGATCGCAAGTCACGTCGAGCCGCCGTGTTCCGGGCGGATTTACTTCCGGAAGTTTCTTCAATTCATCCGGCTCCCCGCACACGATCAACTTCGACAGATAAATGTAACCCACGTGATCACACCGCTCCGCTTCGTCCATGTAATGCGTCGTCACAAAAAGCGTCATGCCTTTGCCGGCGAATTCGAAAAGCAAATCCCATAGTTCCCGACGCGCGACCGGATCGATGCCGGCCGTCGGCTCATCGAGAAAAAGAACGGTCGGTTTATGCATGAGAGAGCAAGCCATGGCCAGACGTTGCCGCCAGCCACCGGAAAGATTCGAGGCGCGCCTGTTGATGTACGGCTCCAGGTGCGTCGTGGCGATCATTTCGTCGCGACGCTGGTTTAATTCGTGACCGCTTAAACCGTAAAGTTTTCCCGCAAAGATGAGGTTCTCATTCACCGTCAGCTCGTCGTAGAGCGAAAATTTTTGCGACATATAGCCGATCATCTCTTTGATCGGTTCGATATCTCGCACAACGTCGTGGCCACCGATGCGAGCAGTACCTTCGGTCGGCTCCAGAATTCCGCACAACATCCGGATCATGGTTGTTTTTCCAGAACCGTTGGGGCCAAGAAACCCGAAGATCGATCCTTTTCCGACAGAAAACGAAACGTGATCGACAGCCGTGAATGTGCCGAAGCGCTTTGTCAGGCCTTCAACTTGGATCATTTCTTGTGTCATACGTCAGAGTGAAATTAAGAAAACACGAGCGCTGGAAGGTGGATCGGCTTGTCCCCAAGCCGATGACTCAGGCCCGTGACAACGCGTTGGGGACAACGCGTTCCACCTTTTGCCTGCTTCCCAATTCGTTTCTTCAATTCCTCATTTCACGTTGGGAAAATAAACGTCAGCCGCCATTCCGGCGCGTAAACGATCGTCGTCGCTGGGCAAACGAACCTTGACTCCGAACACCTGTCTGATCCGATCGGCGACGGTTTGCACGTTGCGCGGGGTGAACTCGGCCTGTCGATTGATCTGCTCGACAACGCCATCGAAATCTTTACCCGGAAACGAATCGACCCGGACGCGAACATGCTCGCCGACCTTGATCAAACCCAGCCAGGATTCCGGAACGTAAACGCGCACCCAGAGATGTCCGGTCAGTATCAGCGTGGCCGCTTCGCGATTCCCCGGCAGCACATCGCCGACTTTCACGCTGAGCACTTCAAGAACGGAATCGGCCGGCGCTGTCACCTGCATTTCCGCCAACTGCGCGTCGATATCGGCAAGTTGCGCACGCGCCTGCGCGACACGCATTTTAGCTGCCGCCAGGTTTTTCTCCTGGGTTTTCGCCGAGCTGTCGGCTCGCTGAGCGTCACTTGAAGAAACGACTTTCCGCTTAAGCAAATCTTGCTGGCGGCCCGCTTCATCGTGCATGAATACCAATTGCGCTTCTTGCGCATCCGCGTCATGGAGTGCTGTGTCGATTTGCGCGTTGGCGAGATCGCGACGCGCTCGCAGTTCTGAAGCATCCAGTTGCACGATCAGTTGGCCTTCGCCCAAATGGTCGCCTTCCCACGCGAGAATCTTTTCGACGCGTCCACCCATGCGCGGGCCGACATGCGCTTCGTCTACTTCGATGGTTCCCGAAACCGCCTTGCCGCGATTGCCGCAACCGGCGAGAAAGAGAAGTAACGTCAAAGCTCCCGCCGCGCGCAACAGCTGTCGATGTTCACCAACGAATGACCGACTCACGTTTTCCGTCCCTTTGCTGTCAGCGCGCCTTCCAGAACAATCTTGAGGATCCCGGTGTATCCTTCTTTCGGCATCATCCCAAGCTCCTCGATCTTCGCCGGATTCATGATCGATTGAACCATCGCCAGCAAGATTTCGATGATCAGTTTGGCCGGGACATCCTTGCGCACCATTCCCAGCCGTTGACCGTCGACAAAAAATTTTCCCATGTAGCGTTGGATTAGCGCGGCCCGCTGGCGCTCGACGAGTTTGAAGACGTCGGGTGCTTTTTGGCGCATATCGCGCACAAACGGCGGCTTGATCTCATCCAGTTCGCGGTGCGTACCAGCCAATAACCCGCGTAAAGTCGCCGGGAAATCGCCCGGGTGCGCGCGGGTCACTTGCTTTAGCGTCGCTTCGACGCCTGCTAACTTGTCCGCCAGCACAGCCTCGAGCAGATCGAACTTGCCCGGAAAATGCGCGTAAAGCGTTTTCTTGCTAATGCCCAGTTCCTCCGCCAGATCATCCATGGTCACACTGCGGAATCCGTGGCTGAAAAAGTGCGCCCGCGCAGCACCGATGATTCGCTGCCGGTTCGGATCGCGTCTTCGGCTTCGCGGCCGTAGGTGGAGCGCCCGTTTCATATCGCGAGTAACTCTTATCACAATGTGGAAACTAATCCAGTATATTTAGTTTCCACAGCCGATTATCGATATTCTGCTGTATTTCTCCTTAGCTGCTGCAAAAAGGGAAATCGCTCGAAAAAGCCAAGCCAAATTAATAACCTAATAACGATGGCCGGTTACTCAGGAACACCGCTACCACAAAAGCTGGGAATCAAACCGGGTCTGAACGTCGTCACAATCAATGCGCCGACAAACTATCGTCGATTGCTCGGCACAATCCCCGAAAACGTGACGTTCTCTGAACGCTTGAAAGCGGATTCGGATTTTGTCCACGTTTTTACGAAAAAGAGCAGCAAATTGGAGAAGACGTTATCCATCTTGCGCGAGAAAATCGCGGACACCGGAACAGTCTGGGTTTCCTGGCCAAAAAAATCGTCTGGCGTCCCTACCGACGTGACCGAAGACGTCGTCCGCGATGTCGCGTTGTCGCTCGGATTCGTCGATGTAAAAGTGTGCGCAATTGATGAAACCTGGTCGGGATTAAAACTGATGGTCCGAAGAGAGAACCGAAAATGAAAACGCGTTGCTTTGATCACATTGATTTGCGAGTGAAAAACATGGAGGTAGCAATTCAGTTTTACGGACAATTTTTGCCGCAGCTCGGATTTGTTCGTGAACGGCACGAACCGTCGCCGCGTCCGGAAGCCGGCGGCGATTTCCATACTTTTTATTCTGCAGGTACCGACAAGCCGTCGGAGTTTTTCGTGATTGACGAGGACAAGAACCACCAACCGAACGGAACACGCATCGCATTCTGGGCCGATACGCGAGACGAAGTCGATCGTATTGCAGAACTGGTGCGGCAAGCCGGCGGAGAAAATCTGGAAGGTCCGGAAATCTGTGTCGATTACAGCCCGGGCTATTACGCGTTCTTCTTCGAGGACCCTGACGGGAACAAATTTGAAATTTGCTGCCGTCAGAGTCCGATCATTGCCGCTTAGCAAGACAACTCGCCAGCTGATCGCCTGTCTGCTGTTTGTAGTTTAAAATGCAAGAGCTCGATCGACAGTCCAATAAACAGCAGCAGCGTCGCGAAAAATGTATTTCCGTAGAGCTGCGCGCCACGTGGGAATGCTAAACCGAGAGCGAGTAACGCTAGCGCTGGCAAGGTCCACCACAAAACAGGCAGCGCGTTTTCGAGCGAGTGTTTGTTGCGTCACTACGGCGAATGGCAGCATGAGCCAGGAATAGAAGTAGCCAAACGAAAGCGGGGTCACCATGAGCATCAGCAAAAGAAGCAGCGCAAATTCGATCGCATCGCTGTCTGCGGTTCGCATATCGCGCTGAGGCATCACCGTGACAAACAAGAGGCCGAGTGCCAGCGCGACGCTAATGATGATCGCGTTGACGACGGCGAAAGCTAAGATCCGCGAAGATTTACATAAACGGGTTTGTGCGGAGCGGATGCGGCATCCGCATCGACGTGGCGAAGCAGACGATTGCTTACACCGATAAGAGATTGATTCTTCCACGTGTAACTGCGCATCGGGCGCTGCCCAACGGTGACTTCGCTGTATTTTAACATTCCAGCGCTCCACTTCTCGAGGTCGTGCCACGCCCGTTCAAATCCTCGAAACGGCGCCGGCAAAATCAGAAGCAGAAATACAAGTGTCGCGACGAGACTACCTGGCTGCTTTCCAGTAACGCCGGTAAACCAGATAAATGATCGCAAGTACTGGAAACGCTTTGATCGCGGCGGCGACTGCAATCAGACCGCCACCGACAATTTCGCATTCTGCTCGGAGCGCAACGAAAGCGCCAACCATCAGCGCGAGCAAAACAAGGTTGGGCTGGCCAAGGTGGTAACTCGACCAGATATAAACGATCACCAGCAGACTCGGAATGAGATATAGCCATGAGTTTGTTGCGCTTCGGTCGTCTCGGGCGAGAAGAGCACTCAGCTTCGCGCTGAAAAACCAGGCCGCGGAGTTGATCAACACAAGAAGGAGAATGAGCCCTCCTTGCCCGAGCAAACTCGCGCCCGCCAGAAAAAGCGCGCATGGGGGCGGATACATGAAATCGTATTTCCCGGCGCGAAAGAAAAAGATTTCATCGCCGGCCAGCACACGTTTGCCGGTGGCATACCAGAGTTCGTAGTCAAAAATCGTGTGGCCGCGCAGGTACCGCAGGAGGGGGAGCGCGGAAAAGACAGTGGCCGTTACGACAAAGAGCAACACGAGAGAGCTCGCTGCTCGCGATCTGTCTAGTCGCAGGTTAAAGACTCGCACGCCGTTCCTCTAGCACATCTAAAAGCGGCAGAACACCGCCGCTTTTCACGCGACGCGCGCTCGTCACGCTTTGTGCGTGGCCGAGGCGATCGGCGGACGCGCCTTGTGCCAGTCTGTGCTCTGCTCATAGGCATCCGCGATTTGCAAAATGCGCGCTTCATCCAGCGGTTTGCCTAACAACTGCAAGCCGATCGGCAGGCGATGCCCATCCACCTCGGCGAAACCGCACGGCACACTGATTCCGCAGATTCCAGCCAGGTTCGCTGCGATGGTGAAGATGTCTGCAAGATACATTTGCAAAGGGTCTGCGGTGCGTTCGCCTAACTTGAATGGCGGAACAGGCGATGTCGGCGAAATCAATGCATCGACCTTCTCGAAAGCCTTCGCGAAATCCTGGCGGATCAACTCCCGCACTTTTTGCGCGCGCAAATAATAGGCATCGTAATAGCCGGAGCTTAAAACGTAAGTCCCGAGAATGACTCGCCGTTTCACTTCCGGTCCGAAACCTTCCTCGCGCGTACGACCATAAAGATCGAGCACGTCTTTGGGATTTTCCGCTCGATATCCATAACGAACCCCATCAAAACGGGCCAGGTTCGCCGAGGCTTCCGCGGTGGCGAGAATATAATAGACGGCGACCGCGTAATCAGTATGCGGCAATGAAACATCGACGATCTCTGCGCCTAACGAATTCATCTGTTTCACCGCGGCGTTAATCGCGGCTTTCACCTGTGGGTCGGTGCCTTCGATCATGTATTCCTTCGGCACGCCCAACCTTACCCCGCGTAATTCGTTTCCGAGCCTGGCAGCGTAATCAGGCACGGGCTCGTTAAGAGAGGTAGAGTCTTGCGGATCATGCCCCGCGAGCACGTTCATGATGAGTGCGGAGTCACGGACGGTTTTCGTCAACGGCCCGATTTGGTCGAGTGACGACGCAAACGCGACCAGACCGAAGCGCGAGACCCGGCCGTAGGTCGGTTTGAAACCGACAACGCCCGAAAGTGCAGCCGGTTGCCGAATGGAGCCGCCAGTATCGCTGCCCAATGCACCAAAGGCTGCGTCCGCGGCGACGGCCGCCGCCGAACCACCGCTGGATCCACCCGGCACGCGCGTTAAGTCCCACGGATTACGCGTCAATTTCATGGCGGAATTCTCCGTGGACGAACCCATGGCAAACTCGTCCAGGTTGGTTTTGCCAAATGGAATTGCGCCTGCGGCACGCAATTTTTGAATGACCGTCGCATCGTAGATCGCCCGATAACCACGCAAAATCTTGGACCCGCAGGTACACGGCTGACCCATCACATTGATGATGTCTTTGATCGCAACCGGGATGCCGCCGAGCGGAAGATCGACATTCGCCTCCTCGGCCTCCTTGGCGGCAGCGTCCACGTCGAGAGAGAGATAAGCGCCGATTTCTCCATCCACCGCTTCGATGCGGGCTAGCAGCGCATCAACGACTTCGCGCGCGGAAACTTCCCGGCGACGCAACAACGATTGCAGATCGGCGATGCTTAGCGCCGGCAGATCCTTGTCCGTCATTCTACGACTTTCGGGACGATAAAAAGATCGTTGGCCTTTCGGGGTGCATTGCTCAGCGCTTGTTCCGCCGTAAACCATTTGCTCGCCGCGTCTTCGCGGAAAACGTTAAAAATGGGAAGCGCGTGCGCAGCTGCTTCGACGCGACTCACGTCCGCCTGGCGAAGTTTTTCAACGTACTTCAGCACATCATCAAGTTGCTTCTGAAACGCGTTTGCTTCCTCTTCAGTGAGATTGATTCGCGCCAGCCTGGCGACGTACCCAACGTCGAGCTCCGAAGTCCCGGCCATGATTGTTGCTTACGAATGCAGGTTGCTGATCAGCCAGATGACTGCGACGGCAAGCGCCACCACAAGAAGGAGGAAAATGATTTGGCCTTCCCGTCGCTCTTTCCGCAACGAACGAGGGCGCCGGGAATTCCTGCTTTCGCCGATGGAGCGTCCGGCTTGCGCCGCAACTGAGACACGGAATCGTTTGTCGGTTCGATTATCTTTGGCGCCTTGGTCCGCGCTGCTTTTCCCGATCAACGGCACTTTCGCAACAAGCCGTTCGAGTTTTTCGAGCCTCTCGCGCAGTTCCGCTTCCTGGCGTGCTATCTCTTCCTGCCTGCGGCGAAGCGGCGGGCTGGACTTGGGCGAACGACGAAACATCGCCATCACTTGCTCGCCAACCAAATGAAAAGAGCAAGGGCAATGGCACCAAAGATAATCAGCGGCAAAGTGAGTGCGACGCCAATCTGGAACCACTGAGAAAATGAACGTCCGTCGTTGCTCTCGTAAGAATCGGTCCCGACGTCTGGCAGTGATGCCTCGCCTTCATTTCCACCCGCCGCCTGCAACCGGCTGCGTTGCTCGTTGTACACCGAGCGCGCCTCATCCACTGTGCTCAAAGCCCGGCTCAGCTCTTTGTGCAAATCGGAGGGATTCCAACCTTTTGGATCGATCGCTTCAATCAATTCCAAATGCTGACCGAAACTCTCCCGGGCTGCGCGGATCTGCTCGAGACGGCTTTGCGCGTTGTAGGACTCGCGTTCAAGCACAACGAGCGAGCGAGTCAGTTTATCCGCCATTTCTGCGCGACCGTGCTCCAATTCGTCCTGGCGACGACTTAGTTCCTCCAGTTCGCGTTTTTGTTTTTCGATCTGCTCCTGCTGACGTTTGAGCTGGAGCAATTGCTCCTGTGCTTTCTGCACTTGCGAATCCAGATGCTCGGGAGAATTGGCTTCGTCCTCGCTCAGTTCGAGCATTTGTTCAACCGGTCGAATTTTTTCTGCCATGACAAATCAGGACTCGCCGTCCGGCTCGCTGAGCGCCATATTAAATGCCTCACTTGAGAATTCCAGATATTTTCGTTAAGCACCCGCGAAAATTTTCGTCTCAACATTTGTTCAGTCGCTACAGCGTGTCATCCCGAACGAAGTGAGGGACCTCGCCTCCGACGTTTGCGTCACCCTGCGGAATCAGCGTAATCGGTCATTCTGTGGGAGGTTCCTCGCTACCGCTCGGGATGACATTTGAGCGTGCTACCGCCCCGGCATCATCTCCAGCAAAACTCCCTTGAAGTATTCCGTTTCGGGAATCGTTGGAACCACGGGATGATCAGGCGTCTGCTCGAATCGTCGTAAACGTCGCGCGGAACGCCGGGCATCGACGAGCGCATCAGAGATTGTTTGCGAAAATGCGGCGTCGCTTACGTGATGCGAGCATGAAAAGGTCGCCAGCAGACCTTCTTTCGAAAGAAGCTTGAAAGCGCGCATGTGCAGTTCCCTATAACCACGCAACGCGTCGCGTAATCCGCTTCTGGTTTTGGTAAAGGACGGCGGATCGAGAACGATCAAATCATACTGCGTCCCGGATTTTTCGGCCGCGCGCAGGAACTGAAAGACATCCTGCTCGATCCATCGCACTTTCAAATCGTTCTGCGCTGCATTTCGTTTCGCGGCTGCGATATTCTCGGAATTTTCTTCAACGCCGGTCACGTCCGATGCGCCTGCACGCGCGCAGGTCAACGCAAATGCTCCCTGATTTGTGAAACAGTCCAGCACGCGCCGGTCCCGCGCGAATCCGGCAACGATCCCATAGTTGCGTTTTTGATCGAGATAGAAGCCGGTTTTTTGTCCGTGCAGGAGATCGAGTTCGAAGTTTACGTCCTCGATTTCGATCTCGATTCGCGCTGGGACGTCTCCGCGCAAAACGTTCGTGCGCAACTCCAATCCTTCCGCCTTGCGAACCGGCGCGTCATTTCGCTCGATGATCGTGGCATACGCTTCCGGCGCATTGGACATCGAGCCGATGCCGCCTTCGATCGCATCGGCGATTAAATCTCTCCGCATGTCCATCGCCAGGGTGAGCGTCTGCATCACAAAATAGTCGCCGTACCTGTCGATGATTAACCCGGGAAGTCCGTCGCTTTCGCTCCAAACAACGCGGCAAAGCCTTGGATCGAGATGTCGCCGCGTACGGTATTCTGCTGCTTGTGTGATTCGGCGTTTGAAGAAATCCAGGTCCAAGTCCTGTTTCCGCCGCGAGAAACGGCGCGCCACAATCTGCGACCTGGAATTGTAAATCGCGCTACCGATCAGATGATCCTTACCGTCCTTGAGCGAGATGACGTCTCCGTCTGCCGGTTTCCCAAAGACCTTCAGGACTTCGCTCGAAAACACCCAATCGTGTCCGTGCAAAATTCGCGCCCGCGGTTTGACAACGATTCCGGCCATAAGAGAGATCAACCTCCAACGCTCAATTAGTCTGTCATTCCGAGCGGAGTCGAGGAATCTCTGGAAATTAGATCAGAGATGTCTCGACCCATTCGACTTCGCTCAGGGCAAGACTTTCGCTCGACATGACAAACAGCATGCGAGTTGAAAGTTGAGCGTTGAGCGTTGAGCATTGGCGCATGCAGACCGCCACACAATCGTCCATCGAACTTCCAGGAATCAAAAAACTGCGCAGCGGCAAGGTGCGCGAAGTCTTTGATCTTGGCGACACGCTTCTGTTTGTCGTAACCGATCGCATCTCGGCTTTCGACGTCATCCTGCCCGACCCAATTCCGCACAAGGGCGCGGTCCTCAATCAAATTTCGGCGTTTTGGTTTAAGCGTTTCGGCGACATCAAGAATCATCTTGAGACGGCGAATTTCGAAGAGTTTCCGAAAGAGTTGCAACCGTTCCGCGAGCAGCTCGCCGGACGATCGATGATCGTAAAGAAAACGAAACCGCTCGCCGTGGAATGCGTAGTGCGCGGTTATCTTGCTGGGTCGGGTTGGAAGGAATATCAGGAATCGCAGAACGTTTGTGGAATCGAGCTTCCGGCCGGACTAAAACAAGCCTCGCAATTGCCAAAGCCAATCTTCACACCGTCGACAAAAGCGGAACAGGGTCATGACGAGAACATCGACATGAAACGATGTGCTCAGATTCTCGGCGACGAAATTGCCAATCGTGTGAAAACGCTCAGTCTCGAAATCTATTCACGCGGCCGCGAGCACGCGGCGCAGAAGGGAATCATCGTCGCGGACACGAAATTCGAGTTTGGCATTGTCGATGGAGAATTGCTCTTGATCGACGAGTGTCTGACGCCCGATTCGTCGCGCTTCTGGCCGAAAGATGAATACGTCGGTCGGACAAAGCCCGCCCAGTTTCGATAAACAATTCGTACGCGATTATCTGGAGACGCTTGATTGGGACAAAACTCCCCCTGCGCCGTCCCTGCCGAAGGACGTGATTGAGAAGACGTCGGCGAAATACCTCGAAGCGTTTCGTCGTCTAACGGGTGGCGAACTCGCGAGTGCCTAGATGTGGTCCCTAGTCTCTTCGCGGATCGAGCGCCAATGCGAGCGTCTGCATTTCGAAAATAATCGAGTAACCTAAGCCGGAAGTCCGTCGCTCTCACTCCAGATAATGCGGCAAAATGCTGGATCAACGCCTCGACGCACACGCTGTTCCGCGGCTTGTGCAATCCGTCGCAACAATTGCAGACGATCCAGACTCCAAACATCCAAAGAGAGCGGCTCGAGAGTCTTTGAATCGGTGAGCGAGACTCGCTCGTACGGGTAAATTACTAGGTTTTCGAAGGTGTTTGACTCAGCCGCTCGGGGTGTACCTGGAATACCGCAAACTCGGAATTTTCGAACACCTTGGAGATTGCGCCGGGAATCGTTGCCGGGATGCCTTCCGTTCGCTTGCTCACGATGACGTAATTGACGTTAGCCTCGCGCAATAACTCGCCTTGAATTTTTCCGAGTCGCCAGGCTTTCCAAAACTCCTTTTCCGCGATCGTCCTCCGCAGGTAGTCGCGCATTGCGACGTGAGTAAAGGAGAAATAACCGACCGGCACGCGGCATTTTGTAAGTGCAAGGACAGGTGCAAGCAAGTTGTCCCCAGGTAACACCACATCTCCCGGGTGTGCATCCTTCGCCAGGTAGTCCATGACGCTCAAGGTTTCCCGGTCATAGGTTTGCAACTCTTTCCCGAGTGGGCTTCCCCTACCCAGAGAGATGATCCGGCTCTCGCCAAAATACGAAGTGCTGCACCGTCGCAGGTACACTTAGCGCCACGGCAGTCGTCACGATTCCTGCTGCAGCGAGGCCGGGATAGATGCCTCGTGCGACAGCCCAGCGATACAACGTTTGAAGAACTTCAACCGCAAAGATCCATGCGACGTAATTGCTTTGTCCGAGAAAGGTGGCGCTCACCTGGTTGTACGCAGGGCTCCATCCTGCCAGCGTGAAGTTGCACGTCAATGCAATTACCAATCCGATCACTACAAAGACAGCCAGAACGAACCGGAGAGCGGATTTTGGGTCCGGACGAAATATTGCCTTGAGAATCGCGGGCACGCCAATAACCCGCATGCCAAGGGAACCGACAAGATAAATTGGGACGGCCACGGCTGCCAAAGCGACGAAACCAGTCAACCGATCTTTATTCCAAGCGCCTCCATCGAGTCCGAGACGTAAACCCACGGCTCGAATTTCGTGACAATATTTGGTCCGCGTCTATTTTTGAGAAGAACTGACACAGCCAGCGGCATCGCCGAAATGGCGGTGCACGCGGCGACTTTGAACAAGGTTGTATTCCGAAAAAAACCGAGATACACGAGCGCCGCCAATGCCAGGCTACACATCATCTGCGCCGCAGTAAAAATTTTCACCTCTATCAACGCAACAAACAGCAGCGCAGTTAGGAAAAGCCAGGCGCCACCACGCTCCCGCAGGTAGCGCTCGAGACAAAACAAGCCGGCAAAAAGGAGGCCGAGGCCAGGAAGGATTGGATTCGCAGAAAAGAGGGGCAAAATTGGCGGCAAGCCAAAATAGCGAAGAGACCAGTCTACTTTTTCGCCTAGTAACAAGCGCGGAATAAACGAAAAGTCTTCGCCAAACAAAAACAGGAATACGACCAAAGCACCGAAGTATCCCGATCCAAGCCAGTTTCTTGAGAAGCAAAAAACACTCAGCATCGAAAGAGCGAGGAACAAAGTTGGGACAAAGCGCACGGTCAGGTCGCGCATGTCTAGGCCAGTCGCCTTGGCAAACATCGCGACTGAGAGGTCCATTCCGTAGTGATAAACGAGCGGGTACCCGGCGAAAACCGGAGCTTGGGGCGGGATTGTATGCGTCAATTCGTTAGCGACCGCAACGTGAAAAAGGACATCAGGTAGCGGACAGACACGCATGGTGCCATCCGGCCGCCACGTGAAATTCGTGTAATAAGCGGTAGAAAGGCGAATACCAAGATTCCAAGCGCGACAACTCCGGTTAAGGCGAATCCGGATCTGTCGCGCGACTGCTGCGCGCTTTCTCCGTGGGAGGCCGCGACTCCGAATGGTGCAATAGTGATTTTCGTTTGCTACAGTGGAGCCAAACAAAAACTGCGGCAGCGGTCAGCGGCCAAACCAGGTAGAAGCGCGCCTGGTGGGCAACTGTAATCAACCAATAAGCGAGACCGCTGACGACCAAACCGACAACACAAGCCAAAGTCACGTCTGCCAGGGGCGTGAGCGTCCGTTTCAGGAGAAGCAGCAACAGTTTGCCTGGCACATACGCCAACATGACGACGCCGACAAGAAACAGACATGTGCCGAAGAAAATTTGCATGTCTGCAATTAAGCTCGCCCCGCCTAAACCGGGAAGAGATTTGTCACCTGGCAACAGCGCACTCAAGGCAAAAATTGCAAGATCACCACCGTCGCTTTGACGAAATCCACGTCGTCTCATAGTTTCCGAGGCTTTCCTGAACATGGTGCAACCTCACGAACGACGTTCCATTTCCGTCGTCACGCCGGTTTACAACGGCGAGGCTTCCGTCGGTGAGTTGTGCCGGCGCTTGGCGGAAGTGTTGCCGCGCATCTCGGCGGAACACGAGGTTATCCTCGTTAATGATGGCAGCCGGGATCGAAGTGGGAGATGATCCAACCTTTCGTCTGATGACTTAGAACGGTACGCGATTCATCAAGAAAGTCGCGAGGATGATAGCGTCCCGTTTGCAATCCCGAAGTTACGGCAGCGAGATTTGGTTTGTAGCGTCCCGAAAGAATCAGTTAAGAATGATAAACGTCAGACTGTGTTTCAAATTTGCCCGGCGGTGTCAATAGTAAGCTCTGACCCCATTCTGAGCTACTGACAGCCAGCGCCATTCTCCAGCCTTACGACGATGTGCTCGAAGACAAAAAGCCAAAATCCTGGCTGAAGCAAATGAAGAAGAAAAACTGACTTTCCGAGTGAAAAAGATCGCCATACTTCAGTCGAATTATATTCCGTGGAAAGGCTATTTCGATATTATCCGGCGGGTCGATGAATTTATTTTTTACGATGAAGTGCAGTATACGAAAAACGACTGGCGTAACCGCAACCGCATAAAAACTGCGCAGGGAGTGCAATGGATCACGATCCCCGTAAGGCACGAGCATTTGTCGCAGACGATTTCAGTCACTCGTGTATCGCGCAGGACAACTGGGCCGAAACGCACTGGAAAAGCATTTCGCTCAATTACGGCAGGGCTCCTTTTTTTAAGCCATACAAAAATGTTTTTGAAAAATTATTCAGGCACCCGGACGACTTCGCTGATTGAAATTAACCGTTCGGCAATCGAACTTATTAATTCCGTTTTGGGTATAAAGACGAAGCTGAGCAGTTCGACCGATTACGGTTTGACCCTGGGAAAGAACGAACGCGTGGTGGACCTAGTAAAAAAAGCGGGTGGCGATTTATACCTGAGTGGCCCCTCGGCAAAAGAGTATATCGACGAACGGCTCTTCTGGGACGCCGGCATCGGTATTGAATGGATGGACTATTCCGGTTATGCCGAATATCCCCAGCTTTTTCCGCCGTTCGAACATGCCGTCAGTATCATTGATCTGATCTTCAATACCGGGCCGGATGCCCTGAATTACCTCGTGCGAAAATGAAAAAGATAAGCGTAGTCACCACGATGTATTACTCCGCTGCTTACCTGCAGGAATTCTTCCATCGAACCCGTATGGCTCTTGAAAAGCTCGGCGTGAGCTACGAATTCATTTTCGTCAACGACGGCTCGCCCGATCAATCGCTGGATATCGCCTTAACTCTTCGTGACGCATATCCGCATGTAAGCGTTGTAGAGCTTTCGCGGGGCTTCGGTCATCATAAAGCCATTATGGCCGGGCTGCGTGAGGCGACGGGCGACTATGTTTTTCTTATCGACTGCGATCTCGAAGAACAGCCCGAACTGATTTTCGATTTCTATGCGCAGATGATGAAGAACGAAAGCGATGTGGTATTCGGAATCCAGAAGGAGAGAAAAGGGAAATGGGAGCGAACGGGTCTTTGGCCAAATCTTCTATAAAGTATTCAATCACTTCTCCAATCGCCCCATTCCCGAAAACATCATCATGGCCCGGCTGATGGCGAAGAATTATGTTGATCAGCTTGTTCAGTACGATGAAAAGGAATTTTTCCTCGGTGCCACCTTCATGGACGTGGGCTTCCGCCAGGAATCTGTTTTCGTTACGAAAAAAGACAAAGGGTCCTCCGTGTACAATCTGAGCCGCAAGATCGCGCTGATGGTCAATGCCATTGTTTCGACAAGCAATAAACCCCTTATCTATGTTTTTTATTTCGGGGCTTTGATCAGCTTTATTTCATTTGCTTTTATCATAGGACTTCTGATCCCGGCATTTTTTCTTCGGAAAGCTCATGACCGGCTGGCCGTCGCTCATCGTTTCTCTCTGGTTCCTTGGCGGGCTGATCATTCTGTGCATCGGTCTGCTAGGTATCTATCTTTCGAAAATCTATATGGAAACGAAACACCGCCCTACAGTGATCGTTAGAAAGAAGGACGACGCCCGATAAATGGATCAGAAATTCATCCAGGAATCCATCCGTTATTACCAGGAAAAATCAGGCAGTTCGGCAGCAGCGCAGAGGGAATGGATTGGAAAAACCGCGACACGCAATACCTGCGTTTCGACGTTATTTCCCGTTACATCGATTTTTCTTCGGAGCCGGATGTGCTTACGTTGGCTGCGGCAACGGTGAATTTCTGAATTATTGCCGGGGCAGGAATTTTTCCATTCATTATACGGGCATCGATGCCGTTCCTGAAATGATTTCATTTGTGAATGAGCGGTTCGGAAATGGACGGCTTTCTGCGGCGAGTTCCTGTCTTGGCAGACGGAAACAAAGTATGATTACGTGATTGCTTCAGGAACGCTCAATGCAAAGCTAAATACGCCGGCAAAGGAGTGGAAGAGTTATTTCCATAAAAATATCCAGAAAATGTTTTCCGTTTCAAGAGTTGCCGTTATCTTCAACTGCATGACAGAATTTGTTAATTACCGTTATGATCGTCTCTATTACCCGACAATGGAAGAGCTCAGTCAACTGGCGGTAAAAGAATTATCGAGTAGACTTTATCATCGATCATTCATACCCTTTGTATGAAATGACGATGGCGATATACACAGGCCGATTGCGTAATCTGATCATCGTTGGTGCGCGGCGATTATGGCAGGGTCGCATTGCGCTTGCTTAACAGGGAAGATACATACCGCGTAATTGCTTTTTCCGAAGAAAAGGATTTCCTCGGTACGCCATAAAGTGGAAGGCCTGCCGAACATTCCTTTCGTAAAGGACTGGAATTCAATGCCCCGCCGGAGGATACGTCGCTTCTCATTGCCATCGGCCCGAACCGGGTCAATTCGGTAAGGCGGAGAATCTATGAAGAGAATGCAAAGGCCAAAGGTTACAGTTTTGCAAGGTACATCAGTCCTGATGCCTCAGTCTGGGATGAGAACGCCGTTGGTGAAAACAGCTTGGTCTTTCCCCGCTGCGTCGTCGAGCCTTTCGCTACCGTCGGAAATAATTGTGTGCTTTGGTCAGGCGCATTAGTCGCCCATCATTCTTCCGTGGGCGATCATTGCTTTCTTGCCCCGGGAGCATGTATCAGCGGACGCACGGTCATCGGCGAAAATTGTTTTCTGGGGATCAATTCAACGGTGCGTGACAATATAAAGATCGGTCGCCGCGTTATCATCGGGGGCGGCGCTGTTATCAAAAAGGACTGTGAAGACGACGGTGTCTATTCGGCGCCGGGAACTCCGCTCTTCAACAAGGATAGTTTCAATACAAACGTGTGACGATGAACCCGGCGCGTTTCTATTATTCGCTTATCGGTGTTTGTACGATAAGGAAATCGATGCCATCGGGCTGGCGCTTTTTCGATCCGCTGCGACGGTCACACGCGTGCACGCGTACTGTGCGCTGTATTCGACATAAAATACCGCTGTGCTTCTCCCAAGCTCCAGCGCTTCGCGACTTTCAGAACTCCAAGCGTTTTCAGGGCTTTAATCCAATTTGAAATGCTTTGATGATCGGAATGGCAGAACAACTCGCTGTCACACCTGAGGGTCGGGCAGGTGCCGAAATCCACGCGTTAATCGACGAGCTTTTGCGAAGTCTCGCCAAACGCGGAACGCAACGCCTGGTTTGCAAGGTCCAGTCTAACGAGTTCGTCGCAATTCATGGTTTGGCGCAGCAGGGCTTTCTGCTCATGGATACGTTACAGGACTTCGTCTTCGATTTCTCCCGCACGCCAATTGAAGCGATTGATCTCCCGGGGCACGATGGACAACTTTAGATTCGTTGCACGAAACCAGGGGACGTGCCAGCGCTTATGGCCATAAGCGAGAAAGCATTCGCTGACTACCTTGGCCGCTACCACGCCGACCCACAAATGCCGCCGGGCACGGCCACGAAAATTTACGCCGAATGGGTGCGTTCTGCGTTTCAGGGCTGGGCGGATTGGATTCTTGTTGCCGAGATCGATGGCAAAATCGCAGGTTATGGCATCTGGAGAAAGCCGTTGGAAATTGAGGCGAAGAATTCGCTCGGTGTTGCGCATTACAATTTAGCGGCAGTTCATCCCGAATTTTCGGGCCGTGGTTTATACACAGCTCTCGCTTTGGATAGCATGGGCATCGCGCGTGATTTCGCGCAATATCTCACTGGGCCGGTGCACGTCAGCAATTATCCAGTCCAGCACGCTTTGCAAAAACTCGGTTGGAGAATTTCCGGCGCCAGACATTCTTTTCACAAATGGCTTTGCGCGTGAGTAGAGGATGAAACGGTGCCTCGCGTGCGAAGGTCGCTTCGAAAGCGACGATTGGACATGTCCCCGGTGCGGTTATCGTCCGGCCCTGCACAACGAGATATTTCAATTCGCCGAGGTTCCGCTCAACGCCCGGACCGGATTCAAAGCCGACTATTTCGCGCGGCTCGCAGGGATTGAGGAAGTAAATTTTTGGTTTCGCGCGCGGAACGAGCTCATTCAGTGGGCGCTCTGCAATTATTTTCCAAACGCCAAAAGTTTTTTAGAGGTTGGTTGCGGCACCGGTTTTGTGCTTGCAGGGATTCATGAAAAGTTTCCGCGAACGCGCCTGGCGGGCAGCGAAATCTTTGCGGACGGCCTTGTCATCGCCCGATCACGGCTGCCGCAGGTGGAGTTCTATCAGATGGATGCGCAACGCATTCCATTTGAATGCGAATTTGATGTCGTGGGCGCGTTCGACGTTTTGGAACATCTCAGTTGAGGATGAGCGTGCGCTGACGCAAATGTTCAATTCGGCCCGGCCGGGTGGTGGATTGCTTGTTACTGTGCCACAACATCCTTTTCTCTGGAGCGCCAGCGACCAGTATGCGATGCATCAACGTCGCTACAACCGTGCCGAACTGCGCAGAAAAGTCGAGAGCGCTGGCTTCCAGGTCGAGCGAATCACTTCCTTTAATTCGCTGTTATTGCCCCTTATGATTTGGTCGCGCCTGCAACGGAAGCACAATCACGATTTCCGACCGTGGCGCGAATTTGAAATTGGCCCGGCGCTTAACAAAACTCTGGAGAGCATTTTGAAATTCGAACGAATCGTTATAAGAACAGGCGTCTCTTTTCCGGCGGGAGGATCGCTTTTGTTGGTCGGTCGTAAACCTTTGAGCCCATCGTGATCCGCATTCCTTTCAATCGTCCGTTCGCGACGGGAGATGAACTTGATTACATCCGCGCCGCCATCGCGGCGCCGAAATTTTCCGGCGACGGCAGCTTCACCGCGCAATGCCACGTCCTGCTCGAACAGTCGCTTGGTATTCAGAAGACGCTCCTGACGACGTCCTGCACTCATGCGCTGGAAATGGCTGCGCTGCTCCTGGATACCGGACCTGGAGACGAAGTCATTGTTCCCTCGTTCACGTTTCCCTCTGCGGCAAATGCGTTCGTGTTACGCGGGGCCAAGCCTGTCTTCGTGGATATTCGAGCGGACACGCTCAACATTGATGAAAGCCAAATCGAGCAACTGCATTACCGCGCGCACGAAAGCGATTTTTCTTGTGCACTACGCGGGCGTCGGATGCGAAATGGACACGATCATGGCTATCGCGCGGCGGCATCGCATTGCTGTTGTCGAAGACAATGCGCATGGTCTTTATGGAAAATATCGCGGACGATACCTCGGCACTCTTGGGCAGCTTGCAACGCTCAGTTTCCATGAAACCAAGAATTTCACCTGCGGAGAAGGCGGCGCGCTGCTGATCAACGATGCGACAGTTCAATCAGCGAGCCGAGATCCTTCGGGAAAAGGGAACGGACCGGAGCAGATTTTTCCGCGGTGAAATCGACAAATACACCTGGGTCGATGTCGGCTCGAGCTATCTGCCTGTCGGATCTTGCTGGCGGCCTTTCTCCGTGCGCAGCTTGAACATCGCGACCAGATTCAGTCGATGCGGCGTCAAATCTGGGAAATCTACGCTCGCGAGCTGGCTTCATGGGCCGAAGCCAACGGCGTTCGCCTCCCGATCGTGCCCGCCCGAATGCGAACAGAGTTACCACATGTTTTACGTGATCATGCCGTCCTTTGAGAGCAGGCAAGCATTGATCTCGCACCTCGCTGGTTTTGGAATTCTGGCCGTGTTTCACTATCTGCCGCTGCATTTGTCCCCGATGGGTCTGCGCTTTGGCGGACGTCAGGGCGATTGTCCTGTCACGGAAGATTTGGCGGATCGCCTCCTGCGTCTTCCATTTTTCACCGGAATGAGCAGTTCGGAGCAGAGCCAGATAATCGACGCCGTGCGCGGATTTCATTGCTAGGCACCTGTGGCAGTGAGCAAGCCCGGTACCAGAGCCGTTGCAATGAATGGACTGTGCTGTCGTTGACAACCGCATGTCCAGCAACGAAGTCAGGCGCGAAGCTCGAGTGTGCGCGATGCGCGAAATTCAGCAACTGCCTAAGACGATGGAGCAAAAGCAGCAACGCGAACGCGTTTTGGACGGACGTTGCTTGTTAGCTTGCCTTGCTATTTCGATCTTCCTTGTAGTCTGGATCACACTCGCCAGGGGAAGGTTTGACCTGTATTCTGCAGCGTTTCTTTTGGCGCTGCCGTGGGTTCTGCTCAGAGCCGGGGGTATCATCACGGCAGCGCTGCGGCTGCCGTCCTTTTTTGCGCTCGATTTCCTGTTAGGAGTTGCCGTTGTCTCCGTCGTCATCCTGGTCTGGAAGGTCTTCGTGCCATTATCGCTCTGGATTCTGCTGATTGTTCTTCTGATCGCGATTGCGGGTATTCCGAAGCTTCTCCCACAGAATCGGCGTGATCCGGTTTCCGCATTGAGCCTGCTGAGCGTCATTGTGAGTCTTGTTGCAGCAACCGGGTGGTCGCAAGATCTCATTTTGCCGACCAGCACGGTTGAAGGTGGCATTGTCTTTAAGCCATGGTCGGATTTCTTCGTCCACGCAACCATGGTGACGCGTAGCTTGAGCAACGAAACGCTGCCCCAGGTCGGCAATTACGAGTGGAAAGGATTCCCCGCGGTCTTCTATCACTACGCGAGTTATTCTCTTCCCGTTTGTTTAGCTAAGGTAGGGCACGTGCCCGCTTACGACACGGTAGTAGGTTTCTGGGCGCCATTTGGATCGTTCCTCATCGGACTGACCAGCTACGCCTTGGGAAGGGCCATTTGGAGTCAGGGAGCTGGTCTGGCAGCGCTCATGGGGGTTTTTCTAATACCGGACGCTGCTTTGTTGAATATTGGCCATCCCCTTTACGGTTATTTTTGGCTCCAACACATTGGTCCTGGAGGTCTTTATGGTGTAGCGATCGCCGGAACAGCGCTGATACTCATCATACAGGGATCGCGCGAAAAGCGGCGTGTCTGGGTCGCGTCGGGAGCGGTAGTCGGTGCGCTGGTGGTTTTTTTCAAGGCTCATATCTTCGCGGCGGCATTTCCGCTGCTGCTTTCCTTTGCCATTCTGGCCTGGCCAGTGCGCAGATACTTGAAATTGCTCGTGCTCGGCGGCTGTTTCGCGGCCGGGATAGCCCTTCTTCCGGTGGTAAATCGTTTTTACATTGGCCCGAATGCACGTTTCGATTTCTCCGGTAGCCCCTGGTATTGGAAAATGCTGGTAAACATGGCACGTGGTACGCCGATCGAAAGTTGGTATCGGGTTTTCGGCAATGCTCACGCGTTTCCTTCTCATCTGCCGCAAGCGATCGGTTTAATGTTGCTTAGTGGCCTCGGAGTTTTTGCCATAGTCGCTCCGGTTGTTTGGCTTGTGGCGCTGCGAAATAAAACATGGCAGGCATCTGACGGAATTTCGGTGGCTGCGACAGCTATCTTCTTGCTGATGACTTTTGGATTGAGCGGCGATCTGTGGTCGAACGAATTGATACACAGGCCCTTCGTCTGGGCGTACTGGCTGGTGGGTTCGCTTACTGCGGGACGCGTTTTTTCAATGATGGCGGCAGGTCGGCCACAGCTGGCGACTGCGACCATAGCCGTTGGTGTTGTTATCGCTCACGCTAGTTCCTGTGCGATATGGCTTCGGGCTACAGCGTGGCAAATGGCGAGCAGAGACGGCCTATTCCAGTTTACGCGTAGATCGCGGCCTTGTCGACTGCGCACACTACGTCCGGAGCCAGCCTCCTATCAGTGCGGTTGTGCAGGATTCGCGTTTGGATCAGTCCCTTATCCTGGCGGGATTGAGTGAACGGCCGTCTTTCGCGGCCAGGCCTGAAATGTGGAAGGGAATAAGCAAGGCCTTCCGAGAGTCTCCCTACCAGGAGCAACTACGGAAGTTGCAGAGGCTTGGAGCAAGCGACAAACATTCCAGATCTGCAGCGCAGTGTCCGCGAAACCGGGATTCGCTGGTACTTGCGCTCATCCTGGTGATTCCAACGTCTGGCCAGCCGAGTTTCGCGATCGCCCGTCGTTTGAGTCTAACGGCTACAAGGTTTACGACATGCAGCGTTGTTTTGATTTGCGGGAATGATGCCAGGATGCTCCTCGCGATCCGGTGGGGCAGCGCCAACTTTGTAACTTTATGGAACCACTTGCAGTGACCGCTACGGGATCGGCCACCCGGCCCGATATATTGTTTATCATGACCGACCAGCAGCGGTTTGATACCATCGCTGCGCTCGGTAATTCGCATATTTATACGCCTAATCTCGACCGGCTGGTGCGCAGGGGAATCAGCTTTACCAATGCATACGCTACCTGTCCGGTTTGCATCGCCGCGCGCTACACGATCCGTACAGGATGTGAACCGTTAACCACGCGCGTCTTTAGCAACGCAAAACCAGAGCCGGCAAAAGGGCAAGCCGTTGAAATGGAAGCGCGTTGCGGACCGTATCTGGGGCGGACAATGTCGCGCCTGGGATACCGGACTTTTGGAATCGGAAAGTTCCATACCTATCCCTGGAATGAAGACGTCGGTTACGAAACGCTGTGGCGCAGTGAAGAGACTTACCATCCGCCACTACGAGAAGGTGACGACTACGGTTCATGGCTGACGCGGGAGCATCCGGCGTTCGATTTCCTCGAGCAGCCGTTTGGAGAGCGCAGTGAGATGTACTACCTGCCACAGCGTAGTCCGCTTCCGGCCGAGTTAGGAGCTGAATGGTGGGCGGCCGATCGCGCCGTCGCACGAGATTACAAACTCAGACGATTCGCGACCTTTTTTTGGGTTCGTATCGTTTTTCGGTCCGCATCCGCCGTTCGCTCCTCCAATTCCTTTCAATCGGATGTACGATCCCGAAAGAATGCCGGACCTTGTCCTTGGTAAAATCGAGGAAGATTACCTGGACGACGAGATTCCCTACATGCGACATGCCGTTTGGGCAGACGCAATCAATCCGGCGCTGGCCAGAATCGTAAAGGCCCGATATTACGGCGAGATCAGTTATCTGGATCATTGTGTGGGCCGAATCCTCGATGCAATCGAAGCACGCCCGAAATCGGATAACGTTCTTATCTGCTTTTTTTCGGACCATGGCGATCTGATGGGTGATCATCACGGTTGGCAGAAACAAAACTTCTTTGAGGCCGCCTGCCGGGTTCCTTTATTGCTCAGTTGGCCGGCGGTGCTGCCCGAAGGGGACTCTCCGGAATGAGCTAATGAGCCTTGCGGACTTATTCGGAATTGCGACCACAGCTGCTGGCGAATGCGACGCGCGCGAGGGGACGAACGTTCTGAAAATGCTGCGAGGCGAATATCCGCCGCGTGAATATCTTATTGGTATGGTCGAACCCCCGGGCTCACACGATTTCAAACTCATGGTCCTCACTGACGAGTGGAAATACATTTTCATGGCAAACGGAAGCCGGGAACAGCTTTTCAATCTCAGGAAAGACCCCAACGAACTGTCGAACTGCGTCGGATCTGCTTCTCGGGTCAGGAACGAGCTGCATGCTTTAGGTGTGCAAGCGTGCCGCGCTCCGGGCGCGGCAGACGCTGTCGACGGCGACAAGCTTCGCGCGTTCCCTTTCCGCGAACGCCCACGGACGCGCATCTACCAATTCGACCGGTCGCGTGGCGTCATTGGATTTCCCGATCGTCCACAGGACGCATTGAAAGGTTTCGACTGGTAGCATCGGTAAGGGGTTATTTGGTGTTCAGGCGGATAGTTGCGCCTGAGAAGGTCGGACCCCTCACCTCGATCGTCTCCCCTTGCCCAAAGGAAGAGGCGAAACAAACGCCGTGGAACTGATAATTGACCAACGCTACTGTTTTGATCGCTGCCAGTTGAAGCGCACGAACTAATATGGACCTACCTCAGGAAAGTCTCGGCGCCGGCCTCAAGCCCGGAGATGCGCATTACCGCGCATATGTCGGTCCTCCGGACGATTACGATTTGGTCGCGGCGATGACGTTCAATCTTCTGACCACGCTTGGTCTGCGGCAGCACCATTCATTGCTCGACGTTGGATGCGGTTCTCTTCGGATTGGACGCTTGTTAATTCCCTACCTGAATCGTGGAAAATATTTTGGCGTTGAGCCGAATGAATGGCTGGTGAAGGAAGGAATTAAGCGGGAGCTCGGAGAGGCATTGTTGCAAATCAAACACCCGACCTTCTTTTTTTCCGATTCACCCGAGGCAACTGCGCAGGCGAAAGTCTCATTCGATTTCGCGCTGGCCCAATCGATCTTTAGTCACTGCGGACTGGATCTGATCCAAAATTGGCTGTCCGCAATTTCGCATTCGCTTGCCGAAGACGGAGCTTTGGTTGCCACATTTTTACCTGGTGAGCAGGACTCACCAACCACGGGTTGGGTCTATCCGGAATGTGTGAATTACAGGCCATCGACAATGAGACAGGCAGCAGCAGAAGCCGGTTTGCGATTCGAAATTCTGGATTGGAAACATCCCAGGCAGACGTGGGCGGTTTTTGCTGCGCCAAAGTTTGATTTGAGTTGGTTCAAGGACAGAGCTCTCACCTGGAACGCAAGCCTGGAAAAAACGCTCAGCCAAAAGCGGCAGAATGGATGAGCTGTCCCCGAGCTTGAGGTTTGCCCGGTCGTGCGGTCAGCGATCAGTTCGTCGATACGTATCAATCCTCTGGCCTGGAGCTGATCGAGCAATGGCGAGTTGTCGCCAGACGAAGTTCGCTTATCATCAACCTTACAGCAGGGATTTTGCTGCGCGAATTGCAAAAATAATTTGAGAGCGATGACGCTGGCTGCGGCAGTGATTGCGAGCCTTCGGTTTCGCAGGCAGTTTCAAAGATTTCTGTCGCCCACGAACCTGGATTCGCGCAACTCAGCGTGATTGAAATCAATCCTGCAAAAAACTTGTCACCTTTCCTTCAGGCTCTTCCCAAATATTCGCTTCATTCCTTCCCCCAGCTCGACATGCAGCACATGAGCTTTGCCGATTCATCGATCGACCATCATCATCCATTCCGACACCTTGGAGCACGTCCCCGATCTCAAAGTGCGGCTCTGAATGAATCCTGTGCGCGTTCCTGAAACCGGGCGGCCATTTGTTTTATACCGTGCCGATTGTTGTCGGCCGCTTGACGCGGACCCGACGCGGTTTACCTCCGAGTTATCACGGACGACCAGGGGTGATACCGGTGATGACTGCATCGTTCATACCGAATACGGCGCCGATTTCTGGTGCGAGATCTTCGAGGCCGGATTTCTCGGAAGTAAGCCTGACAAGCCTGATCTTCCCTGCATCCGTGGCAATCCACGCAATTAAACCCCAAGACTAGGGGCGCGCGCTGTGCATCGCGCTCGGATATTACGAAATCAATTCGCTAACAAGCGATTTCTCTTCTTTTAGTTCCGCTACCGATGCGTCGATTTTTGCGCGGCTGAAATCGTTGATCGGAAGCTCCTGCACGATTTCCCATTTGCCGCTGCGCACACGTATTGGGAATGACGAGATTAATCCCTTCTCGACATCATAACTTCCATCGGAACAAACCGCCACGCTATGCCAGTCGTTACCCGGCGTGTCGTTGGTGAGCGAAAACACGGTGTCGACGACTGCGTTCGCCGCGGAACCGGCCGACGATAGTCCACGCGCCTTGATCACTGCGGCGCCGCGTTGTTGCACTGTAGCGATGAATTCTTCCTTCAACCACTTTTCGTCTCCGATCACCTCGTTCGCCGGACGATTGTCGATCCTGGCATTGTAGAAATCCGGATATTGCGTCGAAGAGTGATTTCCCCAAATGGTCATGTTCGTCACCACGCCAATGCCTACACCGGCCTTATGTGCGAGCTGCGCGCGCGCACGATTCTCGTCCAGTCGGGTCATGGCAAACCAGCGATCGCTTGGAATTTCTTTGGCGTTATTCATCGCAATCAGACAATTGGTATTGCACGGATTTCCGACGACGAGCACGCGCACATCGGAGGCAGCATTTTTTTCGATTGCCTGACCTTGCCCTATGAAAATCTTGCCGTTAATCCCGAGCAGATCCTTCCTTTCCATACCGGCCTTGCGCGGCACACTTCCCACCAGCAGCGCCCAGTTAACATCGCGAAAGCCTTCATTGAGGTCCGCTGTGGGGACAACTGACTCGAGCAGAGGAAATGCGCAATCGTGCAGTTCCATCACAACGCCATCCAACGCGCCGAGCGCATCCGGAATTTCGATCAAATGGAGTGCGAGCGGTTGGTCGGTCCCAAACATCTGTCCTGAGGCGATGCGAAACAGAAGCGCGTAACCAATTTGCCCAGCAGCGCCTGTTACAGCGACTTTAATCGGAGTCTTCATGACGCAATTAGCCACAAACACCTTGCTGAGCAAAGCGCGAAGCCATGATAGATTACGGATCGTCCATGTATCCGACCAAGCTAAACAAGATTATCAACCTCTTCGAGTCGCTCCCCGAAGATGAACGGCGCGAGACGCTTGTTTCCTACGCAGACAACGCGAAGAAACAGGAGCCGCGCGAGGGCGAGAACTTTGAACTCGTCGATGTTCGGAAAGACGAGGAATGCACAGATACGGTCGGCGTTTATCTGCACGTGGATGAAAACGGCAGAGCACACATTCGCATGACACTCGGTCCGGAAGTGCAGACGCTTACCCGGTCCATGGCGGCGATTCTTTGCAAAGGACTCGAAGGCTCGACACCGCAGGAAATTCTCGATCTCCCGAGCGATTTCGTAACCCGCATCGTCGGGACAGAGCTGGTGCGAATCCGCAGCCAGACGGTCTATTATGTCCTCACACGCATCAAAAGCGTCTGCAAGGTGTGGCTGGACCGGCAACGCATGGCACAGGTGGCGTAAGGGAGATTAGGCTTCTAGCCTGCCACGTCAGCCAAGCTGGCGGACCTTCACCTACGATTCTCGCGTGACGATCGTGTGATTTCGTTTACTGTCCGCGCTGGCGCAGATGCCGCGAAATAACGAACTAAAAAAAATTCTGCTGATCGGCTCCGGTCCAATCGTCATCGGGCAGGGCTGCGAATTTGATTATTCCGGCGTGCAAGCGTGCAAGGCACTCCGAGAGGAAGGCTACGAGGTCGTGCTGGTGAATTCCAACCCGGCAACCATCATGACCGATCCAGAATTCGCCGATCGCACTTATATCGAACCGATCACGCCCGAGGTGATCGAGGCGATTATGGAACGCGAAAAACCCGACGCCATCTTGCCAACTTTGGGCGGACAAACGGCACTGAACGCTGCGATGGAGTTAAATCGCAACGGTGCTCTGGCGCGACATGGCGTGAAACTAATCGGAGCAAACGCTCAAGCGATCGCAAAAGGCGAAGATCGGCAATTGTTCAAGGAAGCGATGTTGCGCATCGGGTTGGATGTGCCGCGCTCTGGCGTGGCGCGTTCGCTCGCGGATATCGATCGCATCGTTGGTGAGATCGGAACGTTCCCGCTCATCATTCGGCCGGCATTCACTCTGGGGGGCGCCGGTGGCGGCATCGCTTATAATCGCGAAGAGCTCGACGCGATCGTTGCACACGGTCTGGATCTCTCGCCGGTCCACGAAGTGCTAGTCGAAGAATCGCTGGTTGGCTGGAAGGAATTCGAAATGGAAGTGATGCGTGACCGCATGGACAACTGCGTGGTCGTCTGTTCCATCGAAAATTTCGATCCGATGGGCGTGCATACCGGCGACTCCATCACTGTCGCACCGGCGCAGACGCTCACGGACAAGGAATACCAGATGATGCGCGACGCCTCCTTCGCGGTCATTCGAGAGATCGGCGTGGAGACTGGCGGGTCGAACATTCAGTTTGCGGTGCACCCCGACAACGGCCGGATGGTAGTAATTGAAATGAATCCGCGGGTGTCGCGTTCCAGTGCGCTGGCATCGAAGGCAACGGGGTTTCCGATTGCGAAAATCGCGGCAAAACTGGCAGTCGGCTACACGCTTGATGAAATCAAAAACGATATCACGCGCGAAACCCCGGCATGCTTCGAGCCAACCATCGATTACTGCGTGGTCAAAGTACCGCGGTTTACGTTCGAAAAGTTTCCACAGGCGGAAGCGACGCTTACGACACGAATGAAAAGCGTTGGCGAAGCGATGGCGATCGGTCGCACGTTTAAAGAAGCGTTACAAAAGGCACTGCGCAGCCTGGAGATCAAACGCTTCGGCCTATGCGGCGATGGCGCAAATAAAGATGTCGATGCTGAGACGCTGCGCTTAAGGCTCGCCATCCCGAACGCGGAACGGATTTTTTATCTAGCCCAGGCATTTCAAGACGGAATGCCAATCGACGAAGTTTTCGAACTGACCAAGATCGACAGGTGGTTTTTGAGGAATCTTGCGGAGATCGTGACCGCAACGCAATGTTTGAAGACTAAAGATTTGCTCCGCGCCAAGAAACTCGGTTTTTCGGATCGCCAACTGGCGGTGGCGAACGGAGTCAGCGCAACTGAAATGCGTTCGAAGCGGCAGTCGTCAGGCGTAATTCCTACTTATCGTCTCGTCGACACCTGCGCGGCGGAGTTTGAAGCGTACACGCCGTATTATTACTCGACGTATGGGGACGAGAACGAGCGGCGTGAAAGTGGTAAGCGAAAGATCATGATCCTGGGTGGCGGACCGAACCGGATTGGCCAGGGAATCGAATTCGACTATTGCTGCGTGCACGCCGCCTTTGCCCTGCGCGAACTTGGATTTGAAACGATCATGGTCAACTCGAATCCGGAAACCGTCTCCACGGATTACGATACGAGCGATAAACTTTACTTTGAACCGCTCACCCTCGAAGACGTCCTCAATATTTATGATCAGGAAAAACCAGAAGGCGTGTTCGTCCAGTTTGGCGGTCAAACCCCGCTGAATCTGGCGAGCGGATTGAAAGCTGCAGGCGTACCGATTCTTGGCACGCAGCCCGAAAGCATCGAGACGGCTGAAGATCGACGCTTATTCGCGGACATGCTCGACAAACTTGGCCTTCGCCAAACCCCGAACGGTTCGGCTACGAACACGGAACAGGCCGTCACGATCGCCAGGAAAATCGGCTATCCGGCGCTCGTTAGGCCGAGCTTCGTCCTCGGGGGGCGCGCGATGGAGCTTGTCTATAATGAAGAAGATCTTCGGCGTTACATGGCGAGTGCAATCGAAGTGACCCCGGATCGTCCGGTGCTGATCGATCGTTTCCTCGAGGATGCCATCGAGGTCGATGTCGATTGCATCTCAGATGGTGAAACGACCGTGATCGGTGCAATCATGGAACACATCGAGGAAGCAGGTATTCACAGCGGCGACAGCGCCTGCGTGATTCCCACGTTCTCGTTATCGCAGAAAGTTCTAGATGAGATTTCCACGGCAACGAAGGCAATGGCTCGGGAGTTGAACGTGCGAGGTCTCATGAATGTGCAATTCGCCGTGAAAGGCGATGACGTTTATGTCCTCGAAGTCAATCCGCGCGCGTCGCGCACGGTTCCATTCGTCAGCAAGGCAATCGGTGTGCCGTTTGCAAAACTTGCTGCCAAAGTGATGACTGGAAAATCATTACGCGAGCTTGGGTTCACCGAGGAAATCGTGCCGAAACACTTCTCAGTTAAGGAAGCTGTGTTCCCCTTTCTGCGCTACGAAGGCCTGGATATCTCGCTCGGTCCGGAGATGAAATCGACCGGCGAAGTAATGGGCATAGATGTCGATCTCGGCCTCGCTTATGCCAAATCGCAGATGGCTGCGCCGCCACCGCTGCCGAAAAAGGGAAAAGTGTTCATCAGCGTTAAGGATGCAGACAAGGAAGCGGTGATCCCGGTGGCACGGGAGTTTGTGAAACTCGGTTTCGAAATCATTTCCACAAGCGGCACTGCGGATGCCCTTACAAAAGCGAAGATCAAGGTCACCAAGGTCTTCAAAATTCACGAAGGACGCCCAAACGTCCTAGACCGCATCAAGAATGGCGACATCAACTTCATCATCAACACGCCGAGCGGGAAAATTCCGCGCGAACACGAAGTGGTCATTCGCAATGCGGCGCTAGCGGCGAAGATTCCCATCATGACGACGGTGCGCGCGGCGCTTGCGAGCGCGAACGGAATACGGTCACTGCAAAAACGCAAAGTTCAGGTGCGCAGCCTACAGGAATACCATACGTGAACAACCAAATCCGAATGACCGGAATGCAAATGCCCAACGTTCAATTCTGTCATTCCGAGCGAAGTCGAGGAATCTCTGATTGATCATCTAGAGATGTCTCCGGCCTTCGCATTAAAGCTACGGCTTGGCAGGCGACTTCGCTCGACATGACATTGCATTGGTGTCATTTGTCAGCATGAAATTCTCCATTGCTCCTTCTCGCACTGTTAAGCACGGTGGTCTTTGCCGCCGAAGAAAAGAAAGAAACTTCTCCTATGAGTACCTCAAACGAAGTCGCTGTAATCAAAACTAACGAAGGCGAAATGGTGGTGCAGTTTTGGACTGATGCCGCGCCAGATACAATCCAGAATTTTAAGAAGCTGGCGCGTCAAGGCTTCTACGATGGAAGCATCTTCCACCGCATCGTCAAAGGGTTCATGATTCAGGGCGGCGACCCCAATTCAAAGGATCCGGCGAAAGAGAGCTCTTACGGACAAGGCGGGCCCGGATATGAAATCAAGGCTGAATTTAACAACCATTCCCATGATCGCGGTGTCCTCTCGATGGCGCGGGGGCCTGATCCAGATTCGGCCGGTTCGCAATTCTTCATCTGCCTCGCACCCGTTCGGCGACTCGATGGGCAATACACGACGTTCGGCAAATTGATCAAAGGCGATGACGTGCTCGACAAAATCGGCAACACGCCGGTCGAGCGAAATGCACAGGGCGAAGTGAGCAAGCCGACGAAACGCGTGGTGATCGAAAGCGTGAAGATCGTCCCGGCGGAATCGGTTAAGTAAGATTAGCTCACTGTCATGTCGAGCGAAGTCGAGACATCCCGTGGAGAAACATCAGGGGCATCGCAACGGGATTTCCTCCGACTTCGCTCGGAATACGAAAATTGCGCTTATCCAGATGCGTTGCGGCCCGGAGCCGGAAGAGAATTTCTCGCGAGCGATTGAATTCATTCGCGAGGCGGCGCAAAAAGGCGCCCAGATCGTCTGTCTGCCGGAGCTTTTTCGGTCGCAATACTTTTGTCAGACAGAAGACCACCAGAATTTCGATCTGGCCGAGGAAATTCCGGGCAAATCAACATCGGCGTTGGGAGAAGTGGCGCGAGAAACCGGCACGGTAATTATTGCTTCACTTTTCGAGAGACGCAGCGCCGGCGTTTATCACAACACCGCGGCAATCATCGACGCGAACGGAAAATTGCTCGGCAAATACCGCAAGATGCATATCCCGGACGATCCGCTGTATCACGAGAAGTTTTACTTCGCGCCCGGCGACCTCGGGTTTCAGGCGTGGCCGACGGCGCAGGGCAAGATCGGCGTCTGCGTTTGCTGGGACCAATGGTATCCGGAAGCGGCGCGCCTGACGGCGTTACATGGCGCGGAGATTATTTTTTATCCCACAGCAATCGGTTGGCACCCTTCGGAAAAAAAGCAGTTCGGCGCAGCACAACATTCCGCCTGGGAAACGATTCAGCGCAGTCACGCAATCGCGAATGGATGCTATGTCGCCGTGCCAAACCGCGTCGGTCATGAAGCGCCTGCGGGCGGCGAGGGCATTGAATTTTGGGGACAAAGTTTTGTTTGCGGACCAGACGGCGAAATTCTCGCAAAAGGTTCCGTCGACCGGGAAGAGATTGTGATGGCCGACGTCGATTGGAGCCGCGTCAATGAGCAGCGCACGCATTGGCCATTTTTGCGGGATCGCCGCGTCGATGCTTACGGCGAAATCAATCGACGCCTGATCGATTAAGCGTAGCACAGACATCTTGTTCGCCTGACCATGGCGGTGACGACCAGAGAATCTCAACAGATGCGTCGGCCGTGGTATCGGCCCTCTTTGACGATCCAGATCATGATTGGGTTGGTTGTTGGGGGTGTGATCGGGTGGCTGAGGCCAGATTGGGGAAATGCCGTTTATTTTTTGCGCGACATTTTCATTAACCTGATCAAATCCATCATCGCGCCGCTTGTGTTCTCGACCATCGTGGTCGGAGTTGCAGGCGCAGGAGCGTTGCGAAAGGTGGGACGGATGGGCGCGAAAGCGCTCATCTATTTCGAGATCGTCACGACTGCGGCGCTCTTTATTGGATTGGCCGTAGTCAATTTCACGAAGCCGGGCATAGGCGTAACTCTCGCCGCCACCGACACCAACGTAATTAAAACAATCGAACAAAGTCATCCAAAGACTCTGGTCGAAACGATCGTCCATGCGTTTCCGTCGAGCGTGATCGAAGCAATGGTGCGTGGTGACGTTTTGCAAATCGTCATATTTAGCGTGCTCTTTGCGCTCGCCGTGTCAGCGATTGGCGAAAAAGGGAAACCAATCGTCCGGGCGATGGAGAGCCTCTCCCAGGTCATGTTCAAATTTACGAATTACGTGATGCTGTTCGCGCCGATCGGAGTAGGCGCAGCGATGGCGCACACGATTGGCACGCAGGGTCTCGGCGTCCTGGTGAATCTCGGCAAATTGATCGGCTCACTTTATCTGGCTCTCGTGATTTTCATCTTGTTAGTCTTCGGATTGGTAATTTGGATCGTTCGGATTCCATTGCGGCAATTCGTCAAAGCCGTGCGCGAGCCGGCCGCACTCGCGTTCGCGACCACGAGCAGCGAATCGGCTTTGCCAAAAGCGATGGAGTCGATGGAGCGTTTCGGCGTGCCGAGGCACATCGTCGGCTTCGTGATGCCCACAGGATATTCATTTAATCTCGACGGCTCGACCCTTTACCTCGCGCTCGCATCCGTGTTCGTGGCACAAGCCGCCGAAACGACCATGGGTTGGCACATGGATTTCGGTCAACAAATTGTGATGATGCTAACGCTTATGCTCACCTCCAAAGGCGTTGCGGCGGTCCCGCGTGCGTCGCTGGTCATCTTGCTGGCGACCCTGAACAGTTTTTTGCCGTCCGGTCTGGGGCCGATCGGCGTTGCGATCATTTTTGGCGTGGATGAATTGATGGACATGGGTCGCACCTGCGTGAATGTGATCGGCAATTGTCTGGCGACAGTCGTGGTAGCACGATGGGAGGGCGAATTTGACGACGCACGCGCGCGAGCGTTCGGCACATCAACCGAAGCCGAGATGGATCTGAAAGCCGGCAACGTGGCTTTTGCTGACGCAGCTGCTCAAGGCGATTAGGAATGACGTTTTGAGAGCATCAGACCACAGAAGAATCGACAGAACTGGGTCGATCCAGTTAGGATTCGTGAGTCATGCCATCTTTGCACACACTCACGGGGGCAATTTATCTGTTACAGATTTTCGGCTCCGCTTTTCTTGCGATTCTCTTTCTTCAATCTGGAATTGATAAAATCATCGCTCACCGCGGTAACCTCGAATGGCTAAAGGGCCATTTTTCCAAAAGCCAGCTGGCCGCAGCAGTGCCCGTTCTGCTGGCAGCGATCACGATTCTCGAGATTGCAGCGGGGGCGTTGAGCGCGATTGGATGCATCATACTAATCGTTTCGCGAGAAACGACCCTGGCCTTTTACGGCGCTGTTATTTCAGCAGTTGCCCTCATTGCACTCTTCTTCGGACAACGCATGGCGAAGGATTACGCCGGCGCGGCCGTGCTTGTTCCTTACTTCCTGCTCGCGCTGGCCGCAATTTATCTGCTCGCGCGCTGAGACATTAGCGAGTCGCGCCTATTTCTTGCCAATCTTTGGCGGGAGGAGCCAAAGAAGTTTTCCTTCCTCAGATTCGGGATCTACATCGACCAGCGCTACGCCAGCCTTGGCGAGTTTGAGCGACGCCCCGGTTAATCCTGAAATAACATTTGTGAAGTCAGGTTCGTGGCCGACAAGCATCAGGACGTTTGCTCGATGCCGCTTCACCACTGTTCGCAATTTACTTCTGCCGAATCCGGGTGCGAGCGATTCATCCTTGCGCACCTTGGCTTTGAGGTAGTCGGCGGCAATCTCAGCAGTCTGCGCTGCCCGGGGCAATGGGCTTGTCACGATAAAGTCGGGCCGCACTTTCAGGCGGTCCAGAAATTTCGCTACGTCGCGCATTTCTCTTTTTCCGCGCTTGGTCAACGGGCGTTCGTCATCGGGTTTCTTCCAGCTCGGCCAATCGGCCTCACCATGTCTTAGAAAATAAAGTTTCATGTTAACGGAGTTAAAAGGTTAGAAGGTTACAAAGTTAAGAGAAAGAAAGCATTTGATGGCGGTCCATTTTAGCTTTGTAACTCTTTTGCCATTTTTACTGCCTTAAAGAATCTGCCACTTCGGTCGCCGTGTGCGCGAGTCAATTTGCCAGAGTCGAACTCCGCCCAGAAACGCGTTCCGGTTATGTCCGAGTTCAACTCCCTTCGGGATCTCCTTCAATTCCTTGGCGTTTCCACCGCCTAGCACGACATAATCGGCAATGAGTGATTTCTTCAATTGCACGAGGGCGTGTTGAACATCGCGCTGCCAGACTTTCTCGCCGACCCGTGCGTGGCCGGCTTCGCCAAGGTAATCCTCAATAATACTGCCGTTGCGATAGGGCAAGTCGCCTAGTTCGAGAGGGAGGACATAACTATCCCAAACCAGGGCGGACCCAAGTCCTGTCCCAAGTCCAAGAAAGAGCATTCGGCCACCGTGGTAGCTGCCGAGCGCCTGCATAGATGCATCATTGATGATGCGCACTGGTTTGCCCAGTGCTTTCTTGAAGTCGAATCTGACCCAGCCTTTGCCCAGATGTTTCGGCTCGCTCACGATTTTGCCATTGCGCACCGGGGAAGGAAACCCGAGTGAAACGGCGTCGAATTCCCAATCGGCAACCAGCGGTTTGATTTGGTTCACCATCGCACCCGGCGTCAATTTCTGTCCCGACTTGAATTTTCTCCTCGCAGCGCGCGAGATCATCAGCTTCACATTTGAGCCGCCGACGTCGATAACGAGGATTTTATTCTTCAAGATTGCCTTTGGGGTGTAGCGGGCGCAGCGGATGCCGGCGTTGTCTTAACTGAGGGCGCCGACTTCTCACCACCGTCAGTTTCCGGATTCGTGGTAACGGGCGGATCGGTGGCAACGATCATCGGAATTAATTTGTCTGCGCGCAATTTTTTCTTGGAACCGGTCATTTTTTTCGCGCGCTCGCGAGAGACTTCGCGGAAATGCCATTGCGCCTGGGCGCGTGGTTCTGTTCCTTCAGGCTTCAATCGACGATAGGTCCCGTCGGGCAGCAGCTCCCGCGCCTTAACGCGATCATGCAAGAAACTCGGTAGCACCTCGTTGATAATCTGATCGCGCAATGCCGGGTTTTCGACGGGGAACGCCAGTTCGATGCGCCGGAAAAAATTTCGGGGCATCCAATCCGCGCTGGAAAGGAACACTCTAGGCTGGCCGGCATTCTCAAAATAAAAAATTCGGCTATGTTCCAGGAAGCGACCGACAATACTAATGACACGGATATTCTCGCTCGTGCCGGGCATTTTAGGCCGCAAACAACAGATGCCGCGGACGATCAAATCGATGGTCACATCCGCGCGCGAAGCTTCGTACAGTTTCTCGATGATCTCCTGATCGACGAGCGCGTTCAATTTCGCGACAATGCGAGCCGGTTTGCCTGCCCGAGCGTGGTCACGCTCCCGCTCAATTAGCTTGATGAGACGGCTGTGCATATCAAACGGGGCGACCATCAATTTTTTTAGTCCTGGATAACCGGCCAGGCCAGTGAGCGTGTTGAAGACGATTGCCACTTCCTCGGTCAACTTGGGTTCGCTGGTGAGCAAACTAAAGTCGGTGTAAATGCGCGCAGTGCGCGGGTGATAGTTGCCCGTGCCTAGCTGCACGTAGCGCCGGAGTTGGTCTGCATCGCGGCGAACGATCAGCAGCGCCTTGCAGTGCGTTTTGAGGCCAACCACGCCATAGATGACGTGCGCACCAGCTTCCTCCAGACGCCGGGCCCACTGAATGTTGCTCGCCTCATCAAACCGCGCGCGCAGCTCAACAATGGCCGTAACTTGTTTCCCGGCATTGGCTGCACTGATGAGCGCTTCGACAATAGGCGAATCACCGCTCGTTCGGTAAAGCGTGATTTTGATTGCCAGCACCTGTGGATCGTGTGCAGCGTTTTCGATCAATTCGACAACCTGATCGAAACTGTCGTAAGGATGATGGAGGAGCACGTCCTGGCGCCGCAAGACCTCGAAAAAATCGACGTGTGGTGGAAGCGCTGGATCGCGCGCCGGCTGAAAGGGCCGGTCCTTTAGCTTGGCAAACGCATCGTTTGTCACGAGCGGCATGAGATGCGTCATCGAAATCGGGCCGTCTAGTTTGTAAGCGTCAGCCTCTGTCAGGTCGAAGAACCGCAGCAGCAATTCCAAAACATCCTTTGGGCAATCCGCTTCCACTTCGAGCCGAACAGCCTTGCCTCGACTTGAACGCCGCAGCTCCTGTTCGATGCTGCGCAGCAGGTTTTCCGCTTCTTCCTCGTCGATATACAGATCGCTGTTGCGCGTGACCCGAAACGCGTGGACTTCATCCAAGATCAAGCCGGGAAACAATTCTCCGATGTGCTGTTTGATGAGGGAGGCGAGATAAATGTACTCCCACGGCTCGTCTGCGCCCTTTCCGCGCGGCAGTGCGATCAGACGCGATACCGCTCTGGGCACCTGCACGATGGCGTGCAGCGGTTCGCCACCGCGTTGTAATTTTGCCTGCACCAGCAGGTTATGGCTTCGGTTCAAAAGATGCGGAAAAGGATGGCTGGCATCCACCGCCAGGGGAGTAAGCATCGGAAGAACTTCCTGCTGAAAATAACGATGCGCCCACGCCGCGCGCTTCGCCGAGAGCTCCGCCATTTCGCGCACATAGATCCCGTTCTTTGCCAACTCGGGCAGCAGTTCATTTTTCCATAGAGCGCATTGCGTCGCCACGAGCTGGCGCACGGTCTTCTGGATACGATCAAACGTATCGGTCGGACTTAGGCCGTCCGGTCCGATATCGCTGGTTTCACTTTTGATTTGCTGCTTGATCCCAGCCACGCGGATCTCGAAGAACTCATCCAGATTCGAGCTGAAAATGGTAAGGAACTTCACTCGCTCGATGAGGGGCTGCGTTGGGTCCTGAGCTTCCTCGAGAACCCGCCGATTAAACTCAAGCCAGCTTAGTTCGCGGTTGATAAAGTTTTCGGGATCCGAAAAACGCACTTCTTGAGGACGATCTTTCTGGACCAGCTCGGCCGGAGCAGGAGGCTCCTGGGCAACGCTGGTTTTCTCGGCCGCAGTAGGCATCTTAGGTCGTTGTTGAATGGGTGCCCCAAAAGCAGCGCCTGCGTCGCACCAGCCGCAGCGGGCCAAAGGCCCCATGCCACTCTTGGTTGCCCGTATAACTCAACCAACCACTGCTTGGAAAATTAGGCAAGACCAGCTGCGTCTGCCAATGGTCCCTCACGTCGTGGCAGTGAGGGATGGATGCCGAATATCTTGGGCAGCCGCGGCGTAAACTGCGTCTTCGGCAATATTGGTAGCGTGGTCGCCCACGCGTTCGAGGCAACGGCCAACAAAAATAAGGTTCAAATAGCCGCGCAATTGATCCGGATCCTGTGCCATGCGCTCGATTAACTTGCGACTGGCTTCATGGTTTAAATCGTCCAGTTTTTCGTCGCGCGTAACGACCGCGCAACCAAGATCGACATCCTCGCGCGCGAAGGCATCGACGCTGTCTTTAAACATCGACAGTGCCTGATCGTACATCGGCTTTATCAGTTCAACTTCGGCCAGGGACGGATGCTGATTTAACTTTCGGGCGCGTCGCGCAATCGTAGTCGCTTGATCGCCGATTCGCTCCAGATTGGTCGACAGTTTCATCGCGGAGACTACGCGGCGCAGATCCGATGCAACGGGCTGAAAGCGCAATAGAATATCAACGCCGTCCTTATCGATCTGTTTCTCCAGCTGGTCGATTTCTTCGTCATCGGCGATTGTGTTTGCGCAAAGATCGTCATCGCGATCAAACAGCCCCTTCATTGCGCGCCCCAGACTGCGCTCGCTCAGCCCGGCCATCATGAGCACATTGTTGCGAAGTGCCGCGAGCGATTCATCAAATGTTCCGAGAATGTGCTTTGGCGCGATCATCGTTGTTTCTGCGTCTCGTTTCTTACTAATTCTTACTCCTGCTCATTATCCAAATCGTCCGGTAATGTAATCCTCCGTCTGTTTTTCGGCTGGATTTGTGAAAATCTTTGTGGTCGGTCCAAACTCGATCAACCGGCCGAGGTACATAAAGGCGGTGTAATCCGAAATGCGGCCGGCTTGCTGCATGTTGTGCGTCACGGTTACAATAGTGTATTTCGCTTTTAGTTCGTGGATCAGTTCCTCGATTTTCGCCGTGGCGATCGGATCGAGCGCCGAACAAGGCTCATCCATCAAGATCACTTCCGGCTCCACGGCCAGCGATCGCGCGATGCAGAGCCTCTGCTGCTGGCCACCCGAAAGACTGGTGCCCGGCTTGTGCAAATCGTCTTTGACTTCGTCCCAAAGAGCAGCCATCCGCAGCGATTTTTCCAGCCGTTCATTGAGAAATTTTTGATTGCGCACCCCATTCAATCGCAAGCCGACGACGACATTTTCGCCAATCGTCATGGTTGGAAATGGATTCGATTTCTGGAAGATCATGCCAACTCGGCGTCGAACAATTGCCGGATCAACGGTTTTGGAATAAAGATCCTCGCCATGAAGAAGGACCGTCCCGTCCATCCGCGTCTTTGGCACCAGTTCGTGCATCCGATTGAGGGCCCGGAGAAACGTTGATTTTCCGCAACCGCTAGGCCCAATGATCGCTGTCACGGCATTGGACGCGATGTCGAGGCTCACATTCTCGATGGCCCGCTTTTCCCCGTACCAGATCGAGACATTCTTGGCCTCAAAAGTTAACTTTGGTGCAGGCTCGGCGCTGACGGGCGGCTGGGGAGGCTGCTCGATGCGCTCCGTAACGCTTTGTTCGGGTGTTGTCATAATGACGTTAACCATATCTTAGGATGCTACACGACTGGCGCGCCGCGTCCGCGAGTTAGGATTCTTACAAGCACATTAACGCAAAAAATTCCGGTGACGAGCACGAGCGCGCCGGCCCAAGCCTGCCGATGCCAATCATCGTAGGGAGAGATTGCATAGGTAAAAATCTGCAATGGGAGCGCAGCGATGGGCTGGCTGAGGCTGTGATTCCAAAAACGATTGCCGAAAGCAGTGAAAAGAAGCGGAGCCGTTTCGCCGCCTATGCGAGCAAGGGCGAGCAAAATCCCGGTGATAATCCCCTTGGACGCGGTCTTCATCACGATATGGACAATTGTTTTCCACCGGCTAACACCCAGGGCGAGCGCGGCTTCGCGATAACCATTCGGTACCAACAGAACAACCTCCTCCGTTGTGCGCAGGATCAGTGGAATCATGATTAGACCAAGCGCGAGCCCGCCGGCGTACGCCGAGAAGCCTTTGAAGCGCAAAACTACCAAACCGTAAACCACGACACCCCAAGTGATCGACGGAACGCCGTTGAGCACATCAGCCAAGAAACGGAGAATAGAATTGAGCCGAGCCGAGCCGTATTCCGCCAGATAAACTCCGCCCAAAACGCCAATCGGTATCCCAATGACACCAGCAAGTGCGAGTAATTCAAGTGAGCCGACAATCGCATTCACCATGCCGCCCCCAACGGCTCCTACCGGCGCCGGTAATTTTGTGAAAAAGTCCCAGTTCACGGAACTGGCGCCATTGATGACAAGATGAAAGAATACCAGCCCCAAAGGCGTGATCACAAGAACCGCAGAAACAAAGGCGATCCCGCATGCAAGCGCGCTTTTAATTTTGCGCCAGGTGTGATTGTGTGCTCGTCCCAAATGCATGGCTATTGCACCGCGCGGGTTGCTGAAGTTGTTGCAATGGTCCGCAGAAGCAGTTGCGCGAGAAGGTTCACCAAGATGGTTATTCCAAAGAGAACCAGCCCAATTTCGAACAACGACTGCAGATAAATATCAGTTGTCGCTTCGGTGAATTCATTGGCAAGCACGCTGGCAAGCGTGTATCCGGGCTGGAACAGCGACGCGACGATCTGCGGGGTGTTGCCTATCACCATCGTTACGGCCATCGTTTCACCTAAAGCCCGTCCCAACCCAAGAATCACGGCGCCGAACAACCCTTTCTTTGCATAACTCAGCACCGCAATCCGGGTCGCCTCCCAGCGGGTCGCGCCGAGACCGTAGGCCGCCTCTCGTTGCAAATCCGGAACACTGCGCAAAATCTCGCGCGAGACCGAAACGATGATCGGCAAAATCATAACCGCGATAATAATCCCGCCGGCGAGCATGCACGGACCGTAAATCGGTCCACTGAACAAGGGTATCCAACCGAAGGTTCGTTTAAGCCATGCAAAGGGATAGTCGCGCAGCCATGGAATCATTACGAAAATGCCCCAGAGCCCAAGGATGACACTGGGAATTGCAGCCAACATCTCGATCAACGACACTAGGGGCTGCCGAATCCAGAGTGGAGCAAGCTCCGTCAGATACGCTGCCGTTGCAATGCCCAACGGAACTGCAATCAACAGCGCAATTAGAGAAGAAACCAGCGTTCCGTATATAAACGGGAGAGCGCCAAATTGGTCGGCGACGGGGTCCCACGTGGACGTGACAAGGAAATGGAACCCGAATTTTTTGATGGCGAGCTGCCGACCCGTTCCACAGCTCCCACCCGATCAGAATCACCAGCACGACCACCGCGAGCGCCATGGCGCATGTGAGCCACTCAAATGCTTTGTCGCCAAAGCGCGAGGGCCGCGCCATCACCTGGCGCGCTGATCCGGGCTCACCGGGTGCCCCGAAAGCTTTCGAGGCTGGCGCTGTAGCAACCTCCATGCTTCCTCACATCACATTTTGATTTCGTTGATCCGCTTCAAGACACGCTCTTGCACGGTCTCCGGCAAAGGAGCGTAATCGAGGTCTTTGGCCATCTTTTCACCATCTTTCGCAGCCCATTTTAGAAACTCCACGAGCTTTTTCCCCTTCGCGGGATCTTTCTGCTGCTCGTAAACGAGCAACCAGGTCGCACCGCAAATCGGATAGGCCTCTTTTCCCGGCGCGTTTGTCATAGAGAACCGGAAGTCATCCGGGATTTCGGCCGTTGCGAGCGCCGCAGTCACTGAATCAATCGACGGTTTCACGAACTGTCCTGCGGAATTTTTCACCTCTGCGTAAGGCATTTTGTTCTGTATGGCGTAGATTAATTCCACATAGCCAATCGCACCGGGAGTTTGCTTTACCTGCCCTGACACACCCTCGTTTCCTTTGCCGCCGATGCCAGTCGGCCAATTAACCGATGTATTATTACCGGCTTTCTGCTTCCATTCACTGCTCACTTTGCTGAGGTAATCGGTAAAAATAAATGTGGTTCCACTGCCGTCAGATCGGTGTACGACCACGATATCTTGATCGGGTAATTTTGCGCCCGAATTTAGCGCCGCCAACTTGGGATCATTCCATTTCTTTATCTGGCCGAGAAAGATTCCCGCAATGCTATCTCCATCGAGTTTCAAGCTTGGATTGCCTGCCAAATTGTAGGTCAGCACCACTGCACCGGCGACCGTCGGAATGTGGAGAATCTTCCCCGGCGCTTTGCCAAGATTCTCGTCGCTCATTGGCCCATCGGACGCCCCGAAATCGACCGTCTGCGCGAGGATCTGTTTTTGGCCTCCGCCAGATCCGATGGATTGATAATTGAACCGGACGGACGGATCGACTTTCACGTACTCATCGAACCATTTTGAGTAGATGGGATAGGGGAAAGTCGCCCCTGCACCGTTAATCAACATCTGGGCCGAGGCCGTCGCGCTAACACCGGCCAATAGTACTGTTGCTAGGAGTTTGTGGGTAAAATTGCGGGATTTCATAGAGCAGTCAGCCTGCCGTAGCGCGCGCCGAAGCGTCAAAATTTTTAATGTTACTTTTGTGTGACAGGCTTCGGAGTTTGAGTCATTAAATCGTTGAACCGCGAACGCTTGAATCGGGTTCGACGATTAACCGGGCGGCACCTGTGGAAGCACTATGCGAATCGTTATCCCATGCCCCAGCTCGCTTTCGGCTTCCACCCGTCCACCGTGCAATTGGGCGATGTGCTTAACGATCGCTAACCCCAAACCGGTGCCTCCTAGCTCGCGGCTGCGCGCCTTGTCAGCGCGATAAAAGCGCTCGAAAATTCGCGGCAAATGTTCTTTGCTGATCCCGATTCCGTTATCAGCCACGCTCAGTACCACGTTAGAACCGCAACGCGTCCCTTGTAGGCGAATCTGTCCGTTGTCGGGTGAAAATTTCACAGCATTGTCCAGCAGATTGTGGAGCGCTTCCTCCAGGCGCGTTCCATCGGCGCGAAGCACCAACGTTTCCGAAGGCAAATCAACAATCACCTTCAAGTTCTTTCCGGTCAGTTTTTCCTTCCAATCGCGGATGAGGTTACTAAATAACTCATCCATCCGCACAACGCTGATCTCCAACTCTGCGTGGGACGACTCCAGTTGTGCAAGGCTTAGCAGATCATCAACCAGCCGTTGAAGTCGTTTGGAATGCCTTTCCATGATCGAAAGGATGCGTGTGAGTTCCTCCCGTGATGTCTGTGGCTCATCAAACAACACCTCAATGTAGCCGCGTAAAATCGACAACGGCGTTCGAAGCTCGTGCGAAACATTTGCGACAAAATCTCTCCGGATTTGATCCAGGTGCTTCAACTCAGTGATATCGTGGAAAAGCACAACTGTGCCGGTCACTTCGTCATCAGCGTTCTTGATTGGGACGGCGCTGACTTCGACGTGCCGCTCGCTGTGGGTTTGCGAATCGGCCAGGCTCAACTCGCTTCGCATTGCTTCGCCAGTGAGCAGCGTTTCCGTAACCAGTTGATCGAGCGTGGCGTGACGGACGGCCTCAACCAAAGGAACGTCCACTGCCGGATCGCGCAGTTCGAAGAGTTTCTGAAAAGTCGGATTCATAAGCGTAACACGGCTGCGCGCGTCAACTACGAGCAGGCCATCCTCCATCGCGCCGAGAATTGTTTGCGTGCCGGATTCGCGCCCCGCGATCTGGAGTTCGAGTTCTTGCTGTCGAGCAAAAATATTCTCCAGCGCAAGACCAACGCGGTGCGGATCTTTTCCGCCGTTTATCAGAAACGTGGACGGACGTTCACTCCGGGCTATTTGCGAAATGAGCTGTTCAATCCGTGGCCACGGCGCGGCCCATTTTTGCCAGAAAACCAGCGCTATCACCGCGAATAGAACGCAGAGGACGCCCAGGATTAGCCAATACATCTGGCCTTACTTTTCTTTCAATCGATAACCGAACCCGCGCACGCTTTCAATAACATCGGCGGCTTTGCCAAGTTTCTTGCGCAGCCGTCGCACATGGGTGTCCACCGTGCGCGTGTCAATCACACTTTCGTAACCCCATACGTCGTTGAGCAAGCGATCGCGCGCCTGGACACGACCGCGTCGCTGTATCAGCGTGCGCAAAAGTTTAAATTCAAGGCTGGTAAGATTGATCCGCTTGCCGTTAACCGAAACTTCATAGCGCGCCGGATCGACGGTAATGGGACCGGCTGTCAAACGTTCATCGTCGGGTTTCGCATCGCCGCGGCGCATGATCGCGCGAATGCGCAGGACGACTTCCCGAGGACTAAACGGTTTTGTCACGTAATCGTCCGCGCCAAATTCCAAACCGACTATCCGGTCGATTTCCTCGGCTTTCGCTGTGAGCATCATGATGGGAACTTGCCGAGTCCCAGGGTCGCTTTTCAGAATTTTGCAAACTTCCAGCCCAGGCATCTTCGGCAGCATCAGATCAAGAATAATCAAAGCTGGCTTTTCCCTGCGCGCTTTTTCCAGTCCGGCAGCGCCATCGCACGCCGTCGAGGTGGTGAAACCGGCTTTGCGCAAATTGAGCGCGAGAAGATCGACTACATCGCGTTCATCCTCGATAATCAGCACTGTGTTTCCAGACGCGGGTTCCATGGCAGTTCGCTTTTATCGCCGAAACTGTTTCAGTTCGCCAGCGAACTTTTTGCCAACTAAAATTTTGCGCAACTTAGAGAAACGCATTTGCGGATGAAAAGCCATGCGATAGGCTCTTGTTCCTGTGATAGGGCGTCTTAATTCATGAGTTTAGACAAAGCTCGGGAGATCGTTAAGCAGGCGATGGCGAACCGAAGCGTTTACGATGCCATGGCGGCGCGTGAGAATGAAGTGTGGGGTACGATCTTGCCTGCGCTAGAAGAGTCCCCAGCAAAACTCGAGGATTTTGATGCTACCGGGAAACTCAATGCCAATCGTCATCAATCTTATCTAATAGCCGTCGCGCGTGAGAAGAATCTAAGGTTTAAAAATGGTCTTACACTTGGATGTGGGGCGGGAAGGCTTGAGCGTGCGCTCGTGCACGAGGGAATTTGTAGCAACTTTCATGGGATCGACATCTCGGATAAGGCCATCGCTGCAGCGCGACAAATTGCCAAGAAGCAGAGCCTCCCCCTAACTTACGAAGTGGCCGACGTAAACTTGGTGAAACTGCCCGAGAAAAAGTTTGATCTCGTAGCGGCCCAGACCTCGCTTCATCATATCCTTTTTCTTGAACGAGTAGCGCAACAGATATGGCGTTCACTGAAAAATGACGGCTACCTCTGGATTCATGATTTCATCGGCGAAATGCAGTGGCAATATGACTCCAAACGTCTCTCCATCGCTAATCAGCTGTTGGCAATTTTGCCGGAAAAATTTAGGCAGAATAGAATTACCAATACGATGACGACAGAGATCAAACGCCCTGAACCCGGGAGCTTGGGTTCTCCCTTCGAGTCGATCCGATCAAGCGAGATTATTCCGATTTTTCAGCGTTGGTTTACAATCGAGTGGAAACTAGAGTTTAGCGCTTTCCTTCATCTTATTACGCCACCGGGGACTCGCGCCGCGTATATCGAAAACGATGACACCAGAGCCTTGTTTGAGGTTCTGTTACTTCTCGATCATGTGTGCGTTCAAGAAAAAATTTTGCAACCGACTGGTGGTCAATACTTGATGCGTCCAAAGCCTGTCGGCGAAATCCCGATGCCAGGTATACCAACAAACGAATCCCCACCGCATGTTCGTGGTGATGGACCACTCTCCGATTAACACAATCCCATTCCGGCCGTTCCACCTCATAATTACCCAGTACACCAAGGATAGCATCCTACACCATGATCGAAGCAACCCTCAGCGAAAGAACTCTTTCAAGTGTGCCAAGCCAGAGTCCGCCTTTGAACAAATCTCCTTACGTCGCGACCACGGCTCAGGCACTGAGGAATTACCAGGCAAATGACGCGCGCACTTGGTACAAGGACAGCGTCGACGCGAATGATCCCGCCGGCAAATACGCCTTTCAGAGACTGCGTAAGACTTGGTTCACACCTGAGATCAATCCAAAATTTAAACTGCGTCGAGACGATAAATTCTACGCCATCGGTTCCTGTTTCGCGCGAGGTCTCGAAAACGCCTTGGCACAGCACCGGATGACAGTCGAGAGCGCAGCGCCAGAATTTGCCAGGCTTCAAGCTGCTAACAAAGAAGTCTCCGGCCTCGGTTTTACCAACAAATACAATACCTATTCAATATTGAACGAGCTGCGCTGGGCACTCGATCCAGACGCGGACTTTCCCCGGGAATCTATTGTCCAATTGACGGAGACAACCTGGGACGATCCACACACAACCCCGACCTTGGAATTTGCTAATCTGCAGGAAACACTTGAGCGGCGTGCGTTGATGCAAGCCGTCACAAAGCGCATAGAAAATTGTCGCGCCGTGATTCTTACTCTCGGTCTTGCGGAGGTGTGGCGCGACGTTAAGGCCGATGTCTTCATTAATCGAACTCCCATTCCATCTTTGTTAAAGACTGAACCAGACCGATACGAATTTCATCTTACTGGTTTCGCTCAAAACCTGGCCAATCTGGAGGCCATACACGCGTTGCTGTCTCAGTATGGACATCCTGATGTTCGTATCGTCGTTACAGTCTCGCCAATCCCTTTGATGAACACATTTTCGACGATGGACATTGTCGTCGCCAACACGTGGGCCAAATCATTGTTAAGGACCGTCGCCCAGGAATGGGCTACTGCACATAGCAACGTCGACTACTTTCCAAGTTACGAGATCGTCCAAAGCTCCGATCGCGCTGCGACATGGGAGAGCGATCTTAGACACGTCACGGGCGCCGGCGCACAGCACGTGATAGAGGTATTCCTGCGAAACTATCTCGAGTAATTCCATGAGAGCATTCAATGCTCAGATCTTCAAATATCATGTCACGTTGCGCGGCTCGCAGTTGGTAGGACGGAAATGCATGAGCTTGTTACACGGCGTTCACGCTGAACTGAATTTGCGCCGATTGTCCCGGCGAGAAAGGCTTGCCTTAGGTGCGATAAGTCTTTGCGCGCTTGTACTTTGGGTCGCCCTTCAACACGGCCGAACGTTTATCGGTGACGAAGTCGCTACGCTTCCGTTGCTGAAACAAAGCGCAACCTACCTTTTGACCCATTTCACGGTTCATCTCACCATGAACTATTTCATCTTGGTCGAAAAATGGGTCGCCTGGCTTTGTGGAGCAACAGATTGGCGACTGACTCTGTTGCCATTAACAGCGGCTGTTGCAATAATTCCGCTAACTGCTTCGCTCGCACTGAAATTTACGGGTTCAACGCGCACCGCCCTAGTTGCGGCAAGCTTAGCTGCATTCAATCCGTACCTTATTTATTGGGGTCTGCTGATTCGCTCCTATTCGGTTTTGGTGGCGTTGAGCCTTTTGGCAATGAATGAGTGTTTTCATTGGTCTGGGCGGAGGGACTGGTGGAGCGGCGTACGATGTGCCACGGTAGTTCTCTTTCTGTTACTTGCGCATATTAACGGCGTGTACACAGTCGCATTCCTCATACTATTGCTCGCGGTTGAAACTATCTCCCAAGGTTGGTCCGGCGCACGAAAGTTTCTCTGGGACGCAAGAACTCTTTGGATCCCGTTGGCCGGAGTGGCGATACTAATCGGCATAGCTTACTGGCACCTCTTGCCCGACATCGCGAAGATTAACAGGGAATGGGGAACCGATACTCCGCCAACGAGCTTGGGATATCTTCCGCAAGTCTTTGCGATCTATATGAGTATGGGTGTCGGTTACGCCACCTATTTGTGCGCTCTGTTGCTGCTCGTGGGCCTTTGGTCGGCAGTGCGGGAAAAAAAACAGCTCCTTCTGTTGTGCGCAGCGATCATGCTGGCGCCCGTGATCATGTCTTTGCAGGGAGTGTCTCTTCATCCGTCGGACTCTGCTCGCTATCTAATTTTCTCTCTGCCCTGGCTTCTGATCTTAATGGCAGAGGGCATCAATTGGCTTGCGTGCCATGTTCGGATACGAAGAGGCGCCGCCATAGTGGCCTGGATTCTCACAACAATTACCGTCCTGTGCTGGACACCGTCCGTGGGCGTGCAGTTTGTCGTCCAGAAACGCTGGCCGTATGCCCGGGTGGCAAAGTTTTTGCATTCGAAAATGCAGAAAAATGACGTGATAGTAGCCGGATGGATGCTCGGATACACATTGTCGCAATTCTTTGATGATGCTGAGAGTCGCATCATGCTGCCCGACGCTTACGTTAACAAAGTTGCTACCAACCTCGATGCTCCTGTAAATGGTCGCGTTTTTTACGTAACAAGGCTGGATCTTGCAAACGGACATAAGGCGCCGGTCCGACGTTTCGGGGCAATGGAAGTGACGATTTATAGCGGCCGTACGCCTCGAGCATTGTTAGCGCGGTGGAGAGAAGACCTCCTGGATCGAACTGCCGGCCGCGTCGTTTGGCCTTTTGAGAGCTATTATCAGCTCCTCGCGTTACTTGAAGAACGATTGTCCTCTCGCCAGTCAGCTGATCACTGGCGTTCACTCGCCGAGAGTTGCCGCGCTCAAAACCCATACCTCCGCGATGTGCCAAAGCATCTGCAAAAAGCAATGCGAGCCGTCGTATTTCCGTAAGTCTGCTTCAGTCGGATTTCCCAGACATTGTGCAGGGCCGCTTCTCCCCCATCCGTAGTTCAACGTCTTGCAGAGTCGGTTGTTGTCCATCAGTGCAGAGATCGGCAAACGACCTGCACTCGCCAAACGATCTCCCTTTACGTAGATTTTTGGGATGACTGATGCGATCGACCTGACCATTGTGATGCCTTGCTTGAACGAGGCGGAGACGCTCGGCGCATGTATCGAGAAAGGCACGGCTTGGCATCGAACGTTCCGGCGTGCGCGGCGAGATTCTTGTGGCCGACAACGGCAGCAAGGATGATTCAGTGCAGATCGCGGAGAGACTCGGAGCTCGCGTTATTCATGTAAGAGAAAAAGGATACGGCAACGCATTACGCGGCGGCATTCGAGCCGCGTCGGGGAAATGGATTGTCATGGGCGACGCCGATGAGAGTTACGACTTTTCCGAGACCGACCGCTTCGTAAAGAAGTTTCAAGAAGGCTTTGAATTGGTCGCGGGTTGCCGCCTGCCGCGCGGAGGCGGAAAAATTCAGCCCGGCGCGATGCCGTTCACACACCGCTGGTTCGGGAACCCGCTCTTTTCGCGAATGGCCCGACATATGTTTGCCGCTCCCATTCACGATGTTTATTGCGGCCTCCGTGGATTCACTCGGGAACTCTACGACCGCCTGGAGCTTCAGTGCGACGGAATGGAATTCGCCACCGAAATGATTATTAAAGCCAGTTTACACGGTGCCCACATAACCGAAATCCCGATCACCCTTCATCCCGACGGCCGCAAAACGCACGCGCCCCACCTGCGGACTGTTCGTGATGGCTGGCGCACTCTGCGCTTCTTTCTCGTGTTTAGCCCGCGGTGGCTCTTCCTCGTCCCGGGTTTTGTTTTCGCCCTGCTCGGACTGGCCGGATATGCTGTGGCATTACCGGGATTGACACTCGGCGGCGTGACCTTCGACGCTCACACCCTTTTGTTTTCCAGCCTGGCCATTATGATGGGTTATCAATCGGTTCTGTTCGCTATTTGCGCCAAGTCTTTCGCTATCAGCGAAGGTTTGCTACCGAAGGACCCACGCATTGACCGGTTTTTCAAAGTGATTTATTTGGAACGCGGTCTGGCCATTGGTGCTCTGGCTTTTTTAGCTGGGTTGATCTTGTTAGCCGTAGCGGTGCTGCAATGGAGGTCTGTTCATTTTGGTCGTCTCGATTACTCTGTCACCATGCGCTGGGTCATTCCAGGCGCGACTCTGACCGCGCTGGGCTTTCAGACTGTACTTTCAAGTTTTTTCGTGAGTATTCTGGGAATGAAGCGGCGCCTATGAGCCAGTTTTCGATAACACCGATGCCTGAATTTGTGGTTGGTCACCTTCTGACCTTCACCGTAATCAATGATCCCTGACCGGTTTTGGCAGGCTGGGCCACTTGTCTGGACGACAACCGTCATGCCACGGGCCTTTCGTGCCAAGTCGTCCGGTTTCTTCACCAATATTCGCGGGATACTGAAATGGATTTAATCGAATCTGTTCATGGACGATACGTCCACAAGAGACGCACTTCGGTCCTGAGTGGCTGGTGTTCCAGACTTATTCCATTCGATTCTGAGGTACTGGATGTCGGCTGCGGTGACGGTCGACTCGCTCGCTTAATCGCGGATAAGCGACCGGATATTTCGATTTGTGGAATTGATGTCCAGCAACGCAAAGATTCAGCGATGCCCGTGGAAACGTTCGACGGCAAGTCCATACCGTATGGGGACGGCAGCTTCGACGTTGTGATGTTCGTTGATGTAATCCACCACGCCGACCAGCCCATGACGCTGCTTCGCGAAGCTGCTCGTGTCGCGCGGCAAGCCATTCTTATTAAGGATCATCTCGTCGAAGGAACGTTCGCTCATTTAACTCTGCAGTTAATGGATTGGGTGGGAAATGCGCGCCATGGTGTCTCCCTGCCGTATAACTATTGGACGCTAGCCAAGTGGCATGGTGTATTCGACAAGCTACGGCTTAACATCACGTTCTGGGAATCGGACTTGAGGCTCTATCCATTTCCGGCAGATCTTATCCTGGGTCGATCCTTGCACTTCATCGCGCTGCTTGGAACGCCAAGTGAGGGTGAGGTTCCACATTCAACATGACAAAGTCCAAGCAGGGGGAGCCAGCTGGGCAAGATCGCCTTCCTCATGATCCATGGGAGCAGGCGTACCTGCGCTTTGAAAGCCCCGAGGAAGAAATCCGAAAATTCATTGGACGACTAAAATTCATGGGTGCCACGAAATGGCCGCGGAATGCAAAGATCGTGGAGTTGTTTTGTGGAAGGGGAAGCGGCTTGAGGGCCCTGCACCAGCTTGGCTTCAGCGAGGTCGAAGGAATCGATCTGTCGCCTTCGCTCGCTGCCGCGTACGCCGGGCCGGGAAAGATCCTGGTCGGGGATTGCCGGCAGCTCCCATTTGAAAATGCCAGCAAAGATATCCTTATCGTCCAAGGCGGCTTGCATCACTTGCCTGTGCTCCCTAATGATCTCGATCGAGTAATTAATGAAGGAGCGCGTGTCCTGAGCAAAGATGGCTTGCTAGTCGTGGTCGAGCCGTGGGCTACTCTCTTTCTTTCCGTGAGCCATGCGCTTTGTCGAAGCCGAACCATCAGAATGTTATCACCAAAGATTGATGCATTGGCCACGATGATTCATTACGAACGAAAAACGTACGAACAATGGCTAAGCCACCCTGGACTTATCCTGGATTCGCTCCGCAAAAGCTTTGGAGTCGAGCGCTGTCATTTCAGGTGGGGAAAAATATATTTCGCTGGACGTAAACAATCTTGCTGAAATTTTGTGCGCATAGGGCATGTGTGCAAGAGTGACGTCAAGCTGGCCGTGCGTGCTAAATGAGGCAATCTCCGCCACGGTTGATCTACACTTGCGCGCGCTTTCGTCGAGGTACGACCCACGTCTTCACGATAATTTGGTCTTTCACTTTGATGTTCCCGACGCCACTGAGGGCCATACAGCTTACCAGACGCAAAAAAGCGAATTCTACGCCCGCGATGTTCTTATTGCCGATAGCCGTAGAGGCATCTCTTCGTTAACTTCGGTCCCATGAAGACCGCAGAACGGACGTATCGATGTCTTGTGTTCGATGCGATTTGCGTGGCCGTTCTCATCGCCTACTTCCTCTACTTTGCTCTTCCAGCGCTACGCGGGGGTTTCCGTGAAGACGAGATGATGAACATGGGCATCTGCTGGTGTGCCGGAACGCTGAAGTCGCTTTTGGCAAACATTGTATTTTGGAAGCTATTTCTTTGTCCAGGAGACGCCCTTTACGATCTGCCTCTTTATCTTTATCGCCCGGGAGGGGCTCTTTACTATCTGCCGCTTTATCATTTCTTTGGCCTGGATCCCCTGCCTTACCGGATTGTCCAGATCAGCATTCTCGCTGCGTCCATTCCCCTGGTTTATTACTTGAGTCGGCGACTCAGCTCTTCGCGCTCGATCGCCTTTCTCGCTGTGCTTGCTCTTTGTTACCACCCGCGGCTGGCCGGCCTCGTGTTCGTCGGTGCGTTCATTTATGACGTGTTATGTGGATTCTTTTACTTCGCGGCATTGGCTTACTACATCCATATCCGCGAGAAAGACGTTTCTCTTCGACCCGCGCAATTGTTGGGATTTCTAGCCCTATATATTTGCGCGCTGAACTGCAAAGAGATGGCGGTTACGCTTCCAGTGATCGTCCTAATCTATGAGTTTCTGAAATCTCCTGGCTGGCCGGATTGGAACGGATTCTTGCGTTGGATCCGATCGTATGCCGCACCATCTTTGATTGCTGGATTACTCACCGTTTTTTATATCTACGGGAAAACCCACGGCAGCGGCTCGCTGGCAAGTTTAGATCCTTATCGGCCCAGGTATTCATGGCACAATTTCACGGCTTCCAACGCCAGGTTTGTTGGCGAATTGTTGTTTGCCGGGAATACGATCACTCCAATAGCGCTGCTGACTCTTGTGGGCGTGTGTTTTCATTTACGCCTTCATACGCCGGGACCGCATGCTTCAGCTCATGGCTTTCTGGATAGTGATCGTACCCCTTCCCCTGGCGTTTATCGTCCCCATGCGCGGCGATGCGCCTCTTTATCTTCTGCTGTTTGGATGGGCAATGATCTTTGCAAAGCTTGCGTTTGATTTGATCACGTTAATTTCCAAATTTTCGGTATTCGTTGGCAACCGTGTTCTAGCTGCAAGATCCGGTGCAAGTGCCGGGGTTGCACCGGCTAAAGTATCTCCTCGGGTTTTCCGAATCATCGCGACGCTTTTGGTGGCGTTCGCTGTCGCTGCCTTTACGAAGCGAGAAAATCAGCGCCTCCAGGCGCCTTGGCTCAACGTAGGCACAAAAACATCCCATGTTATCCAAACATTCCGTTCCCTGGATCTACGCCCAATGCATGGCAGCCGTATTCTCCTTTTGCTGAAGGAAAATATCTTCCAAAATAAGTGGAATGTTTTTTTTATTGCTTCTCTGGTTTGGAACAATCATTCCCTGCGTATTTGGGTCGAAAATGTAAATGAACTCACGCCACAGCAGCAGGCGAACGTCGATTACATCATCTCAGTCAGTGAATTCGACGCAGACGTCATCCGTTCGCCCGAGCTTCCAAAGTCGGACTAAGCGAGTCAGCCCGAGAGTTTAAGAAGTTGATCGTCCTGCGCAGAGTGAATGGGAATCTACAATAAGAGCATCGTGTTACGGAGCCTATCAATGAGTAGTCGAGTCTGGCAGTGGATTGCGATCGCCAGGTTGGCTCATCGTCTGCGGCGCGCTGTTAGCTGTGTTACTGCTGATACAAATGACGAGCCTGCGCCATAAGGGGCTTACTACCGACGAGCCTCTCCACTACCAGTACGGCTATCGCGTATTGAATGGCTCCCCGCAGCGAACGGGAGCCATAAACAGCAGCACCATGCCATTTTCAAGTTTGCATGCCATGACGAGCGAAAATCTGGCGGTTTTTGCCCAGCCGTCGGGTATTTCACTAGACACTTCGTGGAGCGGTCAAGTAAAGCGCGGCCGGTACGCGACCATTGCTCTCTCCCTATTGCTGGCACTGTACGTGTTGAAGTGGAGCTATGAACTCTATGGCCGTAATGGGGCTCTTCTCTCGCTGAGTCTTTATGTCTTCGATCCCAATCTGCTGGCGCACGGTCAGTTGGTGACGGCTGACTTGCCGGCCGCGTTGATGATCGACCATGGCGCTCTACCACTTTTGGCATTTCCTCAAGCTAGGTGGCAGGCGACGGGCCTTCTTCAGCGCGGTGACACTCGGTTTAAGCCAATTGGCCAAATACTCGTGCGTTTATCTGTATCCGATCTTTTTGGTGATTGCACCCATTTACTGTCGCTTTACGAAGGCAACCGGTGTGGCAAAGCCTGCCCGATCGCATAGCCTGACCTGGAATGTGTGCCGCTGGCTCATCGTCATAGTGTTCTTCGCCGCGGTAAGCATCGTGACAATCAATCTGGGATTCGCCTTCAATGGAATTGGAACGCCATTGTCGAGGTATACCTTCAAAGATCCGGTTTTCAAAAAACTTCAGGCGACCCCGATTGTCGGCAACCTGCCGCTTCCATTGCCGGTGCCTTACGTCCAAGGGTTGGATCTAGTCAAGTTCGAGGAGAGGATGGGGCAAGCCTGGGGCAACATTTACATGGCAGGGCACCTTCGAGTAAATCATCATGACGGGACGCTTCATGGGTTTCCAGGATATTACTTTTACGCCGCCTTCTTCAAGGTGCCGATTGCGAAGCAAATTATATTTTTGGTGGCATTGTTCGGATACTTCTCAAGACGTGGCCCGCCGGCGGCGCGAAGACTTCGACGTGAGGAGGTTTTTCTCCTGGTTCCGATTCTGTTCTACTGGGTCTACTTCAACTTCTTCTTCAACGCACAGATCGGCATTCGTCACGTCTTGCCTGTATTCGCCCTGGCTACAATTTTTTGCGGAAGATTTCTAGCTGCCCCGGAATCCAAGCTCCGACGATATATCGCAGTGATTCTCGTGGTTTGGACTGCTGTGTCGACTCTTTCATATTATCCGCATTTTATCTCGTATTTTAACGAATTCGTTCCAGATAGGAAGCTGGCCTACCGACACCTTGCAGACTCGAACTTGGATTGGCGCGGAAACGAATGGTATCTAACGGAATATATCCGCCGTCATCCCGGCGTTATCGTAGATCCTCGTAAACCACAGGCAGGTCGAATTGTTGTGCCTGTCAACGCCCTGGTTGGAGTTAATCGGAGTCCTGAGGAGTACAGATGGTTGAGAGAGCATTTTACTCCTGTGGATCACATCGCCTATTCGTTTTTGGTTTTTGACGTTCCGAAGGAAATGCTTCCACAGGGCAGCGACGATTCCAAAGGCTCGAAGGAACTGTCTCCGAGCACCCGGAACTGATGATTCACGTGCGGTCACTAACTGCGCGATGAATTTCTTCCAGGATTTCTGGCACACTGTACCGAAATTTCCAGGCGGGATAGTGTTTCTGGAATTTTCTAACATCGCTGATCCACCAGATGTGGTCGCCGATCCGGTTCGTCTCCTCATAGCTCCAGGTTAATTTGCGTCCACTTATTTCCTCACATAAGGCGATCGCTTCGAGCATCGAACAGTTACTGTGCCGGCTTCCACCGATGTTGTACACTTCTCCGCTGCGCGGCGCACGAATGAATTCGACGAATGCTTCGACCAAATCGAAGCTGTGAATGTTATCACGAACCTGTTTGCCTTTGTATCCTAATACGCGGTAAGGTCTGCCGCTCACCGTACACATCATCAGGTAAGAAAGGAAACCGTGCAGCTCCGTGCCCGCGTGTGCCGGTCCGGTGAGGCAGCCGCCGCGGAAAGAAACAGTCGGCATTCCAAAATAACGCCCATATTCCTGCACCAAAATATCGGCCGCGGCTTTGGATGCTCCAAAGAGCGAATGCTTGCTGTAATCGATGCTCATGGTTTCTGAGATTCCCTGCTCATATTCATGCCCTGGCTCGATTTCCCACCGCGTCGGCAATTCTTGCAGTGGCAACCGGTTCGGCGTGTCGCCGTAAACTTTATTTGTCGACGTAAAGATAAACGGCGCTTCGGGAGAAAATCGTCTTGCTGCTTCGAGCAAGTTCAATGTGCCGTTTGCATTAACCGTGAAATCAGTCTGCGGATCACGGGCCGCCCAATCATGGGATGGTTGTGAGGCTGTATGCACAATCGCATCGATTTTTCCGGAATAACTCTTTGAATAGCTTGGCGACTGCGGAAGCATCCCGAATGTCGAGGTCATAATGGTCATAGCCGCGGACGTTCGCGATTAGATTATCACGCGTCTTCTTTGTCGATGCTTCCGCGCCAAAGAATTGTGCGCGCATGTCGTTGTCGATCCCAACAACATGCGCGCCCTCTTTTGCGAACCGCTTTACGGTTTCCGAACCAATCAATCCCGCGGATCCAGTGACGATGATTGTGCGCATTTACTCGACGATAATCGTAAGACGATTTTGCCTAGAAATCCTGGTCACATCACTCTGTGAAAAGCGAGTTACATCACTCCGGCCAATTCCGCGTCTGGCCGCGCATACGATAGGTTTTTTACTATCGCTGCGTCTGCGACTTCGTTTTACTGAGGCATCTCAGGAAGAAAATACCTGCAATTCTAGGAGCAGATATCAGCTTCATCCAACCCAGGCGCCGCTGTGCGTCTGGGCCGCCGGCTGCGCGATTACCCGTGGTCTTCATTCGGCAAACAAACCATTTGTCTTGGGCTGCAAAGGGCCAGTTCTCCGAATAGGAGCAGATTGCCCACGATGGGCCAGTTTTTTTAACGTTCCCAAATAACCGGTTGTCGGCTTTAAGGATTCATCTTCCGAAGCCATCTCTTGAGTCGCTTCGAGAAGATGATAGTAGGGAATCCCCGCGATTTTATGGTGGGTATAATGTTCACCGAATCCGTAAGCCCCAAAGAAAAAGCGTTCAAACGGAGTGCACTTGAAATTTCGTAAAGCGGCATAGCCCTCTTGTGCGGTTGTTCCTCCGTTTAGCTGATGTTCCGCAATGGCCCGCAGGTCCGCCATGAAAACCGTTAAGGAAATCAACCCGTAGGCGTAAACAAAGGCATAGATGAAAGTCGCATGCACAAAGGCCTTGGACCAGGAAGGATAACCTTGGTAAGCGGTAAAAAGAATGGTCGAAAAGAAAACCGCCTGAAAAAAAACGGTTGTTTTGATCCAATTGTAGCCCGTCTCGGGCTTTTTCTGGGTTGGACTTCTTGGGATTTGCTTGGAAAATTTTTTGAACATCTCGAGCATCAAAACCGAGCGAAGGAAAAGGAGAAAAAGATTTTTGCCATGGATATCGATCAGATAAGCATCCTTCGTCTCCCCCTCCACCCCTAAATGTTTATGATGGTCCCAATGGCGTTGACGATAACTTTCAAAATCCGCGATCATCAGTGGAGCGATGAGATACCGGCCTAAAACCTCCGAGCCCCGCTTCTTTTTAAACACATGATAATGACAGCATTCATGCATCAAATTGAAAATGCCGTTCATGCTGCATCCGAAGAAAAGCCAGCACAAGACGGTCAACCAGCCAAGCGTAGCGTACGCTGCGATGTAGATCGGAAGAACGGTAATGAAAAGATGCCCCATGACGACAATGAATGAGACGGTGTCTGGTCTTTTGGAAAAATATCTCTTATTCACTTTATTTCCCCTTTCTCGCATAAAAATTGATCATCCCCGGTGCTCCGGACAAAAGATCAATAGGATAGAACAGTGTCGCCGCCCCAACATAGAACCACCATGGTAAACCGCGACGTGAAATGTTACCAGGCGAATCGCCCTGCGACAGGCTCGCCAGACTGATCGCAATACCTGCCGGATTGAAAGCAGGCGCAATTTGACTTTGAGCAAACCCGGCGTGCTCCAGAATCTTTTGCAAGCCTTTTCTGGAAAAAATCACCGTATGCCGCGGCGCATGAAACCCGCTCCATCCTTTCTTAAAAATCTTTTGTTCGAGAGAATCGGTGGCCGGGGTTTGTCCTTCCAGAATTCCATTACGCTTAAGTTTCGACTGTAGAACCGACAATACCTTCAAAGGATCGGGTAAATGTTCAATCACATGATTCATCGTGATCAAATCACACAGGGGTAATTCCAGCAGCAAAAATTCAAATGAGCCTTTGAGAAGAACAACGCGTCCGTCGAAAAGAACTTGTTTTTCATTCTGAGAGTTAATTTCATAGCCGTAAAATTTCCCGGTCGGCATCTCTCGCGCCGATTCTTTAATAAAAGCGCCGTTACCGCTGCCATAATCGAGCAAGGTTATTCGGTTAGAATCAACCAATGAACGGAGTCTTTTGAGCCGTTGCCTTTGTTTCAGCTTGCCGAGGGTTTTGTTGGTGTCAAAGCTATGGTAGTTCGCTGGATAAAAGTCGGAAAGTCTGGCGGAATCCGGCATGGGCAATTGAAAAAAACTGAAACAATCGAGACATTGGGCGTAGGGCGCCCGGTAATCCACATTGTATTCATGGTCAGGAACAGTAAAAAGACTCTGGATCTTTTCCGAATGGCAGGCCGGGCATTTGGCTTGAACCGGAATATTCATTTCGTCGATTAATCTTACAAAAAATGGATTATACTATAAATTTGGGTTTTTGAAGGATGGTGCACGGTCCCGAAGAGCGCGAGATTACAGGCGACCCTTCAATCGATCGATCTGCGTTGGAATCGTGTTCTGGAAGCTGGCGGACTCGTGTCGATACTGCCAAACGGCGCGCGGCAAAACGTCGAAGATAAATAGAGAGCTCATTCCGCGTACGTCAGGTAGGAATGGCTCGAGTGCACTTTAGGATCCTGCCGCGAATAGATTCACGTACCAGTCCGGGTTTTCGTTTATCCAGTGAGGAAGGAGTGGAATGACTCCTTCTCTTGAGACTTGGCGGATCACCATGCCTTTCTCCCGGAGAGCCGCGATGAAATCATTCGCGTTCGCTCCGGCCTGCTTTAAGGCAGGGGGCAAAACTCAAGTAAAAGCTTGATGTCCGGGTTTTCCTGCAAAACACGGTTCGCCCCGTGCAAGGCGTGAAGCTCGTATCCCTGCAATATCCATTTTGATCAAGTCGACGTGTTGGCCGGATTTGAAGTAATCGTCGAGCGCGACCATTGTCGAGTAGGAAAGAGTCGGCGTGATTCTCCTTCGGGTACGCTCGATGATCGACGTTTAGCTTGTCCGAAATGTAAAGCTGCGACTCGCCGCTTCGTCGCTCCAACCGCAGCCTGGTTGAGGCGGACATTTGAAAGATCATGTGTGGCAGCAGACAATCGCCTGAAATTATCCGGCGAAGGTTCGAAGGAATGAACCACACCGGTCGGACCAACACAGCGGGAGAGAAACTGCGAATAAATTCCGATGTTAGCGCCGACATCTACCGACAACAGCGCCCTGAAACAAGATCTTTCTTAGCAGCTGCCGCTCCGCGCGATCAGCGTAGGCCTTGTAGGCAGCATAAAGCGGCCGATAGATGGGAAAGGCACGTTGGTACACCTTATTAGCAGCACGACGTAGGACTGAAGTTGTCGACATTAGCTTGGGGTCAGGCTGCGGAAAGGGGAGATCCCAAAAACGGCGAGAAGTAACGGCTCAGTAGATACATTTCTGTCACTCTGCGCCCGAACACGCCAAAGCGCTGCCGTTCTCATCGGGAATGGATGTTCTCACAGATACAATCATTGGAAAAGATATTGGGAAGCCATAGGTTCGTCCAATGCAGCTTCGCTGGAGAGAGCTGTTCACGTCGAAGTGAACGCGGCGGTGCCCTGGGATCGCTGGGATTCTGTTGCTCTCGCGTCACTTGCTGTATTCACGACGCTTTGGGTCTTCGCGCTTAAACTTAAAACATTCTACGATCTCGGCTACTCAGGGGATCTCTTCGTGAGCGTTCAAGCTGCGCGGAGTTGGCTTGAGGGAAAAGCGGCTGCTCCAGGACAACTGTTTTGGGAACTTCCTGGCTATTCACACCTATTTTATGCTTCTCCCGCTCGGACTTATAGCAAAGCCGTTCGGCGCTCCCGGTTTGCTATTCGTCCTAGCTGCGTCGGCAGGAGCGGCTTACTTCTGGGCAACGCGAATCCTGCGCCTTCTCGGCGTTGATGGGCCCGTCGCGATAATTGCAGCCGGAGCGCTTCTTATCTCACCGCTTTCGGTTGCGTTCTATCAAGAGGCAGGCCATGGATTCCATGTCGAGACTTCTCGTCCCGGCGTTATGTTTAATCCTGTTCTATTTCCTGCTTCAGCAGCGGATGATCGCGTCAATCGTGACGGCACTTGCAGTCATCAGCGTGAAGGAGGACGCACCGATTGCCGCGGCTATGGTAGCGATCATAGCAGGCGTTGAGACATGGATTTCTTCGCCAGGCAAATCCGCGCGTTATCGTTTCAACTGGCCTGCGGCGATCACACTTATCCTGTCGGTTTCGTGCGATCCCCCTTTTGCTGGCGATCTCCTGGTTGCGCAGGCGCCGACGATGTACGCTCGTCACTCGCTTGACCGCCTTGGTGTCGTGGCACCGGGAACTTTATCCAGTCCCGGAGCGCTTTTCGTTTTTGTTGCATCCAATATTGCTCATTGGCTTGGGAGTAACGTTGTCCGTCAGTGGCTGTGGGTCATGATTGTAGGCACTTTTGGAACAATCTTGTTGCGCCCGTATTATTTGTTGGTTGGTGTTCCGACAACGGTGGTCGCATGGCTCGTGAATCGCAACGACCTCTCTGTGGGCGACACGATTTCTCTTCGACCGAGGCACTGCTTTGGTGTGTCACGTTGGTAGGTTTTGCGTCGATTGCGCGAACCGTACAACATCTCCAGTAAGACGGATGCGGACCGCAGTGCTTACTGACCGCAATTGTAATCGCAGCGTTGGCAGCATCTGCACAACTCGCCCTCGTGCCGTGGTTTGCCCGCGGGGCGTACCTTCTTCGTTCGACCAGCCTTTACTCGCCATCAGAGCGACAAGAGGCTGACGCGGTCTTCGCGCGCTACCGTCGAGAAGGTAAGCCGGAGGAACCGGTTATTGCCTCAACTATGCTTTTCCGCTACGCGCATGACCGAAATCTCTTCTGGCTAAACCGACTTCATGGCCGGCCTGTGCCGATCTGGATCCTTGGCGATAGCGCGGACCCCTATGTCCCGATTAGAATCAGCACAGATACAATAAACCCGGCGTCCGGAATTCGCCTTGAAGACTACGTACTAGTTGAGCGTCGCGGTCGTTTCGTGTTGCTCAGAAAAAGGGAGTAACAGGTAAGGAAACGCGCTTCGTTACTTCACCCGTCGATATCAACGTCGTGTCAGAGTTACCGTAAAAAAAGCTGCGCAGAAGCGCGGAAAGCGGCGACTGATGGCGAGGTCCACCGAAAAATAACCAGCGATAAACAAAATGTGGGATCGGCAGTCTGCGCGAGATTCCACCAGTAGCCATGTACGATACGGCGCTAAAGGGTTGCGTCGAAAGAGTCGCAACATCGAAATTCTCGTTCAATCGCTGCAGCCATTCGCGCCGCCGGAAAAATATCAGCCACGGTAACGCGATGTTCGCCGATGCCAGCGGCCCCTGCACCTCGCCTAACTCAGGCTCGGAAATCCTGAAATCCACTGGTTCGTGGTGCAGATACTTGAAGAGAGGCGTTGATAACATGGAAAAAAAAGGCTCAGTCGCGATCACTTTGCCGCCCGATTTCAATTTGCTCGCCGCACGGTTAAGAAACCCTATAGGGCTTTTCAGATGATGTAACACGTTCGTGAGCGTGATGACATCGATGCTGCTGTCCTTGATTGCATCCAGTTTGTCGATCTCGTGGCAGTCAAACACAAGGTCGAGATAGTCAAGATCAAGCACATCGCTTGTTATAACGTTCGAAAGAAATTGTTTGAGGGGCGAAGTGCCACTTCCTACCTCGAGTATTGAGAGCGTCGCGGATTCGGAAAGGTCCCTGAATTGATCCCGGTAAAGCTCGCGATACCAAAAAAGAAGATTCTTGTTTGCGCCGAGCCGCGCGCGGTTACGCAATGTTGCGGCTCGGTCTTTCGCCTCCTGGCTCTGCAAGACCGTCGATGCCTGCTCATTTGATCGCACGGATATAAAGCGAGCCCGCAAATTCCGAGATGACAGGCACGTTCTCGAGAAACCGGCCGAACGCATCCACGGAGTCGATCAGAGCAATCGGCGTTTTTGGATGCAGAAAATCGAACGGATCGATCCGAACATCACGATAGCCCGTTTTTTCGAGCAGTCCTCGGAGCGGCCACCGGAAGAATGCTGTCTCATCCGGTGAGTCGCCAAGCTTTCGTTTAATCCAGGGAATATTCTTTTGTATCGCAATCTGAGGGTTCAGCATGTTTGGCTCTGTAAAATAAATAGTGCCCCTGGCTTCAACACGCGGTATATGTCGCGCAGCGCCTCTTCGATTTCGAGATGATGCAACACAGAGCTGCCAACCACCGAGTCGAACACAGCCTCAGAATAGCTCAACGCGTACGCGTTCTGGATTTGGTATTGAACGTTTGGCGCGGAACAATTGGCCCTGGCGATTTCCAGAAGCTCGGGTGAGACGTCAATCGCGACAATGTCCGCTCCCGAGCGCGCTAGTTCCTGAGTAAAAGTAGCCGGCGCCACATCCCAGTTCGAGTACCGTCATCCCGGGTTTCAGATGACTGCTGAGCATCTTCACACGCCGCGCCAAACGCAATCTGCCGGCTGGACTCTCCCAATTCCAGATTTCGCCGGCCCCATGGTCGGCCAAGAATCGGCCGTGTTGAATTTCTTTAGCAATGCGCGCTTGCACTAGAAAACGTTTACCTGGCTACGATCTCGAGTTCCCATCCGATATATTGGCGAGCAATCTGGAAGCCCAAGTCTCACACCGAATTAGTAGCCCAGTTTTAGCTTTAGGAATCCATGCCAGCACATTCTTAGCATGACAAGTCCGTTCCGAAAGACTTTGGTCATTTTTGTCGAACCGTAAATGCGTTCCTGATAATGAATGGGCAAGTCCAGAATCTTAAGATTCAATTTCGCGGCGCCGAATAAGAGTTCGTAGTCTCCCCAACGATCTTCGGTTCCCCAACTTCCGAGCATTGGCTTGATTCGTTCCCAATCGCTTTTCCAGAGGACCTTCGTGCCGCACAAAGTATCTTTTACCCTTTGGCCGAGGAGATAGGTGAAAGCGACGCTGAAAAACTTGTTGCCCAGCATGTTCGCTGCGTTCATTGCTCCCTTTGGAACCGGATAGACCAGCCGCGATCCATTGACAAACTCCGCCTGTCCCGAAACGATAACCTCGATGAAATGGGGCAACTCTTCTGGAATTGTCGTCAAATCAGCGTCCAGTATTAGGAATACGTCGCCTTTCGCCGCATCGAAACCTGTCCAGACGTTTCGCGACTTACAAACTCCCGGCCCATGCTCAAGACGAATATCCTTTTCCGGATAGCACAACTGCATTCGCCGCACCTCCTCGGCGGTGCCATCGGTCGATTGATCGTCACAGAAAATGATCTCTGTCCGACCCGCCAGAGACGGAATGCGGCGAACGGCATCCTCAACATTTCCTTTCTCGTTTTTGCATGGAATGACGACCGATACGGTAAGGTCTTCCACCGCAACGGGCGGCGGAACCATTCGCGCAACGACCACCTGCGTCATGCAGAGCTTGCTCAGAAATGGCAGGCGTGCGCAAAAGCGATTCAAAAAACCAGACAGCAGCGGCAAATACTTCGGCAAAAGAACAATTCGATACGTCTCAAGAGCCTCAAAACCGGCCAGCTTCAACAAATTGCGAATGTCAGTAGTGGAAAGCCAGTTCTGCTCGGTGCGCGGCACCTTCATCCCGGTCCATTCAGCAAAAGTGACCAGTGGTTCCCAAAGATGATTGTACGTTGTTATCAACAGCCGAGTATGCCGCTGACATAGCGGCTTTAGATTCCTGAAGGCTTGAAGCACGTCCACGGTGTCGCCAATATCATTGAAGAGAATGTAGTCGAATGTCTCTTCTGGCCTGAATGTCTGCCGGAACTCGTCCTTGTCCGGCAAAGCGACTGCGAAATTAAAGGACGAATTCCGCTGCTGCGCGATTTCCACTATCTCGGTGCAGATATCGATGCCTTTGCCATCGCAAGGCTTGACGGCAGCTAAGAGGTTGCCAGTGCCACAACGAACCGATAACACTTTTTTCTGCGGCTCCACCAGGAACCGAAGAAGGCGACCCAGCAAGTCGTAGTAGTACCTGTTATGCTTGATCCAGCTCTCGCGCCGAGGCGCAATCTTGGCCAGATGATCCTGGGTCCGCCTGCGTCTTTGATCAAGCGCGGCGATTCCCCATATCTCAGTGCTCGGCGCGCCTTGGTTCAGAGACACACGCATGTCGGCTCTTTCTTGTAACTGCAAATCTGCTTTCGTACCATCCATCGCCAAGTCTTGTGCAGTTTCATTCAAACCCGCCTGCGCTCCAAATTGTATTTGAGATGGTGCAATTGCCCTCGCGCCATTCAGCGGTCTGGAAACGCTCAATAGTCTTCAGGATTATATTCTAGGTCGGCGCCTTACATGATTATACCCGGTTGAGACTGCAAAAACTGCCGTCCAGCGTGCTCCTCCTCCCGCTGTTCACCGGATGATAAAATGATCCGGCAAATCGCTCGGCGAGAGAAAGTTTCGCTACGCGACTTCCGATAGCCGGCTTGCACGCGAGCTTGTTGGGAACCTTGCATCGGGCTAGCGTCCCCACCTTCCGACTCTATGCTGGTCCGTTCCAAAGAGAAACTTCGCAAATACACGATTCTTAATTGGGACGGTTCTCCTTCTTTGTGCGTTGACGTTCTATTATTTCGCCGTGCTCAACGTTGATTATTACAAAACCGGGTTATTGGATCTCGGTTGGTCGGATCCGTCACAATATTTCGCGCAGGCAAAAGCCATGATGAAGGACGGATACCCCTACCTGAACTTCGGTTACCAAAAGCTGCCGTCGATGTATCCGCCCGGGCTATCCGGCACTGATGCTTCCCTGGCTGAAGGTCCTTCCCGAAGCAGATTCCATCCTTGCGCCGTTTAGGACAAACCAAACGATCGGCCTGCTTTTGCTTTTGGCCACGTTTGTATTTTACAGCTATCTCAAGATGCCGCTGACCGGCGGGTTTGCGGCTCTTTTGCTAGCGACCCTGCCCGGTTTCTTCACTTTTTGCCGTTCATCGTTGAGCGAAATCAGCGCTTCCGCCCTCATTGCGCTGGCGTTTATGTTTGCCTACCTGGGCCTCAAGGAGGAACGCCGCTGGAAAATCTATCTATCGGCGATTTTTCTTGGCCTTTCACTGAACATTCGCGTGCAGTCACTCTTCTTCGCACCGCTGTTGTTGGCTATGGCTCTCTTCCCAAGTCAGGGAAGACGCCTGCGCTGGTTTCTCCATTGCTTTGCAGTTATGACCGTCTTCGCTCTGGCGGTCAGCCCGAGCCTGGTGCTCAATACGATTCAGTTTCATTCGCCCTTCAAAACAGGATACGATTTTTGGTTCGCTGGCGGGTTCGCTGTGGATTCGGTAAGGTCCGCGATGTTTTCTCCCCGGCACATCCCAAGCAACTGCTGCCATTCTATGGAGAGAATTGACTCTCCACCCAAAACCTGTTCGCCGGCTCCGTTATTTTGGCACAGGCACCTCCTTTGTTGCCCCATTTGTCCTTTTAGTTTGCATGGGGATGTTCTTCATCCGACTCAACCGGTTCGTGATCTGCGCTTTTCTAGCTGGTTTGAGTTTCTTTGCGTTGACCTCGAGTATGGATTCCCGAGTGGGTAGATATGCGGTACTACCTACCGCTTCTAATCCTCTTGGTCGCGGTTGCCGTTCTACCTGTGACATGGGCAGCAGAAAATCTTTTTGTGGCAAGACGAGCGGTCGCTTCTCTGGCAATTTTCGTTTTGTTTGCCGCGGCCTGTCTGGGTTATCCTTCGCGCTCGCTCTCCAACACGCCCCAAGTCGTTGCGTCTGGCACCCAGACGGAAGGGAATCGATTGCAGGCCTGGGACGCTCTCCATTTTCCCACTCCACCGCTGCCGTCCCCGTGGTTGACGGCGCAAAGGCATTTTCTTGAGATGTTCGGGCGCCAACCTGGAATCGTTCTGGCGGATATTAATCCTCTCTTCTTAAATGCGCTTTTACCAGACTCCTTTGTCGCGGCGCATCTCGATGGGGAGAGATATGCGATATATTTTAGGCTGCATTTAGGCGTGTCGTGACGTACGATCGCGCGCAAGCCCTCGCGCTGGTCAAACGCGAGCTAGCTCAATCGCGTCCCGTTTACGCGCTGTTCGTGTCCCAGAAAGAGATGGAGGAAAAAGCGGTGCGGTTGCCGCAGATTGATGGCTATGAGTGGGTTGTGGCCAAAATTTCCCCGCAGAAGCGGTGGTTTTGAAGCTCAGCACCAAGTAGTCCCTTTGCAGAGCTGAAGGCTTCGCGCTGTGCAGTAACGTTCCAATCCCCGCACGGCGGTAGCGTAGATAGGTCAGCCTTTTCGTCTGGGCCTGTCCAGAAACATGGAAAAAACGAAACGTTTTCGATCATGTCCCTTTCGTAGTGACACGGGATGACGATTGAGACCCTTCGTTTTTTGACGCGCACCGAATTCCGCGGCGGCAAGCGTTCTATTTTACTTTGATTACGCAATTTTACTGGAGAAAACGTGCGCCCGTGTTTAACTAATAGGTTCGACATTTCCCGTCAGAATGCCTGCACAAGTCATCAAAATTAGCGGTGCTCGCCAGCACAATCTCAAGAACCTTCACGTGGAAATTCCGCGGGAAAAGCTGGTTGTCATTACCGGCTTGAGTGGTTCGGGGAAATCTTCACTCGCCTTCGACACGCTTTATGCCGAAGGACAACGCCGCTACGTCGAAAGCCTCTCCGCTTATGCCCGGCAATTTCTCGATCGAATGGAAAAGCCAAACGTGGATTTCATCCAGGGACTTTCGCCAGCCATCGCCATCGAGCAACGCAGCGCTGGAGCTAATCCGCGATCTACCATCGCGACCACGACCGAAATCTACGATTATCTACGGGTTCTTTTTTCGGCGGTAGGCCAACCGCATGATCCGCTAACGGGCCAGGCGTTGAGCCGGCAAACGCCCCAGCAGATTGTCGATCAAATCCTTGCCTATGAGCCGGAGTCGAAAATCATTTTGCTGGCACCGCTGATCGAGAATCAGCCAGGGGAGTTTCGGGACGTAATAGAAAAGATCAGGCGCGAAGGATTCGTGCGTGCGCGAATTGACGGCCAAATTGTGGAGTTGGATCGCTCTGAACGGATCCGGCTCAACAAGAACAAACGGCACACCATTGAGGCGGTAGTGGACCGGTTGGTCGTGCGTGATGGCATTCGTATCCGTCTTACTGATTCAATTGAAACTGCGTTGAAATGGGGCGGGAATCGGGTCGTCGTCCTGCGACAACGACCCGGTGATGGAGTGATGGAGAAACGGAGTAATGAGAAAATCACTACTCCAACACTCCAGCACTCCAACACTCCAACAGCCGAGTGGGAGGAACAGCATTACTCCACCGATTATGGAAACGCCGCGACTGGCTTTCGAATCGGCGAGTTAACGCCGAGACATTTTTCCTTCAACAGCCACCTCGGAGCATGCCCGGCTTGCCATGGACTTGGCACCCAGTTGGTTTGCGATCCCGAGCTGATGATTTCCGATCCGGGCAAAAATCTGGCTGAAGGCGCGATCACGCCGTGGCGGCGTGGGACGAAGCGAATGCAGGCGTACTACCGGCATCTGCAAAAGGCGCTCGTGAAGCACTTTCACATCGATGAAGACCTGCCGTTCAGCGAACTGCCGGAACAATTCAAGCAAGCGCTTTACTTCGGCACCAACGGAACGCCGATCGAAATGAATTTCAGCGACAATGGTCCCGCAGGCGCGGGAAAAGTTGCAAAACCCTTCGAGGGACTGGTGCCCCAGATGCAGCGCCTATACGAGCAGACTCAAAGCGAATTCACTCGCAATCGCATTCGATCGTTCATGACGTACGAACCATGCAAAGTATGCAACGGAGCAAGGCTCAAACCGGAAATCCTCGCGGTTACCATAAAGGATCGGCAGGCGCGCGAGTTGAACATTCATCAGTTGAGCGAGCTGACGACCGAAGCAGCCGCGCGCTTTATTGCGGCGCTCGAGCTGACTGCGCAGCAACGGGCCATCGTCCGCGACGTGGTGCGTGAAATTCAGTCCCGCCTGCAATTTCTAGTCGAAGTTGGCCTCGGTTATCTCACACTCAATCGCCAGAGCGGAACACTTTCCGGAGGCGAAGCGCAGCGAATCCGATTGGCGACCCAAATCGGCTCCGGGCTCGCGGGAGTCCTTTACATTCTCGATGAACCAAGCATTGGACTACATCAGCGCGACAATGCACGGCTGCTGGGGACGCTGTGGCGTCTTCGTGACCTCGGCAATTCCGTCATTGTGGTCGAGCACGATGAAGAAACGATACGGGCCGCTGATCATATCATCGATCTTGGTCCCGGTGCGGGTCCGCGTGGCGGCGAAATTGTCGCGCAAGGTAAACTCGAAGATGTCCTGCGCGCGAAGAATTCTTTGACTGCCGATTACCTTTCCGGCCGCGCGCGAATTTCCATTCCCAAGCAGCGCGCCAAACCGCGGTCGACCGACAAATCCGAAGGCTGGCTAACACTGGTTGGGGGGACGGAAAACAATTTGAAAGACATCACCGTCTCTTTTCCGCTCGGTTGTTTCACTTGTGTGACCGGCGTTTCCGGCAGCGGCAAGTCCACTTTGGTGGACGACATTCTGCGACGCGCGCTGTTTCGACGTTTCCATAATTCCAAGGATAAACCGGGCGCCCATCGGGCGATTCGCGGGGTAGATCAAATCGACAAGGCAATTGTGATCGATCAAAGCCCGATTGGACGAACGCCACGGTCGAACCCAGTGACCTACACGGGCGCGTTCACTCCCATTCGCGAATTGTTCAGTCAATTGCCCGCGGCGCGGGTGCGCGGTTATGACGCGGGACGTTTCAGCTTCAACGTTAAAGGAGGCCGTTGCGAAAATTGCGAAGGCGACGGGCTAATCAAGATCGAGATGCACTTTTTGCCCGATGTTTATGTCGAATGCGAGGTGTGCCACGGCAAACGCTATAACCGTGAAACCCTCGAGATCACGTACAAGGGCAAAAACATTGCCGATGTCCTTGGTTTGACCGTGGACGAAGCGGCCCGTTTTTTCCGGAATGTGCCCAGCATTTCGGAAAAGTTAGACTCATTAATGGATGTGGGTCTCGGCTATCTGCGACTTGGTCAGGCCGGAACGACTCTTTCCGGCGGAGAAGCCCAGCGCGTAAAATTGGCAACCGAGCTTGCCAAAAAGGCGACTGGACGCACGCTTTACATCCTTGATGAACCGACGACCGGACTGCATTTCGCCGATATCGAAAAACTGCTGCAAGTGTTAATGAAGCTGCGCAACGCAGGCAACACCGTGATCGTAATTGAACATAACTTGGAGATGATCAAGTGCGCCGACTGGATCATTGATCTGGGGCCGGAGGGCGGCGAGGGTGGCGGCGAGATCGTGGGAGAAGGCCCACCAGAGAAGATTGCCGAGTTGCCAGGCAGCTATACCGGACAATATCTGCGGCCGTCATTGAAGAACACATGAGCCTCAAAAGACGCATAGGACTGATGTGCCTGATGAGCCTGCTCGCGCAATTGACCCATGCGGACATTGCCAACGAATTTGCCGAAGCGAGCGCGCCGATTGCAGAAGGGGTGCCGGAAGTAGCACTCGTCCGGTTGCAGGCGTTGTTGAATAACAGTCTGGGCGAACCCGAGTGGCGCGCAGTTGTGGAAAAGCTTGCTGAAGCGCAAATAGTTGCAAAGCAGCCAGAGAATGCTCTGGCTTTATTGGCAGATATTCGGGTGCGGGAGCTGCCCTGGGCAAAATTTTGGCGCGCCCAGGCCTTCGCAAGTCTGCATCAATGGGCCCAGGCCCTGCCGCTTTATGAGCAACTGGCCAACAGCGAGCGATCTCCATTTCGAACCGCAGCGACATTTGGGGAAGCAGAAATGCTGCGGGCGTTGGAAAAACACGACGAAGCGTTGAAGAAATTTGCGCTTCTCATCCATGACAAGGAATGGGGCACGCAAGCGCAATTGCGAGCAGCGGAATTGTACATTGAAACGGGCGATGCTGCCGGCGCGCGTCGTCTTCTTGAAGAGATGGAGCCCGCGTCCGTCGCGGAACGAAGAGAACGCCGGGTGTTGCGGGGACGGCTGGAATTAATGCAGCGGCGACCTGAAAGAGCAATCGGCATTTTTCAGGGTCTCTTGAAAAGACCAGAAGGAGCTGCTCACTCCACGCTGATCGCGGCAGTCTTTGGTGTTTCGGAAGCGCAAGTGCAACTCAAAACGCCCGAAATCGCAGACGACGTTATTGAGCTGTTTGTTGATCGTCATCCAGCAGATCCGGATCTACCTCTTCTCTTCGCGAGACTCGATGAGTTATATCGAGAGGAACACAAACCATCCCGCAACGAGCTGGAGAGATGGGTGCGCAGCCCCGAACAGCCACGACGAACATTTGCGCGATGGTATCTCGCCCGGTTCGAAATTCGTGCAGGGCGCAGGGAGCGGGCTCGACAATTATTTACCGATCTTCGCAACACCGGCGTAAAAGCTCAGGCGATGGGGCCCGCTCTGCTCGAGTTTGCAAAATTCGAAGTCGAGGACAAACACTTCGATGAGGCGATTGCGATTTTGAACGACGCGCGCTCGTTTCATCCCACGCCGCCTTTGCTTACCCAAATCGATTTTTTATCAGCCCGGGCGCATTACCTAGCGAGGCGATTTGACAGAGCTTCCACGGATTTTGAACAAATCGCGCGTTCCGGTTCGCCGTGGGCAAAGGTTGCACTTTTCAACGCGTCCACCGGCTGGCTCCAACTCGGTGACCATACACGTTTTCTGACTGATTACGGTGACCTGGAAAAATTGGGTGGCGACGAAGAGGCGCGTGCCGACCTGCGATTGGAGGAAGGCCTGGTGCAAGCGGCAAAAGGCGACGAAAAAGCGGCGAAATCGCTGCAACAGTTCATTCATGACTTTCCCAAGAATCCTCGCGTGTCGGAAGCTCTGGTCAGCCTGGCGGAACTGGCCTTTCATGCCTCGCCACCGCGCCTCGATGAAGCGCGCAAGTATCTGACTCGCGCCGCCGAGTCGCCAACGGCGGCAGCCGCGGAACGTGGGGATTATCTCGACATCTGGGTTGAGGAATCAAGTGGTGGCAACGAAGCGAAAGTTATTGAGCTTGCAAAGCGCTTCCTCGAACAACATGGAAACTCACCTTTCGCGCCGGAAGTTCGAATGAAGTTGGCTGAGCTTTATTACCGACGCCAGGACTTTGCGAACGCACAGACGCAGTTTGAACTTATTGCGCAACAGACCCCCGGCAATTCGCTTGGTGAACAAGCCCTCTTCTTCGCGGCAGAGTCCGCAATGTCCAGCATGGGTGAACATTCGTTGGACCGGGCAATTGTTTTGTTTGATCAGGTCGTGCGGCAGAACGGCGCGATGCGATGGGCGGCGCGCATTGAGCAGGCTGTGATTGAGCGCAAGCTTGGCAAACCCAAGGACGCTCTCGCCTTATACGATGAGGTCCTAAAGAGCGATGCCGGTTCTTCAGAAAAACGCGAGGCGCTTTGCGCCAAGGGGGACATTTTCTTTGAGATGGGCACAACCGATCCAAACAATTACCAGCGTGCGATCGAAATCTATGATCAAGTCGCCTCCGACAAGGACGAGCCGATTCACTGGCGCAACCAGGCACTGTTTAAGAAGGGATTGTGTTTGGAAAAGAAAAGCGAGCGCGCCAATGCCCTTGCCACTTTTTACAAAGTATTGGAGGAAGACACGCGTCCGGATCGGCGGCGCGAACTCTTCTGGTATTACAAGGCTGGGTTTAACGCTGCGCGCCTGTTGGAGGAAGATTCGAAGTGGGAATCTGCGGCGGCCATCTATGAGAAACTAGCTGCCGCGGGAGGGAGCCGAAGCGAAGAAGCAAAAGCGCGTCTTACCAATCTTCGCCTGGAGCACTTCCTTTGGACGGATTAACCGTAAGGAGCTGGTGGCCGAAAGTCTCGGTTTGATGTCTTAAAATGACGGCAAATAAGGCTTGCGTAGGGTTTGAAGCGGAATCACACTTAGACCGTGAAAACAGTAGCCAGACCAAGTCGCCTGGGCGGCTGGTCGATCCGATGTGCAAGCGTCGTGCTTGCGCTCGCGTTTTGCGCATCGGTTGCTGCTGATCCGAGCAAGAACGTCGTGCTCCGGCCACAAGCGCAGCAGGTCGTCAAGACCTCAAAGAAGATGTGCTACACTGTGTCCGGAAACTCCCGCATTCCGCAACCTTGCGACCGGGTCGCTGCAATTCCGACCACTCACGGCGCACTGGATATTTTAGGCCACCGTAACGGGCAATAATCTAAGCCTCCGACGGTTTCGCCGGTATTGGCGCGCTGCCGCCACGGCAGCGCGGACGGGATACATTTTTTGCGCGCCAAGCCATCCTTGGCGTCTTTGTCAGCGTAAATGCGCGCTGCCAAATTCTTACTCGCGAATGCCTTCGGAGTTAACTTTCTGGCTTACCCAAAACCGACTTCGCCGTCGCAAGCACGGACTTATCCTCGTTATCCGTAAGCCCGACTAGGAAATGGCGGATCCGGCGGAAAGACTGACGCAAAAACAAATCGGCAGCGAACTTGTCCGGGGACGAAGAACTTCCATTGCGTTGCGCAAATTGGAGCTCGGAATCATGACGACTGAGCACGCAGGTTGACGCAAAAAGGTCCATCGCCGCATTTGCGATCCGCTCCTGGACAAGCTGCATATCAAGTATCGGCTCGCGGTAAGTGATCAGTGCGCGGTTCACAGCCACATTAAAACGCCAGATCAGCCGACCAAGTTGATTGGCAAACCATCGCAGTTCGGCGCTGCGTACTGGAATCTCGGGAACCCGCACGGTGGCGCCAAGTCGCTGCTTGCCAGCGGCCCACGCTTTCGCGAGGCCCCGCTCCCGTGTCGGTTTCATCATCGTGTCGTAGATCTCCTTGAACTCCATGCCCGGTCCACGCATCCCCACCAGCGCGACAAACGAAGTCAGCACTTCGTTCGCGCCTTCGCCGATCTGGTTAATGCGTGCGTCGCGCATCATTCTCTCCAGCGGAAGATCGACAAAATAAGCAGAGCCGCCATAAATCTGAAATACGTCGTTGATGCACTCCCAAAGCCGTTCGGTCGTAAACACTTTTAGCATCGCGGTCTCGAGCATGTAATCTTCCAGCCCGCGATCGATTAGCGCCGCGGTGATCGTGGTCATTGCTTCCATCGCGTAAGCGTCTGCCGCGATGCGCGCGATTTTCTTTTGGACCAGATGAAAATTACCGAGCGTTTTGTTGAATTGTTTGCGTGTGTTTGCGTGTTCGATCGCTAAACGCAAACAGGTCTTGGCCGCGCCCGTGCAACACGCGCCGAATGTCGTTCGTCCGAAATCGAGAACCGTCAGCGCGACCTTGAGACCTTTGCCCAGCGGGCCGAGAATATTTTCCCTGGGAACTTTCACGTTCCGCAACGCGAATCGACCAGTCGCCGTGCCCCGGATTCCCATCTTCGGCATCCGCGCTTCTAGCATTTCGAATCCGGGCATGTCCGGTGTGACCAGGAATGCCGTGACCGAGGTCTTGTCCGACCCGGGCACCGGCGTGCGCGCCATCACGGTCAGCACATCGGCGATTGCAGCGTTGGTGATGTAGCGCTTTTCACCGTTCAGAACGAAATGCGAGCCGTCTTCGCTCGGTAGGGCTTGCATTTGCACGTTCGCCGCATCCGATCCCGCTTCCCTTTCGGTCAGCGCAAATGCGCCGAGTTGTTCGCCGGTCGACAATTTTGGAAGCCATCGTTGTTTTTGCTCGTGCGTTCCAAACAGTAATAACGCGCGAATTCCAATAGAGTGGTGCGCATTCACAAAAACGGAAGTCGATGCACAGCGGCGGCCAATTTCTTCCAGGATTTGGCAGTTGGCCATTTGCGAGAATCCATGCCCGCCATATTCCTTAGGCGCAGTCAGGCCGAGCACGCCAACTCGGCCGAGTCCATCAATCACGCTGCGCGGTATGTCCGCTTTTCGGTCGACTTCCGCAGGATCGAGATGCTCGTCCAGAAATTGGCGAAGCTCAGTAAGAACTCCGTCCAATTCGACCTGTTGCGCCGCCGGGATGCGCGGATACGGCATTACCCAATCGGCAACGAAATGGCCTTGGAAAAGACCTTTGGCAAAACCGAGCGCCTGTGGACCTGCAAAAAGCAGTTCCTCGGCTTGTTGGATTTCTTTCTGTCGCTGCGCGTCGAGCTTATTCATTCAATTTGTCGGTAGAAAAACGGGCGACGCATTGTAGCCATGCGAGCGCGCGTGTCCAATCACGCGGCGCACATCGAATTCAGAAATCGATCGGATCCTGATGGTCCTGCCCCGAGACAGCCGCCAGGATTGTAGCGGCGCAATCTGAAAATTTAGACTTATGGAGGCTACCGATTGACGCCTGACTCTCAGCTGCAGCCCTGACTGGTGCCGCATTCAGTGCAAACACCGCAGGCACCGGCACGGATCACCTTGTCGCTGCCGCAAACCGAACAGGTGATTCCCATAAACACGCTGCCAAGCGCGACTGTTACCCGGTCGGCGTGACCATTGCCGTTCCCGTTCTGTCGGCCAGATTCGGAATCGCCGGGCGGATGGTTTGTGATTACGTCAATCACTTCTTTCTCGGCAGTCCGCGCCAAATCCGAGACTGGTCGGTTCACAGCCTTTTTCTCGATCTCCGCAATTTCCTTCAGCGGCAGATCGGGCTGGCCTCGGTTGGGCGAAGTCGCCTCCTTGTAGCCCTTGATGAACTGGCAGCCCAGCCAGCGAAATACGTAATCAGTGATGCTGGTAGCGTGCCGGATATCAGGGTTCTTTGTGAAACCGCTGGGCTCAAATCGCTGGTAAGCAAACTTCTTGATCAGACTTTCGAGCGGCACGCCGTACTGGAGAGCGATGGACGTAAGCGTGCCGACTGTGTCCATCAATCCGCCGATGGTGCTGCCTTCTTTTGACATGGTGATGAAAAGCTCGCCCGGCTGACCGTCGGCGAAGAGGCCGACGGTGATATAACCTTCGTGACCGGCAATCTCGAACTTGTGGGTGAGCGACATGCGGGTGTCGGTCATGCGGTGGCGCACCGGTTGATCGACCAGGCCGCGCAACGACGCCACTTCCTGTTCCAGTTCGAGAATGCGTTTCTGAAGATCTTCTGTCCCCGGAACATCAGGAATGCCGCCGTCAGCGCCAGCGGCTACAGTGCCCATGTCTTTCGTCTTTCGGGTGTTCAGCGGCGCGGATCGCTTCGAGCCCTCGCGGTAAATCGCCACCGATTTCAAGCCGAGCCGCCATCCTTCGACGTAGGTGGTCATGATATCATCCACTGTGGCGGCTTCCGGCATGTTGACCGTCTTAGAAATTGCGCCACTAAGGAATGGCTGCGCAGCGGCCATCATTCGCAAGTGCGCCATATAATTGAGACTGCGCTCACCTTTGAACGGCTTGAACGCGCAATCGAAAACGGGCAAGTGCTCCGGCTTTAATCCGGATGAGATTGTCGATCCATCCGTATCGGTGACGTCCTCGATGGTGTCGAAAGCGTCAATGTGCGCGACGATGCGTTCGATCTCGTCGGAATTGTAACCCAGTTTGTTCAGCGCGGGTTTGATCGTTTGGTTAACAATTTTCAGCATTCCGCCGCCCGCAAGCAGTTTGTATTTCACCAGCGCGATGTCCGGTTCAATTCCTGTCGTGTCGCAATCCATCAGGAAACTGATCGTGCCGGTCGGCGCAAGCACAGTGACTTGCGCGTTCCGATAACCGTAACGCTTTCCAAGTTCCGCCGCGCTGTCCCAAACTTTCGCAGCCTCTTCTTTCAAATGTGCGAATTCCTTCGCATCTGAGATTTCGCGCACCGCGTCCCGATGCAATTCAATCACTTCCAGCATCGGTGCGACGTTGTCCTTGGCGACCGGTTTCGGCACGCCGCTGGCGCGTGCGTCTCGATAACCCGGAAACGGCCCGATCGCCCGCGCCAATCGTGCGCTTTGTTCGTAAGCTTCGCCCGTCATGGTCGCTGTGATCGCGCCACAGAGTGCCCGGCCTTCGACACTGTGGTAACCAAAACCATAGCTCATTATGAGCGACCCAAGGTTCGCGTAGCCGAGTCCAAGTGTGCGGAAAATGTGCGAATTCTCCGCGATTTCTTTGACCGGATAACTCGCGTTATCGACAATGATTTCCTGTGCCGTGATGAAAACGCGCACGGCCGCTTTGAATCGTTCGACATCAAAGTCGCCTTCCGGCGTCTTAAATTTCATCAAATTCAGCGAAGCCAGATTGCACGCGGTGTTATCGAGGAACAGATATTCCGAGCACGGGTTCGTTGAATTTTGACGGTCCGTACCTTTGCAAGTGTGCCATTTGTGGATCGTGGAATCGAACTGCATTCCAGGATCGCCGCAGATGTATGTGCCTTCGGCGATCTTGCGAAGCAACGTGCGCGCCTCTTTGCGTTCGCACGGTTTGCCGTCCGTAACGCGGCGCGTCCACCACTCACGGCCTTCCAGCGCCCCTTCCATGAATTCGTCGCTTACCCGCACGCTCACATTTTCGTTCTGATACATGACCGAGCCGTACGCATCGCCATTGTAACTGCCATCGTAGCCCTGCTCGATAAGCGCCCACGCCTTCTTTTCTTCCTTCTGTTTGGCATCGATGAATTCCTCGATGTCCGGGTGCCAATCCTTGAGCGTATTCATCTTCGCGGCGCGCCGTGTCTTGCCGCCGCTCTTCACCACGTTCGCAACCTGGTCGTAAACTTTCAGGAACGAGAGCGGCCCGCTGGGTTTGCCACCGCCACTCAATTTTTCTCTCGTTGACCTGAGCGAAGAAAGATCGGTGCCGGTACCGCTGCCATACTTAAAGAGCATCGCTTCACTGGTCGCCAGCCGCATGATGTCTTCCATCGTGTCCTCCACACTCTGGATGAAACACGCACTTCCCTGCGGATACTCGTACTGCGACGCGGCTCGCTCCGCTTTGCCGGTCTCCCGGTTGTAGAAATAATTGCCCGCACCAGCGCCTTTGCCCACGCCATATTGGTGATACAAGCCGACGTTGAACCAGACCGGCGAGTTGAACGCGCCGTACTGGTTCAAGCACAGCCAGGTCAGTTCATCGTAAAAAACTTCCGCAGCTTCCGCATCCGCGAAGTAGCCGTCCGCCAGTCCCCAGTCGGCAATCGTGCGCGTGACGCGGTGAATCAGTTGCCGCACCGAAGTTTCTCGTCCGCCCTTATATGGATCGGTGCCATTCGCGATGTCGCCGTAAAAATATTTCGAGACAGCTATTTTGGTCGCCAGCGCGCTCCAGCTTTTCGGGACTTCGATGTCCTCCTGCTTAAAGATGACCTTGCCACTGTCATCGGTGATTTCCGCGGTGCGCCGTTCCCATTCAACCTGATCAAATGGGGCAACACCAGCATCGCTGAACACGCGCTCAAGACGCAGGCCGGTCTTTTTCTTTTTGTCGGCCTTGTTTCTTCGGCGCACAGCCGGTTCACGTGGTCCTTTAAGCGAGGCGGGCGGAATTCCGGGTTTTAGTTGAATCATGGCGATGAGGGAGGGGTTGAAGTTTTCAATAATGTGCGAATACTTGTGAACAGCGGAGCAAACAACTTGTGAATCCTGGTGAACAACAAGTAATAGCGTTGGCTGTCCTTGGGACATACAATATGCAGCCCCAAGGAAAGCCATGGCAAGCCTAAAATTGTAACATTTTTCGGTCCCTATGGGGCCGATTCGCCGTGAGATCGACCGCCGCCTTCGCCAGAGCCTCGATGTAGCGCTCATCGGTTCCACAGCAGCCCCCCAGAATAGCGAGATTGAACTCCCGCGCGCATGTCAATTCGTCTCGAGCCCAAATCTGGACATCGGTCGCAGCCAGATGGTTCAGTTTGTCGAGATCCTCGGGCGCGAGGGGCGAAGCGTTAGCTTTTAATCCGCGAACGCGCTTAACGAGAGCGGACTGCGCAGCGCGCAAAGCCTGCAGCGCTGTTTGGGCGTGTGTAGGATAAAGGCAACCCATCATATAGTGACGCGGAGGTGGCGAGATCTCGGCGTCGATCCGGGCAATCGCGTCTGCGAGTGGTGTCCCGTCGAGCATTGTGCCGTTCGGGTGCAGCATCGGCGCCAATGCATATGGGCGATCGGTTTCCGCCATGGCGCGCACAACACCAGACAGTTCCGAGAACGCCGGAAAGGTTGGAGCGTAGAGAAGATCGACACCGAGCCCCGCAAGGACATCGGCTTGGTCGCGATATAAACAAAGGCAGCGTCGGCGCTGAGCGCTTCGTCAGTCGCGTAGCCATCTGACGCCGGTCCGATTACTCCTGCGAGGATGATCTGCACATCGGCGAACTGCTGCCTAACGGCGCGCAGCAATTCCACCGCAGCGGCGTTCACGCTCCCAACATCCTTTGTCCATTTACGGCTAGCGCGCCAAGTAGGCGTCCCAAGCTGGATCGGCAAATCATATCGAACTGCTACTTGAGCATAACTCTGGTAAATGCGCCGGAGAATATCGCGGCCCGCTTCGTCTGCGAGCAACTGGTACGCCTCGAAGTCGCCAATCGGGCGTTTGAATTCATAAATGATTCGCGTCTCGATTCCGCCATCAGTGAGCGTAACATCCATCGCGCGACTGAAACGCTCGTGTCATGCTCTGCCTTTGTAAACGCTATGGCCGTCTGAAAATTGCGCATCCTGAAATAAGATTGACAATATCGAGCGACTGGAAGGGTGGCTGAGTCCGGTTTAAGGCACTCGACTCGAAATCGAGCGTGGGGAAACTCACCGTGGGTTCGAATCCCACCCCTTCCGTATTCCCACTTCGATTCACCGCCTGGAACTTGCCAATGATCTGCCGTCACGTCAGGAGTCGCTGTAGCTGTCGCAGCCGCATCCTTCGCATGCTGCTCCGCCATTACACGCTGTTCGTACTGCTCTTTCGTTTCACCGAGTCTGGGGCCTGACTTAGTCGGGGACGACAACTTTGCAGTGTTGGAGAGTTGTTGAATGGGTATAGCCCTTCTGATTTCTGGTGTAGCTGCCTTTTCTGGAATGGAATGGAGCGGGAGCGATTTGGCCGAAATCGGCTCTTTGTGAATCGCAGCGTACAGGCACAATCCTCCGAGCACTACCAAAACGACGAAAAGAGTTGCGATTGCTTCCCGCTTGCGGCGTTTGGGTGAAATTTGGCGCGGCATTGGTCCTCTGGATGGAATCTGCGGCAGATCGCGTCCGCAATGACGACAAACGACGGCTTCTGGTTTTACGTCCTCAGCGCAATATGGGCATTTGCGAACCTTCCCCTTATTTAGAATACAGAGAAGCCATCCGATCGGGCCCAGTAAGATGCAGATCAAAATTGAAGCTCCTACTTCGTTCTTCGGCTTACCGAGGGCGTAACCGATCAGAGCATTAATCCCGAGCCAAAGAAATATCAGTTCCATGAAGACTGTGACGTTCTGGTTTTAAAAAACCCGCATTCTAATCGCAAGCCCATTACGATGCCTAAAGCAAAGCCGGATATGACGCGACCGCTGCAAAATTTGCGTGGCGCGATGACTACTCCGACAAGCAAAGACCCGTTCCGGCAAGTGCTCCCGCGCGGCAATAGCTGAAACGTACTGTTCGTCAGGCCTGCCAAAGTCGTTCGTGCGGCTAAATGTGTCCGCGTAATGAGGCTAATTGGCAACCCGACGGCAACTTTTAGCAGCTTCTATCGTGTAACAGCGGATTGATAGTCCGTTTATCTCGCCAACTTTCTTACCTTGATCTACCTGTTAAATGCGCCCGTAGCTCAGCCGGATAGAGCAACGGATTTCTAATTCAAGCCTAACGAGTTGCGCATTGTTTCGCTGCTTTGCACAGCGTGTTTTTCAGAGATGATCATAACCAAACTGATTCGCGCAGCGTTTCGCTGAATTGCGCAGTTTTGCAGCCAAAAAGTTTCAGACCGTAGAATAGACCGTGAAATTAGGCTCATTTTTGGCCGGCATTTTCTCTGGCAAACTGATGTGGTATTCGCGACAGAAATTGAGGCGATGCTCGAATGAAAGACGAGCAAAAAGACTCAACCCCACCTCTGCCACAGCGCGAGACGGCGCGTGCAGTCGCCGAAAAATCTTCGGAGCTGCTTTCCTGGAACTAACTAATGGAGAAATCTAGAAGTGCTTCTTCAGACCGACGTACCAGAACCGTCCTTTGATCGTGGTCAGTGCCTCATCGTAGCCGTTCTCAAAGTTGCCGGCCACGGACGGTGGATCTGTGTCGAACACGTTCTGCATACCGAGCGTAACAGTAGTATTGTTAAGCCACCATTGCCAGTTGTGGCAGCCGTACTCAGCCGTGGACACCGGGACGACATTCTTTTCCTTGCCATCCTTCATCTTCACGTTTTTGCCGCCATCCTTGGAATAGCCAGGCACCTCGGCCACGGGCGCCGGGTAGTTAAACGTATAGTTCAGGATCAGGTCGAGCGTGGTCCAATCCGTGATTTTCCGCGCATGCGCACCGTCGTGGCCAGCAGTTCCAGCTGCGATAGTGTCCGGATTTGCCGGGACCGTTCTCGGCGTTTGGGGCTTGGGTGTTCCGCCGTCGTAAGTTCCGACTAGATCGACGTTGTCATCTTCGTATTGGCCGATCCAGTGAACAACTGCTCCGACATCCACGCCACCCATCCACGTTTCGGCCGGGCCATCGTAGAAGATACTGAAGTTGGCCCGATTTCTCGGCAGCGAACTGGTCAGTGTGAATGACGTAGGCAAGAATTCGCCAGCGATACCGAAACGCTTGGTACCGGGAGCAGGCTGAAGCTCGGCCCGGGACAGGTAAGTGCCGTTGACTGTAGTGGTGATTCTACCCCAATCTGAGCCGCCGAAGATCGTCGAATCCAGGATATAGATCGCTTCGTAGTCGAGGCCTTCGAAAATCGCACCCGAAATGTTTTCGTTCGGATCGAGCACGAGTGTGACTGGCCCCGGCTCCCCAGTCGGGTTGGTACCAGCACTACGGGTTACCGAAGACCCGTTGGAGTTTACAATGGTTGACGCGCCGTTTGGCGGCCGAGTAGTTTGGATAATGAACTGCGCGCCGAGGGTCGAGACGATGTCACGCATGTCGATGTGCCACCAATCCGCGCTTACTGTCAAACCCTTGATCCATTTCGGGCTGTACACAATCCCGTAGGTCCATTCATACGCAGTTTCCGGGTGCAGGAAGGGATTTCCGCTGATGCGTTCCTCAATCTGCGACTCAGTCTGTGGAGAGAATGGATCGACTACCTGTGGGAAGTCTTGCACGCCAGCTGGATTGAGCTCAAGCAGTGTCGGCGCGTGGAACGCTTCGGTGTAACTCCCACGCAGTGTCACCGCTCCGATATACTTCGGATCAAGCGGCTGCCAGCGTACCGATACCTTTGGCTTCTGCGCGTTGTATGTAGTATGCGCAGACGCGATCGCAGGCTGTAACACCGCAGAAGTATTCTGACTGAACCACGACTCGCGCTCGGCAAAGTCAACTTCAAAGCTATAGAAACCCCAGAAGTTCCATGTCGGGCTGGTCACTGGTACCCGCACTTCCTCGTAAATTCCCCAAACATCCCGGTTCACCCTCGCGCCTTGACTATCAGTTGAACCGATGGTTTGGAACGTAGTATTGAGCGAGTCAGGGTTGCGGGTCCATCTCTCACCGTAATACTCGCCGCCGATGGCAAAGGACACTGGCCCGGCAGGCAGATTAAACAGATCGCCGTTAAACGTGGCGTAAGCCAATGGCTGCTCCCAAGTGGCGGTATTATGCAGGTTAACATAAACCCGGCTTATCGCCGCATTCGTATTGCGACCGAAGAAACCCATGAAAGGATTAAAGGCCGTGCGTGGATCTGTATCCAGCAACGCGTCACGCAGACCAGGCTGGCTCACCTCACCCACGGACAAATCCTCACCCTCGTTGCGGGAGTAGCGGAAACCCAATTCCCAGTTCCACGTCTTGAAGTAATCGCCAAATTCTCCCATCTCACCTTTAAGTCCAACATCGAACAGGTAATCCCAGTAAGTGAACTTCTCACCTCTGGGGCCGGTGTCTTGGAGAGAACGATACCGGACGCCAGTTGTCACGGGGACCGGGACCCCATTAAGAAGCACGGTCGCATCGGCCACTGTGAACGGATTAAACGCATTAGCAATTGGCACGCTGATACCGTCAGGGCTAAACCCCACGGTACCTCCGGCAATCTTAAACGGATCGGGCGTAAACGGAGCAGCCGCCAGAGATGCATCGAAAAACGAGCGTGCGACCTTGAAATCGGCAAATATGGTCAGGTATTTCTCGCACAGATCTCGGACGAACGAGCCGTAGACCACTTGACGGTCCGCAGGCGGAAGGTTTGGTGTGAAAGCCGCGAAGTTAAAGAACAGATAGTTTCCATCGCCAGGCGCACCGGCTCCGGGGACCCGGTTGAACTGGTTTACAATGCCGGGTACCGTAAATGGATCGACATAAAATGGAGAGGTCGTAGCGTTAGGAGCCGAATGCGGCGTCGGAGTGTTCGCGCTGAAGAACAACCTTGGGATCAAACGTTGGTCTTGCACGGCACCTGGTTCGTTGCCGCTGCGTACGTCGAATCCTCCAAACGGGACAAAGTTCCCGTTGCTGGAAATGTCGCGATCACGGCTGAACAGGCCACCGGTGCGCTGATAGAAATCGGCGATCACCACGATATCGGTCTTGTCATCGCCGGTGCCGGCTTTCAACCACGCTTCCCATTCACCCATATCATTGGACCCTCCCAAGTTTGTATTTCCGTAGCTGCCACCGATCTCCAAGCCACGGAACTTGTGAATCAGGAAGAAGTTGACCACGCCAGCCACCGCATCCGCTCCGTACACAGCCGAGGCGCCGTCCTTCAGGATATCGATGTGATCGATCATGGAGAAGGGAATCAGCTGGATGTCGTAGCCACCGTTCAATGCAGCCTGCGCGATGCGCTTACCATCCACCAGGATCAGCGTCTCTTTTGGCAGCAAGCCGCGCAGGTTCAATTGCACGGTACCGTCGCCGCCATTCGCAATATTCTGGTTAACGGTGCCGCCCGCCTCTTGCGGTATGAACGTCGTCAGGTCGGTTGCATTACGGATACCCAGCTTCTCGATGTCTGCCGGACGATAGGTGTCCACCGGGTTCGGACCGGTCTCTTCCGCCGTGGGAATGTTCGAACCGGTCACGATCACGCGCTCAACCTCAGCCGACGGCGCTGGTGCGGTCGGGTTGGCGGGAACGGCCGGGGCCGGCAACTGAGCGGATGCGCTTGATGCAAAAATTAGAGGAAATCCCACGGCCGCCACAAAGACGGCACCAAGGAATCCGAGTTTATTTAGCACGTTTTTAGTCATTAGTTTCTCCCGTGTTTTTAATTGCATTTTGCAAAGTCGAATGACGGTGACCTTACCCGTACGGGGGAAGAGTATTCCTTGTAGCGAGCTGTCTTTCCCGGCAATTTGGCCCGACAAAAACCGAATCATGAAAATTCGTTTTAGGGAGAAGTGCGGTGCTAGGCGAGTAAAAACTGAACATACCGTTCGGCGTAAATTACTGAATTGCACCTCGGCCGATATTCTCTTCGTCCCCGAGCTAGTACTGACGGCGGTATGAAAAGCCTTGGGCGACGTTCAGCGTTTCGGCTACTGCTTCGAGTTCGTTGAGAGTACCTGATTTCTAATTCAAGCCTAACGAATTGCGCAGCGTTTCACGCTTTGCATAGCTTGCTTTTCATAGGTGGATAGAACGAATCCGATTCGCACTGCATTTCGTGGAATTGCGCAGTTTTGCAGCCGAAAATTCTCAGACCGTAGAAAAGACCGTAGAAAAGCTGGCGCGTTTCTGAACTGACACTTGGTGGGGGCGCTACGGTTCCCGAACAATGTTCACTAAAGCGAGCCGTTCTTTTCCGCCCTTCACCACGACACTCAGGACAAAGCCAATTCCGCGCGGAGTTGGTGGGAGTATTTGCCGTGGTGGCGCTTCTGTTGGCATCGGTGGGAATTTACGGTCTGTTGGCCTATATGGTGGGTCAGCGGGCGCACGAGATCGGAGTGCGCATGGCTCTGGGAGCCACGCCCTCGACCATTGGGAAAATGATTGTGAGCCGGGGCGCGAGTCTCGCTGGCATTGGAGTGGTGATCGGCCTGATCTTGTCGGGGATCATGGCCCCGCTGATTTCGAGTTTGCTGTACGGAGTTCGGCCTATTGATCCGGAAGTGTTTATCGCTGTGCCATTGATCCTCATGGTGGTTGTACTTTTGGCAAGCTACATACCGGCGAGGCGCGCGGCCAGGGTGAGCCCGATCGTAGCCTTGCGCGAGAGTTGAAACATTCACGAGGGAGAAAAAATGCTGCGGACACTATTTTCAGCGACGATTCTGGCCGGCGCGCTCGCCGGAAGTGCGATGGCGCAGGCGCCGGATGCCGGCTAACGGTTTCCGAAACGCCGGGCGCAAATCAACACGCAACGCCTGTCCGGGCAAAGTCATCCCTTGATGAGTGGGCCGCGAAGAAGCCCGCACGCGAGCTGCCAATATGGTGCAAGGGATTAACGACAGCTCAACTCAAATCGGAGTGAATCTAGAACTTAAAGACTTGGTGCATGACATCGCATCGTCCATCAAGCGCGTCGATGAACGCCGACCTCAGGCAGCTAATGCTACGACCGACGGCTCCCGTGCGGGCGCCGCAAATCCCGCGTGACAAACTTCAATTATTTGGCTAAAAAAGGTGCGCATGTTTCGAGCCCTCGCTCTAGTTTTAAGTTTGGTTTCACTTGCTCCAGCGCTTTTCGCAACGCAACTCGACCCTTCCCATCAGCTTATAATAAGCGTCCGCGATCAGAAGCTGATGCTTGTAGAAAACGGCGGGGAAGTGGCCACATATCCGGTGTCCACGTCGATGTTTGGTATGGGCGACTCTTGGGGACGAATGACAACTCCTATTGGCTATCTCGCAGTCGAAAAGAAAATCGGCGACAACGTCCCGTCCGGCGCCGTCTTCCACAATCGGCGATTAACCGGTGAAATTCTGCAACCAAATGCTCCTGGTCGCGACCCAGTGATCACACGCATCATCTGGTTGCGTGGATTGGAAGCGCAAAACGCGCATGCATTTCAGCGTGGCATCTATATCCACGGCACACCGCAGGAGAAAACAATCGGTCGCCCTGCCAGTTATGGCTGCATTCGGATGAAATCGAGCGACGTAGCGGAGCTGTAGAATCGCGTTCCCGTGGGAGCAGTGGTGCAGATTATTCCCGACCGACTTCCGAAAACGGTACAAGCACTGCCGGTGCAATTGACTCACACTCTCGTGGCTGCGACCGCACCACCTCAGACTCAAACGCATAATCGACGTCGGCTGCCGAAAGTAGCGAAAGCGCCACGGGTACAGCCCACGAACAGCGGTATCACTGCGAGCGCACTGGCCGCACCACCTCAACACTTAACGGAGAATTCTCGTTAGATGCTAATGCGCGTCGTTGCCGTCATGTTATTGCTGTCCGCGGGCATCGCTGCTGAAGCGATGTCATACTCGTTTGTTTCTAAGGCGAGCGGGCGATTGGGCGGGCCGATCCGCTTCGAGTTTTACCGTGATTCGACCAAAGGTCCGAAGACCGATATCGCGTCATTCACCGTTTCTATGCGGACCGCCGATGACCGGTGGAAGGCGATGTGGTCCATCTTGAGCGGCCGTGGTCTGACACAGCCGCTCGTACGGAGTTACGCCTCCTGGTTTTACCACGA
>CAWIXX010000003.1:0-433011 GCA_963840135.1 uncultured Verrucomicrobiae bacterium | reverse complement strand
AGCGCTCCAACGACTCGTTGCCGGCCGATTCAGCGCGGTGACATTCGGTGCGCTCTTCACGGTAGCGATTCAATCCTCAACCGCCGCAACCCTCACCGTCATCGGCTTCGTCAGCGCCGGACTGGTCACCTTCCCGCAGGCGATCGGGGTCATCATGGGTGCGACGTTCGGAACGACCTCAACGCCGTGGATGGTGGCGCTGCTCGGTTTTCGCGTCAGCGTCGCAGCCTTTGCCAAGCCCATCCTCGGCGTTGGCGCCTTTCTCTGGGTGATCGCAAAGGGGAGAACGCGGTCGCTGGGTGCGATCCTCGCGGGCTTCGGACTGATTTTTATCGGGATCGAATACCTTCAAAAAGGGATGGGAGGCATTTCCTGGAATCTCGAGGCGTTCGCGGGAACGGGCTTCGGCTCGATGTGGATTCTCGCCGGGATCGGGGTCATTATGACGATCGTCATGCAGAGCTCGAGCGCTGCCGCTGCAACGACACTCGTGGCACTGCATGCGGGCTCGCTGACGTTTGAACAAGGCTGCGCATTGATAGTCGGGCAGAGCGTCGGATCGGCAGCCACGACCGCGCTGGTGGCGATCGGCGGCGGCCTCGCGGTGCGGCGCTCGGCGCTGGCGCTCATCATTTTCAGTGTGACCGTTGGCGTTCTCGGGATGTTGTTTCTCGCACCGCTAACGGCAGCAGCAGACTGGGTGGGGGCTCAACTTAATGATCCCGACGGCGTGCTGGCGTTGGCTGCATTCAGTAGCATCTTCAAGTTCGCCGGCATCGTTGTGTTCTATCCGTGGCTCGATCGCTTCTCCCAGTTCATCGTCCGAATCTCCGGACGAGGCAGCGAATCGGCTGTCAGCCGTCTCGACCCGACCCTCGCGGAAGCGGGAGGAGAAGTGGCGCTCGAGGCGGCCTGGCGGGCCACTCTGGAGGTCGCGCATGGTGCGGTCGATGCGATCCGCCGCCGGCTCGTCGGCGAATCCTCTACATATGACCCACCAGTCGAAGCGGTTCAGCAAATCGAGCACTTCCTCGAATCGCTCCCGCTGGAAACCACCGACTTGGGCACGATAGCGCCTCGCCTGGTGCGCCTCGTCCACGCGCTGGATCATCTCACGGAGCTTGATGACGACCTGACACGCATCCCACCCGCCGTCAGCGGCTGGCAGCCCCCGGCTGAATTCGAAGCGGGCGCCCGCGCGCTTACCGAGTGGATTAACACCACGAAAGACCCCAGGGCGGCACCGGATCCGGCCATCTTCAAGGCAGTCGAAGACGCCTCGAAACGGCTCAGAGCCGAACGCAAGGCCGGCCGCGAGAAGATGCTGGAAGATATCGCTCTGCAACGCACGCCTACGGCGACGGCCCGCGCTACTCTCGAGACGCTCATGTGGGCCGATCTTGCGCTCTACCACGCATGGCGTTTGGCCGAATCGCTGAGAATCGCCTCCGGCAACACATGAGCGTACACTCGCGAGAGGTCCTGGTGATCGGCGCTGGCATCGCCGGGTTGACGGCGGCACGGGACCTCGCCATCGACGGGTACGACGTCGCGATCCTCGAGGCACGCGAACGCATCGGCGGGCGCATCTGGACCTCGCACGAGCTCGGCCTGCCTGCCGACTTGGGAGCATCTTGGATCCATGGCTTTGAAGACAACCCGATCGCGCGGCTCGCCCGGCGGCACGACATCGCCATCGTCCGCACCAACATCTCCAGCGTGACACCGGCACGCTACCGCTCGATGGCCCTCTACGACGAGGACGGTCACCGGCTCAGCAGCGGCGAGACAGCCCAAATGTCTGAGATGATGGCTGACTATCTGGACTTCGTAGCCGCCAAACAAAAGGAAGGCCACGAAAAGTCAATGCTGGCTGTCGAAGAGGCCTTCGCCGCCAGCCAGGGCTACGACGCCGATCACCGACGTCGCCTGACGTTCATCGCCCGAACCTATCTCGAGCACGAATGGGCGGGCCCGCGCTCCGACGTTTCCCTCCTCGAGCACGACAAGAGTCTTGGCTTCGCGGGGCACGACCGGGTGTTCCCCGAGGGTTACGCCCAGATCACCGACCGGTTGGCCGAGGGTACCGACATCCTTCTCGGCCATGAGGTCACGCAAATCGACTACTCGGGCGCACGCGTGGACGTGCTCACGAACCGCGGCAGCTTCCAGTCCAGTCACGTGCTCGTCACCGTGCCGCTCGGAGTGCTGCGAGCGGGACGAATCGCTTTCCACCCGCACCTGCCGAAAAGCAAACGCGAGGCTATTCGCAATACGCGCATGGGTGTCTTCAACAAGATCTTCCTCAAGTTCGACTCGGTTTTCTGGGACCAAGAGGACGAGCTAATTGGCTACATGGGGAGCCAGGACGAAGACTGGCCCGAGATCGTCAACTTCCACAGGATCGCCGGCCTCCCGGTACTGCTCGCCTTCAGCGCGGGAACGGCGGGTGAGAAGAATGAACTCCGGGACGATGCCGAGGTGGTGGAATGCCTAATGGCCTGCCTCCGCAAGATGTATGGGCAGAACATCCCGGAGCCGGTGGGCCATCTCGTAACTCGATGGAATCAGGACCCCTTCAGCCTCGGCTCGTACTCCTACGTGCCTGTCGGCTCCAAGCAGAGCTTGCGCCGGCAGATAGGAACGCCCGTCGAGAACCGGGTCTTCTTCGCGGGCGAAGCCACCTCTCAGTTCTTTCCGGCCACCGTTCACGGCGCATTTCTCTCCGGCGTCCGCGCCGCCTACGAAATCATGCTCGCGGACGCCAAGGCAGACCTTATGAAAGACAGCCAGGGAGAAGTCGATACCTACGTCTGAATGCCCGCGGACGCGTCCGAACGAAATCCAGATCCTCGGGTTCATTTACGATCTCGACACGGGCCGCGTCCAGTTCCTTCAGTAACCACTGCGTTCAGCTGGGGGTGAAGCCAGGTCCCATGACGTTCACTGAATCGCACACCATCAAAACTTTGGCAGCCTGGATATTCAAGTGTCTCCGCTGGCTGTTCGCTGGGATTGGATTTCTTTGTCGAGTCGTGCTAATCGGGTGGGCCACTCTCGCGCTTTACTATTCAAATCTGCCATGGCCCTGGCTGCGACTGGTAATGGCGCTGGCTTTTGTGGCATTCGGTATCTGGGCCTTATGGCTGACCCGGAGACCACGAATGTTTCTCGCCTTCGCGGGAGTGTTTCTGGGCGTGCTTGTCTGGTGGCTTTGCATCCGCCCTTCGCATGATCGTCATTGGCGACCCGAAGTCGCGGTGATGCCTCGGGCGATCATTGACGGCGATCGCGTGCGCATCACCGGTTGCCGCAATTTTGAATACCGCAGCAGGGATGATTTCACGGTGCGATATGATGAACGCGAGGTATCGCTTTCGCATCTTACCTCAGTCGATTTCTTCGTATCCTACTGGAAGATGGGACCGGTGGGACACACCTTTCTCAGTTTTGTTTTCGATAATGCGCCTCCGCTGTGCATCTCCATCGAGACAAGGCCTGAAGTGGGCGAAGGCTTCTCGCCCATCGCCTCACTTTTCAAGCAATTCGAGTTGATCTACATCGTAGGCGATGAGCGCGACATTGTGCGTGTTCGGACCAACTTCCGAGACGAGGAGGTGTATCTTTACCGCATCCGGACATCACCCGAGAATGTGCGTCGGCTTTTTTTGGTCTATCTGGGTCGAATCAATGAACTCGCTGATCACGCTGAGTTTTACAATCTGCTGAGCAACAGCTGCACTGTCAACATCGTGCGCTACGCGAATGCCGCCGGCAGGGTTGGCCAATTTGACATCAAGCATCTCCTCAACGGTTTCATCGATCGCTATCTTTACCGCGCGGGATTGGTGGACAGGACATTGCCTTTTGAAGAACTGCGCCGGCGTTCCCGGATCAACGACGCCGCGCTGGCTGCCGATAACACTCCAGATCTCTCCCAGCGCATTCGCGAATCCCTGCCAACAATGCGACCCTGATGTCTTCGATCGCGGAGAATTCCGCCTTGGCCGCCGACGGCTTGGTAATGTCCCAAGCCGCGCTCCCACATGAAGTGTGCGACCCCCCAGGCTATATCAAGACCCAGTTGGCCTGAATCGACAGGCCCTGCGCCATCTCCGCTCCGCGCAGCCGTTCCATGAAAACCGTGATCGGGAAAAAGAGTTCGTAATAAAATGGAAGCCATTTCATGACTGCCTGGATGCCGGCTGGCATGATGTCCACCGGGAACATTTGGCCGCAGATCGCTGGTTTCGACATCAGCCGTAGCGGTGTGTCTAAAATCGAAGCGCGCCTTTCGTATGTGGAGGACAAGACACTTCTCTGTTTAGCAGAAGTGCTAAAGGTGAAGTTGCAGGAACTCTTTCCAACCCGACCGCCTGGCAATCGAATCTACGATTTCATCGAGAAACTTGAGACGACTCGCTTCTGACGCGTAGAATTTCTGCTCTGCGTCGGCATCGGTGCGGCTGCATTTGCCGTGCTGACGAATCGGTCCGCGAGAAAAAGTGTGACAGCGAAGTGTTACAGTCGCACTCGTAGCTCTCCAACCAAAATGCGTAAATTGTTGGGACACAGCGCTGAGAGATGGTGCGCGGTAGAGGTTTCGAACCTCTGACCCCTACCGTGTCAAGGTAGTGCTCTACCACTGAGCTAACCGCGCGATGGGATCGGAAATGATAACTGATCGGGGACTGGAAACGAGTCAAGCGAGATATCGAGACCACGGTGACTCAACAAAATTTTACGCACGGAGAAATTGTATCGTTAGTACCGCCACTTCGCGACTGGACAACTTCGATGTGCAAGACGACTGTTCGCGTCTCGTGAGTACCCTGTTTTTCAAGCAGTTTTTGAAACGGCCGTTTCAGATCGCATCGATCGTCCCCAGTTCGAAGGCGCTGGTGGAACGTGTGGCCAGCAAGATGGATCTTAGCCAGCCACGCGTCATTGCCGAGTACGGGCCGGGCGAAGGAGTACATTCACGCGAGATTGCGCGACGGATGTGTCCGGATTCAAATCTGCTTCTATTCGAGTTGGACCGAGCGTTCGCGCGCGATCTGGAACGCCAGTTTGCCGGCGACCGGCGTGTGCACGTGATTCATGGCGATGCAGCCTCATTGCCACACGAACTGAAACGCCACGGTATCGATTCCTGCGACTACATCCTTTCAGGTATTCCGTTCAGCATCCTTAAAATTGAGAAGAAACGCGCGCTCTTGCAAAAAACGTATGACGCACTGGCGCCGGGTGGAAGTTTCATCATCTATCAAGTCACCAACGAATTGAAGCAGCACGCGACTCACTTCGAACGCGCCGAATCAGAGTACTTCCTGCAAAACATACCGCCGATGTTCGTCACTGTTTTTCAGAAGGCGCCTCCGCTCGATCACCATGAACGTAGGCCTCTGCCTGGGGCTGACTTTAGCTTTAGCGCACACCGTTCGGCATGACGGAGAAGCCGACCCGAACAGAAAAAGATTCGATGGGCGAGATGACGCTACCGGCGTCTGCGCTCCACGGCGCGTCGACTCACCGTGCAGTGTTAAATTTTCCGGTAAGCGGTTACCGGTTTTCACGGCCGTTCATTCGCGCGCTTGGCTTGATTAAATGGGCCGCGGCGGAAGCGAATCATGATCTGGGGCTGCTTGATGCGCAGCGTTCAGCGCTGATCGTGCAGGCGGCTAAAGAAGTTGTTGAAGGAAAACTCGACGACCATTTTCCGCTCGATATTTTCCAGACCGGTTCGGGCACCAGCACAAACACCAACGCCAACGAAGTCATCGCGAATCGATGCGCCCAGCTCGCAGGCAAGGCAATCGGCTCGCGCGAATTAGTGCATCCCAATGATCACGTCAACATGGGCCAGTCCAGCAACGACGTGATCCCATCTGCCATTCATATCAGCGCGGCGGAACAACTAAAGAACTGCCTCATCCCGGCTCTCGCAAATTTACACACCGCACTTGCGGCCAAGGCGAAGGAGTTCTGGAATATCATGAAGATCGGTCGAACCCATTTAATGGATGCCACCCCTGTTCGGCTTGGGCAGGAATTCTCCGGTTATGCGCAACAGATTGCTTATGCCAAAGAACGCGCGCAGAAGTCGATCGAAGCCTTGCGTGAGCTCGCACTCGGCGGGACCGCAGTGGGCACCGGTCTAAACCGTCACGTTAATCTTCCAGAAAAAATGCTGCGACATCTGCAGCAACACACTGGCATCGCTTTTTATGAGGCAAAAGACCACTTTGAAGCGCAAGGCGGAAAAGACGCGGTCGTTGAAGTGAGCGGTCACTTGAAAACGATTGCGGTCAGTTTGTTTAAGATTGCAAACGACCTCCGCTGGCTCGGGAGCGGTCCCCGATGCGGGATCGGCGAAATCCAGCTTCCCGCGACGCAACCTGGCAGTTCCATCATGCCGGGCAAGGTGAACCCGGTAATGTGCGAATCAGTGATGATGGTCTGCGCACAAGTGATCGGCAACGACACGACCATTACCTGGGCCGGAGCCAACGGAAACTTCGAGCTCAACGTGATGATGCCGGTGATGGCACATAGTCTTCTCGAGTCGATCCGCCTGCTGGCAAATGTGGTCGATGCTTTTTGCGACAAATGTGTTCGAGGCATCGTGGCGAACGAGGAGCGCTGCCGCGAATTGATCGAGCTATCCATGGCGATGGTGACCAGTCTCGCGCCCAAGATTGGCTATGATCGTGCGGCTGAAATCGCGAAAGAAAGCGCAAGAACCGGCCGCACTGTGCGCGAGATCGCCCGCGAGAAAAAGGTCTTGCCCGAAAGAGAACTGGAACGCGCGCTGGATCCAGTCAAAATGACTCAGCCCGGTGGAACCGGCTCGGAGTAATGGTGTCGTGGAGCGTTGAAACCAGTTAAAAAGTTAAAAGAGTTAAAATAGTTACAACGTATCGGTGGATCGCTGAGCTGAATCTTTACCCTTTTTTAACTTTGTAACCTTTTAACTTTTACCGCTCAAGAATATGGTCGCAAAGCTCGAAGGCCCGCAATTCTCCGGCGGAGCGAACATCGCGATCAAATGCCCCAGTCACACGTATGACCAGACGGTGTCCTTTTATCGTGACACGCTCGGGTTACCTTTAATCGACGAAGAAAAAGATGGCTGTATTTTCCAGTTCGGTCCAAACCGGCTCTGGATCGATAAGGTGCCAAATCTGAGTCATCCGGATATCTGGCTGGAGCTCGAAACAAACGACAGCGAAGCGGCCGCGTCCTTTCTCAATGTGCATGGTGTAACGCGGCGCGATGAAGTTGAGCAGCTTAGCGAGGACTTCAACGGCTTCTTCATTTCAGCGCCGAACGGTGTGATCCATCTCGTCATCGGCCCCGAAGCCTAGCCGAACGTAAAAAGGCTAAGACCGTTGCAACGTTACGGTGGGCGCTTCACCGCTGAGCGCCGCGCCAGCGTCCGACCCATGTGCTCCAGCCGTAAAAGCCCAGTGGCTGCAAACAACCCGCCGTGGTCAGCGAATCTACGTCGGCTCGGCTCGGAGTGATCTTGGCATTGGCGTCCGTGCCGTAATAATCGTCAATCACCATCCAACATCCGTCAGCAAATCTCTCGCGGTAGCACTCGATGTCGCGTCGCTTGGCTGCATCGGCGTCAAGAATCAGGAGACCAACTTTGTCTGCACCCAGCATTTCATTGACCGCGGAGGTTGTTGTCGGCTCAAAGGAACGGCCCTTGATAGTAGTGACCAATTCCGACACGCGCTGTCTGGCAAGGTTCCGTTCCAAGTCGCGGAAAATATTGCGCGTACCGAGCCGCTTGTGTTTAACGCTGCCGCCCGGCTCGATGGCAATGATCTTCTTCCGCGTTCCCGAATCGCGTACGCCGAATGCCGCGGCAATCGTGGCTCCGCCGACGAAGGCGCCGATCTCGAGAATATTGCCGGAGCAAATTTTCGCAAAGTGGTAAATCAGAATCAGCACGTCCAGATGCAACATGGAATATTTGTCGCGGATTTTTAGTAGCTTCGAATGAATCGGCTCCTGCCGGTACTCCATAAGGGTATGCATCAGGTTCAAGGAGTCGTTGAAATGATTGGCGGTTTGTGATTGAACCCGCGATTTCGCGATCGCAGGGGAGCGCGCCGGACAATGTTGACCCATCACTACGAGATCGCGCTCGACGCCATCGAGTTGCGCTACCCCCGGTAAAAATGCCCAGCGCTCAAAGCTGAGACGCTGAAATAATTTCAAGCTCGGCTCGTTATGTCCGAAGATGAGACCGACCAAGGCCGTGATACCCAGGGACGGTGCGCGGGCAATCGCGTGTTCCAACAATCGCTGCCCCACACCGCGATGCCGGAATTCTTCATCGACATAAACGCTGATCTCGGCCGTGCCGCGATACGCGCAACGCGGTAGGAATTTTTTGAAATCGAGCCAGCCAATCACGCGACCGTCCAACTCTGCGACCCAGAAGGGATATTGCTCTGGTGAATGTTCGCGGAACCACGCCAATCGCGCTTCGACCGTGGTTGGTTCAAGCTCGGCCGTCACCATGCGCGTTGGAACAGTGGCGTTGTAAATCTCGACGATGGCCGGCAGATCAGCCTCAACAGCATCACGGATGATCATTCGCAGGAGGTAACGGTTTTGAACCGCCAGCAAGTTAGACAGCGCAGCCCGTATTCGACGTTCACGGCTTGCGTTTCTTGATCGGGCTTCGCCTTGCGGCGGGTGAAGTCGTCGGCGCAAGCGTCGAATTAGCCGGGGTGGTCGCTAATGGGCTCGGAATCGGAAACGCAAATGTTGGCGATTCTGAACCAGAAGCTGTGGCCGATACACTTGATGAAGGAGACGCTGTTGCACTCGGCGACGCCAGGGGACTCGATACCGGACTGGGCGTAGGCGAAGGCGGGATGATATTTTCCCAGCGATGCAGCGGTACGCTCGCTCCACCGATTTCCTTGACGAGCGTTTCGCAGCGCGCCTGAAGCTTTTCCAAATCCGGAGGACCAAATGGCTTGTCAGCGGTATCAGGAAAGATCAGGTAAGTCACCTTGAGATCGCTTACCGGGCGATTGTACGGCGTCGAAAGCGTGTTGATCTCTTTTGCAATACGCAGCGATGCCTCGCCGACTTTGTCATTAGGCCCAACATCACCGACGAGGGCCGGATAAATCGAGTTGCCGAAAATGACGAGCGCGTAGTCACCAAGTTTAACCGGATCACTGCCATGGATGAATGCCCCCGGCACGACGAGAAAAGGGTCGGTCGCGCCGATCAGGAAGCTATACTTTTTTAACGTGCCGACTTCCGCGCGCAACTGCGCGATGATGTTGCGCAGATCACGTTTGCGGGCGGGAGTCGTAGTCGAAAGCGCAAACTCAGCTTCCGCGTGATTCAATCGGTCTTCGGTAGCGGCGAGATATGGATTAGGTGCGGATGTCTTCTTTGGCCAGCGATAACTGGTAGACGGCTTGAAATTTGCCGGTGTGCCAGTGCCAATGGGCATCCGATCGGCATCAGACCCGTCAGCGTCCACGTCCATATCCGCTTGGAGAAGCAGGGCTTTCCGGTGCGTCTGGGGATGCTGAAGCTGCAAGACGGTTTGGCAATCGAAAAAGTTATGCCGCGAAAGAACTAGATCTAGGCGAGCGAGGTTTTCGCGTAGCATTCTGATTTTCGTATCGTAGAGCTGAGCGTAGAGTGGTGAAACCGGATCTGGCGGCAGCATCGTCGCCAATGCGGGCAAAAGCGTCGGTAGTTGCGGACTGACCTTGGCCAGCTCTTCAATGGTCTTGTTTGCCGATGGCACTCGCGCCTGCAATTTAAGATCGAGCACATAGCTCTCTGCCTCGGCCTGTTCGGTCGTTGCATCGGCGCCAGGCATCGTCTCGACTGTTGAATGCAGTGTGATGCCGTTGAACAATTTTGCGGTGTCCAGTTTTCCAGTGATGAGGGGCGGCCGCGTCGGGATGGGAGTCGGCGTAATAACGACTTCCAACGGCGCAACGTGTTGCAGGCGTTCGAGTGAGATCCAGCGATAAACAATCGCAGCAAAGAGCGCGCTGAAAATCACCAGCACCAGCCGCCGCCACGTCCGCAGACGAATTCTTCCCACGCGATTACTTTTTTACCCAGGCGACAATAGCCGCGATGAGCCCGATCACACTTAGGATCGACATCATCCCTGCAGGCATGACTCTTCCGGTTCGTATGAATTTGGGGACAAACTGCGCGGCGAGTAAAAGCGAGATAATGAATGCAGTTGCCAACCCGATTGCGCGATGTTCGGGAAGCAGAAATGCGGCAACAAGTAGTAGCACCCCAGTGATTGACCCGGCAATGATCGAGGCCACGCTGCCTGCCTTGACGTAACCGACAATGCCGCCGGCGATCGTCAGAACGCCGAAAGCAATAAAATAAATTTTCGCTGCTTCCATTTCGTTTAACTACGGCTGGCGCATTGGTAAGCTAACAGCTCTGCGCTGTCCAGCGGTCGTTGTAACTGGCTACAGCGGGAGCCGGCTTGCGTCATTGTAGAATTCGATCTGCCGCCCCCCGAGACGACGAATCACACGCCAGCCGTGACTTTTTGCAAACTCTCTAACATCCGCCTCCGACATTTCACCGAGAATTCGCAGCTCCGCAGGCTGCGTCACCACGTACTCCGACTTGATCGACAGCATCTTTGCGACCTTCACGGCGAGAGCTGGCAGGTGCTCGTGCATGGCGATGACTTTCTAACGACTCGCCGCGGGGCCTGTGGCTGTGAGAGTTTTCTTCGCAGGCAGGCGTGGTGGTCGTTTCGGTTTTCGATTTAGAACCTGTCTCAGCGCGCGATGCGCCTTGCGACTCGGTGAGGGACCGCGCGCGCTCGGTTTTTCCATATCGAAAGAGAAATTGAACCACGAGATCGGAAATTGCGAGCAGGCTTTCTTGCACAACTGGCGCTGTCACTCTGATCGGCTAAGTTTTACAAATGGTTTCGGAAACGATCGAGTTACGCGGGCATATTATTGATTCTCTTATTTTGCCTAAGGTTCTGGATCAAATTCTGACCCATGGCGCGAATTTCAAGATCGGCGAGATCAAGATTGGCGAACGACGCGCGGACCAGAGCTTCGCGCGGATTGAAGTGTCGGCGGACACAAGCGAAGCGCTTGACGAACTGATGCTGCGTCTTCGCCAGCACGGTGCCGAAGTGATTGAGCGTGCAAATGTCCAACTAGCAAGCGCGCCTGCAGACGGAGTTTTTCCCGGCGATTTCTACGTGACGACTAATCAGCAGACGTTTGTTCGGTTCGGCGGCAAGGAAATCGAGGTGCGTCCCGCAATGCTCAATAGTGCGATTGCGCTTGATCGAAAAAAAGAATCCGCCCGGGCGGTCAAGTTTTTCGACGTTACCAAGGGCGACGAAATTGTGGTCGGTCAGCAGGGGATCCGCGTCGTGCCCGTGCAGCGTTCAACCACGCGCACTGAGATCTTTCAATTCATCAATACGATCGTTGATGCCGACGAACCAAAATCGGCCATCATTCGCGAGCTGGGCGAGGAGTTGCGGCGCGCACACTCCGCGAAGGGCAAAATCGCGATTGTCGCCGGCCCTGCAATTGTACGAACCGGCGCAGGTCACCATTTAGTGCGCCTCATTGAAGGAGCTTATGTCGATCGCCTTTTCGCCGGAAATTCGTTTGCTGCGTATGATGTGGAACGCGCTCTGTACGGAACCTCGTTGGGAATGAATCCCGATCTTGCCTTTGCGCGAGGTGGACATGAGAACCATCTGCGTGCCATCAATACCATTCGCGAGGCCGGGGGAATTTCCGCCGCCGTGCGGCAAAAACTCCTAACTCGCGGCGTCATGCATGCCTGTGTCCGCCACGACGTTGATATTGTACTGACTGGAGCGATTCGCGACGAGGGACCGATTCCCGGGGTAACGACCGATGTAATTGAAGCTCAAAAAGTCATGCGACAAAAGCTCGCCGATGTTACTCATGTGATGCTGCTTGCAACAGTCCAACATTCGCTTGCCGTGGCCAGCATGCTCGCGCCCACGGTAAAAACAGTATGCGTCGATATCAATCCAACTGCCGTGGAGAGAGCGGTCGAGCATCAGCCCCTGCAAGCGATCGGCCTGGTCACGGACGTGGAACCGTTTCTGCAGGAGTTGGCCGATTATCTTACTGAGTCCCCCGTTCGCGACTAGATTGCCAGTCCTATGCGCGAGCTGCTTCTCTGTCCGCCCGATTACTACGGCATCGAGTACGAGATCAATCCCTGGATGAACCGGGCCCGCGGCACCGAGGCAGCTTTGGCGCAAGAGCAGTGGAAACAATTGCATGCGCGACTCTCGAATCTCGATTGCGAGGTTCATTTAATTTCACCCCAGCCCGGGCTTCCCGACATGGTTTTCACCGCCAACGCCGGGTTGACGGTTGGACGGAAATTTATCCCCAGTAATTTTCGCCATAAGGAGCGCGCCGGCGAACAGCCGTTCTTCGCGAAATGGATGGAACAACGCGACTATGAAGTGAATTGGTTGCCGGGAAATCTTTATTTCGAGGGCGAAGGCGACGCGCTTTTTGGCGGCGATGCACTGTTCTGCGGTTACAAATTCCGTTCCGACATTCAATCTCATCGCGCCCTGGCAGACATCCTTGGCTGTCTGGTAATCTCAGTAGAATTGGTCGATCCGCGCTTTTATCATCTCGACACCTGCTTTTGCCCACTACCGGACGGCACGGCGTTTTGGTTTCCGTCTGCCTTCGATGATTACGGTCAACGGGCAATTCGGGATCATTTCACTGGGTTGATCGACGTTTCGCCGGAGGAAGCAACGCACTTTTCATGCAATGCGGTCGTCATCGAACGGGACATTGTCCTGCCCAAAGGCGCACCGCGGCTCGTCGCGACGCTGCAAGATCGCGGCTATCGCTGCCACGAATTGCCGATGAGCGAATTCATCAAAGCCGGCGGGGCCTGCAAATGCCTCACCATGTTTATGCCGCAAAGAGAAAAGTGTTAGCCTAAACCTAATCTAAGACTTTTCTCGCTTCGCCCGCAACGCGCCCTCGATCTTGCCGAGCGGTAAACAATTCATCACATCCGTCTTGGTCAGCCAGCCCTTGCGCGCGATTCCGATCCCGAACCATAAATCTTGCAGTCGCTCCGTTCGGTGTGCGTCCGGGTTAATCACACATTTAACACCCTTTTGTTTGGCCAATGGCCACCACCTCCAGTCGAGATCGAGACGTTTCGCCGCGGCGTTGAGCTCGATCCATGTCCCGGTACGCGCTGCTGCATCGAGGATTTTCGGGATATCAATTTGATAGGGATCTCGTTTCAGGAGCAATCGGCCAGTTGGATGCGCCAGCATTGTAACAAACGGATTCTCCATGGCCCGGATCACGCGCCGGGTCATGTCCGCTTCACTTAAGTTGAAAACGGAATGAACAGACGCCACCACATAATCGAGCTCTGATAAAATTTCGTTTGGAAAATCAAGCGAACCATCGCGCAAAATATCGCATTCCACACCCGCAAAAAGGCGAAAGCCGCGCAGCTTCTTGTTCAGCGTCCGAATGCTGGCGATTTGGAAGCGCAGCTTCGCTTCGTCGAGTCCATGCGCCTGAGTCGAGCTGCGGCTGTGGTCGGCGATTCCGAGATACTCGAGTCCCAGTTCTTGAGCAGCGCCCGCCATCTCTTCGATGGAGTTGTGCCCGTCGCTCGCAGTGGTGTGACAATGAAATGCGCCGCGCAGATTTTCCTTTTCAATGAGTTTTGGCAACGCATGGTTTTCGGCGGCTTCGAATTCACCCCAATTCTCCCGTAACTCCGGCGGAATAAAATCGAGATCGACTGCGCGATAAACACTTGCTTCATCGAGCACCGTTGGAATTTTTTTTACCGGCTTTGTCTTTTTAGCTTTCGGATCGACCGGAAGCGGAGCGAATCGGTATTCGTTAAGGGTCCAACCACGCTGAAGCGCTCGCCTGCGTAATTCAATGTTGTGTTCCTTGTTTCCTGTGAAGTAAGCTAGCGCGAAAGGATATTCCATCGTGCTCACCACTCGCAGATCGCACTGCACTCCCGATCGCAGTCGCACGCTCGATTTGGTAGGCCCTTGGGCAATAATCGATTCCACTAATGGATGGGAAACGAAGAATCTTGTGATGCTCTCGGGTTTCTTTGTCGCCACCAAAAGATCCAAATCGTGTACGATTTCTTTTCGTCGCCGGTAGCTTCCAGCCAGATCGACCTGCAAAGAGTCGCTGTGCGCCGCAAGATCAGACCGCAATGTTTCCGCTTCCGCTGCGACCTGCCCGAATTGGAACGAACCTGCGTGCGCTGCGCGTTTTGCGATGATGTCACAAAGTTTTTGCTGGGTTGTTTCGCCAAAACCGGGCAGTTCGGCGACACGCCCGGTTTCGCACGCCTTTCGGAGCTGCTCGATGGAACTGATCTGAAGTTTGTCGTAAAGAGCCTTGATCTTCTTGGCACCAAGCCCGGGCAGTGAGAACAATTCGAGAATTCCGGACGGGAATTCCGCGCTCAATTCCTCCAGATACTTCAGCGATCCATTCGCCGCGAGTTCCTTGATCTTAAGAGCGATGCTCTTCCCGATTCCTGGAATTTTTGACAATGCGTCTTCATCCTGAAAATCGGTGACATTCCCTCCAAAAGTTTCGATCGCACGCGCGGCATTCGTATAAGCCCGGATTTTGAAAGGGTTCTCGTTCTTCAATTCGAGCAGCGTCGCGATTTGCTCCAGCACGCCGGCGATTTCCTCTTTCGTCATTAACAAAACCGTTAACCCAGATTGCCGCCTCGTCGATAGTCAACCGGTGCACGCGCTCCACGAAGGCACGGCAAGAGCAGCACGTGCACCGGCTAAAAGATGAAGGCGTTTAAACCAAGAGGCAGCCGGTCTCAGGGCGCGACAAAACTTCAGCCGGCAGGAACGCTTGGGCCATAAGCGGTGGCGCTATGAAAGGCTCGAGTTTAGTGGACAACTTTTACCGCACGAGGCGAAAAATTGTGTCGCCGCAGGCTTTCGGAGTCCGGCGGGACGTGCGCGTTCAGATTCGTCACATTTGCCCTCGCCGCTGATAAAATTGGTATCGCTCGATGATTGAGTCGACGTACTTCCGCGTTCCAGGAAAGTCGATGTTCTGTAGGAACTGCTTTACCGGGATGTCAGTACTGCTTCCGCCGCTCCACCGTTCCGCACGACTGGCGCCTGCGTTGTATTCGGCCAACGCAAAAGGCGCTGGATCTGACTGCGCTGCCCAGCGTTCAAAGGCGCGATGCAAATACCATGTGCCAGCCTCCAGATTGGTTTTCGGATCAAAAAGTTGGTCCACCTGGAAAGTGGTGATCTTGTTTTCGCGTGCCCATTCGCTGGCCGCTCTTTCGCTCACTTGCATTAGTCCACGCTCTTCGTGGCTGCCATGTTTTCTTGGATCGAAACGGCTCTCACGCCAAACGACCGCTTTTACAAGCATCGGGTCGAGATGATGTTCGGCTGCGACAACGCGAATGAGGCGATCGTACTGATGAAACCGCGCCGGGCTCATCCATTCGTAAAACGTGTAGACCGGATCGCCTGATCGCACGGCGAGATAAGCGAAACCTGCGGCCAGGGCCAGCATTACGCAGAGGAGCAGTTTGAACAGGAATCGTATCACTTCGGCATCAAATCTCGTGCTCCTGCTCTCCCGAGCAATTAAATTAACGGGGTCTCCATGACGAATCCCAGTTACGTTCGCGTCATCATTGATCGAGCAATTCACCGCGAGCTCGACTATGCCGTGCCGGAAGGCTTGATGAACCGAGTCGGAGTCGGCTCCCGCGTGCGCGTGCCGTTTCGAGAGAAATCCGCTCTTGCGACGGTGGTCGCTGTCACAGAGCAAAGCGAAGCGAAAGGCATCCGTCTAATCGAAGCGGTCGTGGGCGAAGCGCCGATCTTGAGCGAACAATTGCTCGAACTGGGCAGATGGATCAGCGCCTATTATTGCTGCCCGATCGAAACAGTGATGCGCAGTTTGTTGCCGCAAGTCATCCGGCGCGCGGAAGTCGGATGGAAAAAGCAATTGTTCGTCCAGCCCGGGCGCAAGATCGACAATGAAGAACTTGAGAAGTTGCGAAAACGCGCGCCCCGGCAGGCAGAACTTCTGGAGGCGATCCTGCGGTTGGAAGCGCCAACCCGCGCGTCGCAACTTCTGCGGCAAACTTCTCTAGATAACCAGACGCTTCGCGCGCTGGTGAAACGCGGTCTGGTCGAGTTGCGCGAAGAAGCAGTCGTCAGGGATCCACATGCTGACGAACAATTCATCGCTACGTCGAACCTGATTCTCAACCAGGAACAAACGCACGCGCTTAAGGAAATCACACAAGCGCTCGATTCACCAGAAAACTCGCGCCCGATTCTGCTCCACGGCGTGACCGGTTCCGGCAAGACCGAAATTTACCTGCAGGCGATTCGTGCCGCGCTTGATCGCGGACGCACGGCAATTGTTCTGGTTCCTGAAATCTCGCTAACGCCGCAAACGGTTGAGCGTTTCAAAGGCCGGTTCGCCGATGTGCAGGACGCAGTCGCGGTGTTGCACAGCCATTTATCCGAAGGCGAACGTCACGATGAATGGCACAAAATCCATTCTGGCCGCGCACGCATCGCAATCGGCGCACGCAGCGCGGTCTTCGCACCGTTGAAAAACCTGGGACTCATTGTCGTCGATGAAGAACACGAGACGACATATAAACAGGAAGAAGCTCCCCGATATCACGCGCGTGACGTCGCGATCGTGCGCGCGAAGATTGAGAAATGCGTCGCGGTCCTGGGAAGCGCCACGCCGTCACTCGAGAGCTATCACAATGCTGCAATTGGAAAATATCAGCTGGTTACATTGACTCAGCGGATAGACGAAAAGCAGATGCCACTCATGCGCGTTGTCGATCTTCGCCAGGAGCGGCGGAAAGAGAAGTCGGCAACGATCTTGTCTGAGAAATTGCGCGCCGCGATTGCCGATCGGCTCGAAAAACGAGAACAGACCATTCTCTTCCTGAACCGGCGCGGTTTCTCCACTTCGCTCCTGTGCAGCGATTGTGGCGAAGCGCGCAATTGTCCCAATTGCAGCGTGGCGCTCACCTTTCATCGGCATCCTGCGGTCGCGGGACGGTTGAGTTGCCATCTGTGTGGCCACACCGCTGCGGTGCCCAAAAAGTGTCCGGCCTGCGGAAAAGATACACTGATTTACGCGGGCTTCGGCACGGAGAGGGTCGAATCAACAGTGTCGCAAATTTTTCCGAAAGCTGTTGTGCGCCGCATGGATGCAGACTCGATGACGCGCAAAGAAGCGTACCGCGAAACTCTCAGGAATTTCCGCACTGGCAGGATCGACATCCTGGTTGGTACGCAAATGATCGCGAAAGGGCTTCATTTTCCAAATGTGACTCTGGTCGGAATCATCAATGCGGATCTCGCCCTGCATCTGCCCGATTTTCGCGCCGGCGAACGCACGTTTCAGCTTCTCACACAGGTCGCCGGACGCGCCGGACGCGGAGAAACATCGGGCGAAGTCTTTGTGCAAACTTACACGCCGTTCAGTCCGTCGATCCAGTTTGCGCGCCATCATGATTTTGCCGGCTACTTTCAACAGGAGCTCGAATTTCGGGAGCGCTGCGGTTTTCCACCATTCAAACACGCCGTCCTGATCACAGTGCGCTCTCCCCACGAAGGACGCGCAAAATTGTCGGCGGAAACATTACAGCGCCGCTTGAAAGAAGCGCTACCACAGGAATTCATTTTGGGCGACGCGACCCCCGCGCCGCTCGAAAAATTACAAGGCCAATTCCGCTTCCACATCCTGGTTCGTGGCGAAGCCATCATGCGTCTGAGCCGCCTCGTCCGCGAAACCGTCGACAAATTGCCCTTCCCCGAAGACGTCATAGTCACCATCGACGTCGATCCTTATCAGTTGCTGTAATCTGGGGAACGACGCCACTTCTTGCGGCGTTGAAAACGACTTGAAGGTCTCGTTCGGAATTCCCAAAATACGGACCCCCAATTACGATAACCACTTATGAAAAAGCTGTTCTCCTCGATTCTCTTAATCGCATCGCTGATGCCATTTCACGGGCAAGCACAACAACCCGGCGGCACACTTGTCGGGTTCCTCGCAAAGCAAGGTTTCGCCGGTGCAAAACTGGAGCGGCGATTCGGCAATCATTTGTTTGTTCCGGTTTCCATCAACAACCGGCGAGGGGCGCTCCTAATCGATACCGGATCGCCATACACCCTCATTGACGCCAACAGCGCCAAAACGTTTGGCCTCACCGTCGAAAAAACCGGATCGAATGTCGGCGGCATGTTTGGCCGTAGCTGGGAACGCTATGGCGCGAGCAAGGTAAAAAGCATTGCGCATGGGCAACTGTATAGTGACAAACGTCCCAGTTGCGATCACAGACCTGTCGGACTTCAACAGAGACCGCGCAGGTCCCGCTACCGGGTCGCACATCGCAGAGTCGGCGAACCTCACGCACGTCAACGGCATCCTTGGCATAAACGAAATGGTTAAATTTGGGATGATTGTCGATTGTGCGCGCCAGATGCTTTACATCAATCCAAATGGCCCGAACTCGTCCGTAAGTCAGAGCCTTGCCAGTTTCCTGTCCAGTCGCGGATTTACACGAATCCCGTTGCGCTTGAATGCGAATCATCATTTCGATGTCGAAGGCACATTGAACGGACACGGCACGCGGTTCATTGTGGACACTGGCGCGTCGACAACGCTTGTCGATAAGGAAACAGCAGTCCGTTCTGGAACAGATCTTACCGCTCTGTGGGGGGTCGGCGGCAACGGCGCGGGCGGCTTGCACGGAGGACTCGGTCGCGCAACCATCAAAGAGCTGGGAATCGGGAATTTTAAACTCGCAAATGCCGAAGTCGCGGTGGCTCATGTCTCCGGCGACATTCTACTTTCGAAGTCCGCAGCTGAATCGAACGCTGGCGTTCTGGGTCAGGAATATCTCTCATCGAATTTCGCTGTCGTCGACGTTGGCGGCAGGGCTCTTTATCTGCGTCGTGCTGATTCCCGCTAGGGCCCCTCGTTATTCAGACGATCGTTGAACAACCGACCCGTTGGCCGGGATGTCCGCCGACGTTTCCGTCAACGTCATCCGAGCCGGCGCTTCAGGAAAACAGCTCGCCAAATTCTACCCGCGCCCATTTGGCGAAACCTTGAGCAAAGAGCCTTGGATTGGCGGAATGCAATTTAAAACCCGGGATCAGACACCGGTGCGCGCGGTTGATTTTGCCCAGCATGCGACGTTTACGACGACGACGTGCAATCTCAGCAAAACGGCGGTTGTAGGCTCGCATAAAACGAAAAATCAGGCCGATCCCGGTACCTGAAAACGGCGGAACCAGCAGTGCATTCTCGCCGTCCCTGTATGGCCGGGATGCTACACCTATATAGTAAAGGCAGAGATCGAAGATCAGAGCAATGCTCATTAGATCGAATTCGCCCATGTATTCGTACTTATCCTTGTAAACGGCCTCGAACCAGCAACGATGACATAACGCGAAGTCGCGATTGTGCCGCTCAATTAACGGTCTCATCGCTTCGCCTGTTCGCTGCGCCCCGATCAGCGCCGCCGCGCGCGACGTCGTGAACGAGATCCAATCCATACCTGGGCTGTAAAATGGATCCATGAACGCCGCCGCATCGCCCACCAGAACGAAGCCGTCTCCCGCAAAAGTGGTGCTGTAATAAGCAAGATTTTTGCGCCAGTGGACATCTTGCTCGTCAAATCGCGCATCAACCAGAATCTCGCGCGCGACCGGATGCTTCATCAGAAAGGTCTTGAGCCGTTCGCCGAGTTTTCCGCCGTCCTGCGGCCAATCGACGAGTCTCTGGTCAAAAACCACGCCGACACTCACGTCACCGCCTTTCAGTGGAATCCACCAGCTCCACCAGCCGTCGCCGATCACATGGTTGGTGGCAGTGTTACGTGTTGCGTAAACAGCGCGCGACCATGAGGGATATTTCTCGGCCAACTCGCGGCTGTCCCAGTCCTTGACGCCTTTCCATCTCGACCATGCCGCTGCAGTCGGATGTTCGGTGTTGGATTTCCACCAGCCTTCTTTGCGAGCCAGAATTGCAGCTACACCCGATGCATCAACAATCCAACGCGAGCGAACTGTCCTGGTGCCGTCGCCGTTGCGAAATGTTACTGTTTGTTCTTTTCCGGGCTGTAGTTGCGCATCGATTATTGTCGCCGGACGCAGAATCTCCGCGCCAGCAGCACCGGCGCGGCGTAGCACCTCTTCATCAAACGCGGCACGATCCAGTTGATACGACGGTACGCGCACCTGATAGAGCGGGCCGAGTTCGCTCGCTTCCGAGAGCGTCTTTACTTCGCCGTTTGTAAACCAAAACCGCAATCCTTGCTTCGCGAGATGCGATTCGTTCAGATATTGCGTCAACCCCAGCACTCGGCCCATGAAATATGCACTGACCTCGACGGTTGCTTCGCCGACGCGCCGCGAAAGTTTTGTCGATTTTTCCAAAATCAATACGCGAATTCCCGGATTTTGCCGCAGCAACAAGGTCGCGGTTGCGCCACCGGACAGCGCGCCCCCCATGATTACGACGTCATAAAAGTCCGTATCATCGGATTGAGCCGGCTTTATGTGAACTTCCATTTTATGGACAGATAATTTTCTTGGTGCGGCCTTATTAGGTCAAGCGTGCAATTGATTACCAACCGAGTCGTATTGTCTGTGACAAGACAAGGTTGGCCTTGTCCGATTCAAGCCCAGTCCGCTAACATCGACCTTCCATAAGTGAGTCTATGAACAACGTACATCTTGCGATCCAGTTTTTTATTCAGCTTGCTGTTATCCTTTTGTTCTGCCGTTTAGTCGGCGCGATTGCTTTGCGCCTCGGCCAGCCGCAAGTCGTAGCGGAGATGCTCGCCGGCGTGCTTCTCGGACCATCGCTCTTTGGTTTGCTCTGGCCTGATGCGCAGCATTGGCTCTTCCCATGGGACACCACTCAGAAAATGCGCGACACCCAAAGTTATTTGTTTCCAGCGTCACAACTAGGTCTGGCGCTTTACATGTTTGTGGTTGGAATGGAATTCCGTGTCGACATCGTGCGCCGCAAATTAACAAGCTCAATCGCCGTGTCTGTGGCGGGAATGTTGACACCGTTCGTATTGGGGGCCGGCCTGGCTTGGATTCTATTTGATCACACGGCGCTATTTCCAACCACGACTTCGCGCTCGGAGGCAATGCTCTTTCTTGGCGCGTCCATGTGTATCACCGCCTTTCCCATGCTGGCGCGCATCATTCATTTCAAAAAACTGACCGGCACAACCATGGGAACTGTGGCGTTGGGCGCAGGGGCAATCGACGATGCAACGGCGTGGTGCCTCCTCGCAGTTGTCCTCGCCAGTTTCGAGAAGAACTGGAGCCACGCTCTGGTCAACATCACCGGTGGCATCGCTTACGTGGCTTTAACGCTGCTGATTGTGCGTCCGTTGCTGACCCGTGGCAAAGTTTGGTTCACAAAAAACGGAACACTCACCGAAGCCGGCTTGGTTGTCGGACTTGCGCTCATGGCCTTGGGTGCGTGGTTCACCGACCTCATTGGTTTGCATGCAGTATTCGGCGCGTTCGTCATGGGTGCCGCGATGCCGCGTGGAGTCGTTGTGCGCGATCTTATCGGCCGCATTCAGCCGCTTACGGTCGCCCTGCTGCTCCCGCTCTTTTTCACGTACTCGGGCCTGAATACAAAGATCGGTTTACTCAACACCAGCTTCCTTTGGGCTATGTGTGGCGCGGTGTTGATCGCGGCTATTCTGGGCAAAGGCGTCGCCTGCTGGATAGCCGCGCGCGCCACTGGCATTCCCAATCGCGAAGCGCTCGGCATCGGCACACTAATGAATGCACGTGGATTAATGGAATTGATTATTATCAATATCGGCCTACAGCGCGGCATCATATCGGAGGGACTTTTCGCCACGCTGGTGATCATGGCAGTGGTCACGACGCTCATGGCCTCGCCGCTCTTCGAAAGACTCGTGGGCAGCAATACACATCAGTTTGTTCCGGATCCCGAGGCTGAAGAAGCAAGCGAACTCAAGTTCGTCAGCTGAGGTGACCGTTTTTTACAACTAGTGGAGAAATTCGAAGACAACGTCTCCCCATCTGGAGGTGTCAACTCATTCGCAAGAGCGCGACCGGAAAGCTGCGTTGTTGTTGTCGGTTTATGAGGGTCGCAAAGGTTCAGCTCCATTAGCAATGGAACCTTTCGAAGACACTTCACCAGGGTAACCGGCCTCTCGGTCACGCCGGAAAGCGTGGTGCGCTATCTTGAAATGTTTCTGAATGGATATCATACCGAAGAACAGCTGGTTCAGGAAGCGCGTCCACAAACTGGCGTTCCACTTACCCGCAAGCATAGTGGCGACTGATCGAAAGATGAGCGTCGGTGGTTCCGGGCTGAAAAAAACGTCGCGAAACTGCGGTGTGTAGAAGCCCACTACAAACCGGCGAAACGTCTCGAATCGTTTTCGCTGGCGACGAGAGAACGCCGCAAAGCTCGCCGCTGAGAAGTCATTTCGTGGCAGAGCGCGATGGAGTTCGGCAGCGGCTTCAATCCCCGATTCCATAGCGATTGAAACTCCGGTCGAAAATACCGGATCGAGAAACGATCCTGCGTCGCCGGCCAGGATCCAGCGATCGCCAGCATATGCCGAAGCACTGTACGAGAAATCCTTCTCAACGCGTACTGGCCACTCGCGCCGGGCCTCTCGCATTAACTCAGCGACAATCGGCGTATCGGCGATCGTGCTGTTAAGCGTCTCCTCCGGCGAACCATTCGCCAATCTGCGGTAAAGCGCCTTTGGTAGAACTACGCCGACACTCGTTAACTCTTTTGAAATAGGAATAAGCCAAAACCAGCCGGCGTCGTTTCGTGCGATAAGCCGGATATCGTCAGGCCGCGGTCCTTCCAGTCGAGGTATCTTCGTGTAGTGGGAGTAAATTGCTATGTTCGCAAGGAGGGGCTCCTCGGTGCGCAGATTGAATTTTCTAGCGAGCAAGCCTCCGCGGCCCGTGGCATCAACAAGAGCTCGCACATGGACAGCGGCGCGTCGCAGCATCCCCGCGCGACGCTACCTCGAGGACCGCGGCGTCTGGTGCAAACTCACATGTAATCACGTTGCACGCTTCTCGAACATCGACACCCACTTCGCGAGCCCGTTCCAGTAGAATGCGATCAAATTCCTCGCGGCAAACTTGATACGTCTGAGGCCTTGTGACTTCTCGAACGCAGGTGAAGTCAACGTATCGTCCATTCTGACCGTCATGCGTGTAAAGGCGCGCACCCCACTTCGCCGGAAAACTTGCGGCCTCGATCTGCTTAGCCACGCCCAAGGCTGCGAAGGCGTCGTTTGCGGTCGATAGCAACGATTCACCGATATGAAATCGCGGGAAGGTCTCACGCTCAAACAGAACGACAGAATGACCGCGCTGCCGTAGCGAGATGGCCGCCGATGAACCAGCAGGACCGCCCCCGGCGACAGCGAAATCAAAGTCATACCGAGGGTCGGAAGTGATCATCGCGCCGCTAAAGTATCATTTCGAAGAACTGGAAGCAGGTAATTTCTTTACGCCTCTAGTCGACGAAAACCAGAACTTCGCTTGTCAGCGCACACTCGGCCGCACGGTTACCTGGAAAACGCGACCGCATTTTCGCCTCATCTTATTTGGATGTCGCATCGAGCGAAAACTGAGCCGGCAGTCGGATTCGAACCGACGACCTGCTGATTACAAATCAGCTGCTCTACCAGCTGAGCTATGCCGGCGCTGCCCTCATATGAAAGCCGTTTTTAGCGAGTTGATCAAGAGTTCGTCATGAACCATTTCCGCACCGCGCTGCAAAAGCGACCAAAATTTCACGGTATTTTCTACGGTACCAGAAATGATTTAGGGCTCCTCGGGGGGCGGGTCGTCGTGACCAACCTCATCCAACGTCTAGACTGGTAACGGTCCTCGGAAATTTTTCGCCAAAAGGCGACCATGCGGACGACGCGGATCATCCTTTTTCTACTTGGGCGATTCCTTTGGCGCCAAGGAAGCGACGATTTTTTCAAAGCGCGGATCGCCGCGGAGCGGATCCCAGAGGGGATGCAGTTTTAAAACGCCATAGGTCGCGACCTGAACTCCGCCTTGTGATTGCCCGTTGGCCGCCAAGTATTGCAGGGCAAGATCATTCTCACCGACCCAGGCAGCGATGATAGCAAAATAGACGAGCATCTGACTGCCAGCGGGTGAGTCTTTTCCTACCGGAACGAGTTCGATGGCGCGCCTCCCTTCGCGCAACGCCTCTTCCTTTCGCCCCAGAGCGGCGTCGATCAGACCGAGCACGCAAAGCGAAGGTCCATAATGTGGCTGCGCTTGCACGATCTTCTCCTGTTCCAGACGAGCCTTGGTAAAAGCGGCGTGTGCCCTCGCCTGATCTTTCATCATCCGCGCCAGTAACCCTTCGCCAAAACTGCGGCTTAAAATAACAGCGTTCTCGCTCCAAAACGGATCGTCGCCCAGCGCCACCAAAGCCCGCTCTGCTGCGGTGGGATCGCGTTCCGCTAGCGCGCAATCAAACCAGGCATCGGCGGCATCAGAAATTGCGCCTGGATTCGCAGCCAGAATCGAATCGATCGTATCGTGCAACGGCCGGGTCTCAGCTTTCCAGTTAAAGTCGACCAGAGCACGCTCAGTCTTCGTGCCGATATCCTTTGGAACAATAGTCAGGGCGCGATCTAACGCGGCGGCCTCTTCTGGATAGCGCCGCAGAGCTTGGAAGCTGAGGGCAAGCTGTTGGAGCGTAAGAAAATTGCGCGGATCGAGCTCCACTGAGCGCTCCAGATTGCGCGCTCCTTCTTCGAGTTGGCCGAGCCGGCGCAAAATGTAGCCGGTCAGTTCAAAGATACGCGGATCATTGGGTAAACTGCGTCGCGCCACTTCCAGCTCGGCCAGTGCGCCGCCGTAGTCGCGCAGGCAGTAATAAGCATAGCCCCCTCGCGCCAGATGCGTCTCGCCAGCATCGGGACGCAGCCGTGTTACCGCTCGAAGAGCTCCTTCCGCCAAGGCTAGGCGGGCGGGCGTATGGTCGCCCACCACTGAATACGCGACACCGTGAGCAAAGACGAGCTGGTAGTAGGCCTCGAAGAAAGGTGGGGTCTCGGCCCACTGCTTGATTAAGAAGCTCAATCGCCTGTCGCAAAACTTGCTCTTGGCTGACATTGAAAGCGTTTGAGAAAAGTAGAGTCTTGGCCCGGGTGTAGAGATCGAAGGCGGCCAGGTCGGTGGTAGGCGGTTTTTCAATCGCCGCCTTTTCGTTAGGCGAAAGCTTCGCCTGGAGTTGCTCGGCAATGGCTGTGGCGATCTCGCTCTGGATTGCAAACATATCGGCCAAATCGCGATCATAGGTCTGGGCCCAAAGATGCGCGTCAGTGCGGGCGTCAATCAACTGTGCGTTCACCCGAATCTTGTTCGCAGCGCGTTGCACGCTCCCTTCGAGTAAATGCGCCACACCGAGTTGCTGTCCAATCTCGCGCAAATTACGGGCGACCCCACTCTTGTATTGCATCACCGAGCCGCGGCTAATCACTTTCAAGTCCGCGATCTTGGCCAAGTCGGTCAGGATTTCGTCCTGCACTCCATCGGCGAAGTATTCGTTTTGCTTTTCCTCGCTCAAGTTTTCAAACGGCAGCACCGCGATGCTTTTTTCCGGGGCCGCAGCCGGCGTCGATCGTGCGCGATTACGGGACACCATTGCAATGCCGGCGATTATGACCGCAATCGCGAGCAACGCCGCCGTCATCGCCGCCCAGCGCAGTCGGTGACGATGTTTCTCCAGCGCCTGAAACTTTTTCGGCAGCTGCGGATTGCCGACTTGATCAGCGTAGAGATTTACGACGCCAACACGTGCTCCGTGTTTTACTTCGCAGGTTCCAAGATCGTGCAGAAGCGGACGCCATTGTTCGTATTCTTCGAGATCTTCGGCGACACGCTTGGAAAGCAGAATGTGCCCGGCATCTGCGCATTCCATTACACGCTGCGCTATGTTGAGACCGCCTCCCGTCAGATTCGAGCGACCCGTCACATCGATCACACCACTAACCGGGCCGCTGTGCACTCCCATGCGGATTTGCAGGCGAGGATGTTCTCTAACCACTCGGCTGATCTCAACCGCGCATTGAACCGGCGCTTCTACACTGGTGTAAAACACCAGCGCCATTCCATCGCCAGTTGGGATTTTAATTAAGCGATCTGAGGCCTCGGCTTTTTGAAACTGGTCTGAGGCGCGAACTATGTGATTGAGCTCATCAACAGCCGCGCGCTGTTCATTAATCGAAAGCTTGGAATAACCGACAACGTCGATAAACAAAACATGGGCGATCTCCAGCGCGATCTGCTTACCGGTTTCGGTGGACATGCGAGTGAAACCCGAAGACAAAAACAATTATAATTCCGCTTCCCGCTCACTGTCGAGAACAAAGCCTGCCTTCCAGAGTCGTGCTACCGATCAATTCCATTGCGTGGCATAATGTGTGACGCGGCGCGACAAAAGGTCAGGAAAACGGGAGCAGGTCAACGACTCACAAGCGCGAGCCGAAATTTTCACGGTCGTTTCTACGGTCGGACAAAATTTTGGTGCAAAACCGCGCAATTCTGCGCAACGCACTGCGAAAGCGAAATGACGAATCACCTGGCGTCAGCAACGATATGCAAAGCAGTGAAACGCTGCGCAATTTGTTAGGCTTGAATTACAAATCAGCTGCTCTGAACCAACTGAGCTATGCCGCCGTTCCCATACAAAAGCTGTTTTCAGCGAGTTGATCAAGAGGTCGTCCAACGAGCGAATTAACGCCGGTTTGGCGGCAGAGGGTGTCAGGCTTGCACGACGGCGCATTCTCGATCGTCATGACAAGTCAGTTGCGAAGCTGAGTCAAAAGGGATTATCTGGACGCATGATCGCCGCTGAGTTGGACATTCCTGCTGGATCAGTGTTCGCCATCCTCAAAAGAACGAGAAATGATTCAATTCGATGGACAATGCGAAGCAACCATAAAACCATAGGCCGCTGTCCGGTAATTCTGTCTGCGAGAAACTTTTGAGCGCCCAATGACCACGACGCAGCGCTTCGCACTCGCGGCCACGAGCCTCGGGCTCTTCATGATTTATCTGGATGCGCTGATCGTGAACGTCGCGTTACCTGCGATCCAGTCGGACTTCAAGGTGGGCGAGGCAGGCCTGCAGTGGGTGGTCACCGCGTACAGCCTTGGGATGGCGATCGCGATCATGTCGTCCGGAACGGCAGCGGACATCTACGGCCGTCGCAAGCTATACCTTGCCGGCGTCGCTCTCTTCACAGCGGCCTCCGCAGCGTGCGGCATGGCCCCCTCGCTCGAAGCGCTCAACCTCTCACGCGCAGTCCAGGGGGTTGCGGCGGCGACGGTCAATGTAACCTCGCTCGCGCTCGTGAGCGCCGCATTTCCCGATCCGAAGTTGAAAAGCTGGGCGATCGGCATCTGGACCGCGATTGCGAGCACCGCCATCGCAATCGGGCCGACGCTGGGCGGCTTCATGGTACAAGGGACGGGCTGGCGCTCGATCTTCATGGTCAACATTCCCGTCGGGCTCGTCGCCCTGGCCTTGACCTGGCGCTTTGTTGCGGAGTCGCGGGACGAACGCCCGCGCACGTTCGACATCCCCGGGCAGCTTCTATTCATGGCGGCGGTCGGGGCTTTCGCGTTTGCCGTGATTGAAGGTCCACATGCGGGCTGGATCTCGGGGAAGATCCTAACGCTCTTCGTGGTCGCGGTTGCGGCGCTGGCGGCATTTATCTTCTGCGAACGCAGGAACGCGGACCCCATGATGGACCTCAAGCTTTTCGGCGACCGCACGTACTCGCTCGCGATCATCACGATCTTCGCCGCTTTGTTCGCCGCATATGGGATGTTGCTCGTGATCACGCAGTACATGCAAAACGTGCGCGGTTTGTCGCCGACGGATGCGGGATTCCTCCTCTTGCCGTACAGCATGAGCCTGATGATCATGTCGCTGACGGCCGGGAAACTCGTGGGAGTGATCGGTTCGCGGCGCCTGATTCTCCTCGGCATCGCGTCGCAAATCGTCGGGTTCGCCGTTCTGATCGCCGGGCTGCAGGGAAGCACTGTCGTCGCCATCGCCGGTCTCGTCTTCGTCGGCGTGGGAGCTGGGTTGTGCCTGACGCCGATCACATCGCTCGCAATGACGACGGTCCCGGCCGAGCGCGCGGGAATGGCATCGGGCATCATGAGCGCACAGCGCGCGCTTGGTTCCACCGTCGGGTTTGCCGTGCTCGGCTCGATCCTTGCGGCAACACTAACGACCACTTTGAGCGTTCACCTCGCCAACACGCTTCCGGATCCGACCGAGCGCAAGGAGGTGGCGGATATGATCATCGGGAACGCGAATCCCCGTGCTTACTCTGCCGAGATCGGACCCGGCCGGCCGATCAAACATCTCAACCCGGCGACGCAGAAAGCGATCCTTGCGGTTGCCGATAGTGACTTCATCGAGGGTATCCGATTCGGCCTCGCAACAGCCATAGTGTTCCTCGCCGTCGTCCTCGCCGCCGGCATTGCCTGGTTTCCCCGCGGCAGCAGCTCTATCGCGGACGCCGAACGTGAGGCGCGAGCCCTCGCGTCGGAGGAGACCGCACGCGAAAGCCCTCTTTCGTAGCCGTACTGTTGCAGCAACGACACTAGGATGATACGTGCTGGAAACCCGCGTCATCGCACTCGGATATCAGTCTGTCATTGTCGTGTGGAGAGCGAAAGCAGAATCACGGCGCGTGGAGGCGTCAGCTTTCTACAAGTCGACGATTCAGAAGCGCAAGCCGAAATTTTCTACGGTCCGTTCTACGGTCGGGCAAGATTTTGATGCAAAACCGCGCAACTCTGCGCAACGCACTGCGAAAGCGAAATTACCAATGACCTAGCGTCAGCAACGATATGCAAAGCAGTGAAACGCTGCGCAATTCGTTAGGCTTGAATTACAAATCAGCTGCTCTACCAGCTGAGCTATGCCGGCGCTGCCCCCATACGAAAGCTGTTTTCAGCGAGTTGATCAAGAGTTCTCCATGAGCCATCTCGCGCACCGCGCTGCAAAAGGGACCAAAATTTCACGGTATTTTTCTACGGCGCGAGAAATGGTTTAGGACTTTCAACACGGTCAAACGTCTAAACTGTCGAGATAGCCGAGCGAAAAAAACAGTTGGTATCCATCTTAGCTGACGTAGCCACGCTCGGGAGCGAGCGGATGGTTGCTACGATTGGCAAAGCTGGGTTGCGCGATACGTAGCACGTTTTGTGAAGAACAGCCTGGTTGAGCTCTACTGTTTTTTTGGCGCGAGCGAGGCAACGATTTTTTCGAAGCGCGGATCGCCACGGAGCGGGTCCCAGAAGGGGAGCAGCTTTAATGCGCCGTAGGTCGCAACAATGTATCCACCTTGCGATTGACCGTTGGCTGCCAAGTATTGCAAAGCAGTGTCCTTCTCGTCCGCCCACGCAGCGATGATCGCGAAATAGACAAGCATCTGACTGCCATTGAGCGAATCTTTTTCCACGGGAAGAAGTTCGATCGCGCGCCGTCCTTCGCCCAACGCCTCTTCGTTTCGCCCCAGAGCGGCGTCGATCAGGCCGAGCACGCACAGCGCCGGTCCATAATCTGGCTGCACTTGCACGATCTTCTCCTGTTCGAGACGAGCCTTGCGAAAGGCGGCGTTTGCTCTTCCCTCGTCCTTCATCATCCGCGCCAGCAATCCTTCGCCAAAGTTGCGGCTTAAATTAACAGTGTTGTCGGTCCAACACGGATTGTCGCCCGCCGCCACCAGGGCCCGCTCTGCTGCCGTTGGATCGCGCTCCGCCAGCGCGTAAAGAAACCAGGCATCGGCGGCATCAGAAATTGCACTTGGGCCCCCGGCCAGAATCGAATCGATCGTCTCGTGCAACGGTCGCGTCTCGGCTTTCCACAAAAAGTCAACCCCAACACGGAAAGTTTTCGTACCGACATCGTTTGGAACAATAGTTAAAGCGCGATCTAATACGGCAGCTTCTTCGGGATAGCGCCGCAGTTGCTGGTAGCTAACGGCAAGCTGTTGGAGCATAAAAGGGTTGCGCGGATCAAGCTCCACTGCGCGCTCCAGATTACGCACTCCTCCTTCCTGTTGACCGCGCCGGCGCAAAATGTAGCCGCTCAATTCAAAGATGCGCGGGTCATTAGGTAAACTGCGCCGCGCCGCTTCCAGCTCGGCTAGTGCGCCGTTGTGGTCGCGCAGGCAGTAATACAGATAGTTCGCCCGCGCGAGATGCGTTTCGCCAGCATCTGGCCGCAGCCGAGTTGCCGCTTGGAGAGCCGCTTCCGCCAAGGCAAGCCGGGCAGGTGTATGGTCGCCATACACGGAATACGCCCAACCCTGAGCATAGACCAACTGGTAGTAGGCTTCGAAAAAGGCAGGGTCTCGTGCAACGGCTTGATTAAGAAGCTCGATCGCCTGTTGCAGGTTTTGCTGAGTAGTGGAACTAAGTGAGAGAAGGAGAGTCTTGGCCCGCGTGTAGAGATCGAAGGCGGCCAGGTCGGTGGTGGGCGGTTTTTCAATTGCCGCCTTCTCGTTAGGTGAAAGCTTCGCCTGCAACTGATCGGCGATTGCCTTGGCGATCTCGCTTTGGATGGCGAAGACATCGGCCAGATCGCGATCGTAGGTTTGCGCCCACAGATGCGCGTCGGTGCGGGCATCGATCAACTGCGCGTTGACGCGCACGCGATTGCCCGAGCGCTGAACGCTGCCTTCTACCACATTCGCCACTCCCAGTTGCTGCGCGATCTCGCGCAGATTGCGTGCAACACCACTCTTATACTGCAACACGGAGGTGCGGCTGATAACTTTCAAGTCGGCGATCTTCGCCAGGTCTGTCAGGATTTCGTCCTGAACGCCGTCGGCGAAATACGCGTTCTCTTGTTCTTTGCTCAGATTGCTAAACGGAAGCACCGCGACGCTCTTTGTTGGAGGTCCGGTGATCAGTTCGCTTTGCCAAACGTTCCATCCCATAATCGCAGCCAGAGCAATCAAGGATGCGACTAGCGCAGCAATAGCTGGGTTCCGTTGCACCCATTTCCTGGAATGTGCGAAGAACCCACTCGGCTTCGCCTGGACTGGTTCGTAATTAAGCCAGTGTTCCAAATCTTCCGCCAGCGCAACGGCGGATGGGTAACGACGCTTTGGATCTTTCTCCAGACACTTCAAGCAGATCGTAGAAAGCTCACGAGGTATTTTCGGATTCCAGACGCGCGGTTGTCGCGGTTCGGTATCCAGAAGCAGGCGGATCGTCTCGTAGCTTGTTCCTCCGGCAAAAGGCGGATGGCCGGTTAGCAACTCGTACAAGACCGTGCCAAGTCCATAGACATCTGTGGCCTTGCCGACAGCTGCGTTGTTTCCCGCAGCTTGTTCCGGCGCCATGTAACTGGGTGTGCCCATCACGTCCAGCGTGCGCGTGACCGTGCTCTCAGCTTCCACTAATCGGGCAAGGCCAAAATCGGTCAGATGCGGTTCGCCTTTTGTATCCAACAGAATGTTCCCAGGCTTGATATCTCGATGCAGTATCCCGTGTTCATGCGCGTGATGCACCGTGCGGGCCACCTTCGCGATTAACTCCGCCACCTGCCGGATCGACATCGGCGCGCGCCTGACTACTTCGTCAAGCTGCCCGCCTTCGATGAAATTCATGCTGAAGTAGCAGCAGCCATCGCGCTCGCCCACTTCATGAATTGGAACGATAAAAGGATGGTCGAGGTTGGCAGCGGCTTCCGCTTCCCGGCGAAAGCGCTTCAGATGCGCTTCGGTCGCCCAGGGGCCCAGGCCGATTACTTTAAGCGCGACGGTGCGATTGAGACTTTTCTGATGCGCGCGGTAAACTACACCCTGACCACCCCGACCGATTTCCTCCAACAATTCGTAGTCGCCGAACTCTCCCAGCATTTTGACTGGAGGCGCACTGTATTTCGTGCTTTCATCCTCGTCGTCAAGCAGACCAAGACCGGTCTCTAACAGGCACGCCGGGCAAACTCCCTGCCGCGCGTCCGCAGAGATCTTTGCGCCGCACTTTTCGCAAACGCTATCAGCAGTCTTCACTTTTGGCGTGCACACTGAGATTGTCAGAGAGCGCCGGTGATCGCTAGTCGAAAAATCTTTCTGGTTAGCTGACAGGCTGATAAAGAACGTGGCCTTGTGAATCGCGCCTCATTCGCTCTGCTCGCGTCCCTTGTCGTTTCTCCTGTATTCGCGCGATCGGAAGCCCCGCAATCGCCGGAACCGGCCAAGATTCGCATAACAACTTGAAATCTAGAATGGTTCCCAAACGGTTCCGCTCATGACGCGACACCGGAAGTACAAGCACAACGGGGCGCTCAACAACTATTTGCCAGAGGTGGGGCAAGTGCCTCTTCTGACGCCCGATGAAGAAATCGAACTCGGGCGCAGAATCCGGAACGGCGATGCAGCAGCTGGCGAACGGATGATTCACTCGAACCTGCGCCTCGTCGTAACCATCGCACGCGATGATGTTGACTTTGGTTTGCCTTTGCTTGATCTGATCTCGGAAGGAAACATCGGTCTAATGGAAGCAGTCGGGCGATTTGACCCGGGAAAGGGCTCGAAACTTAGAACGCACGCAAGTTGGTGGATCAAATGGGCAATTAAGCGCGTTCGACAAGCACCTGGGGCCTGTCGAATCTGAAGTTTTCGCCGCGCATGACGGACGACTTAGACGCCTACGAGCCGCTGACGATGGGAATTCGATGTATGAATCTTAGTTGTTTCCGAAAGGACAAGGCATGAGCACGACCCAAAATACTTCTTCAGGACAAAACGATAAGGTTGAAGAATACGACTTGGTGATCCTTGGCGGTGGAACGGGCGGAACAGTCGCCGCGTGGACTTTTGCCAGCAAAGGACAACGCGTCGCAGTGATCGAGCGCAAATATGTCGGTGGCTCATGCCCGAACATCGCTTGTCTGCCGAGCAAGAACGTCGTTCATAGTGCAAAGGTCGCCTCCTACTTTCGCCGAAGTGAAGAGTTTGGGATACCTAAGAGAAATTTCGCGGTCGACATGCGAGCCGTACGTGAGCGCAAACGCAGAATGGTTTCGCATTGGAATAACGTTTATCTCGATAACTACAAGAAGAGCGGCGCGGAATTCATTCTTGGCTCGGGTCGTTTCGTCAGTCGTAAAACGATCGAAACCATACTTCCTGATGGGAGAACGCGGCGGCTCAGCGGAAGGAATGTGATCATCAACACGGGCACTCGCGCTGCGCGCGAATCAGTTCCAGGTCTTAATGAGGCGCAACCACTCACACACATCGAAGCATTGGAACTGGATCAATTACCCGAACATCTTACTTGTCATCGGCGGCGGCTATGTCGGACTGGAGCTAGCTCAGGCGACGCGCCGGTTCGGAAGCAAAGTGACTGTGCTCGATCGCAACGATCGACTCATGCATCGGGAAGAAGACGACGTCTCGGAAGCTATGCAACAGCTCTTTCAGGACGAAGATATCAACATCGTTCTGAACGCTAAGGTCAAAAGTATATCGGGCAAATCAGGACAGTCCGTCACACTCGTGATCGAGCAGGGTGGCCAGGAGAAAACGCTACAAGGCAGTCATCTGCTGCTCGCCGGTGGGCGGACTCCGAACACGGAAGAAATAGGACTGGAGTTGGCCGGCGTTGAGTTGACCGATCGCGGTTACATCAAAGTAGACGAGCGGCTGGCAACGACTGCACCCGGCGTTTGGGCGATCGGCGAGGTAGCAGGCAGCCCGCAGTTTACTCACGTTAGCGTGGATGATTTCCGCGTTGTCCATGACAGCATCACTGGCGGCAAACGCGTAACGACGGGCAGATTGATTCCCTACTGCATGTTCACTGACCCGGAATTGGCGCACATCGGACTAAGTGAGAAGGAGGCCAAGGAGCGACGCATTGCCTATCGTTTGTTCAAGATTCCGATGGCAGCGGTCATGCGCGCAACCACACTGTCAGAAACACGCGGATTCCTGAAAGCACTGGTTGAGGTTAACACCGACCGCATCCTTGGATTCACCGGGTTCGGCGTAGACACGGGGGAAATCTTGTCGTCCGTGCAAATTGCAATGCTAGCAGGCCTGCCGTATACCGCGCTGCGCGACGGGATACTAACTCACCCGACCCTCGTCGAGGGACTTTTCCCACTATTTTCCTCGGCACCTTCCACACACAACGTCGCTGAAACGAAACCAGCCTCAACGGCGCGCCAGCAGACGACAGCCGCATAGAGCGTAGGTCAGTCTGCGGAAGGCGCGGGCATGCCTTGCAAGGCGGCATTCCGCCTGTGAGTAGCCCTCCTTCAGAGTTGAATCAAACCGCGGCGAGTTGCGGTCGCCACGGCTTCGGTGCGGCTAACAACGTCGAGTTTAGTGAAAATGCTTTTGACGTGGGTCTTCACGGTGCCGTCGCTGATGAATAGTTCCGCACCTATTTCCTTGTTACTCTTTCCTGCCGCCATGCCCTTGAGCACTTCCATTTCGCGCCGGCTCAGTGCTGCGCCGCTGACACGCTCGGCAAGCTTTGCGGCGAGCGGCGGAGGTAGGTAGGTTTCACCGGCGTGCACCCTACGAACCGTATCCACCAGTGCGTCCCGCGCAGTGTCCTTTAACAGATACGCTTTCGCACCCGCTTTGATGGCGCGATAGATGTCTTCATCCCCATCGTAAGTGGTCAGCACGATGATGTGCGCGTTCGCGTCGAGTTCGCGGATTTCTTCGATTGCGCCAACGCCGTCCAGTTCAGGCATGCGCAAATCGAGCAGAGTGACGTCGGGCTGGTGCTCCTTCCAAAGTTCGACCGCCTCGCGCCCATTGCCGGCTTCGGCGACTACGGCGATGTCCGACTTACGCTTCACTAACGAGACCAGACCTTCGCGGACTACGCTGTGGTCGTCTGCGATCAGAAGTCGGATGGGCTTCTTTTTTGCAGTGCTCGTTTTCTTCTTTTCCGCTGATGTTTTCATGTTGCTACGGGCTCCTGGTATGGTGAGACAGCTGTGATCGTCGTTCCTGCATGAGGCTCACTTGTTACTGCAAGTGTCGCGCCGATCTGTTCGGCGCGCTCCTTCATTCCGATCAAACCAATACCTCCTCTGTTTGCAGAATCGGCAACAAATCCCTTGCCGTTATCGCGAAGCTCCAGACGAACCGCCTCGGAATCAAAAGACAATCGCGCGTGAAACTCGGTCGCGCACGCATGCTTCAGCGCATTGCTTATGGCTTCCTTGCCGATCTGGAACAGATTTTCATCGACCGGCGACCGTAGCTCGCGCGGTTCGCCCTTGAGCTGAAAGTCAGCTCGAAGCGATTCTGTGCCTCTGATGGCGTCTTCAAGGTGCAGAACTCGCGGCGGAGGATCCATCGGGGTTACGGTTTTCGTACACTGCCCGGAGGCGGCTCGTTAATCACGGCCCAAAAGACTCCCAGCTCTTTCACGGCATTAACGAATTGGTGGAAGTCGACAGGCTTCACCACGTAAGCGTTCACGCCGAGTTTGTAGCTTTTCACAAGGTCACGTTCTTCATGCGAAGAGGTAAGGACTACCACTGGGATCATTTTCAGGTTCTCATCCGTTCGAACCTGCTCCAGTACCTCGAACCCGTTGAGCTTTGGTAACTTCAGGTCGAGTAACATCACCGCGGGGTTGCCGTTGGCGCGCGCCTGGTGATTCCCGCGCCGATATAAATAATCGAGCGCCTCCTCGCCGTCGCGCGCGACCACCACTTCGTTGGCCAGATTGTATTCGCTTAGCCCCGTCAGTGTAAGCTCGACATCCTTGGGATCATCCTCCACTAACAAGATACGTTTCAGACCATTCATTGCTTGACCTTTCCTGGTTTGGGCAGCGCCACATAAAAAGTCGCACCATGATCGACCGAGCTCTGCGGCCAAACCTTGCCGCCGTGTCGATGAATAATTCGCTGCACGGTGGCGAGCCCGATCCCTGTACCGTCGAATGCCTCTTGCGGATGCAGGCGCTGAAAGACGCCAAACAACTTGTCCTTGTACCTCATGTCGAATCCCACTCCGTTATCTTTCACAAACACGACGACTTCGGCGGGACTGTGGTTTAACGTATCAATTTCTATCTCGGCCGGCTCACGTGTTCGAGTAAATTTCAGCGCATTCGAGATGAGATTCGTAAACACTAGCCGGAGCATCGCCGGATCGCCGTAGCATTTCGGCAAGTCGCCAATACGCCAGACAACATTCCGCCCCTGTGTGTCCGGCGCGAACTCGCCAATGACGCCTTTCAAAATCCGGGAAAGGTCGACGGTCGTGTTCTGCGTTTCTGTTCGGCCGATCCGCGAGAAGGCCAAAAGATCGTCCACCAGCGTGCCCATGCGATTGGCGGAATCTAAAATCGTATTGATGTGGTGCCGACTTTTCTCGTCGAGAACCGCCTCAGCACGCTTCTGCAAAAGCTCAGTGAACCCGGCGATATGCCGAACCGGCGCGCGCAGATCGTGCGACACCGAATAGGCAAACGCCTCTAATTCTTTATTAACGGCTTGGAGCTCTCCAGTGCGTTCGATCACTCTTTGTTCAAGCTCCTCATTCAGTTTGCGAATTTCTTCTTCCGCTTGCTTCCGCTCCGTCACGTCGCGATTAATTTCCAGAATCGCTGCGGGAGCTCCGTGCTCGTCACGCTGCAAGGACCACCGGCTGGCTACGACGACTCGCGTGCCATCGCGTTTGGTGTGGATCAGTTCGCCTTCCCAGCGCCCCGTGCGCAACAGCATTGCATTAATTTGATCAAACGGTCCCGGAAACGTCGTCTGCCACAGTTCGTGAGTGACCTTGCCGATGGCTTCCGCAGCGGTCCAGCCGTAGGTCTTCTCCGCACCGGGATTCCAAAATGTGATTCGGCTTTCAGGATCACGCACTATGATAGCGTCATGCGCCAGGCTCAGTAACTCTGCCTGCTTTCTCAGTTCCTCCTCAGCCTGCTTTCGACCGCTAATGTCCCTTAGAACCGCTTGGTAATGCTCTTTGCCAGCGGTGGACAACGAAACCTCGACCGGAACTACCTCATTGTTTTTGCGCAGGAATTGGCGTTCAAACCGCAAGACGCCTTCGTTCCTGGATCGGTCGAATCTTTCCCGGATTAGATCGCGTTCGGCAGGAACGTACGTGTCCGCGATCGACAAACCTATCAGTTCTCTCTCCGCGCAACAGTGTAGTCTGGCGGCCGATGCGTTGCATAAAACGCATTTGCCGTATTGGTCCCAAACAAAAATCGCGTCCGGCGACGCGTCGATCAGCTCGCGATACTTTTGCCGGCTCGCCTGTAGCTCCGCGGTACGCTCGAGGACCTTAATCTCCAATTCGTCCCGGGATCGTTGAAGCTGCCTTTCGACTCGGCGACGAACCAAAGTAAACCACCCAACCAGCAGCGCAAACGAGGTGAACAGTACAAGATGCGGCAGGTCTTCATGGCTCAGGACAAAGTTATAAAGCGGTGCCGTGAAAAAGTAGCTGTAAGCGAAAGCCGAGAAGACGACTGCGACTATCGTGGGACCTAGTCCGCCGTACCAGGCAGCCACTGCGATCGCAAAAAGAAAGATGGAGGCTTGCCCATGTGGGATGCCGCAGTGCCAGGTCAGGACTGCAACGGTCGCCGCCACGGTTACGGCCCCCAGCGCCAATCCATACCGAAAAGCTACCCCTGCGATACCGGGTGCCGGCACCGCTGGCTTCAAACCACGTTTTTCCAGGCTGAGGGCTGGTGTCATGAACTTGTCGTTGTCTGCCCGAAGCAGCGATACACACTATCAAAAGTTTAAGCGCTATCTGCGCCGCTCGCGACATTTGTTTCATCCCTCAAAAGGGGTGGTGCGATCTCTCTCCGGCGCCAGATAGGCAAATCTAACTACTGCTTCGTCGCTAGCCTTGCGAGGCGTCCGTATTGTTAGAGAACAAACAACACACCTATGAGAACGAACAAACCCAAGCGCACGAATCTGTGGCGGATTTTTTTCCGACGCTCCACCAGCGCGAACAATCCGTGGCTCATCCTCAACATGGAACAGTTCAATTTCGAAGGCAGCTTGAGCCGGGTGCTCGCGCGACAGCAAGCGCAACAGTTCGGCAGATGAGAACGGCGCAGCAAGAAACTGCGCCGCAATTACCAGAAGCCTCGAACCCGACGCCGAATTTCATTGACGTGAATAGCGATTCCGAGTCAATCGTCGTGAACGCGCCTCTGTCAGAGGTTTACCATCGCTGCTTACGGTTCGAACACTTTCCGGCGTTCGTTAATTCGATCAGCAAGATGGACAGGATCGACAACACCCACTTCTCGTGCACCTCGTCCATCAATGGCGAGGAAGTCCAAAGCGACGTCCAAATCATAACGCGCGTCCCCGACCGGCGAATCGCCTGGCGGGCTGCATCGGATCATTTTCGGGTTGGCGTCGTGTCTTTTTATCCAATCGGCGGTGGCACGAAAGTGACAGTCAAGGTGCGTTCAATCGTCGAACCGGTGCAGCTTACTGGAGCGCTTCGTCATTGCCTCAGAAACTTCAAAGTCTACGTCGAAAACGATACCGAGGGGAAATCTCCCGCTCGATATCACGCCGCTCTGTGCTGGCCTTGCTCATCTCTTCTCCTGTATGCCTTTCTACCTCTCGTCGAAAATCTCCCGAATGGGGGAGCGCAGGTTAACCTCGCATCGGTTAGCGCGAAATCTCACGCCTGTGCAGTAGTCGCGAATTTGCGCAAGCAGCATCATTATGGTCTGATGACAACGGTTTCGGATGCACTTGCTACTCGGTCTTACCAGGGAACCTTGCAATGGAAACGCTGACCCGCGATAAGGATGGCTCGGCGTTCGCGCCGGACGGCGCGCCGGTCGCGCCCGCCTGCGCAATGGTCATTTTCGGCGCCGCCGGCGACTTGACGAAGCGTTTGGTCGTTCCGGCGCTCTATAATCTGGTGAAGGCCGGGCGGCTGCCTAACGAATTCCAACTGGTTGGCGTAGATCTCGCCTCAAAGACTGCGGAGGAATGGCGCACCGGTCTCACCCATACGATGCAGGAATTCGTCGGCGCCGATGGCGAGTTCGCAGTCGACCATATAGACCAGACCGCCTGGCAATGGCTGACCGAACGGATGAGCTATTTGCAAGGCGACCTAAACAATCCGCAAACTTATCGCAGCGTTGACGCGCATCTGACTGGATTGGACAAGGCAGCGGGGACGGCAGGCAACCGCCTGTTCTATCTGGCAATCGCAGACCGCTTCTTCAGTGTGGCGGTCGATGGCCTCGGAGCGGCGGGTCTCGTGACTGAAAAAGACAACCAGTGGCGGCGGGTGGTGATCGAAAAGCCCTTCGGCCACGACTTGGTTTCGGCCAAAGCGCTTAACAGCGAAATTCTGAAGCATCTGGGAGAGGATCAGATCTATCGGATCGACCACTTTCTCGGGAAGGAAACGGTCCAGAACATCATGGCGCTCCGCTTTGCCAACGGTCTCTTCGAGCCGATGTGGAATCGAGAACATATTGATCACATTCAGATCACCGCTGCGGAGACGGTCGGCGTAGAGCATCGCGGAAAATTTTACGAGAAGACCGGAGCGCTGCGCGACATGGTGCCGAATCACGTATTTCAACTACTGGCGATGACAGCGATGGAGCCACCGATTTCTTTCGATGCCGATGCGGTTAGGAACAAGAAGGCTGAAGTAATTGAATCGATACACCTCCTCGATACTGCGGGAGCGCTCAGAGATGCAGTGCGTGGCCAATACGACGCCGGTACCGTCTCGGGCAGGTCCGTGCGCGCGTATCGTCAGGAACCGGACGTCGCTGCAGATTCGAACACCGAGACGTTCATCGCTTGCAAGTTACAGATCGATAACTGGCGTTGGGCCGGCGTTCCGTTCTATCTTCGAACTGGCAAATACATGAAGCGCCGAGTTACGGAGATAGCAATCCATTTTCACCAGGCACCGTATTCGCTTTTTCGCGGCACAGATGTGAAGCGAATGCATCCCAACTGGATGATCTTGCGTATCGAGCCGAGTGAGGGCATCGGCCTTGAGTTCGCGGCCAAGCACCCCGGTCCATTCGTTAAGCTGAGCAACGTCAACATGGACTTCTGCTACAAGGATTATTTCAACACCGCTCCAAATACGGGTTATGAGACGCTCATTTACGACTGCATGATCGGCGACGCTACCTTGTTCCAGCGCGCCGACAATATCGAAGCGGGATGGCAGGTCGTTCAGCCCATCCTCGACGCTTGGGGCAACAATCCGCCGCGGGATTTTCCGAACTATGTAGCTGGCGGGAACGGTCCTGCCGCAGCCGACGAGTTGCTGGCACGCGATGGTCGAGCTTGGAGACCGCTGGCCTAACGACTTGCCATGGGGATCCTGATGAGAGACAAACTGACGGCAATTGTATGACCGGGCACATCGAAATATTCTCCGATCCCGCCGCGCTGGCCCGCCATGTGGCCGAATGGATCACCTCGGCTGCGATTGCTGCAAAGGAAACGTTCCGCGTCGCGCTCTCGGGCGGATCCACTCCGAAGACATTGTATCAACTTCTCGCGTCGGATGAATTCCGGAATCGTTTTCCGTGGCAACGTGTCTCCTGGTATTTTGGCGACGAGCGTTTCGTTTCCTACGATGATCCGGAAAGCAATTATCGAATGGTGCGTGAGGCGATGTTCGCCAAGGCGCCCGTGCCGTTGGAGAACATCCATCCAGTTCCCGTCGACGGAAGCCCGGAAGAGGCCGCCCAACGGTACGAGCGAACCCTGCAACAGGCGTATGGCATAACAACTTTCGATCCAGCCAGACCGCTCTTCGACGTGACGCTTTTAGGCCTCGGTCCTGATGGCCACACAGCGTCTCTGCTGCCCGGCGAACCCGTGCTAGAGGAACGCAGACGATGGGTGGCGGCCGTCTCACACGGACGGCCCGAGGTGCGCATCACAATAACCTATCCAGTGATCGAAAGCAGCCGGCGCGTCGCGTTTCTCGTGACTGGCGCCGAGAAGCAGGCGATTTTCCGCGCGATCCGCGCCGGTGGCAGCCAGGTCCCAGCGGCGCGCGTGCGGCCCGTCGGCGAGCTCTTCTGGTTCGTTGATCGAGCTGCGGCGGGCGAGTCGTAATCGATATGACATTTCAATCTCAACTCGTACCGGAAACCGATTATTCCGAAGCGTGCGCGCCGGCGTCCGCCGCGCAGTCGATCCTCATTGCACCTTCGGTGTTGTCTGCAGACTTCACGCGCTTGGGTGATGAGATTCGCGCAATTGATGCCGCCGGCGCCGACTGGATTCACGTCGATGTGATGGACGGCCGATTCGTGCCCAACATCACGATAGGACCGGTGGTGGTGGAGGCGATCCGACGATCAACTCTGAAACCTCTGAATGTGCATCTCATGATCGTCGAACCGGAGCGCTACATTGATACGTTCGCCAGAGCGGGAGCCGATCACCTGCTGGTTCAAGCCGAGCCCGGCTCCACGATGCATCTGCATCGAACGCTGAAGCGGATCCGAGATCTCGGAAAAAAAGCAGGCGTCGTCCTGGACCCGGCGACTCCGCCGGAGCTCATCGAATATGTGCTTCATCTTTGTGATATCGTTTTGGTGATGACTGTGAATCCCGGATTTGGCGGTCAGCCTTTTCTCTCCGAGATGCTGCCGAAAATCGAGCGGCTCCGCGCCATCTGCGCACTGCGTGGTGTACATCCCATTATAGAAGTCGACGGCGGAGAGAACAAAACAACCGCTGCACAGGCGGCGGCCGCAGGAGCAACTGCCATCGTTGCGGGCTCGGCGATTTTCGGCGCGAAAGATTATGCCGGCGCGATCGCAGCGATTCGAGCGCACGCTACAGCGGCGGCCGCGCAGGCATGAATGCGTCGCCTGCCGGCTCCGGCGCTGATCGTGACGCACTCAAACGCGCCGCGGCGGAAGCAGCGGTGGAACTCGTGCAGGATGGCATGGTGGTCGGGCTCGGCACCGGCTCGACAGCGGCGTTCGCAATTGAGGCGCTTGCACGGCGGCACCGGAAAGGATTGCATTTCATCGGCATTCCTACTTCGGAGCGCACAGCTGCCCTGGCAAAGGCTGCGAACATCCCGCTCACATCGTTTGCTGAACATCGCCAAATTGATCTTACCATCGACGGTGCGGACGAAGTGGAACGCGGCACTCTCAACCTCATCAAGGGCCTCGGCGGCGCGTTGCTGCACGAGAAGATCGTTGCCGCCGCGAGCCGGCGCCTCGCAATTGTCGCAGATGGTTTGAAGCTGGTGGATCGGCTGGGTGCGCGCACACCGGTTCCGGTAGAGATCGTCGCCTTTGGCCTCGAAGCAACTCAGGCGGCTCTGGAATCGATCGGTGCCACCGCCCGGCTTCGCCGGTCCGCAACGGGCGACTCTTTCATCACTGACAGCGGTAACCGCATTCTCGACTGCAGCTTTGGTCCAATCGCTGATCCAGCGCGGCTGGAAGAGCGGATCAGGCGAGTGGTTGGAGTCGTTGAAAGCGGACTTTTCATCGATCGCGCAAATGTCGTCTTTGTTGCGAACACGAGCGGTGTTCACCGTCTGGAGAGCACGCGCGACCGGTAGTTGGAGGAACGCGCGTCATACGAAAGAGGTAGCCAGCGCTGCCTCTTCTGTGGCGTTACAAAATCTGATAAAGGTACAGTCCCAAACGCGGCCACATGATGTCATTGTAGAGAATGCGAACGATCTCGCCGAGTAAGAACACTCGCGAAAGCGCTCGCTTTCTTGTCAAAGAAGAAGCAATCCATTCGCGACGAGCTTGGCCTAACAACAGTTTCCGCAACTACATCAAAGGAGCGAGGCATGAATCATCTTACAGATTTGTTCGTTAAAGTCGGTATTCTCAAAAAGGACATTGATTACCATCTGATCCGCGCATCGATGGTGATCATTTTCTTGTTCTTCGGCTATCAGAAGTGGTTCGAATATGAAGCCCAGGCATTGCTTCCCTACATTGGCAACGGACCTCTGATTTTCTGGATGTATCCGGTTTTCGGTGTTCGAGGAGCCACTTACTTCCTCGGAGTCACCGAATGGCTGTTTGCCGGGCTGTTGTTCCTGGGCTTCTGGAACAAGAAATTAGGAATCCTCGGAGCGCTCGGAGCATGTTTTTCCTTTATCGCCACCTTCACGATTATCCCGTTTATGCCGGATGGCTGGGCTGTATCTGCGGGTGGGTTCCCTGCCATGACCGAGAAAGTTGCGTTTCTTATGAAGGATCTCGTTCTGTTCGCGGCGTCGTTCTATCTGTTAAAGCAAGACGTCGCGAGAGTGGCGCTGTCGAGGGAAGTCTTTGCCGAATTTCTGAAACGACCTTACCTGAAGATGAGTCACGGCAGGGCTTAGAGCGTACCAGCATGAACGTGAGGAATGACAACATCCCCAACTCACAAACAATTGAAAAGGAGTCAGTCAATGCAGAAATACAGAATCATTCTCCCCGTCATTGCCATTGTGCTCTTAGTGGCCTGGTACGCGTTCCGTCCCGAACGTCTGTTCGTAAATCGACGGGTCCATGAAGAACTGCCAACGGCGCAGGCGGCGAATTCGCCAGCGAGACTGCTTGCTTCGGGCAAATTCCATTCTGGAGCGCACCCGACCAGTGGAACGGCTGCGGTCTATCAGCTAGCCGATGGCACTCGCCTGCTGCGCTTCACAGATTTCAAGACATCAAATGGCCCGGATGTTCATGTCTATCTCGTTGCTGCTGATGACGCCACCGATAACAAATCGGTGATGAACGCTGGCTTTATAGATCTTGGCTCGATCAAGGGCAATATCGGCGACCAGAATTACACCCTTGGCTCCGATGCGGATCTCTCGAAATATCGCGCTGTCTCCGTGTGGTGTAAGCGGTTCAGTGTCAATTTCGGCGCCGCGGCTCTCTCAAAGGATCGGGTGGCACAGAGGTGACACTTCGGCTGGGGCTTCGGCCAGTGAAATTGCGTGACGTTGAGTGATCAGCCCTGATGGTCCGCGCGGGCCCCCAATTGTAACCAGCCAGACAGTCACCATTGCGCGTAGATAATTCAGGCGCATTCTAACCTTGCGGCGCCGGATGGCGTCCACAAATTCTAAGTTGCAGTATGGCTTTTGAACCCATCGAAAATTACGGCGTGATCGGCAACATGCAGTCGATTGCACTAGTCGGCATGAACGGGTCGATCGACTTCATGTGCTATCCGGAGTTCGACTCGCCGACAGTGTTTGCCGCGCTGCTGGATGACCAGAAGGGCGGCCGATTTCAAATTCGACCTCGGATGGCGAACATGCGTGCACGGCAGCTTTATTTGCCGGATACCAACATTCTGCTGACTCGTTTCCTGGCCGACGAGGGCGTGGTTGAACTGATCGACTGCATGCCGATCCAGGACGACGCAGGTCATCCGAATCAGATCGTGCGCCTTGTCTCCGTGATCCGTGGCAATGTTCGATTCGAAATGTGCTGCCAGCCACGTTTCAAGTACGCGACATCTGCGCACCGACTGGAGTTCTCGCCCCAATGCGCCACGTTCTTTCCTGAGGAGAGCAAGTGCCTTCCGATGTCGCTGTACTCGGATGCCCCACTGACCAGGCAAGCCGGGGATGTAATCTCAAACTTCACCTTAGACGCTGGCGAAAAAGCTGCATTTGTGCTGAGTGGTCTGTGCCCTGACGGGCGCCACCCGGATCCCAGAGCCGCTGAATACAATTGTCTTCAGACAGCACAGGTTTGGAAGTCATGGATGGCCAAGTCAAAGTACAAAGGTCGTTGGCGGGAGATGGTCCACCGGTCAGCTTTGCTACTGAAACTCCTTATTAGTCGCGAACATGGCTCGCTGATCGCGGCACCAACGTTTTCGTTGCCAGAGAGCATTGGGGGAGTTCGAAACTGGGACTATAGATACACGTGGTTGCGCGATGCAAGTTTCACGCTCTACGCGCTCATCCGTCTTGGCTTCGTCGATGAGACCGAATCATTTATTGATTGGATAAAGGACCGTTTGGGTGACGATGCTGAGCGAGGGCCGTTGCAGGTAATGTACGGCGTCGATGGCAGGCAGGACCTGGAGGAGATCTCGCTCGATCACCTAAGCGGCTACGAGAATTCACGTCCCGTGCGCATCGGCAACGGCGCTTACAACCAGCTGCAACTCGACATCTATGGCGAGATGATGGACGCCGTTTACCTCGCTAACAAATATGGTCGCGCCAGCTCTCATCAAGAGTGGCAGAACGTGCAGCGGCTCTTAGATTGGCTCGGCAGGAATTGGCGGCGACCTGACGAGGGAATCTGGGAGGTTCGCGGCGGACAAAAGGAATTCCTGCACTCACGTTTCATGTGCTGGGTTGCATTCGATCGCGCCGTCCGCCTCTCATTGAAACGCTCGTTCCCTGGACCCGTCGATGTCTGGCATCGCACGAGAGATGAAATACGCAACGACATCTTTACAAACTTCTGGGATGAAGAGCTGCAGGCGTTCGTGCAGGCAAAGGGCACAAAAAATGTAGACGCCTCAGCGCTGCTCATGCCAATGATGAGATTCATTAGCCCCGTCGACCCCATGTGGCTCTCAACCTTGCGAGCGATCGAGAAACATTTGATCGAAGATACGCTGGTCCGTCGGTACGATGTGGAACGTAATCACGTGGATGGTTTGCCTGGAACGGAGGGCAGCTTCATAGCCTGCTCGTTCTGGTACGTCGAATGTCTGGCTCGTGCAGGCAAATTGGAAAGGGCACAGTTGCTATTCGAGAAACTACTGAGTTATTCAAATCATCTTGGTCTCTATTCAGAAGAACTGGGTGCCGATGGCCGGCACCTTGGCAATTTCCCTCAGGCGTTTACTCACCTGTCGCTGATCAGTGCGGCTACTTATCTCGACCGGGCGTTATCGGCCAGGCACGATGAAGAGTGGCGCTAGGGCCGGCTCGGTTGGCAAGCCGGGCGAGTTGGCTGCACCCCAACGCTGCGGTTCTGGAGGAAAAACAACGAGATTCGCCATGAAGTGCGCGCTGGAAGAAGATCTGCACTGCACGTCGAACAACGCCGCAGTGTCGAAACATTGCTCTCCGAAGTCCATGATCGGTTGAAGCACGCGCTGCCGACAAAAGTGGCGGGGTAACAACTACGCCGCGCGTACGAACCGCGATCGGTCTTGATCAGAATCCCCCGAAGGAGGGAGTACAGATCACCTCGTATGGCTCAGCTCAAAATCTGACTCCTGCGCGGTAGCGGCACATTCCATTCAGACCGCATTGTTTGGGGATGATCCAGATCGGGGCGCTATTTAAATTGCTGGGGCAACCGGCCCGGTATTTGCCTATTGGTGCTCCGGCGTTATTTGCTCGCCCGGGTTACAGGGAACTTACTCTTCGTGGCTTTGACGTTCGGTTGGAAATAGGCGGTAGGATATACGAGCTGTCGAGTAGTAACGCCCCTGGTAACGATGGATTGCGATCGCGCGGTCTCGCCTTTGCGCGGCAGGTCGTGCCGCTCGCGCCAGCCATGTCGCTCGAGCAGCAGATTCTCCTGCCCAACGCTGGTGACGCGGTTGCCATTTCCTGGCGTTTGGTAGGGAAAAAGATCGCGCCTGTTCGATTGACCGCCACGCCAATCTTCTCCAGTGCTGAGCCGACCTCGGGCGAAATCTTCACCTTTGACGCTGAGCACGATGGTGGTCGCCTAACCTGGCTGCCGTTTCGTCGCGCATGCAAGATCATCGCGGACGCGAACGGTCGCTGCACAGAACCATCGCTAACGATCGAGTCGGATGGGGAGCCAAGCAGTACGGCACCGTCTGCTTTCGTGTTTAATCTGGGTCGGCGTCCTTCGCTCCTGCTCTTGTCCGTAGAACTGCCAATCAACGGTGCCCCCGATCTTCTCATGGGAGCGTTTCTTGCAGATCTCGCCAATCCCGAGCATGAAGAACGCGCATTCCTCTCTGCTGCCTAACAAGTGGTTATGCGTCTCACATCCTTAAAGTCTAATTCTTCGCGACCCAGGCTTCCTGATTCGCGGAGCGCTGCCGATTGTGAAATCGATGAAGCGCTTTGGGCGGCATACCGCCGGTCCGATAAAAGCGCGGTGACGAAACAACTACTCCGCCGCTATCTCACGACGGCAACAGCTGCCGGAACTCAGCGCAACTTACCTACAACGGGCGATTCCAAGATCACCGAGAACGCGGACTAGCCAGCGGACTCGTATGAGACGATCTTGCGACTGCCTGCAATATGAGAGCAACACAACTACTCCATGATCTTGGTCAGAGCCTTTGGCTCGACAATATTACACGGGACCTGCTGAATGACGGCACGCTCAAGCGTTACGTAGCCGAGTTCTCCGTCACCGGACTGACGTCAAACCCGACGATTTTCGATCATGCAATCAAAAACAGTAGCAGTTATGACCATGCAATTCGGGAAAGCGCTGCCAAAGGCGAGAATGGCGAAGAATTGTTCTTTGAGTTGGCTTTGGAAGATATTACTCGCGCAGCCGACCTGTTTCGACCGGTCTACGATCGAACCAATGGGGTTGACGGTTGGGTATCGCTGGAGGTTTCGCCGTTGCTTGCGCATGATACGGCGAGTACTCTTGTCGAGGCGAAACAACTATTTGCCCGCGCCGATCGGCCCAATCTGCTAATCAAAATTCCGGGCACTAAAGAAGGTCTTCCTGCGATCGAGGAGGCAATCTTCGCAGGTATTCCAGTCAACGTAACGCTTCTGTTTTCGCGTGAGCATTACCTGGCTGCGGCGGAGGCTTACATGCGAGGCGTTGAACGACGCATTAAGGCGGGACTCAATCCGAAGGTTGGCTCAGTCGCTTCAGTATTTATTAGCCGATGGGACACTGCTGTAGCTGGCAAAATTCCCACACAACTCGCGAACCATCTCGGAATTGCGATCGCGCTCCGCACCTACAAGGCGTACGTTGAGCTTATTGGCTCACCCAGATGGCAGCGTGCGTTCAACGAAGGCGCGCTCCCGCAGCGGTTACTTTGGGCTAGCACCGGAACTAAGGATCCAAAAGCCTCCGATACGCTTTACATTGAAAGTCTGGCCTCACCATTAACGGTGAACACAATGCCCGAGGCCACTCTGAAAGCATTTGCCGATCACGGCAAGGCGGGTGCCACGATCCCAGCGAGTGGAGGAGATAGCGAAGTGGTTCTGAACGAGTTCGCCAATGCGGGAGTGGACGTGGATGCGCTCGCTACTCGGCTCCAGGATCAGGGAGCAGATTCATTTGCCAAATCATGGAATGATTTGCTAAAAGTAATTTCATCCAAAAGCGCGGCGCTCCGGACCGCAGTCTAACAAACATGAACGCAAATAGAAAATCACTTACACTACTCCCTGCGTGGACATCGCTCGCCAAGCATAGTACCGAGATCAAGAATGTCCATCTGCGAGAGCTTTTTGCCAAAGATGCCACACGCGGCGAACGGTTGACCGGCGAGGCAGCCGGTTTGTTTCTGGACTACTCCAAGAACCGGGTCACTGAAACTAGCCTGAAGCTACTCCTGCAACTTGCAGAGGAGTGCGACTTGCGCGGGCGGATTGAGGCGATGTTTCGCGGGGAGAGGATAAATATCACCGAGAACCGGGCGGTGCTGCACGTCGCCTTACGTGCGCCGAAGAATGCAACCATCACGCTCGATGGCAAAAACGTGGTGCCCGAAGTCCATGCGGTTCTCGACAGAATGACGGCGTTTAGTAACCGGGTTCGGAGTGGGGAGTGGCTAGGCCACACCGGTAAGCGCATCAGGAACATAGTGAATATCGGGATCGGCGGCTCGGATCTCGGCCCGGTGATGGCCTACGAAGCTCTGAAGCATTACAGCGATCGCGCGCTCACATTTCGCTTCGTCTCGAACGTCGACGGCATCGATTTCGTGGAAGCTACCCGCGACCTCAATCCGGCCGAGACACTATTCATTGTTTCGTCCAAGACTTTCACCACTCTCGAGACAATGACCAACGCGGAAACCGCGCGCGAGTGGCTGTTACAAGGACTTGGCGGCGATAAAGCTGCGGTAGCCAAACATTTCGTCGCCGTCTCTACCAACGCAGAGAAGGTGTCCGCGTTCGGCATCGACACTGCCAACATGTTCGGTTTTTGGGATTGGGTCGGTGGACGCTACTCGATGGATTCAGCTATCGGTTTGTCCACCATGCTGGCGATTGGTCCGGACAATTTTCGTTCCATGCTCGACGGCTTCCATCAGATGGATGAGCACTTCCGCACAGCGGCGTTTGATCGGAACCTGCCGGTTCTCCTCGGTTTGCTTACTGTTTGGTACACCGACTTTTTTAATGCCCAGACGATCGCGGTCCTGCCGTACGAACAGTATCTGAAACGGTTCCCAGCGTACCTTCAGCAACTGACGATGGAGAGTAACGGCAAGCACGTAACTCTTGACGGAAAACAGGTCACCTATGACACCGGTCCGATCTTTTGGGGCGAGCCCGGCACGAACGGACAGCATTCGTTCTATCAGTTGATCCATCAGGGCACGCGGCTGATTCCGTGTGATTTCATCGCTTTTGGCCACGCGCTAACTCCGCTAGGTCGTCATCATGACATCCTGCTGGCCAATGTATTTGCACAAGCTGAAGCTCTTGCTTTTGGCAAAACAGCCGAACAGGTAAAGTCGGAAGGCACGCCTGAGTGGCTCGTGCCGCATCGCGTGTTTGAAGGTAACCGACCGTCCAATGTTATCCTCGCTGATCGGTTAACTCCTGAAGTGCTCGGCAAACTTGTGGCGCTTTACGAACACAGCGTGTTCACACAAGGCACTATCTGGAATATTAACTCATTCGATCAATGGGGCGTAGAACTCGGCAAGGCTTTAGCCCAACGGATCATTCCAGAATTAGAAGCTCTCGGCACCGGAGCTGAAACACGACAGCTCAACCAACAATCTTATCCGTCGCTACGGAAGATTGAAGCAAAGCATTATGAGTACTCCTGGCTTGAACGAACAACAACTGCAGAAAATGAAAACGCAGCCCGGCTTCGTAGCCGCGCTGGACCAAAGCGGTGGCAGCACGCCCAAGGCCCTGGTGGCCTATGGGATCAAGGACGGAGCGTGGTCCAATGAGGATGAGATGTTTGCCCTTGTCCATCAGATGCGCACGCGCATCATCACCAGCCCGAGCTTCGACGGCGATCGGATTCTTGGCGCGATCCTGTTTGAGAACACCATGGACAGGGAAATCGAAGAACGGCCAACAGCAGACTATCTCTGGAACGTGAAACGGGTCGTCCCTTTTCTGAAAGTGGACAAAGGCCTGGTGGAAGAGAAAAACGGGGTGCGTTTGATGAAGCCAATTCCCGAGCTTGCCGCGTTGCTTGACAAGGCGAAAGCGAACCGGATTTTCGGTACCAAGATGCGCTCGTTCATCGTTCAAGCCGATTCAGCCGGAATCAAAGAAATAGTTGATCAGCAGTTCGAAGTAGCTGCACAAATCCTCGCTGCAGGACTGGTACCGATAGTCGAACCGGAAGTTAGCATTCACAGCCCTGAAAAAGCTAAAGCCGAAGAGTTGCTCAAGACGGCGATACTCGAGAAGCTCAACAAGTTACCGGCAGACCGGCTGGTCCTTCTAAAGCTTACGCTCCCGGAGCAAGACGATTTTTACTCTGATTGCGTCAGGCATCCGAATGTGGTTAGGGTGCTTGCATTGTCGGGTGGCTATACACGGGAAGAATCCAATGAGCGGTTGCGCCGGAATCCCGGGGTGGTCGCAAGCTTTTCGCGGGCTTTGCTCGAAGGATTGAGGGTCGACCAATCGGATGCCGAATTTGACGCCGAGCTGAATGCAGCCATTCAGAGCATCTTTGAAGCATCCACAGTGAAGCGTGGAAGCGGGAAACAAACACGGAGGGTTCGACTGCGTGCGACTGTGTAGTGGCGGCGATGAAGCGGCGAGAGAAATGCGGAGCTAGCTAAACAAGTTATGAAAAACATTACAATGCAACTGGGCATGATTGGGCTAGGCAGGATGGGCGCAAACATGGTGCGCCGGTTACTAGGGAACGGACAGACGTGTGTCGTGTTTGATCGCTCACCCGATGCAGTCAACGACCTCGTGAAAGAGAAAGCGATCGGCGCTACTTCGCTGGCGGATTTAGTCGCGAAGCTGGATCGGCCGCGAGCTATCTGGCTGATGGTCCCTGCGGCGGTGGTCGACGAAACGATTGGCGAGTTATCCCCTCTATTGGAGCCCGGCGATACGATTATCGATGGCGGTAACTCCTATTACATCGATGATATCGAACGGGCAAATGGGTTGCGCTCGTTAGGTATTCACTACCTCGATGTCGGGACCAGTGGCGGCATCTGGGGCTTGGAACGTGGGTATTGCATGATGATCGGCGGTGAAAAGGAGATAGTCCAACAGTTGGATCCTATCTTTGCGGCGCTTGCGCCCGGCATCGGAAATGTGCCGCGAACTCCCGGCCGCGAGAAACTCGGCGGCACGGCGGAACAGGGCTACTTGTATTGCGGACCGAGCGGCGCCGGCCACTTCGTCAAAATGATCCACAACGGCATCGAGTACGGAATCATGGCCGCTTACGCCGAAGGCATGAGCATTCTGAAATCCGCTGATGTCGGGAAGCGTGACAGTGAAGTGGATGCCGAGACTACGCCGTTGCGTCAGCCGGAACACTACCAGTATGAGTTCAACCTGGCTGATATATCCGAGGTGTGGCGACGTGGCAGCGTCATCGCTTCATGGTTGCTCGACCTCACCGCAGCTGAGCTTGCGACAGATCCGGAACTGGCCAAGTTTGCCGGTAGAGTTTCCGATTCCGGTGAAGGTCGGTGGACGATCAAGGCCGCGATCGACGAAGGTGTGCCTGTGCCGGTGTTAACGACCGCTTTGTACGAGCGATTCTCGTCGCGTGGTGACGCCGACTACGCGGACCGGCTGCTTTCCGCGATGCGGTTTGGTTTTGGCGGTCACTTGGAGAAAACGCAACGCCAGGCAGCATGAACAGTATCAATGAGCGCTGCACCTGTGTATTCATCGGCTACGACAGAGTTGGCAAAGACCTAGGCATCCAGATCGCATCCTATGATTCGCCTTGTTATAGCCGATGTTGATGGCACGCTTGTAACGCGAGAGAAAGTGCTCACCGAGCGCGCGCGTGCTGCTGTCGACCAAATGCGCGTCGCCGGGATCGAATTCGCCATCACCAGTGGCCGGCCCCCGCGCGGCATGCAGATGTTGATTCAGCCGTTGGCGCTCACCACGCCTATTGCCGCCTTTAATGGAGGACTCTTCGTCAAACCAGATCTCTCCGTCATCGAACAACGCGTGCTGCAGGCCGACGTCATCGAACCCGCGATTGAGACCATGCGAGCTTATGGACTCGATACCTGGATTTACCGCGGCACTGACTGGTTTGTACGCGAGCGACATGGTCCGCACGTTGATCGCGAAGAATGGACCGTGAAGTTCCCGCCTACGGTAGTGCCGAATTTCAATGGCCTGACTAGCGATGTTGCCAAACTGGTGGGCGTGAGCGACGACCTTGAGGCAGTCTGCAAGTGTGAAAGAGCAGTCCAGGACCAGTTCGCCGCGAAGGTTCACACGAAACAATCCAATCCTAAGCGCGAAACATTAGTCTCCGCCGCACGTTCCCAGCCTTACTATCTCGATGTAACTCATCCGGACGCCAACAAAGGCTATGTCGTCTTGCGCCTGTCGAAAATGCTCGGCATTCCGACCGACCAAGTCGCGACGATAGGCGATATGCCCAATGACGTTGCCATGTTCGAAAAAAGCGGGGTCAGTATTGCGATGGGGCAGGCCAGTGACGAGGTGAAATCAGCAGCTACTTACAGCACTACCTCGTCTGAGGAAGAGGGTTTTGCGACCGCCGTTGAGCGATATGTGTTAACCAGTCGACGATAACCGCCCTTCGACTGTGCGAAATTTTTCGGCGGCGGCGATGTGGTTGGCGCAATGGTGGCAACCCGGCGAGCGTCCACTTGTCTCATGAAACAGGCCAACCTTACAAGGATGCAGTCCATGATTCGCTAAGTGGAATTGCCAGTACGGCAAGGAGACTCGGGAAGGTTAGTGACCATAGCCCGAAGTGAATTTCAAGAATCGCGCCTGTCACTACTCCGACCACGAATCCCAGCACGGCCAGGGTGGTCACATCCGCGCGGGATCGGATCTCACTAACCTTAATTGGTTGAAAAAGGCAGCGAGCGAGCATCGCAAGGTCAACCGCCAGTTGAGCAGCATTCGTGCTCATCACTGACGTTGTGGGATGCCCAGGCAGTGCTAATCTCACAACGGCGTTTTGCGTTGCCATTGCAGCTACTCCAAGCATGCCTACAAATACCGCCATGCTACTGTTCGGATCTGCGAAAGGACCGAACCGGACGCCAAAGCCCAGGAATGATGCAAGCAGGAGCGCCTGTATAACAAGCAATGCGCGCCGGGTGAATGGTACCGGTTTTCGGACGAACATCACGGTTATTACTCCTAGCACGACCACAAATACGGGGGCTGAAAGCAATGGTGCGATCTCACCAAAACTGCCAGTAACATAATGGGCAGCAAGAATGACAAGGTTACCTGTGATGTGCGCCGTGAACAGGCCCCCGAGCGCAAGAAAGCCGGTCACGTCAACTGCTCCGGCGGTCATGCCCAACACCGCCGGCAGCAACAATTTGGCTATCCGGTTAGTTCCGTTTCCCATCGAACTCGTTAGGTAGACACATAGTTTGCCTTAGTCGTTCAGCGTGCTTTAACTACTTGCAAAGCCCGTAAGAGTGCAAGTTTGGTTCCGAATTGCCGACAATCCAGCATCTCCGAATACGCTCGATTTCCGGCCATTTCCGATAGCGCAAGCCCGTTACACAGGACACGCTACACGCCCTTTATCTCGCCGCCATCCATGCGGACGGATGCCCCCGTCATCCATTTTGCCGCCGGTGAGACCATAAAACCGAGTAGGTCGGCGATTTCTTCGGCTTGTCCGTACCGGCTAATACCGGCTTGTTCCGGAAATTTGTTCGTTGCTTCTTCCACAGTCATGTTGTGAGCCGGTGCCCACTTCGCCAAGAACGAACGTCGTCGGCCCGTCATCACAGCGCCAGGCACGATGCTATTGACTTGCACGCCGTTTTTGATTCCTTGCTCAGCGAAAGCTTTAGCAAGAGCGGTGATGGCAGCGTTTGTAGCTGCTACGGCGGCAAACCCGGGCTTTGGATCTAGCGCAGCGCTACCGGACATGAATACCACGGAACCGTTCGAAGATTTCAGCGCGTCCCAAGCATGTATCGTGAGCCGGCGCGCTCCGTGAAGCTTCAACTCCATGCCCGCTTGCCACTGTTCGTCAGTCATCTCAAATAAGTCGATTTGCGGCACCGCCCCCGCGATGTTTAACAAGGCATCGATTCTGCCGAAGCGATCTAAAGTCGATCTAACGAGAGTTTCAGGAGCTTCGGGCTTGCTCAGATCGAGGCCGCAAATCAGAGGCTCGGCTCCCACCGACTTCACAGCCGTGGCTACCTCCTCCAGCGCAGCTGTATTTCGTGCGACGAGCACGATCGCCGAGAAGTCCCGTGCCAGCCGAACCGAGGTAGCCCTGCCGATTCCCTGGCTTGCGCCGGTGACGATTGCAACGGATTGGTTCATAATTCTCCCTTTCCTAACAAGTGATGATGATTGTTTCTGCTATGATAATGTTTCTTGCGCAGCGGCAATGATGACCTGCAGGACCTTTTCCGGCGCGGTGAGCAAAGGTGTATGGTCGACGGCAAATGTATGAGTACGAGCCCGCATTCGATTTGCCATGAAATGTTGCGTTTTGGGATTGATCATACGGTCTTCTTCCGCGATCAGAAACCAGGACGGCTTTGATCTCCACGCCGGCTTCGGAGCCGGCTCTTGGATGCACTTGAGTGCGATCGGCCGCTGTACCGCTTTGGATACTGCAATTTGATCTGCCGTGGCGTGATGCGCGAAGGCGTTGGAGAACCCTTCCTCGGGCATCCAGATCCATCCGTCTTTGTCAGGAGCGAGCTTGGGGGCTTGCGGATGCGCTTCATCGCGGTAAAAGACTTGGGCGACAGTCTCCCCCTCCTCAGGAGCCAGCGCTGCCACATAAACCAGCGCTTTGACGCGCTCGTCATTCGCTGCCGCAATCACTGCACCGGCATAAGCGTGTCCTGCGACAATCACAGGACCGTTTGTCCTGGCGATCGTCCGGTTCAGTGCGACGATATCGTCGCTGAGCGAGGTGAGTGGGAGCGGCGCGGCAACGACCTGCAGTCCTTGTTTGTTGAGAAGGAGAATGACTTCTTTCCAACTCGATCCATCCGCCCAAGCACCATGGGCAACAACCACCGTGCTGTTTTTAGGAAATGGCATGTCTCGTTTCTTTCTTCTGATCCTGTGTTGCTGGTGTAAATGGAATTACCCGAAAAATTCCCGGATGCGCTCCGCAATAAACTCGCTCGAATCCTCCAGCGCGAAGTGACCCGTATCGATAAGGTGCAGCTCCGCGTGAGGAATGTCTCGTTGGTAGGCCTTCGCCCCTTCTACCGTGAAAAATGGATCGTTGGTTCCCCACACGATGAGCATGCGAGGTTGTTTGGCCCGGAAGTACTCGTGCCATCCATCGTAAAGTGCGACATTTGATTGGTAGTCATAAAGAAGATCGAGCTGAACGGCGTCGTTGCCCGTCCGGTCGAGAAGGAACTGGTCGAACGTATAGGCATCCGGACTGATCCGTTGCGGGTCTTTGACGCCATGCGTGTATTGAAAGACAGTCGTCTCCTTCGTGAGTAGTCTCCGCACCGGCTTCTCGGTCTCGGCATTCCGATCCGCCCAAAACGGTTTCATCGGGTTAAATGCTTCGCCAATCCCTTCCGCATACGCATTGCCGTTTTGAACCACAATGCCGTCAACAGCGTCCTGATGCTTTGAAGCAATCCGATAGCCTACCGGGGCGCCGTAGTCCTGCACGTAGATACTGAATTTCTTCAGGCCGAGAACACTGAAGAGGAATTCCTCCACGTGCTCCGCGAGATTGTCGAAGGTGTACTCAAACTCCTTCGTATTCGGTGCATCGCTATAGCCGAAACCAATGTAGTCTGGCGCAATCACATGGAAGCGATCTGACAGTTTTGGAATCAGATCGCGGAACATGTGCGATGAGCTGGGAAAGCCGTGCAGCAGCACGATGGTGGGCGCATCCTTATTGCCGGCCGCACGATAAAACATTTTTCGGCCGCGTACCGTCGCGTTGTTATACGTCGTCATGTTAGTCGTTGGATTGTTCATAGAGATGTTGCTTGTTATGTGTTCGCCGATCACTGCGACGCGGTGCCTTTATTGGCAAAAGTCCACGCAGCGATTGTTCCACCCGTGCCACCGCCAAGGATCACCAAGTCGTATTCTTCAACCTTAGCCTCTTGTCCTGAAGGAGTGTTTCGGGTTATGCTCATGCCTTGTCCTTTCGGAAATAACTAAGATCCACAGTCGAATTCCCGTCGTCAGTAGCTAGTAGGCGTCGAGAACTTTTCCGCTGCCGGCGCTAATAATGATGATCTGATCGGGCCGCTCTGCCTTTGTTGGGTAAGGCGACTTAAACACCGCGAAAGCGTGCGCGGCGAAGAACAAGAACCAAAGCACGAGTGCTATAACCGTTGGACTGTTTACCTTCATACTGCCACGGTATCTTGCGCCGGCATTCGATAGCTACTGCGCGTACGTCGGATTTTGCGATGTTACCGAAGAGGCGAATGCGCTTCCCTCTTTTGGATGACTTCGCGCGCATTTTTGGAACCGAGATTCTGGGAAAGCTCGCGGACGAGCAGAAAGTCGCGGGCGGCGCGCGATTCCCGGTGATCTCCCAAACGGGAGAGCAGAAAGGATTTCGTTAGGCGTAAAGGAAAATCCTGCATATGACCTGTAGAAGTACGGGCAACTCAGCGAATAGAGTCCAGTTATGAAAACGCACGGACCTGTAGTTGGCGGACCAGCGTTCTGGTTTGCCATGCTCAGGCCGCTGATCGGACTGATCATCGGATTTCTGGGATCCTGGGTCGTCGGCCAAACAAGAAATTCAAAAAACCTCAACTTGGAAAACTACTAATCATGAGCATTCTAACTCGGCGGAATTTTCTGGGGAGCGTTGCGGCCGCGGGCGGCTTGGCTGCATTGCAAAAAATAGTCGGGGCAGAAGGTCCCGACCGCAGCAGAAGCGACCCGGGACCGGCTAATCCGACGCTGGATGGACAGAACCCGGACTCGATCTGGCCGCCGAACACGGACTCAAAAAGCCTCGTGCAAAACTTCAAATATCCGTTCTCCTTTGCCAACAAGCGTACTTATGAAGGTGGATGGTCACGCGAGGTGACAGTACGGGAGCTCCCCGTCTCGAAAACCCTGGCCGGTGTTAACATGAGGCTGACCGCAGGTGCATTCCGCGAGCTGCATTGGCATACGGCCGGCGAATGGGCCATCATGCTTTACGGAAACGCGCGGATTACCGCCATCGATCTCGACGGCAAAAGTTTCGTCGCTGACGTGGGCAAAGATGATCTTTGGTTTTTTCCCTCAGGAATCCCTCACTCCATTCAAGGCCTCAATCCCGACGGATGCGAATTCATGCTCGTTTTCGACGACGGCAATTTTTCTGAGTCAGAAACGGTCCTGTTGAGCGACGCGATGGCGCATCTGCCGCCTGAGGTATTGGCAAAAAATTTCGCCGTCAACCAAGAGGCGTTCAAGAATGTGCCGAAACAAGAGTTGTTCATTTTCCAAGCGGATGTTCCGGGCTCAGTGGAGGCCGATCAGAAGGCAGCAACCGGTACACGTGGAAGGTCGCCGCAGGACTTTGCTTTTCGCACAATGCAAATGCCGCCGACATTGAAGACGAAGAGTGGCGAAGTGCGCATTGTTGATTCCAGCAACTTCAAAGTCTCAACCACCGCGATGGCACTGGTTACCGTTCATCCAGGCGGGTTACGAGAACTTCATTGGCATCCAAATGCGGATGAATGGCAGTTCTACATTAGTGGCAAAGGGCGACAGACCGTGGTGGACACAGGGAACAAGGCTCGCACGATGGACTTTCAAGAGGGAGACGTCGGATACGTCCAGAAAACGTTACTCCATTACATCGAGAACACAGGCGACACCGACTTGGTGTTCCTGGAAATGTTCGGAAAGGTCAATCGTTTTCAGGACCTCTCTTTCTCGGAGTGGCTGGCTCATACTCCTCCCGAAGCGGTCATGGCACACCTGCGCATCGACAAGGCGACCTACGATGCGATCCCGAAGAATGGCGGCGTAGTGATGCCCTTAGCCTAAATGAAAACCTCAAATCGCTGGACGATCGCAATCGCCAGTGTGTTTTTGCAAATTGCGCTCGGGGCGGTCTACGCGTGGAGTGTTTTCCGGGTGCCGTTATTGAAGCAAGAGATAAGCCATCCAGCATTTTGGGAATTGGCGTGCGCATAATCACAAGCTCCCACCCAAAGTGCTGGGTTGGCTTCAGCGATTGATTAGGTTTTTGCGAAGGCATTACTTAAGGGAGGGTCGCTAGGCGAAGCGCATCAATAGCACGAGCGAGACCACGGCTAACATGATCCCGATCACCTCAAGGTAGTTCAATGACTCCCGGAACAGCACAACGCCGATGGCGGTGAGAAGCAGCACCAGGGAGACAGAATAGAGGACGCTGATGGTGGCCAGCTTCAGGTGCTTCATTACGAACACCCAGCCGAACGCGGTCGAGGCGTAGAGGGCGAAGCCAATATAAAACCAACCCGTCCGCAACGGTTGCTCGCGCGCGCTGGCCAGCTTAAGGAAGTAGTCACCCAGCACGCCGATCACGCTGAAGGCAATGGTGACCAGCACCGCGATCGTCCTTGTTCCCATTGTCGGCTTCTATTTTCCTCGTTTGCTACGGGCGACCGACGCTCTCCAGATCGCCAAATGAAAAAGAGACAAGCCAGGCTTGGGGCATCGCGGCAAACACGCTGAAACGAGCCCGCGGGAACAGGTGCGACATCGATAGGCATGCCGAAGGGCGAATGAGCTGGAGTGAATGAGTCAACTTGCAGCGCAATGGGGCCAGCCTGCTCGTGAATGGAGCCGCGGGACGCGAGCGACATAGATGGGCAAACCGAAAGGTCGAAACGAGCGGGAGCGACTGAGTCAATTCTTTCAGAGTTGGCTTCATCGTTTGGTTAGGCCACACAAACCTTCCAGACGCTAAGGGTCAACCAACTCCCCGCCCCACGAGGCCGGATCGCTGTCCGCCACTGACTGCGAGAAGGTCCAGCGATGCCCGCCCACGTCCAGGGCCGAATACTGTCGCTCTCCAAACGGATATGTGGTCGGTTCGCCCAGGGTGCGGGCTCGAGCGGCGACAGCCTTGGCATGGTGCGCGTCCGCGTCGGCCACCGGCACCATGACTCGACAACCGGAGGCATCCGGGGTCGCACTCTCTTCTACCACGACGATGGCACCCGCGCCGACATGCAGCTGAATGCGATGGCTGCCGATGCGCAATCGCTCCCTAAAGCCAAAAGCGCTGCACAGCCAACGCGCAGCGACGGGTACATCGGCGTAGGGGAGTTCTGGGATTACGGGACCCGGAGGCACCGAGCGATTGGTGGGCATAAGTCGAGTCATTTGTATGGCCTAACGAGAATTCGGCCTAATAATTGCGTCGTTGAACACGTAAATTTTGTATCCAATCCGTTTCCTCGCCTGGGGAGGACCCAACAAAAACAGAGTCATAGAAACCTGTTTTAACGGGAACTCCGACGTGATACGAGCAACAATTTCAGACCCAGGCCCGAAGTCGAGGACAAGAGCGTTTTTCCAGTGCGCGCTTGAAATCACCTCGCAGCCCGCGCTGCAAGACAGCAACAATCCAAGCTCAAAAGATAACCCGATCGTTACAGATTACGTTCTTGGAATACTTGACAGAACGGCAGAGCGCGGTGTTAAAAGGGAACGCGGTGTTGGAAGGGAAGCGCGGTATTTTCGTCGATCTATGAAGGCCTCGATTTGCTCTTTGTCACTTATCGTTGCTCTTTTGTGGACTGCCGCACTTCCCGCAAATGCGCAGGTCAACGTTACACAGGAGCACAACCATCTTTCTCGCGATGGTCTCTATATTGATCCCGCATTTACGCCAGCCAACGCAGCCAATCTAACGCGCGACCTGAACTTTAACGGAACAATTTCAGGCAACGTGTACGCACAGCCGCTCTACATCGAGGGCGGCCCCAACGGGCCAATGATCGTGGCAGTGACCGAATCGAACAATGTCTATGCGCTCAATGCAACCACAGGTGCCGTCATCTGGCAACTGAACCTCGGCCCGGCGGTCACTTCAGGACTGCCGTGCGGCAACATTAGTCCGCTGGGTATCACTGGCACTCCTGTTGTCGATCTTGCTTCCAGGTCGCTTTTTCTCGATGCGATGATTGATGGCAATCCCAAGAAGCATTTCGTTTATTCGCTAAACGTGGATACCGGCGCAACTAATCCTGGTTGGCCGGTCAACCTGGATGCAACTGTAAGCTTCAACGGCACGACCTTTACCTCAAACGTGCAAAATGAGCGAGGCGGGCTTGCCGTCGTGAACGGTGTCCTATATGTGCCATTTTCAGGGCTCGCTGGCGACTGCGGCACTTATCACGGATGGGTTGTTGGTATTGCAATTAACAACCCTTCCAACGTGAGAGCTTGGGCGACGGCTGCCGTCGGTGGCGGCATTTGGGGGCACTCGGGAGTTGCCAGCGATGGCACCAACATGTTTGTAATTACCGGGAACACTTTTAACACCCAGGGCAATTGGATGGGTGGTGAAGCCATTATTCGTTTGCAAGCCGGACCTGTCTTCAGCGATTTTTGGGCGCCTCCTAATTGGTTCCCACTCGATCAGGGTGACGTTGATCTCGGTGGCGTCAGCGCCACGCTTGTCGATGTGCCAGGGGCCACGCCTTCGCAGTTGGTGCTCGCGCTGGGCAAAGATGGCATGGCTTACTTGCTTAACCGCAATGATCTCGGTGGTGTGTCGCCGCCAGTAGCCTCGGCGCACCTTCCTAGTGCTGTCCGAGGTCAATCAGCCGCCACGTACCACACGAGCCAGGGAACATATTTTGTTTTTCATACCGAAAACAACTCCGTTGCAGCTTATAAAGTTACTCCCACAAATCCCCCCACTATAGTTCCTGCCTGGAGCATGAGCCAGGAGGGCCTGGGCTCGGCTTGGGTTACTTCGACAGACGGTGCGAATAACCCAATCGTCTGGGTAGCCGGCGGTGGAGGCGACGGACGTTTGCACGCCTACGATGGCGATACCGGAAATGTAATTTATGCCGGCGGTGGGGCAAACGAGTTGATGACCGGCACGCGGAAATGGAATACCGGCATTGTCGCTCGCGGCCGCATGTACTACCCTGCCGACAACAAGATTTATGCCTTCAAAGTGCCGGCGATTCCCACTCCCAGCGCGGCTAGGGCTGTGGTAGCCGACTTTAATGGCGATGGCCACCCGGATTGGGTGCTGCGCAACGCCGGCACGCGCCAAACAGCGATCTGGTACCTAAATAACAATTTTCATATCGGCGGCGCCTACGGTCCCACTCTTGTGGCTGGTTGGGCACTAAGGGGGCTGGGAGATTTCAATCTCGACAGTCATTTAGATTATGCGCTCTTCGCCCCCAACACGAATCAAACGGCACTTTGGTATTTGTCTGGGCCAACGTTCATCGGAAGCGCTTATGGGCCGACTCTTCCCAGTGGATGGGAATTAGTTGGCGCGGCCGATTTTAATGGCGATAACAAACCAGATTATGTGCTTTACAACGCGGGCACACGCCAAACAGCGGTTTGGTACATGAACAATAACGTTCACGTAGGGGGTGGCTACGGGCCAACACTTCCACCTGGCTGGAACTTGATTGGTGTAGCGGATTTTAATGGCGACGGCCACCCAGATTACGCAGTGGTCTACGCCAATTCTAGCCAAACAGCGATCGGTTATTTATCAGGACTAACGCTGATTGGGGTCGCCCCGGGGCCAACTATTCCCGGCGGCTGGGCATTGGTAGCCACAGCAGACTTTAACGGCGACGGCAGTCCAGACTTTACACTTTATCAGGCCAGCACTCGTCAAACTGCGATCTGGTATCTAAACAACAACGTTTTTGTCGGATCGGCCTATGGCCCAACTCTTCCGGCCGGCTGGAGCCTGACTGGGCCATAGTTACGGATCGGCCTAAGTAGAACACGTTGCGCTCAGAGAACGGCTTCACATCTAACGAGGTAAGCCCAGTCGCTCGAAGCAAATGCCTGGAGTTCGCTGCGGATGCGATACAAGTGGCTGGGTTGGCTTCATCGATTCGTTAGACGATCTGCAGGTGCTTGCACATTATTTCACCCGGCCGCTCGTGCCAAACACACGGGCTAAGTACTGTCCAGCCTAGGCGTGAATACCATGCCTGCTTGTCGAGCGTGAACAAATACAGAGTGCTTATCTCTCGCGACCGAGCCTCGTCCTCGACGGTGGCACAGAGTGCGGCACCAATACCCTGGCGGCGAAAATGCGAACCAACAAATACTCCGCCAAGCCAGGGAGTCAGGTCTTCGCGCCCCTCAAGATCATGGACGCGAAGGGCGGCAGTTCCGAGAAGTTGTCCATTCGCATGCGCAACCCAAGCAATAGGCAACTGATCTCGATTCATGTGCGCCTTTAGTTTTTTGATTCGAGCCTCAGGGGTTTCTTCGCCAAGAATAGAATCCCACTGCTCAAAGAGCCACTGCGCCAACTGCGGGATGTATTCTGGGTGCTCAATCAGGTAGCTAATCTGAACTCCACGCACTCCACGCATATCGATTCAATGTTCGGCCTAACGCTCCAATTCAGCTGCGGCGTCCAGCGCCGTCTGGTGCAACCGGCTGTTAGGCTACCTCAATATAGGTAGTGTCAGTGAACGCGCCAGTTCGGGTAGTTGCTTGTCCTCTTCCAGCGGCGGCTGCGTTAGTCTCGTGCTGAATACCAGGCCAACACTCGTAAAGCGCGCAGCGTGTTCCACCGGCTCGGTCGGCCCTCGCCCTCCTCGATCTCGATCGGCATCTCGCCGGGGTACCGGACCTCGAGCGGCCACCGGCCGTCGGCGTCGCGCTTGGCGGCGACCAAGTCGATCGCCTCGGCCACGCGCTCGTCGGGCGCGACGCCGGCGCGGCGCAGGTACTCGAGCCCCCGCAGCACGTCGTAGTGCCACCACGTCGGAAAGGCGAAGCGCGTCCACGCGGCGCCGCCCTTGCGATCTCGCTCAATCACTTCGCCGGTCGATCGTCGGCGGAACAGGCGGCGTTCGAGGAGATACTCCTGCCCGCGTACACGAGCCGCGGTCACCTTCGGGCTGTGTCCGACGCGCAGTTCGTGCTCGAGCAGAGCCTCGAGCACGCAGATCGTGGTGTTGAACGACGACCGCGTCGAGCCGTTGGCCGCCTCGCAGTTCCAGCCGCCATCGGACAACTGCTCGGCGAGCAACCGGTCGACGATGCCCCGGACGTCCTGGCCGAAATACGCGCCGACCGCGCCTACCTGCCCATTGATACAGGGCTCCACCTCACCGGCAAAGAAGAGATTGCCATCACACTCCTGCGGGCCGCAACCCTTCCAAGTCACGCGGTCACGGACAAGGCCCACCGCGCGGCGCGCTTGGTCGCTCGCGGGATCGAGACCCAGGTCCCGCAGCAGCATTAGGACGTGCATGGTGGAGGTCCACCCGCGGTTCCACGCCGCGCCGCCCCACCGCCCGTCGGTCCCCTGGAGGGCGAGCAGCCGCGCGCCCGCGCCCTCGGTGGCGACCAGCGCGCGCTCGGCAGCGACCTCCTCTGCGAGCGCACCGGTCAGGTCCCGCATCACCTGCCAGCGGATCGAAGGGTCAGAATCAAGCAGCCATCCTATGACAGATCTCTTTGGCTTCGGAACTTGCCGTTTAGGTAAATTGGTCGCCATCCGCTAGCCCTCCTTACTTGGTTAAAAGACGTTGTTAGTGGCCTAACGAGAACAAGATCAACTACGGCTACCGACCCGTAGCCGAACTGAAATCTAATGATGCTTTACTCATCAAAAAACGTAAACACGCGCGAGGTAGCCGTAGCTGCACCGCTTGTGGCGGCGTAGCGGGCCAGAAGCACATCGAAAAATGCAACCAGAAATTCACCCGTGACCCTTAACCACCCCCGATTGACTGTGCTGGTTGGTTGGGGACAAAATGATAGCCCCAGATCGGCCCATCCTGGTCTGAACCGGACGTCGGATGAATACCTTGCCTGATTGTTTCAGCAGTCATCAGATCATTGGTCAGCTTGTTTCCTTCCGATGGAATCCGCCTAACGAGAATCGAGCAGATTGGGAATCTGCGAGATGGACGGGATAGCCCGCGAGGGCGAATGAGCTGGGAAGATCATGAGTCAAACAGATAAGCCACTCAGCCGCTTTGCCAATTTGGCGACGCATTGACCGAGAGCTTACAACAAAGTGCTGGGTTGGCTTCATCGACTGGTTAGATGACCTTTTTGGATCTCAAGACGATGCACATATGATTTGTGATCCAAACGTTGCCCCGGTCGGAATAACCGATCCCTACGGGAGGTGCCGCAGGATCTCAACCCCTTTCGCGATAGGCTGAGCTCCGGCTTGGTTCATGCCGATGAAGATGGCCGCGTCCTTGGTTGGATTAATCGCGATCCCAGTGCCGAATCCTGCCGTTCCTCCGTTCTTAAGAATCACGGGATGCAGGTTCGGATTGCCTCCGCCCATATTGTTTACCCAGGCCATCGCCTGCTTGTTGCCGTTGGGCATCGTGTAGATCGGCTTCTGCGCCAGCTGCATCGCCGCGATCAATTCAGCGGAAACCGGTTTGTCATTCACTTCCTTATGGCCGAGATAGGCCTCGCCAAAGCTGATCATGTCCTGTGCCGTTGAGCGCAGTCCGCCGGCAGCGTACCAGGCGAAGACCGGCCAGCGCGGCGCATCCTGGCCTGCGCGGTTATGTCCTTGTGCCAGGCGCTTCTGCTGTTCAGGCGTGGGCCGCAGCGTCGTGTCGGCCATGCCCAGCGGCTGGAGAATCTCGGAGTTCACCTGATCTTCCCAGGTTTTGCCGGTTGCGGTCGCGACCAGGTAGCTCAGCAGGCCGATTCCGGCGTTGGAGTAGCGATAGGGCGCAGGCAATTGGGTCGTCGGTTCGTAGCGCGAAGCCCAGGTGAGAAAGTCGTTCACAGTGTAGTAATCGATGCTTCGCCGTTCGAGCAAGCGCGGCAGGTTCGTCGGGTCGTCAGGCATTCCCGAGGTGAAGTCCGCGAGCTCCAGCGGTGTCAACTGCTGCGCCTGGAGCGTGTAGCCTTCGGGCATGTATTTCTGAGCGGAAGCGTCAGGGACGATTTCGTTGCGGTTGATGGCCAGCGCGAACAGCGTGGTGGTGAACGTCTTGGTGCAGGAGCCGATCTCCAACAGGGTGTCGGCCGTGAACGGAGTCCCCGCGTTAGTAGCTTTTCCATACGGGAAGAAGTAGCGATGGCCGTGCAGTGAAACCGCGACGATCGCTCCCAGATTAGGAGAACGGCTCCATGTGCGGCCACGGGTGGGATGTTGTTCTTGGGACAAGTACGGCTGCATGATGCCGTCGACCACTCGCTTGACCACTGCTGCCTCGCCGCCCGCATCGGGCTGTAAACGCGGACCGGCGTCGGAAGGCGCTTGCTGCGCGGCAACCTTCACCGCCGCCAAAAGCGCCACTGAGACGATCAGGCCAAAACGAGTGGCGGTGCGCTGCATAATCTCTTCTCCAGGCAATTATCTGAACGATTATTTCCCACTGGGTGATTCATATCTCTGCGTGCTACACGGGTCGTTTCATGTGGTGTCTGCCTTTGGGTCTAACGAGAAAGAGATAAGCCACCCGGCCACTTGAAGCAAAAGCTCGAATTTCCTCGTAGGCGGAACGCAAGTGGCGGAGTTGGCTTCATCGTCTGGTTAGGCTCTGGCTGTGCGCTTGCCATACAACTCAATCTTGTTTCCATCAGGATCGCGGACATAAACGGAAAAGCCGTCGTCCTGCTGCATCGTCTCTTCGGGAAACCCGCGAGCTACAAGAGCGCTGCGCACCTGCTCTGCCTTCTCTGGCGGGATCAGGAAAGCGAAGTGCTGCCCGCTCCCTGGGCGCTCGCGCGTGAACAGCGCCAAACGCTGAGCGCCTATGCAAAACCACGCTTGTTGCGGTCCGCGCGAAGATAGCGGTAGTCCGAGAATGTCGCGGTAAAAGGCAATGGAACGCTCAAGATCTTGGACTTCGAACGCAATCTCGTGGATCCCGAGTATCGGAATATCGTCCATGTGATTCGACTACTTATACGCTATCATGAGGCCTAACGTGACGCTGAGCGGCGCGCCGCCAATGGTGTTCGACCTGAAACTGAGACGCGATCGGCGCGTCCGCTCAAGCTAGAGTTAGTCTTCATACGAAGCCGTGGATGTGTACTCGTGCTTAGGTCCCGAAAATCTGTCAAAAACCTGGCGGTGTCGTTTCAAACCGTACTCATCGTCTCGAGTCTCATACTCTTGCACCCATTGAATCAGTTGACTGAGCATCGCGTCCTGCTGTTCGGCAGAGGAGAACTTTGATGGTTCCCACGGTCGGCGGTTGCAATGCGCTACACATGTCTCAATACCCGGATTTAGGAACCGCAGCTCAGTACAGTAAGGAAGCGCTGCTTCGACGAGGTCGCCATAACAGCCCTCAATGACCCATTGCTCGTTGGCGTTAATAAACCGGCGAAGGAGCGTCAGGCTTTCATCTAGAGGTTTTCGCCTTATGCCTGGATCCCAAGCGATTTCATCCAATGACAGACGCGGGATATCAGCGCTGCCGATCACCCGGCGTGCCATTGTGCTCTTACCCGCCCCTGCGTTTCCTAGAAGGACCAGTCTCATTTGTTGAAGGCTAACGAGACAGAGATAAGCCACGACTAGCGTTGAACAACATTACGGCGGGAGTGTGTGAGCGCCAAGACGCGAATCACGCCGCTCTGCGGCAAACTAAAAATCGGGCTCATTATTGATGCACTAGCGGGAGCGTAATCGCACTAGGGAAGCCGGGCACCTGGATGAAATCCAGGGTGCCGTGGCAATCTCACTGAAGTTGTCTCGCAATGGGGCCGTTGGCTTCATCAACTGGTTAGATCGTCTTGATCGCCCACATGACGACAAGGAGTCCAGTAATTCCACCCCTGATAACGCCGCTCGGGATCACATATGGCGCGTCGCCCGATTTCGGACCGCCTTTCGCGAGATAAACCACAAGAGCAAAGGCGAATCCATAGAACGCGCCGATGACCATCGCGTACCACCATCGTGTACTTGCAGTTACCGAAAACGCTGTAAGTAGGGCAACCAGTACGCCTCCCAACGTGGCCGCACAGAGGATTTGCCATTTGTATGGCTCCCTTGGTTCAAAAAAAATAGTCGCGCCTTCCAGACCGCCGAGCACCGCACCGATCATTATAACGGTAGGCAAATTCATTACTCCAGCATCGGCTATCATGGCTTCACGGCTTCAGGCAACTCACAAAATACGCGCAGCCACGCAATCTAACGAGAAAACGATAAGCCACGGCTAGCGTTGAACAACATTACGGCAGGAGTGCGTGAGCGCGAAGACACGAATCGCACTAGGGAAGCCGGGCACCTGGATGAAATCCAGGGTGTCGTGGCAATCATGAACGCGATCATTAGAAGGCGACCTGGGAGAGCGTAGACTTCAGTTCCGATAGCTATCTTCTCGGCTCATACCGCATCGCCACCGCCCCCGAGCCGAACTCCAGCCGGCTCACGAGCTTCAAGTCGACACGCTTCGATAGCCCCGCGAACAACGTCGGCCCATGGCCCACTAGCCTGGGCTGCACCACGAACTCGTACTCATCGATCAATCCCAGCTCCGCCAACGCCAGCGGGAGCTTCACGCCTCCCACGAACAGCCCCTTACCCGACTCCCGCTTGAGCTGCTGAACGGCCTTCCCCAGATCCCCGCGCACGAGCTCCGCGTTCCAATCGACCCGGTCCAGGGTGCTCGACACGACATACTTCTTTGCAGCGTCGATCGTTCGGGCGAAGGGTTCCGTCCAGTCAGGCATCACCACAGTTCGCGTCGCCAGCCGCCACGCCGCCTCCATCATTTGGTACGTCACCCGGCCAAAGAGGAGAGCATCGGCCTGGGCGATGTTTTCCATCGCGTGACGATGGATGTCTTCGTCCGCGATCCCTTCACGATGATCGCAGCACCCGTCCAATGTGACGTTGATGGAATACCGAAGGGGTCGCATTACGTAAGAGTACCGATCGCCATAGGGCGGGCTAACGTTAAAGATGAGCCACGACGGCAGCCGGCGACTCGTGCGTCAGCACGAGGCGTGACGGATGGCGGCGTTGGCTCTGGCGTCTGGTTAGGCGAATTCATTCATTTGCTTGATCGAGATCCAGGCGAAGAATGTATTCTTCCGTGTCTTCGCCTGTGCCGTTGGCGAAATCTTTGTTTTTTCCGATGATTTTAAAACCGCATTTCTGCAGCACTCTTATCGACCCGATGTTGTCCGTTGCTGCCCTGGCGAAAATCGGCCGATCTAGAACAAGCTGGAGCATCCTGTTGAGCGCTTGAGTCGCTAATCCTCTTCCCCAGGACTCCCTTCCAAGCCAATAGGGGACTTCTATGTTTTCTCCATACGGATAGCACGATATGTGACCAGCGACTTGTCCCTCTGCAACGATCGTCCTCTTTGTGATTTGTGACGAATTCAAAATCTTATCCCAATGGGCGTCGAAAGCTACCTTGTCCTTCGGGCCTTCACAGACGAATGCGGCCATCCTAATCGCTTCCGGGTCGAGTTGATGCTCATAGAAATTTTCGAGATCGGAAGACTCGACTTTCCTAATCGTGATACTCTCAAATCTACTCATTGTTTTTTGCCTAACGAGACAGAGATAAGCCACGACTAGCGTTGAACAACATTACGGCGGGAGTGCGTGAGCGCGAAGACGCGAATCACGCCGCTCTGCGGCAAACTAAAAATCGGGCTCATTATTGATGCACTAGCGGGAGCGTAATCGCACTAGGGAAGCCGGGCACCTGGATGAAATCCAGGGTGCCGTGGCAAGCGCACTGAAGTTGTTCCGCAATGGGGCCGTTGGCTTCATCGATTGGTTAGATGGTTCGCGTAATCATCGCGCTCGCCTTCTTCGCACGATCATCTGCTTGCAGGCACGCACTTGAACCGAATCTCCGCAGATGCATACTGTCCGGGTTTCGAGTCCTGTGCGGTGCTGTTCAAGGGAATCATCTGGCCACCTTTACTCCGACAGAACTCCGCAGCTTGCTGGTAGAGCCGCTCTTTGACCGCACTGCCGGAAAAATCAGTAGACTTGCCAAGACCGCCCATCTTGTAAGTGTTCGGTCCGACTTGAACGACGCGGCCTGTTCCCGAAGTGGCTGTTCCCGAAGTGGCGCATCCGCAAATACACACCACGATGCCGACAATGGAAGTGAAAGTTCGAAAAGCTTTCATTGGGGTGGGCATCAGTCTTGCTAAGAAGAGCATTGCAACACCGAGCCAAGCGGAAGGCGAGCAAAAAAAGCTAAGGCACCACGGCGAAAAGGGCCGTTGGCTTCATCGATTGGTTAGATGCAGCGATTCGAACTACGGGCGCGGCAGTGGCGTCGGGCGAGGACGCGCAGTCGGGTGAGGCCTCGGAGTCACTTTCGGCGTGGCAGTAGGCGTTGGAGTAGCTGTCGGTGTAGGCGTCGGGCTCGGAGTAGGGGTGGCAGTAGAGCTAGGCGTAGCTGTCGGAGTTGGCGTTGGGCCGAATTGGCAAGTCAGTTCCTGATTGCTGGTCGTGCCAATCAAAAAGTCACCCTCAGAGCTGAATCCACCGATGACGTAAAAACTTCCGCCCAAGACCGCGCCGTTCATGCGCGCGCGCGCTTTTCGAGCATGTCCGGCAAGGCAACCCCCCCGCCGTAAATCGCGGACGCCGAAACGTTCACGAAATCGACGCCGCCCACCAATCCACCAGCCATGACGATAGTGTCGCCGTAAACTGCCGCCGCCGCGCCCCAGCGCGTGTCTGGAAGGCTGACCACGGAGAACCATGCCTGGGCCACAGGGTCGTAAGCATAGATCGCATTTGTTGCGACTCCTGATGCCACCACGCCGCCCGCGACAAAGATCAAACCTTCCTGTGTCCAGGAAGATGCGAACCGGTAGGCTCCGGTAAAGGGATTCCAAACGACCACGTATCCGTAACGGTATCGTAGATCTCCAGTGCCGTTTGGTAGTCGGTGGCATTCTCACCGCCCATTTTGTAGATCTTGCCGTTCAAATAAACTGCCGTCTGATTCCAGGTTCCGACGCTAGTGGACGACAACTGCGTGTAAGTATCAGTGCTCGGGTCGTAGCGATAAACATTAGTCGAATATACAAGAGGACAGAATGTGCTCCCATTTATGATGTAGATAAATGTGCCGTCGGTCACCGCCGAGGCAGACGCGACTCCGCACGCGGACGGATAAGGTGCAATTGGTGTCCACGTCGTACCGTCAAACTTATAGGCATTTGGAACCCCTTTGCCTTCACTAATGCCGCCGAACGTGTAAATGTTCCCCCCGAGTGTCACCACTGCTTCATCCATAATTGGAATTGGGAACGTCGCCGCCAATGTCCAGACGCAGTTGGATGGAGGATCACCACCGGCGGACGCTTGTTTGTTCTTTGTCTCTCGTCCAAAAGCGTGCGGGACCATCGGAGTGGCGAGCAAAGTCAGATACAGGACAAATGCGACCCGAGGACGATGCACATTAATTGCGCGGTTAATATTCCCTTTCACCTTGCTTGCGCTACGATAAGGAAAAAGCCTTTTACTCGAAGCGCGTCAACGCTGTCGAGACCTTTTGGCCGCGACAGTGATGCGGCGAGGATGCAACTCGGCATCTAACTAGAAAGAGATAAGCCACGGCAGGGTGTCGTCGCAAACACGGTGAAGTTTTCTCGCAATGGGGCCGTTGGCTTCATCGATTGGTTAGATGAAAGCTGGTCGAACTACGGGCGAGGGGCTGGCGTCGGGCGAGGCAGCGGCGTAGGGCGCGGCCTCGGTGTTGCTCTGGGAGTAGGGGTCGGGGTCGGACTTGGAGGTATAGTGGGCGTCGGTGAACATGGGGGGCCTTGTCCTTGGCACCAGCTAATATCGATGGAATCGACGCGCCAGCCTTCGCCGGAGCCACTGTTGTCGCTGGCCATCCGCCATCGAAGGGTGCCCTGTATAATAACGCCGGGTAAAAGAACCGTCGTCGTAATGAAGCCACCAGAGTTGCCGCTCCAAGCCTGACGACCGGCAATCGGACTGCCACGATCGGTGCTGATGGTGCGGTTATAGCCGCCTGTAACGAAAATACCGCCCGCCTCAAGGATGTCGTGAAATGTTTGCCCCTGGTCAACGCTGATCTCCAACACGCCACCATCAAAGCCAAGATTAGGATCCTCGGCTGAGGCTTCGAGATTGAAGTTATGCCGGAATGTCAACTGCTGGGAGAGCGTCTCAAAGACAGTGAGGCCTGGTAAGTCCAGCAGCTTGTCGCTTATCACGCCCGGATCATCGATGAAAGCAGCATTTGGCAATGTATCTGCGGGCGGACTCGGCACTCCAGAATTGGATGTCACCCACATCGGCGGCGGGCCTTGCACGTTCGTTACGACCCAGCCGGGAGGCAACATTGGGGGCATCACGCCATCAAAGTTTTCACCAAATTCCACCGGCTTCCAACAAGGTGGGCACTGGGGCGGACTCGAAGCGACGACGGGGTCAGGAATATCGGACCGGCCCGAGCCATCGTTTCCAGGAGAGTCCAATCCACCTGTGCGTTGGTCGATCGCACGCGAGGAGCCAATAACACCCGCCGCTAGTGCAGCCACAGCAGTTACCCCAACCGCAAAGATTGCAAGCCTCCTCATGGCCTGTTTATATCACTTTCTCGTTGCCGTGTGAACCGCAAAAAAGGGCAGACCCCCAACGATAAGAAGAAGGCTTCGCGCCGCTCTCGACGCCACTCGAACCGATAGCGAAAACGCTCGATGACGTCGTGAATCATCTAACGAGATAGAGATAAGCCACGGCTAGCGTTGAACAACATTACGGCAAGAGTGTGTGAGCGCCAAGACGCGAATCGCACTAGGGAAGCCGGGCACCTGGATGAAATCCAGGGTGTTGTGGCAAGCACGCTGAAGTTATTTTCCGAGTGGGGCCGTTGGCTCCAACGATTGGTTAGGCCTTCGGCGGAACGTGCATGAAGCCTTAGACCGCTCGCGCGTCGCGTGCGACCTGGAGCGTGTCGAGGTATTGCTGGAACTTAACGGCCCGGCCGTCGCGGATCGTCCAGACGTGGGCGACCTGTGCGTTGCGTTCCTCAGCTTGCCCGTGAAATCTGAAGTAATAGTAGCCGAGAGCCACAACTCTCTCGCCGCCGTTGCACTCAAAGATCTCGTCCGCGTCAAAGACGAGTTTGTCAAAACCCGCCGTTAAGCGTTCGAAAACGCCTGAGCGCACCTCACCTATTCCGTGATAAGGGCTGCGGTCCGCCAACGGCGAATTGTCAGCCACGATCCACACAATGTCGTCAGCCAAATACGACATCACTGCTTCGTAGTCGCGTTCGCCTAAACGTGTGTAGAGTGTTTCAATATCTGCGATCGTATTTATGCTCGATAGCATAACTTGGATAAGTTTTCGTGCGAACGGCAAAGAATCAATCAACCGAACTTCACTGAAAGTTGAGGCCTAACGAAACTAAGATCAGCCACCGCTGGCGAGGGCGCGCATGGCGGCGGGAGGAAAGGTTGGAGTCACGGAAAGCTTGTTCGTACGCCGGCCAGCGGTTGGCTGCATCGTTTGGTTAGGCTTTTCGTGATCCATGCTTTCAACCGCCGCGATTGCCGCTTGGACGGCGACTGGATCAAGTGTGAGTGAGATGTGGTCGATCCCCGGGAGAACTGTAACAGGAACATCTTTGCCAGCTGTCTTGAAAACGGCTGCAAACCGATCGGCGTACGACACGTCATCGTTTTGACCGACGAGCACCCGAAGAGTTTGCCTAATCGCTCGGATGTTTGCCTGGTAATCGCGCTCAGGCCTGAAGTTCTGTGCGAGGGCGAAGGAATATTGCGGGGTGAGCAAGCCTTTGTCCCTCTCGTCGACCGCGAATCTGACCACCGGCAGGTCGTCAAACGCGTGCATTCCAAACCCGTTTAGCACGGCGATCGCGATGATGCGCGGAACCCCCACGGTAGCCCAGCCGCCGCTGCCCGGACGCAACGTTGCTGCGTCCTGACTGATCCAAGGAGAAAGAAGAAGATAGTTGGAGAATAGTTCCTGACGTGGACTGCCCGCGAAGCGAAGCACAAATCCGCCGCCGGAAGAGAATCCGGCGAGCGTGGAAGGCTGAGCCAATTTGGTCGAATGGACAAAGTCTTCGAGGTCGTCCTCCAACTGTCCGATATAGGCGATGTGGCCTTTGGTGCCTGATTTGCCGTGTCCGCGGATGTCCAGCGTGTAAGCTGCATAGCCAGCGGCGGCAAATCCCTTGGCCATCAGGTGCATGCTGCTGCTACTGGCAGACGAGCCGTGCAGGAGCACCACGCTGCCTTTGACCGCGCCACCTGCAGCCGGGTAGGCCCGAAAGGCGAGCTTAGTGCCATCGCGAGCCGTAACGTACCTCGCTTCCGGTAGATCGGAGAAATCCACGTTCTTGAAAGGGTCGTTAATGCTCGACATTGGCGGCGGCGCCTTGCCTGGTCCGCCAAGTGCGATCGCGAGTCCAAGGGCCGCCACAAGAACTGCAACAACAATAAGGATGGTGACGAGAAGACGCTTCATGCGATGGGCCTAACGAGACCAAGCTGAGCGACCGCCACCGAGAGCGAGCGTCGCTGTGATTGAAACTGCTTTAATCATTTTAAAGTTAAATGCGCGCCGGGCGGCGGTTCGCTCCAGCGCTCTGGTTGGGCCCCTTGTTTCTGATCTCAAAGATTATTGCTGGCCGGTCTACGCCTTGTAAGCGCATCATCTTCTCCTCTTTTCGACTGAACCCGCAGCGGATCAGCACTCGCTGGGAAGAGACGTTCTCTTTGTCTGTCACTCCCACAATGACGGGGATTGAGAACCGTTCCAGCCCCCAGGCACAAACCCTGGCGACGCCCTCAGTCGCATATCCCTTCCTCTGGTCGGATGTGGCAATGCCAAAACCAACTTCCACGGTGTCGAAGAGAGGACTCAGGCCGACATGTCCAATCAGCCGACCGGTCACCTTCTCCTCCACACCAAAGACGAACGCATTTGTCGTTGGGCTGGCGTCCAAGTTGAACTGACCGATCAGATACGCGACAGCCGTGGCGGCATGCTGCTCGTCTCGGTAAATCTGACTCGGCAGCCACTGCCGTGCACAGTCCTCGCGGCTCATTTCGAGCATGCGCTGAGTGTCGCCATGCACGAGCGGCCGAAGCACCAACGACGGTGTCTCAATGCGAAAGACTGTTCTCATTAGCAGCCCAGCTAGAAAGAGATAAGTCACGGCGGGGTCGGTGGCAAGCTCACTGAACTTGCTGCGCAATGGGGCGGTTGGCTTCACCGATTGGTTAGATGACTGATCATCGATGCAAAATGTGACGTGGCACTGAGACAAGTTCCCCAGAAGCGAGTTTAAGACTGATCGGCCGATCTGGATCGCACGAATCTTCGTCCCACGCTGGATCCGACTCGACGATTGCTCGTGTGCTGCTGCGAACTGCGGCCCTTCCTGGCACGGGGAAATCCTCGGCTACGACAACGGTGTCGCCGGTGTGCAGAATGCCAGTGTGGGGGCCATAGTATGTGCGCTCACCAGAGCCATAGGTCCGCACGGCACGACGGCGATCGCAAGAATACCCGCCAGCTATAGCAGCGATCTTCGATCGACGCGCGCGAGTCATCTAACGAGAAAGAGATAAGCGACGGCAGGGTGTCGTGGCAAAAACGCTGAATGCATTTCGATGTGGGGCTGTTGCTGCATCGATTGGTTAGACGGTTGAAGTGATCTTCGAACTGGACTCTGTCCGGCGTGATCGACGCCAGCGCACGATGATCACCAATGAACTGGCCAGCGCGATCAGAAAAACGCCGAGCCACAAGCAAAGCTCACTCTCCACGACATCCACTCGCCGGTACGAGAGAGACGTGGTGGTCAACCATAGGCAATAGCCGGCCGAAATCAGTGCAACAACGCCAAGCAAGCCCACGGCGAGAAGTCCGACGAGGTATTTCATGACTGTGGATAATGGCGCCTAACGAGACAGAGATAAGCCACGGGCGGGGTCGGTGGCAAGATTGCTCGCGTTCAGTCGATACGGGGCCGTTGGCTTCATCGATTGGTTAGATGCTTGGCGTGGCATCATGACCGATGTGGCCCGATGTGAAAACGCATGCCTGTGAGCTGCGCGTCGAAATACGTGAGGGGCCGATACAGATAATAGAGTGCTGGCTGCTGAGGAAATATTACGTAATCACGGCCATCCCGATCCCACCGCTGCACATGTGAAGACCGAAACCACGCATAGCTGCCGATGTAGACGATGACCAGCGCTACGAGCATCAAGAATAAGCGCTTCATGAGTGAGCAAACTAGACCGGTAATTTTCCGGATGAGGAGAGATTTGGATTAACGAATCAGATGCGGCGTGCCGCTGTATCGATTTCGTCGAATCTGGCGGAAGGAAGTTCACGTGTATCGCGGACCGATTTCAGCCGGTTTGTGGAAATCGCTACGGGATCTCTGTTCGAGGTTGTTTCGCAAACTACGATCGCGCTTCGACGAAGAATGATCGCGCGAAACGATTATGGTCGGATCTATGCGGCAGCTGAAAAGCAGAGCAAAATGCTCAGCGGGTTGCGCAGGTCATTGTCTGAGGCGTAGCCCCTCAACTCTCAGCCAAAAACCCTCAACCGTCCTACGCTGGCGCGCCGCCGAGTGCGCCGGGAAGGGGCGGTGTGACCTCGGGTGCTACGACTTGCTTGGGCGGTTTTTCCGGCGGCATTTTTTTGCCGGGCGGCGGGCTTGCGCCTGGCGGCGGATTGATCAAGCGGCCGTGCTCGACGATCTCTTTGATTTGCGAGCCGTCCAGCGTTTCGAACTCGAGCAAGGCTTTTGCGATTACTTCCAGCTTGTCGCGATTCGCCGTGAGCGTTTCCTTCGCCAGGTGGTACGAGTCATCGAGGAGTTTGCGCACTTCCTGATCGATCTGCTCGGCGGTGGCTTCGCTGTAATCGCGCGCACGCGAAATGTCGCGCCCCAGGAAAACGTAGTCTTCGTGGTCGCCGTATTCGACCATGCCCATTTTCTCGCTCATGCCCCATTCGCAAACCATGCGGCGCGCGATCGCCGTAGCCATTTTGATGTCGCCACGCGCGCCGTTTGTGATGTCGCCGAAGATGATTTCCTCGGCCACGCGGCCACCCATGCTCACGGCAAGACCGGCCAGCAATTCTTTTTTGCGGTTGGTGTATTTATCCTCCTCAGGCAACCACATGGTCGATCCAAGCGATGGCCCGCGCGGGATGATCGTGACTTTATGCAACGGCTCGGTATGCGGCAAAAGTTCGAGCAACAGCGCGTGACCAGCTTCGTGGTACGCGGTGTTCTGCTTTTCTTTTTCGCTGAGCGCCAGGCTTCGGCGCTCTTTGCCCCAGCGAACTTTGTCGCGCGCTTCTTCGAGTTCGGCGAGCGTGATTCCCTTTAATCCGCGGCGCGCGGCCAGCAATGCCGCTTCGTTGATTACATTCGCCAGTTCGGCACCGGAGTAACCCGGCGTGCCGCGCGCGACGACTGCGAGGTCGACGCCTTCGGCGAGTTTCACTTTCTTGGCGTGGACGCGCAAAATTTCTTCGCGTCCCTTCACGTCAGGCAGGTTGACCGTGATCTGGCGATCAAAACGTCCTGGCCGCAACAGCGCAGGATCCAGAACATCGGGGCGGTTCGTGGCGGCGATGATGATCACGCCTTCCTGTGTATCGAAGCCGTCCATCTCGACGAGCAACGCATTTAAAGTTTGCTCGCGTTCGTCGTGACCGCCGCCAACGCCGTGACCGCGGTGACGTCCCACGGCGTCGATCTCATCGATAAAGATGATGCAGGGCGCGGACTTCTTCCCCTGGTCGAACATGTCACGCACGCGCGAGGCGCCGACGCCGACAAACATCTCAACAAAATCCGAGCCGCTGATGGAAAAAAACGGGACATCCGCTTCTCCCGCAATGGCGCGCGCGAGAAGCGTCTTACCAGTGCCCGGAGGGCCGACCATCAACACGCCCTTTGGAATGCGGCCGCCGAGTTTTTGAAATTTTTTCGGGTCACGCAAAAACTCGACAAGCTCTTGCACTTCATCTTTTGCTTCCTCGACCCCGGCGACATCGCGAAATGTGATTTTGTTTTTGTCGCGGGCTAGCATTCGCGCTTTCGATTTGCCGAAATTGAGAGCGCCCTTCCCAGCCATGCGGATTTGCTGTCGGAACAGGAAGTAAAGCACCAGCAGGAAAAGGGCGATCGGCAGAAAACCGACCAAGGTTTGGGCAAGCATGTTCGATTCAGTCTTGATCGCGGGCTGCATGCCGGCCGCGGCCAGTTTTTCCTGCAAATTATTTGTGAAACTTAAATAGATCGTGGTTCGAAACGGCACCTGCTGGGACGGCGCCGAACCGACTCCCTGCCGGACGTAAGCGCCGCGCAATGTCTGAGTCGGCCGTCCATCCTCTACCACCAGCTGAAGCGGAGCGTTTTTGTCGTTAACTATCTGTTTGTTCTCCAGCAGCTCGAGAAACCGGTTGTACGGGACGTCTTCGACAGGCTGCATCCCGCCGCGGTAAAAAAGCATCGCCATCGCGATCAAACTGAATGCGATCACGATGAGGATGACGCCGCGCCAATTAAAATTGGGTTCGTTCCCTCGAGATCTATTCTCTTTCTGTGAGTTACGATCGAATTGAGCCATAAACAAAAAGGGGGTTTTACCGCCGTAAAAAGGTTACCATGAACAAATTGTCAATGCAAAAAGAGGCGGGAGCCATATGATTCGTTAAACCGCTATATCGGAACATCCCTACATCTTAGACTTCCGGGCGCCGCAAACGTTCTAACGAATCAACGGTTCAACAATTCAATAAGGCGAAGCCGCATTGCGTCGTTCGCCCGTTTCGGGTAAAATTCGCCCCCGACCATTCAACATGACAGAGCTTGTCTCATCAGTCGCAGATAGGATCGATCGCGCCGTGCAGCGGGTGACCCCGCTTGCGTATCGGGTGCGTCGGACTGGGCGCCGCTGGGTGCGTCGGGCGTTGCGCAAGCCTCGCAGTATGTCAGAGGGGCCAAATATGCTGCCGGTATTGATCCAGGTACTGGCGAGTTTCACCAAGGCAGATGGCGTCCTGCTCGAGGAAGAGATCGACTCAAGCCTCGGGTTTCTGCGCTACGATTATCCGGAGGCGGTTTATTCCGAGCTGCGACAATTATTCCGGCAGGCGCTTTACGAGCAGCAAGATCTCGCTGCCATGGCGCAAAAGCTCGGCGCGCAGCTTAGCGCGGATCGTAAGATCATGCTGGGAGTTCAGCTTTACGACCTGATCTCGCAAGCCGGTTTGAAGCAGGAGCAGGTCGTAGCGTTCTATTCGTTCATGTCGCAGATGGGCATGGCTGCGCAGGCGATCGACATCGTTTATCAACTCAATGCATCTGAAGATTCCGATCCGTCAATCTATCAGCACGGCGCGTCGCCGCTGGAGTCGCTCTCCTTTGGCCCAGATGGCAAAGCCGACGTGACGCTTAAGAATCTGAACGAGGCCGATCGCTTGATGGCTTTTCGTTATCACGAACTCATTTTGCTAAAAAATTACAGCGACCAAAACGTCTCGGTCCGCGGCAGGCCGTTGGTGCGTGGAGGTTTCTGCCGGATTTACCCGGGCCAGCGCATCCTCGTAGGCGACCAGGTGCTCAGCTATCAGGAGCTGGCGCAATATTTCAACGCAAAGAAGAACGTTTCGCTTCCACAGATTTTCATTCGTGTAAATAGAGACTCGGACGAAGTGGGATTGGAGCGCTCGCGAACGCGTGAGAGCGCGCTCCGGGTCACTTTCGGATTGAAGGTTCGCGTGAAGGCGCTGCGTGATGTGGATGCCGAACTCAACGGAGTGAAGTTAAAAGCCGGCACCCAGGTCGACGCTGGTTTGGAAGACAGGATCGTGTTCCGCAACGACACCGAGATGGATTTGAACGATCTGCGCCGGCGAGCGCGGGCGCTGGGTGGCCGGTTCCAGCTGAAGGCTTCCAAATCGGAATATCTGGTTTCGAATGACCCGAGCCGCCTTGAAGCTGACGATATTCTGCTTTCCCCTGGCACGAGCGGCGACGTGCTGCTGAAAATTTTCTGCGATTACGATCGGCGGGTCGGTCAGTTGGAAGTGATCGAAGCGGATCGCCCGATCATGGTCGGTGACACTGTGGTGCGCACCACAGCGCCGCTCAAAGACGGAGACACCATTCGAATCGACATCGGCCAATTTCTGCGATGCAACTTTTTGGAACGAATCATCGAGGAAGAGCGCAATATCATTCGCACACTCGAGGCGAACGAAATTACGCACCGCTTTGGGAAGGGCGGGATTGGTCTCGAGGGAATCTCTTTTAGCATCGCGCGTGGTGAGCTTGTTTGCGTGATGGGCGCGAGCGGTTGCGGAAAGAGCACGCTAATGAGAGTGCTGGCTGGCCAACTCCAACCCGCCAGCGGAGAGGTCCTTCTCAACGGGCAGTCGCTCTATCAAGATCTCGACACGCTGAAACACTACGTCAGTTACATGCCTCAGCAGGACGCGTTCGACGAACATCTTACCATCGGCGAAAACCTGCTGTTTGCCGCGGCCATTCGCGCGCCGCACCTCTCACGGCGCGATCGCACCCGGCGTTTGGAGGCAAAATTGGTCGAGCTCGGCCTCGGCGAACGGCGCGACGCAGTTGTCGGCAGCCCGGAGAAGAAAACGCTGAGCGGTGGCGAGAGAAAACGTCTCAACATTGGACTCGATATGATTGGGATGTCGGACATCTATCTGTTCGACGAGCCGACTTCCGGCCTTTCCTCAAAGGACTCCGAGCACGTCATGGAAATTATTCGGAGCATGGCGCACAACAAAATCGTTATTGTCACGATTCATCAGCCGAGCTCGAAGATTTTTCAGATGTTCCATAAGGCGATCCTGCTCGACAAAGGCGGACGTCTCGTGTTTTTCGGGACGCCTTCCGACATGCTTCGCTATTTCGCCGAAGCAGAACATCAGCATCAGTTCGGGGCCGAACTGGGCGCCTGTCCATCTTGTGGAACAACCCGTCCGGAATTCATTTTCGATGTGCTGGAGACGCCGCTGCGCGATCTGAGTGGCGATATCATTTACGAAGAAAACAGCCGGGGCCATCTCGTCGCGTCGCGCCGTTATTCGCCGGAATTCTGGCGCGACAAATATGAAGCGTTTCGCCTGATCCAGGACGTCAAACAAGTTTCCTTGCGCAAAGAAGCGCCATCTTCCCTGCCCGCGGCGCCGGTACAGAAAAAGCGGCTGCCATTTCGGTGGCACGACGAGTGGACGCAATTTCGCACAGTGTTGCGGCGCGCTTTCGTAAGCAAACTTCGCAACCGCGCCAACCTAGTCATCACAATCGGGGTTTCGCCTGTGCTGGCGCTGTTGATTGCTACCATCCTGCGCTATTCGGAGAACGGGACATACGATTTTGCTTCCGCTTATCACATTCCGACGTTCCTGTTCCTGGGCTTGATCGTGGCGATGTTCCTCGGTCTGACCAACAGCGCCGATGACATCATCCGGGACCGGCCCGTGCTGCAGCGCGAGCGGAATGTCAACGTCCGTTTATCGTACTACGTCGTCTCAAAGACGCTCACGCTAGGAGTGTTTGCCCTCGTTCAGTGCATTCTGTTTGTCCTGCCCGGCAATTACGTTCTGGAAATCCGCGGAATGTTTTGGATCGATCTCGCGATCATGTTCATGACTGCCATGGGCGGCGTGGCACTGGGTCTGCTCATCTCTTCGCTGGTGGCCGATCCGAAGACAGCCGCAAACATCGTCCCGCTCGTTTTAATTCCGCAAATCATCATGGGTGGCGCGCTCATCAAATATGAGGACATGAATCGCAACCTGGGTCTGCTTTATTCCCTCTCGCATTGGTTCTCCGAACATCCGAGCGCAGACAAAAACAGAAAGACGGAAAGCAAGCTGCAGGTTCCGTTTGTCTGTCAATTCATCGCCATGCGCTGGTCGTACGAAGAGATGATTGTCGCGCAGGCCAAGCTCAATCCGCTTACGCGGCGACAGGACCGCGCCCAGCGCGAGATCGACCGGCTTGTGGCGCAACATCGGAAAGATCCTGAAGCAACAAAACGTTTGGATGACCTGAAAGAAACGCTCGCTCTGCTTTCCGGTCTCGAGGCAAAGTCGGTCGGCGACCTGGATCATTATCTCGGGCTGGTCGATCAAATCCTGAATGGCAAACGGCCATTCGATCGCGCGCTTTTCAAGAACGCGAACGGCCCTGTCACAGCCGAGCAAATCTATGTGAACCAGAAAGTGTCCGACTTAATGTCAAACGCCGAGATGGACCAAAGCGACTACCGTCGCGGGAACAAGCCGAACGTGTTCTTTGGCGCGCAGAAACGTTATTTTGGAATAAAATTTGGTGTATTTTTCTTTAATACCTCCGTCCTGATTCTATCCACTCTCGGATTGCTTGGACTGCTGCATTGGATTTTGCGAAGAGAACTCGAGGTAAGAAGAAGCAAATTTCATGTCATAGGGCGGGCATTCCGCCTGTCATCTGATGGTCTGGCGGCCGATGCGGTTGCCCTACAACGCCAAACGGCGTAACAAGATGGAATGAGTAAAGCAAAAACAAAACCAGCCCGCCTCATCGTCGCCACCAGCGACACAGATGCCGACATGCTTTACGCGACGAAGTTTTGGGCGCCCGATCCATTCATCTTTCTGGAACGCAATGGCAGGCGCACGCTTGTCCTGAGCGATCTGGAAATCGATCGCGGTCGAAAGCAAGCCGACGCGGATGAATTCGTCATGTTCAGCGAGCTCGAGCGCGAAGTGCAGGGAAAATCCAAAAGCGCGCCACCCTATGAAAAGATTCTCGCACATTTCCTAAAAAAACGAGGCGTAAGATCGGTAGTTGTCCCTGCAAATTTTGCACTCGGTTACGCGGAGGAACTCGCCGCAAACAAGATCCGTGTCCGCGCGACCAACGGATTTTTCTGGCCGGAGCGCGAGGTAAAATCGGAAAAGGAAGTCGAAATGATGGGCCGAGCCTTGCGAATTACGGAGAGAGGACTCAAACGCGCCATCGAAGTTTTGAAAGTGTCCAAGCCGGGCGCTGGAAAACGATTGCGCTGGAACGGCAAAACGCTGACTTCCGAAATCCTCCGGGCCGAAATTGATTCGACGATCTTGCGCGCGGGCGGCACTCCTGCGGGAACGATTGTCGCGGGCGGCGACCAGGCCTGTGATCCGCATGAGCGGGGCTACGGTCCGCTTTACGCCGACTCGTTGATTATCCTCGATGTTTTTCCTCGTGATGCGAAGACCGGATATTTTGGCGACATGACCCGAACGGTTTTGCGCGGACGGGCAAGCGAGGGGCAGCGTAAGCTTTGGGAGACCGTGAAAGCTGGCCAGGCGCTCGCTTTGAAGAGAATCAAGGCAGGGGTCGACGGGATGACGATTCACAAGGCAATCCAGGAATTTTTCGCCAAACACGGTTTTCCGACTGAAGTGCGCAAAGGCCGACGGATCGGATTCTTCCACGGCACCGGACACGGTCTGGGATTGGAGATTCACGAGCATCCACGCTTGCAGAAAGTTGTTCTAAAAGATCGGCAGGTCCTCACGGTCGAGCCCGGCCTGTATTACCCTGGATTGGGCGGAGTGCGGATAGAGGATGTGGTTTTGGTTACCAAGACCGGTTGCAGAATTCTGTCGCGGTTTCCAAAGCAGTTAGAAATCTGACCGACCGTCATGCGTGTGGTGATCCTGAGCGGAGCGAAGGATCCCGCCAATTGAAGATTGCCAGTGTTTTGGCCGGAGCGTGATCCGATCACCCTGTGCGAGGTTCCTCGCTTCATTCGGAATGACGCCCAGGAAATGAACGAAGCGCGCGGTTTCGCGTCTAATTTGTTCCAACCAGTAAAGTGACAACTGGCTTCGATGCATTAAATTAAAGTTTGGTATGTTTTCTCCATACGGTTTTGGATCTGGCTGGCTATTTTATATCGGCATCCCGTTGATCATTGGGATTTGGGCACAGTTTCGGGTCACCAGCGCGTTCCGTAAGTGGGGCGAAGTGCGGGCGAGCTCGAACATCACCGGCGCGGAATGCGCGCGTGAAATTCTGCAGGCCGCCCAGATTCCGGATGTGGAGGTTGTGGAGACGAACGATTTCCTCGGGGACCATTACGACCCGAGAGACAAGAAACTGCACCTCTCCACCAGCGTTTACAACACGCCTTCAGTAGCGGCGCTGGGTATTGCTGCGCACGAGACCGGTCACGCCATTCAGCACGCGAAAGCGTATGCGCCCCTGAAAGCGCGCATGGCGATCGTGCCGGTGACAATGGTCGCATCGCAAATGCTGCCATTTGTGATCCTGGGTGGATTGTTCTTTCACATTACCGGTCTGATCACGCTTGGCATCTATTGCTATCTGGTCTTGCTGGTCTTCCAATTGATCACGCTGCCGGTGGAATTCGACGCCTCGCGACGGGCAAAAATCATTTTGCAACAGATGGGCATCGTCCAGCCTGGGGAGGAAGTAGTGGGCGTGAACAAGGTCCTCAACGCGGCTGCGCTTACGTACGTGGCGGCGTTCATCGCTGCGCTTGGAAACTTGCTCTGGCTGATGTCGATCCGCGATCGGCGGTAATCGACTGCACTAGTGGAAATGGATCCTGCTCTCGCCTTACCCGCACGACGGATTTCTGATTTGTTGTCGTCTGGTCTCGGGGCTCGTGCTAAGTCTAGGAGCGAGACAATGGACCAGCCGCGGGTCGATCCAGATCAGGAGTTGGTAAAACGTACGCAATCGGGCGATTCCGGCGCCTTCGATGAACTGGTGATCAAATACACCCCGCGTCTTTACGGCCTGGTTTACAACATGACCTCGAACCACGAGGACACGAACGATCTTTTGCAGGACATTTTCGCCAAAGCGTACCGCGCGATTCGCGGGTTCCGTGGCAAATCGTCGTTCTACACATGGATTCATTCCATTGCTGTGAACATGACGCTTAATTTTCTCAAGAAACGCGGCCGGCGTTTTCAATTGAGCCTGGATGACGTCGATGCGAGTATTCAAAACGACAGGGAATTCCTGGAAAGCACGGCCACGAGCAGCCCGGTGCGCGAAGCGGACTTGTCCGAGCTGCAGCGAAGATTGAACGAGGCCATGATGAAATTGTCTGAAGAACACAGAGCCGTGGTTACAATGTTCCATATCCAGGGGATGCCCCACGCAGAGATTAGTAAAATCTTGCGCGTCTCCGAAGGAACGGTACGTTCGAGGCTCTTCTACGCGAATCGGCAACTACAGAATTATCTGGACGAATTTCGGAAAAATCCTGTTTCCTAATCCGCGCTGAAAAATGAATGAGTTTGACGATAACGAAATCGCGAGACTGCTTCGATTGAAGCGGTACGAACAGCCGCCGCCCGGCTATTTCGAGAATTTCCTGCATGAATTTCATCGCCGGCAGCGCGATGAAATGCTCCGCCAGCCGTTGTGGCGCATCTGCCTTGAGCGCGCTCACGGTCTCATGCTCCGTTTGGATGCTCGATCGCTTGCCTCCTATCCAGCTGCCGTCGCGGTCGTCCTGGTATGCGCCGCAGTGATTTCATTGAAGATTTATCAGCAACCTGAGACGGCTCGTGTTGCCCTCCAGAGTCCGCCAGCTTTGTCGGCGCCGGCGAGTACGGAAGGAGAATGGAGCCTTACATCTCCGGTGGCCACGCAGATTTTCAGGACGCAGCCAGTTCGCAGTTTTTATGGAAGCGCCCAGACTCACCGAGCCGCGGCCCCGCCGCGGTATGTGCTCGATAGCGTGCCTGTGAGTTATGAGCCGACTTTCAGATTTTAGGCACAGTAGAACGCGACGCGGCTTGCGCGTCCCGGTATCGCAAGTTAAGAATCTGCGCCTCTTTATGTCCCGTAAAACCGCATTCGCGCTGATTTTTTGCTTAAGCGCCGGTTCGCTATTCGCACAGGAGCAATCCGCCAAAACGACTAGCGAAAAGACCAAGGAGATGTTTGAGCGCGCCTTGTCCCGGGCGGAGTCGGCAACAGCTGTTAGCCATCAGATCAAAGACGTCTTCGCGCGCGCCGCCAAAGCGGTGGTCAAAATTCATGGCGTCGATGAACACAGTGAGATTTGCGGCACTGGATTTTTTATCGATCCCACCGGAACCCTTTACACCGCATACACGGTGGGAGGTGAAGCGGGAAACTTTACAATCGAATTCGGCGGCAAAAAATACCCGGCGCGCCAGCTGCTGGCAGACATCCGCAGCGGCACGGCGATGTTAAAAATCGATGAGGCCACTCCGGCCTTGCCGATTGGCAAATCTGAACAACTGGAAGTAGCAACACCTGTTGTGTCGATCGGTTTTCCTTTGGATCTGCCGGAGACGCCCAATTTTGGCATGGTGGCGGGATTTGATCGAAAATATCTGGGCCGTTATTTTTCTACGACTCACATGCGTCTTAATCTGCCGTCGCAGCGCGGGGAAGCCGGCGCGCCTCTGTTGAATATGAAAGGTGAAGTCGTTGGTATCGTTGTTAGCAGTCTTGAAAACAACGCTGCGTGTTACGCGGTGCCAATTGAAGCAGCCGAGAAAATTCGGGGCGATTTCATGCGTTTCGGCGAGGCCAGGCATGGCTGGGTTGGCATCAATGTATCCATGGCGCATCAGCCGGTAGAAGGTTCGCTCGCGGAAATGACGCAAATCATGGAGGACACCCCGGCGGCGCGTTCTGGAATCAAAGCCGGCGATATTCTGTTGCAGGTAGGCCGGAAGAAAGTAACTCAGCCAGAAGATGTGCTTGACGCCTCGTTCTTCATTACTGCCGGCGACGTTGTGCCAATCACTGTGATGCGTGGGAATCAAAAACTGACTTTCAGTGTGCAGGCAACCATGCATCCCGCCAGCCGGACCGGGCTGTTACTCGCCGCTCCTGGCACGCCGGCAATGAATCAGCAGGCGATTCCGCTCTCGCTTCGTTCCGACGTGCCGCCTACTCCGTAAGTGGGCTAATGCAGAAATTCTTTCACTTGCGCGCTCGGATAATGGCGGGCAGCTGGGTCACAGCATCTTTCGAAACTCGGGTTCATCGATGATGCGGACGCCGAGTTCTTTCGCCTTGTCGAATTTGCTTCCTGGTTCTGCGCCTGCGAGGACGTAATCGGTTTTCTTGCTTACACTGCCCGTAACGTGGCCCCCAAGCGCTTCGATTTTTTCTGTCGCTTCTTCGCGCGTCATCGAGGGCATCGTCCCTGTGAGTACAAACGTTTTTCCGGCCAGCGGCAATTCTGCCGCTTTTTTTGCCGAGACTTTTTCGGTCTTGGGGTGAATGCCGAGTTCTTTTATCCGGCGCAGAGTTTTTTTCCCGGCTGCCGAGGCGAAGAAATCCAGGACACTTTTTGCAACTACAGGGCCCACTTCCGTCGTAATTCCGCGGCTTTTTTCAGCTTTGCTTTTGGACGGCTTTGCGAAACCGGTTTGAACGAGCCGATCGGCAATTTCTTTTGCGTCCTCCTTTTCTTCCCGCTTTTGATGGTACTGCAAAACATCTTTTAGCAGCGGCGAATTGGCGACGTCTTCAATCGTCTCATGGAAACGGGCCAGTTGTGTTGCTGTCGTTCTTCCCACGTCCGGAATGGCAAGAGCAAAGAGCCATCGTGAAAGCGGCAGGGTCCGGGCCCGCTCGATCGCTCGGATCGCTTTCGTCGCATTTTTCTCACCGAAGACGCGCGGCTCTTCGTCGGTCCCGAGATTTAATTTGGCCAGCTGTTCTGTCTTCAACTCAAACAGATCGAGTGCCTCGCGTACAAGTCCACTTTCGACCAGCTTGTCCGCTACAATGCCGCCGACGCTTTCGATATCGAGCGCACTGCGCGCCGCAAAAAATTCGACGCGCCGGGTGGTTTGCGCCGGGCACTGAAGATTTTCGCAGCGCCAGGCTACAAATTGCGGGTCCCGGCGAATCGGGCCGCCACACACAGGGCACTTGCCATGAATGTGTTTGGCGAAATCAAACGGCTTCGCGTCGCGCGGTCGTTTCGATTTAACAACTTCAACAACGGCCGGGATGACTTCGCCAGCCTTTTCAATCACCACTGTGTCGCCGATGCGGATGTCTTTGCGTTTGATTTCATCCTCGTTATGCAACGTGGCGCGCCCAACAGTGCTTCCGCTCACCAACACCGGTTCCAGCATCGCTACCGGCGTGAGAATTCCAGTGCGCCCGACTTGAATCACGATGTCGTTGAGGCGCGTCTCCACACGTTCGGCCTCGTATTTGTAAGCGATGGCCCACCTTGGTGATTTTGCGGTGAACCCGAGACGCTCGCGTTGCGCAAATGAATTCACTTTCACTACCGCGCCATCGGTTTGATAAGCGAATTTGTGACGAATCCCGTCCAACTCGTGAATGGCCTCCAGAATTTCTTCGACCGATTTGGCCACCCACCAGCGTTCGGTGGCTGGCAGGCCCAGCTTCTTGAGCAGCGGAAAAATTTCCGAGTGAACATCGACGTCGACCCCCTTGGTCGCCCCGGTTCCGTACAACACAACACCGAGGGGACGCTTCGCCACGATCGCCGGATCGAGTTGCTTGAGTGAACCGGCCGCGGCGTTGCGCGGATTTGCGAATAGGAGCAGGCCGGCTTTTCGCCGTTCTTCGTTTAGTTTTTCAAAGCCACGTTTGTGCATATAGACTTCGCCGCGCGCTTCCAAAAGTTTCGGCGCAGCGCCGCGCAGTCGCTCGGGCACCGAACGGATCGTTCGGATATTTTGAGTGATATCGTCGCCTACCGTTCCATCCCCGCGCGTTGCTGCCTGACGCAGCCTGCCGTTTTCGTAAATGAGCGAAACCGCAACGCCGTCCACTTTTGGCTCGATCACCACCGGAATTTTTTCGTTCGGCAACAGGCGCTGAATCCGGGCGTAAAAATTCTTCACTTCTTCTTCGGAATAGGTGTTGTCGAGGCTGAGCATCGGGATGAGATGCGGCACCTGCTCGAACGCTTTAAGCGGTTTTCCCCCGACACGCTGCGTGGGCGAATCGGGCGTAGCCAGATCGGGAAACTGCGTCTCCAGATCGACGAGTTTCTTGTAGAGGCGGTCGTATTCGCGATCGCTGATAATTGGCGCTGCTTCTTCGTAGTAGAGCCGGTCGTGCCTGCGGATTTCGTCTCGCAGTTGCTCCATTTGCTTTGCCGTCTGCGGTTCCTCCATGGCCATGAAACACGATACAAACGGGCAAACCATCGGCAATCCGGCTGTTATCGTGTGCGGCTGGTGATCAGACTTTCAAAATCCTGCGAATTGAGGATAGGATACGGAACGTGGAACCTGCGCGCATCCTCGGTGTCGAAGGAGGCGGAACAAAAACCGCCTGGGTGTTGGTGGAGGCGGTGACTTCTGGTGGTGACACTGGCACAGAATTCCGAATTCTTGATCAGGGAAAACTGCCGCCGTCTAATCTGCGCCTCACAACTCCGGAACGTTTGCGCGAAATTTTTGCCGAGTTGCCAAAACAAGTCGACCGCGCAGGAGTTTTTCTTGCTGGTTGCGGCACCGAGGAAGATCGCCGATCGCTCGTGCTCATTTGCCGCGACATTTGGCCAAACGCTAAAATCGTGACTGGCAGCGATCGCGATTCTGGCCTCGCGGCAGCCCTCGATCATGGAGACGGTATTGTCGTCAATGCCGGAAGTGGCTCTTCGGTGACTGGCCGGCGAGGTGATCGGATTGAGAGAGCAGGTGGCTGGGGACACATTCTGGGCGACACCGGCGGCGGGTATTTTCTCTCCATTGAGGCGCTGCGCCTGATCTTACGCGAATACGATCTGCGCCGTGGTGAGATGCAGTTTACTGCGAAAATCCTGCACGCGCTTTCGTTGAACAATCTAGACGAACTTGTTCGCTGGGCGCAAACGGCGGACAAAATGGAGATTGCAATGCTGGCCCCGGTGGTGTTTGAAGCCGCAGCCGGGGGTGACGCGCGCGTGAACGAGATCGTAGAGGAAGGCGCGCGTGTCCTTTGTGAATACACCGAGGCTCTCGCTTCCCGGCTTCATCTGCTTGCTCCCAAAGTCGTGCTGATGGGCGGCCTCTTTCACCGCGACTCGATCTACACGCACGCGTTTCGACGCAGACTCAAAAAGAATCTGCCCGATGCCCGCGTGACCGTTGCGGAGCGGCCTCCCGAATTCGGCGCCGCATGGCTTGCCGCGGAGAAAGGGGATCACGTTGCTTTTCAACCAAATCTCTCTGAGAAGGAAATCGAAGATTTGGCTGCCGCGCTTACCGAACAGCGCAATCCGCGCTCGGAGAACCTGGAAAAGATGAGCGCACTACAACTGGCCGAACTTTTTGTTGAGGAAGAAAAATTTGTGGAGGATGCGTTGCGTGGAGCAACTGCGGACCTTGCCGAAGCGATCGAAATGGTGACTGAATCGCTGCGGAATGGTGGCCGCTTGTTTTATGTCGGCGCTGGCAGCAGCGGGCGTATTGGCGTCCTCGATGCGAGCGAAATTCCGCCTACTTTTGGCGCGTCGCCCGACCTTGTGCAGGGAATAATTGCCGGCGGCACGACTGCGCTTTATCGCAGCGTGGAAGGCGCGGAAGACGAGGAGAGCGCGGGCACGTTAGCACTGCGGGAGAGGGGAATAAAAAATGGCGATGTCATCATTGGGATCACCGCCAGTGGCCGGACGCCTTTTGTCCTCGGCGCGCTCGCCCACGCAAAGTCGTTAGTCGCAAAAACGATTCTGCTGACGTGCAACCCGGCTGTAGCCGCGGTGGTTGACCGCGGTGGGCCGCAGCCGGCGGCAGCGGCTACAGCAATCGATCTTGTGATCGCACTCGCCGTCGGCCCCGAGATCTTGACTGGATCGACCAGATTGAAAGCTGGAACGGCAACGAAGGCTGCGCTCAACATCATCAGCACTGGCGCGATGGTCGCGCTGGGGAAGGTGCGCGGCAATCTGATGATTGATCTGCATACCTCGAGTGCCAAGCTGCGCGATCGCGCGGTGCGGGTCGTCGTCGATTTGGCACAATGCGATTACGAGGCCGCGCGTCGACAACTTGAAGCCGCGGACTGGAACCTGCGTGCCGTAGTGGAAAAACTGTAGCCGTGGTCATTCATCGAGCACGCCACAAACAGGCGATCAATGCAGAAATTTTGCTTTCTATAAGCGCAGCGGAACCGCATCGCACGAAGGAACATGTGACGGAACCGAAAGGAATGTTATGCTGTGGACAATATTCGTGATCTTGCTGGTGCTCTGGCTCCTTGGACTGGTCAGCTCCTACACGATGGGTGGATTCATTCACATCCTGCTCGTCATTGCGATCGTGGTGCTGATTATCAATTTGATCCAAGGCCGCCGCTCATTGTAAGCTCACATCAATGAAACCCGCCGCCATCGTCGGCATCATCCTTGTTATCGTCGGCATCATCGGATTCGCCTGGGGCGGCTTGGGGTGGACGACGCAAAAGAAGGACGCGCAGCTCGGCCCACTTGAGATTACTCACAAGGAAAGCCACGGGATTGCCTTTCCGCCCATTGCGAGCGGGATTTGTCTAATCGGCGGGATTGCGCTGTTAGTGATCGGCAGCCGGAAGAGCTAATCGCCGGCTTTTAAGACCGCGAAGGTTTTGCTGCCCTTGCGATCAAGATAGAGCAGGACGCCCCGTTTCGGATCGGCTTTCTTCAGCGCTTCGCGGAACGACTGGACGTTGGTGACTGGCTTGCCGTCTACCTCCGTAATGACATCTTCGCGCTGAATATCCTGGCTCGCAGCGATGCTGTTGTCCTCGACATCGGTTACGACCACACCTTGCTGGATCGGGAGATGAAGGCGCTCGGCAACGTCTTTCGTCAATTCCTGAACCTGCAATCCAAATTTGCCGACACTTTCCTGCGCCGGCGGTGACGGTTGAGTCGGCAACGCATTTGATGCTCGCGCAATCTCGCTGGGCAGTTCGCCCGTTTTAATGGGGACTTTGATGCTCTGGCCTTTGCGCCAAACACTTAGCTGAACACTTTGGCCGATTTTCTTTTTCAAAATCTCATGCTGCAGCTGTGAGTCCGTTTCGATCGGTGTTCCATCTACATGCGTGATGACGTCGAACGGACGCAAATCGCTCTTGGAAGCAGGCGCGTCGGCTTCAATCGTGCGCACCACGACGCCCTTATCGGCACCTTTAAACAAATCACGAAGGTCCGGGTCGTCGCCGAGTGTCTCGATCCGGATGCCGAGCCAGGGACGCATGATTTTGTGACCGGCGATCAGCTCGGAGCCAATTTCCTTGGCCATGTTACTGGGGATCGCGAAGCCCAGGCCGCGATTCATTCCGTTAATCAGCGTGTTCATGCCGATTACTTTGCCGTCGATATCGCACAGCGGTCCTCCGCTGTTGCCCGGATTAATCGATGCGTCGGTCTGCAGATAATCTGAAATGGAGTAGGCGCCCGTCTGAAGTAATTTGCTGCGGCCTTTGCCACTGATCACACCGTATGTGAAAGTGTAATCGAGCTTGAAAGGCGCCCCTATCGCGAATGCAAACTGGCCCACCCTCACCCCATCGCTATCACCCAGCTGGACGACCGGCAAATCTTTCGCATCGATCTTGATGACTGCGATATCGGTCTTCTCATCTGTACCCACGATCCTCGCTGGGAAATTCCGGCCGTCCCTCAATTTGACGTCTATCTTGTCTGCGCCTTCAACCACATGAAAGTTCGTGAAAATGTAGCCATCTGGTCGAACGACAAAACCGGAGCCTTCGCTTTGGACCGGTCGTGGCGCGCCCGGGTTTCGTCGTGGATTATTTTCATCGGGCGAACCTTGGAAGAACAAGTCATCGAGTGGCGAACTTTCGGCGATATCGTTTTTCTTAGAAACCTCAATAATGACAACGCTCGGCGCGACGGTTTCGAACACTTTTGCGAAAGCGTTGTTCAACTGATGAACGACATCTTTGCCTGCCTCGGCCACAGCGGCAGGAACGGTCGACGTGGGGACAGCCTCAGGTTGCGCGGCAAACGATGTACTCAGTGCACCGCACAGGGTTAAAATGGACAAACGCATGGGTTGGAAGTTGGACAGCACGGAACATGCAACGTTCAACTGGATACGTCCAATCCCGGCTTGCTCGAAGGTAGGCTCGCAGTTCGCTCCAGCCCCTATTACAGAGCTGGACACAGCCCGTATAATAGCTGGCCCAACCCCGCATATGCGCGTGTTCAAGAGGCGATTCGTCTTTCGGATCGGCGTCGTACTTTTGATACTGTTCTGGGCGACAGCGCTTGGACCAGAACCTCCCGCGCGCATTTCAATTTCGCCGAGCGAACTTGTTCGCGCCGTCACGATTCAGCGCGATTCGCTCATCGAATTGTGCCTGATCGATCACGTCGATCCGAACGGGCATGATGCCCAGGGCCGGACACCGTTGCTGATCGCAACATCGCAGCAGGATTGGAAAACGGCACAGCGGCTAATGGGCGCCGGCGCCCTTGTCGAGTCTTGCTGATAAAAACGGTTTTACGCCGCTAATGGCCGCCGCCGTGCACGGCAACCTCGAAATCTTTCGGGAATTGCTGGCCCGCTCCACCAATCTTCACGCGGAAACCCGCTGCAAAGATGGCAGCGATCTGCTGGGCCTGGCGCTGGATGGTGGTAATCCGGAAATTGTCAGGTCTGTTGTGCAACGTTTGCCCGCAATGCCGCAGTGGCGAAGCAGCACCCGGCGCGCTCTTCAAGGAGCACTGATGACAGGGGACAAGGGCCAAATCCAGTTGCTGCTCAGCAAGCACTCCGCGCCTCCAACACCAGAAGGCAAGAATGTGCCGCTCCTCGCGTATGCCGTCGCTGGAAACGACTCCTCCCTTTTTGGCACGCTTTTGTCTTGTGGCGCCGATCCCAACACGGTTCTGCCATCGCGTTGCGATAAGGATTTTCTGGCGCTGCTCCCGTCGAAATCGTTCAGCAGTTATCTTGAAGGAGACAAGGGGCTGACAGTGCTGATGCTGGCAGCGGGCCTCGACCGGGAAGATTATCTCCGCGCTCTGCTTGCGGCAGGCGCTAGCCGGAACCAACTGAGCAAGCGCGATAAAATGTCCGCGCTGGACATCGCCGCGGAGACTGGTCACTGGCGTTCCTCGCAAATTCTTCTTGGCGGTGGGCCATCGCCAGATCAGTTGCGCATCGAAATTTCTCTCGCTTTGCAACGGGTTGCTCTCGTTAAGAACGGCGTGTCGGTATATCGCACCCAATGTTCCACCGGACGCCAGGGTTACTCCACACGGAGAGGTGACTTTGTAATTACGAACAAGGAGCGAAACCATCGTTCCACCATCTACCATGTGGAAATGCCTTACTTCATGCGCCTGAGTTGTCTCGACTTCGGAATGCACGCCGGGGTCGTGCCGAATTATCCAGCGTCACACGGTTGCATTCGATTGCCCGAGGAAGCTGCGCGCAAATTCTTCTCTGAGATCCCAGTCGGAACGCTTGTGACGGTGCAATAATTATTCGCTGCTGTAGCGGCGATCTATGACCGCGGATGGTCTGCATGAAACGGTTAATCTTATTCGCTCCCGGAGCAGGCGCTCCTTCGTCACATCCCTGGATGCAAAATTGGAAGCGTCGCTTGTCTGATATCGGCGACGTCGAGACTCTCGATTACGCCTACATGCGCGAAGGCCGGAAACGCCCCGATCCAATGCCGAAGCTTATCGCGGCGCATCGAGAAGCGTTGAGCGACGCAAGAAAACGACATCCGGCCGAATCAACGATCCTAATTGGCAAGAGCATGGGTGGTCGCGTTGGATGTCATCTTTCGCTCGAAGAAAAAGTTGACGGCCTCATTTGCCTCGGATACCCGCTGTGCGCGATGGGAGACCGCGCAAAACTGCGCGATGAAGTTTTGCGGACTCTGAATATACCAATTCTCTTTGTGCAAGGCACGCGCGATCCGCTTTGCCCTTTGGATCTCCTTGAACGTGTGCGTGCCGAAATGAAAACGCAAAACGCTTTACACATCGTTGAAGGAGGCGACCATTCCTTGCGCGTGCCAAAACGCCAGCTTCAGGCGACGATTAGAACTCAGGAAGAGATCGATCGACAGATCCTCAAGGCCATAGCCGGATTTGTTGACCAATTGCCGATGACTGCAGATTAAATAAACATGAAAAGGAAACCAAGTCCCGTTTCCCTCCGCGCTGGTCAAATCGAGTTCGTCAAAGTCGGGACGGACGCCTGGAGGTGGCGGGATTTCTATCGTTGGTTGCTCGGTTTGAGCTGGCGGCAGTTCGCGGCGTTTGTCGCCAGTCTTTACGTCGGACTCAACCTTCTTTTCGCTGCGCTCTACAGTTTACAGCAAGATAGTATTGCGGGCACCACTGGTGGGTATTGGTTTTATGATTGCTTCTTTTTCAGCGTGCAAACACTGGCGACCGTGGGGTATGGCCACATGTATCCGCAAACCCTCTATGGCCACATCGTTAGTACCATTGAAATCATGAGCGGCATCTTTTTGCTCGCGGTCATGACCGGGCTGATCTTTGTCCGCTTCTCGCGACCCATTGCGCGCGTCCTCTTCAGCAACTCAATTGTAATCGCCCCACTAAATGGAAGGCCGACGTTGATGGTGCGCATAGGAAATGAAAATCACCACAGCATGGTCGAAGCGGAGTTTCGGATCATGTTTTCGCGCGATGAAGCGTTGCGCGAGGGCGGCGATTTCAGATTCTTTTACACTTTGAAATTACAATTCGATCGGCTCACGGTTTTCCCGGCCGCCTTAACTTTGCGACACACCATCGATGAGGCGAGTCCTCTCTTTGGCGCAACTCCCGAGTCGCTCGAATCCAGCCGGGTCCTGTTTATTGTCTCAGTGGTTGGAATCGATCCGGTCATTGCGGCCGCAGTTCAAACGCAAAAGGATTACAGCTGGCGCGACGTCCGTTTCGGCGAACGTTTCGTCGAGATGTATACCGAGCACGGTGGCGGCCGGCTGACCGTGGATTACGGCCGCCTTCACGATACTGAGCAAGTGGAGTTTGCAGTTCGCGGCAACGGATATGATGAGTCTTCGATGACAACTAAATGACTGGGCGCTGGCTCCTGAATTTGACTTGTTTATGTTTGCTCTGCTCCGATACTTTCCTTGGGGGATTGGCGCATCTTCATCTTTATTCGAAAAACAAACGCTAACTAAAGGAGCATTAAAATTATGGGATTACTTGATTCGATACTCAGCGCAGTCAGTGGAAAAAGTGACGCTTCTGGCGAAGCCGCTCCGCTCATAGGGATTCTCAGCGGTCTCCTCGCACAGAGCGGAGGCTTGCAGGGCCTTGCCAATAAATTTTCCCAGAGTGGCCAGGGTGACGCATTCTCATCATGGGTTGGCATGGGTGAAAACAAGTCGGTTTCCAGCAATCAAATTCAACAGGCTCTCGGTTCCGACCAAGTTCGTGCACTCGCGGCAAGAATGGGAGTGGATCCGACTCTGGCGTCGAACTTCCTTGCTGAATACCTGCCAAAGATCGTGGATAAACTGACTCCGGCCGGGAAAGTGGACCCCACCGCGGACCATCAGGAAGGGTTGGCGGCTCTGCTGCCATCACTCTTGCAAAGCCTCGGCGGAAAATCTGGCGGCGATCAGTCCGCGCAAGCATAGAGCGTTTCTGCGGCAAGGCGCCGCCGATCGACAACAGCCAGCGTAGCTTGGATGACTAACCGCGTGTTAGTCTAGATCGGTGTTATGCCTCGGGCGGCACTAGAATAATCCGCGCAAACTGAAACATAGCGGCTAACAGGTGCACGACGATGCCAGTGAAGAACGGCCAGAATGTATTAAGTATGGCGATGTTGAAGATGTTGAACTGAAATCGGCGCGAGGCGTTCTGGTCCACCAGCCAAGTAGAAATCCAAGGCAAGGAGGCGCGGTTACTTGCTGGAGGTCGACCGCAGGAACATACTGGAAAACGTAATGCGCTTCGTCGCCATCGTATGTCTAACCTTGGCGATAGCCAGTGGACAAGATGTGCGACGCGATCTTGACGCCGGAAGGCTTCAAACCGGATCCTTTTCTTTCCGAACGTTAGTGGATAGCAAGGAGGTTGGCCGAAGCCGGATTCAGATACGCAGATCCGCGGACTTGCGAAACTATATTTTCTCAAACCTTGTTATCGGGAGTTTCAGCCAATCCTGGGAGGCCGTCGCCTCGCCGACGTTTGGTCCAGTGTCAGCAAAGCTCAGTTTCGGGCAAGGCAGCACGGCACGCACCGCGTTCGACCTCTCCTACGAGGGCAATCGAGTGACTGGGTTCATAACTTCCCGGAAAGAACCGTTAAAGAAACGTGAAGTCGACGAGACAGTAGCTGGTGACACTGTAGACCAGCGCATAGACTGGGCCGCTGTTATGGCTCTCGAGAAATATGTCGAGGGGCGGGAATTCCGATTTCATGTTTATGATGCCGGAACGGGAAACTCGCTTGTTAGTGTTCGAATCGGTGAAAATCAGACGACCACGGTCCCGGCCGGCTCGTTTGAGACTGTGCGTGTCTCGTACCGGATTGATAAGCGGAGCGGTCCCGAAACTTATGAGGTGTTCGTCACAAAACAGGCTCCACGGTTTCTGGTGAAAGAGAAATTTCCTAACGGCTCGATAGTCGAGCTTGTGGAGCTTACCAAATCAACATCCGGCATGTCTTGGTATTCGCTTGAGCTCTGTAGCGAAGTGAGTTGATTCGATTCCGATTAACAGGGCTAAGGACACGGTAGCGTTCGCAATCCCTCCGTGCGTTCCTCGTCAACAGTTACGTCACGCTGCGGTCTATCTGCGCGGCAACGGCAGTGCACATTGCCCCTGTGGCTAATTTTTGATCGCATCTTCGGGTTCAAACCCGAATGCAGACGTGGGCTGGTTGAAGCAGCGCGCGTCTGAACGCCTAACACCCGCTCCCGAATAGCCATCGCGGTCACGCGGACCCGTACTCAATCAAAGACCCAAAACGAGGAGTTGCCCAAACCCTCGTTTCTTTGGCCTAGGGAGAAAACTGCGTCGCGAGTTATACCGCCTGATGTGCGGGATCCGCACACAGCAACCCAAAACCATAAGGAGAAACTAATGACAAAGAAAGTGCTGACCAAGTTGATGCGCGTCGCTTTCGCGGCGAGCGTTGGACTACCTTTAATTTTTGCACCCAACGCATTCGCTCAGTTGCCGGCTCCGGCCGTTCCGGCTAACCCGGCGGCGCCAGCGCCCCAAGCTGAGGTGGAGCGCGTGATCGTGACCGGTTCGAACATTCCCACAGCGGAAGAGACCGGCCCGAACCCGGTAGACACCTATCGTCCGCAAGACATCGAGAAGTTGGGCATCCGTAATGCCACCGACCTAACGACCTTTATCCCGCAAGAGGCGGGCGGCACCGTGAACCAGAACATGGGAAACGGGGGCGATGGTACCGTGCAACTCAACCTGCGCGGTTTGCTGCCGAAGGAGACCCTGGTCCTCGTAGATGGCAAGCGCATCGCCCAGGCTTCATTATTCTTTGGCTACGACATCCAGCTGATTCCCTTCTCCATGATCGATCACATCGATATTCTGAAGGACGGTGCCTCGGCTGTATACGGAGCCGATGCGGTGGCTGGCGTGGTCAACTTCTTCCTGATTCACAAGTTCCGTGGCTTGGAGATCGGTGGCACCTACGGAAATACAAACATGGGAGGCTCCAATGACATGGGTGAATGGGAAACGTGGTTGAAAGCCGGCACGGGCGATGACAAGACCGACATCGTGGTGATCGCCGATTTCTATCAGCGCACCGGTGGCCTGTTCAGCCGCGACAAGGACCAATCCAGCAACGGGAATTTTGTTCCGTTTGGAGGATTTGATATTCGCAGTGGGAACGAACAGGGCCGCGTGCAAGGCACCCGGCTGATCCCCAGTCTGTTTTTTGGCGCGAACACTCCGACGCCGCATTCGGCTCCTAACGCTACGACCTCTCCATTTTATACCAGTCCAGGGGCGGTACCCGGCATTGCAAACGGTACGCCCGGGGATGGGAACTATATTGCCTTTAACTTCGCGGCTTTCACGCCAGCGCTGCCGCCGGCAGATCGCCAGGTGTTCTACGGCTCGTTCACCCGGGATCTTTGCGACAAATACCTGACGATATTCTCCGATTTCAAAATTGCGCGATCGTTTTTCGATGCATCCCTGGCAGCTGTTCCGTTTGTGCCGGATCCATTTAAGATTGAGAACAGCAGCGTAGGGTTTAGCCCGGCCGGGATCAGTGTGCCAATTGCTAATGCGTTTAATCCGTTCACAGTACCCGATGCGACCGTGATTCTTAACGGGGTTGGGATCCCGGTGACTACTGGCGTCCGCTTTCGTGGCACTCTCGACACCGGTCCCAGACATGAAAAGTTCACCTATTGGGATTACCTGTTCGATGTTGGACTGAAAGGTGAGATGGGAGAGTTTGGCGATTATTTCAAGACGTGGAACTGGGAAACGGGCTTCCGCTACGCTCGCAACGAGGGTGAGGATTTGTCCATCGGTGAGGCCAGCCAGCCTGGTCTGCGCCAGGCGTTGCTGGATACGAACCCGGCTACGGCCTTTAATCCTTTCTGGGGGCGTCGAGCTTCGCAACTCGAATAATGCGATTAGCCAGGTTTATGTTAACCTGCATAACTCTGCCACCTATGAGCTGCCATTGGCTTACGCCACGTTTAATGGTGATCTGTTTAATCTTCCTGCCGGGCCGGTGTCGTTTGCGATCGGCGGCGAGTATTACGGTGAGAGATGGACCCGCAGCCCGGACTCACTCAATGTGACGTTCCAATCAATCGGTTCAGTTGATCGTCAAGGCGCGAGGGTGAACCGGGATGTTTGGTCGATTTACGAGGAAGTGCGGGTACCGTTTACCAGTCCCACATGGAACTTCCCCGGCTTCTATAGCTTCGAGGTTGACTTTGCCGAGCGCGAACAGTGGTTCAGCCAGAACACTTCTGCGGTGTTAAATCCTGCGATCGCAGCGGCGCATACTACATACAACGCGCAGAAGCCAAAGGTATCGGTACGTTGGCAGCCGCTTGATCCGAAGTATATCGGAGCGGTGACGTTGCGTGGCAGTTACACTGAAGCGTTCCACGCGCCGACACTACTCGAGCTCAATCCTGCGGGCTCGCAGGCCTTCCCGCTGGTGGTCGATCCATTTTCTTCTCAGACTGAGCCGCAGGTCGAGGAACGCATTTCCGGAAATCCCTTGCTGCACCCGGAAACTGCGTATGAATGGACCTACGGGATCGTGTACAGCCCGAAATGGATCAAGGGTTTGACAGTAAGCGCGGATTGGTGGCACATCGACTTGCGCGACATCGTAGCGACCCTCGGTGCGCAGTTTATTATCAGCTCTACTCGGCCGCCAAACGGCGCGTCAACCATTACAAACCCCAACGGGTCGCAGGTAACCCGTAGTGCTGGTAGCGACCCGACTGGGGAGCCGGGGCCAGTCACACTCGTGCTCGACCCGAACCAAAACATTTCGGGTGCGATATTCGAAGGCTTGGACTACGAAGCGATCTATATCCTGGATTCAACGATCTTCGGCGGCTCAGATTGGGGTAGACTGACCACGACAATCAACGGCACTTGGCTGTCCCGGGCTGAGCTTCAGCCTGCTCCCGGTACCAAGCGTTTCGGTATCGCTGGCGAATTCTTGCCTACGTCATTCACACTGACCAGTTCGCTGCCGAGAAATCGGGCCAACTTCAGTATCTTCTACGATGGCCCGGCTGAAACGTGGATGGGTGGCCTGGATGTTGGAGCAGTTGTTCACTGGATCGGCCAGTATGAAGATGACAACGTCTCTCTGGTCGGAACTTACGACGGCGGAACACCGAAGCAACAAACGCCGAGAACGGTCCCGGCAAATCCGGACACTATCGCAGATGGAACTGCTGGCCACGATGGTGCACATGCGCGGAAAGTTACGGATTGGACCACACTCGACCTAATCCTAAACTATACGTTTAACTACCCGGCGCCCGTTGCGGAGGTTCCTGGCTATTCCAAGGACGGCGGCAAAAACGTGAAGATGAAGGATGGCAAGGAAAAGAATGTCGTCCCGGTGTCCACAGCTGAGTACGGCTGCCACAACTGGCAATGGTGGCTTAATAACACCACTGTTACGCTCGGTATGCAGAACGTGCTCGACCAGGATCCACCGTTTGTGGCCGGCAACTTTGAGAACGGCTACGACGAGTCACTGACCACGATCAAAGGACGGTTCTGGTACGTAGGCTTAAAGAAGAGATTCTAAAATTTCTCCGTTAGTTAGGTTACAGAAGAGGCAGCCCGGTTGGGCTGCCTCTTTGTCATCCCGAGCCGTGCAGACAGCAAGGATCCCTCAGTACCAATGAAGCTGAAAGGCATCTCGCAAATGTTGCAGCCGCCTTGTTGCGCCGAGTCGCTCCGCCGGCTGTTGTCACGGGCACGAGGGCGACGCCCGCCACAGCGAGCAGACTTTACCGCGGCTACAGCGGGCCGGGAATTGATGACAGGTCTTTATGCAGCACGCAGTACAGTCGATCTTGCGCGACCACTAGATTTATGAGACGCGACGTTCGCCGAACTGTTATTGCCTTTGGGAGCTCGCCTAAGGGCGCGGTAGATGCGCGGTCGGATGCCCGTGCATCGCTCGAAAGCCACGCTGAACACATCTGCGCTCCGGAATCCGAGAGAAGAAGCAATGCTCTCAATACTATTGCGAGGAACCAACAATCGTTGCTGCGCTTCGGCTATACGCGCTTCCGCGACGAATTGAGCAGGGGTTTTACCAAAGGCTTCATGGAATAAGCGAGTGAAGTTACGGCGGGACATGGCCGCTCTTTGGGCGAGAACGTCTATGGAAAGATCGTCGCCGAGATGAGAGAGGATCCACGCGGGAAGATCAGCAAAACGGTCAGACGATTGGATCTGAAACTTCAGAGCGTCAGAATACTGTTCGTGTTCACCTGACCGCTTAACGTGAACGACCAATTCGCGCGCCAAGGCCAACGCGACATGACGACCGTAATCTTCCTCAACCAAAGCAAGCGCAAAATCAACGGCCGAGGCCCCGCCTGCACAAGTGTAGAAAGGGCCGTCTTTAACAAAGAGATTATTTGGATTAACACGGAGTTTGAGAAATCGCGAAGCAACATCTTTTGCAAACCGCCAATGGATCACTGCCTGGCGCCCATCTAGAAGCCCGGTTGCCGCAAGCGCGTAGATCCCTCTTCCAAGAGCTGCGATACGCCGCGTATTCGGTGCCCGCTGCTTTAACCATTTTAGGAGCCTCCGGTTGAGTTTTTCGCCGTGAAATCCGCCGCCGCTGCAAATAAAAACAGTATCAAGCGGCGGCGCCTGTTCGAGATCAACATCTGGCCTGACGACAATACCGCATTCTGTCGTGCATGGCTCTGCGCTGATACCAATCGTCATTACCCGGTAACAACGGGATTCACGTGCTTCGAGCTGGTCACTCGTTCCAATTGTTGCCCGTGAAAAAACTTCAGCGAGGCCCATCAGATCGGCCCCGGCTACCTCTTCGGCGACTATCAAACCAACCGTCTTCGGATTCATGACTGCAGTGAAACTGCTTCAGCCAAGTTCTCGATCGCGGCCTTCTTTACAATGTCCAGTCGACGCGGTTCGACAAGACCACTTTTGCAATACGGAGACGAGGATTAGCGACTATACCGGAGTTTGTTAGCTCATGAGCGGCTACTGCGCACCGCTGGCGGCGCATATCGATGCATCACCAGCGCGATGGGCAGCCCTACGCAGAAAAGGTGAATGACCAGCTGCGACCAACCCATCGGGGGCTTGAACAACACCGGCGTATGCAGATAGAGGCTGCGAACCCATGATAGGAGCGGCGCGGTGCCGAAGTTGTTGACGGCAAAAACCGCCGCTCCATAAAGCAGTCCAACAATCACGACTCCCAAAAGCTTTTTGGGCAACGAAAAAACCCGCCGGCTTAGCGCGTAGAAAATCGTCGCCACGATCAGCGCCATCGTAAAATGCATCAGGAGACCGAGGGCAGCTGTTGCAAAACCGCCGTTGAGTGAGCCGCGTCCCAGCAGGCCGCCAGCCACGCCTTGCAGAAGACGAATCGGCATCATGCCGGAGGCAATGTACACTTGGATGCAGGCCGCCGTGATGTCGAGCACCCCAACGAGCGCGCCCGCGTATAGAATGGCTTTCCAGTCTTTCATCCCGCCGAGGTCCTTTTCTTACTCCTATTCGTATTCTTACTCATGTTTGCTTAGAAGTGGCAGTGATTAATTGAGTCACAAGGCCCACCTGGCAAAGTCTTACAAGGCCAGTTGGCGCGAACCTGTTTCAGTTGTGAATGATCAGTTATGCGAACATTGAGCGCAGGCGCCATCGTTGCGAACGGCGGCGTCTATCTTTTTGTCCACACACTAGGTTGAGTGACCCAGGGAAGAGAGCCGGTGTCAATCATCATAATTGGCGTCGCATCTATTTCGTTGGTGGTTTTAACCCGGGCACGGCAGAGACATCGATCTGGTAAATGTCCCCGAGTCCGTTGCCTGGTGCGCGCAACTCTTTTAACACCTCGGCCGTGGTTCGCCGCTGCGGTTTGGCAGGCAGTGCTGGCACGCGGCAACTCATCCAGATCAGGTATTTGCCATTTGGCGTGAGTTTGGGTGACAGTTCGCGTGCAGGGGAATTAATCTCCGGTCCGAGATTGACCGGCTCACTCCATTTGCCATCGGCTTGCTTGTGCGAGAGGTAAAGATCGTAATCGCCTAGAGAGTCGGGTCGCCTGGTGGCCGCAAGCAATAGCGACCGCTCATCTTCGGTAACGAACGCTTCGTACTCGCCGGCGCTGCTATTAACAGGCGGGCCGAGATTCTCCACAGCGTAGCTGCCGTCCTTTTGCGGCACTGCGCGATAAATGTCCCCCAGGCCCCTGGAATCCCCGCGTTCTGAGCCGAAATAGAGAGTTCCATTCTTTAAGACGATGGGATAATACGAGTCGGCATCGCTGTTGACTGGTGCTGGGAGGTGACGGGGCGCGCTCCAGCCCGAATCCGTCTCGTCCATAACCCAGATGTCGTGATGCGACTGCCGTTCCCCACCCGCCTCTACGGGGCGATCGGAGATAAAGTAAAAGTGTTTGCCGTCGGCAGTGATGTATGGATCGGCGTCCTGGTATTGGCCGGAGAACGGTGCAATCTCCGGCTGAGACCAACTGCCGTCCTTGTAGCGCGAGACGAAGATAGACCAACGGGAGAAATTCGGCGCGAGTTTGAGAAAATATATCTCGCGGCCGTCGGGCGTGAAGGTCACATGTGAATCATAATCGCCGGTGGAGATGGTACCGGGCGCAAACAGAGTCGCGCGCGAAAGCGGCTTCGCCGAATCGTAGGGGGCCGGCTGTGCAGCCAGCGGCGCGCTCATGATTGTCAACGTTATTGCGAAGGCGTGTGCGAGAGGAAATTCAGCGATTGCCCGGTATGTAATAGTCATGGGTTTACCTGTCTTTAACAAATAGCCAACACATAAACTGATGAATCCGCGAGCGGACTTACCCGTCTGTTGGAACCAACGCGCCATTAAACAAAACTTTTACGTTTGCTCTTCGACAAACCATCGCAACCGCGAACGACGGGTAGGGTCCAAGATTACCAGCTCTGGCGTGGTTCTGAGCAAGCCAGTAGCTGAGAGTGGTTCCATGGAGCGCTCCGCCAGCGGAGTCAACTGCGCTTGCAACGTCTTATGGTCTTTTACAATGCCCATCCATACGAGGTAAGGCCCGTCGGTTCGCACAGGTAACTGTGGGAAGTTATTTGGTGCATCAAGCGTTACGAGAATACCGGCCTCGCGCGCGCCCGCGGCCCGATAGCTGGCAAACGTCGCCTCAGCCTGCTGCGCAAAAGCATCCACGTTGTTCGGCTTAACTCCGAAGATCTGCGCGACGACGACACCTTGCGCGCCGTTTTCTTCCTTGATCGGATCGACAGACGGAAACACAGGGATGCCGTGTTCAGGATCCAGCGGACGCAAAAGCAAAACATCGTCAGAGTCCACCAGGAGACTGTTCATAGTGGACCGGTGTTCTTTCCAGAGCGGTCCGTAGTAGAACCCTGCGTTGATTATGGCGCGAGCGTCACTGTTTTTAAAACCCCTAATCCACGTAAAACCCACCGGATTCTTGCGCTCGAAAAATTGTCCGAACGCTATGGCACCCAGCTGCTGAAACGCTTCGGGAAAATAGCTCTCAAAATATTCGGCGAAGTGTTCCCTTTCGCCTTCCTTGACGATGTAACGGCGGAACTCGATAACCTGAAAATCGTTCAGGTGTTTGACTCTACTCATAGCTCGGTTCCATCTCCAAGGATGAACGGCGTCGGCACCCGGCCGGATGGTTTAATCTGGAATGTCAGCTTCGACGAGTTTCGATAGAAGGGTGAGCGATTCCTGCCAGCCAAGATAGCAAGCCTCGGCAGGAATGACGCCGGGCACGCCTTCCTGCACAATGTTCAACTCCGTCCCGCAGGACACTTTCTTGAGGGTTATGGTCGTCTGCATTTCTCCGGGCAGGTTCGGGTCATCGAATTTGTCTGTGTAGCGAATACGCTCTTGTGGCTTAAGCTCGATGTAGGTTCCGCCGAACGAATGGCTCTTGCCGGTACTGAAATTGGTGAACGACATCTTGTGTGCGCCGCCGACTTTGGCATCCATCTGGTGGACCTTTGCGGTAAATCCGTTTGGCGGAAGCCACTTGGCCATCGCCTCCGCATCAAGGAACGCGCGATAGATTTTCTCAGGCGCGGCACCAAGCACGCGGTGAAGTCGGATCGTATTTGTGGTGGTTTTTGACATAATTGCGAGTGTGTTTTGTCTGTTGAATGTTGATAGTTGTTCTGAAATCGCTGCGGTTCACTTTTGTTGCGAAGGCGTAACGCTAATCATCCATCCGATTCCGAACCGGTCTTCCACCATGCCGAAGCGTGGCGACCAGAATGTCTTCGTAAGCGGCATCTTTACCTGTCCGCCATCGGCCAAGGCGTTGAAAGCCCGATCGGCTTCTTCTTCGTTCACGGAGAGCGACAGAGAAAAGCCTTGAAAGGTGGGCTTGTCAGTGGAGTCGCCGTCGGAAGCCATCAGGGTCGTCTGGCCGATGCGGAAGCAGGAATGCATGATCTTGTTCTCGACACCGGGTGGCATGGCGCCCGCCGGCGGCGGCTCAGGACTCTCCTTGAAGCGCATCATCATCTCGACTTCCGCGCCGAGGGCTTTGCGGTAAAATTCAATGGCTTCTTCACAACTGCCGTTAAAGAAGAGATAGGGTTGGATGAATAGATTGTCTTTTGTTGTGCTCATATGTTTGGTTTGTTGTTGGTTTTCTCACTTCATTCACTGCTAAGACGAACGGGGAGACGATTCAGGACATGCTTGGGTTCTTTTTTCGGTTCACCGATTCATGTCTTTTGGATTTTGATTGGACCGTCCGGACGCATTTTCACTGATCCGTGTTAATCACTCCACTAAGCCTCGTCAAAAATTACGCTTTTCTCAGGCTTCACCTTTCACGCGTGTGTCTATCGCGATCCATGCGAGGGCTTGATCGAGTTTCGCGATCCAATCGGCGCAGTGCGGCGTTTCCCAATCGTCTTGAATTACGCGAAGTAACGTATCGTCTCGGGCTTCCCACCGAGTTTGCCAATGCCCGGGATCGGAGTCATGAAGTCCCGGAAGAATTAGAGTGCGCGTCATCTGGCTCCCTCAGGTAGGGCGGAGACATTGAATGCGCCGTCAACCGCCTCTACGAAGGTGCGCTCTTCACGAAGGATGATGCGTTTGGCTACCGCTGTCTCGAAGTTCTTGCGCGCTTCAGCATCGACTTTCAGCTTCTTTCGGTACGCTTCATAAGATGCAAGGCTGTCGAAGGCAATCAGTCCCCAGGCAACATTGTTAGTGCCCTCGTAGGGCAGGAAGTAGCCCACCAGACGGCCGCCACACCGCGGGATGATGCGCCCCCAGTTTTCTGCGTACTCTTTGAAGGCTTCCCGCTGGTACGGATCGATTTCGTATCGGATGAAACACGTTATTGTCATATCTTTGTTACTGGTGCGCGTGCTTGCGAGTAGCGAGGCAGGGTAATCTTTATGAAGGGCAGACGCCCAAGCGCTAAGGGGCTTTCCAAGTAGAAAAAACAATAGCCCGTCTCTGCATCGGGCGAAGAACCTCTTTCTAGATATGTTCGCTGCAATCTGCTGCTCATTTGTACGACGAATGGGGAACGGCATTTCGGACATCTTCCTCTGCGCTATCAGCGCTCCAGCGCCTCGTCACTGTCTCTTTATTTGCCTACAAATTTGAGCGCCATCGAGTTTAGACAGTAGCGGAGATATGTTGGAGCCGGACCATCATTGAACAAGTGCCCAAGATGCGATCCGCAGCGCGCGCATTTTACCTCGTCACGTGTCATCCCATGACTGGTATCGATAGTTTCAATTACTTTGTCCGTGGCCAGCGGCGCATAAAAACTGGGCCAGCCGGTTCGCGATTCAAACTTCGAATCGGAACTGAACAACTTACTTCCGCAAGCGGCACAGCGATAGATCCCTTGCTGATGATTGTTCCAATACGCATTCTTGTATGGCGCCTCTGTTTTGGCTTCACGCAGGACTTGAAATTGGCCGGGAGTCAGGATCTTTCGCCATTGGCCATCACTCAATGTCAGCTTTTGCGTCACCGGAGTAGACTCGATTTGCCCTCGGATTCGTATGGCTTCTGCGTCTTCCGCCATGCTGAGGTGGATTGGCAAGATACAGAGCAGAAACAAGGATAAAGGTTTCATTCCCTGTTAACTCTCAGTGATCGATCATTAGCTTAAGGCTTCTTCAGACCGAGTTTTTTAAGCTTCGGTTCTATCACTTGCTGGACGTACGAATTGCCTGGGTTTTTCCGGCAGAAGTTCTGATGATTTTCCGGCGCCGGACGAAATGATCCTGCTCGAGTGATTTCAGTTGCGATCGGCTTCGAGTAAAACTTTTGCACCTGGGGCTTTAATCTTTGCGCGGCGTCGCGCTGCTGATCATTCATGTAAAAGATTGCAGACCGGTACTGCTTTCCGATGTCGGCGCCCTGGCGATCGACCTGGGTCGGATCATGAGCCTCCCAGAATAGAATGAGCAGTTTGTCATAGCTGGTTTTGGCAGGATCAAATGAGACCTGTACCGTTTCGGCGCCCTGCATATACCCCGATACAACCGAAGTCACACCGGGCGCCTCTTCAAAAATCGCCTCCGTGCACCAAAAACAACCGCCTGCAAAATAAGCGACGTTTGCCTGGCCACTTTGCGCCTGCAGACAAAACGCCGTGCCCCAGAGCAAGATCAGCAACAGAAATCGAAAGAACGACGTATATTTGACCGATGACGAACCACAAAGCTTCCACATAGAAGATCAACTCTTCGGTATCGTCTGCTGTAGCAATGGCCAGTTGAGAGAAGACGATAATGCCAGTTGCGCTTTGGAATACGCGTGCAAATTGAACAAGAACTGTAGGAAACGGGGGAAATCGGCATGTCCAGGAGCGAATCGGCTCGGAAGAAACGGCGGCGGCGTTCGATTATCGCGTTCGAAATGATTCGGCTCGACCGGACCGCAGCCGAGCCATTGCACGAGCAACTCTATCGCCAAATTCGTGATGAGCTGAAATCTGGCGCCTTTGCCGATGCAGCGTCTCGGCTTCCCTCCTCTCGAGCGTTGGCTATTGATCTGGGAATCTCAAGACTGACGGTTAATCTCGCGTTCTCAAGGCTTCACGCGGAAGGCTATCTGCGCCTGAAGCCCAGATCGGGTACGTTTGTGGCGAATCCGCTTCCTGAAAGTTTTTTGACCGCTGACAGATTCGCCCGTGGTACGGCGGGCGAAATCCGCCGTGGAGGAGCGAAAACAGATCGGGTAGTCGGGCATCGAGCTCGCACCTCTGACCGGGTAAGAGCGATTCCAGATCAACGCGCAGGGACGCAGTTTGATCTCGGAGCGCTGGGCGCCGGGGCGGGTGTTTCCCTGGTCCCAGGACTCCCTGCGGTCGATGAATTCCCCATCGATATTTGGGAACGGCTGCGGTCCCGGGTGCTCGCACAAAAGGGCGCTCATCTGTTGCGGCATGCATCGAGTCGTGGCGACGCGGACCTGCGCAAAGCCATTGCCACATACCTGTGCGATTTTAGAGGCGCGCGCTGTCATCCAGATCAAATCCTGATCGTCGGAGGCATGCAGCAGGCGATGCTGATTAGCGCCATGGCGCTGCTGGATCCGGGCGAACCTGTGTGGATGGAAGATCCCGGTTTTCATCAGGCGCGCAGAGTCTTTATTTTGGCGGGCGCCAAAGTGGTTCCAAAGCCGTTGGACCACGAAGGAATTGTGATCGCGCGATCGCCAAAGGAAAAGCATCCAAAAATCATCCATATAACGCCTTCGCATCAATATCCGCTTGGCGTGACAATGAGTTTCCAGCGCAGAACAGCCCTGCTCGATTTTGCACGCGCTCACGATGCATTTGTTTTTGAAGATGACTTTTACGCGGAGTTCCGCTTTACCGGACCGCCGCTTCCCAGCTTGCAGGGGATCGACGATTTCGGGCGCGTCATTTACGCGGGGACGATGAGTAAAATTCTTTATCCTTCCTTGCGACTGGGCTACGTCGTTGCGCCAGAGGCGTTGATCGATCCGTTGGTAAAAATCCGCAGCACAATGGACCAACACTCGTCTGCAATTGATCAGGCTACGCTGGCGCGCTTCATCACCGAGGGATATTTCCTCAGTCATATCAAACGAATGCGAAAAATCTACGCCGAGCGGCGAGAGGTCTTCATCAAACAATTCAATGAGTTGCTCGGTGATCGTTTCACTTTGCAGGTTCCGGAGGGCGGATTGAATATGGTCGCGTGGCTGAAACGCGAGCAAGATTTCGCAGCGATTAGCCGTGTTACTCTCCAGATTGGGGTCAAGCCTTCGCCGCTGTCATTTTACTGCATTCGAGCCACGACCAAGCCGGGGTTCGTCTTCGGTTTCGCTGGTTGGACTCCGGCACAGATTCGAGAAAGTCTGGTCAAACTCGCGTCATCACTCCGAAGAGCGGGGATTCATTAGGCAGTGCAATGAGTGGCATGTCCAACAAGAAATCGCTTCTAAAGAAAAGGCGCCGGCGTTCGATCATCGCGTTCGAGATGATTCGACTTGATCGCGCAGCCGCAGAACCGCTTCACCAGCAGCTTTATCGCCAGATTCGCGATCAGCTGGGATCGGGCAGATTCATCGACGGCGCCTCCCGGCTTCCGTCCTCACGCGCGCTGGCTGCCGATTTGGGAATCTCCAGGCTAACGGTCAACCTTGCGTTCTCGAAGCTTCACGCTGAAGGCTATCTTCGTTCAAAGGCGAAATCGGGGACGTTTGTAGCATATCCTCTCCCTGAGAGCTTCCTGAGCGCAGACAAATTCGCTACGGGACGAATCCGCCGTGGCGGACCGGAAAGTCATCCGGCGACTGAGTCTCACATTCGCATTTCTGACCGGGTGAAAGCACTTCCGGACCAGCGTGTAGGAAAACAGTTTGATCTTGGGGCGACAGGCGCCGGCGCGGGCATTTCGCTTGTCCCGAGCATTCCGGCGGTCGATGAATTTCCCATAGGGGTGTGGGAGCGGCTTAGAACACAGGTTCTCGCGAAAAAGGGAGCCCATCTGTTGCGTTATGCGTCGAATCGCGGCGATTCCGATTTGCGCAATGCACTTGCGGCTTATTTGTGCGATTTCAGGGCAGCGCGCTGTGATCCTGAGCAGATCGTGATTGTGGGCGGAATGCAGCAAGCCATGTTGATTAGCGCAACGGCACTGTTAAATCCGGGCGACCCCGCGTGGATTGAAGATCCGTGTTATCAGCAGACCCGAAGAGTTCTTACTCTGGCCGACGCCCGGATAATTCCAAAGCCGCTCGACGATCAGGGAATCGTGATTGCGCGATCCCCAAAAGAACCTTTTCCAAAACTCATCTACATAACTCCTTCGCATGAGTTTCCTCTCGGGGTGACAATGAGTTTCCAGCGCAGGACGGCCTTGCTCGATTTCGCGCGCGCGCATAACGCGTTCGTCTTCGAAGACGATTACGACGCCGAATTCCGTTTCACCGGGCCACCACTCCCTTCGTTGCAGGGGATCGATCACTCCGGCCGGGTGATTTACGCGGGAACCATGAGCAAGATTCTTTGTCCCTCTTTGCGTCTGGGGTACATCGTTGCACCGGAACCGCTGGTCGATTCGTTCATCAAGATCCGCAGCGCGATGGATCAACACTCGTCTCCGATCGACCAGGCCACGCTGGCGCGATTTATCACCGAGGGATTTTTTCTCAGTCACATCAAACGGATGCGAAAATTATATTCGGACCGACGAGATTTTTTCATCGAACAGTTCAACGAGTTACTGGGTGATCGTTTCACGTTGCAGGTTCCAGAAGCTGGATTGAACATCGTCGCCTGGCTGAAGCGGGAGGAAGACTTTCAAATGATCAGGCGTATCACATTAGATATCGGAGTAAGACCGTCAGCGCTCTCATTTTTTTGCATCCAGGCGAAGCTAAAGCCAGCGTTCGTATTCGGTTTTGCTGCCTGGACGCCAGCCCAGATTCGAGAAAGCCTTGTTAAACTCGCGTCTGCACTCGGAAGGGCCGGGATTCTTTAGGCAGTGCAATTGGTGGGCATGTCTAACAAGAAATCCCTTCCAAACAAAAGGCGCAGGCGTTCGATCATTGCGTTCGAGATGATTCGACTCGATCGCACATCCACGGAACCGCTCCACCAGCAACTTTATCGCCAGATTCGCGATGAGCTGAGATCGGGCAGCTTTAGCGACGGTGCTTCCCGGCTTCCTTCCTCGCGCGCGCTGGCTCTCGAGTTGGGAATCTCGCGACTTACGGTCAACTTCGCATTCTCGAAACTTCACGCTGAAGGTTATCTCCGCTCCAAGGCCAAATCCGGAACCTTTGTCGCACATCCTTTGCCTGAAACATTTTTGAGTCCTATCAAATTGTCCACAGGGCGAATCGGTCGTGGTGCATCCGAAATCCGCCCGACTGCAAAGCGACCGCTTCGGATTGCCGACCGGGTTGTTGAACTTCGGGATCAGCGCGTCGGGAATCAGTTCGATCTCGGGCGGACCGCTGCCGGTCCAGGCGTTTCGCTAATTCCAAGTGTGCCTGCTGTCGATGAATTTCCAGTGGCCGTCTGGGAACGACTCAGAGCCCAGGTTCTCGCAAGAAAGGGGACGCATTTATTGCGCTACGCTTCGCACCTGGGTGATCCCGATCTTCGCAAAGCAATCGCAGCGTACCTGTGCGATTTCAGGGCTGTGCGCTGCGATCCGGAGCAGATCGTGATTACCGCAGGAATGCAACAGGCCATGATGATCACAGCAATGGCAGTGATCAATCCGGGGGAAATCGCCTGGGTCGAAGACCCAGGTTACCTCCAGGCCAGACGGGCCTTCGTTCTGGCTGGCGCTGAAGTTATCCCCAAACCACTCGACGACGAGGGATTGATGATCACGCGTGCCCGCAGGGAACCGCTACCGAAACTCATCTACATTGCTCCTTCGCATCAATACCCGCTTGGGATAACAATGAGCTTCCAGCGGAGGCAAACCCTGCTCGATTTCGCCCGCGCTCATGACGCTTTGATTTTCGAAGATGATTATGATTCGGAGTTCCGTTTTGTCGGGCCTCCGTTGCCTTCCTTGCAGGGGCTGGATGACACAGGCCGCGTCATTTATGCGGGGACAATGAGTAAGATTCTGTTCCCCTCTTTGCGTTTGGGATACATCGTGGCGCCCGAGGGACTGGTCGACGCCATGGCAAAGATTCGCAACGCGATTGATCAGCACTCCTCTCCCATTGATCAAGCCACCCTTGCCCGATTCATCACCGAGGGTTTCTTTCTTAGTCACATTAAGCGGATGCGAACAATCTATGCCGAGCGACGCGACTTCTTTGTCGAACAATTCAACGCGTTGCTGCGGGATCGGTTCACTTTACAAGTCCCTGACGCAGGATTGAACATGGTCGCATGGCTCAAGCGTGAGGAGGATTTTCCGACGGTTAGGCGCATTACTCGGGAGATCGGGGTACGACCAGTCCCAGTCCCGCTCGTTTGTATACAGGCGAAGCTAAAGCCGGCGTTCGTTTTCGGTTTTGCGGCCTGGACCCCGGCACAGATTCGAGAAAGTCTTGTTAAACTTGCATCCGCACTCAAGACCGGGCGTGTTTAACCTTGAATTGGGACTGTTAGACCTTCTCGTGACGCTTTTTCTTTATCGAAGCTTCAGTTCGGGGCCATTATGCGCTCGCCCATGATTTGAAATCGATTCGGAGGAGATTGCCACTGCAAAAAAGCCCTGCATTCGAAATGAAGAGGCAGCTCCGAAAAATCTTCGGAGCTGCCTTCTTTAACCTAACTAGCGGAGAAATCTAGAATCTCTTCTTCAGTCCGACGTACCAGAATCGGCCTTTGATCGTAGTCAGCGACTCATCGTAGCCGTTCTCAAAGTTACCAGCCACAAACGGTGGATCTTGGTCCAACACGTTCTGCATACCGAGCGTGATCGTTGTATTGTTGAGCCACCATTGCCAGTTGCTGCAGCCATACTCGGCCGTGGACACCGGGACGACGTTCTTTTCCTTTCCATCCTTCATCGCCACGTTCTTGCCGCCATCCTTGGCATAGCCAGGAACCTCCGCCGGCGCGGGCGCCGGGTAGTTAAACGTATAGTTCAGGATCAGGTCGAGTGTGGTCCAATCCGTGATTTTCCGCGCATGTGCACCGTCAAAGCCAGCAGTTCCAGCTGCGATAGTGTCCGGATTTGCCGGGACCGTTCTCGGCGTCTGGGGCTTGGGTGTTCCGCCGTCATAAGTGCCCACGAGATCAATATTGTCATCTTCATACTGGCCGATCCAGTGAACGACCGCACCAACATCCATGCCACCCAACCATGTGTCAGCAGGGCCATCGTAGAAGATACTGAAATTGGCCCGATTTCTCGGCAGCGAACTGGTCAGTGTGAATGACGTGGACAAGAACTCGCCAGCGATACCGAAACGCTTGGTGCCGGGAGCAGTCTGAAGCTCAGCCCGAGATAGCCATGTGCCGTTGATTGTAGTAGTGAGTCTACCCCAATCTCCGTGGCCAAAGATCGTCGAATCCAGGATATAGATCGCTTCGTAGTCGAGACCTTCGAAAATCGCACCCGAAATATTTTGGTTCGGGTCGAGCACGAGTGTGACTGGCCCCGGCTCCCCAGTCGGGTCGGTACCAGCACTACGGACTACCTCCGACCCGTTGGGGTTTAAAATGGTTGACGCGCCGTTTGGCGGCCGAGTAGTTTGGATAATTTCCTGTGCACCCAGCGTCGAGACGATGTCACGCATGTCGATGTGCCACCAATCCGCGCTTACTGTCAAACCCTTGATCCATTTCGGGCTGTATACGATCCCGTAAGTCCATTCATACGCGGTTTCCGGGTGCAGGAAGGGATTTCCGCTGATGCGTTCCTCAATCTGGTTCTCGGTCTGTCGAGAGAATGGATCGACTACCAGCGGGAAGTTCTGCGACCCAGCAGGATTGAGTTCGAGCACTGTAGGCGCGTGGAACGCTTCGGTGTAACTACCACGCAAGGTCACCGCCCCGATATATTTTGGATCCACCGGCTGCCAGCGCACAGATACCTTTGGCTTCTGCGCGTTGTAGGTAGTATGCGCCGACGCGATCGGCGGATTTAGAACCGCAGAAGTGTTCTGGCTGAACCACTGCTCGCGCTCGGCAAAGTCAACTTCGAAGCTATAGAAGGCGGGGAAGTTCCATGTGGGACTGGTGAAGGGCACCCGTACTTCCTCGTAAATTGACCAAACATCCCGGTTCACCCTCGCGCCTTCACGGTCAGTTGAACCGATTGTTTGGAACGTCGTATTAAGTGAGTCCGGATTGCGGGTCCATCTTTCACCGTAGTACTCGCCGCCGATCGCAAAGGAGACTGGGCCTGCAGGAAGATTAAACAGGTCACCATTGAACGTTGCGTAAGCCAATGGCTGCTCCCAGGTGGCCGTGTTATGCAGGTTGACGTAGACGGAGCTTCTTGCCGCAGCCGTATTGGAACCGAAGGTGCCCAAGAAAGGATTGAAGGCCGTGGCCGGGTTTGTATCCAGCAAGGCGTCGCGCAGACCAGGCTGGCTGACCTCACCCACGGACAAATCCTCACCCTCGTTGCGGGAGTAGCGGAAACCCATTTCCCAATTCCAGGTCTTGAAATAATCGCCGAATTCACCCATCTCACCTTTCAGTCCAACATCAAAGAGGTAATCCCAGTAAGTAAACTTCTCGAATCTGTCGCCTGTGTCGTTAACGCTGCGAAACCGGACGCCGGTAGTCACAGGTACTGGGACGCCGTTAAGAATCACGGTCGCATCTGGTACTGTGAACGGATTAAACGCATTAGCAATTGGCACACTGATTCCGGTGGGGCTAAACCCTACGGTGGTTGGGTTACCATTTGCGTCCACTGCCTTAAACGGATCGGGGGTAAACGGAGCAGCCGCCAATGATGAATCGAAGAACGAGCGCGCGACCTTGAAGTCGGAAAATATGGTCAGGTATTTGTCGCACAGATCCCGTGTGAACGAACCGTAGACCACCTGGCGATCCGCTGGAGGCAGCGCCGGCGTGAAAGCCGCGAAGTTGAACGCCAGGAAGTTCCCATCCCCGGGCGGGCCGTTTGCAATGCCGGGCACCGCACCTGGACTGGTATAAAATGGCGAGGTCGTAGCGTTAGGAGCCGAATGCGGCGTCGGACTGTTCGCGCTGAAAAACAAACTGGGGATCAAACGTTGGCCTTGCACTCGGCCCTGAAAATTCCCACTGCGAACGTCGAATCCTCCAAATGGAACAAAGTTCCCGTTGCTGGAAATGTCGCGGTCACGGCTGAACAGGCCGCCGGTGCGCTGATAGAAATCGGCGATCACAACGATGTCGGTTTTGTCATCGCCCGTGCCGGCTTTCAACCACGATTCCCATTCACCCATGTCGTTGGAGGCTCCCAGGTTTGTGTTTCCGTATGTGCCACCAATCTCCAAGCCACGGAATTTGTGGATCAGGAAGAAGTTGACCACACCGGCTACTGCGTCGGCTCCGTACACAGCCGAGGCGCCGTCCTTCAGGATATCGATGTGATCGATCATGGAGAACGGAATGAGCTGGATGTCGTAGCCACCGAATAATGCAGCCTGCGCGATGCGCTTGCCGTCTATCAGGATCAGCGTCTCTTTTGGCAGCAGGCCCCGCAGGTTCAATTGCACGGTACCGTCGCCGCCATTCGCAATATTCTGGTTCACCGTGCCGCCCGCCTCTTGCGGTATGAACGTCGTTAGGTCGGTTGCATTACGGATACCCAGCTTCTCGATGTCTTGCGGACGATATGTGTCTACCGGGTTCGGGCCGGTCTCTTCCGCTGTGGGAATGTTCGAACCGGTCACGATCACGCGCTCCACCTCAGCCGAGGGCGCTGGTGCGGCCGGGTTGGCAGGAACGGCCGGTGCGGGCAACTGAGCGGATGCGCTTGATGCAAAAATTAGAGGAAATCCCACGGCCGCCACAAGGACGGCGCCAAGGAATCCGAGTTTATTTAGCACGTTTTTAGTCATTAGTTTCTCCTTAAGGTTTTATTTGCTTCTGCAAAATCGAATGACTTAGGTCACTCGAATTGGGCCAAAGTATCAATGTCGTGAGCTATCGTGTTAGGCCATAAATCCGGCAGTTTCGGACAAGATTCCGAGAGCTTGGGCCAGTGCCCACTTGTTCCCTTTGTGAAAAAGGGCTGCGAGGACAACTAAGTCTCTAGAACGTTCAACTCGCAGACGCGATCTCGAAGATTTGAGACTTGCTGAATACTGCAGATACCTTCCGCTCTATGCTCCTTCTTCTAGTCATTCTGCTAACGGCTGCTCCGAAGAGTAAGTGGAAGAGACAAGAGTAAGAGCGCCACCAGCCTCTTGCGATTGGACCTCACGCACGAACCAAGGGTCGCGACATGTCGAAAGCCTTTTCGGGTTTCAAGAAATTCGCCCGCACAATCCGTCGGCTTCCGCGAAAAGCGCTCGGCCGGAGTCCGACGAGTCTTTCAAATGTTCGGCTAAAAGCATCCGCGCTCTTGAAGCCGACGGAGGCGGCAACACTTTCAATACTGTTCCGGGGAATCAGCAGCCGTCGCCGCGCTTCAGTCATACGAACGGCAGCGACAAACTCCGCAGGCGCTGTTCCAAACTCCGCCCTAAACAAACGCGAGAAGTTGCGGGGTGACATGCATGTTCTCTGCGCGAGCGCCTCGACGGAAAGATCCTGGTTAAGGTTGCACAAGATCCAATAGGATATATCGGCGAAGCGGTCACACGATTGAACCTGAAACCGCAACGCCTCGGAATATTGCTCGTGTTCGCCCGATCGTTTAACGTGAACAACGAATTCGCGCGCCAGCTTCAAGGCAACCTGACGACCATAATCCTCCTCAATCAAAGAGAGAGACAAGTCAACCGCCGACATGCCACCTGCACATGTGTAGAATGGGCCGTCCTTTACGAATAAGCGGTCGGAAACGACGCGGAGCTTGGGAAATGTTTGAGCGACATCCTTGGCGAAACGCCAATGAACAGCAACTTGGCGGCCATCTAGTAACCCCGTCTGGGCCAGGGCATAGACGCTATCACCGAGAGCTACGATACGCCTTGTAACCGGGGCTCGCCGACGTAGCCACTTCGCAATCTTCTTGCTCAATCGCGCATCATGAATCCCACAACCGCCAGGAACGATGATCGTGTCAAGTTGCGGCGCGCTGCCGATACCCAATTGGGGTTTTACAATGACACCACACTCCGTCAGGCAGCCCGCGGTGCCGATCCCAAGCGTCAACACCTGATAACACCGGAACTCGCGGTCGTCGCCGGTGGCAATTCTTGCGCGAAAAAAGGCTTGGCCCGGTCCGCTCAACTCGTCGGCAGCGATCCGCTGGAATAGAATTAACCCGACCGGTTTCGGCTTCATGCGCTAACAGCGATGTTCCGTAGCGGGGTTGCACCGGCGTAGTAATCTTCGGCAATCTTACAAGAGCGGTCCCTAGCGTGCGGTGATCGGCCGTACCCGACTAACAATGCGCTGAGAGCTTCGCAGGTCTTCGGAGCCTTCTGCAGTGATCCCGCCAACATCCCTTTCACTGTCCAGATATTCGCGCTGGGTTGTGAATTGTGACAGTTGGACGCTGCCTGTTTTTTTTGTAGGATGGACTCTGTATGCGGATACGTGCGTGCTTGGCGTGATAGAGCGACTGCTCGCCTCTGCACTCAAAGGCGCAAAACCTAATGTTGGGTCGGGATCGTTAGTGCCTCTCGTCTGTCAAATGCTCTTGTCGCCGGTTCTGACGTCGCATTTCCATTAGAGGCAACCACTGTAGCAGGTGCGTGGAAGTTTTTCAGATAGCTGCGTGGCTTTGCTCCAACTCTGCGTTCGAAGGCGCGCTGAAATGTTTGTGCATCTGAAAAACCAACCGAGGCGGCGATGGCATCTAGAGTTCGCTTCGGAACAGAAAGGCGCCGCTTTGCTTCGTTGATGCGCAAGGTCTCCACAAACTCCGCCGGCGTGTTGCCGAACACACTTTTGAAAGCCCGATTAAAATGGCTCGGGGACATGCACGCTCTTCGCGCCAGAGTATTGACTGAAAGATCTTCGTGCAGATTGCGCATGATCCACGGGACGAGTTCTGCGAAGCGGTCAGCGGGTTGACTGTCAAACACCAGCGGGGTCGCCAATTTGTGGTGGCCGTTGCCGTTGGTAGGCGCGCTTACAAACTCCTGGGCAACCACAGATGCTACATGGTGGCCATAGTCTTCTTCAATGAGCGAAAGCGAGAGATTGGTCGCTGCACAAGGACCTGAAGACGTGTAAAAGGTGCCATCTTTAACGAGATGCCTTTTGGGATCAACACGCAGGTTTGGGAAACATCGTGCTATATCGTTTGCGTAACGCCAGTGAGTAGTGACTTCACGACCATCGAGTAACCCAGTTGGCGCCAAAGCATGAATTCCACCACCGATTGCGGCGACGCGGCGCGTTTGGTTTACGCGCGTTAGGACCCAGTCAGCGATCCTCTCATTGACTAAGGAACGCCGGAGTCCATCACCCCCTGGAATGACAATCGTGTCTAACTCGGACACCGTTTCGAGCGTGCTGTCCGGCCAGAACGCAATCCCCGATTCAGAGCGAAAACATTCGGAAGTGAAGCCGATCGTGCAGACGTGGTAACATGAAATCCGATTCCCATAACCGCCGTCGAGAGTCGCAGCTGCAAACACATCGACGGCGCTCGTCAGCTCCGATGCAGCGACGCCCTTAAAACCGAGAAACCCGATCCGCTTTGGATTCATTACCTATCTGAACCAAACGATATCCTATGTTTCGAAATCCCTGATAGGACATAGAACCGACATTAAGAGCCACTATGTTATCCCTGCTTTTTGGCAGGCTGCCCGGGAAGACAGCGGTTGAGTTTTTGCGCCGGAGGGCGATCTGGAATAGCTTTGAGCCGCAACCAAACGAAGGAGAAAGTCATGGCTACTTATGTCGGTTTGATTCAGTTTGCTGACCAAGGCATCCGCAATATCAAGGACACGGTCAAACGTGGCGACGCCGCGATGGCGGAGGCCGAGAAAATGGGGATGAAGGTGGTAGAGGAATTCTGGACAATGGGTGCATACGACGCTGTCGTCGTCTTTGATGCCCCCGATGACGAGACGATGAGTGCGTTCATGCTTAAAATCGGCTCACTCGGCAACGTCAAGAGCCATACCATGCGTGCCTTCCACCGGACCGAGATGGAAAAGATTCTGGCGAAGATCAAATAAAACGCTTTGGCGTCTGAGGCGCTCTTAGGCGCCTTTTTCCGAGCGCATGATCTGTGCAGAACCAAATTGACGTCGATGGAATTTCCCACCGTTGACCTGACGACAATCGAATCTAATTTGCCCATGCGGGGACCGCGCAAATGACGATCAAAATGCATCTCAGCCGGTGTTTGGTTGCCTTCGTTCTCATGAATGGTGGCTTTGTTTTTGCGGGTGGGTTCAAGAGCAAGATCATTACAACTTCACCAGTCACGATCACGGTCCCTGACGATCGCTTCCTCAAGATCACAAATTTTACTCAGGAGGGAGGTACCGATCGCGGCGTCGTCCGTGTCAACCTGAGCGGCGATTCCGGCGGGAGCGCGAATGTTCTTACAGCGACTCGAATCGATCTTAGCACCGGGATTAATGCGCAAAATGTTCCGGAAGTCGTTAACAAAGTAATCATTGCAGGTCCGGCTGAAGTGAGGATCGCCCCGGTGATGGGCGCGACGCTCGTTATCACTTACAAAAAAGAGCCGAACGAAGGAGGAGGAGGAGAGGAAGCAACGCCTATACCTATTGTGAGTCCTACTCCCGCCGGTTCTGCTACCCCAACTGGGACTCCTTTCCCTACGCCGAGTATTTTTCCTACATTCGCTCCCTAGCCCGTGAACCTGCTTCCCGGCTGACCGCAAAGACAGCTCGCACCGATTTTCTATTGCCGAAGCATTTGCGTCGCCGTCCGCTAAGGCGGCATCTTGGTTAAGAACGGATGTCTTAAGCTAGTACGCTTGCCTCGGAGGCAAAGCTGACGGGACGAGAACGACGCGATTCGACCCGTCCCATGATCCCGTGAATACGTATGTCTGCCCGGGACGGACGTTCAGCGCGGTAGATGTCGGATAAGAGTACTTTGAGTTTGGCACCGCTGCGACCGTTAATACGTGACGGCCTGCTGGCACAACATGATCGTAGCGGCGGCCCTGCACGACATTGGCGACCGTTCTGCCGTCGATCTTAAGATTGAGAACTATGTTCCATCCAAAGGTCGGTGACCTCAAAACAACCAAACGCCCGCCCGGTTGAGCGGCGGTGCTCCCATTCGAGATTACGCAAACGAAAACGAGAATCAGAAAGAGTGTATTGGCGGAGGTGTATCTTGGCTTCCTGGGCCGACGCTACGCTCCGGACTCGCTTTTCGCGAGCGCTGCGTTCATCGACTTCCGGGTTTCTAATAGTCGGATGACGTGACGCAGGAAGAGTTTCCCGGCCAGCCATTTTGCCACAGATACCCGGGAGTCAAGCACACTCCGGATGGGCGCAGATAAACGAAATCCGAATCCCACGACGCAGTATATGCATAGGTCATCCCCGGCTGGACGTTCACTGTTGTCGAAGTGGGCCCGGTTATCCCTGTGCGTGGTAACTTGCGTACGGTTAAGACATGCGGCCCGGCTGGCAACCAACCGCGGTAGTAGCGGCCCTGCACGAAGCTCCCGACGGGCCTGCCGTCGATGTCAAGACTGAAACCCACATTCCATCCAAAGTTCGCCGGCCTGAGGACTAGCAACTGTCCGCCCGGTCGAGCGCCCCAATGCCCGCCCGCTTCGGCGATACGGGTTCCAATCGAAACCGTGCAAATGAAACTAAGAATCAGGAAGAACCTGCTAGCAGAGTTATATTTTGATTTCATGGGACCATCCTACGCTTGAGGCTCGTCTTTGGCTAGCGGCTTTCGTCAACGCCTCGATTTATCACCATCAGGGGTCCTGTCAGCGGAGGATTTTCCGTTCCAAGTGACCGTCTTGCCAACGTTGATTACCATCAGATCCCTGGCGATCACGAACGGTCCTTTGTATTCGAGGTTTTGCGCGGATTGCTGCCTGCTGCACGGTCACGTGGTGCCGTGGCTACAGGCGACACTACGAGATTGGTTTTACCTCACGTAGCCGCTTTATTTGGTGTGGGTGCCTGTTTCACTCGCGCTCCATCATTCGACAGCAATTCAAGCACCGTCAGAGTGCGATCGAGTTCCTGCACTAAGGGCTGAATGCGTTTTCCACTAAAAGCATTCACGAGCGCGCGGTAATACCAAAGAGCGCCTTGTTTACCGGCATTGAATCGAGACCACAGCCTGTCTCCTTCCTTGCGATAATCCATCAGGATCGCACGGACATTGTGCAGTTTGTCTGAAGCCGACACAAGTTTCGTCGGCATCGACGCGTGTCGAACGTGAGCCAGGTAGGCCTTCTTTCGTTCCAGCCACGGAGGCTTTGGCATTTGATCAGTGTCAGTACAACCTTCCACGATTCTCGCGACATCCTTGCCAAACTTTCGCTCGATATCGCGCAACCGTTTCGCGCCGCCGCAATCTTCCACGGCATCGTGCAGCAGCGCGGCGATTGCTTCTGTTTCGTTTGCGCCATATTCCATCGCAATCGCAGCGACACCGAGGATATGTGCGATGTACGGGATCCTGGTCTTTTTCCGCAGTTGTCCGCCGTGAATCCGTGTGGCGTAAGTCAACGCCTTTTCGAACTGACGCGAGAGTCGCATAGTTATTTTTCGCGCGAACCGCCGCTTATGGAGGCAGTCGTGGCTAAGATTGCCAACTCGGCGTCTTTCTACGATTTCGCCGGCGAGCCGACTCCCAGCCAAGCACCTTAGCCATTAGCCAAAGCATTAATCGCTTTCCATTCTTCTGGAGCCAATTTTAGCTTTGCGGCAGCAACGTTTTCTTCCAGGTGCGCGACTGAAGACGTCCCGGGAATCGGCAGCATCACGGGCGACCGCTCCAGAAGCCAGGCCAGCGCGACCTGAAAGACGCTGACGCCATGAGCTTTTGCCGCTGCATTCAGGGCATTCTCAGGTTTCAAACCTCGAGTCCCTCCTATTGGGAACCATGGCAAAAATCCAAGACCATTCTTCTCACAATAGGCCAAAGCGTTCTCAGATTTGCGGTCTTCGATGTTGTACCGGTTCTGCACACTAACGATGGGAACAATTTTTTGGGCCCGCTCGATTTCTTCCGGCTCCACATTCGATAACCCGACGTGGCGAATCTTCCCGGCGTCTTTCATTTCCTTGATGGCGCCGAGCGATTCTTCCAGGGGCACCTTGGGATCGATACGATGCAGTTGATACATGTCGATCTGCTCGAGGCGCAGTCGCTTCAGACTGCCATCGACCGCTTGTTTGAGATGTTCGGGTCTTCCATCTGGCAGCCATTCGCCGCGACCGGGTCGAGTTAAGCCGCCTTTGGTCGCGATGACCAGGCCTCTGGGGTAAGGATAAAGCGCTTCCGCGATCAGCAGTTCGCTTGTTTCCGGGCCGTAGGCATCGGCTGTATCGATCAAGTTCACACCAAGCTCCACCGCTCGCTTCAAAACCTTGAGCGCATTCCCTCGATCGGCCGGCCAACCCCAAATCCCTTCGCCGGTGATGCGCATCGCGCCAAAACCGAGGCGGTTGACTGTAAGATCGCCGCCCAACTTCCAGGTGGGATTCGTAGCGATGTTTGGTGACGCTGACGATTCAGCTCCGAAGATTGCGTCCGATCCCCTCGCGAGAAGCGCTGCGCTAGTTACGAGCGCTGTGCCGAGAAACTTTCGGCGAGTAACACCCGCGTCCTGATTCGGGTCTAAAGATTTTTTGTTCATTTCTGTTGAGCGTACGGCCACCCAAATCAGTGTCAACGGACCGCCACAGTTGAGTGGTAGGGCGCGGTCTGTCCCTACCATTGTTGTTCAGAGGTAACCTTTTTTCCGCTCGCGCATGAGAACAGCGAATGCCTCCTCGAGATCTCTGCCGAAAGTTAGAATGCCTCCTTCGTGTCCAGCCATGACAACAATCTTTCTGCTTTGCACGTTGGTACGCGTGAAGAGTTGCATTATCTCATACGCCAACTCCGGCGTTCCATACTCAGCGGCCTTCGAAGTTGTTGGCGCTTGATTCAGAAGCGCTGTCCACAACTTTGAGTTGTGGCAATGAACAACCGCCCCTGCGGTTGGATCCGACTCGTAAATTGCGGCGTGCGTCAGAGATTCCGATGAGGGCATCGCAGAGCCCTCGTATCGGACCTGGTTCCTCTCAAAATCGTATGCCACTACTTTTGCGCAGTTTGCCAGGATCAATTCGTGTATGCCTCCGGTCGCAGAACCGGTGATATAAAATTTTTTGGTCGCGCCATCCCTAACGCTCAGGTTGCCGAATCCAATACCTTTTGGATCCACACCGATTAGACGGAGATCGAGAAGTTTCCGTCTATATGCATTTAGTTCAGCAAGTCCGCTGAACGAAGCAATGTCGCCAGCCAGAGGTTCACACGAAAACTTTACGTATTCGCTCACTGCGCCTGCTCCGGGAAAAGCGCGCGGATGCTTTTCTCGTTCGCTTCACACACGCCCCGCTCGGTAATCAATCCGGTTACCAGGTGTGCCGGGGTAACATCGAATCCATAATTTGCAGCCGGACTTCCCTCCGGCGCGATGCGGACCTCGACCTGTTGTCCCTCAAACCAACCGTCCGCTTGCTTCACTTCGTCCGCGCTACGCTCCTCGATCGGGATTTCTTTCAATCCATCGCGCAACGTCCAATCGAATGAAGATGAAGGCAGCGCCACATAGAACGGAACGTCGTTATCCTTCGCCGCTAACGCCTTCAGATATGTCCCGATTTTGTTCGCAACATCTCCCGACAAAGTGGTGCGATCGGTTCCAACAATCACCAAATCTACCGCGCCGCGTTGCATCAAGTGTCCCGAGGCACTGTCTGCGATGATCGTGTGCGGCACTTTGTGCTCGCCCAGCTCCCAGGCGGTGAGTTTGGAACCCTGACTTCTCGGTCGGGTTTCGGCAACCCACACGTGAACCGGCAATCCGCTGTCGTGCGCCGCATAAATCGGGGCGGTAGCGGAACCATAGTCGACAAACGCCAGCCATCCCGCGTTGCAATGCGTGAGTACATTCACCCGCTCTCCTGCTTTTTTTCCCGCGATTTCCCGAATGAGTTCCAATCCGTGTTGCCCGATCATCTTGCAATGCTCCGCATCTTCGTCCGCAAGCGATTTGGCTGTGCGCAGCGCAAGCGCAACCTTCTCCGCAGCATCTTTCCCTTCGGCGATATTTTTTAGCTGACGCTCGACAGCCCAGGAAAGATTTACCGCCGTCGGTCTAGTTGCCTTGAGTTGTGCCGCTGCGTGGGCCAGCTGCTCATCAACTTCCGCGGCTGCAGGACGCGCCGTGGCTTCGATCGCCGCAAGATACATTCCGTATCCCGCGCTCGCGCCGATCAATCCGGCCCCGCGAACATGCATTTCGCGAATCGCCGTCGCCATCTGCTCGACGGTACGGATTTCTTCGATCACGAACCGATGGGGCAAAAAACGCTGATCGATAAGCTGTACGACGGCTTCGTCGTCCGGCTGAAGCCAGATTGTTCGAAAATGTTGGCCGTCTACCTTCACAGGTCGTGATTACGATCTACGCCGTTCAACGGTCACCTGACAATCGCTCAGACACAGAACCGGTTATGGGAGGCCAGGAGCAGGCTGGCCGAATAGTGCAATCAAAATATTTTGCAGCGACCAATTGTTGTCCGTCTCGATCCACTGGCTTCCCGCGCGCGGGTGATCGGTAGCGGTCAAAATGGCGGTCACGCGCCCGCTCTCTTTAAGCAGATAGATTTTCGCGCCCGGCGCCAGATCGACCCAGCCGCAAAATAGACCGTCACGAAACTGCGCCACAGGAATCGTCTGACCGCCCCGGTCGCTCACAAAAAACGTCCGTCGTGTTGCATCAAATCTGATCCCCGGAAAATGAAAATCGAACGATTCGTCCGTCCGAGGTTCGTCGTCACCATTATAAGGCATATTGCTAAATGTGATCCGCGCCGCCAGTTCGCCACGCGCGCGTGCGAGATAAAGCTGGTGCGAAAGCAATTCACCGTAGGCGAATGTCTGAGGATGATCAGGACTAACGACGCCTGTTCCACTCGCAATCGCCGAAACGCTTGCCGCAAACAGGGTCGCCAGAAAAATCGCGACTCGCATGCTGCGAATCTAGGACGACGCGAGAGATCGTCCAGTCTGCACGCTTCTCAGCGGTGGCCGCCGCCCCAGTTCTCGAACGGATTGTAAACCTGCAGTGCGTAATACCACATAAAACCATCAGGGCGATTGGCGCGGATATGGCTACCACCGAAAAGAGCTTCCACATCCTTCGTCGTCGCGCGGCCGACGGTTAGCGCTCCGATTCGGCGCGTGTAAAAATCATAGGGCAACGCCTGCACAATGTAAGCCGGAGGGGTAACCAGGACCCCGTTTCGATTGAACCGAAACGCGAGCGCGTCGGCGCCATAGCCGTGTCGCAACGGATCGGCGGTATCGATGATAGGCGCTTCCCATAGACCGAGCTGACTGAACAATTTGGAATCAGGTTGCACGATGTAATAGCCGTTGCGCGGCCCTAACGACACATAATGCGAATCGTCATCCCAGGAGAAAGCAGAAGCTGAGAGTGTGATTGTTAAGAAAACAAGAGCAACGCTCGGGCGAAACATCTTATTCATGGAAATAGTGTCGTGCTTTCTGGTTCGTTGCGCGAGTCTTACGTTTGGGAGATTCTCATTTGTCCCTTATTCCCGAGCGAGACTAATACCTGCCATTAAAGGTCAATTCCCATGACAATGGGCCCAGGGACTTCCTCCCAGCCGTGGCGACGCCAGAATTTTCGGCCGCGCGGATTGTCGCCTGCTACCAGGATCAGCGCTCGCTTAAGACCGGCCGGGCGCAAGCCTGCAAGGCATTCATCCATCAAACGCCTGCCAACTCCGCGCGTCTGGTAAGCAGGATCAACTGCCAGATGATAAATATATCCGCGGCGTCCGTCGTGACCGCACAATGCGACGCCAATAATCGCAGCGCCATCGGTTGCCACTCTGCTCAGCCCCGGGTTGCGCGCGAGAAAGTGGGAAACGCCTTCCCTGTCATCACCCTCGGCAATCTCAAGACCCTCAACCCGTTGCCACAGCTCAAGCGCTGCGTCGTAATCGCTAATGGAAAATTCTCGCGTTTTGATGTTTCCGCTCATCTTCGATCAGGAAGTTCGGTTACCTAACAAGTGGAAGGCTCCTTGCGCTGTTTTCCGGGTTTTTGGATTTTTCGCATCTGGATTGAATAGTCTATCTCGCCGCCTTCCGGCGAGCATTACATCTTTTGCAATCAGCGCGAGCTTGCTCGTATTTTTAATTAGCGTCTTGCCAGAACAACCGTCGGCGGCCACAACTTTGCAATATTCGAATGCGATCTGGTAAAAGTTTTCTCATCGCCGCGGCCGGTCTCATATCGGCGGCGTTTGCATATTTCGGCACCGGGCTTCATCCAATTTGGTGGGCACTTTGGTTGGCGCCGATTCCAGTGCTCGCGATTTCGCCACGACTGCGCGGCAGCACTGCTTTCCTGCTCGCTGCGTTCGCATGGCTGATCGGCGAAATGAACCAATGGAACTATGTCCGACATGCGATCGAACTGCCACCGCAAATCACCATCCTCTACTTTGTAGTTCCTGCTGTCGTTTTCGGGCTGGGCATTCTGTTTGTGCGCAGCTTGCTTCGTCGCGGATCGCTATTCCTCGCCTCGCTTGCTTTACCCGTTTACTGGGTGGCGTACGAATATCTGACGGCAATCACGTCGCCTCACAGCACATGGGGCAATCTCGCTTACACACAAATGAATTGTCTCCCGGTGATCCAAATCGCTGCGATCACCGGTCTTTGGGGAATCAGCTTCATCGTATTTCTGTTTGCGGCCGCCGTGGCAGCTCTGTTGAGCGGCGCGGGAGGACCATGGCAACGTCGCGCGGTCGCTGTCGGAGTGGGGTTCGTCGTTTGCGCAGTGTTTGTTTTTGGCAAGTGGCGATTGCAATCAAATTCTTCCGCTCAACCGGTTACAGTGACACTCATCGCCAAGGACGTGCCGATGAGCGTCTACCTCGGTTCCGAAGAGCAGGCGTTGAGGTTGTTCGGCGAGTATGCTGCCGAAATCCACCGCATTACTCCAGCCGGAACGCAGGCTGTTGTGTTACCGGAAAAAATCGGACGTCTCAGCGAGACTGCATTGGCAGCAGTAGATTCTCTCTACTCTTCGACTGCCGCTGAGACACGCGCGGCGATTGTCCTTGGCCTTGTTCGAAAAACGCCGTCCGGCGCCTTCAATTCTTCACGCTTGTATTCGGCCGACGGAAAATTAGAGGCGAACTACGACAAGCATCATCTCCTCGCCGGTGTGGAACCCGAAAAACCCGGCGACAAACGAGTAGTTCTCGATGAGCCGTCGGGACGTTGGGGACTGCAAATTTGCAAGGACATGGACTTCCCCAAGCTCAGCCGCGAATACGCAGCCGAAGGCGCGAACCTGCTGCTGGTGCCCGCCTGGGACTTCAATCTGGATCGTTGGCTGCACGCGCGCATGGCCGTCCTGCGCGCAGTCGAAAACGGTTTCGCCCTGGCTCGTTCTGCGCGCAACGGATTGTTAACCCTGAGCGACAACTGCGGTCGCATCCTCGCTGAAATAGAAACGGCGCCGGATCGCTTTGTATCAATCACTGGAAAGGTAAACGTTTCGCGAGAGCAAACGTTTTATGCGCGAACTGGCGATTGGTTTGCCTGGCTTTGTGTCGCCGTGTTCGTCAGCTTGCTGGCGTTCCAACGCCTCGTGCCATCTCAGGCCGGAGAGAATAGAACGCGCGTATAATGGAATGCGCGAAAACTACGACGCGGTCGCGCTCGCGGGAATAAAATTTTCCGGTTCGTCGAATCGAAGTCGTTTTCGCAATTCGTGGCGAAGCAACAGAAGATTGACGCACATCTGAAAAACGGTCGACCCAACGGATAGATACCATAACTCTCTGATTTCAAATCCAGGCATCCGCGAGATCAGCATCGCGGGCAGGGCGAACAAGATCAGGCGCGTCATCGAGCTAAACAGCGGCGGCAGTGTGTTGCCGATTCCCTGGAAAATGCTGGAAGTGACAAAAACAATTCCCGCCGAAATGAAATTCAAAGAAACGATCCGAAGATATTCGCTGCCGAAGGCAATGACTCGCGGGTCGCGCGAGAATATGCGAATCAACGTCCCAGGCACGAGGAACGCGAGCAACGTAAGCACCAGCATCATTAAGGATGCGATGCCAATTGCAGAATAGACGGAATGCCGGACTCGATCCGCATGGCGGCCACCGAAGTTTTGGCCGACCACGGGCGAAACGGCAAAACTGAGCGCTACCACCGGCAGGAAAAGGGCCTGCATCACGCGTGCGCCGATTCCGAAGCCCGCCTGTGCCGCCGGTCCAAAACCTCGGATAATCGCGTAAACGATCATGATGTACACAAAGAGCAGCAAAAACTCCGCGCCCGCCGGGACACCGATCCGCAGCATGCCTCCCCAAATTTTGGTTTGCGGGCGAAACAGCGGAAAACGAAAACGCAGATAATGATATTTCTTTTCGAAATAAATCAGCATCAACACATCGGCAACGAGAATGGAAACGAACGTGGCCAGCGCTGCGCCGGTCACTCCGAGTTTGGGCCACGGACCGATTCCGAAAATCAATAACGGAGCGAGCACGATGTTGAGCAGGACACTAAGCACCTGGAATCCCACGGCCGGTTTAATGATGCCTGTCGCGCGCAGGGCCGAGCCCAGTGCTACCAAAGGAAACTGAAGCAACAGCCCGGGAAGAAACCAGAGGAGATACGCCTTTGCCAGTGTGGCCGTTTCTGCATCCGCGCTCAGCCAATCACAATACGCGGGACGCAGAATGAATCCCACAACGCCTAACGCAAGCGCGATCACGATCGACATGACAAAAGACTGATTGAAGGCCAGCTCCGCGTGCGGCTGATCTTTTCTGCCGGCGGCTTGCGAGATCAACGTGGTTGTTCCCACGCCCAGCATCTGAGTGAGCGCCAGCACAATCATAGTGATGTTGCCCGCGACACCTACCGCAGCGATCGCTTCTTTCCCGAGGTGTCCTACCCAGTAGAGGTCGGCCAGCAAATACAGGGTCTGCACCACCATGCTCACGGCCAGGAACGCCGACATATGCAGCAAATGCCTGGTGACCGAACCCTGGGTAAGATCTTTCATCGGTGCGAATCTTCGTGTGTAGCGGTCCGCCTGAGGGATGCCAGTCGCCAACTGTAGAGGCAGGCGTGTCGCCCGCAATTTTTTCCTCGATTGAAATAATTCCTGCGTAAATCAGCGCGGCTGCGGAATTGGAGGAGGAACTCCGGCAACGAACCGCTTCCGCCAGCGTTCCCGATGCAGAATGAGCACTATCAACCAAATCGCGAACGCGAAAGCGCCGCCGGGAATAGTAACAAGCATCAGCCAGCCTAATACCCCGAGAGTATAAAGTAGCTGGCCATAATCCTGTCCATTGATGATGCAGGGATGCACCGAGCCTTCGTCCACTTTGCAGCCATGAGCATTAGCAATTAAACCACAGGCCACGACCGATCCTATGGGCGCAAGCGCAACGAGAACAATGAGCGCCAGAACCATCCAGTAAAGAATCCACGGGAAACGTTTTCGAACTGGCAAAGGCGGCGGATTCAAAATAGCGAACTCAGAGGTTTACGCTTTGCTGTAGCCAAGGCGCTATGCGCCGTCAACGATATCCAGCTTGAAGCAGTTTGAACGCCCACAGGGGCGTGGCTACAACATTTATCGAGAGCTCGACTTACGATTACGCCTTTCTTGAAGGCCGCATGCTAACCTGTACGCGGAACGCGCCGAGATTACTCTCGGCGCGATGTGTTGATCTAATTGGAATCCGCGATCAGGTCTGCGTCTTTTCTTTCTCGCCCTTCTTGCATTCGGCTTTGAACTTCGCGTACTGCTCCTTGGTCAGGATCCCTTTTGCCTCCTGCTTATATTTTGCCTCGCTCGCTTCTGAACAACCGGCCTTGTGATGCTCCTCCATGGCTGCATCCATCTTTGTTTTTTGCTCCGGTGTCAGATCGAGGCTGGCCAAAGAGACCTGACACGCCATTTTCGCTTCGTTTCCGACTTGCTTTGTGCAGTTGCCATGTTCGCCCGCGAACATCGTGCCTGCCGCAAAGAGTCCCGCCGTTACCAATGCAATGAGTTTCGTCATGTTGGCAAAGTTAGACATTGCCACTGCGATTTTCATTCAAAATGCTTTGTGATTGAAGCGAAGTGCCGAAAATGCGGCGCCCAATGCAGACGATGCAAACTTCCGAATGCGAACTGCCTTCAGCATTCGGTTCAGCGGCCGTGCGTCTTCTTGAACCCGTCCGTGTAACCGTTTTCGAACGCGAGGTCCCAACTCTGCCGGTCACCGGACCCCTGCTCCTGGAAATACTTTTGAGCGATCATGTTCAACTCAGCATCGGTCGGTAGAATCGCGTGCGCCGGCGCTTGCTCTCCCGCTTTCAACCCGATCGCATAAGCTGACCGTTCCTCCGCAGTCCTGCCATGAGCTGCGCGATGAGTATAGAACGCAGTTACTCCGCACACGAGAAACGCCGCCAGCGCCAGCATCACGAAAAAGCGCGCGGGTTTGAATTCCCTGGCCACGACTAACAGAGACAACCACAGGCAATGCCTTGACGGCAACATTTAATGGGAAGTCTCGTCCGGGAGCAGAACGTCGCCGGTTGGTAACAATTTTGTTACCATCTAAAGCCTGTGCGGGCCTAACGAGTCTCGAACGACAAGTTCAAGACGGTTGTCTAATGGGCGTAAAAGTGAGCAAGAACAAAGGAGGCCATCATGTTCAAGAAGACAATTGTTATTCTCGCCTGCGGTGCACTTATTGCGCCGATGGCGTTTGCCCAGACGCGTTCGACAGATAAGAAACAAACAACGGCTGCTACAGAACAACCGATAACGGTAACCGGAACGATCATCAAAATGACAACTGGGGAGGGATCGGCGGCGAATTACCAGCCGTTCAAAACTCTCGTTGTCCGTGAGGATAGTTCGAATACTCCGGGCAGCTATGTTCTCAACGGACCTGGTCACGTTGTGGACAAGAACGGCCAAGTGGTCCAAACCGCGATCAAACCCGGCGCGCACGTGCGTGTTTATTACGTAAACACGGGCGATTCACGCGTGGTTGATCACGTCGTTGTGGATTAAAGTCCGCGCAACAGATGTGACCAATAAAGGCCGCGCGATTCATGGAAATCGTGCGGCTTTTTGGTGGACATCGCATTTGTCTGTGGAAACCGCATTCAGCGACAGCGGCTACAATCTTCAGGTCTCTGTTGTTTCCTGCTTATGAATCACCATGCCGCGGGCCTGGTAATTGCCTAACGCACCGGGATGATCAAGCGTGCAGGTATGGACCCAAACACGGGACACTGAAGACGACGTTCGCCACGCTTCTTCGATTGCGCTGGTTAGTAATGCTCCGCCCAGCCCGCGACCGATAAACTCCGGTAACAAACCAAAGTAGGCGATCTCGACTCCGTCTTCATCGTCGCGACGCAGTTCGTAGTAACCTGCCAGCAAGTCGTCGTAATACGCGCCAAAAGTTCGTAGCTCCGGAGCAAGCCCGTACTCCTTCCATTGCTCCTCGCTCCATAGACGCTTGTCATTCCACAACCATATCTGCCCTACGGCAAGGTAGAGATCCCGATTGAACCGCCAGTCGCGTTCTATTTTCTCACGGATTTGAAATCTTTCGTCTGTGCACCACTTTGGACGAAGCTGGCGCGGCGAACGCATCTCGAGATAAGTTGTGACGGTCGGCATCGCGCTACGTGATAAAGAAATATCCGGTGGAATTCCTAATCAACTGTGGTGGCACGCGTGTCGCGTGCCAAAGAATTGCGGCCGACACGGCTGCCGCAACAGCTGCAGCCGCTGTCGATGACTGCGGGCATTCCTGTTCCGTCTTGACGGACGTGTCTAATATTTGATTCAATTAAATTGATTTCGATCTGATGTACGGGGGCCGAATCACTAACGAGGAAAAGTCGATGATCAGCACGTACGCTGGCGTCGGCATCGCGGTCGTGCTCATCGCCGGTGCGCTCTACTTCTTCTTTCTCTCGCAGAAAGAGAAAAAGGAGACCACAACTTTCGACCCGAACCGTCCGGTCCCCACCGATACCGTCTTGAAACAACGACTGAAGGCCGAGGAATATTCAGTCGTGCGCGAGAGTGGCAGCCAAAGGGCTTTCCAAAATCAGTTCTGGAATAACGAAAAGACCGGCCTCTACGTCGACGTCATTACCGGTGAACCGCTCTTCACTTCGATCGACAAATTCGATGCCGGCGTCGGTTTCCCTACGTTTACCAAGGCGATCTCAAAAGATCTCCTCGCCGAGAGCCTGGATACTTCGCACGACATGCAACGGACTGAGGTGCACGCCAAGCGAAGTAACGCCCACCTTGGCTATGTATTTCCCGACCCGAAATCGCCCACGGGACAACGTTACGTCGTTTACTCGGCCGCCTTTCATTTCGTTCCGGTCGAAGAAATGAAAGACAGAGGTTACAAAGCGTACGTATCGCTTTTCGAGAAAAAGCTAGCCACGCCCTAGCAAGTGTAAGTGTAGTGGCGGTCGCCGCGGCGTCGAACCCTGTCGAACAAAGTAAGGAAAGTGACACTCAGGCGGTTTTGATGGGCGCCGCCGATCGATACCGTTAGTAAAACAAATCTGACGGCGTTTGCGCCTATCGCGCAGTATATCCGCCATCGACCACGAAAACTTGACCGGTGGCGAACGACGCAAAATCCGAACACAAAAACAGCACCATCCCGGCAATCTCTTCTGGTTGGGCAGCGCGACCCATGGGAGAATTCGCCATCAGCGCCCCGCGGATAGAAGGATCGTCAAACCAGTGTTTGGTCATCCCGGTCTCGACCAACCCCGGAGCGAGCGCGTTAATCCGGATTTTCTGTCTCGCGTACTCGAGTGCCGCCGCTTTGGATAATCCGATCACAGCATGTTTTGCCGCCACGTAGGGGGCTATGCCTGGATCCGCAATCATACCGGCAATCGACGCGTTGTTCACGATCACACCGCCACCGGATTTGAGCATTTGCCGAATCTCGTACTTCATGCAGAGAAACACGCCCTTCAGATCGACGGCAATCACTTCATCAAAGCTCGCCTCGTCCAGCTCAGCCAACGGCGCTGCCACAGGAAGAATTCCGGCGTTGTTAAATGCATAGTCTAAGCCTCCATATGTTTTCACCACAGTTGCAACGAGATTCTTGACCTGCTCGGGTTCACGGACGTCCGTCTTGAGGAAGAGAGCCTCGCCTCCATTGCTGTTGATCAATTCAGTGGTTTTAGCCCCTTCTGGATTCAGGTCGCCAATTGCCACTCTGGCGCCATGGCGTGCAAAAAGGATGGATGTTGCGCGGCCGATTCCAGTAGCGCCACCCGTAACGATCGCGACTTTATCGGTGAAGTTGAATTGAGTAGAGTTGATGGCCATGACAGCCAGACCTGCTATTTGCTAATGGGTTTCGATCAGTTTGCGAGCTATATCGTAAACGCAAGGTCGATTCTCTAACGGAAAGGACAATGGTCGGAAACAGGGGCCCTTCTAAAAGGCTCGCCCGCCCTCAGCTCCATTTTCTTACGGGGTGCAACCAAATGCCGAACGCGTGAAAGTCGTGAAATTCTAGCTTGCCGACAACTTTCGCGGGAGTCCCTTCGCGTTGTGGGACCTCGTCGCCCTCTTCCAAGAGGGAAGCGGCCCTAACGGGATTCGAACCCACTTTCCAAATTGTCGCGGCTTTGCGCAATTCCGGCACAAACATGCGCGAGACTGCGCGTTACAAGAGAAAATGCAAAATCGAACGGTTTGCAGGATTCGCGCAGAATTGCGCAGTTCGACTGTCCGAAATTGTCCGAAAAGCTCGCCCGAACCGAGGAGGTGCCAGCAAGCAACCAACCCAGGGAATGGGTGTCGTGGTCGATGAAAACAGCACCTCGCCCTGCGATCAGATCGCGCCAAGTGCGATGATCGTCTCCGGACTGACAGATTGTGTATCCCGCGATAAACAAAGAATGTCGTCCGTAAAATGCTGGGAAGTCATCGCGGACAATCTACGCAAAGCCGGTTTTAGTTGGGGTGCTCAAGTGAGATGGATTCGACTGGTCGCATAATGTTCACTGCAGACGCATACGCTCGCGATAGTCGTCGGTTCGCTGTTCTGTCAGACGAAAAACTCAGGGCGCCTTTGGAGTTTGAAGTGGCGATCAGAGCCGCAGCGCTCGGCTGCACCGCTTGGTCAGATGACTCGTGTCCGAAGTCGCTGGTCGAGGAAATCATGCGCTTGCGTGATCAGCCGTAGCTCTTCTGGTGTGAGATGATCACGACAGAGTCTCTTCAGGTTTTTCAATGCTTCGAGCAACTGAAACTGCTGGTCAGTGTGCGCGAAGACTCCCGGGTAATCGGGCAGCAAGTAGGCGAGTGGACGGAGTGCCCGACGTTCACACCAGCCATTGATCAGGCCGTCGAGGGTTTTGAAGAGGTTAAACTCCAAGGAGTGTGGAGTGTCAGCTAATGAGGAAGGCGATGACCGACGGACAGCGTCGATGGCAAGGTTTTCGGCCCCCATTGTACCACAGGAAAAATCGGCTAACTGATTCAAAAGATTCTATTTCTTCCTTAAGTGTCCGCAGAATGAGAGCCCTACGTTTCCCGCGATGAAAATGAGAATGAGATCAATCATTCCGATTTTCCAGCCGAAGCGCCAGAAGGCGACTCCAACGAGTCCGAAGCACACAATGCTCAACGATCCGTGTAGGATCTGTCCCGCGAGTCCCCAAAAGAAGCCCCCTTCGTTGGAAACCATGAGCCCCGTGATCGCACTCATAATCAATGTGCTGACGATAAGCAATACCATTTACAATCTCCGACATGCATCCGACCGCTATAGTGCTATAGCAGAACCTGTACCAAAGTTAGAGCACTATCTGCAAATGTTATAAGTGGCTGTTACTGATGAGTTACTAGATGATGTAAGCTCGCGAATTTTATTGCCATGAAGGCAGGTATCGTAAGTCATTCCGACTCTTCCGTAAAATGTTCCGACTAACCGCCAGCGTACGCACCTACGGGCGAAGATATTATCTAATGCCCTCTTCAGGCACTGAATGACATTGCATTTTTGCGTGACGAAATGGAGACTTCTAGAAATGGCAGCGCACCGGAATCCGATCAACGCCGCGTTTATCTTCTGAAGCGGACCGCGAAAGCGTTGTCACACGGAGCCCGGGAGGTGTACAGAGTGGGCGAGTCAAGCCGCGCCCAAGCGACGTGGGGTGTCGACAGAGCACGGCGTTGATGAAAAAACTCCACAAACCTACTACGGAACGTGCGGGTGGAAGTTCCGTCTGGATTTTGATGGGGTACGGCTAATCGACCTTGGAGTTGGTCAACACGATCGTGATCTACTGATCGACCGTCGGGACTCGAACCCGGAACCAACCCCTTTGCAGAGCGGGACAGGATGCCATCTTTCAAAAGGCGCTCGCAGGACTGTGCTGAAGATCGCGAATGGCTGGTGGCCAGTAGGCCCCTGAGGAGGAGGCTCAGGTGGCGGTGTCGGTGTTTCTTTCCTTTGTATCATTCCAAGTCCTTAAATGGACGAGGCAGTACGCTCGAGAGATAATTTCTATAAGGTGACGAGACTCGGCAGAAATAGCCACAAGCCTGCGCGCGGCTGCGTTTTTTGGGGCAGTTTATGAATAGAAGGGCATTCCGTGGTCTCAGCTGCAATTTAGCGACCCTTTGAATCGCCCGCGTGTTCGTGCGTTTCGATCACGTTGCCCGCCTCATCGTAAACGCGAATCGCAGCGTCACGTGAGCTGCTGGAAAACTTGGCGTGGTCGATTGCGTCTCTGCTTTTGGCCCGCGATACCACATCGGACTTAGGGAAGTGCATCACTGACTAGATCGACACCATGTTTGTCGGCTCGTGGCCGAATTTCGTAAACGTCTGTGCGAATCGTCGATCTATTAGGGGGCCGTATCATTTGCCATTTGGCTTTCAAAAATGCTTCTAGCGACGCGTAGTAGTGCAAAAACGTTTTCTTTGGTTGTGAAGCAGGCTGGTGCTTCTATTCCCAACTCGTTCTACGGAAACCGCCGGAGCGAAGTTCCAAAGAAAAACGGCATCCCTGCAAAAGGTGGCGCCGAGGTAGAAAGCCGAGAGACCACTGCTTTGCGAAAGATTTCCCTGAAACTTGGCCTCGCAGTCTCCGGAGAACAATAATGAAAGCGACGAGGATTGATTTTTTACACTTCGAGAGTATAAAAAGAGTTTGAGCGGGCGACGATGACGCGCATCGGGCATTGCTAGATTAAACCGACACTTTACTGGCAATGCATCCTACCGGCGAGACAACCTCGCCCCGCTCAAAATTTCCTCACCAATCTCCGTTTACCTTAACGCCCGGTGATCCACAACTTTTTTTTGAAATCGCATGTTGTGTCCGACGCATCGCGGGGGGTTACGCTTCATGGTAAATGTGAATCACACCATTATACGAGAGGCTGCGAAACTTGGCGTCGTCGATTTCACTCGGGTTAAGGCTTCGGATCTTAACTCGCTTCACGGGCGTCAGCTTACCTATGAAAAAGGCAATGCGACCCTAACGGGATTCGAACCCGTGTTACCGCCGTGAAAGGGCGGTGTCCTGGGCCTCTAGACGATAGGGTCACAAAAGCCGGGCAATATCAGAATTGCTGCTGTCTCACGCAAGGCAAATCGCCGAACTGTTTTCAGTCTTTTCTTTTTGACACGGCGCATCCGCTGACGGCCGCCGCAGCGGACTTAGGCGTGACAAGTAGCGCCATGGCTATAGACTGGGATTGAGTTCGTGAATCAACCCCGCTGCGCGCGCGGTTGCGCCCTGGTGCTCGCTCAAAACTTCGCGCGCCCTTTGGACGAGGCGTTGGCACGCTTCGCTATCGCGCAAAAGTTCGGCGATCGTCAGTTCAAGCGAATCCATATCGGAAACCTGGACCGCGCCTTTCTTCAATACCAGCGCCTTCGCCAGTGTCGCGAAGTTCTCCATGTGTGGACCAAACAGAACTGGCTTGCCCGCGATAATCGGTTCCACGGGATTTTGCCCGCCGTGCGCAGTCAGGCTTTTCCCGATGAACACAATAGTGGCGATAGCATACCACCGCTGCAGCTCACCTGTCGTATCGAGAACAATACAATCCGCATCTGATTCACGGCCGATCGCCACTTCGCTTGCAAGCGCCACGCGCATTGGCAAAGCGCCGAATTGCGCGCGGATTTCGCGGAGCCGTTCGACGTGCCGCGGCGCAATGAACAACCGCAACGATGGAAATTGCTGACGCAACCGCAGAAAAATGCCGGCCAGAATTTCTTCTTCGCCGCGATGGGTGCTGCCGCCGAACAACACCGGGTTCTCGCGATCCGCATGATTAAAATCAGGTCGCTGCGCGCTTTCTTGCGCGTCCAAAACCTGGTCACGCCCATCAGGATCGTATTTGATACTTCCAACCGCTCGAATCCGGTTGCGCGCAACCCCGATCGCAACCCAGCGACCGACATCATCCGCCTCCTGTGCGCAGACCAGATCCAACAGCCGAAATGTAGGCGCCACAAAAAATCGGAACCGTCGAAATCTCCTCTCCGATCTCGGCGACAAGCGCGCATTCACCAATATTGTTGGAATTCGGCGTTCGTGCGCGAGCGCGACAAGGTTTGGCCAAACTTCAGCTTCCACCAGCAAGATCCGCGTCGGCCTGATCACCGAAAACGCGCGTCGCATGATCGGCCAGTAATCGAGAGGCGTGTACATGACGTCGATCCAGGGCGGCGCGTTCTTGGTTGCCAGTGCGAAACCAGTTGTAGTCGTCGTGGTCAGAACGCAGTGCAAATCCGGTTCGAGCGCGCGCAATGCATGGGCCAGTTTCAAGGCGATATTTACCTCACCAACGCTTACCGCGTGCAGCCATGTCGATTCTCGCTTCGACAGACGAACGCGTAGTTCACCATCGTAAATTCCCAGGCGTTGTCCGAACTTTTCACGGTAACCGCCGCGACGAATCATCTTCACCAAATAGGCCGGTAAAAAGAACAACAGTCCGATTGGCCAGAACAAATTGTAAACAAAGCGGATCACAACAGTTTCAAAATTTTAAAGCGACGCGAGGACGCGTGCGCACTCCCAAAGCTTCGCCAAACGGGATTCACCTTCTCAACAATTTCGCACACAGTGCTTTGGAGTGTGGTGAAGACCTCACACCTCTTTGGGACAGAAACAAGACTTCAGTTGCCCCGTATATTTTCTGTCGAAGCAAACGCCAGTGTTTCATTTCGGGAAGAGCTTCTGTCGGCTGTTTCTCCAAAACGAAAATCCCCTCTGCGTCCATCAGTTGAGGCAACGCTTCGTTTGCCAGCAGTTTTTCAGTGAAGCGCTCGGCATGTTCTGTTTTTTCGTACGGCGGATCTGCAAAGATGACGTCAAACATTTCAGCGCCTGAAGCGTGCCGGAGGAAATCGAAGACATCCTGCTGTCGAACTCGTCCTTTCAACTTGGTCCTGGTGAGATTGCTCTCGATGATCTGCGCCGATTGTCGATCTCCCTCAACAAAAACAACAAAAGACGCGCCGCGGCTGAGTGCTTCAATTCCCAGTGCGCCGCTGCCCGCGAAAAGATCGAGCACGCGCGCCCCCGGCATGGCGTCGCCCAGACTGGAAAAGATAGCAGCTTTGACACGGTCCATCGTCGGTCGCACACCCCGTTTCGGAGCTGCCAGGCGGATTCCGCCGGCGCTGCCGGCGATCACTCTCATGGCGACGCGACTGGGGTTGGCGTTGCGCTAGCCTCGGGCAGCGCCTCCTGCGGCGAAGCAGAAGTTGTTGGCCCGCCAGGCATCGCCCTGGCCGCTTCGCCAGGCTCAGCAGTTGCGGGCGCGGCTTCTTCCATCTTTTTCTTTTTCTTTTTTGCTCGCTCCTTTTTTCCGCCGCCAAAGAAGCTGTTTATCATACCGCTAAGATCGCGGCCGACCAGTCTGTCCATTAAGTTCGTGCTCGGCCGATCGATGGTCCCGCCAACCTGAAAGGCGATCGCAGAATAGCCCGGTTCGTTGATCGGTTGAAAATTCTGGCGAATCGCTTTGAAAAGCTGGCCACGAATTTTTTCGTTGATCGCGAGCTGCGAATCGAGTTTCAGCCTGCCGTTAAACGCAACTGTTCCCGACGCTGTGAGACGAATATTCGGAGAGCGCAAAATCAATTCGTCGATTGTGACCAAGCCCGGACGCACATGATATTTTGCCTCCGCTTGCTCGAGATGAAGCTCTCTTAGTTCTTCAATCTGAAGAACCTCCCCCAGTAGTACCAGCAGGCTGTATTGCTGGACCCGCCCGTCGCGCAGGGAAATCTCGCCCTTTCCAACGAACGCCTCCGGATCGGCCGTTTTGCCGGAAGCCTGGAAATTGCCCTCCAATTTGCCCTGCACGATTCCCTTGGCTCCGCCTGCGTTTGCGATAATCTGATCGGCCAGCACATTGCGAAACTTTACGCTCGTGGTAAACGGAGAATCCTCCGATTCCGGTTGCATCGCAAAATAGCCGTTGATCTCACCGTTGCCGGCGCGCGCGGAAATCTTGGAAAGCTCCAGCACGTCCGGCTCGTAACGCAGTGGGGAGCGCAGCTGCTCCAGAAAGAAACGGTCCTGCAGGGAAATTCTCGCCACTTTCGTATCGCCGTGAAGCGCCAGTGCGCTGCGGATACTGGTGCGAAAGTCTACTCCATTAAAACTCGCAAGCAGCCTGCCGGCGTGATCGAGAAAACTGAAATTGCCATTCTTAATACTGACGCGTCGAACCTCTGGAGGCACCGCCAGCCTCGGTTCCTGCATCGGAGATGGCTTGTTGACTATTGCCTGAGCCGGAGAAGGAAGATTCGCCGGAGAAATAGCGACGACAGGAGCGGTCTGTGTTTGCGAGGTTGGAGCGGGTTCGCTTTCTACTCCCGGCTGGGACACAGTTGGAGGTGCCGTCTTTTTCCTGTGCGAACTGGGTAATTTCCATTTTCCCCCGGCATCTTGAGGCCAAACTACGTTTGGATTGATGAGCGCGACTTCTTTGATCACCAGGCGCCTGGAAAAAAGAGAGAGGAAACGAACGCGCAGTCGAAATGTTTTTGCTTCGAGGAAATGCCTCGGATCAACTGGCGAAGTTTGCGCAATCGTGATGCCGCTCAGCTCCAGTCCACCCCAGGGGGTGACGCTCATGCTGCGGATTCCGAGCGTAGCGCCGAGGCGCCGGCTCAACTCCTGTTGAATCTTTGCGTGTGTACCCTGCGATTGCACATACAGATTCACCCCGGCCAGGAGAATCGCGCCAAGCGCAACCACCGCCCCCAGAGCAATCAATGGAACCCTGCGCAACTTTTTCACCGTCAGACGTTACGCAGTCCGAGTTTGAAGAAAAGACCAAAGCCCTCTGCTACTTTTCCTTGTGACCGATACGATTGTCATTCTCAATCCAACCGCGGGCAGCCCTGAACACGTTCGGAGTTGGCAGGAGCGCACCGAATCGCTCGCCGGCGACTGCCCGGTCCGCGTTACATCACATTCCGGCGAAGCGGAGGCGCTGGCGCGGCGTGCAGTCGAGGACGGATTTACGCGGATCGTCGCTGCAGGCGGCGACGGAACAGTCAGCCAGGTAGCCAATGGAATCGCCGGCAGCAATGCCACATTGGGCTTGCTCCCAATGGGCAGTGTCAATGTTTTCGCGATGGAGCTTGGCTTGCCCCTGCACAATCTCCAGCGCTGCTGGGACATCATCGAAGACACAAATGTTCGTCTGGTGGATATGCCGAGCGCAAATGAGAAATATTTTGTGCAGCTTGCCGGTGTGGGATTGGACGCGCAGGTGGTAAAAGAGACCAGCCTAGCGTTCAAACGCAGTTTCGGTCCGCTGAGCTATCTCATCTCCGCAGCGCACATCGCGGCACGGCAACCGCCAAAGCTGTTCATCGAATCGGAGCATACTTCCGTGGAAGAAGGATCGTTTGTTCTCATTGGAAATGGCCGCCTTTACGGAGGGCCCTTCCCGTTTTTTAAACACGCTATTATTGATGATGGTTTGTTTGACGTCGTCGTCTTCAAACGCCTCGGCTATCTCGAAATCATCAAATATCTCCAGGACGTTGTGTTCAGCTCCGACATTAAGGTTCCGGAAATCGAATATTTTCAAACGCGGCAGCTGCGCATAACGAGCGAACAGGACGTGCCCCTGGAGCTTGATGGCGAGCTTGCGGGCAATTGCCCGGTTGATTTCCGAATTCGGAAGAGAGCCCTTCGCGTTTTGGCCCCCTCGCCCTGAGCTGATCGGAGAGCCGCCCCTAGCCGGCTGGCCTTCGCTGAAATCCGCGTGATGTTCTGCACGATGGCTCGTGGTGATCGTTGGATTCGCGAAAAAGCGGCCGCTTCAATTAACCCGGCGCAGGTCGAGACTGTCCTGATTCATCTTGAGGAACATTGGCCCGAAACAGCCCAGCCACTTGTCGATGTCGTCGAACAATTTCCGCTGGGCGAAGCTGCCCTGCTTCATCTTCTCGCTGTCTCCAGTATTTGCGCCGCGCGCCTCACGCACGACCCGGACAGTCTTCTGTGGCTGTGCCAGCCGCAAATCTGCGGCGCGCCTCGCGGGTATACGGAAATGCTGGGCTACCTGCAGAGATCGGCAGGCAACTCGATCGCAGACCAGGGTTTTTCTGCTCTTCGTTTTTGGAAGGGCCGTGAGATGACGCGCATCGCCCTTCGCGAGCTTGCAGACGTGGCGTCACTGGAGGAAACCACCGGCGAGCTTTCGCAGGTGGCGGAGATTTGTATCCGCAATGTGTTCGAACATTGGAACACGGAATTGCGGCAACAATATGGTTCGCCCAAGGCGGAATTCGCCATTCTTGCACTGGGCAAGCTCGGCGGCGGAGAGCTGAATCACAGCTCGGACGTCGATCTTCTTTTTCTCTACAGTGAGGAAGGCCAGCTCACGGCGCACGTTTCCTATCACGAATTCTTTAACCGGCTGGGAAAAAGAATCCTCGAAACATTTTCCACCAGGCATCCGGCTGGCTCGCTTTTCCGCGTCGATCTGCGTCTGCGACCGGAAGGCTCGGCAGGACCATTGGCCCGCTCGCTCGAGAGCATGGAAAATTATTATGCGGGGTTCGGCGAAACCTGGGAACGCCTTGCGCTGATCAAGGCGCGCGGAATCGGCGGCAGCCGCGAGCTGGCTTACGAATTCCTGCGGCAACATCAGCCGTTTATTTATCCCAGGAGCGCATCGCCCGATTTGCTGGAAGAAATCGCCAGTATCAAGCGGCGCATCGAGCGCGACATCGTCGGCGCGGACAAGCTCGAACGCGACGTGAAACTCGGCCGCGGCGGCATTCGCGAGATCGAATTCATCGTGCAGACCTTGCAGCTTATCCACGGAGCGCGGCATCCGTTCTTGCAGGAATCAAGTATGCTCAAGGCGCTGCGAGCGCTTCGTGAATTGGATCTTCTTCCGCGCGAGGATGTGCTCACTTGCGACAACACTTACCAGTTCCTCCGCCGTGTGGAGCATCGTTTGCAGATAGAAGCCGAACAGCAAACGCACATTGTTCCTCGAGACCTGGAAGCTTTGCGAAGTCTCGCACTGAGTCTCCGGTTTTCATCCAGTGAAGATTTCACTGCGGCGCTGCAAGAAAGGATGCGCGCAGTGCGTCCGATTTTTGAACGGATCGTTTCAGGAACGTCAACGGCTCCGCCCGGAGTGTCCAAGCCGGACGATCCCGAAATTTTCAGCGACCAGAAACGAGCTGCCAAGGCGCTATCCGATCTCGCACAGGGCGCCCGAAGTTTCCATATCGCGCCACGAACACGGCAGATCTTTCGCGAGCTGCGTCCGGCCTTACTAGAATGGCTTTCTAAGACCGCAGACCCGGATACGACGCTCAATCAATTCGTTCGCCTCGTGGAGGGTTACGGTTTGCGGAGTTTGTTCTTTGAGCTTCTGGTCGCAAATCCTCGATTGCTGGAGCTGGTGGTGAAGACCTTTGATGCCAGTCACTTTGCGAGCGAGCTTTTGATTCGTCGTCCGCAGCTTCTGGAAGACATCACCAGGGACCCAACGTTTGGCGAACCCCGGTCGGTAGCGGAAAATTTAAGGCGGCTCGATTTGTTAGGTGCAGATGCAAACAATCTGGACCCCATACGCACCTACCGACAGAGGCAACTCCTGCGCATCATCCTGCGCGACGTGCTGGGACTTGTCCAGCCAGCGGCAACTTTTGCCGAGCTTTCGGACGTCGCGGAAGCGTGTCTGATTGTTGTCGCCAAGCTCCTGACAAGTGAGCACCTAACCGTCATCGCGCTCGGAAAATTTGGGGGACGCGAGATCAGTTACGGCGCAGACCTGGACGTTTTGTTCGTAGGCGAGGACATTCGCGCCGCGCAGAATCTGATGATCGCCATGGCGCAGCCAACCGCCGAGGGAAATATCTGGGCGCTGGATGCGAGGCTGCGTCCTGAAGGCGAAAAAGGCCCGGTTGTCTGCTCCCTTGAAACTTACGAATCGTACTATGCGAGCCGGGCGCAGCTTTGGGAATTGCAGGCTCTGACTCGCGCACGCAGCATTAGCGGACCGTGGCAACACGAATTCATGGAGATTGCAAAACGCGCATGGCGTCGCGCGGGCCAGGATGCCGGCCTTTTCATAAAAATCGATGACATGCTCCAGCGCATTCGCCGCGACCGCGGAAGCGGATCGGATTTTCTGGATTTAAAGACCGGAGCTGGCGGCATCATAGACGCGGAGTTTCTCGTCCAAGCCTTGCAGATGCGCGGAAACATCTGGGAACAGAACTGGGAGCGCGCCGTCGATCGATTGCACCAGCACGGGCGTCTGGACAAGTCGGACGTTGCGAAGCTCAAAGATGCTTATGCGTTCCTGCGCCGCTGCGAACTCGTGTTGCGTCGATATGACAACAGGAGCATTTCAACGCTTCCGAGCGATCCAGACGAGCAACGAAAGTTTGCCATCCGTCTTGCCTACCAGGAATTCGACGCGTTCCGTCGCGATTATCTCGATGCTCGCGAGGCGATTCACGCACTCTACCAACAGCACATTACGCCGGCTTAACCGCGGTAACGATTAACGTTCTTCCAAGCAGCATGCCCGGTGAATTCATCGCTCGGACAGCCCACGCATTCCGCTCGTCGAGGGTGCCGTAGGTGCTTTTATCGCGGTGATAAACGATCCAGTTTGTGGCGCGGAGAGGAACGATCAGGAACGGAAATGCCAGAAGAGAGCGGCGCTGGTATTTATCCACCGTCTGTTTCAAATCGCGGAAACCAACGCTGAGAAGGGCGTGCGAAAGATAGAACCAACTCACCGGATTGATGTGGCCGCGCGTGCTGTGAATATCGGATTCGTCAGCCGCCAAAGGACCAAACAAATTGTAAAAACCGGACGACAGATAGCGCAGACGGGAGCGCAGATTCAAAATGTTTGGAGTCGAAAATACCGCGACACCCCCTGGTTGCAGAACACGATAAATTTCCCGGATGACCTCTCGATAGTTTTCCAGGTGCTCAATCGTCTCGATGCATGTAACCAGCGCGAAACGATTATCGCTGTACGGAAGCGATTGGCGATTCAGGTCGACCGTGTCGATCCTTTCACCGGGACCGGCGAGCAACTTGTCCGTGTAATCGCAGCCAAACGAACGAAAGTGATAACGCGCTCGAACCAGTCGTAACAATTCCCCCGTCCCGCTGCCGACATCGAGATGGTCTCCGCTCGATGGCATGGCAGGTGCGGCTGCGATCGCGCGCAGGACACCTTGATGAATCCGCGAAGTGCTTAGCTCGGAACTCTCGCGCCGCTGCTTTCTCCCAAGGATTTTTCGGTAAAAAATCTTGGAGAGCCTTCGAGTGCGCACAGCGAATTGTGAACCGTGTCCGATCGCGTTAAGACCGGCAATCGCCTGTGGACCGATCAGCCCGGGATGCCCTTGAGCATCTCAGCGTTGGTCGGGAATTTTTTTACGAACATTAACAGTCGCTGAATTGCTTCCTCTGGTTTGTGTCCGGCCAGTCCGCGCCGAATGAGATTGATTTTCTCCAGTTCCCACGGTTGCAAGAGCAACTCTTCGCGCCGTGTGCCAGAGAGAAAAATATCCACCGCCGGATAGATCCGCTGGTCGCTGATTTTCCGGTCGAGCACCATTTCCATGTTTCCGGTGCCTTTGAATTCCTGAAAGATCAGTTCGTCCATGCGGCTGCCGGTTTCGATCAGTGCCGTAGCGACAATCGTCAGAGAACCTGCTTCCTCCGTATTACGCGCGGCTGCAAAAATCTTCCGGGGAATTTCCATGGCGCGCGCGTCGATGCCGCCGCTCATGGTGCGGCCCCCGCCGCCCATTGCATTGTTGAACGCGCGAGCAGTCCGCGTGATGGAGTCGAGCAGGATAAATACATGTTTTCCTGCTTCGACGAGACGTTTCGCGCGCTCGATCGCCAATTGCGAAATGCGCGTGTGACTTTTGATGTCGGCGTCGTTCGAACTGGCTATCAGTTCTGCCGTTGGATGCGAACGACGAAAATCGGTCACCTCTTCCGGGCGCTCATCGACAAGCAGAATGATCAGAATGACTTCCGGATGATTTTTGGCCACTGCGTCGGCGATATGATGGAGCAGCGTTGTCTTGCCGGTGCGCGGCGGGGCGACAATCAAACCGCGCTGCCCCATTCCAAGCGGTGTCATCAAATCCATGATCCGAGTCGTGTAACGGTCCGGCACCGTTTCGAGCTTGATTCGTTTGTTCGGATTGATCGTGGTCAACTCTTCAAACGGTCTCAGACCTTGATATTTTGCGGGCTCTTCACCATTGACCTTGAGCAGCTTCACCAATTGCGGGCCGCGGCTCCCGCGCCGGGTTTCACCGTAAATCCACATGCCATCGCGCAAACCGAAACGCCGCACAATTTCGGGAGTTACAAAAATATCCTGCGGCGTTTGCACGAAGTTACGCTTCGCATCGCGCAGGAATCCAAAACCTTTGCCCGAGATTTCGATGATGCCTTCGCCGAATTCCGGTTCGGCCTGAACTTGTTCGCCCCCTTCGGCACCGGCCTCCGCCCCCTCGCGCCCACCAGTGGCGGGCCGGTCAAGGGTCTCGACCTCAGTAACCGCACCGGCAGAATCGGCATTAATCGACGAAGAATTTGGCGACTCCTCCGAGTTATCGCGCGTGAACCGATCGTCCCGGCCCCGGTAACGTTTTCGCGGGAAACGGCGGCGGGGGCGATGATGCCGTTGCTCCGGCGAGGCGGACTCAGTGGGCACAGGTTGGTTTTCGTTTTCTTCGTTCATAAGCTAAAATTCTTCGCGGCGCAGCACCGCCTAAACAGGTCTCCTGCAAGCAATAGTTTTCAGGCCGGCAATCTGGCCAGCAATTCGTCTGGAATTTCTAGATTTGAATAGACGTTTTGCACGTCGTCATCGTCCTCAAGCGCATCACACAAGCGGAGCACCTGACGTACCGCGGCTTCGTCGGGCACCGCAACAGTCGTATCGGGAATGAATGTAAACTTTTGCCCATCGGTGGTTACGCCCGCATTTTTGAGAGCTTCAGCTACCGCGTATAGCTGATCGTGGGAAGTGATAATAACATACTGATCGTCATCAGTTGTCAACTCTTCCGCGCCAGCCTCCAGGGCAATCTCAAGTAACCGATCCTCGTCGATGCTCGACCGCGGAACGGTGATTTGTCCTTTCCTGTGGAACATATACGAAACGCTTCCGGTCGAGGCGAGATTGCCATTATGCTGGCTGAAAATGCTCCGAATCTCCGCTCCGGTGCGGTTCTTATTATCGGTCGCCGTTTCGACGATGACCGCCACGCCGCCCGGCGCGTAACCTTCGTAAACGATCTCGTCGAATTGCTGTCCATCCTTGCCCTCACCGGTGCCGCGCTTAATCGCGCGCTCAATGTTATCGTTTGGCATGCTCTGCGTGCGCGCAGCCTGGATCGCGCTGCGTAGACGCGGATTGCCATTCGGATCGCCCCCGCCGCGCTTTGCCGCGATGGTGATCTCCTTTGATAATTTGCTGAAGATCTTGCCGCGTTTCGCGTCGATCGCGCCCTTAAACCGCTTGACCTTCGACCACTTACTGTGTCCCGCCATGGATGGGGATTGTTATGCAACTGCTGATTGAACGTGCGAATTTCCGAACAACACCTCGCCGAGAGAATAGCTGGCGAGGAAGGAAACTAGCGCGCAATATTTAATCGCAGCCGGAACCGTTGTCAATCTGCGCGAGAGATTGATCGCGGAAAAAAAGGCGGGATGGCTTCTCGCCATCCCGCCCCAAGTTGCGAACCGAACTTAAACCGGAGTTAGGGCAGTGTTAATACCCAGGCGCTACGTCCATGGGTAGCCGCATATAGCTTCCGGGCATCTGGTGCTATTACGAGACCTGCCACCTCGACCATGGGAAGGCCGGGGGCCGCAACTTCCCAATCGGTCGAGCCGCTCGCCCGCTTCAAAACGCCCCAGTCGTTGGACGCATAAAGATCGCCCCTGACGGAATCAAAGGCGACGCTCGTCGCGGGGAAGTCTGGAAACGCTGTCGTTCCCGATCCATCCAGATTTGTCCAGGTCGCCGTGCCGGCATTTGGATCATAGGTCACGGAGAAGATGTGGCCAGGTGTCGCCGGGGTCAGCGAACTGTAACTCGAATAGGAAATCCAAGCGTGGTTCGCATTCGCCGGGTCGACGAAAATAGTGCTGACGAATCTCCCCGGACTGTTTGCGTCCAGCGAATCGAGCCGCGTATAAGTAACGCTGGCGTTCGTTGTGTCCGCATTTTTTGAGATGAAGACTCGTCCCGTCGTCGTCGCTGCCCATAACGTTGATGTATCGGAGGTGCCACGCGCGACCGCCGCCACGTTTCCACCGGCGCGAGTGGTTCCGCGGTAGTCTCCAGCGCTTACTGTCAGTCTCGTCGCACCGGCTGGTCCAATTGCAACGAAGTCGCCACAAGCCGGGTTTGCACCCGATGTAGTAAACTCAGGGCAGTTGGCTTCGAGGAATGCCTGGTCCCCAGCCCAATCCTGGGTTCGCCAGACGCTCAGAGAGCCCTGGAAGATCGTCCCTGCGCTGACGGGATCGGCGATGATAGGAGCGTAAAACTGCGCGCCTTCGCCGCTGGCGACGATCGGACCACTCGCGATGACCCACTTCACTGGATCGCCATTCCGGAAGTTCACATCGTGGAAGTTCGAGGTGAACGAGTTAAACCGAAACGCCGTGTTGCCCACGTTGAAACCCGACTGACCACCGTCGCCGTAGATTACCTGCGGCCAGTTAGTCGTCGAATTGCTCGGTTTTTCAAATGTACCGTTATCCTGCGTTCCACCCATGAGGTTGTTTGCGTTTGATGGGTTAATCGAGACGCTCTGAAATTGCAGTGTTGAGAGTCCGTCATTGTAAGTTGTAAAAAGCTGCGTTGGGACTGCCGAGAGCAACTGCACGCAGGTTGCCAGATCGTTACCGCTCAACCCGCGGTTGCTGCATTGTGACGATATGTTGGAGTAGTTCCCATTTGAGCGCGTGAGACCGCCATCACCGCCAAAGAAAGCACCGTTATTGCCAGGGAGCTCCACGATTGCGTGCGAGTCTGGGTGTTGACCATTCGGCGCGATTGGATTTGGCTGGCAACAGGTTCCCGGCGGTGTTGGTTTCGTGGTCGCGTCCCACGTCACATCCGCAAAGGTCACCCCGGCATTCGTCGAGCGAATAAAGGCGCGGCCGTTATTTCTAAAGCCGTAGTTGCCATAGTCGAAAGAGCCTCCCAGGTAAACGACGTCAGGTCTCCCAGGTGGAGAGTAAACCACATTGTCGTACCAGCATTGGCCTGTGCAGTAATTCAGCGTTTGGTTCGGCGCCGAGGACGCCTGTTGCAGTGCCGTCAGGTCGATGAAACTCGCGTCGGTCGCAGTCACTGCATCGTCTGTACGGTACAGCCGCGCCGCATCTGTACCCGCATTTCCATCGCCCACGTACATCCGGGTAAATCCGCCTGCAATCGGTGTGACAGCGAATGATGCTCGATCGGTATTTTGCGTTGCGTTTAGCGCGTTCTTCATCTGCGTCCAGCTAGTGCCGCTATCGGTCGAACGCCACACGCCGCCTCCGGAATTAGGCGGACAGATGTTATTGGACGGGAACGGCGCGGCGTACACTATGCTTGCCGAGCCCGGATCGAGCGCGATTTCATGAACGCCGCGTGTTGACCCAAAGCTTGCCTGGACGATTCCGGCGCTACCCGGAAGCGTTGGATTCAGGCAAACATCCTGGTAGTTAATCAAGGTGAAATTCGCCCCTCCATCAGTGGACTTCCAGAATCCATATGGAGGCAGCCCTGGAGCAAGCGTCACGACGCCACCGCTGGAAACAGAACTAATTCCTCGCGCAGCGCGAACGGAGCCAACGTAAATGGTATTGGGACTGTTCTGGTCGATGACGATCGAGGAAATAGCACGGCCATCGAAAGCCGGTCCGCTGTAGGCGGGCGCAGTTTGAAAGCCTCCTGTTCCAATGGCGCATGTGCAATCAACACCAGCCCCGGTCGGAACATCAGTGTGCGCAGCGAGATGCGTCCACGTGTTGCCGCCATTGGTTGATTTGTAAATTCCGAAACCAGCCTCCGAATCGGCCGAGGCGTTGGGCTCGCCGGTCCCGGCATAGATCGTGTTTCCGGACGGGTCGCTCGGATCGATGGTCAACGTCCCGATAGCATTGGTAGCAAAACTGTCGGAGATGAATTCCCACTTTTGAGAAGGGTTGGTGTGCAGTGCCTTATCCGTTCTCCAAACGCCACCCCCAGCTGCTCCAACGTAAAGGTAACAATGGCCCTGGCCACAGTTCGGTCCGAGAGCAAGGGCAGTAATTCGACCAGACGTTGTGTAGGAAGCTCCACTAAAGGTCAATACGTCCGGAAAGTTTGCCGAGCTCGGACCGACGAGCGTCCACTGTGAAGGTGGCGCCGGACGCTGTAGAGGCCCTAACCCGGTCGTCACCCTGCTCATCGGCCTCGCCCTGACATTGCTCCAAGCCCGCTGTGCCCTTCGCGTCAATTCAAACGGCACATACGCAGCCGGGCCGGCGCGATTCGCATAATCTTCTTCAGCTGCGGCCATTGGTCCGCCTTCCCGTTCAGGGCCAGGTATGGCTAGCTTGTTTCGAAACAACGCAGTGCGATTTTGGCTGAATTTATTGATCGCGTCTTTGCTGTCTGATTTCACCCATAACGGGCCGGACGGTTTCACCGCGACGAAGGCCATTGCGGCCGCTGCGGACAATAGAATTACGACACCTGCCATGCGCAGGTGCGAAACAAAACGATAGCTGAACCGACGTGGAGTTTTCATAGATTTTTTAAGGCTGAAGTTCCAGTACGCCGAGTTGAGAGATTGGAGTAAACGCCCGACGAAAGGAGACTTAGCTTGTCTTAGTCACGAGAAAGAGGTCAAGACTTTTTACATTAAATTTTTGTAATGTTTCTGCTATAGAAACCCTTCGCCCAGAATGTTGGTCAGTCTGGCTAGGAACCACAAAGCAACAGTTGTACTGCGCATCCGCAGTCTTCCTACGCGGGCCAATTTTTCCTTCTAAATTGCTCCCCGCCGCTTCATCATTCCGCTCATGAAAATTCTTTTCGCGGGTATTCTCGGCGCGATCGCCATGTTTATCTGGACAGCAATCGCGCACATGGCGTTGCCTCTGGGCGAGGCTGGCATCGCCGAAATTCCAAATGAATCAGCTGTCCTCAGTACGATGCAAGGCAACATCGGCGACCAAACCAGTCTTTACATTTTTCCTGGAATGGGCGTCGGCAAAAACGCAACCCGCCAGGAAAAGAGTGAAGCGATGAAACACATGGACGAAAAGATCGCGGCGAATCCTTCTGGTATTCTCATGTATCATGCGCCAGGCCGTCCGTTCACATTTGGCAAAGCGCTCGGAATCGAATTCGCCACCCAATTACTCGAAGCGATCCTCGTAGTGTTTCTGCTTGCACAGACACGCATCGAAAGTTTTGCTGGCCGAGTCGGCTTCGTTTTAGTAGCCGGGATCGTGGCCGCGATTGCCACCAACGTTTCCTACTGGAATTGGTACGGCTTTCCCACCGCTTATATCGGCAGCTACATGCTGATCCAGATTGTTGGCTTTCTCTGTGTAGGCATTGTTGCAGCGTTAGTGCTGCGGAAGGCGTCAGTCTGAACCGCACCTTGATTCTGTTCTTCCGGCGTGCTTTGCCCGGCTGTCACGCCGTAATACTGCAACCGGGAACAAAAGTCGTCGATTTCGTCAGGCTGGCGCCAATTTTCCCCAGATAAAAAGCAAAATAATCGCGCCGATGATCGACAGGATCAATCCCGCCGGATGAAACGTGGCGCCTGGTTCCGGTCTGGAAAACAGGCGGGCAATGAGTCCGCCGACGATCGAGCCACCGATGCCGAGGAGAGTCGTCATTATGAAACCGAGGTGTTGTACTCCCGGCATAACGGCGCGCGCGAGCAACCCGACTATGAAGCCGACAATAATGTACCAAATGATGTGTAACATAGGCTTTGTTTTTGTTAGGCCGCAGAGGCTAACACGTTGGTCAACTCGGAGGCGATCCTTTTCACGCGTCGCGGCGCCGGCAGAATCACTGATCGCTAATCACGAATCATTCATCACGTTGCGTGTCTTTGCCACCAAGCTCTCGCACCGTCAGTGCCCGACGTCCGCTCGCGGTTCCGTACGTCGCCTCAGCCCGGTTGTCACTTCTTTTGAAGCGCCGTTCTTTTGATGTGTTGGCCGGGATCCATGTCCCGCCCGCGGAATTCAATTTCAGGAATTTTGCAATCTCTTTTTCAGACAGATCTGTGCCCTTCACATGAGAATAGCTTTCCGAAATGCTCCGGTCGTTGGCGAAGATCACAAGGTAAACATATTGATCTTTATGGTAGACGACGCTCACAGTTCCGTCGTCGCGCAACCGGCGCTGATCCAGGTTAACATATAAATTTTCAATTCTGTCGGAGCTATCGCCCAGGTTTGCCGAAGCTGAGCTTGAGACTCCGAGAATCGTCAGCGCAACGATGAGAAATTTCATGTCATTCATGATCCTTTTACTTCTGCAGATACTTCATTTGCTTTGTTCCATCCTGGCCGCTGTCGTCCGGCTTTTCTTCAATCAGTTCCTCTGCGGGGACAGTATGAAAAGAAACCACCGTCCAATCAGCGTCCGCGCCAACGACGGGCCGATGCCAAACATTCTGTGGAATTGAGATCCAGCGCCGCTCCAGCGGCGCCTCATGGTCGCCGACCAGGACATTCGACTGCCATTGGCCCCGCTCTTCGGTTTGCATATCGCCACTCCCTTCGAATGTCATCATCCGCTGATGACTATTCGGATGGCGTTCCGCGCCCGTATCCGCGCCGGCGCGCAGGACGAATACCCACGCGGACCGGATCTCACGCGGTAACGCGCCACCGAAAACGGTTAACGCAATCGGTTCCCAAGTCATTAGCGCCTCGTTCTTGCGAGCCAGCTCCGCGCGGACCCGTTCGATAATCGGGCGAATGTGTTCGCGCACAGTGTCAGATCGCAAGACTGGCTCGATCGATTCAAGGCGCGTGCGTTCTTCCGGTGTCATTCCACAAATATTCACACCATTCATTCCGTTTCCTAATTCTTGATTTTCACCGCCATTTTTTCCTCTCGCAATTCCCTTTACTAATTCTTAATTGTTGCTCCCACTCTTTCCTTCCTCCGTGGCGAAGAAACACAAAACTCGAAGGCGAGCCGTACAGCTCGATGTTCGCGAGTCCGGCGTGCACGGACGCGGCGTTTACGCTAGGCAGTTCATTCCCAAAGGCACTCGCATTATCGAATACACTGGCGAACGCACCTCATGGGAAGCCGCTCCCAACGACGAGAACGACCCGCACACGTTCAATTTTGGCCTGGATAATGGGCAGGTGATCAATCCAGAGATTGGCGGCAACGACGCGCGCTGGATCAACCATTCCTGCGATCCAAACTGCGAAGCCGCCGAGGAAGACGACCGCATATTCATCGATGCGATGCGTGATATCCTGACCGGCGAGGAACTATTTTACGATTACGCGCTGGACATCGACGAGCCGGTCACGGAAGAAGAAAAAAAGAAATACGCTTGCAATTGTGGCAGCTCAAAGTGCCGCGGCACAATGCTCGACACTTCTTCTTGATTCGAATTTTTGATCGCCTGTCTCCCCGAAACCTGTAGCCGGCGTCGATCTGTAGCCGCTGTCGGTGACTGCCGCTCCTCTTTCAGGTCCGGAATAGGCAAATCCTATCGGACCTAGATGAATAAAGTCTTTCCACCTGCGTCCGGGATGTGGCCTGTTGATTGCATGAACGGCTCAGGTTTAGGGATGGGAACAACCAGGGAAAACGCCCGTTCCTGGAACGTAATCGGCTGACTCGGTCGGCCACGTTCTGGGTCATAAATAGCGCGCCGTTAAGAACTTCGACGTTCTCGGTCTCACTAACAGAGACCCTCGCGAACCTGGGCTTGTGGATTTTCAACAGCCAACAAAAAACAAGAGGAGACAAAATGGAAACTAAGATGCCAATAGGACAGCGGATTTCGCGGTTCCTTGAGACACGATACGTGCACAGGGCACGCCCGCATTATGGGCCCGAGCTTGCAGGCTTTGGACTACTTCTGATTCTCGCCGTCTGGCCGATGCTGTCGCTGGTGGCGATGGCGCTCGAAAGAATGAGGTAGAAACCTCACTTGTTCGCTTCGCGAGCAACCGGCGAATCTTTGCCTGACAGAGCAGCTGCAGCTTCCTGACGGAATGCTGCGGCTGCTTTGCTCTGAAATCGAAGCGGATTGTAGAGGAGATTCAGTTCCCGCTCCGGAACAGGCGGAGCGAACGACAGACTCACGCACCCGGGCGTGCCATGATGTTTCACCATCATTTGCGGCACAATTGAAATACCGATCGAGGCCGCGACCATGTTCGCGATCGTGCTCAGCTGGCTGCCGGCCAGCGCGATCTCCGGCCGCAGGCGACGAGACTCGAGCAGATGATTCACCTGTTGCGACAGGCAATGCATCTCATGAAGCAGTAGAAACCTCTGCGATTTGAGATCGTCAAATTCCACAAGATCCTTCTTTGCCAGGGGATGTTTTTCTGGGACCAGCGCAAGCAGTGGTTCGGTACCCACGGATTCGCGTCGCAAAGTTGGACTCAGCCGGCAGGTGGATGCTAATGCGACATCCAGTTCTCCACCTTCTATTCGTCGAGTGATGCTGTCGGTTACGTCCTCGATTATCTCCAGTATGACGTCCGGATAATGTTTCTGGAACGTCACCACTAATCCTGGAAGTACATATGGCGCGATCGTAGGAATCGCACCCACCGCCACCCTACCGGCAACCTCGCCCTTGAGCTCGTCCACGCATCGTCGGGCATCGCCGATCGATGCGAGAATCTGTCGTGCGTAATCGATCAAACAACGGCCCGCTTCGGTCAGCACCACTGAACGCGGCAGACGATCGAATAACGGCTGACCGACCTCCGCTTCCAGCTTTCGGATCTGCTGACTGAGCGAAGGCTGGGCGACCCGCACCTTGGCAGCCGCGCGCGAAAAGCTTCCTTCATCCGCCACGGCGACGAAGTAACGCAACTGATGAATTTCCATGGACAAGTCTCGTCGAAGCGAGACTACACTAACGCGATGCGTGCTACTTTGAAACTCACTGGTTTCCTCATTCTAGTCACTACTGCGAAGGCGGACTTGCTCCGACTGGCGAAATTTCACTGCGGTAAGTTTTTCGAAGTATGAATCGGAAACGTATGTCGAAGGCAATTGTGCACCAGCCTGCTGCACAATTCTATGACCGCTTCGTCGAAGCAATCAAGAAGCGCATCCGGACAGCGCAAATCAAGGCCGCGCTCGCGGCCAATGCCCAGCTTGTCTTGCATTATTGGGAAATCGGATGCGATATCCTGGCTAGCCAGAAACGCGAAGGCTGGGGCACCAAGGTGATCGATCGCCTGGCCGCCGATCTTCAGAGTGAATTTCCGAAGCTCTCTGGTTACTCCGCTCGCAACCTCAAATACATGCGCGCTTTCGCGCAAGCCTGGCCGGACCGTGAAATTGTGCAACAACTTGCTGCACAAATTCCATGGGGCCAAAATTGCGTCCTGCTTGATCGTCTGAAGGATACTGCCACGCGGTCATTCTATATCCGCAAAACCGTGGAGCACGGCTGGTCGCGCAGCGTCCTCATTCATCAACTCGACACCAACCTGCACAAGCGACTGGGCAAAGCTCCGTCAAACTTCGCGCTCACGCTGCCGTCGCCGCAATCCGATCTGGCACGCGAGATTCTCAAAGATCCCTACATTTTTAAACCCGCGCCGCTCGATGAATCAGCCACGGAACGCGCCTTGGAAAAAGCCCTGCTCGACCGACTCAAGGACTTCCTCATTGAGATGGGTGCCGGTTTCGCCTTTGTCGGCAATCAATACCGGCTGGAAGTGGACGGCGACGAATTTTTCCTGGACATGCTGTTTTATCACACCCGGCTTCACTGCTATGTCGTAATCGATTTGAAAATTGTCGATTTCGAACCGGAGTTTGCGGGAAAAATGAGTTTTTACCAGGCCGCGATGGACAATCTCGTAAAGACGCCGCAGGACGCAGCAACCATCGGAATCATTCTTTGCCGGGGAAAGAATAAGACTGTGGTGGAATACACCCTCCGCGATGCGAAAAGCCCAATAGGCGTAGCCGAATACCGATTATTGCCACCCAAGCTTAAGGCAAAACTACCGGCGGTCAGCCAACTCAAAGACGCCGTCACAGGAGTCGACGTCGCAGACGCGTAACATCACCGGCGCTCAGCGGACGAAATTCTGACTTTGTCTTCTGTCCCTTCATGGCCTGGCTTCTTAATTCACTCCCTTTGCCGGGTCCTCCGTCCTGGCTCCCATCTTGTACCCCCTTCAGCCTTCGCCTGTGCCAGAACCGGTGCACCCGCAATATGATCGCCATCAAAAAATAAACCCACCCGCACCACGCGATTTTTTCTATCGGCAAAGTAAAAGAAAAAAACAGCGAGACGAGCCCCACGCTCACCGGGATGCTCCAGCCCGTCAGCTCGCCGTGCGTCATCAATCGTTCCCGCGCATTCAATCGCAACGGCTCACGTAACTGCCAGGCACGAAGATTCAGCAGCAGGATTTCAGCGGAAATGGCAATCAAGCCGAGCGCGTAAATTGCAAAAATCGTTCTCGCCTGTGATTCGGTGGTGTGAAGCGAGAATCGCTGGCCGACATGACCACTGCTTAGTAGGTACCACATCGCTCCGAAAATTGCCTTCAGTGGATAGATAAAGATCAGGATCGTAACAATCATCGCCCAGCTAATGAAGCTCGACACACCATCTTCGAGGCCGTAACGCCGGCTCCACAACCAATGGCCCCGCCAATAGATGCCCAGCACCGCGATACTGCAGACAAAAGTCGGTACATTCTTGAATGCCGCCAGGAGCGCCTGGATGTTATCGGGGATCTGCTGCGCGGCGATTACCAGCATTGAGATCGCGAACGCAAAAGCTGCGTCGATAAAAGTTTCCAGCCGCGTCATCTCCATCCCACGCAATCGAAACCCGTCAAGCCGGGGCAGTGCATCCAGATTGGCGGGCAACGCCGACGAGATCTCTTCGTGACGCGGGTTCATTTCTTTCATCATGACGATCCGCCATCAACTTGTGAATTCCCGATTAAACCGATAAAGCTTTTCTCGGTCGCTCCATTGCTCCTTCTTCTTTGAATTCCGTTTTTAAAAACCTCTCCTTTGCAATCGGCGGTACCCTGCCGCTTCTGGCGCTGACGATTTTGGGCTGGGGCGATTGGAGAACTTTCTTTTCCAATCCGGCGCGTGCAGGCGTAATCATTTTGGCCCTGGCCGGTGCAATCGCCTACGCCTTTTCCGGAAGCAGCGGTCTTGGAATCGGCCGGCGTGAAGATCCTTCCAGCCGCTGGATTTTCGTTCCGTTGATTCTCATCGCCATCGTGTTCGCGTGGCTGCCACCGCATCTGGATCGCCTCAACCGTTGGACCATCGACGGCGACACTGTCCGCTACCTGGGCCTGATCATTACCGCCATTGGTGGATTCGTGCGCGTCGCCACCGTCTTTGAGCTCGGCCACCGCTTCAGCATGTTCGTCGCGGTGCAACGCGATCACCGTCTCAAGACCGACGGGTTTTACCGTTTCGTCCGGCACCCGAGCTATCTCGGAGCGTTGCTGGTAATGACCGGTTGGGCGCTCGTCTTTAGAAGCGTCATCGGTCTGCTCTTAACCGCGGCGATGTGCGTTCCCATCATCGCCCTGATCCGTGCCGAGGAAGAATTTCTTGTGCGCGAATTCGGTGAACAATATCGGTCCTATCAACAACACACCCGCTGGAGATTATTCCCGCTCATCTACTAACTTCCGACCTCCGCCGCTTTTCGTCGGCCTTATGCTTCGCAGCTGGCTTGGCATTGGCTTTCCTGATCATGCCGCTTAGCCGTGACCCTCGTTTTCCTCCTTCTCAATTGCTCCTTCAACCTTTTGCTCGTTGGGCAACGTGCCGATTGTAATGCGCAACTTATCCGCGGCGTCTGCGACCACATCTCGTACCCTGTCGCCCTTCTCCTTTGTTTCGCGGTGCAATTGATCGATTGCACGATCCAGCGCTGCCTTGATGCTCGCAGCCGTGCCACCTTTCTCGTACTCGCGTACCACCACCCCTTCCAGTCGCGCAATCACGGCATCAACCGTGTAATTTCGATTCACCGTGAAATCGCCCTGAGGATGATCCTCGATCGCGCTATAAACGTCGATCACCTGTTCGCTGTGCGCGCCCCAGCGCAACACCTTGTAAAAAAGCGTACCTTCGCGCTCGCCTTTATAAACCAAATCGATAAGCGCTGCTACGAGCGAAATCGGGACCAGCGCGAAATCGCGGACATTATCGAGCAGCAGCTTGAGTTGAAACACCATGACATCCCGCAGGAATCGCCAACGCTCGCCAGAAGCAGTAGGTGACGGTGATGACACCGAGTCCATGCCGGCAATTCTATCAGGCCACGGAAGTGGCGTCACGAATACTCGCCGGGTCTGTCCTCCATTTTTCGTCCGTTAGTTGAGTAATCTTGCTTCTTTTGCAAAGCCAGCAGAATGCGAGCAAGTATCGCAGCATGGAAGCGCAATCGCTATCGCGCGCTTTTTCTGAGCTTTCTACTCCGCTCATCGCAGACGCCGCTCTGCGCTTGAAGGTTCCGCCCCGAATTGCGCCGCCTGGCATTCGGCCAGTCACGCCCAATCAACTTCTCGCGGGCCCGGCACTGCCAGTCAGACATTTTGGCAGCGTCGACGTTTTTCTGGAAGTGATGCAGGATGCGCAGCCTGGCCAGATCCTGGTAATCGATAACGGCGGCCGCCTGGACGAAGGTTGCATCGGCGATTTGACCGCGCTCGAAGCTCAACACTGCGGTTTGGCTGGAATTATAGTCTGGGGCGCGCATCGCGATACGCCGGAGCTCCGACAGATTCGTCTGCCTATTTTCAGTTATGGAGTGTGCCCGTCCGGTCCCGCGACGGCTCGAGTCCTCGTGATTCCTCGGCCTTGCGCTCCGCGCGCTTCGGCGACTTCGTGGTCGAAGCTGGCGATGTCGTTTTCGCCGATGACGACGGCTGTTTGTTTGTCAGTGCGGAGCGTGTCGACGAACTGCTTCGCGTTGCGCACGAAATCCGGCAGCGCGAGCGCCGTCAGGCAGAAGCGATCAAAAGCGGACGCTCGCTACGGGAACAATTGGAGTTTGCGCGTTATCTGGAGAAGCGAGGAACCGATCCTGGTTATACCTTTCGGGAACACCTGCGAAAAATAAGCGGTGCAATCGAGGAATAAACCTTGCCGGTAAGACGCACGTGATCCCAGTGAAAATTGCGACGCGGGTCAGCGCATTTCATTACCGAAAGGCGATCTAATTCGAGAACTTCATCAACCATGCTCGCTTTCATCTTCGACATTGACGGTACCCTGGTCGATTCCAATGAGCTCCACGTCGATTCCTGGGACCGCGCATTCCGCCGGTTCGGCAAACAATTTCCTCGGGAAAAGTTACGCGCCCAGATCGGCAAAGGCTCCGACCAATATTTACCCGAGTTTCTTACGCCGGAAGAGATCGACCGTTTCGGCAAAGAGCTGGATGATTACCGGTCCGATCTGTTCAAAAAAGAATATCTCCCAAAGGTGCGACCGTTTCCGAAAGTGCGGGAACTTTTTCAGCGAATCCGTGACGACGACAAACGCATCGTGCTCGCGACTTCCGGTAAAAAGGATGACACGAAATATTACATCGACCTTCTTAAGATCGAAAATCTCATCGACGGATACGTCTCGGGTGACGATGCCGACAATTCCAAACCGGCGCCCGACATCTTTGCCGCTTCATTGAAAAAGCTTGGCGGCATTTCACCAGCTGATGCCGTGACGGTCGGCGACACAAGATTCGACATCGAAGCCGCCAGAAAAGCCGGCATGAAAACGATTGCCTTTCTCTGCGGTGGAACATCGGGAGCAGTTTTGCGCGAAGCGGGTGCAATCGCCATCTACAGCGATCCCGCCGACTTTCTTGCCCACTACGATGAGCTAATCAAAGGGTTCATGTCTGAGTCCATTCGCCGCCGCATATGATCAATGATCTTTGGTACAAGAACGCGGTGATCTACTGCCTTTCGGTTGGTACCTACATGGACTCTAATGGCGATGGGACCGGCGATTTCCGGGGACTAATGCGCCGCCTCGATTATCTGCATGGACTGGGCGTGACCGCGATCTGGCTGATGCCGTTTCAGACTTCGCCTTGCAAGGACGATGGCTACGACATCGCCGACTATTACAATGTCGATTCGCGCTACGGTACGCTCGGCGATTTCATTGAGTTCACTCACGGCGCAAAACAACGCGGCATTCGTGTTTTGATCGATCTGGTCGTGAACCACACCTCGGACCAGCATCCCTGGTTCAAGCAGGCGCGTTCAGATCCAAATTCCAAATATCGGAATTGGTACGTCTGGTCGAAGAAGAAACCGTCGCAGGCGAACAAAGGGATGGTATTTCCCGGCGTACAAAAAACCACGTGGACCTACGATCGCGAAGCCAAAGCCTGGTATTTCCATCGATTCTACGACTTCCAGCCTGACCTCAACACCTCAAATCTGGAAGTGCAGGATGAGATACTAAAAATCATGGGCTTTTGGATCCAGTCGGGAGTCTCCGGATTTCGTATGGACGCAGTCCCTTTCATCATCTCGACCAAGGGACCAAACGTGCGAAAGCCAAAGGAGCAGTTCGATATGCTGCGCGTGTTTCGCGAATTCCTGCAGTGGCGGCAGGGCGACTGCATTGTGCTGGCAGAAGCCAATGTGCTGCCCGAAACCGACATGGATTACTTCGGTGAAGACGGCGATCGCATGCACATGATGTTCAACTTTCAGGTGAACCAAAACTTGTTCTACGCGTTGGCTGCCGCCGATACGCGTCCGCTGATCAAAGCATTGAAAGCGACTAAACCGCGGCCGGCGACCGCGCAGTGGGGACTCTTTCTGCGAAATCACGACGAACTTGATCTCGGGCGCTTGCAAGAAAAGCAGCGGCAAACCGTGTTTAAAGCGTTTGGCCCAGATAAAAACATGCAGCTTTACGATCGTGGGATTAGACGCCGCCTTGCGCCGATGCTCGGCGGCGACGAGCGCCGGCTCAAGCTGGCTTACAGCTTGATGTTCACGCTACCGGGAACACCGGTGGTTCGCTACGGCGACGAACTTGGCATGGGCGACGATCTCAGGTTGCGGGAACGCGCCTGCGCGCGGACCGCAATGCAATGGTCGGACGAACCGCACGGTGGATTTACGAAAAACGCAAAACCGCACACTCCTGTAATCGATGAAGGACCTTACGCGTATCAACACATTAACGCCGCGGTCCAGCGGCGCGATCCAGAGTCACTGCTGAACTGGACCGAGCGCATCATTCGAATGCGCAAAGAAGTCCCCGAGATTGGCTGGGGAGATTTTACCGTGTTGAACGTCCGCGATCCCGCCGTCCTCGCTCTCCGTTACGACTGGCGCAATAATTCGGTGCTATTTTTACACAATCTTCACGAACAACCGCGCGAAATTCTCGTGGACCCTGGCGTTAGTAGAGAACAGGGCAAACTGCTGGTTAATCTTCTTGCTGAGAATCACAGTCGAGCTAACAAATCCGGTAAACACCGCATCATGCTGGAAGGCTATGGTTACAGGTGGTACCGGATCGGCGGACTCGACTATCTGCTGCGTCGAACCGACATCGATCAAAAGGATACCGGCGCAAGATTGAAAAGCCGCCGAGGCATTCGTGCGCCCCGGCGGCTTCTCGAGATCTAACTTCTATCTTCTAATTTCTTATTATCCCATGTCGAGCGAATCGAGCGTCGGCTGATCGATTGCCGCCGTCGTGGTGAGCCCGTTATCGGTCTGGTAGGCGGTGAGCGCCTCGCGGGTCAACGGCCCGAGCAATCCATCCACTTCGCCCGTGTAATAGCCCATCTCTTGCAGCACGGCCTGCACGTCCGCGATCACCTTATCCGGCGGCTCAGCACGGTGACCGACATAGATCGGTCCGTCGTAGGCATAATATTGGGCCGAAGGACTGTAACCCCATGCCGGATACCAGTAGCCGGCGTTCCAAAAGTAATAACCGCCACCGATCAGCTCCACGCGGTTGTAATGCGAATGATACCAGCCCTGATCGTGCCATTCCGGATGATACGAGCGGAATACTTGGTATTGCGGACCCTGCCAGCGATCACTTCCCTCAATCCGATAATTCTGGTTGTAGGTAACCGCCGGAACCTGCTGCGGTTTTGGTTGCGCACGGAAGTTCGCGTGCTGCGTTTTGATCTGCTGCACCTTCTGCGGATCCGGCTTCTTTCGCCTTGGCGCCCGCATTAGCCTGCACATTTTGCTGGCCTGCTGCCGCACCTGATGTAGCGGCACCTGCCGCGGCCGGAGTCGCGCTGCCGGACTAGTAGATGTCTTTGCCGCCGCGGCGCCGCTTCATCGCTTTTCTCCGCTCCTCAACTCCGCTGCTGCCGCGCAGCTGGGCGTCTGCCGCGCCTCGCCGCCTGACCGGAAACATTCGATTTCTGAGGCAGTCGCCGATTCATCGTTCTCTGCAGCTTTTTGGCCTTTTCCTGCACCGGGCTCATTCGTCGCGCCGTGCGCATTCGTGGCTCCGTGTTCCTTCATGGCACCGGGCTCATGCGTAGCCGGATGTTCCTTCATCGCTCCATGCTGCTTCGCGGCTGGGGCCTCAGGCTTCGCCGCATTCGGCTTGGGTTGTGCTTGAGTCGCGTGCGCTTTTTCCGGGGCGTGCTTGCCCTTTGATGGTGATTGCTGTTCGACTGGCTGTTGCGCCAACGCGGCTCCAGCCAGCGCCAGTGAACAGCCTATCAATAAGCTCGTAAGTTTTTTCATAATGATAATGTTTAGTCGTTGGAAGTTCGCGATCTATTCAGAGTCCTTCGTGTAATTTCCCTTAGCCCTGTCCTCGCGAACCTTTTCGGAGTTACGCGGCATCGATCGCCTAACCATAATTCGCGCGACCGCACCCATCCGGTTCGCATTACTTTTGGAAAGTCCAAAGCGCCGCAGGACTCCCGTCGACGCCAAAAAAAAGCGCTCCGCATTTCCAGCGGAGCGCTTTTGTGTAGCGCAGAGAACACGCTAATCAACAACTTCGATAAAATCCGGATCGCCCGGGCAGATCACCCGCTCCGTATATACAAAGCCGTCAACGTCAACCGCGACCCAGCAGCCATCCACGAACGCGAAGTACGAATTCCCGATCAACCGGAAATGTCTGTCCCCGAATCGTTGGACGAAGAACTCCTTCGGATGCCGTCCAAGACTGAACACTTCACTGTGACGCGACCTGAACTCTTGCTTGTTCACCGTCGTCGTCTGATTCACGTTCGTCTGGCTTTTCACGTTCGTCTCGTTCGTGCTGGAACGCTCCGCAGGTTCATTATTCTTCTTTATCTCCTGAGGACGACCCTTAACGTTCGTTGTGTCCCGTACGTCGGTCGCCGTCCCAGGTTTTGCCTGCGGTTTGCTCGGCTCCTCCGGGGCTTTCATCTTCTTCTTCCCTTTCGCGGGCGCAGTAGCCTGCGTGTCCTTGGTCTGCCCCTGTCCTTGCGTCTGTTCTGGCTCCGCTGTCTGGCCTAGCGCCATGAGCGGTAAAGCCAACGCTGTTATTGCTGTTATTGTCAGTATCCTCATATTTCTCCCTTCTCCCTATTACTTCGTATCCAAAAAAATTTTGGACCCACTGCGACCGCGTGTATTCGAACAAGCACTTCGCCGCGACTGGCTTGTTTCTTAATTTTTATTTTTGCTGCTCGAATTGCCTTAAGACTTTGTCTTAGCTCGCTCTTCGAATTTTTCGGATCAACGGTTCAATGATCGCACGCAGGCACCAGAACCGCATTGATTAGTGCTGGCTTGTCACGTCGCAGCGAAGTCGCGAAGATGGACACACGTGCGCACGCGACGCGACTTCATTTCACTCGCCGGCAAAAGCCTCGGACTGGCCGCGCTTTCTTCGGCAACGGTCGCGTCGTTATTGAGAAATGTCGAAGCAGCGTCGAAGAACGTCGCGCATCTCACCCCGGAAGAAGCCGCCACGGACGAAGATTACTGGGCGACCATCCAAAACTCGTTCAGCGTTACACGCGGCATCATCAATCTGAACAACGGCGGCGTTTCGCCCAGTCCGCGGATCGTGACCGAGGCGCTCGTCCGTTACATCTGGGAACAGGAAGACGCCACCGCTTACACGATGTGGCAAATCCTGGAGCCACAATCGGAAACCATTCGCACCGGCCTGGCCGAGTTGTTCGGCTGCGATCGCGAAGAAATCGCGATCACGCGCAACGCGTCCGAATCACTTGAGACTCTGCTCATGGGCATGGACTTCAAACCCGGCGACGAAGTTCTCACCACCACCCAGGACTACCCGCGCATGCTCACCACAATGCGTCAGCGCGAAAAACGGGAAAACCTCAAGCTCAAGCTCATTCAGGTTCCGATTCCGCCGAAGAACCTCAACGAGATCACCGCCGCGTTTGAAAAAGGAATCACCGACCGTACTCGCCTCATCCTGATCTCGCACGTGATCAACATCACCGGCCAGATCACTCCAGTTAAAGCAGTCTGCGACCTGGCGCGCGCCCGCGGCATTGAAACCATCGTCGACGGCGCGCATTCGTTCGCCCAGTTCTATTTCAAACAGAGCGACCTCGGTTGCGATTACTTCGGCACCAGTCTGCACAAATGGTTGTACGCGCCAAAAGGCACCGGCATGCTTTACGTCAAGCGCGATAAGATCGACAAACTCTGGCCGCTCATGGCCGCGGAAGCGAAGCAGGCATCGGACATTCGCAAATTCGAAGAGATCGGCACCCACTCAGCCGCGCCGAAGCTTGCCATCGGCGAAGCGCTGCTCTTTCACAACGGCATCGGCGGCAAACGCAAGGAAGCGCGGTTACGCTACCTGTCGCGTTACTGGATGAACCGGCTCAAAGATGTGCCCAAAATTCGGTTCAACACTTCGTTCGATCCCAACCAATCGTGCGCAATAGGAAATGTTCACATCGAAGGCACCGATCCTGAAGCCGTGACGAAATATCTTGTTCGACAAACACCACATCTTCACCGTGCCGATCGTGCACGAAGAATTCCAGGGTATTCGCATCACGCCGAACGTTTACACCACGCTCAACGAGCTGGATCGTTTCTGCGAGCAGATGGAACTGATCGCACGAAAAGGGTCTGCCCTCGTAATGTAAGGCCGCAGTCATCGCCAGCGGCTACAACTTCGCAATGCTCGGCATCGAAAACTCCATCGCTTTGAGTTCAGCGACAAGCGCGGAGAGATTTTGGCGTAGCGTTAACACGCGCGCTGTATGAGTGTCTACTCTGGGCATGACCAGAAAATTCAAACCGGTTCGGTTTTCTGTGTTGATCGGATTAGCGATGCTCGTTGTTTGCGGGGTGGCGGTGTTCTGTACTCATCGAGGGTCTCATGGCCGAACGGCTGAAGAACGCGCGGCTTATGAAATCGGTGAAAAGGCGGGTGAGCAAGCGCCGCGCGACGCAAAGTTGCCGACCGATGACGAGTTGAACATGATCGCCCAGAGGTATTTCGAGCAACAGGGATCGGGCGATCAGCTCCAAAATCCTCCGCCACCAGGCGGGCTAGAGGCTCGGAAACAGGCTTTCGAAGAGGGGTACACGGAAGGATTCAAAAAAACGCATCCCGAGAAGTCACGCTGACAACTGTAGCCGCTGGCGATGACTGCGGCATCAGGTTCCAATTCCTGGCATCGTGAACCCGATTGCTTTCAATTCCGCGGCGAGCGTCTTTGCCTGCTCGGGTGTGAGTTCGACGAGCGGCGGCCGCACCGTCCGCCATGCCGGATCGTCCGCATAGATCGCAATGGCTTGTTTCAACGCAGCGATCATCGACGGAAATTTTCTGTTACTGAACACCTCGCGGACGACATTTAATTTTGATTGCTGTTGATCCGCGTCATCCGTGTCATCCGCGGTGTTCCACGTTTTGTAGAGCTTGTGAATGGCGGCCGGGTTAACGTTCGCGGTCGCGGAAATGGTACCGACCCCGCCGTTCCGCATATTGGCGAGCAAGAACGATTCGCTGCCGACGAATACGTCGAAAGAGCGACCCGCAAACGCGTCGAGAAAAGTCTTGGTGTTATTCCAATCGCCCGAGCTGTCTTTCATTCCGGCGGTCGCATTCGGATAAGCCGCAAGTAGGCGCTCGACCAATTTTGGTGTAATGCCAACCACCGCCACCGGTGGAATGTGGTAGAGATAAATTCTCAGTCGCGCATCACCGACGAGCTGCACAACTTCGCTGAAATAGCGGTAGAGACCTTCCTCGCTGACATCCTTGTAATAGAAAGGCGGCAACATCAGCACGCCCGCGCAACCGTTTCCGACGGCCTGCTTGGTGAGCTTGACCGTTTCCATGATCGAGCAGCAACCGGTGCCCGGCATCATGCGCGCTGGATCGACCCCGGCCGCGACCAGCTCGTCGAGCAGCATCGCGCGCTCTTCCATCGACAACGAGTTCGCCTCGCTGTTGGTGCCGAACACGGCAAGTCCGCAGTTCTGTGACAGCAACCATTTGCAATGCGCGATGAAACGTTCGCTATCAGGCGCGAGATCGGTCTTGAACGGAGTTACGACCGGCGCCAGCACGCCGCGAATGCGTTGGCTCATGATTTCTTGGGAACCATTAACTCAGCGCAGCTGCCGCTGCGCTGGTAACTCCAGCAGAATCTCAGCGCCTTCGCGCGCCCCTTCAATCACCATTGCCTTTCCGCTTTTCCTCACCAGCTCTCGCGCCTGCTCCACCATTCGATCGATCATGTCATCGTCATGGCTGGGGTCGTGATGAAAAAGCAGAACCCTTTTCACATTCGCATCTAGCGCAATCAGGGTAACGCTGCTGAGCGAACTATGCCCCCACCCGACGTGTTCCTTGTATTCCTCGTCGGCATATTGGGCGTCCAGAATCGCCACTTCGCAATCCCGCAAGAACTCCACCATCTTGGCCCGCTCCGCGCCGGCAAAATTTCGCGCTTCGTTCCCATCGATTCCATCCTGCGCTGCGAGTTGCATTTTGAGAGGCTCGTACGGTTCGTTGTCCGGCATGTAGGCGATCGATCCGGCGCTGGTAAAGAGCCGATAGCCGACGCAGATGCCCGGATGATTCGCAAACTTTGCCTGCACCTTCACCGTGCCGATGTGAAACTCCATGTCCTTTAGCTCTTCGATCGCCAGATGACTGGGCAATTCATGCAAGCTCACCGGAAAAAACGGCGTCTCCATCTGGCCGGCCAGGATGGCGCCAAGACCAGCACGCGCTCCTTCATAACCCAGGATCCGGATCAGATTTTTGCTGTTGTAGGCCGGGGAAAAGAACGGCAACCCCTGAATGTGATCCCAATGCGTGTGTGTGATGAGAAGAGTCAGCTTGATCGTTCCCGGTCCCAGCTCCTTTTCCAGCGCCAGACCGAGGGCATGAATCCCAGTGCCCGCGTCGAGCACGATAATTTCGCCGTCGGCCCGCACTTCTACGCAACTGGTATTGCCGCCATACCGGATCGTCGCCGGCCCCGGCACCGGGAGCGAGCCGCGCACGCCCCACAACTTTATCCGAGGCGGCACCGACCCGAGTTCCTCGGGCGAAGTCGTCGCTCGTGGTCGCTCCGGAATCGGCGTTAGGAGTCGGTCGATTGACTCGCGGAGCACTTCCCATGTAATCGGCTTCAGCAGAAATTCGTCCGCGCCGGCTTCGAGCGCGCTCGCGCGATCGACCGCATAATCACGTCCCGACACCACGATGATCTTGGTCGGCTGGAGCTGTTGCCGGATGGTGCGACAAACTTGAAAGCCATTCGACTTCGGCATCAGCAGGTCGCATAAAATTACCTCCGGCCGGTTCCGGAGAGCGAGTTCCACTCCGGAATCGCCATCGGCGGCCTCAAAGACTTTCCAATCTGCCCGCGCGAACAACTTGGCGACGGCCCGACGACCATCCTCATCATCTTCAATGATCAGTACGCTGGGCATCACCATACCGCTCTCCGTGGGGCGTTCAGCGCGATCCCGCAAGACATTCTGCCAGACTAACTGACATCGCTAATGAACTGCGAGAAAATATGGAAACCGGATTTGCGCGACGAAACGTTGGCGATCAGGCGCGAGAGATCAGTCTTTAACGGGGTAACGACCGGCGCCAGCACGCCGCGTATACGCGCGCTTTGAATCATGGCTTCCTCGCCAGGCCGTAGTTCGATTTCACGAAGGCTGGGCATCGGAAAAAGTTTGGTTAAATTGACACCATGAGCACGGTCAAAGAAATCCAAGCGCCGATTCCAAACTTATCACGCGAGGAAATCGAGCAAATCCGCACTTGGATTGATGATTATCTTGAGGATCAGCTTGAGCTCAGCGATGAAGTGAAGGCGAGCTAGACCAGTCGCGCCGCGAGATCGCGGCCGGTCAATACACGACACGGCAGCCAAAATAGATCGTGGCGGCCGCGCTCCAGATCGACTATCTACCTCCGAATTGGCTTCTCATTGAAAAATCCTGAACAGGTTTCGGCTGACATGCTTACGAATGCCCGTTAATATTTCCGCATGAGTACCGCCACAGCAAAACTGCTTTCCGAGTTCGAGTCGCTACCAGCCGAGGAAAAGCAAGAATTCGTGCGAGAAGTCATTCACCATCTTCCGCCCTGGGATTCCGGCCCGCTCGAAGATGACGTTGCCGCTGCCGCCGGCGACGCACTGGCCGCGACATTAGGTGAGGAGGAACGTGCTTCCTAGGCGTGGGGAAGTCTGGCTGTTCGATTGCGGCATGATCGAGAAAGTCCGACCGGTTCTCATTCTCAGCATTCCATTCAGCGATGCCGACCGCGCCCTTGTCACGGTTGTCTTCCATACCACTGCGCTGCGTAACTCGCAGCTTGAAGTCAAAATAGGAGTTCCTTTTCTCAAGGAGGGCGCGTTCGTCGCGCAAAGCATCGCTACTTACCCGACCGCTCGCGCCATTCGCAAACTCGGCGCACTGACTACAACGCAATTGGCCGAAGTTGAGGGCGCCGTATTCAAGTGGCTTGGTCGGTCTGCGTGAGCGTATTGGTTCTGCAACTCTCAACTCCGTAACGGTGCGTGGCTCCAACGGAGCTTTACGCTCTCGACAATCAACGTTATTTCCGCTCTTCAAAATCCGCATTCGGCAATGGTTATTCGTAAGGGAAACGCGTTGACTGCGATCCTGTCGCTTCGCTAGACTTGCTGTTATGACCGTCAAATTTTTTGCGCTCATCTCTGTAACCGGCCTCGCCAGTATTTGCCTTGTCCAAGGTCAATTGCTCGCCCCGAGCGCAGTGCCCGCTGCATCGCCTTCACCGGCAAAACACCGCGCACACAAAAAAGCCGCAGCGACCCCCGCGCCGGCTGAGGAGGCTGCGGCGCCTTCAACCGCCGAGTCACCGGCGGCATCGCCATCGCCGGCGAAACGTCGTGCACACAAGAAAGCTGAAACCGCCGCCGCTGCTTCGCCAGCGACAACGGAGCCTGCTGCCTCGGCTTCGCCAGCGGAAAAGCGCGGGCGCAAAAAAGCGGAGACTGAGGTAGCAGCAAGTCCCGCCCCCTCGCCGTCGCGAGGCAAATTCTCGCTCGGTAATTTATTCAAACCCAAAACTTCCGCGTCACCTGGTGCAGCTGCCGCAAGCCCAGCGCCCGCGACGCGCGCCGCGACCGAGGCAGCGACGACCGCACCCGCACCGGGTGGCGGCCACGGTCTTGTGTGGGTCAACACGGAGTCGCATGTGTACCACAGGGAAGGCTCGCGTTTTTACGGCACGACAAAGAAGGGCAAATACATGACCGAACAGGACGCAATCAACGAGGGAGACAGAACCGCGGCCAAGGGAGAATAGATCGAACGGCAAGTTGGAAATCGCACGCAAAGCGTTTGCGATAGCAAGGTACCGCGAGCTCCCCCTCTGACTTCTGTCGTCTGCAAGAGTAGCCAGCCGCCGAGAGCGCAAGTTCTATGAGAAAAACACATGGCAAATCGCGCCGAGAATCGATTCAGAACGAATACGATTTCTTGAAAGGGTACGGCGGAAAATACGCACGTCGCTATGCACGGAGAACGAACGTGGTCGTCTTGGAGCCTGATGTTGCCAAGGTGTTCTCTAACTCGAAGGCAGTGAACGCCTCGCTTCGAAAAATCATTCGTGAGAAGGCGTCTGTGCGCTGATTCTCCGACCTCTTGGCACGCTGGAGTTTTAAACGAAGGCGGCTGGCGACCGTCTTCGACTCTCAGCTCTCAACAATCAACTATTCACCTCTGCGAATCGGGCGCAATGTCGGCACGTCGCAGGTCCGCGCGGCGACTGAAAGCGGCTCACGCCGCTTTTTTCTTTGCCACCGCTTTCTTGGCGACGATGACTTCTGGGAACTGCACGACGTGGGGGACAGGCTCGGTTCCATTCTGACCGAAGGTCGACTCGAACGTCAGTTTTCCGTTAGCGATCTCGGTTAACGCGATATCGGCTTCACGGAGTCCCGGAGCACATAGCACCAGGGGACGATGCCCGAGCGAAAGCTGTCGCACGCGGCGTGAGACCATGTTCACCAGGATTTGCTGATTAGTGATTACTTCGGAGGCGGCTTTAATGAGATCGGCATTCATAATTTGATTCTGACTTTCTACCCGGCACCAACGTGAGCACCGGCTTTGGCGCGCACCGGAGGCTGACTTTCCTCCTTAGGTACTTCTTGACTTCCCACTATCGCCCAGAAAGCGCGGACCACAACCGCTAATCTCGGACCCTGACCGCTGTCAGGTGACGACTTGACTACTTGGGAAGTGTGTAGTAAATACTACACATGTCTCGAGACAGTTCGTTTGGAAAGTTCCTGCGTGAGCGTCGAATGACCAGAGCCTCTGAGAATCGCCGTTTCTCCGTGCGTCAGCTGGCAGGCCGCGTAGGCATCGAGCCTTCGTACCTAAGCAAGATCGAACGTGGTGAGCAGCCGCCGCCAGGGGAAGAAACAATTCGCCGCATTGCGGTGGAGCTCGGGGAAGATCCTGATGTGCTCCTTGCGCTAGCGGGGAAAGTTTCCAGTGATCTCGCGCAAATCATCCGTGAGCGTCCAGCGCTGGTTGGCGAGTTGCTTCGTTCGATCCGCCGGGTTTCCGCAAAGCGCGTTACCGAAATGGCACGGCAAGTCCGAGACGGCAACTGGTGAATTATCCAATCCAAAATCCAATCCCATACATTCCATGATCACACTGCAAAACGACAGCCTTTGCTTCAACTTTCCCGAAATTAACGAAGCGCTTAATCGCCTCGTCGAGCAGCATGTTAACTCCATGCTGCCTACGATCATCGCGGCTGACCGGGCATGCGCCGTAGAGGCGCTCCGGTCTTCTTGGGGATTTCGCGAAGCGACTCCTGAAAAACGCAGGAAAGCCGAGAGCCAAGTCATCCATGCCACTCCGGAAAGAATAGAAAACGCACTCCGGCGGAAATGCATGGACGTCGTCAATCATGGGCATGCTTCGACAACTACTCTCCAAATTGAGTTTCAGCGGACTCTGCGTATTCCGGACGACGGCAAGATTTATCCGTTACCCGCTGGTTTTGGACGTTTCCCGCTTTGGCACGTGGACAACTACAAGGAAACTGGTCCGGCGTCGTGGGTCGAGCGCGGTGGTGTGCTGATGCCGACGTATCAAAGTGAGGCGCTGTGGATTCATTTCAGCACGAGTTATCCGTTCGCAATGAAAGTTGCCGCAGGCAAGATCAACGCGGTGACAGGCGAGCCATGGAGCAGAGATTTGCAGGCGGACCCGCAAAATTACTTGGTTCTACCCGAACAACCTTGGCTGGATGGCTTCGCGGTGCGAAAGGGCGTGATTCGTCAGTTCGTCGCGATGCCGCTTGCTACGGGATATTCAGTCGAGGAACAGATAACTGGAAAGGCCGACACTGGCGGCATCCAACTCCAAGTTTTCCCGTTGCGCGCGGAGGCATATTTCCGCTCCGAAGTCGCAGAACTCCTGCCTAAATCGCTCGAGGATTTGCTCGATGAACTGGTGGACGCGGATCTGCTCGACTCCGGCATTCGCTTTTACCGGAGTGCTCCGAATATGGTGATGGAGGATGCAGGGATGGGGCTTGGCGCGGGTGGAACAATGCGCCAGGAAATCTTCAAGGATCCCCACGATTTCTCGGACTGGGATTTGTCGTCGAGCAGTCGCTGTTTTGTGCACCTGTGCAATTCCTTCAATTGGCGACAGGTGACCGGGAGCAACCCGCCCCACACGCCATGCACGGCGAAGGAGTATGCCAAGGCTAGAATCCCGTGGTTCGACTTCTACCGCGACGACCTCTCCGCTGTATCGGGCTCAACGGTGCTCGATAAGGTGAAGAGCATTTTTGCCCTTGGGCAACTAAAGGGAGAAAAACCTCTTCCCGATACTTCGTCGATCGAGCCAGAGGTCATCCTGCAATATGGCAACGCGAGGCGACCAGATGAGGTTCGGGAATTCGTTGAGCAGTAGCCTCGGCTCCGCCGCAGCGATCGATGCAAAGTTTATATGAAATTCACTATCCACATCGGCGACCTTGAAAACTTGATCAAAACCGTCGTTTCACGTTCGAAAAAGACGGACACGCTCAGACTCTCTGCTTGCGCGGCATGCGTCTTTGTCGAGTGCAAAGGCGATATAGGCGACGTCGAGGCGCTCGTTTTTACCGACGGCGCAGTAACGTTGCCAGCGCCGAAATTCCGAGAGCTTGTCAAGACTTACAAGGGACGCATTTCCTTAACTTTTGAGGGAAGCACGGATGGATTGCGTATCGAAAATTTCTTTATGCCGGTGCTCAGTTATGACCCTAGTCCGAAGGCGCCGGCAGCCTTCCAGTTCTTTCCAGCCCGTTCGGCAACGACGGCGCAGAGCGGACCCAGTAGAATCCAGTAAAATTGGAAGGGAATCTCGTCCCACGGGTACAGTCTTGAATGCCCTATGTCACAGCGTCGCCGCAACGTTTTGACCCACCACATCGCTTGGCAACCGACTGAGAGTCCGTCCGGAAGGCAGGGAGCTAATCTGAGTCTCGGGTTCCCCGACAAGTCCCATTAGCAACCCAAAGCTGTTCTCCGGTGAGCTTGACCGTTTCGATGATCGAACAGCAACCGGTTCCAGGCATCATGCGCGACGGATCGACCCCGGCCGGGACCAGTTCTTCGAGCAACATCGCGCGCTCTTCCATCGACAGCGAATTCGCCTGGCTGTTGGCCGAACACGGCAAGCCCGCAGTTCTGTGACAGCAACCACTTACAATGCGCGGTGAATCGTTGGTTATCAGGCGCGAGATCGGTCGTGAACGGAGTAACGACCGGCGCCAGCACGCCGCGAATACGTTGGGTCACGACTCCTCACTTCTTCCTTTTTAATTCTTCCTTCAACCTTTTTGTTGCTTCTTCCTTCATTCTTCCAACTTTTCGAGCGCCAGAACACCGCGATTACGCGCGCTTCGAGTCATTGCTTCGCCTTTAGACATCTGACATCGAAGTATCCGCGTATCGGGCGCGCTTTCTGTTTCTTTGATTCTAAATTCGCGCCGCGTGCGGTAAAAGAAAACATAGGTTGACGGCGATCCAACCGATTTGGAAATTTGTCTGTGGTCGATTCGCTTTCTCCAACTCGTCGCAGTTGGAACATGAGTAGAATTCGCAATCGCAATACAAAACCTGAGCTGATTGTTCGAAGCTTGCTGCATCGCCTTGGGTATCGTTTTACCATCAACGGGCCACTCAACAAAAAACTCCCCGGCAGACCAGATATCGTTCTGCCGAAGCATCGCACTGTCGTATTTGTCCATGGCTGTTTCTGGCATCGCCATCGCGGCTGCCGCGACACTACGACTCCGAAAACACGCACCTCTTGGTGGCTGACGAAATTTGCTGGGAATGCGGCACGCGACAAAAAGAACCAGGCAGCACTTCGGCGTGCGGGCTGGAATACCGTTGTGATTTGGGAGTGCGAAGCTGGGAACGCATCGTTCCTCCAGCACAGTCTGCTGCGCGCACTTCGAAAGGTTATTTCCTATATTCCTGAGGCCAATCATTCGATTGCCATCGCTGCTGAAACGCCGGGAACTTACGGACGTGATCGCCCAGTCCCTGCCAAACTTAGTAAAGCTTCCCAGGCAGACGAGTCGAAGTGTTCCCCGGACTTTTAACTTCCGACATCGTACAGGTCACTCCAGTTCGAAAGGACTGGAGCACCTGCCTTCGGCGGTGTCTTGGCTGGACGTTCGGCAAATTCGAACGGCTCACCAAGTTTAGCGACAAAATAGTATGGCCGTTGAGCCTCCAAAATTCCAGCATCGGAACCGAGTTCGGACAGCAACTCCGTGCGGCGATACAGTTCGCAAGACTGAATCTCTGCATACCACCCGAGCCAGTCTTCGCCACTAAATGGCACCAAGTATTCAGCCCGCAGGACCTCGGGATCAAATTTCACCGGCGTCCCGCTGTCGTCCACGGCGTGAAAATAGAAAATCTTTCTACGCCGACAAACTGCAACGGCTTGCGAACGGATGTAGCCCTGCATGACAGCAGTATCAACAGGCGGCGAAAGCGTTGCCGGCGATTCAATTTTTGTTCCCGCATATTGTGGGCTCACCTCCTTCACAGTTTCGGTGGTCCAATGGCGAATGCGATACTCACGGCTGAACTTGTTACCGTGGTGTTCAAGCACGTCAGTGATGAACTTTGCCAGCACATGTTCGCATTCTGACCGCTGCTGCTCGTCGCCGGGCCGCAGCCTGAATGCGCCTACTCCCGGTACGACCTCTTCATACCGGGTATACTCCCGTTTCACATCTCCATCACGACCCGGATACAAGACATAGGATCCCGCCGTGCGCCGAATCGCGTCGTTATAAGTGTGCATCTTGTTTGAGCGGCAAGGAGCAAACCAAAATTGACTTTAATTTTCGTAATCGGGATCAGGGTCCGAAATGAATCAAGATGAATATGACTTCGTCGCAAAATCGGCTCAGCTTCCTAGTGACACAGACAACGACGAAGCGGCGGACCACTTCTCCGACGTTACAGATATTAAGTGGGAGCTCACAGGCGGACGGGTGATTTCAACAGTGTGACGACTTGACTAATTGAGAAGTGTGTAGTAAATACTACACATGCCTCGAGACGGTTCGTTTGGAAAGTTCCTGCGTGAGCGTCGAATGACCAGAGCCGCCAAGAGTCGCGCTTTTTCCGTGCGTCAACTGGCAGGCCGCGTAGGCATCGAACCTTCCTACCTGAGCAAAATTGAACGTGGTGAACAGCCACCGCCAGGGGAGGAGACGATTCATCGCATTGCGACGGAACTCGGCGAGGATCCGGATGTGCTCCTTGCTCTAGCGGGCAAAGTGTCCAGCGACCTTTTGCAAATTATCCGGGAGCGACCGACGCACGTTGGCGAGTTACTTCGTTCAATCCGCCGGGTTCCCGCAAAGCGCGTTGCCGAAATGGCGCGGCGGGTCCGGGACGGCAACTGGTGAATTATCCAATCCCAAAAAATCAAACCCATACAATCTATGATTACACTGAAAAACGACAGCCTCTGCTTCAGCTTCCCGGAAATTGACGAAGTACCTACGTCGCCTCATCGAGCAACATATAAACTCCACGTTGCCGGCAATCATCGCGGCTGACCGGACTTCTGCTGTACGGGCGCTTCAGTCGTCTTGGGAATTTCAGCGAGCGACCCCCGAAGAACGCCGGAAGGCCGAGAACCAACTGGTCGACGCCACTCCAGAGAAAATAGAACGCGCCCTGAGGCGGAAGTGCATAAGCGCCGTCGATCGAGACGACGACTTGCGATGGCCCTTCATCGCACGCGATAAGCAAGATTCTCTCACTACTCTTCAAATCGAGTTTCAGCGGACGCTGCGCATTCCGGATGACGGTAAGATTTACCCGTTGCCCGCTGGCTTTGGACGCTTCCCGCTTCGGCACGTAGATGATTACAAGGACACCGTTCCGGCATTGTGGACCGAGCGAGGTGGTGTGTTGATGCCAATGTATCAAAGTGAGGCGCTCTGGATCAATTTCAGGACGGATTACCCGTTCGCAGTGAAAGTTGCTGCCGGCAAAATCGACGCCCTGACTGGCGAACTGTGGCGGACAGATTTGCAAGTCGACCCACAAAACTACCTGGTTCTGCCAGAGCAGCCTTGGCTGGATGGGTTCGCGGTGCGAAAGGGCGTGATCCGCCAGTTTGTCGCGATGCCGCTCGGCGCGGGATATTCGGCCGAGGAACAGATAACCCGGAAGGCGGATATCGGCGGCATCCAACTCCAGGTTTTCCCTTTGCGCGCGGAGGCGTATTTTCAGTCTCAAATCGCAAAGCGTCTCCCGAAATCGCTCGAAGATTTGCTCGATGAGCTGGTGGACGCGGTGCTTGTCGACTGTGGTATTGATTTCGATCGGAGCTCAGTTGCCTGCTGTAAGCTGATGGAAGCCCCGGCGATGGGGCTTGGTGCGGGCGGCACGATGCGTCAGGAGGTCTTCAAAGACTCTCACGATTTCTCGGACTGGGATCTCTCGATGAGCAGTCGCTGTTTTGTGCACCTCTGCAATTCCTTGGTGTGGCAAGAAGTGACCGGGAACAATCCGCCACATCCACCATTCACGGCGAAGGAGTACAAAGGGCTGGAATTCCGTGGTTCGACTATTACCGCGACGACCTGTCTGCCCTGCCAGGCTCGACGGTGCTCGATAAGGTCAAGAGCGTTTTTGCTCTTGGGCAAACGAAGGGAGATAAACCTCTGCCAGATAATTCGTCCATGGAGCCAGAGTTCGTCGTGCAATATGGCAACGCCAGGCGCCCAGGCAAGGTTCGGGAATTTGTTGAGCAGTAGCCCGCGCGTCACGCCGTGGCGCCCGACGTAGAGCTCATATGAACTTTACAATCCGCATCGACGACCTTGAAAGCTTGCTTAAAGCAGTCGTTTCACGTCCTCGAAAGAGGGACACGGTCAGAATTTCTGCGTGTATGGCTCGCGTCTTTGTCGAGTGCAGAGACGCGGTCGCCGGTGTCGAGGCACTTGTCTTTAGCGACGGCGCAGTAACGTTGCCAGCGGGGAAATTCCGAGAAGTCGTCAAGACTTACAAGGGGCGCACTTCCTTAACCTTTGAGGGAAGCACGGATGGATTGCGCATCGAAAATCTCGTCATGCCAGCGTGTGGCTATCACCCCAACCCGAAGCCGCCGGCAGCCTTCCAAGTTTTTCCAGCGCGTTCCACAACAGCGATGCAGAGCGGCCCCGACAGAATGGAGTGAAACTGTGCAACGAATACCATGCTCATAGCGAGGCCGACGCGTTCCGCGCAGACATCGCGCTTGTTGCTACGGATAATGCATCACATCTCTGCCCTATCGGCCGCGGCTTGCCGGTGGAACAAGCAAAGGATGAAGTAAGAAGGAAGAGTTAAGAAGTCGGATCTTCGGCTCCCAGTGAGCTCATTGAAACTCGTTCGCTGCCCACGCTTTGACTCATGTGCTCCCGCCCATTTTGAAACTCGTTCTCTTCCCAGCTCACTCGCCGCTACCCATCGCGGCTTTGCCTTCTATGTCGCTTTTCCCAAGAGCTCCATTCGACCTCTCGGTTTGCCCATCTATGTCGCAGGCGTCCCCGCGGCTCCATTCTCGCTGCTACCCTCGCAGCTTTACCTTCTATGTCGCTCCTGCCGCGATCTCCATTTGATTCGTTCGTTCCCACGAAGCTCATCTGTTACCATTACAGACTTGACCGTCCATTTGAAACTCGTTCGCTTCCCAGCTCACTCGCCGCTACCCATCGCGGCTTTGCCTTCTATGTCGCTTTTCCCAAAAGCTCCATTCGCTCGTTCCCACGGCTCGATTGTATCTCGGCTGCTCCCGCCGCGCTCGACCGCTACCTCGCGGCTTTACCGGCCATGTCGCTGATCCTATCAGCTCCATTGTCGAAGACCTCCAAGCCACCCTCGCCCCAGCTGACCCGGGCGGAATCTCCTAACGAACCAAGGTTAGTTGCTGTTTGGCGCGTCCCCCTACTTCTTTCTCGGCGCCGCCTTGGCGGCTGAGGCCTGTTGCTCTTTCTTCTGAGCCGCGCTGTTGGCTTTCGCCTTTTGCTGTGCCTTCTGCTTCTGATTCGCTTTCGGAGATTTGTCACCCATGATGAGAAAGGCTCGTCTTGCAATCCGTAAAGTCAACGTGGCGTTGGATAGCCCAGGCTATTACTTCGGTACCGGTCGCAGCCTGATTCCCTCTTCGCGCCTTTTCGTTAGCGGAAGAATATCAAGTAAACGAGAACGCTTAGCACCACCACGGCTATGATCATATTCGGCAGGTGTTTCGCATCAAACAGCCGGGACGATGGGAACGTCCTCAATGGACAGGACAATGACGGCAATGATGGTCGAGGATGGAAAGCGCGTAACCGCAGGCGGGGCAAGGCTCCAATGACATATGATAGGAATCGCAGACATTGACCTAATCGCGAGGAATAGCCGAGGGGAAGAAAATGGGGTCGCGTCTAAACGTTCAGCGGCCGGAGCTGCTAGTCATTGGTTAGCGGTATCAGCGAACTTATCGGGAAAACAGGCCCGGAGGAAAAATTCCCCGAAAAGGAATGCGCCGAGCCCGTTTACGAGTACGTTGTCGCGATGCCGACTTACATTTACGAAACCACCGACCCCTCCAAACCGATCCGTACCTTCGAGGTTAAGCAAAGCGTCCACGACGACCCGCTTCGCAGCGACCCGAAAACCGGCGAAGCAGCGCGGCGTGTGATCTCAGCTGGTTACAACGTTCTCGTTCGCGGAAAATCTGTTGGTCCTTCGGTCGGCTCAGTCGGTTCACACTGAGCCTTGATCTCGAATAGGGAAAATAGGGGTCAGTCAACAAATCTTGACAGGTTAGCCGCCGCTATCAGCTCTGGTGGGCGAAATGGGGTCGTATCCACGCCATTTGATATTCGAAATTCTCTTTAGGCCGTATCGCTCCGTTTAATTCAACGGTGAGTTGTCCGTCAAAGATTGTCAGGGCAGTCTGATTAGATTTCGGAAACCACAGTCAGCGCCAGCGGCTACAGGGCATGGTTCAATTTAGCGTCAATTCGCAAGCGAGCGGGAAGTGATCTGACGCCAGACGCGGGAGCGGCGTGCGATGCACGTTAAGATGTGTCGGAGATAGGGCGGGATTCACAAAACGTTCTGAGATCAGACGATCCTGGCTTGCCTTCGAAGGAAAGCGTTGCGCAGAGTTGTCTGCTTCTTTGAGCGTCTCTGGACCTAGCTTAGCGCTGCGACAATCGGTGCTTATCGTCCGTGCCGATGGAAATTAATCACCCCTTCCCAGGGAAGGACAAAGGAGGGCGGATTCGTGGTGAAGTCCAGTTGCCCGCCCAACTCAAAATGGCCGGTCGCGTTGGTGAAGCGCCCTGTGCCGCCTGTCACCTCCGCGGTTTCATGGTTGTCGAACACCCCCGGCGTTTCCGTCGGGCACAGGTACCCCTCGAAAGTGCCGTAGATTTCGTCGCCGTTGGCCGCAAACCAGTCAAAGGTGCCGGTGTAAGGAACATTACTTTCACAAAGATCGGGGTCGGGTTCGCAAGGGCGCGGGGAGAATTCCGCGGTTCCAGTGAACGCTCCCAGGTGGTTTGCGTGTCCGAAGTTGACCACGTGTATTGAAGGCTCGCACTCCGTACCGGACTGAGAATCAACGTACCCCGAGACAGTGCCGTTGAACGGCACTTCGTCGCGGGCTAATGCGGGAGTGGTTGCGAAGAACACTGCCGCAAAGCAGGTGAGGAGGGGCGGGACGAGAAGTGGCAGAATTGTTGTTTTAGGCTGAATCAATGGATTCATGGTTTTTCCTTTCTTTGACCCCGCTGATTTGATTTTAGGATTGCGGGTCAGGAAGAGGCGCAGAACCCAGCGGGGGAATGTCCTCCGCCTGATTCAGATCCGTTGTGTGGGATTTTGCTGCCTTCCGCGGCTTTTTGAAATACGCAGAATTGCGTACGATATGCTGTTGCCCCGACTCACTTATTGCTCCCCGCGCAACTTTACCTTGATCACTCGCTTTGCCCTGCTCGCGCCAGGTCGAGCCGACTTGCATTCCCTAGCTGCGTTAGCTTCTACCCGCGCGATTGAAACTCGTTCGCTTCCCAGCTCTAACAAACTTACCCGCGGGCTCTGAGCGATGCCTCTTGCACATCCAATCGCTTCCGTCGATTTTTCTTTTGCATGCTCGAAGAAAACGACAAAGCGGTCGCATGAGCACCAAGAAAGGCCTGATCGGTATTCTCACTGGCGGCGGGGATGTGCCTGGGCTCAATCCAGCGATCCGCGCGGTCACCATTCGCGCCCTGCGCGAAGGCTATCAGGTCGTTGGTATCCGTCATGGCTGGCTGGGCGCGATCAGCCTCCTGCGTGATGAACACGCCGACAACAGCGAGCACTTTCAAATCCTGACGGAAGAGATCGTCAATCGTGCAGCACGCACCGGCGGCACGTTTCTGCATACCTCGCGGACGAACCCGTCAGCAGTGAAAAAAGAAGAGGTACCTGAAGCGCTGCGCGCAACGTTCAATCAAGACAAGAACGATCTCACTTCTGAAGTCATCAAGAACCTGGACTGGCTGGGAATTGACTATCTGATTCCGATCGGCGGCGACGACACACTTTCTTTTGCGACCCGTTTGTCCAAGGAAGGCGTCAAGGTCGTGGCGATACCCAAGACGATGGACAATGACGTGCCGGGCACCGATTATTGCATCGGCTTTAGCACCTGCGTCAGCCGCACGATTGAATTGTCCAATCGTCTCCGCACCTCGGCGGGATCTCACGAGCGATTCCTCGTTATGGAAGTGTTCGGACGCTACGCGGGGTTCACTGCGATGTTGCCAACGATGGCAGGTGCGGCCAATCGGTGCGTTATCCCAGAATACAAATTCGACATGGAGCATCTGACCGAGTTGTTGTGCTATGATCGCGCCCATCACCCGAGCAAATATTCAGTCGTTATCGTTTCAGAAGGAGCAATGTTCGAAGGCGGCGAAATGGTGTTCTCCGACAGGACGACCGACGCGTTCGGTCATCTGAAACTCGGCGGCATCGGCGACCTGGTCTCGGCCGAACTCAAGGACCGTTCCGCCAAATACAACAAGGGCAAGCCGATCCAGACGATCAACCAGCGTCTCGGCTACATGGTGCGCGGCGGCGATCCCGACGCGATTGATTCGATCGTGCCCATGGCCTACGGCAATCTTGCCCTCGATCTCATCCTGCACGGCAGCCACGGCCGCCTCGTTGTCTTGAAGAATGGGCGCTATGACAACATGCCGATTGAAGCGGTGACCAGCACCAAGAAAACAGTCAACGTGGAAAAGTACTATAACAAGGAGCGCCTGCGTCCACTCTACACGGATTTCGAAATGCAGCCGCTATTCATCATGGCGAGTGATTAGGAAAGCCAGCGCCGAGCCGCCGTGCAAGCGTTGGCTACGGCGGGCCAAGAGCCGCTTACGACAGATGGCTAACAAGGATTTACCTATGCTTTGAAACTCGCTCGCTGCCCGCACTTGCTCGCTGCTTCCCTCGCAGTTTTACCTTCTATCTCGCTCATCCCATCTAGCTCCATTGTGTTGATCCGCGGTAACCACGAGCCGTTTCACCGTTTCGCCCTTAACGAGTCCATTGAAACTCGCTCGTTGCCCACTTTGACTCATATGCTCCCGCCCATTTGAAACTCGTTCGCTTCCCAACTCGCTCGCCACTACCCATCGCGGCTTTGCCTTCTATGTCGCTGATCCCATCAGCTCCATTGAAACTCGTTCGCGTCCCCGCTTCCTCGCCGCTACCCTTGCGACTTTGCCTCTATGTCGCTGATCCCTCAGCTCCATTCAACTCTTCGCAACTCAGATAATCTTGCCTGGCAAACAAAAGTCGCATCTGATCTAGGCGCGTGATGAAATCCTATTCGCTGAGAATTTCTGGTCGCGAGGAAGGTCCGTATGCAGAAGCGCAGATCGCGCAGTTCTTCGCGGATGGACGTATTGACCGAAATACGCCGTGCAAACCCGCTAACGGCGGCGAGTGGAAATCGATCGATGACTATCTGCCCATGCTGAAATACGGAACGCAACTGCCGCCTCCCGTAGATATCCGCAGCGTCCCTCCCAAACCGCCGTCGCTATCATTGTCGCAACGAGTATCAGTGGTGGATTTTGATATCCCGTTTGGGTCGGTCCTAAAGATCATGTTCAAATGGATGGCAGCAGCGTTCGTTGTCTTCTGCTGCTTTCTGCCGGTGATCATCATCCTTTGGCTGATCATCGGGACAGTGGTTGCGGCGTTAATCGGCGGCGCGATGTCGAGCTTGCATCATCCGTAATCCGGCCGCAGTCATCGACAGCGGCTACAGCTTTTCGCGGCCGACACGGCCACCTCTACAGTTATCGCGCGCGGCTTGCCGGTGGCATAATGCCGTTCATACGCAGATACTCCACCATCTGTCCGTAGTGGTCGAACGCGTGAGCTGCAGCAAACGTTGCGAGGAACAGCCGCGTGGTCGGCCTGCCACTACCCGAGGTAATCGGTTGGACGAGGTTCGAGTTGGTCAGGGTCGCTACCGATTTGTGGCCGAATGCGAAGGAATCTTTCAAAAACTTAATGATTTCGGCCTTGGCTTTCATTTTGTCCGGGCCTTTGCCGTCGTTGACCGTGTCCGGTGGTTTCTCGCCGGTAATCGGCGACCAAATGAGATAGTTGGACGCGGCGACATGCTTCACTTGCTCGCCAAACGTGCGCACACCTTTGTAGTCGCTGCCGGGGAGGTTCAGTTTCTCCGGAGAAAAATCGAACTTGTCCTCCGGCATCGCCTCGGCCGCTTCGACGACTTCCTTCTCAGCAAGACTAATCTCGCGATCGATCGCTGACGCGATGGTGGGTGGAGTTGCGGGTGAGGCCGCCGCGCCGGCCGCAGGAGAGCTTTTGGCTGCCTGCGAATAAGCTGAAGCCGCAGTGAGTGACAATGCTGCTGTTAGCAGTAAAGAAGTAAGTTTCATGTGATTGGATTATTAGAGCATGAAAGAACTTCTTGTTCGCGTGATTAGCAAGAAGAGAGATGGGCACGAGGCCGCAGTCATCGCCAGCGGCTACAGCTGATTGAGTGACCAGCGCCTCAGAGTTCGATTTTTTCCGACGTTCGCTCTTACAAACCGCGATGAGTGATGCGAGCCGTTTACAGGAACGAGATTGTCTTTTCGGTGCTTGTTGATCCACACTGCAGTTGGACTTCGCGGCTATGCGTCACTCCATCAACGGAGAGAATAATTTGTGCTGGACCTTCGAAATCATCAGCTTCGTCCAGCAAGAGAAAATCAGGGCCGAGCTGCGAAACTTGCAATTTCGAGCCATCGCGCACGACATGCATTTTTACTTCTGCTGAATGGCCGGTGTGATTGTCTGTCATGGATGAGGACTTGGATAGTCTCGCTGAGCGATATGCGCTCAAACGCAATATCAAACTAGGCGAGCGATAATCCACGCAATATTTCCTTTCCTGAAGAGACTGGGTGAAACGAAGCGCGAGATCGGCGAAGAAAATGGGCTCGCGTCTAAACATTTAGCTTCGCTGTCGTGATTCGTTGAAATGTTGAATCGTTATATCGACGGCGGAAGAAACGCCATCAGACGACGGATTTGCGTGGCATCGGGAACTCGGACGCCGAAGAGGAAGCGCCAAGCTGCACGGGACTTTTAAAAAAGGCGCTCGTATTGCGACGTCGAGACGAGGTATCAAGAATCGGAGGGCTATGAAATTAAAAGCACCTGAGGACGCCGCTGCGACAGCCCTCTCGCCGATAAATTGGTTTTCAGGCATTTGTTTCGCGGCAGTTCTGACAATCCTCTACCCGTCAAACGGAGTCGCCAAGAGCGGTGCCGGCGAATTAAACGCCACTGAACAATGGATCGTCACGCAAACCAGCGCTGGAGAAATCGCCGATCTATCCAAGCAGTTCCCGGACAAAGAAAAAGACAAACGAAAGCTTAGGGCGCATTTTCTAGAGGAGTTACTGACGGGCGCTTTGCCCGGGATCAAGCTGCATCGACATGGTGTACGAATCATTGGCGCAATCATTGACGAGCCAGTCGACCTCGAAAATGCGCTAATCCCTAGTGAGGTCTGGCTGGAGCATTGCCAATTCAATGCCAGCGCGAATTTCAACGGTACGAAATCCGAAGGGACCGTCTCATTCGAGAACAGCGCGTTTAAGGCAGATGCCGGCTTCAACAGCATGAAAGTCGGACGCGCCGTTTTCAACGATGTGGTGTTCGAAGGGCCGGTGGACTTCGTCTCGGCAGACATCACCGGCAATTTCGAAGCGAATGGGGCAAGATTTCAGAACAAGGAAAAGACCGCCGACTTCGGCAGCATGAAAGTCCGAGGCTATGCCTCCATTAAGAATGCGGTGTTCGAAGGTCCGGTGGACTTTGGTTCGGCAGATATCGCCGGCAATTTGGGAGCGCAGGGCGCGAAGTTTCAGAACAAAGAAACGGAAGCCAACTTCAGCAGCATGAGAGTCGGCGGCGACGCCTATTTCAATGATGCGATATTCGAAGGGCCGGTAAGTTTCATCCTGGCAGACATCGCCGGTAATTTTACTGGATACGCTGCAAGATTTCAGAACAAGGAAAAGGGAGCCAACTTCAGCAGTTTAAAAGTCCGGGGCTACGCCTTTTTCTTGGGCGGTGCGGTATTCGAAGGGCCGGCGGATTTCGCCTCGGCAAACATCGCCAGCACTTTCGCGGCGCCAGGCGCAAAGTTTCAGAGCAAGGAAAAGCAAGCCAACTTCGGCGGCATGAAGGTCGGAGGCTACGCCTTTCTCAATGATGCGGTGTTCGAAGGACCGGTGAATTTCGGCCTGGCAGAAATCGCCACCGCTCTCTCTGCAAGTCAGGCAAAGTTTCAGAACAAAGAAACGGAAGCCAACTTCGGGAGCATGAAAGTCGGAGGCTACGCCTTTTTCGACGATGCAGTGTTCGAAGGACCGGTGACTTTCGTCCTGGCAGAGATCGCCGGCTCTTTCCATGCGACTGGGGCAAAGTTTCAGAACAAGGAAAAGCAAGCCAACTTCAACAGCATGAAGATCCGAGGCGACGCCTTCTTCCAAAATGCGGCATTCGAAGGGTCGGTGAATCTGGTCTCGGCAGACATCGCCGGCAATTTGGACGCGCACGGTGCCAGATTTCAGAACAAGGAAAAGGATACCAGCTTCGGCGGCATGAAAGTCGGAGGCTACGCCGTTTTCAGCGATGCGGTGTTCGAAGGCCCGGTCAACTTCGGCGCGGCAGACGTCGCCGGCAATTTCGCAGCGGGAAAGGCAAAGTTTAAGAACAAGGAAAAGGAAGCCAGCTTCGGCGGCATGAAAGCTTGGAGGCCGCGCCTTTTTCGACGATGCGGTGTTCGAAGGGCCGGTCAACTTCAACTACGCCGACTTTGCGTGGCTTGATCTGTCGAAGACTGTCTTGCCAAAGGTCGCCGACAAATTCCACATGCAGGGAATGAGCTACAAATACGTTCGTGCGGCTCCGAATGAACCCGAATCGCATAGAGCGCTTTTGAAGTTGGCGGACCGGTCGGCTTACAGCGCCGATGTGTACAACCATCTCGAAGAATTTTTTCTGCGACAGGGTTATCGTGGCGATGCCGATCGCGCTTTTATCGAGGGAAAGCGTCGCGAACGAAAAGAAAATCTTCACGGCTTGAGCTGGGTTGGCAGTTGCTTGATCGATTGGCTTGTCGGCTATGGACGTCGTCCGTGGCAGGCTGGCATTCCCTGCGCAGCTTTGGTCGCATTAGGCTGCGTCCTTTTCTCGCCCAAAAAAATGGAACCGCAAAAACCGGACGACACGCCCCGGGTTTACAGTCGCTTCTGGTATAGCCTCGGCCTGTTCCTTCCCTTCGTGGATCTCCAAGCGGATAAAGTGTGGAAGCCAAAGGCGGATCAGACTTTTCTAAGAAATTATATGCGTGTGCACATAATGCTGGGATGGATTCTGGTTCCCCTCGTTCTTGCCGCGCTAACGGGTCTCATTAAATAAAAAAAATGCGAATGAGTCAGTCCTCGCTTTTGAAACTTGGGCTTCCTGTCGTCATCCGTTAGGGCCATTGAAATTCGTTCGTCGCCCAACTCGCTCATCGCTACCCTCGCGACTTTGCCTTCTACGTCGCTGATCCCGTCAGCTCCGTTCAACGAGGCGGGTGCAAGAAACGGTCCAATCTTCGCAAGATGTTGCGCGCGCGAGCACGTTAAGAGAGCAATCTTCGCAGCACTATGAAAGAACTAACTAACATAATCGTCCAGAAAACTGGAATCAGTCAGGAAAACGCGCAGAAGGCTGTGCAAGTGACGCTTGGTTTCTTGAAAACCAAATTGCCGACACCAGTCGCGGCGCAGTTGGATTCATTCCTTATTGCGAATCCGGTAGCGGTCGACTTCAAAGCCTAAGTTAAATCGGAGAAATATCGGACCCGATCCACAGAACGTGGGTCGGGTCGGGTAGGGTAGGGGCAGCGAATTGAGGAGCGACGTTAGATCATGATCTCGAAAATTATTAGCCGCGCAGCATGTCTGAAAGAACTCGCTTCCAATCCCAAATCCTTCTCCAATTGTCCAGACCTGCACGGTGGTGTTCCGGACTTGCCAGGAGTTACTCGTCCAAAAGAAAACGCTGGCATCGCTCGGTCAGGATTCGGTCGAATACGTGCACGTCAACAACCCGATTCCGAAAGTGTCGGGGAACCGAATCTCGCGTTTTGATTTCACTGCAACCGTCAACCTCAAACCGACGTCGGACCCTAAGCCTATGGAGCAGATAAAACCCAACTACTTCGGAGGCGCGAATTTCGAAGCCCGCACAGTCAAGGACATCATCGAGCCTGCGAAGAGCATTTCGAATAAGGTTTCTGTAAGGGCGGCTTTAGACCAAATGCAGGCGCAGGCAACCGATTCGTCACCTGTAGTCGATCAATGCGGCGAATTATTGGGTATCCTGTCGAAGAACAAAATGAACCGGAACGTGGGTGGTTTCGGACACGACCCCAAGACAGAACCGGTAGAAGCACACATCGAAAAAAACAATGCCTATTGCTTCGAAGACCAGACGATTGCGGAGGCGGAGCAAATGATGCTCAACGCAAAGCTCGGCGAAGTTTTTGTAGTAACCCGCGAAAAATTGCTGGTAGGAACGATAAATATTGAAGCAATTGCACAGGAGGGGAAAAAATTGGGATCGCGTCTCAACTCCGAAAGCGTTCGCGGGCAAAGCATTTGAGATTGCCCAAGCGCGCCCTTATCTGCGTCCGATATACGTGCGCTATTCCGTGAGATACTTCGCGGCGAGGGATTGCGCGCCAGGGCCTAACACGCTCGCCGCTGCTTTGCTACCCAGTAGTTTTCGCAACAAAGATTTCGCTTCATTTTTCTCCCGCTCCGACACATCGGCTTGATTAATCGCAGTGATCACTTTCTCCAGTGCCTTCGTAACCGCCTGTTGCTGCGGAGTGCTCGGTGCGATCGGCGCTTGTTGCTTCAGAGGAACGGTGGTTCGTCGCGTCTCATCGATAGAGATCCGGATCGGAGGCGCGACGCCAGCTTCGAGCACTTTGACCCCGGAGTCGTTTATCTTTGCAAAGCCGGAGAGCAGCCCCATCCCGCTTTGATCTTCCAGAGGGACCCAGTCGATGAGACGATACTCTGAAAGCTGCGCCACGGCACGCAGCCAGTCACGGCGACTTATACCTGCTGGCGGCGGGACCGCCTGCTCAGCATGACCGAACGGAATGGAACCTTCGCTTCGACGTTCATAGAGAAACTGCAGCAGGCATCCTCTAACGACTGAATCCTTCATCGACTTTCCCAATATCTCCGCATCCCGCGCGCCAACAACTCATGTCGTCGGCTGTAAGTCTGTAGCTCCTAGGATGAGAACGGTCCTGCAGCAACGTCGCGGTTTTCTTGATTTCGAAGATCAACCGCGTGCCGACGCCGGCGGTGTCGCACCAACCGCCACATTCCCCACACGATGAAAATCAATACCGCAGCCGCGACAATTGCCAGCGCGAGAAGGTTGCGAATGGGATTGGTAAGAATGTAATTCGGATGTCGCGCATAGAAGCCATTGAACTTTTCAAAGGCGGCTGGCAGCGCTGCTAAATCTTCTCTTGCCAACTCGAGCCGGTGCTCATCTGGATGATAGTGAGATCCGAATCGGTAGGCGTGTCCTGCCGTGTTCAACTCGATGTGCCCACCCAGGATGTAGCTGAGTGGACGAGTCTTCAGAAAGTCGACAACCCGCAGCGCGCTTTCGCGGTAAGCTGCGGCGTCGTCAATCAGCAATCGGCCCGGCATCAGAAAATCTCCCGAAAAAAGAATTCCGGTTCTGCTGTCGTAAAAAGCCACGTGGGTCGGGTTATGTCCGGGCGTCGGAATTACATCAACAGTTCGGCCACCCAAATCCAGATGAGCAATTCCGTTGGGCCAATTAGTGAAACCGTAAAACGCTCGAACTCCGTCGAAATCTATGGGCACGATCTGAACCGATGGAAGAGATGCGAACTGCGGATCGCCGGCGCGATGATCCATATGCCTGTGGGTATGCGGCCACCAGGAGTGGAAGGTTTTTGTGGTCCTTATCCGGCAATAGTTCCAAGATCGTTTTGGCCAGAGGCATCTCTTTCGGGTCCGCGACGGCGCCGGTATCGATTAGAAGAGCTTTGTCGGAGCCGATGAGAAGATAGAGAAAATTTGCTTCGAAGCTTGCGCAAGGACTCTGGCGCAGGATAAACGTTTGCGGCTCGTAAGCATGAACTTGAAGGGGCGCTTGTGGCGTTGCCTTGCAATCTGAAGCGCCTTCGTTCCAGTGCGCATCTAACGATCCAGGCACTGGCTGAGACCAGGCCGACGTTGCTGTCAGGAGAGACATCGACACTGCTAGTCCGGTCGCCACTTTCCGAGTCGCACAAAAGTACAACAACAAAGTGTTAGCAGTTTGGCGTTTACCATTAGACCAATTCATACGATCGGCGTTTTTATAAGGATGCCGGAAGCAGACCTGTTGGATTCAAGAAAACCTACCTTTCGCGCGGCGTGTAAGAAATTGGGTCGCGTCTTCACCTGACATCATCGCCGATCTGAAGCGATAGAAGAGCCAACGAACTTCGTGTTTGTCCGCATCGCATGAATCGTATCTAATCAAAACGATGCAACCAGGTAAAGTCCTGTCGACGGCTGCTCGCGAACGATGCGCCTGAGTCACCCTATGAAAATACTCACGTTCTTCATTGGTACACTCGTGCTCAACGTGTTCGATGTGTCCAGTTGCCGTGCGGATGAGACCGTCACGGAAGCGATGTTGCGGGCGGAGCGCCTGGGCGGACTGCGCCTCGAGCTGCCTGAGAACGACGTGCTCAAGCTTCTTGGATCACCAGCGACACGCGGTAAGTTGGTGTTTCAGGAAGCGGACGGAAACTACGTGCAGGATTGGCATTATCCAGACAAGGGCATCGAACTTTTGATGAGCGCAGGCGAGAAAAAGTCAGGGGTGAAGACGATCGCCAACATTACCGCATCCGCGCCGTGCACCTTTGCGACCAGAAAGGGCATCAAGATCGGGGACGCGGAGAGCGCTGCGCGTAAGGCTTACGCCGAACATGTCGATCGCGAAACAAGCGATCCCGGCGTCCTTGTGGTGGGTTCCATCTACGGCGGCATCATCTTCAATTTCACCAAGGGCAAGGTGAGCCGCATCTTCTTCGGCGCAGCCGCCGAATAGACGGGTCCGAAAGAGAAATACGGGTCGCGTCTCAACTCCGAAGGCCGAAAGCCTTCGCGAGCACGGCATTTGACATTTAACCTTCGATGACGTGAGCGGTTGAACCGTTGAAGCGAGAAGGAAAAGAAAACTGGCCAGAGACAGTCATCGGACTATTTTTCGCAGACGTTAGGGCAACATAAACGGCAAAAGCATTCGGATTAAAAATTATGAATAGCGGTCCAACACTCAGCATCGGTGCAACTGGTCACGATGTGCGAAGGCTTCAACGTATTTTTGTAATGACCAAAACGCTCGGCCCCAGCAATATCACGGGCACTTTCGACGTGACGACGGAATTGGTTGTTAAAGACTTCCAAGACGGCGCAGGTTTGGTGGCGGACGGCATCGTCGGGCCAGCGACATGGCAGGCGCTGCCAGCCGACCCAAATACGCCCCTATTAGCTCGTGGTGCGTCAGGCAGTGTCGTGACAGCGTTGCAACAAGGTCTCAAGAAGTATGCAATCCCTGCGACCGATCCTGGTCCGGTGGACGGTGATTTCGGGCCCAAGACCGAAGCCGCTGTAAAGGGCTTCCAACAGGATCGGACTATCCACGTGGATGGGATCGTCGGCGATCAGACGTGGTGGACTCCCGCGGGCGCCGCGGGTGCTACTCTCGCGTCGCTTTCCGAACTTACGACGGTGTGATTTGATCGGACGCGCCACGGCCGATTGAAGAGAACGGGTCGCGTCTGAACATTTGACATTGGCTCACTCGAAGAGAACGCATTGATGCTCCGCTTGCCAGCTCCGCACCGCGATCTTCCGCGGCGAGTACATTCCAGCAATCTTTGACAGATTGATAAATCGATTCGGCCGCAGTCAACGACAGCGCTACAGCTTTAATTGGAGTCAGTTCTCACTTGTGACACTCGGGTTTGCTGTCGTGACTCGTTAGGGCGTTGACCGTCCATCAAGCGCTTTCCCTCGAGTTCGGTTCGTCGAATTGGAGCGCAGCCGATCTGAAGCACAGCGGCGCGGCACGAACTTCGTGTTTGTCCGCACCACCTGAATCCTATCTAATCAGCGCGATGCAACCAGGTGAATGGAGCTGCGGGATCAGCGACATAGAAGGTAAAGCGACGAGGGGAGGATCGCTGCCCAAATAGCTGGCGATAGGAAGCGCTAAGACACGACGTGGCGAAGAAAATCCTCTTAATCGTCGGAATCTGCCTGGCGCTCGCTGTTGGTGCCATGGTCTGCTTATTCGTTGCTTTTTTTGTGTCCATGGAAAGAGGCGAGAGGCATCAGCGCCAGATACGGGAGGAGCAGCGCTCGGGGAAATGGGATTTTGGCGATCAGCCGGCGCTGTTCGCTGTCGCGCAGGCCATCGTAAAGAACGATCAAGACGCAATCCGCGCGGCAGCAAAGGCGCTTCCGAATTTGCAGTCGCCCGGACGTGACGGCACGACGTTGCTCTACTTCGCCGTGACGCAATCGTGGCAGCGCCCGGAATTAACCGAGGCGGTTAGAACTTTGCTTTCGCTCGGCGCGGACCCGAACTACACCAACGGCAAGCGAGACTCCTTCGCCATGGCCAACGCGGTGCACGCGTCGGCGCCCGTTCTCCGCGCGATGCTGGAGGCGGGTGGAAATCCGAACGCTCGCAATGAGTTTGGTGAGCCGATGATTCTCAAGAACTGGTATTTGGGTTACTACCCGGATCAGGCAAGGTCGCGACTTGATCTGCTCCTCGACCACGGCGCCGATGTCAATTCCGTTATGCCAAACAGTGAGTCGGATTCTGCCGGTTATACGTTGTTGCTTTACCGCACGAAAATGGGGCTCGACGACAAGCTCGCTTATGCGGATGCGCTGGCCCTGCTGGAGCGCGGCGCCGATCCGAATCGTGCCGGGGCTGACGGAATGACGTTTGGAAAGATGTTAACGGAACACCGCGCGCATTTCGGACGAACGCACAAACAGCCGCCGGCAGAGTTCGCAGCGCTTTGGGAGTGGGCGCAAAGACACGGGGTAGTCCAGCAAGCGCAGTAGCTCCAGAGTCCCCGCGGCTCGATTGTCGAAGATCTCAAAGCCGTCCTAGCTCGGAGACCCTACAAAATTGCGCGTTCAATGAATCTCGACAAAGGGGCGGAGGAGTTGTCGACTCCAAGCTCGTAATGTCTTGACGGTCAAGCCACGGCTCAGCACGCTTCTGGCATCGACACGCGCGTTAAAGCGCTCACTTCGATGTAGCCCGCCATGAAAGGGTTTTCTGGTTCGAGACGAGCTGCCCTAAATTCAACCCTGAAAAAAAAGTTATTATTATGAAATTATTTACGCCACTTCTGGTAATCACGCTCCTCGCGGTCGCGGCCGCGCCTTGCGCGCACGCTCAGGAAAAATCTGCCGACTCGAGTGCAATCACGGCCAAGCTCAAGCAGATGGAAAACGATTGGGCCAAGGCGCTGCAAAACAAGGATCACGCGGCGGTCGGGAACATGGTAGCGGACGACTTTGCCGGATTTAATTCCAAAGGGAAACATCGGACCAAGTCCCAGCTCGTCGATGAAATTAAAAACGAAACCGACACCTTGAGCTCATCGGAGAACGACTCAATGGATGTTCACGTCTACGCGCCGAACCTGGCCACCGTTTGCGGCACCTCGACGGAAAAGGGCAAGGATAAGGACGGTAAAGCGTTTACGCACAGCTACGCCTGGGTGGATACTTGGATGGAGCGCAATGGCAAATGGGAGTGCATCGCCGAAGCGGTCATGCAGTTCCCGGAAAAGAAGTAAAACGGAGAGGCCGTCTCCGCAATCGACAGACCTAGAATAGGGGTCAGTCAACAAATCTTGACAGGCTAGCAGCCGTTGTCAGCTCTGGATCCTGCGAAGAAGTAGTGCTCGCTAGAACTGCGCTGACATAGTTGATTCGTTTCCAGGTCCAAAGAAGGATTCAGTATTCACGGGGGTTACAAGTCAGGCGCAAACGTATCGCCTCCAACGCAAAGAACCGCCACGAGCAAAAAGGATCCGACTGGATGGGTTGTCTTCAGTTCTCCAAAGGTTCGCCAGCCGCATTGTCACGCCCCCGGAAATCTCGTTGCGAGTTGAGCGTCAACTCGCAGACGAGCGGGAAGTGATCTGACGCCAGACGCGCGAGCGGCGTACGATGGACGCTGAGCTCCGTCGGAGATAAAGCGGCATTCACGAAAATGTGATCGACGGCGAGGGAAGGAAAACGGGTGGGGAAGGTGCGAAATGCTCCCGACGGCCTAACGAGCGCGCGAGCGTCGCGCAGATGCGCCCCTATGAGCCGGTAAGCGCGCGAGGTCCGCACGCTGTTGAAATCTCCGAGTAGAATTGACGGTTCGTCCCGTGGGACAGACCCGAGCCACGTCCGTCCAATAAGCAATTTCGCCTGTAACCTGCGCTCGGTGCGGCCGAGACCAAAATGAGTGTTGATAATGTGCACCGGACCGAGATCGGTTTTCGCCTGTATCCAGATCGCGCCCCGCTGTTCGCGGCAGTACCAGGGCGCCGCACCCGGCATCTCGGCAGCCCGTTTCAGCTCGATCGGGAAGCGGCTTACGATGGCGTTGCCGTATTGCTCGTCGCCGCTGCGCATTGCCGGATGAAAGTGATATTTCCAACCGAGCTGCGTCGCGATCAGCGCCGCCTGGTCGGCGTGTGCGGAACGTGCCCGGCCAAGATCCAGTTCTTGCAAGCCCACAATGTCAGCCGACATGCTCGCGATCACTTCCGCGATGCGACCTTCCGAACGTTGCCCGTCCATCCCGACACAACCGTGGACGTTGTAGGTAGCGACGCGTAATCGCTCGGAGGGTTCGCTTGTCATTTCCGCTTCAGCATGGCACCGGCGTTACATTTGCGAAGCTAGCAGCGATCCAATCCGCCCTTTGATCTTCTCGCCCCAGGGCCTCCGACGCCAATCGTGCAGCGTAACCTCGCGGGAGTAACTCTTGTCCTCTTCGAAGATCCGGGTGTGCGCGGCGACAAATTTCTCATCGAGCACGTTTAAATTCGCTTCTTCGTTCAGAGACAAGGAACGGTTGTCGAGATTGGCCGAACCAACAGACGCCCAGCAATCATCAACGAGGAGATATTTGCAGTGAAAACGCGCGGGCTGGTATTCATAGAAGCGGGCCCCCGCTTCTAGCAATCGCCGCCAACGCGTCTTGCCCACCGCACGAACCACCCGCGCGTCGATGTCGGGACCCGGCGTGATGATTTGCACTTTCACTCCACGCCGGAGCGCATCGAGCAAGGTCTGCATGCAAAGTCTGTCCGGAATGAAGTAGGCGTTCGCGATCCGAATGTGGCGACGGGCGGCGGCGATCGAGACAAGCAACATCAAGCGCGCGCTGTCCGAGCCTTCGCCGGCCGAGCTTTTGAAAACTTGACACATGTCGTCACCCGCAGGTTCCAGTTTTGGAAAATACTCGTCACCGTGGAGCAGCTCCGCGCGCGTCTGGAGCCAGTTATCAATGAACGCCTGCTGCATCTGCGCGACGGCAGGACCTTCCAAACAATAATGCGAATCACGCCAGCGGCCGTGGGTTCGCCCGTCGCCCTTCCAGTCGTCCGCGATCCCCGTCCCGCCCAGATAACCCGTCCGTCCATCGATCACGAGTAGTTTGCGATGCGTGCGGAAATTCATTGCCACATTTATGAAGCGGAAGATTTCCAGCTGCACGCCGGCCTGGCGCACCAGGTTCATGGCACGGCCATGAAGGCAGTCGCAGCCCAGGGCATCTTGAAGAAAATGCACTTTCACGCCGGCCCGAGCCCGCTCCGCCAGCGCTTCGGCAAATACATCCGACACTTCGCCTTCTCTGAAAAGGAAGTTCTCGAAGGTGATCGTCCGCTGCGCGGAATGGATCGCATCGAGAAGGGCGGGAAAAATCTCGTCACCATTTTCCAGCGCGGTCACTTTGTTGCCTTTCAGCAAGGGCGGCCCAAGCAGATTTCCCATCGTCCGCACGAAGACATCGTCCCCGACCGCATAGCTCGTGATGATTTCGTGATGGATTTTCTTTTCTGAAGGAAAGAAATTGCGAGCGAGAAAGAGCGTGGCCGCTCCGCCAACAGCGGCCGCGCTCAGCACCTTCGGCCATTGTGGCGCGCAGGAGCGACGAAAAGGACTCTTCACGCAAGAATATCGCATAGCTCGCCGTATTGGTTCCCTGCCTGGCGTGATTCTGCTAATGTGCCAACCTCGACGTTGCCAGGCTTATATGACTTCCGTGCGGGCGAAGTGCAGCGCGTGATTAAATTTCGGAAACCGCAGTCAGCGACAGCGGCTACAGCTCATGCATCGTAAGCAACTAATGATAGGATCGCGCCCTTATCGAAGACTGATTCGGTCTCTCCGTGCCTTTTCGTTAGCGAAAGAAGATCAAGTAAACGAGAACGCCTAACGCCACCACCACGGCCGTAATCACTTGCTGCATGTGTTTCGCATCAAAGGGCCGCGACGGAATTGCCTGCGATGGGGTAGCACAATGACGGCAATGATGATCTACGATGGAAAGCGCGTAGCCGCAGGTGGGGCAAGACTCCAGTGGCATGTGATACCAATCGCAGACATTGACCTAATAGCGAGGAATACCGGAGAGGAAGAAATGCGGTCGGTCTTCACCTTTCATCATCACCGACGTGAAGTGATAGCGGCGCTCCACGAATTTCGTGTTTGTCAGCATCGCCATTTAACATTTAACCTTCGGTGAACGTGAACTGTTGAAGCGTTGAAGCCGGACCAAAGAAGACGCCCAGGAGGTGCAGAAGCCGAAGTGAAGTTTCGTTCTGAGAAGCACCAATATGAAAGACGAACCAGGAACAATTCAAGCCGTCGGGAGCTTCCTGGTCGGTGTTGCTTTCCTGATCGCAGCGTGCTCACGGCCTAGCTCCACGGCTGACTCGTCGGCGCTCAAGCCGATCGACCAGGCTGCGTTGCGGAACATGGTGGACACGACCGCCAAGGAACTCCTGGTGCCCGGCGCCGTGCTGCTCCTGCGCACACCCCAGGGCGAGTTCAAGGTCACCTATGGCACCACGCAACTGGGCACGACGAGCCCGCCCCACGCCGACACCCACTTCCGGATCGCTTCGAACACGAAGTCGATGACGGCCGCGGTGATCGTGCAACTGGCCCAGGAAGGCAAGCTCAGTCTCGATGATCCGGTCTCGAAGTACGTCCCGGGCGTACCCAATGGCGACAACATCACGATCGACGAACTGCTGAAGATGCGCAGCGGGCTCTACAACTACACTGATGCTCCCGAGCTTGCGGCCGCCGTGGACCGTGACCCGACCAAGGTCTGGACCACAGAGGAGTTGCTAGCCATCGCGTTCGCGCGCCCGCCCAACTTTCCGCCTGATGCCGCCTACGAATACAACAACACCAACTACACACTTCTCGGCCTCATCGCCGAGAAGGTCGATGGCAAACCAATGGCTCAGGCGATGCAGGACCGGTTGTTCGGGCCGCTGGGGATGCACGACACTCTCCTCCCTCCTCGCACTTCGAACACCATCGCCGATCCCTACTCCCACGGCTACTTGTACGGCAGTTCCTTATTTGTCCTGACTGACAAGCCGTACCCGCCCGACATCCAAGCCGCGGCACGGGCCGGGACGCTCCTGCCCACTGACTACACGAACCTGAACCCCTCTTTTGCTTATTTTCCTGGGGGCGTCATCTCCACCGCCAACGATCTCGCCATCTGGATCGAGGCACTGGTTACGGGACGCGTCTTTGACGCCGCATATCAGCGCCGCTGGCTCGACAGCCTGCAGGCCAAGGACCCGAGCATGCCCAACGGCCAGCAGTACGGGTACGGCATGGAGCGACTGCGCTGGGGGCCGAACGCGGTATATTTTCACGGCGGCGAGACTCCCGGCTATAATTCGCACATGGGCTACGATCCCAACAGCCGGGTGACGTTTGTGACGTGGACCAACCTGCCCATATCGGTCGAGGGCAAGTGGACGTCTATGGCCCTGGTGCTAAAAATATGGGATCAGATCTACGTGGTATCACCACTGACGGCTTTTCCATCGCCGAGCGCCACCCCTTAGCGACGGCAAGCCGACGCCGATGTTGTTCGAGCCGTACGCCAACGATGTGGTGGCGCGTTTGGTTCGACATTAAGCCCAACGGCAAAGCATCGTAGATGCATATACACACATCATGAGGTTATCTGTCAGTTAATACCGATACGTCCTCCGTCGATTTCGATAATCGACTGATTACTCGCTCGCGTGGACGATGTAGCTACCGACTTGTTTGTCGCTCTCCAGCTTTAGCAACCCACGCTTTTGCGCTTCGAGAAGGAGTTCGTTGAAGGCACGGAACCCATGCGCTCGCTCGTTGAAGCCAGGGTTCTGACGTTTCATCGCTTGTTTCATGAGTGAGCTGCGGATTGGATAATCCTCGCCTCGCTCGGCGCGCAGCGCTTCCAGGGTTTTCCTCAGAAGGTCGAGCGCTCCGTCGATTGAGGGTCGATGATCCCTACCAGTTTTCGCCGCTGGCGCGGTCGCGGCGGTCGCAGCAACGCTCGGACGTTTCTTTGCTGGCTCCACGCGCACGAGATCGTCGTAATAGATAAATTCGTCGCAGTTACTGATGAATAGATCGGACGTGGACTTTTTAACGCCGAGGCCGATGACCGTCTTGTCGTTCTCGCGCAATTTGCTGACGAGCGGCGAAAAGTCCGAATCGCCGCTGATGATAACGAAGGTGTCGACGTGAATCTTGGTGTAACAGAGATCGAGCGCATCGACGACCATGCGGATGTCGGCGGAGTTTTTGCCAGACTGGCGCACATGCGGGATCTCGATGAGCTCGAACGCCGCTTCGTGCAGCCCTCGCTTAAACGTCTTGTAGCGCTCAAAATCGCAGTAGGCTTTCTTGACCACGATTTGGCCCTTGAGCAGCAGACGCTCGAGCACCTTGCGGATGTCGAACGCGGGAAAATCCGCGTCATGCGCGCCCAGCGCGATGTTTTCCAGATCGAGGAATACGGCCATCGTGGCGTCAGAATCTTGCGAGCTCATCAGGCTATGATGTTAGCAACATCGCGTTCGCGAGACAGCGAAAATTGAGCCAGCAACTTCCATGGCGATTGTTTCGGGCGAAGCCGCAGTCAGCGACGGCTCCGAAATTCTTGACGAGAGAGAGGCCGCAGTCAGCGACAGCGGCTACAGCGCATGCAGGGTAAGCGGCTCATGATGCATGGGTAAGAAGGATTTCTATGCTTCGGGTTGATCTGCGATAACCACGAGCCGTCTAACCTGTTGGCCCGTGACGAGTCCATCCACAATCTCAGGGACGTCGGCGACCGTGACGCCCCCGTAAAAAAAGTGATCGGGTTCGACTAAAACCGTCACGCCGGTCTCGCATTGATCGAGACAGCTCGATGTGCACACGCGCGCCTCTAGCTTTGCCAGTCCGCGAGCGGCAACCTCCGCTTTCAACGCTCTATAGACTTCTTCCGAGTCCTTGGCCGCGCAGCATCCTTTCGGGTTCTCCTCGGCCCGACGATTGATGCAGACAAAGAGATAGCGCTTGCGTTGCAATGGGGGTGAGAGTCGAATACGCCGAGCCGGACGTCAAAGACCAAAGATCAGCCGCCAGATCAGAAGCAAATGCTTAACTCGGCAAACTCCGAGACGCGCAACTTGCAATAGTCGAAGCCGGCTGCTTCGCTCTGATAAATGAACAAATCGTATCTCCTTTGGGCCGTCATTGGGATGATCGGCTACTCCGTGACCGCAATGCTGGTCAAGCTGGCTACCCAGAGCGGCCGATTCTCCAGCTACTTCGTTCTGATGATTTCCTCCGCAATGGTGGTGGCGACCTCAACCACGATCACCATCCTCCGCGGAGACATGAAAACATTCTCCCGAGAGAATCTTGCCAGCGCCGATGGCATGCTTGCGTTTGGGGCGGGCGTGGCCCTGGTGATTGCGGTTGTCTTTTATTTCCTCGCGTTGTCCCAAGGGCCGACCAGCGTGGTCGTCCCGATCTATGGCATGTTTATCGTTGGCGGCGCCGTGCTCGGATTGGTTTTCCTGCACGAACCGTTCACCTTGCGCAAAGCTCTCGGTATTCTCCTCGCCGCCGTCAGCATTTATCTTATCGCAGGCCATCCAGCGCAGTGAAGAGCATGGAGGCAGATCTAAACTTTTGCCTTAGCTCTAGCGCGGAACAAGTGCTGACCGAGAGCGAGAGAAAGTTATGACGTGGGATTGACGCCTATCGGAGAAAATGCTCACATCGCGTCACTGAGAACGAATCGTACTATCTTGGTGGCACTAGCGCTGTTGTTAACAGCAACTGCAACCTTCGCTGCTAATCCGCTGATCGGGACTTGGAAGCTCAACGAAGGCAAATCGAAGTTCGCGCCCGGCGCAACCAAAAATACTACGGTCACCTATACCCCAGCCAAAGGTGACATGATAAAGTGCACGGTGGATGGGGTGGATAAGGATGGTAAGCCTATCCACTGGACCTGGACGGGGACATTCGATGGCAAGCCATACCAAATTAAAGGCAGCCCATTTTTCGACACGTTGACGTATGAGTCAGTGAACGATCGCACCAATAAAACGACGGCGACGAAAGCCGGCAAGGTGGTGATGACAGCCACGATCACTGTGGCGAAAGACGGGAAGTCGCGCGTGGTCACGCTCAAGGGGACAGGGGCGAACGGACAGAAGTTCACTGACACGACTTACTACGACAAGCAACAGTAGGGCGCGAGTGTCGCAGATGGGGTCAGGGCAGACACATCCCGCGGTAGAGCCCTAACCGGCTTGCTTGTTTTTCCACGCGACGAGGATGTCGCGCTCGCGCTCGGGTGAGATGCCCCATTCAAAGTCGTATTGTTTTTGCGGATACACGAGATCGGGCGACACAATTTTTTTATAGGTGGTCCAAGCGTCCTTTGCTGTGTCTCTTAATGGTCGAGTGGTGAACCCGGCAGCGCGTGCTTTGGCCGGTGAGATTCGTTCGAACCCCGGCCGATCCGGATTCCAATATGGCATGTTATCAAACGTCTTAACATGTTGCTCGCGTAGATAATCGCCATTCACCCAGACCGGCTTCCCTTTTCCGTCGATGCCAGCGGCGCTTTCGCTCAGGAAACTTCTGAAAACCAACGGTTCGCTTACGGTGTTGTAAATTCCCGGGCGCGCCTGCTCGGCGCAGTCGACGATCCAATTCGCGACGTCACGTACGTCGACATATTGGGCAAAGGCGTCATCGCCCGTGCCTGGGGCAACAAATTCCTGGTCTTTTTTGAGATGAGAAAGCCAGTAGTGATAGGAAAGGCTCTCGTCGCGGGGGCCCATGATGGCGCATGGCCGGCAGATTCCGACGTGGTTACCTAACAAGTCAGTGAGCGCTTTTTCCGATCTGGCTTTGTTTCCACCGTAACCGGGGCGGTCGGTACGTGTCGGCGCCGTTTCATCCATGCCGATCTTCAAGTAGTTGGCGTAAGCGGCAATGCTGGAAACGAAATGGTAATAATCGGTTCGTTTAGCGAGCAGATTGGCCATTGGCACGACGACGGCGGGATCGTTGGCCCAGACATCGATTACTACATCCCAGCGCCGGTCGTTCTTTAGTCCCCCGAGATCGCCGTGTTCTCTATCGCCACGAATTTTTTCCACGCCTGGAAAAAGGTCGGCGTTACTCTTGCCGCGATTGAACAAGGTGAGCGTGTGGCCGCGTTGGAGTGCGCGTTCAACGACCGGTGGTCCAAGAAACCCAGTCCCGCCGAGAATGAGAATTTTTTTGGTCGAGGTTTTCTCGGCAAAGATCCGTGGAAGATGAGTCGCAGCCAGTGTGAAAGCTCCCAGCTTAAGCAGCTCGCGCCTGGTCAACATCGAGATGTTAGAAATCGCGCGAAGGCTATCGGTTCAAAACTTTGAGAGCGCAGGAAATGTACGATTGGTTCGCCACAACGAGAGAGCAGGCGGATTGCTTTCGAGGGGGGGGTTACGGTCCTGCGCCTGTAGGCGGGACTACAGTGAGACAAGGAAATTGGGGACCAGGAAACGTCGCAAAACAGAGCAACGTTTAGTTTTCGCGGTTAGCTTTTGTGAGCGGCTTGATCTTTGATCCAAGCCTCTACTCGCTCTTGCAGCAGGTCTAACGGCATCGCACCGCCGTTCAATATTTCGTCGTGGAATGCTTTGAGATCGAATTTTTCTCCGAGTTGCGTCTTCGCTTCATCGCGCAGCTTGAGAATGGTTAACTGACCCATCTTGTAAGCGAGCGCTTGCCCGGGCCAGGCGATGTACCGGTCCGCTTCAGTCTGCGCCAGCGCGTCGTTGGTGTCGTTGGCGTGCATGTAATCGATCACCTGCTGGCGGCTCCAGTTTTTGTCGTGAATCCCGGTATCGACCACCAGCCTGACGGCGCGAAGCATTTCTGAATTCAACCGGCCGTAGTCAGAAACAGGGTCCTGGTAAAAACCGATCTCTTTGCCTAACACCTCGGAGTAGAGCGCCCAACCTTCGGCATACGCGGTAAAAAAACCGTGCAGCCGAAACTTCGGCAAGCCTTCCAGCGTCTGGGCGATACTGATTTGCAGGTGATGACCGGGAACGCCCTCGTGATAGGCAACGGCTTCGTCGTCGACCAGGGTACGCTTGGTGGGGTCAGAGACGGCAACTACGACGCGGCCCGGACGTTTCCCATCCGGCGTGCCCGGGACGTAATGGGTCGCGGCGGCTTTGGCGAAGTCAGGGATCGGTTCCACCGTGACTGGCGACTTCGGCAGCAATCCAAATAGTTCCGGCAGCTTCGGCTCCATCTGATGGATGTATTTTTTGTAGTCATCCAGAATCTGTTGCTCGCTGGTCGGCTTCCACCTGGGATCGTTGTTGACCGCCTCCCGGAAGCTGGCCAGGTCCTTGTATCCCTGGCTCTGGGCCAGCTTGGTCATCTCGGCGGTGACGCGCGCTACTTCCTTGAGCCCGATCTCATGGACCTCGGCCGGCGGGACATTGACGGTGGTCATCGTCTTCACGGCTTCGGCGTAACGCCGTTTCCCGTCAGCGAGGCTTTCGATCGTGAGCTCGGTTCGTCCTTTCGGATCGTACTCCGTGCGCAGGAACTCGGCGAATTTCTTATACGCCGGAAACACATCGTCGTTAACGGCCTTGGTGATCTCGTCGGTCAGGCGTTTCTTGTCTTGCTCGGAAAATCCCGCCGGAAATTTTTTGGTCGGTTCGAGGAACGGGTTCGCAGCGATGATGCCGTCGCATTGGCCGGGCAACTTTTCGAGAACAATCTTCGGCGGCATCAGCTTGTCTTTTTCGCCCTGCCGCATCACCTCGGTGGTCTGTTCCAGCACCCGTGGGATTTGATGTAACCGGGAGATGTAATCCTGGTAATGCGGCACGGAATCGAACGGTACCGCGTTCGGCAAATCGGCCAGCTGAGTGTGCACTCCGTTCTGCTGGTTCACCGGCATCTCGTAATTCTTCAGTGCGTAGTTCACGTCTGCGCGCTCCAGCTGCTTTTCGAGGATGCGATGGCTTAACAGGTCCTTGTCGCTCATGCCATCGGTCGGGATCGCATTTAATCGAGCGAGAAAGTCATCGTTTTCCGCATGTTGCCGGGCGATGTCCGCGAGCGAAACCTGTGCAAGCTGCGAGTTGTAACGGTAATCGCCGTACGATGTTGCTCGCTCCGGAAAATTCTTAAGCCCGGCCTGATAATACTCCTCAAAAAGCGCGTTCTGCTTTGCTACCCGATCCGCTGCCGTTTGCCCAAAAGCAGAGCACGCCAACCCAAGAACCAACCCAAAAACCAGTTGTCGCATATTGGTGGAAGGTAGCAGAGTGGCGTCACCACGCACGTAACGAAGCGCCGCGCTCGACGACACGCGGCTACAGCGCCAGGGAAAGGCCAAAGTCAGCGACCCGCCTGAGGCGGGCTAGAGCTACGCGCGGCGGAGGGAAACGTTAGTTGCTTTCACCAGCGCGAAGACTTTGTCGCCAGGCATGAGGTTCATTTCCTGGACCGAGCGCGTTGTAATGATCGATGCGATTTCGCCGACGCTCGTCTCGAGGATTACTTCACTTAGGACTTTGTCGGACACAACGCTTTTCACGGTTCCCGGGAGTTGGTTGCGGATGCTTTCTTCCATAGGCTGCGAAGATAGCCCAAATGAAATCGGATGTCAGCGACAGCCGCGGTCGACGACACGCGGCTACAGCGCCATGCATCGCAAGCGGCTTACGATCGATAAATTTCCCAGCGATGCCCGATGGCGAGCAGGCGAGCTACAGATTGTGATGATCGTGGTCTAACGAGAATGTTCTTGACTCTGCGACCGGCACCAGATGGAATAATCTTCATGAAATTCCCCACTAATTTCCCGATCAGTGCCATTGCAACGACTGCGGTTTTTGTCCTCTCTCTGGCAGCGGCAACCGCAACAACGACGGACGTCATCTTTAGCTGTGAAGAGGATGAAGGCGAATACGCCGATACCGATTTGGAAACGGACAGCGCTGGTAACATTTACGGAACGACAGTGCTCGGCGGAGATTTTGGAAGTGGCACAGTTTTTAAGCTCAGCCCTACACCTACTGGCTGGGTTCATACGGTGCTTTATAGCTTTACGAGTGGCGCCGATGGAGGTGAGCCTTACAAAGGAGTAACAGCCGATCGCGAAGGCAATTTATACGGCAGCGCGGTTACGGGCGGGTCAGGTAGCTGTGAAGGCGGCTGTGGGGTGGTTTACAAGCTAACGAACTCGGGTGGAACCTGGACCCAGACGGTAATTCATGCTTTCACCGGCGGAGACGATGGCTCTGGCCCCGGCGCAAGGGTAACATTGGATCCGAGCGGCAATGTTTATGGGATGGCGCCGACGGGTGGCGCGTACGGCTCGGGCACTATTTACAAAATCCATCAGGAACACAATGGAACTTGGAACCTCGAGGTCATTCATGCTTTTACTGGTGGCGCGGACGGAGCCACAGGCTCAGCTGGAAGGATGGTTCTGCGCCATCGCCGCCTCTATGGCGCAGCTACTGCTGGCGGCACTTATGGAAGCGGAGTTGTTTTCGAGCTCAGGCCCACGGGTCGCGGAGGATGGAATTTCAGGAGGATTTATTCGTTCAGAGGACAGCCGGATGGGGTTTTTCCGTATGGCGCGCTGCTGTTCGATCGTGTGGGCAACATCTACGGAACGACCTATTACGGCGGAGCTAATGGTATCGGCTCTGTTTACCAGCTATCTCCGCGGGCTACCGGCGAATGGAACGAGAGCGTGCTCTATAGCTTCCAAGAAGGAAGCGACGGCAATAGCCCCATCAGCAATCTTGTTGCTGACGTCGTCGGCAATCTGTATGGGACCACGAGTGAGGGTGGCTTGGGTAGTGGCACTATCTTTAAGCTAAGTCCTATTGGCGGCGGTCAGTGGATGGAAACTGTAGTTCACGCCTTCCAAGGCCCGCCAGACGGCGGGTTTGCCTATAACGGGATGGTCGTCGATCTGTTCGGAAATTTTTACGGAGCCACGGTTCATGGGGGCGATAACGATGACGGAGCCGTCTACAAGTTCACGCCCTGATTGTACAAAGGGCTAGTTACAAACTGCACAGGCCGCAGTCGGCGACCCGCCTAAGAGGGGCTACAGCTTTTCCGCGTTACAGCTCGAAAGTGTTAAAAGTGTCGCCCTGGCTGAGATCGCCGGTCTCGTAGCCACGGCGAAACCAGCGGGCGCGTTGTTCGGAACTGCCGTGCGTAAATGAATCGGGCACGACGTAACCGCGCGTGCTGCGTTGGAGTCTGTCGTCGCCAACCGCGCTGGCCGCGCGCATCGCTTCTTCGATATCGCCGGCTTCCACAACGCCCTTGACCCGGTCGGCATAACGGGCCCAAACGCCGGCCAGAAAATCGGCCTGCAACTCGAGCCGGACAGAGAGCTGATTGTATTCAGATTCACTGACCCGGCCGCGCATGGCCTGCACACGATCGGTAATACCGAGAAGATTTTGCACGTGATGTCCCACTTCGTGCGCTATCACGTAGGCCTGCGCGAAATCGCCTCCCGCACCCAGGCGTTGCTGGAGTAAACGGTAAAAACCGAGGTCGATGTAAACGCGTCGATCTTCCGGACAATAAAACGGACCGCTCGCGCCACTGGCAAACCCGCAGCCGGACCGAATCTGGTCCGTGAAGAGCACGAGCTTCGGTTCCTCGTATTGCCGGCCCATTTGCCGAAAGATCGCATGCCAGGCGTCTTCGGTATCGGCGAGAACGACAGCGACGAACTTCGACGCCTCATCCTGCGGCCCCTGGCTGTCGATCTGCCCAGGTTGCGATAATTGCGCTCCCTGCTGCGAATTAAAGAGCGCCTGAGGATCGCCGCCGAGCAGGAGATAAATAGCTACCAGAATGATGGTGCCAATGCCGCCGCCCACAACAAGACGCCGCCCGCCCGATCCGCGAGCATCTTCAACGTTCTCGCTCTCTCTTCTTCCTTGCCAGAGCATCTGCTTCGCATCGTGAAGCTATTTACTCGCCTTTACAATCCAAGAATGGAGCTGATGGGATCAGCGACATAGAAGGGTCCGAGCCGGACTGGGCATTAACTGCGAGGGAAGCAGCGAGCCAGTGTGGGCAACGAGCGAGTTTCAATGGAGTGGGTCGCATCTAAGCTTTTGACGTGCGCGACAAAGATGCCTTGAGCTGTACGCCGCGGTGCCGAGTCAACTGAGTCCCTGTTCGAGGGCCCGATGAAGAGCAACGACCCACTCGTGGGATCTTTTTCGTCCTACCGTGTCGAGCAGTTCCATGAGACGCGCCTCGTACGCATCGCACATAGGACAATCGCCATTTGGCTGAACCCATTCGGGATGTTGGACCCGGAGATCGTCGTGAATCTGTTGCCGAAGCTCAGTGTAGCTATGGATTTGATGAGGTTCGGACGCTGGCTTGGTGACAGATTCAGATGTAGCGCGGGACGGTTTGTCCGATTGGCCCTGTCGGTGAGCGCGCTTCCGACCGAGACTAACGAATTTCATAAGCGCCTTTCTATTTGGAATTGACCGGTCCAAATTCGCGCGGAACGAGGAACCATCTTCACGAAGCGCTTTAAAACAGCCTCGCTCCAGATGCCTCTGTGGCTCCAGGTGAATCTGGAGATCGCGCCAGGCGGTGTCTCAGCGACGGCTAAGGCAGTCTCGACCAGTTTTCTAAATCCGGCCGAAAGTGCGTTGAGACGCCGGATCACGTAATCAAAATTTTTTTACGCGATTCGCAGCATCGTGTCAAGCTCTTCCTGTCCTGACCAGGCGAGGTAAATCGGGTGACGGCTAAACTCTGGAAGCTCTCGCAGTGAGCGAGCTTTAATGGGCAGGCCGCAGTCGACGACACACGGCTACAGTTTTCAGCTTGTTGCCGATAGTAATGGACAATTCGGCGGAACAATCAGGCGAATCGCTTGGGGCACCGCTTCATATCGAACGCTTGAAAATTGCGTCGGCTCGCCATCCAGATTGACCGGAATCGTTTCTTCGGGATGAACCTCTACCCACTGAGTTTGCCAGTAGGAGATGTATTCACCATCCGGTGAAAGCTCCTGTAACTCTCGCGCTGCGGTGAGTAACGCCATCGCCGGGATCTGACGAACAACAAGTACATCGAGTAAGCCGTCATCGATGTGCGCGCGCGGAGCGACCTGGATTCCGCCGCCCGTCTGACGCCCATTACCGACGATCGCCACCGGGCTGCTGCCAGTGATTTCGCGGTCCGGCAAGATGAGCCTCCCGCGATAGTGATGAACGTTCATCGCCAGAATTGCACCCATCACGGTGTACGCGGCAGGGCCAAGCAGGCGTTTGAGTTCAGGCGGAGTGGTCGCTGTCACCTCGGCGCCGAACCCGGCGCTGGCAGCATTTAGGAACCAGTGCTCATTGGCCTTACCGATGTCGATCGGAACACCCTGGCCTTTCATACATAGAACCAGCGCTTCCTCCGGGTCACGCGGAATGCCGCATCCGGTAGCGAAGTCATTCGCGGTCCCTAGCGGGACTATTCCCAAAACAGGCCGCGCGGCCTTGGAGAGATGCATCAAACCGTGAACCACCTCGTTCAGTGTACCGTCCCCGCCGGCGGCAATCAGTAAATCCGCTTTGCCTGCTTCCGCCGCAAAGCGCCAGGCGTCCCCTTTCTTCTTAGTCACTCGTACTTTAATCCGATGTCCGGCTGCTCGTTGCTGCACAACTGCATTCTGGAGCGCAGGATTGCCGGCCGCTTTGCCGTTGAGAATCAGCTGAGCTCTTCTACTTCCGGCCTTGGTATCCATTTCGCGGTTTGGATTGTTGATCTCTATTTTGCAGTCGAAGAAATATGGTCGTGGAACAACAAACGTGTCCGGACGGGCGAGCAATGGGAAGAAGTGCTCTGGCTAATTGCGAACCCCACGCCATGATGATTAACAAGCGACAAGTAGCAGAAGGCTGATACGTCCTCATGTCCAGATATCGTCACTCGTTTCTTTACCGCCATTCGCTGAGCATGGTTGCGGTCGGCCTCCTCATTGTTTGGATCGTCGGGTATCGAATGCTCGATCCAAAAACCCATCTTGGCGCGTTTTTTGGCAATGCCATTGCCGATTGGAGCGGCTCGGTGGTGATCATTCTGGGGACGAAATTTTTGTACGAGGTCGGATCGGCCGAGAGCCGGCCAGTCAAAGGAAAAAAGCGTTTCGCGTGGCTCGATTTTCTCCATCGGCATTCGCTTCTGATATTCATCGTGATCACCGGGATTGCCTGGGCCTTCCTGTTCTTGTCGATGAATCCTGAGAGCAAATGGGGCCAGGTAGTCGGCAACATCGTCTCCGAATGGGTGCAAATGGCCGGCCTCGTCTTCCTCACCAAGCGCCTGATCGAAATCGGCTCCAAAGAAAGCCGCCGTTAATGTTGCACGCCTCACGTTTTAGAGCCGCAGCCAACGGCAACCGCTACAGCTTTGCGGCTGACACAGTCGAAAGCGTTCGCGAGCAAGCGATCCGCCTGCCCTACGGATTAGGCCGCGGTCAACGACACGCGGCTACAGGTTTGCGGCTGCTCAAGGTTCTTGCTCCGAATACACTCGCACGATAGCATCGGCCAAACTCACGATAGGAAAACTATGAACTACAACATCGCAACAATCCTCGCCGTCATCGCGATTCTCTTTGTCCTACTCACTTATGTCACCGGCGCGCCGCTCGTGCCGGTCGCAGTCATCTTGCTCGGGCTGGCGATCATTTTCGGGGGAAACGCATTCCGCCGGGTCTAGTTCACAGCGCGATAGAAAATGGGGGCGATGCGAAAGAAAAATTCAGACGCTCACGCTCGTTCCCGAGTGTTGGTGCTGGTGGACGAATCGAACGTCGGCAGTTCTGTGCGAACTGCGGGACGTGGGCTCGATTGGCTAAAGTTGCGCGATTTTCTGGCCGGGCCAGACACCGGACGCGATCTGATCGAGATGGTGGTCTATGCCGGATTGCCGCCGGCCATCCTGACGTGGCAGGACGAGCGTGACAAGAAAAACAAGTTCGTCCACTGGCTGCGCTCCAACGGATTCATGGTCGTTACCAAAGATGGGGCCCCTGCCGAGGAAGGTCATTATAAGGCAAACGTGGACGTGATGATGGCGATCGACGCGCTGGAGCTTTCCATGGAGATGCGGCCTGATGTTGTGATTCTCGTAACCGGTGACGCCGATTTTGCTTATCTCGCCATCAAGCTGCGCCGACACGGGATCCGCGTAGAAGTCGCGTCGGTTGCCGCAAATCTGGGGAACATGTTGAGATCAGCCGCGAACGACGTGATCGATCTGGCTCCCCTGTTTCGCACGTTCGAGATAAAAGTTCCGGATGCGCCGGCGCAGACTCAACATGGAACGCAGCCCGCCTCAGGCGGACGCAAACGCCAGCCTCGGTTTCGCTCGATGTGACGTTCGTAAGCTTCGAGTTTGTTTCCGGTTCGTTGAAACTACGACGTGACGAGGCGGCGCGAGTGGGTCAGTCTTAAGACTTATGGGAAACAGCAAAGGCAGAGACAACGCTAAGAAACGCGCAAGACGACGAAAAAAGACTGAGCGCCTCGCGCTCGCAAAGAAGAAGAACGCGGGGAAATAAAACCCTGCGACCGCAGTTTCTCACTGCGCGCTCACCTGCGCTTCCAACTCCCGGATTTATCAGTCAACCGTTGGCAGATAAGCTCAGGTAATTCCTTTAAACTGCCGAGCACGTAATCGGCTTACGATGGATGTGATTAAACGCCAGTTGGTTATCAGTTGCTCCTGATTGTTCTCCGAGTTACAGCGTCAGGTGCGTCGTCGTAAGCGGACACGGCTTCGTTTATCCAAACCCGAATTCCACCATAACGTTTACGTCGTTCTACTTTCCAAAGCTGCGCTGAAGGATTTGTCGATCTTGCGGCGCAATCCGGCGCGCGATCGATCCAAACCGGCTGTCTACGTTGGAATGACCGGATTGCCGGTCGATCATCGATTTGAAAATCACAAGAACGGGTACAAATCGGCCCGCCTGGTTAGGAAATATGGTGTTCGATTGTTGCCCGAGCTGTTCGAGCATCTGAACCCGATGCCGTACGAACATGCCGTTCAAATGGAAAAAGACCTGGCCGACGATCTGCGCGCTCAAGGTTACGCTGTCTGCGGCGGAACTTGAGGAAACTACGAGTTGCTCGGCCGCGGTCAGCGCCCGCGGCTACAGCTCCTTGCGAATAAGCTGCGGTAATTCTTTCAAACTGCTGAGGACGTAGTCCGCTTCTTTTTCATACTCGGCGGGATCGACGAAGCGGCGGTCGGGAATCGCAGCGACGCGCATGTTCGCCGCCTTGGCCGCAGCGACGCCGGGAAGCGCGTCCTCAACCACAAGGCATTTTTCAGGAGGAATCCGAAGCTTCTTAGCCGCATCCAAGTAGATGTCGGGCGCCGGTTTGCCGTGTTCGACTTCTTCGCCTGTAACAATGACCTCGAAGAATCCGGTCAGTTGATGTCGATCTAAAAAGGGTCGCGCAGACGCGCTGACCGAGCTCGTGGCTACGGCCAGATGCAGTTTCATTTGCCACAGTTCTTCCAACACTTCTTTGACGCTGGCAAAGAGGCCGACCCGATCGGCAAAGAACTCTGTCGCGATCTCACTGCGACGCCGCATCATTTCCTCAGTGGGCGCGGAGAGACCAAACGCTTTCTTGTAAAACTCGACCGCGAGCCGGTAGCTCACTCCGACGACGTTTTGGTGATATTCGCCGCGATAGTTGACTCCGTAGTTAGCGAGTAATTTCGCATCGATTTCATTCCACCACGGCTCGGAGTCAGCGAGCACGCCGTCGAGATCGAAGATTACAGCATATGGCACCACAGAAGTTGAGAGATTGGCGCGCTCTGATGCGCGCGGTTAACTCGTCACTTGCTATTCGTTGACGGTTCGAAGCCGTGCAACTTTACAAACTTTGCAGCAGCTGGGTAAGATCGTGGCGGAAGCTGGTTTCGGAGCCGTTGTACCCAATGTGCGTTAAACGCACACGGCCTTTTCGGTCGATCACGATCAGGCTGGGAAAACCGCTCAAACGAAGTGCGTGCATCGTTCTCTGATCAGGATCGAACGCGACTGGCAGTGAAATGTGCCGACGCTGCACAAACGCTCGCACCCGCTCGACCGTATCGCCGCCCTTGTTCGTGCCGACGAGCACGAATTCAACGTCGCGATTACTTTGTAGATCGGCGTGAATGCGCTCCAGTTCCGGAAGCTCTGCGATACATGGAGAACACCAGGTCGCAAAAAAATCGAGCACGAGAATTTTTCCCGGTGTTGCGCCAGTCGGCACGGAACCCTGGCTAATGGGTTGCAAAGTGAACGGCGGCGCGGCGCCGTTGCTCACACGCGTTAACGCTCGCTGCGTCTGCACCGGAATGTAGGAAACACAATACCAGGCTGAGACGGCGACCAATATTACTGCTCCACCGATGCTGATTGTTTTACCGAATCGATTCCGGAATAGCAGCGACGTGACAATCACCGCCCACAACAGAAGAGTTGGCCAAAGAAGCGGTGTTTGCGGCAGGACGAAGAACGCGAACAAGAACGTCGAGGCGAAAAGAAGCAGAACCGCGGCGATCCAATCTTCCCGCGCTTTCGCCGTCAGCAAAAATGCGGCGACAGCAAGCAGCAACCCACCGCTAAGGTAAAGGAGACGAAGATCGTCCGAGATAACGAGCGCGATTCCAAATATGGCCGCAGCGATAATGATACCGATCCCGAATGCGACGAGTCGTACCTTCCAACTCGTGCGATGTGCCTGCATTGAATCCATAGGTTCCCTTTTTCCGATTTGATGCGGCCGCGCCTCGATCTGGATTCACACAAAACGTGGAGAGCGTGTTGCGGGTTCCTCCGTCGCAGAGAGAGTGGCGGCTTATGCGATCGGTTCGCAATACAATCGTAATCGGTTTCGCCACTGTTTTGGGGATTGCGCAGGCGCGCGAGGGAGAGTTCGATTCGATTTTGCGCTGGCGGAACATTGGACCTTACCGCGGCGGGCGAACACGAGCCATCTGTGGGGTTCCGTCGGAGCCGAATGTTTTCTACATGGCGCCGGTGAACGGCGGCGTTTTCAAATCGATCGATTACGGCCGCACATGGCAGCCGATTTTCGACGATCAGCCGACGGCATCAGTGGGCGCTCTCGCGGTCGCGCCATCAAACCCGAACGTGATTTACGTCGGCAGCGGCGAAGGATTGCATCGGCCGGATCTTTCGGTCGGCGACGGCATTTATAAATCGACTGACGCGGGTAAGACGTGGACGCATCTCGGATTGCGCGACGGTCAGCAGATCGCGCAGTTGGCTGTCGATCCAAAAAATCCGGATCGCGTCTTTGTAGCCGTAGCCGGTCATCCGTACGGGCCCAACGAAGAACGCGGCGTTTATCGATCGCTCGATGGCGGGAAGACGTTCGAAAAAGTTCTGTATCGCAACGAGAACGTCGGCGCGAGCGATGTGCTCATCGATCCGGGCAGTCCGCAGATTGTTTACGGGGCGTTGTGGGAATCGCGCGAAGGTCCGTGGGAAAACGAAGTGTTTAACGGAGACGGCGGGGGCATTTTTAAATCCATCGACGGCGGCAAAACGTGGCGACAATTAACGAAAGGCCTGCCGGGCAACATCGTGCAGGCAAACATCGCGATTGCGCCGAGCACGCCGAAAACATTGTTCGCCGCAGTCCGAACAAAAACGATCTCCAAACTTTATCGCTCGGACGACGGCGGCGAAACCTGGAGCGGCACAACAGACGACCCGCGGCCCGGACTTGGAATCGGCGGTGGCGATCTCCCGGTGGTGCGATTTGATCCGAAAAATCCGCAGATCGTTTACTCGGCGAGCATCGTTTGTTGGAAATCGACGGACGGCGGCAAAACGTGGGACGGCTGGCGCGGCGCGCCCGGCGGCGACGATTATCAAAACGTTTGGATCAATCCGAATAATCCCGACATCATTCTTCTCGCTTCGGACCAGGGCGCGATCGTTACGGTGAACGGCGGCAAGAGCTGGAGCTCGTGGTATAACCAGCCCACGGCGCAGCTGTATCACGTTAGCGCGGACAATTCATTTCCGTACCGGCTTTACAGCGGCCAACAGGAAAGCGGTTCCGTCGGAATCAAAAGCCGCGGCGATGAGGGCGAGATCACGTTCCGCGATTGGCAGCCTGTCGCGGCAGAGGAATATGGTTACGTCGTTGCCGATCCGCTCGATCCGGACATCATCATCGGCGGTAAGCTGACGCGATTCGACCGCCGCACCGGTCAGGCGCAAAATATATTGCCGGTGCCGGTGCAAACAGAAGGCTTCCGGATGTTACGGACCGAGCCGGTTGTCTTTTCACCGCTCGATCCGCATTTGCTCTTCTTCGCGGGAAATACGCTTTGGCAAACACGCGATCGTGGCGATCACTGGGAAAAAATCAGTCCCGATTTGTCGCGACCGAATTACGAGCTGCCGGCCAGCATTGGAAAATACAAAGAGGACGCAACAAAGCAGGCCCATCGACGCGGCGTGATTTACACCGTTGCGGCGTCGCCGCTCGACGCGAACCGGATCTGGTGCGGGACCGACGATGGTTTGATTCACCTGACAACCGACGGCGGAAAAACCTGGACCAATATGACGCCGCCGAACATTTCGGCGTGGCAGAAGATTTCGCTGATCGAAGCCGGACATTTCGATTCGAACACCGCTTACGCGGCGGTCAACACGATGCGAATCGACGATCTGCGGCCGCACATTTTTGCAACGCACGACAGCGGCAAGACGTGGACGGAGATCGCGAACGGCATACCGGCCGGCCAAGTCGTCAACGCGGTTCGCGAAGATTCCCAACGGAAAGGTCTCCTGTTCGCCGGCACGGAAAAAGGCGTTTATGTGTCGTTAGATGACGGCGCGAATTGGGAATCGTTGCGATTGAATCTGCCAGCGAGTTCCGTGCGCGATCTTGTTATTAAGAACGACGATCTCGTCGTGGCGACGCATGGCCGCGGGTTCTGGATTCTCGACAACATCACGCCGCTGCGGCAATTCAATCCTGTAGCCGGAGTCGTTGACCCCGGTTCCAAATCAAGCGCACCCGCGGTCAGCGCCCGCGGCTACAGCGAGGACCAATTATTTAAACCGCAGACAGCATTGCGCGTTCGCGCGAACCTGAACACCGACACGCCGTTGCCGCCGGACGAACCGGCCGGCGAAAATCCGCCGGACGGCGCGATGATCGATTATTCGCTCTCGAAGGATGCGAGTGGTCCGGTAACGATCGAGATCAAAGACGGCAAAGGCCAGTCAGTTAGAAAATATTCGAGCACGGATACGCCGGTCGAGGCGAACCCGAAGCGGCTTAGAATTCCGAGCTACTGGATTCGGCCGCTGCAATCGGTTTCCACGAGAGCGGGCATGCATCGGTTTCTGTGGGACCTGCGTTACACACCGGTCCATGGCGTGGAACCGGAGTTCCCGATGCAAGCGACCTACCGCAACACAGCCCCGTCGGCGACATCACCGTGGGTCGCGCCCGGTAATTACACAGTCACGTTGGCCGTTGACGGCAAAAGCTTCAGTCAACCGTTGACTGTCACAATGGATCCGCGCGTTCAAGCGTCGGCCGGCGATCTTCAGGAACAGTTCGATCTCTCGTGGAAGTTGTATCAACTGCGTCTCAGGCTGGCGCCGATCGGCAAGAAATTCGACAACGTCGCCGAGCAACTGACCAAACTTAGAGCAAAGGCTGCGGAACGACCTGAGGTCGCGCAAAAACTGGAGACATTTGCTCAAACACTCATGAAGTTCGGCCCCCCGCATTCGCGGCCAGGCGCTCCACCCTCGCTTTTCGTTTTGGAAACGACGACGCGGCTGTTCAACGAGGTCGAACGCTCAGATGCAGCACCGACAGCTGCGGTCAATGCGGCCGTCGCGGATCTCGATACGAAAATCGGACCGATGATGGACGCATGGCACAAATTGCTCGAATCCGATCTTCCCGCGCTGAATCAACAACTGAAGCAAGCGGGATCTCCGGAAATCAAAACGGAGGTTAAGTAAGGCATTGACGAGCGGTAAGTACGCGGACCGCAGTCAACGATCCGCCTTGGCCGGGCTACAGGTGCGGTCATCGCATGAACAGGTGCTCGAACGAACAGTAAAAGAAGAGACCCCAATCGGGTGAGTCGGAGGTGAGCCCGACAGGCAGACCCAGACCAACGACCAATTGCGCATCATTTGGCAGATTGAACGCGTAACGCGCGCCAGGAGAAATAAGAACAGTGGTGGAGCGGTTCGTAGTCGACTCGGGTGAGAGCACGCCTTCGGCAATATCTTCGTTCCATCCTGCAACCGTTTCTAACATGAGATTTAGATCGCGGCTCACGGCGAAGATAGCGCTGGCGCCAAGATTGTAATTCGTAAGGTCGTGGTTCCGCGCGTTGGGAAATACCGACATGCCGGCGTTGAAATTTAGAGTCCAACGGTCGCTCACGATCTTGCTGAAAGGCAGATTGGTCTCGTAACCCACGCTGCCGACGCCAAGTCCCTTGTCGGGATCGCCAGTCGGAAGGATCAGAGAGAAACGTGGCGCAAAAGCTGGAGTGCGTTCGTCTTCTGTCAACGCCTGCAGGCGATAGTTGAGCCGCATATCTTCCATGCCGTTGTCGTCTTCCGTGAAGGCGTACGGAATGGTATAAGAGAACTGATGCGTCTGACTGAAGACCGGCCACTCCTGAGTGAAACTCGGCGTGATCTCACGCGAGCCGTTGATGAAATTGATCGGAACATTCAAGATGTGCTGCACCACACCCGGCTCCTGGTTATACGCTTCTTCAATGAAAAACGAGTTGTCCTGGATTCCTTTGGCGAGCGGCTCGGCGGCGATCAAAGGAGCGACCAGCGCCACAAGGCTTGCCACAACCAGAAGACGAGCGATAGCAACAAAGACACGCGATTTCGATTTTGCATAAAGAGCCGAGAACCGCGGATGTTTCATACCAGGCGAGGTTATTCGTCCAATCTTTCCTCATGAATCGCACAAAGTCGCGAGATATTGAAAGTGAATTCGAATCCGGTTACGGCCGTTTTTGATTGCCAGCCCTTGAAAATACCCAAAGCTGGTTGTTGGTTGCCCTATTGATTAAACCGATGCAGGCCGCATTTTATCAGTCCGAATCTGAACAGCCACATCCGGGGCGTGCGCGCGCGATCATCAAAGCGCATCCGGAAGTCCGCCAACTAATGGTGCGCAATCCGTGGACGGCACTCATCGCCGTGTCAATCGTGGCCATGCAAACAGGCATCGCGTTTGGAATGGGAAGCCTTGGGTTCGGTTACTGGTGGCTCAGTCTTCTCATCGCGTATTGCGTTGGCGCGTTCGCGAATCATGCCAATTACGTCATCATTCACGACGCAACTCACAACCTGATTTTCCGGAACAAAAGCTGGAACAAGATGGTGGGCATCATCGCCGATCTTCCCAATCTTGCGCCCGGGGCGATGGGGTTTCGTGTCTATCATTTGAAGCATCATTCGCATCAGGGGGATTACGAATATGACGCGGACCTGGCGAACCACTGGGAAGCGCGTCTGGTCGGTAATAGATGGTATCGCAAGGCAATCTGGCTCATGCTCTTTCCCTTTTTCCAGCTAACGCGGCCGCCCCGTTTAAAAGCGATCAAGATGTGGGACCGCTGGTTCTTTATCAATTTTGCGTGCGCGGCACTGTACGACGTGGCAGTCGTTTATTTTTGCGGTTGGCCGGGGTTTCTTTATCTCGTGTTCGCATTTTTCTTTTCAATTGGATTACACCCGGTGGGCGCACGCTGGATTCAGGAGCATTACACTTACGATTTCGACCAGGAAACCTTCAGCTATTACGGGCCAATCAATCGTGTTGCGCTAAACATGGGTTATCACAACGAGCACCACGATTTGCCCTCGATCCCGTGGAACAACCTGCCAAGACTGCGCGCGATGGCGCCGGAATTTTACAGCAACCTGAAATACCATTCGTCTTGGAGCCGGTTGCTGTTTCAGTTCGTTTTTGACAAGCGATACTGCCTCTATTCCCGGGTTGAACGAATGAAAGAGAGGACGGACTCTCAACGGGTCCCGGATATGATATCCACTCGAGTTGGCAGTCTTGATCTAAGTGCGCGGTCGATTAGTTTTTAGCATGGCTGAGCGGCTGTACGTCTCGAATAAGAATGAAACGGTCCGAATGTTCGAGAGCGATTTCATGGAGTTCTTTACGCGGGTGCATCCGGTGACTCCGTTGGTGCTGTACCTGCCGGTCATTGGCTACATGCTTTACGTCTCGCTGTGGCAACGCCCATTGTCGATGCTGGCGGTGGCGGCGCTATTTTTGCTTGGCGTTTTGCTCTGGACGCTGCTCGAGTACCTCATCCACCGGTACATTTTCCACTACGAACCGAAGACCCGTCTGGGACAACGCCTGCACTATATCATCCATGGTGTTCATCATGATTATCCGAACGATGCGCGACGGCTCGTTATGCCGCCGAGTATAAGCGTCCCGCTCGCGTTTCTTTTCTATGGTCTGTTCCTTCTGATTTTCGGCAGCCTTGCTCCAGCCGTCTTCGCCGGGTTGGTTTTCGGTTACGTCTGCTATGACATGCTGCATTACGCGACCCACCATTTCGGCATGAAACGCGGCATGTGGCTTTGGCTGAAGCAGTATCATCTCCGCCATCATTTCAAGGATGATCACGTCGGATACGGCATTAGCTCGCCGCTCTGGGATTACGTTTTCCGGACGACGCGAAAGTAACCAGACTCGCCCTTTGTAGAGGCTTCGCCAATGGGCCAAATTGCATAGACGCTCGCGCTGCGTGCGTGCGCTCGGCGCGACGCGGTACCCTACCTACTAAAATCTTGTCTTGGAATCCGAAACCCGCTAGATTGACTGCCCCGACACGGGACTTCTGCGTAATGCAGCGGAGAATCCCGTAAGGAATCTGTGAAGCACAAAAACTCTCAACTTTGCTGGGACGCGCCGTCCGCAGGGACGGAAGCGAACGAAAGACAGTGTACGAATGGATGAACAAAGACCCGGCAAAACTTAGTCTGAGCAATTTTCTGGCGGGCGAAAGCAACGACCCGCTGCAAGCTCCAGCGAGCTTTACGAACTGGATGCGCGTCGGCGCGTGGGCGGTTGAATTGTATGAGCCCGAGCTGCTTGGCACCGCGGATGCGCGCACACTGATCAGTTACGGCGGAAAACCGCGACCGGTGATTAATCTCTGCTCGTATAATTATCTTGGTCTCGCGAATCATCCTGAGGTGTTAGTGGCGGCGCACGAGGCCCTTCGCACTCATGGATTAGGAGCATGCGGATCACCCATGCTTTCCGGGATGACCGATCTACATCGGGAGCTCGAACGGCGTGTCGCGAAATTTCTCGGACGCGAGGACGCGATGTTATTCAACAGTGGATTTGGCGGCGCGCTGGGCACAATCTCCGGGTTGCTTCGCAAAAGCGACGTGGCCATTTTGGACAACCGCTCTCACCTCAGTCTGCGCGATGGCGCGGTGCTGTCCCGATGCCACACGGAGAAATTCGAGCATAATGACGCAGCCTCGCTTGATACCGCGCTGAGTCGCCAAAAAGGGCGCCGCCAGCTTGTGATTATTGAAGGCATTTATTCGATGGACGGTGATTTCGGCAACCTGACGGAGTTACTTGCCGTCGCAGAATCTCACGGCGCGAGCGTGTTCATCGATGAAGCGCATTCCATGCTGGCATGTGGCGAGCACGGTCGTGGGGCAGCTGAGAAGTTTGGAGTGGAAGAGCGCGTCCCGCTCGTTTATGGGACGTTCTCCAAGGCCTTCGGAGCACTGGGAGGTTTCGTGGCCGGTTCCAAGGAGACGCTGCAATATCTCCGCTTCTACGCGCATCCGTATGTTTATTCTTGCGCGCTACCGCCTGTGGTGATCGCGGCAATTCTAAAAGCGTTGGAGCTGGGTACCAGGCAGCCGGAACTGCGGACCCAACTTTGGGAGAACGCCGATTACTTCCACGCGCAACTCCGAACTCTTGGACTGGATACTGGAGAATCGACGACCTATGTGATGCCCATTGTCATTGGTGATCGGGAACGCATGTATCGGCTCGGGCATGAACTGCGACGGCGTGGTTTATGGGTCGCCCCGGTTGATTATCCGGCTGTGCCGCAACATAAAATCTGTTTCCGTGCCTGTGTGACTGCCAAACATACGCGCGCGGACTTGGACGAAGCCTTGAACATCCTAGCGGACACACTCGTTCCAGCGGCACTGCAGAAGCAAAGCGCCTGATGCGCGCTGGCCGGAAAGATGTACAAAGCTGCCGGGTTTGATTCGGAGTTTTCCCCAGAGCATCACGACGCCTGGCGTAATTATTGATGCTACAACAAACAGAGGCGCCGCGCTCAGGCCTCGAGGCCACATACAAAGCGCGCGAGGTCGAGGGAGTTTTCGACCTCTATTTCTACAGGCCAATAGGGTTTTGGTTGGCCCAGTTTTTTGCGCGGCTCAAGATGACGCCCGCGGCAGTGAGCTTGCTGGCCGGCATCTTTGGCGTCATGGCTGGACACCTTTACTACTATCGCAATCTAAGCATCAACGTTGCGGGGATGATGCTCCATGTTTGCGCGAATACGCTCGACAACGCGGACGGCCAGCTCGCGCGTCTGACGCACCGGGAAAGCCGCGAGGGCCGTATCATCGACAGCGTCGCCGACCACCTGGTCTTTGTTAGCGTTTACTTGCACCTGACTCTTCGCTGTCTGTTCGAAGGCTCGTCGTCGCCAGCCATCTTTCTTCTCGCGTTTGCTGCTGGGATCAGTCACGCATTGCAAGGAGCAGCGGCTGACTATAATCGCAGCACCTATCTTTACTTTGTATCGAGTGGAGCGCGGAAGGGCGTGGATTCCTCATCTGGCGTGCGATCGGATTTCCGGAAATTGACCTGGCGTCAGGCGCCGTGGCACAAACTTCTGCTTGCGCTGTATCTGAACTTTACTCGCCAACAGGAAATGCTGGCACCACGCCTGAAAATGTTGCGTGATGTCGTCGCTCAATTATTTCAAGGCAAAATTCCTGACTGGCTAAGAACGCGTTATCGAAATTTAGCCGGTCCAATGCTCAAATGGTGGGGGCTATTGATGACGAACATCCGGATGCTGGTTTTATTTGCCCTTCTGTTCATCAGCCAACCAGTTTATTATTTCTGGTTCGAACTGATCCCGCTCAACTTGCTCTTCGCTTATCTTCTGTTTCGCCAGGAAAAAATGGCCGGATCACTGCTGAAAAGATTAGAACCCGCTTGATAGGTCCTTTGTCATGTTGAGCGGAGCGAAACATCTCTGTGCATTTCCGTGGGCAAATGATCGGAGATTCTTCTCCCGCGACTGCGGGATCAGAATAACATTGTAGCCTTTACTTCGTGTCGAACATTGAGATTTCAGAGGTTGGCTCTCGCCAGGAGCGCAACGCGTTCATCAAATTTCCATGGCGCGTTTACGCAAATGACCCCGCATGGGTGCCGCCGTTAATAATCGAACGCAAAGCGTTCCTCGATCGTAAACACCATCCGTTCTACAGACATGGCAATGCCGCGTTATTTCTGGCCCGAAAAGACGGCGAGATCGTTGGCCGAATCATGGCGAGCGACGATCCGAACTACAATGCGCTGCATCAATCGAATGTCGGCTGCTTCGGCTTGTTCGAGTGCATCAACGATCGCGATGTAGCTGCAGCGCTTTTCGAACGGGCTGCCAGTTGGCTTCGGGAAAAGGGACGCACTGAAATCATGGGGCCGATTGACTACTCAACGAACTATGTCTGCGGTCTTTTGATCGATGGGTTTCAGTTTTCTCCAACGATACTGACTGCGCATAATCCGCCGTACTATCGGGACCTGATCGAGAGCTGCGGCTTTACGAAAGCAAAGGATTGGTACGCGTGGTGGTTCGCTGACCCCTCAAAAGCCGTGGCACAGTTGCGGCGACTCACAACACGCTACCAGCGGCGCGGGCCTGTCATCATTCGTCCGGCAAATCTGAAGAACATTCGCGACGAGAGCAGACGGCTCCGTGAAATTTACAATCAGGCGTGGGCAAAGAACTGGGGCTTTGTGCCGTTCACAGAACCGGAGATCCAGTTCATGACTAAAGAACTAAAGCCGCTGCTGATGCCGGGGTTTGGCTGGATCGCCGAGAGCGGGAATGAGCCTGTTGGATTTGTGCTGGGCCTGCCGGACATCAATGTGGTCCTGCGTGATCTCGATGGCCGGCTAACACGATTTGGCCTGCCAATAGGCTTAACTAAACTCCTGCTCTACAAGAAGCGGATTCGAAAGGGGCGCCTGATCGCTTTGGGCGTAATTCAAAAATACCGCCGGGCCGGAATTGCCGAGATGCTCGTGCTGCGGGTGATGGAAGAAACAATGGTCAAACGCGGAATCACCGGTGAGTTGAGCATGACGCTTGAAGACAATTTCATGATCAATCGTTTTTTGGAAACGATCGGAGCGGATCGCTACAAGACGTATCGAATCTACCGCAAACAGTTACCCTGCTGACAACGACTGCCAAATGAAGCTGCGGCCGCCGAGGCTTCGTAAAACGGAGCTTCGGTTTGCTGGGCGGCCGTCAGATCACGAATGCGCCCGGGCTCGCCGCGCCGCATCCTTGACACCCGACTTGCCAGCATCCCCGCCACTTCCCGGCCGGCGTATTGCAGGGGATGGCTCACGGCCAGTGAGGCCTGTGCCGTGCAATAAACGCCGCATCTCGCCTGGCAATCCTTCTTCCGGTTGTAGCTCAGCAAATCTTCCCGCGTGATCTCGAGAATGTGCCTCTCGGTTCGCACCTGACTGCAGAGCCAAAACTTGCCGGTCGATGAGACGAAGAAATATTTATAGCCCGCGATGCAGGTCCATTCGACCGGTTCCTGCCGCAGCATCTTCTTTTGGTAAGCGAAGAGGTTCCAGCTCGAGTGAATCTTCTCGCCGCTGCGCTTCAGTTTCTCCTGGTGCTCGAGAAACCGGAGCAGCGGCTCGCTCGCACTTGCATCGCGCAAGGCGCGGTCGTGCACGAGATCGTCGTGGACCACGCGGGCATGGACCGGGATGCCCAAGTCGAGGCAAGTGTCTATCACCTGTCCCATCTCATCGAGTGTCTCTTTGAAAAGGACGCCACTGACGTTCAGCTTGACCTTCGAATCTTTGAACCAGTCGAGCTTGTGCACGATCGACTTCATCGCTTTGCGGGTGCTCGCGATCGGCGTCATCCGGTCCACGGAAATTTGCAGGTCATCGAGGCCCGCTCCTTCAAGGTCCGCGAGGAGCTGGCGGTTCAGGAGAAACCCGTTTGTGGACATGCTCACTTTGCGAAAACCGAGGGATTTTGCGTAACGCACTACCTCCACAATGTCCGGATGCTTGAGCGGTTCGCCCCCCTGCAGACCGAGGCGCATGACGCCGAGCTTCCGGATGTGGTCCATCCATTTCTTGAGATCGGCCAGGGCCGGATGCGGAATCGAGTTGTTGAACTCGTTGCAATAATGGCAATCCAGGTTGCACTGTTCGGTCACGTACAGGTGCACAGCCCACGGTTTGGTGTCAAAAACGCGAAGGACCTGCCGGAGATCAAGCATTCGTTCCCCTATCACAGTCATAGACGCGGTGTCAAGCAACCAGGCTGGTTCCTAATCCTGCTGGAAGCGATCGGCCCAGACAAGGGAGAAGGCGTGTCGAATATAGCGGGGTGCACTCTGAGTTCGGAGGGCCCACAGTGCCCAGGCCACGCGTGCCAGGTGAACGGCAGCCGTGACGGCTTGCCACCAGGCGATTAGTTTGAAGGCTCCGGCCACAGTGCCGGGGATAAGCCCGAGCGCGAGAATCCAGACGTAAATATTCCGCCGTCCGGCTACGAGCCTTACAAATCGCTCAAACGCTTTAAGCTCGTCGATGAGTTTGCCGATAGTGAAATTAACGCTTCCTTTGGTAAAACCGTCGATGCCTTCAGGCACGAGCAACAGAAGCAAAACCGAAGGCGCGTGGCAGTTGGCCGGAAACCTGAAAATGCCAGCCAATGGCAATTTACCATGACACTTGGAATAATACATCGAACCAATGCTTGATTTTCCCGCTCCTCGTTGTCTCCACCTACTATGAATGTTCGGGCAACGACATTGCAAAACAGCGCTGCAAGACATATCGAAGCTCGAAGCGAACACTGACCTGATGAGCAAGCCCCAAGACGGTTTCGTTTCACGGTTTTTGAACCGGCCGATTTCCCGTCGGATAACGAGCGTTCTACTCAGATTTCCCATCCATCCCAGCACGTGGACAATATCGATCTGTGTTTTGCCGCTCATCGCCGGTGTATTCTTGGTACGCGGCGATTACGTGAGCATCGTCATCGGCGCGGCCATTTTTCAGGTGTTTAGTATTCTTGATGGTTGCGATGGCGAAATCGCGCGTGCCAAGAACTTGGAATCAAAGCTCGGGGAACGATTGGATTACTTTTGCGATTTTATCGCAAGCCTTCTTTACGTTCTCACTCTCGGGTTGGGGCTTCATCGCTCAAGAGAAGGAGCTGTGTGTGCTGTCCTGATTACGGCCAACGAGTTATTCCTGCGAGTCGGCAAGAACAAAATGGCGGTTGGTTCGTCCGAGTTGCATAAATCGTTTTACGCGAGACACCGTGCAATGATTGGGCATTCCGGCTTACTGAATCTTGGCGAACGATTTGTGTGGTGGCTCTTTCAGCTAACAAAACGTGACATGGCAATCCTCGTTTTCCTTTTGCTTGCGCTACTCGGCCTGGCTGACTGGATCCTTAATCTTTGGACGATTGTCGCCGGCGCGAGCCTGATCCTCAGCGCAATCGCCGTGATCAGGGCGGGTAATGGTGGTGGCGATATTGTAACGCGCGAGCCGCGATCGTAATCGCCCGCAGGCGCCAAGCTCCGCAGTGATGAGCCATCCTAGGTCAGCGCGCTTTGCATCCGTTTGGCCATCTGTCTCTCTGCATGTTGCAGCATTTGCGGGGTGTCGACGTCCTGCCACCAAGCGTCGCCTATATCGAAGGCGCGGACCTTATCGTCGCCGGCCATCAATCGAACTCCATCAGCCAGACTGCAATCGCTCCCGCAATTACTCGACTTCGCGCGTTCGAGATAGTCGAAGATTTCGAGTGGGCAAACAAACAGCCCGATATCAATGGCATCATAATCGCGCAGTTTTTTCCCGATGTCGGTGATTCTGTTTCCCCGTGTTCGGACTTTCATCGCGTCTTCCAAATCGAAGATGGAATCGAGTTTCTGGTCTACCCCGATGTTAAGGAAATCGGAATCGAAAGAATCGAGCAGACGATCGACGACGGCAGCTTCGAAAAGATGGTCGCTCATCGTGAGAAGAAAGGGTTTGCTGAAGTGGCCAGCGGCCGCAAGAAGCGAGATGCCATTTTGTTTCTGCCAGTCGCGGTTTTCGATGTAGGAGGCGCTGAGGCCGGAAGGAATCAATTGCCTGACCTGGTCCCTCATGCGCTCGCTTTCGTAGCCGACCACGAAGCTGACGGTTTTGATCCTTACGCGGATCAGGGCATCTAGCGCATACGAAATCAACGGACGGCCAAGCACTGGGACGAATGGCTTTAGGAAGGTGTCGTCCGATCCGCGCAGACGCGAGCCCTCGCCGGCCATCAAGATGACCGCTTCAGAGATAGCAGTCATATCTGGTAATACCTCTTCAATCCCCACAACCGGAGGCGTTGCGGAAGAAATCTGAAAATCAGAGGCGCAATTTTTGATTGGAATGCATCGCCGACTGTGACCCGCGGGGGCGGACGATCTGCGTTAACTAATTTGAGAACATGTTGGGCGACGAGGTCCGGGCCGGGCGCATTTTTCATGACGCGCTCGACGACGTCCCATGTCCTGGCGACTTTTGCGTCGTAACGTTGATCCACCCTCGCACTCTTACTCACGCCCTGGTTAAATTCGGTGCGAATGTCGGCCGGTTGAAGATCCACAACGTGCACGCGGGAATTGCCGAGCTCGAGTTGGATCGACATGGTAAAAGATGCCAGGGCCGCTTTCGCGGCGTTGTAAGCCGCCATGAACGGCACTGGAAGTCGGGAAGCTAACGAAGTGACGTTAATGACCAAACCTTCACCACGTGACTGCATGTGGCGCAGTGCGAGTTGCATCAATTGGATTTGCCCGAAAACGAGAATTTGAAACTGACTCGCAATCGTTTCCATAGGAACGAGCTGGGCGGGGTCAAAATGACCGGCCCCGGCGTTGTTGATCACAACGTCGAAGTAACTAGCTTCTGCAAGCGCGGCATTGAATGCCGCCTCAACGGAAAGCGGATCGGCCAGATCAAGACGAACCGCATGCCATCGGGGCATTTTTGGGATGCGCTCCAAGTTGCGTGACGTGCCCCACACTTCGTCGCCGCGTGCGAGCAAGGCGTGCGCGATGGCCCGACCAATTCCAGAACTGGCACCGGTAAGAAAGACCCGTTTCATCACAATAGTTTGGTCGAGCGCCTGTGGTATAACCATCCAACGCCGAAAATTGCGAGGAAGACAAGACCGGCCATGACTTGTCCAGCGATCCCATCCAGAAACAAACGACACATCAACGCTGGGACAACAGCTATGATTGCGGTAAGGATCGGTGGACGGATGTTACTCCACGGATTGCGCCATCGAAAGACCAGCCGCAGCACGCCGTAACGCAAGATCCCTTGGATGACGTAGGGCAGCAGAATGCCAAACGCCGCGCCGGTCACTCCGAATCGAGGAATCAGCCAGAGATTTGCGCCGAATGCTATGGCGCAGGTCACCGAAGAATTCAGCAGGTTCAAGTGCGGGCGTTGCACCATGATCACGGTCTCACCCAACGACACAAACGCGTTCGTGGCACAAGCGATTCCGACGATCCCCAGCCAGGCGCCGCCTTGCATGAACGCTGGACCGTAGATCAGTAAGATCACCGATCCGGCGAGCGTCATGACGGCGACCAGTGGTAACAAAATCCAAAGCATCCACTCGGCTAGACGAGCATAGGTGGCGGCGGCGCGTTGCTGATCGCCGGTTGCAGTCATGCCGGCAACGACTGGGGCAAAGATCGGATTGAAGGTTTGGTTGACCTTGCGTAGGCCGCCCGCAAGCCCAACCACGGCACTATAAACACCAACCGTGGCGAGGGTCACCCCGGGAGCGCGGCCGATGAACCATCCCAGCATGATCACGTCCAGCCGCAGGATGAACGCGTTAAACATCTGATAAACGCTGATGGGAGCGGCGTAGGCGAGCAATGGTTTTGCTTCGGTCCAAATGGAGACGGTGTCGCGCGCTGTCACACCGCGGAAGAATCGTGAGGCAAATATGAGTGCGACAATTCCCGAAGCCGCGGTTCCGGAAACGGCAGCCACCTCCGGCGCGAACCTTGTGAATCCAAAGCCGAGCGCGATCAAAAGCGCCAGCGTCGTCATGGCAGGCTCTGTCATGCCTCGCGAGTAGATGTCGTGCTTCATCACCTTCATGCCGCGCGAGATGGAAGTACAAACGCGGTACAAAGCGATGCCCGGCAGCGCGCAGAGCACAAAGGCCAGCGCGGACAGCATCTCGCGCGGAAATTGCAATCGATCGCCAAACATTAGCAGGGCCGTGATGCCGATGGCGGCGACGAGAGTCGACTGGATTAGAACCAGAACAACGGCTGCCCGAAACAGCGTGCGACTACGCGCGAGATTGCCGGTCGCTTGCGAACGGGCGATAAAAGTCGTGATGGCGTTATCGAGTCCGAAGACCGCAATTTTGCTGGCCAGATCGGTATTCGCCCAGGCAATCGAAAACGTTCCCAAGGCAGCCGGCCCGAGGAGTCGCGCCACGAGAAAGATAAAGACGCCGCGAAGGTTCGACGCCAACATCGCGATCGTGTTCAAGAAGGCGCCGCGTTTGAGCTCTACTCCGGTTTCGTCTTCGCGCGCTGGTGCATTCCCTGCCGGCGGCGGAATGTCGACCGTACCCTCGATGGTGCTCATTGGCTTCTCACCGAGCAGGTCATACGCTTGGGCGATTTCAGCGTTATCCGTCATACGTCATGAAAAAGAATGCCTACGCTACAGTTGAGTGCTCCGGTCCGCCAAAATTTTCTCGCAAAGCGTCTTGGTCACGCATCAGTGGGTGACGGTAGCCTTTATTGCATCGAGCGCCGGCTGTCGCTACACTTGGGGTCCATTTCGCCCAAACAGCATGAGCATTCGAGCGATCAGGTGTGAGCAGAGAGGGGCGAAAAAGACTCTCCTGCTTGCTAGCACAAAACCGCGAAAAAGCCGCCTTTTCCCCGAGCTAGAAAGTTTTCGCAAGAATTGACTATCTTTGGAGGGCAAGAAAATGGATCTCCCAGCCGGTATTCTAACTTTACAACGCACCGATCGCTGGGTTGGTGTGCCGCTTTGCGCCATTCTAACCCTTCTCAGAAGAATCTTTGAATGCGCCAGGCGTCCAGGACCCCACCAGGTTCGGCGCATCCTCTTCGTCAAGTTAGCGGAGCAGGGCTCTACCGTTCTCGCTTATCCCGCAATTCGTCGTGCGATCGACATGGTGGGGCGTGAAAACGTTTACTTCGTTGTATTTGAAGACAACCGTTTCATTCTCGACGCAATGGACGTCATTCCCGAGGGAAATGTGATAACGATCGCCACGCACAGCCTTTTCGGGTTCACGCTTAGTACGCTGCGATCAGTGCATCGAGTTCGAAAAATCCGCGTCGACGCGGTCATTGATATGGAATTCCTCACGCGCTTCTCCGCAATGCTGACGTTCGCTACCGGCGCCAAAACGCGTGTGGGTTTTCATACTTTTTTTGGCGACGGACCGTACCGCGGTGACCTAATGACGCATCGGCTTTTCTACAATTCTCATCTGCACACCAGCGAGATGTTCGAAGCCATGGTTGAAGCACTGACCCGGGATCCGGCAGTGCTTCCGACCTTCGATTTTACGCCTTCTGCAAGTCAACCACTTCCAAAGTTTCGGCCTTCCCTGTCCGAAGTTGCGGAAATCGATGCCCTGTTGCAGCGCGAAAACCATCGCATCGGTTCTTCGCCACTCATCCTGCTCAACCCGAACGCGAGCGACTTGCTTCCGTTGAGACGGTGGCCGGCGATGCGCTATGTCGAACTGGCCCGGCGGTTGCTGGAACGTTATCCAGACTTGTTTATCGGATTTACCGGTTCCCCGGCAGAAGCCGTTCCCAATAACCGGCTCGCAGATGAGGTCGGTTCAAGCCGCGTTATCCCGCTTGCCGGCAAAACGACTCTGCGTCAAGTCCTCGTGCTTTACACCCGCAGTGAAATTTTGGTGACGAATGACAGTGGCCCAGCTCATTTCGCCTCGATGACGCCGATTCACGTCGTCACTTTGTTCGGGCCGGAGACACCCGCGCTGTTTGCCGCGCGATCACCAAACGCGGTCGCCCTGTGGGCCGGCATCGCCTGCAGCCCGTGCGTGAACGCCTACAACAACCGGCAATCGGTCTGCCGCAACAATCTTTGCATGCAAGCAATCACAGTTAACGATGTTTTTAAAGAAGTGACGGGCATTTACGATTCTCTTAAGAGGACCACATCCGGAAATTAATCTGCCGAATGATGGGTATGCCAACTCATAGATCGCGCCAAATTCGCTTCGCCGCGCTTGGGATAATCCTCCTCACGGTCGCAATTCGCCTTCCTTCTCTTTTGCATCCTGAGCCAATCGACAGCGAAGCAATGTATTCAGTGGTGGCGAACGAGATAGTTGACGGAGGTCGGCCATACGCTGACGCGGTAGAACGCAAGCCGCCGCTTCTCTTCTGGACGTACGCCGCGGTATTCAAAATAGCAGGCAAGTTTAATTGGAAAGCGCTCCACATGGTCGCACTAGTGTGGACGCTATGCGCGATGGCAGGCCTCTATGTAATCGGCTGCGAGTTATTTGACCGCCATACCGGTTTGATTGCCGCGTTCTTCTACAGTGTTTTCCAACCCTGGTGGACGTGGAAGAACCTCTCATTCGACGGCGAGATGATAATGAATCTCCCTATCATCTGGGCGTGGGCAATCGCGCTGCGCCGCAGTTCGTCGCGACTGCGACCCGAACTCTTTCTAGCGGGCGCGCTTCTCGGTGTGGCCTTCCTGCTCAAACAGCCGGCCGCGATAGCAGCAGTCCCGCTCGGCATCTATCTACTTCTCCCGAGCTATCGAGCTGGCCGCAGTTTGACGCGAACGAATTCGATTATTCAGGCAGCCATACTCACGGCAGGATTTTTCGCAGTCCTCGGTCTTGTGATGATTGTGCTTTGGAAGCAAGGCATTCTCCATGACGCGTTTTATTGGACAATTGCCGATCATGACGTTCCGCATGTATTCTGGCAGAAGGGAATCGTCCACACGTTGATATTCCTCGGAGCCTGTTTGCCTTTGGTGATCGGGGCGATATTGGCGTGCCGGGATAAGGAGGAAATTTGGGCCGGGAAGACGGCGGAACGAACAGCGCTTCTAGGATTGCTCGCTGCCTCAGCTATTGGCGCTGCAGCAGGCGCCCGTTTTTACCCTCATTACTATGTCCAATTAATTCCTCCGCTCGCACTGCTCGCAGCCCCGTACTACGCACGACTTTGGTCCCGTACGATGCAGCCGCCCCATTGGCTATTACGACCTGGCGTGACATACGCGTGGCTGGCTCTCACGGTTTTTGTCTTCTCAATCCAGCACTGGACTGGGCTGGCGCCGCGCCGCGCGCCGTTGGAGGCGGGACGATACTTATTCGCGCATTCCGGCCCTGCCGACAGGATTTTTGTCTGGGGCCAAAGTCCGGAAATTTATCTAGACGCTCACAGACGTCCTGCCTGCCGCTACATCACAACCTTCCCGCTCACGGGTTATGTTTTCGGCGGACCGATCCCGGGTTTCGATACTCGCAGCCGGATCATGCCCGGCGCCTGGGCCATTCTGGAGCAAGATTTTGCCAGGCATCCGCCGACCTACATTGTCGATGTTCAGCCCGACCCGAAAAGTGCGCACTATCCAGTGAAGGACTTTCCGATCCTGGCGAAACTCTTGGCGGAACGGTACGAGCCAGTGGCGCACACTGCCGAAGGCGTGATTTATCGGATGCGCTAGGTTTGGTTAACTGGTCGGAAGCAAATCCAGAGCGATTGCTTCGCAGGCAAGTTGTCGTAGGCTGCAAGTTCGTTCGTCATCGCATGAAGCTTGTCGACAAAGTCCGCCGTGAATTCTCCGGCTATAACATTTTGGAATCAGGTAAGCGCCTGATCGACCGTAAGCCGCTGCAGTGCAGTCTTTACGTGACTGATCGTTGTAATCTCGATTGTGCCTATTGCACCGAGTACGACAACAGCAGGCCGCATCCGAGCGTCGACGATTTGAAAAAATGGATTCGGAAAATTCGTGACCTGGGCACCATGCGGATCGCTCTGGTCGGTGGTGAGCCGCTTGTTCATCCGAATATTGTCGAACTCGTTCGCTACTGTCGCGACCTGGGCTTTGCCACTAGTCTGACCACCAACGGCTTTCTCCTCACTCGCAAGCTTCTCGCGGAATTGGAAGATGCCGGTTTGCAGGTCATGCAGATCAGCGTTGACCGGATGACGCCGAGTCCGATTACAAAAAAGTCGTTCAAGACGATTTTGCCGAAGCTCGATTATTTCCGTGATTCAAAAATCAGCCTGCATATCACGGGAGTGATTTGTGCGGACACGTTGCCCGAAGCGCAAGCAGTGCTTGAGACGGGTTTGGCGCGCGGAATTCCGACTGAAGTCCGCCTCGTCCATGCTGACCCACTGAACCGGTTTCGCGTCGATCGCGGGTCGCAAGAAGAACTCGAACGCTTCATCGATTCGATGATCGAACGAAAACGCCGCGGAGAGAAGATTCACACCAGCGAAGCGATCCTCAATTACCAACGCAGTCTCCTCCGGGGCGAACACGTCGAGTGGACGTGTATGGCCGGCTACAAATTATTCTTCGTCTCTGCGCAGGGGAAATTCTGGATCTGCAGCATGGTGCACACAGACAAGCACATCATGGACGTCACACTGAACGATCTCTACGCAAACTACCGCAAGAAATCGTGCCAGAAAGGTTGTGGTGTTTATTGTGCAGTGAGTGCTTCGCTCCTTGTGGAAAAGCCCGCTCGGGTTCTCGGCAGGGAAATCGTTGCGCGCGCCAAGCGCATTCCATCAACGGTTCGTCGTTCCCTAACTCGGGATGCCGATGAGGCGGCGCATAGCACCATTACAAATCCAAATGGAACGCACGAGATGAATGGCAGCGCTAATGGCAGCCCATCCGCAGATGACGGCGTAACTTTGCGGCAAAGCGTCTAACAAAAAGCCACACGCCAGAATCCAAACGTAAACATTTCTCCGGGCCGCGATCAGCCGGAAAGCACGGTCGAACGGCGCGACGTCATCCAGCAGGCGGTCTCTCGCTATCTTTACCCGGCGTTTTGCGAATTCAGTTAGTAGGTGCGACGCGATGAGCAAAGCGAGAAAATAGAACACGTTGGGAAATTGGCCGCTTCGCCACAAATAAAAAGCAATGGCCAGCCACCACGAGTTTTCGATCAAATAATCGAGATGATGTTCCCATTTCCCACGCTCAGTCGTTTCGATTTTGATGCGCGACTGCTTTCCATCCAGTCCATCGACGATACCAAATATGAGAGCAGCAAGGATTCCGAGCCCGACGCGGCCAACCACAAACGCCGCGGTCGCGCCGCAACCGATGACGAAACCTCCAATCGTAATTTGGTTTGGCGTGATTCGCGTTTTGCAAAGAAGCGAGATGATTGCCGTTTCGATTGGTCCGTGAATGTAAGCGGGCAAGTCGAGTGTTCCATTTTGCGCGGAATCGAGAATGACGCACTCAGCCAGGCGACGCTTTTCCTCCGGCGGCGCGGGAAAACAGAGCGGCCGCACGTGTCGACGCATGCTTACGATGTAGTCGTTTTCCTCCGCCGCGTTGACGATATCGATTTTGAACTTCTCGATCTTATTTTTGAGTTCCTCGATGAATGGCGCCGCGGGCGAAAACGCCCGTAGAAAATCCCTAGTGACGAGTGCAGGCCCACACGGATTCCGGATTAGAGACTTTGCGAATTCTGGTGGATCGGAATCGACAAGTGCGGCGGGAGATCCTTTCGCGCAGAGCGCGGCAAGCAAACGAGCGTCACAATAAATATTTCCCGGTATTATCAAGAAGTGGTCCGACCGGATTTGGTCCAAAAGCAGTTGCGCAGTCAGAGGTTCATTTGCGCGTGGGACAAGATCGACAATTACCTTTTCGCGTGCCCACGAACGTTTCGCTAGTTGAGGCCCAACTATTTCGGGTGTTGTGGAAAAAACAATCGCGCTGCGAAATTCGAGCCGCTGTAAAATGCGGAGCAAACGTTCCAGGAAATTGACGCCACATACCTCAATTAAAGCCTCGGGCGCATCCGCAATTAGGATTGGCAGGATATTCTCCATTGCCCCCGAGATTAACGGTGGAGCCGCGCGCTGCCAACTGTCAGGAGCGTACTGGGATTACAACTTACCGCAGGGTCGCAGATACATTTGTCTCCGATCAACTAATGATCGAACCGATCGAGGCAAACGTTATTGCGAGGTGATCGCCATAACTAGTAACTTCAACTGACATCATCCATGAGAGTCGGGTTATTTCGGCCGGTCGCCTCTGAAGTTATCGGCGGGGGTTACACCATCGAACATGAAATCTTTGAGCGGCTGCTCGAATGTGCGCCAACCTCAAAACATGAGTTTGTAGTTTTTGAAGGCTTGGACGGTGACAAAGCGACCGGCAAAACACCGAACTTAAAGGAGACGCCGCGCAAACGTCTGTTTTCGGCAAAGCAACTGTATGCGAAACTGCGAAGTATTTCTCGAACTGCGAACTCGGTTCCCAGAGCGATCAGCGCTCATCATGTCTGGTTGATCAGCGCTGAGATCGCTTCATTTATTGGGTCCCTCGTCTACGTAGCACGTTTCTTCAGCACTAGCACACGGCCCGTCCTGCGAAGCCGTAAAGCGTTTACGAATGACATTGAGCTCGCTTGGGGCGAGCCCTATACCTTGCAAGATCATCGGAAGCAAAGAGTATCGCCGCGTGCCGAATCTAAATTTCGTTCGACGAAGTCCGCGCCAAGTGGCGGCAGGCCTGTCAAAAACCATCCACAGGAGTCTAATGGCGGCTTCAAACCAGCGATAAACGCGGCCAATCGCCGAACGCGCCATTAGAATTTTGTAAGGTAACAGGAGTGCCTCGCAGTCATTCCGAGTCAACAGGTGGGGCTGGCGCTCGCAAATTCCCCGCAGGGTGCGCTCGCCCGCCGCCTTCATGGAACCAAGGCGCGACTCATCTCGACGAAGGCTGAGCTGATTTCCATGGTAGCGCCACATTGCCAGTTTTCTTGGCAAATGCACCGAACCAGCACAAGCGGTGAGACGAAGCAACCACTCGTAGTCAGCAGTAGAACCTGTCTTGGTTTCAAACGGTGCCACCGCTTTTATGGACGACATGCGAACAACCAGTTGCGTTAGAGAACAATAAACACTGCGCCCGGCAAAGTGTAGCAGGCAATCGTGAGGGACGGGCCGGTAATTGAGATGACGGCATATTTCTCCCGGGACAGAAGTGCGAACGGTATCCAAACTCAACAAATTCTCGGTCGCGCGCGCGGTCAAATGACCAATCAAATCCGCAGGCAAAAGCTTGTCTCCGTTGCGATCGATAAACAAAAGGTCACACACAGCGATGCCAGCCTTTGGGTATTGAGCGCATGCCTTCAGCATCTCAGTGAGAAATTCCGGAGCCATTGTGTCGTCGCAGGTGGCAATGTGCAGAAATTCGCCGCGTGCAAGCTCCATGCCCCGGTTAAGTGCGGCGTAAAGTCCATCCTGTGGAAGCTGGTAGAGCCGAAAACGGGAATCAGTGGATGCGATCGATTTAAAAAGCTCCCAACTGCCGTCGGTGGAATGGCTATCAAGGACGATCGCCTCCCAAGTGGAGAACGTTTGGGCTAGAAGAGACTCGATGCGTGCGTCGAGAAACTGACGCGCGTTAAGACAAGGCAACAGAATGGAAACTCTCGGTGGCTGACCCATTGCAATTGAAACCAAAGTTGCCGGCGGTATGGAGTCTGGCGATTCAGTAGCCCCGCATCCTCTTATTGACTCAAATTTGTCCAATAAACCTAATAGGCCTTTCGCAAAGTCCTTGCCATCGCGCGAGCCGTCCTACACGTCCGCGTGCGCTACCAGATGCGGTACCTTCAGAGATGGGACGCGCCGGTTTGGCAAGGTGAATTGGGAGACGATACGAACCTGCTTGAATCCAGCGCAGCGCAGCACCTCGATTAGGCACATGCCGTTTATCACCCACCAACTCCGGCGGTCCGAGTCGATGGTGCCAACCAGGCATCCGGTAGATAAAATTGACCACTTCGGATTTTCGGCCTCCAGCATGTGGGTGACAAGGGCGTGCTGAGCGATTTTCGATCGTGGCATCCGCTAAGTAGGCATGAGTTGCTCGAAACGATCATCGCAGGCCCGGCCAAATTCCAGCGATCGGTCCAGCCACTCACCAATTCCTTCAGCGGAAAACTTTGGCGCAATTCGTACGGCATTCGCTCGCATCCCCGCCTGGTATTCCGGATCAATAACACGATGAACCGCCGACAAAAAACTTTCGGCGGTGTAATCGCAGCGAACTCCAATACGGAAGTGCTCGATCAGCTTCGCCGCCGGAGTTTTGGAACTCCCCAAAAGAATGATTGGTGTGTTTGATGTCGCCAGGATGAAAAGGATTCTTCCCGGCAGACTGAGAGCACTGATCCATGCGGCATCGTCGTTCTCGTCGAGTGTACCAGTCGGCACAATCGCAAATGGAAAACGGCGCAGCTGATGTGCAAGCTCTTCTTCGGGAACCACGCCTTGCGCATTAATTCCAGCTTCGACCAATTCTTCGGCTGAAATGCGACATGCCGGGTGCTGATGATTGCCGAACCAATGGCAACCCAGACCGGAATCGCTAACAACAGTTCTCAAGCCATCGAACCACGCGCGTCCCCAAATGCATGCCGATTAAGGCCCCGGTTCGCTCGCGGACCAGCTCTGGCTCTGGCTGAGAAATAGAGCTGGAAATGAGGCGCGCGGGTACAACGGCTGGCAGAAGATAGAATTTTGATCCGTATTTGCTCTCGTAAGCCTCTCGCATTTCGGAATGCGTAGTCAGACGCAATGCACACTTTTCCAGGAATTCTCGCATCAAAGAATCTGGAATCGCCGAAGTAGTGATATTCTGATCATCCATTAAGTACAGGCACAGCGGCGCCTTGAAGACGTCACGAAGCGTTATTGCAGTGAGCAAATCATCCGGCAAATAAGGCACACAGAATATGCGCTTTGGGATTCGATCTCCTAACTTTCGGAGGGTTTGCTCAATCGAACGTGACCGCGACAGACGTTCGTGGGAAATTATTAGGCTCTCATCCCCGAAGTGGTGATCCCCTCCGTAATGATTCGCGGCCCGAATCGAAAGAACGTTTGATCGATTGCCGAACAGTCGATCGACCAAAAAACCGGTGCCGTGCTGATTATTAATCTCGCTCGGCGTAATGACGACATCATATTCCACCTCGGCTCGTGAGAGCTTTTCCGACAAAAATAACGCGCGCAATAAGCCAATCGATTCGTGTAGGGGGCGCACCTCCTGGTGGATTTCAGCCAGCAGAACGCTTCGACCCCTAATCGTGCCAGCAATCTGCCGTAGGAAACGAAGAGGAAAGGTCATACGCCGGTGAATGACACTTGCACGCGACCATAGTTGCGGGACGCACGAGCGAGAGCCTCGGGCGATAGGTCGACGCCAAAGACCTGTTGGGCCACCATCCCCAGCAACGCACTGCCATACCCTTCACCTGATCCAACATCTAAGACCTCCTTTTTATCACAGAACTGCAAGGTAAAGAAATAACGATGGTAATGTTCGTGCTTTAGCTCTCCCACGTCCGCACTGGTGTAGAGTTCCCCGGTAAGTTCAAGCGCCTTGATCCGAGATATAGGAAAAATGTCCACGCCCATGTCAGGTGTATCCAGCAGATAACAATTATCAGTTTGACTCGGATTTTCGGTTTCTGGGATTGCGAGTGACAGAGAGTCAAATAATCCATACTGTCAACCCATTTATCGGCAACGAAGTCAGTCGACCTTGGGAACTCCAGCAGGGGTTTGTGCTCCCAATACATCGCGAACTCCGGTGAGATCGCTCAGTTATAGCACGCCAGGGTTTCTTCGCCGTTTCTCGCTTAACTCAGCAGTGGAACCTTACCTGGTCGGGCCTGGCGGAACGTATTGTTCTGACCATCAGATTGCTTGATTCACCGAAACATTCACTACGGGTATTGCACTGCTAATGTGGCCACATGCAAGAGTTCGAGGAGGATGTGCGCATTCTTCGGCTGTTGAAGCCGAGATTACCTGAGGACCCGGTGATCCTTGATGTCGGCGCGTCGAACGGCAGGTGGACACGAGAGATCGTGAAGATCTTCCCTGGCGCCACGGTATTTTTATTCGAGCCCGGAACGGCATACACCGACGAGATAAATGCAACCCTGGATAGTCATGAGCGGTTGAAGCTTTTCCCAATCGCTATTGGCGAAAGAGATGGGCCGGCCACCTTCCATGTTCACCCCGACCCACAAGGATCAACGACCGTTGATTGGCAGGAAGGGAACTTTGCGACACCGACCACGGTGCCGATGAGAACGATCGACAGCCTTATCAAGGAAGGCACGCTCCCGTCGCCGGACTTTATCAAGATGGACATTCAGGCCAGTGAATTGGCGGCGCTCAAGGGCGCCATTGCGACCCTTCCAAGTGTTCCTGCTCTCCATCTGGAGACGTGGATCATACAGGCCTATGGGGGCAAGATCCCGCTGCTTGTAGACCTGATGGTATTTCTGCGACCGTTACGTTTCCGGCTCTTCGACCTAGGAACGCAATTCCGCTTGCCTGCTGAGATTCCAGCGACAACTGTATCTGTCCGGTCCGCTTCTCGAGATCGGGGTTTACTACGGCACATCTGCAATGATGCTGGCCATGCACGCCAGCGAGGCGGATGAACTCTTCCTCGTTGATTGTTCTGATTTCGTTGATGCGGCGGAAGTGCTTGTAAAGACGTTTAAACCAACGGGCGTGGTTATTTTCAAACAGAAGTCGTCGCACGGGTCGGTCTGGAGCCTCGCGAGCAGCCACGCTCACTTGTTCCGATGGGGTCCATGTGGACGGTGACCATAAGGGCGAAAATGTCTGGAGCGACTTGGAACTGGGAAACCGATTGTTGGCTGTTGAAGGTATCCTCTGTGTTGACGATTTTTTGAACCCGCGTTACCCGCAACTGACTTACGCAGTTTGCACCTTCCTTGAAAAGCATCGGGCCGAGCCGAACTACAGATGTTTTTATGTGGCTTCAATAAGGCGTTTCTGGTCAGACCAAATGCTCTTTTCAGGCATCTACGATTTGTCAAAGAAGATCTGGGGACCGAGTTAACCTTGCTTGGCATGAAAGAGATCACGATTTATAAAACGGACTATCCAAGTGTGCTGAATTGCTTCGGAATCGGCTCGCGCTGGGGAGATTTTTTATACTACGGGCTCGATGAGGATCCCACGCAAGTTTTGATTTGATGACGGCTGGAGAACCCCAAGGAAACAACATGCCCAAAACAGCGGAACGCTTTCGGCGTTCTAATGCAATCGTAGAGCCGTGGTCATTGCGTCTTGATCCTGCCGATCAGAAAAACAAACCCGAGCTTTGTTCATTGGTCTAAAGAAAATGCGATGAGATGATCTGGAATTTCTTAAAGCGACAAAGAAAGCCTGCGTACCCGGCTGAAGACGAAGCGCCGAGCGCAAAAGCGCTAGCAGCAACGCAACTACCGCGAACTCGCCTGAGAGATGCTACTCTCGTGATCACTCATGCCGAAGTTTGTGACCGCCACGGCACCGGCGCGTTATTAGGCAAGATCTTTGAGAATGAGCACGCACTGGTCGTATTCTATTCTAGAAACATTTTCAATCATCAGAGCCTAGGCACTGTCACCCATCACGTTCCTCATCCGGAGGCCGAGCTCGAGGTTGCCGAGCGCAAGGTGGCAACCCTTCTCGACGATCATGAGGTTAAGCGCATCCTTTGCGTTCCTTTCTTCCCGGATGACGCTCTCTCCGCCATTGCGGCGGCGAAGGTTACGAGCGCTCCGTTGGTGACCTACATCATGGATGACCAGAACCTGTTCTTCCAGGGGATTGCCGATCCATTGATGAAGATGCTGCTGGAGCGCTCCGCGATGCGCTTCGCCATTTCGGAGGCGCTCCGGTCAGGTTTTGAAGAGAAATATGGTTTGCCGGTCTGGATTATTCCACCCGCCAACTGCCGGCGCTGGTTTGCCCCTTCCGACTTTCCGTCGCCCAACAACCAGCCGCCAAAAGGTGTGATCATCGGCAACGTCTGGAGCCCGGAGATTTTGGAAGAGGTGCGAGGATTGATCAAAGCATCCGGGCTGACCGTAGAGTGGTTTGGTAACGCCGGAAAGCCGTTTATTCAACTTGATGCAGCAGAGCTCGCCAAGGAAGGGCTCATACTGCACGGAATAGTACCGGAAGATCGGCTCGTACGCGCACTTCGACAGTTCGACTACGCAATCCTACCGAGTGGAAACCTGAGCGGCACACTGGCACACGACTGGTTGTTTCGGGCCAGCCTTCCATCCAGGCTGATTTACCTGATGACCACCGCGCACCTGCCGATCGTGGTTTTGGGCGACCCCAAAACCGCAGCCGGCCGATTCGTTACCCAACTAGAGCTGGGTGTCGCTTCTCCGTACAGAAGCCACGAATTCAGGGTAGCAATATCAGACGTCACAAATCCGAAAACGGTCGAGCGGATCCGGCGGAAAGCGGCCGAGCTGGCCCCGACGTTTGCCAGCGAGCCGATCAACGATTGGATCTGGCGCTCGGTTGAAATTGGCAAGCCAATAGACGATCGATACGAGAAAGTTTTTGAGCCCTTTCGGTTGAGCGATTCGATCCTGAGTGATACCGGGTCCGCGAGAGTGCTTCATGAGTAAATCAGCAAAGAACCTCGTCTCGATGTCAGAAAGTCTGAGGCACAAAACAACTGCGCTTGCCCAGCGCGCATTAGCTATCGACGCTTTGCATAGGAAAGTCGATCTCGCACTGGGAAAGTTGGAGAGTCTTGAATTCGTCCTTGATGCGCGAGCCCGCCGGACGGAAGATGAATTGCGGAAACTCGAAGAACATGTCGACCGGTTGGAGTTGATTCTGAAATCGCTGGATCAACGCCTCGCAATTTCCGAGCCCTGGCTGCCCGAAGAACACTTCGCTCATTCCGAACCGGAATACTATCTGGCTGCTTTTTTGTACAACTTTCTACCGAACCGTGTACTCCTGGATGTCGGCGCCAATATAGGTGACTTTACCGAGGTCGTTTCCAATTCCGGTTACCAGGTTTATTCTTTTGAGCCTTTTCCAGCGACTTTTGAGCGGTTGAAGGCAAGGATGGCAGACCGCGATAATGTGAAGACATTCAACCTTGCCCTTGGCTTGAAGGAGACGACGCTCCCGCTATATATCGCGTCGGAGTCGAGCGAAGCGCGCCAGGATGATCCCTCACTGTACAACACATTTCGGCCCCATTTCGTTCGCGAAAGCCTTGTCTTTGCAGATAAGGTCGACGTTCCGGTTCGAACCATCGAATCCCTGATCAAATCCGGAGAAGTGCCGGAACAGATCGATTTTCTGAAGGTGGATACTGAGGGCTTCGACCTTGAGGTTGTCAAGGGACTCGGGGTGATCCGGCCCGCTGTCGTCCAGACCGAATTCTGGGGTAATGATTTTGTGTTTGTGCGCTACGAAAAGAATCGTGACAACCTAGTCGCCCCTGCCGAAGTGATTCGCGAAATGCGCAACCGAGACTACTTCTGGAATATTATTGTATTTCGCGTGGAGGGGGAAAATTATGTTCGTTTTGGTACAAACTTGGCTAGCACGCCAAAGAAGGCCTGGGGCAACATGCTTTTCTTTCGTGATCACAATCTCTTCCTCGAGGCACTGCGATGGTGCCAAGGGGCACTGCCACGGTTTCAACCTTCGCCAAGAGTAACCGCCCGGGATGTGTCCAAGCAAGCTCAGTTCAAAGCCGAAGCTTCGCTCGGTCAGGAATAAGTCCGAAACTGATACCATCCGCTTATGGGTGTGCGCCAGTTAAAAAGGACGCTTCAGCTCGCGTCGAAGCTGTGGCGAGCAAGACGCCGGACCCTTGCCAGGAACGTTGTGCTGAAAGCACGTCGGATACTCACTCTTCGCTGCGCGCATCCTACCTATCACTACGGCGAAGATCGCCGTTTGGATTTAACTGACTTTAGAGGATATATACTGACCACAATATCGGGGAGGCGACGACGGCGATAACGGCGCTCTCAACCGATCCTGTACAGCGTGGAAGGGTGGAAGGTTGGCGGAATTCAGTGCCGCGCATGGAGAATCGATTCCCGGCGGTATCTGTTTGAGACCATCCTGACCTATGCTAGATCCCGACGACTAGACGGTTACTCACAAAAATCTCATCTAGCCCAGTTATTCACACGGTTACGCTGCGAGGTGTGTGAGGATCTCCGTTTCACTCCGATGAATAACTGCGGACCACCTATACGACTTTCTCTGCTGGCGGGTCGAGCGGCTGCGAAGTGGGCATAAATAGGTGCGGCGACTTATCTTATTTTCTCTCCCGTTTTCTTCGCAGGCGGTCTTTCAAGTTTGAATCGCGGAAAGGGCGCTGGCGCCGGAATATTGGGCGATAACAGCGTCTGAAGGGCCATCCACGATTAATTTCCCCTCGTGCAACCAAATCGCGCGAGGGCAGAGTCGCGAGATTGCTTCCATTGAATGGCTGATAAAAATAACGGTTCTGCCCGCCTGCGACACGTCGTGCATCTTGCCTAAACATTTTTTTTGAAACTCGGTGTCGCCCACCGCCAGAACTTCGTCGACGAAGAGAATTTCCGGATCGAGGTGCGCGGCGACGGCGAAAGCGAGCCGCACATACATTCCGCTGGAATACCTCTTTACCGGCGTGTCCAGGAACTTATCAATCCCGGCGAAGGCAACGATTTCGGCAAACTTTTGTTGAATCTCGACGCGCTTCATGCCGAGGATCGCGCCGTTCATAAAAATGTTTTCGCGGCCGGTTAGTTCCGGATGAAAACCGGTCCCGACTTCGAGAAGCGCTCCAACGCGTCCGTAAATGTCTGCGCCGCCGGATGTCGGCTCAGTGATGCGACTTAGAATCTTTAGCAAAGTGCTCTTGCCCGTTCCGTTGCGTCCGATAATGCCGACTACTTCGCCCTTCTTAACTTCGAACGAAACGTCCTTAAGCGCCCAGAACGTTTCGGATGTAAGTTGGCCGTTTCTCTTCCATCGCGCCAGCATTCGCTGCGGTAAACCCATTAGATCATCACGCAGTGTCCTGTATCCCGCGTCCCGTTGATGGGCGATCTTGAAAGACTTGCTTAAGTTTTTGACAGCGATGGCGACGTCCGACATTTCGCGAAATAATCCAAAGACTAAATGATGTCGGCGAAGCCACGTTCGGCGCGGCGAAAGAAAAACGCGCCGCTAAACAAGACAACTAAAGACATTACGATCGTGATGCAGACGAGACTGGGGTTCAGAACGCTGTGGCCTAGCACTGCCCACCGAAAACCTTCAATGAATCCGACCGCGGGATTCAAGGCGAACAACGGGCGCCAGCGTTCAGGAATCATGCTTATTGGATACACGACTGGACTGGCGTACATCCAAATTTGAATGAAATATTGCAGTGCGTGTGTGCAATCACGGTATTTAACACTGAGCGCGGAAAACCATAGGGCTACGCCAGTTGCGGTCAGAGTCATGAAGAACAGAAAGACAGGTAATACGGCCAGTCGAAGTGTGGGCGGGACTCGATAAATCGTCATTAACGCCAAAAGAACGACCAGCGTAACCGTGAAATCAACGAGGCCACGAATGGTCTGGGCGAGAGGGAGGAGTAACTTTGGAAAGTAAACTTTAGAGACAAGCTGGGCGTTACGGATGAGACTATTTCCCGCGTGTTGCAGTGCTTGCGAGAAATACGTCCAGACAGTCAAACCGCAGAAGACAAACAACAGGTAGGGCGCGCCGTCGCTTGGAAGCCTTGCTACTCGGCCGAAGATTACGGCGAAGATCACTGCTGCGATGAGGGGCTGCATCACCACCCAAGCAACCCCAAGCGCAGTTTGTTTGTAGAGAAGTTTCGTGTCGCGCTCTACCAAAATCCAGAGCAGGTCGCGATACTTCCAAAGTTCGAGAACGTTAAGCGGTGCCCAGCCTTTTGTCGGTCGAATGCGAAAAGTGGGCTTTTGCTGCCGGGCTTGCGTCCGAATTGGGGTCGCATATAGCTCAGCGACAGTGGCTACGATGGGAGATTCCGTGCTCAAGCGAAAGCAAACTTAAGATAGCGTTCCCTGGGCGCAAGTGGTTTGGACGATTGAAATGGTAGCGCAATTTGCATTTTCACTGGAAATGCCATGCACCCGGAACTTCAAAGAATAATTGCATGAGTGGCGATCCGACATATCGCATATTTGACGAATTGAGTTCCTATCGCGTTAGTGTCACTCAACTAGGTCGCCTGGCGTTTTTTTTGAAAACCTTTTGTTTCAGATTGATATGATTTGCCTCGACGTCAGGAGTTCCTGTACATGTTACCGTAGAAACGGATAGGAGCTTTGGAAAGGCGTGTTTCCCTTCCCGCGCGGTTGCATGTCAGGCGAAGCCCTACATAAAAATTAGGTGACACATCCGTGCAAAACTCGGAAATGTAACGTATGAGACGCAATGATTTTCGCGGAGCTTTCGCGTCCGATCCCCCGTACCCTGAACTGGCGCCACTCCAAACTTATCTCCGTCTGTCGATTTCCAAGAATCCACAGCGCGTCGCGGTGGTGACTGGATGCGGAAGTTACCTGATTCAACTCCGTTTCTTCGATTCTTCGCTTTAGAATTATTCAACTGGGCCCGAGGGTGCGTTTTACATGGACGATATGTGGATCAGCCGTTGCCTTGAACGCCGAGGCGTGGAGAAATATTTCATTCCCGCTTCGAACAGGATGGGGATTGCCCTTCAGTAGCTTGGCACCATGACGCTACACGACGTGCCCAGTGGAGGGCGCCATAATAATAAGACCGTCGAGTCCTTCGCCTCGAGGTGGAACATTTTTACTTCACCCTGAGCATGCTCTTTCTTGATGTCACGAGCTCCTGCAAGATTAGAAGCTGCGCGTGGCGATGGCGGCGCGTGCCTCGGTCCGTGGATCGGAAAATCGCGCTGGTTGTGGGCCAAAGATTCATTGGTTGCGGCACTGTTCCATTAGCCACTGGGGCGCGTGCGACGGCGGCCGCTCGACAGATGGAATGCATGGCCGCCGCGCCAAAATCACCGGATAAGTCAGGATATTCCCTTCAGCGTACGTATGCTTTGGGGTTAGCGGTACGAGGTCGCTTTGATTAAGGAGAATGGCTGCGGGGCGGAACTCGAGGGGAACGGCGCAACGCGTCCGTCGATTCGCGTTGCCATGGATGCGAGATACATCCGTGAAACACCGAGCGGTATTGGGACCTACACGCAGGCGCTTGTTGATCGTTTGCCGCGCGCAGGAGCTTCGGATCAGTTCATCTTTTGGAGGCATCGGCTCGCCCCGTGCCCGCTTTCACCCGGTCGCAACACGATGGACATTACAGTTCGACCAGGCCCGACTTCGCCCTTGCCGGTCTTTTGGCCCCGCCACTATGCGCCTTTCGGAGAAATAGACGTTTTCCACAGCCCTAACAATATGATGCCCCGCGGCCTGCCCTGCCCGGCCGTAATCACGGTACATGATGTTATGGCGATTGAGCGGCCGGAGTTCCATATGCAGGGTCTTGAGCAGGTCGCGAAAAAATGGTACTGCCAGCAAGCACTCTGGCGCGCCTTGCGGGGCGCGACGCGCTTGATTGTGCCGACAAAAGCGACGGCAGATCGCATCTATGCGATCGCGCCTGACGCTGCAGCGCGAGTGCGGGTTATTTGGGAAGCCGCCGAGCCGAGCTTCGCGCCGGCAGAAGATCAAGACGGCCTGCAAAAAAAAGCATTTCTCCTCACGGGGAGCGCCGCCCCGTATTTGCTGCTCGTGGGCGCGAACACTCCGGCAAAGCGCCATTCATTGGCGATGGCCGCCTTTGCGGCCAAGGTCCCGATGCCCTGGCGGCTCGTGCTTCTGCAACGGAGGCGAGCAGGCAAGGGATTGCGCTCATTGGCCAGCGATCTTGGGATTGCGCATCGAGTTGTCTGGTTGAACGCCGTGGCGCACCAAGATGTGGTGACTCTGTTGCAAGCTGCGGGAGCGCTAATTCACCCTTCCGTCTATGAAGGCTTTGGGTTGCCGATTCTGGAAGCGATGGCATGCGGTTGTCCGGTGGTGGCAAGCGACATCCCACCATTTCGCGAAATTACGGCGCGAGCGACCGTGCTTTTCCCGCCGGACAACCTGCCAGCTCTCGCCACGGCCCTAAGTGATGTCGTCAGGTCGCCTGAACGACGCCGCTCCCTGAGCGAGCATGGCTTGGCAAGGGCGCGGGATTTTTCGTGGGATCGAGCCGCGCGTGAAACGCTCGAGGTGTATCATGACGCCACCTCGGCAGGGGGGATCGCTAGCCACGGCTGATGTGACGTGAGCGAGTGGGGCGGCGCACCTGATGAATCTCTGCATGGCGATGCCGTGAGAAAACGTCAACTCACGATCTTCGTTGCGGCGACCCATACCGCCAGGAGTCGCGCAAGGACCGGAATCCAGACGGTGGTTCGCGGGCTGGTCGCTGGGTTGAATCAGGTTGACGTAAACCTTCATGTCGTCCGCTGGTCTAAATGGGGCCGGACGCTGATGCCGCTCAAACTGAAAGAGAAGAATTCGCTTGGCATTAGTGAATTCACCAAGCCCATCTTACATGATGCTGTTGCCGAACCGTGGCTGCTTTTGCCCGAAGTGCTGTACCGATGGAGAGCAAACCGCATAATCCGCTTCGCGCGAAACCGCGGCATGCGTGTAGCCGCGATTTTTCATGATGCAATTCCTCTCTCACATCCAACGTTGGTTCGCCCGGAGGCGGCGAAATATCACGCTGATTACATGGAAGCGCTTTGCAGCGGCGACATTGTCATCGCCGTTTCGCATTCGGCGGCTGAAGAATTCCGTCGGTTCGTAAAGGAACGAAAGTTGCGGCTGCCGTCGATTCATGTTTGCAGTCATGCCAGCGAATTGCTTGGCCAATCGCGTTGGCCTGTCAGGAGTCGCGCGACGGCCGCTTCCGTGAGCATGCTTTGTGTTTCCACCCTGGAACCGCGTAAAAATCATAGCACCTTGCTCGAAGCCTTCGCGCAAGCCAACTCCAGCTTGCAATGCCCGAAGCTGTTTCTCCACCTGGTAGGCGACCGCTACAAGCATGCGAGCTCCCTTGCGCGGCGAGTGCAAGCGGCGGTTAGCAAGAATCCGAACATTACATGGCACGGCTCCGTGACAAATGATGCGCTCGCGATCCTCTACGAGGAATGTGCGTTCACGGTTTATCCTTCGCTGATGGAAGGTTTTGGTTTGCCGATTCTGGAGAGCTTGTGGCATGGACGCCCCTGTATCTGCGCAAATTTCGGCGCAATGGCGGAAACGGCCCGAGGCGGTGGATGCCTTACGGTGGACGTCCGCTATGCGGACAAGCTGGCTGAGGCGATGGTGTCGCTTTCCACGCGTGCCGATCTGCATGAGAAGTTGACGGCCCAAATCTCGAACCGGCTAATCAAATCATGGGCGGAATACGCGGCCGAAATCTGCAGCGTCTTAGAACCTGCCTTTTGAACCAAGCTCTCAAAATGAACTTCTTTGACTTTGTCATAGCGAGTGCCGAGCGCCGCCAGTTGAAGTCATTTTCGGTTAATTCGAGAGAGACGTTCTGTGGGAAAGGCCGGCTCGTCCCGCGGGAGAGAAAGGCAATGAGTTTGAGGGGGATGGAATGCTCCTCGCGATTGGGAGAATGATTTTCCTCGACGTTACAAGTTCTTGCAAGTCGGTCAAGAACACCGGCATGCAGCGGATGACGCGGGCGCTCTACCTGCATCTCGGAAACCACGTACCTATCACTCCAGTTTGCTGGAATAAGAAGGGCAAGTGCTATCAGCATCTTGGTCGGCTGGAGCTGGAAATCCTCCAGAGCCCATTTAGGGTTTTGTCGAAAGCCACGGCAAAGCCGGAATGGCGCGGCGAAACTTTGCTCGCTGAACTGCGGCGGCTTGCGTTCCGCAAAACAGTTCGCCTAGAAAATCAAACCGCCTCTGCCGACATTCTCCTTGTTCCTGATCTCTATTTTGACGTTCGAACGCAACGCCTACCGGAACTGATCACGAAAACGGGCATCCGAATTGTCGCCATCTTCCATGATGCAGCCGCATTGCGGTTGCCACGGTTGTCGGATAAGGCCCAAATGCGCTTTCAAAATTACTTGAAATCGCTGGCGGCGTTCGCCCAAGTGATCTGCATTTCGCACGAATCGTGCGATGACTTACTTCGGCGGTGGCACGAATACGGGAGCTTGCCCACAACGACGTGCGTTGAACCATGGCCGATTGAATTTGATCGAGCGGTGCGCGCGGCGGATTCGGTTAGGGCACGCAACATGATTGCGTGCGTTGGCTCATTCGAACCGCGCAAAAACCATCTTACTTTCCTAGCCGCAGCAGAGAAATTATGGCTGCAGGGGCACGACTTCGAGTTGCAACTCGTTGGTCGTACTACTGATTATTATGCGCCGAAAATGCTTCCCGCGGTCTGGCGGTTGCAACGACGAGGACGGCCGCTGCGCTGGCTCCGGCACGTGAATGATAAAACACTGCACGAAGTTTATCGGTCGTGTCGCTTCACCGTTTACCCCTCGCTGTTCGAGGGTTTCGGATTGCCGATCGCTGAAAGTCTCTGGCACGGCAAACCGTGCATTTGCGGAGGGAATGGCGCTCTGGGTGAAGTTGCCCGCGGCGGTGGATGTTTAATTGTCGATCAAACGAGCGAGGACGCGCTTGCCGCTGGAATTAAAAACTTACTGACGGATCAACAAACTTACTCGCGATTATGCACAGAAGCCCGCGCTCGAAAGTTCCGCTCGTGGTCAGACTATATCGAGAAGCTTCTCGAACATTTGCAAGTCCCGCCGGGCTCGGCGTCAGTTCCCGCTGTTTTCGAAGTTTGAAGTTCGGTTGCCGCGCGAATGGCTGGTGGTGATGTGGCCGTCTTTCATCTCGTGAATCCAATCACAGGCTTCAGCGATGGTCGGGTTATGGGTTGCTAGGAGCAGAGCTTTCCGGCCTTGTTGCACGATGTTTTGCAGCAACTCAAAGGCGCGCTCGGAATTGGCAGTGTCGAGGTTGCCGGTTGGTTCGTCTGCCAGAATGACTTTGGGATCGTTAGCCAGCGCTCGGGCGATGGCCACACGCTGTTGTTCGCCTCCGGAAAGGTGACGGCTGGGCCTCCGTAATTTGTCGCCCAAACCTACCGCTTCGAGCAGCATGCCAGCGCGTTCGCGCATCTCATTGTCGGAAAGTTGCCCCAGTTTGCGCATCGGAATCATCACGTTTTCCTGCGCAGTGAAATCCTCCATCAGGAAATGGAATTGAAAGATGAAGCCGATGAATTTGCTCCGTTTATGCGCGAGCTCGTCATCACTCAGCTGGGACACTGGCTCCGATTCGATTGAAACGCGGCCGGCATCCGGCAGATCAAGCAGGCCAAGAATGTACAGCAACGAGCTTTTACCGCAGCCGGACGGCCCAACAACCGCATGGACACTGCCTGGCTCAATATCGAGTGATACGCCCCGGAGGGCATGTACACGTTCCTCCTCTTCGCCCAAATAGCGTTCAATCCCTTCGCAACTAAGGCAGGCTTCCGAGCTCATCTTGAACCCCGAATCGTAACGACTGGCGCCAGTTGAGCAGCGCGACGCGCCGGGAACATAACTCGCGATGAAAACGGCGAGAATCGCGAGCAACGTCGCAAATACGTAGTGTCTCCAATCCCATGTCACTAAAAAGTAATTCGTGTACAGCAAACCGCGGAGACGAATGGGAATATGCGATACGCCCCAGGTCATTAACGCACCAAGCAAGCAGCCGAGCAGCGAGCCTGCCGCAGCGATCAGCGCGCCCTGCCACAAAAAAATGGAAGAAATGTCGATGCGCCTGTAACCCATTGAACGCAAAATCGCGATCTCCTTAATTTTCGCGAGCACCGACATCGTAAGGACGTTAAAAATGCCGAAGCCGGCGAGCAGGATGATGAGAGAAACAGTAATCGCGACCGACATTCTCAGGGTCAGAAAAAGCTGCAGCGTACTTTCCTCGCGTTCCTGCCAGCTCGAAGCGCTGTGTTGAAAGAGTGTCTCAAAACGGCTGGCCAAAGCCGGTGCGCGGTTCGGATTTCGCAGTTTGTATATGATCATTGACGCGCCGGAGGGTTGTTGCAGCAAAGCCTGCGCAACCCTGGCATGCGAATAAACCCGTGTTGAATCGATCGAGCCGATTCCTGCGCGAGCGATCGCAGCAACCGTGAATCGCCAGTACTCGCCGTTGGGCGCGAGCAATTGCACAGTGTCGCCGACCCCAGCCTGAAGTAACACTGCCAGATTCGAACCGATGATGATCGCACTGGTGTTGTTTCGGAAGTCATCAAAGTTGCCGTCAATCAACTGGTGGAGAATATCGGTCGTTCGCGCGTGCAGAGCGGGATTGATGCCGTAAAGATCGACAGTCGCGTTCTCGAATCCCGCACGAGCGCTGACCGTTCCACGAAGAACCGGTGAACAGGAGACCACGTTGGAGAATTGCCTGCTTACCCGCATGATTTCATTGGCGTTAGTAATGCCTTCAAAATACAGACGGCGGCCGACATTCCCCTTAGAGCTCTTGGCGGAGACCATGAGCGGTTCGTAGCGCGGGCGAAAACGTGATTTGATAACCAGCGCGCCATTGCTCCCGATGGTTGAGTCGATGAAATAGCGCGAAAACCCCGTGGTTTGCGCCTGCGTGCAGATAAAGATCGCGACTCCGAAAACGACCCCGCTAAGGCTCAGAAGTAATGCCCGCTTGCGATGCGTCAGAAAACGCAAGGCAATATAAAGCGGCGGGGTCATGGTTCTTTCGGGGGCGGCGGTAAATTGACCATCCGTTGTCGTACTGCTTCGCCAGGGTGGAATTTGTCCTGGTCGGAAACGATCACGCGGTTGCCTTCTGTCAGTCCGCTGGTCACTTCTGCAAAATCAAGAGTGCGAAACCCAACGCCAACCGTGCGAGAATTCACAATACCGCCCTGCACCACCAACGCCTGATCCACAAGAAGCGCGCGCGTCGGCACCAGAAGAGCATTTTTGTGCGTCCCGGTAATAATGTTCATCTCGCCAGTCATTCCAGTCATCAAGTTGTCTGGAGGGTCTGCCATCTCCAGAACGACAGTGTACCGCTGAGTCGTTGGATCGGCTGCAGGTTGGACTGAAGAAACCCGCGCGCTGAAAGTCTTGGTCCGGTAGGCGTACAATTGCACTTTTGCCGTCATCCCGGGTTTCACTTCACCTACATCTTCCTCGTTTACTTCGCCGCGAACGTAATTCTTGTGCGACGAGACGGTGAAAAGTTCGTTGCCGTCTGAAACCAGCTCGCCGTCAATTGTCTGGACGTTCGTGAGAACGCCGTCGATTGGCGCGCGGACCTCGGAGTTCTTCATCTGGGCCTCTAGTTTCTTCGTTGTTTCTCCGAGCGAGTTGAGATTGCGATCCCGCTCGATCCGCTCCGATTCCACTGCGCCTCGCAGCCTGTTCGCTTCGCTCTTCGCCTTCTGATATTCGACGGCGGGCACATTGCCCGAGCTGACAACCTTTTCGAGCCGTTGCAGATTGTCTTCCGCAGCTTTGAGCAGCTCCGAAGAGGGGAGCGGAAGAGCCGCGCGGTCGATGGCCGCCTGCAAATCGCCTCGAGCCTGCTTCAGTTGCCGGGATGTTTCCTGGTCGGCGATTGTCGCCAGCAACTGTCCTTTCTCGACGCTGTTGCCGATTGCACCACGACCAGCCGAGAATCCTTCGGCCAACCGGAGGAACCCGTCATTTTGCGCTCGAACACGCACCACAAAGGCAGGCTCGATCCGCACGGTCCCATAAACGGCGGAGATGGCCGTGCCACGGCGGACTGTGACCACTTCCGCCACCGGCATCAGGAAATAATACCCCACCGCGAAAAGGAGCAGGAGTGCTGCTCCACCACCGAACAAAACTCTTTTTGATTCCGGCAATTTCAATTTTGGAAAGCTAGTCTGGTGTCCGTAGCCCTTCTTTGCAATAAGCCGGTGCCCACCGGTTATCGTCCGCGCCCCGGCCTTTTGCCAGATATTCGAAAGCATTATTCCCAAGACACCGCAGCAGAAATGTCCGTTCGATCATAAGAGGCCAATTAAGAATCGGCATGGAGTGGAGAACTCCCCGTTTGCGGTTATTTAGCCGCCTCGCTGTGCCTGCCGCGCCGTAGCGGGGCGAAGGCGGGTCGAGGCGTCTGTGTGCGTTGTCAGCGCCCACGGCGACACCCACCAAGGCGGGCAAGCTCTGCCCTGGCTACAACCCGGCGCGCATCTTGTTCACTCGCCGTATCTAGCGAGATTTCGGCGTGTCGTCCGAAAATTGGAAATAACGCCCAGTGGCGCGGTCCCACTCAGCCACAGCGAGATTGTGTTGATAGATGGCCTCTAACAATCCGCTTTTGGTCTCCAGAAAGAAATTTTGAGTAACGCGGTATTCCAGTGGCGACGCCAGGCCGCTGGCCAGGTTTTCCTGCACCGCGTGTGCGCTCTCCTCCGCGGCAGTCGCTGCCGAGACGAGTGATTTTTCGCGGAGCTCGGTTGTCTTAAGATAGTTCGCGATATGCGAGACGTCGCGGGGAATATTCGCCTCCAGTTTTCGGCACGTCAGTTCGTTAATCTCTCGCGTCGAGCGTGCTCTGAGAACTGCGCCTCCCACCTTGCCATTATCGATGACCCGCCACGTGTACGCGGCCCTCTCGCGAATTTCTGACCCAATGAAATCCTGGTTTCTGCTCGTTGAGCCCTCGCGATGAATCCCTGTGACTGGGACGTACTCGCCTGGAAGGCTTCCGATCACAATAGGATAATAATCGGCCGCGATAATCCGTTGATCTTCGTTGGCCGCGCGCACAAACAAGCGCGCCAGTTTAAGATCGGCTCTTCGCTCTAGAGCCGCCGCTGTTTCGGAATCCAGATCGACGCGCACCGGGACAGATTGCAGTTCGCCCTCGGGCTCGGGCAGCGACGCCTTAGCGGGATTAATCCCCATCGCGGACGCCAATTCCAATTGCGCGCCTAGATAGGCGCGATGCGCGCCTTCAATTTGCGTTTCTAATTCAGACGCCTGAACGGTCGCGCTTGCAAGCGCGCTCTTATCAGCAAGCCCGGCTTCGAACCGAGTTCTTTGAGTAGTCACGTTCTCCTGCAGCCTTCGTTGTTGTTCGCTGCGGATGGATTCCAGTGATCGATTGTAAAGCGCAGTGTAAAATGCCAGGCGCGCCGCGTGCAATTGCTCCACGACAGCAACATTCAATTGCTGCTGCGCAATCAAGACTTCGACATCGCCTCGCCGCAGAGAAGCGGGCAGACCCGCGTTGAACAAAGTCTGCGTCAATACCCCGCGTCCGACGGCAAAACCTTTTACTCCGCTTTCACCGGAGCGGTGGCCACCCTGAACACCCGCGGGCACGCTCAATTCAGCGTCAGGCCAAACGACAGAACGAAAAACCAGCCGTTGCCCGGCAGCTTGCTCCAGACCCGATTTCGCTTCCTGGATAGCCGAATTTCTGTCCAGTGTGGTTTGCAGGACAGCCTGCAGAGTCACCGCGCGGGTTGCGTGTGTGAGGGAAACTATGAGGATGATGGCGAAGACCTTTAGCCCTGCAAGGTGCCGGCGGCCTGTGCTCCCCAGAATACAAATGCTTCGCTTCATCGCTGGCCCAATTTGTCGGGTGGACGTGCCACATCAGCAGCTTGTGCCGCATTGCGGTTTGCTTTCTTCGCGCTTTCGACATTTGATGCGAAATCGAGTGCTTCAGCCGAACTCGCGCAGGCGTGCGTCAGACGGGCAAGAGCCACGTTGTGCAAGTAGATTGCGCTGAGTCGCGTCGTGCGAGTCCGAGTGACGTCGGATGCCGCTTGCAGGATGTCGAGTTGTGTTCCCAATCCGGCGGCAAAATTGCTTTTGGCAATGTCGAGAGCTGTATCCGCGGCCTGAACGTTATTTGTCTCCGTTTCGAGCACGCGATCAGCCTGTTCGAGATCAAAAAAAGCGCTGCGCACTTCGGAGGCGACGGCGCGCCGAGCGGCTGCCAACGCCTGCACGGCCGCTTCGCGCCGGGCGCGCGTGGCTTGCATGCGGCCTTTGGTTGCGAATCCATCGAAAATGTTCCATGTCGCGTTTATCCCCACTACATATCCGTAATTAAATTCGGGACCGACGGCGGGATCACGTTCGCTGTAAACCTCGTACCCGGAAAAAGCGCGGACATGTGGCCGCATTGCGCTCCGGTCCAGGATATACTGCTGGTCCTCGATCTCGATGTCCTTCTGCCGGGCTTTGATGACCGGCCGATTTGCGTCCGCCCGGGCGAGGCAATCGTTCAGATCGGGGTGATTCGGTCGATATTGCAATTCTCCCGAAACTTCAAACGGAGCTGCCGCGGTTCCGGGCCGAGCATCCAGGCCGAAAAGGTCTCCCAGCCGGAGGTAGGAATTTTTCAATTGCGTCTGAGCGTTGAAGAGTTCCGGCTGCTCGTTAGCCAGTGCCACTTCGGCGCGCTGCACGTTTAAGTTGCCAACGATGCCGGCGTTGAAGCTTTGCTGCTGATTCTTGAGATCCTCGTCGAGGACGCGGACCGAGTCTTGTCTCACTCGCACTTTCGCCCGGTTCAGGAGAAGATCATTGAAAGCGATCCGCACATCCATCGCTACGTGGCTGGCAGTCTCCTGTAACTCGTAATTCTGCTTCTCGATGTTCAACCGCGCGATGCCACGCTGGCTGGTTATCTGTCCGCCGGTATAAAGGTTCTGTTCGAGCTTGAGCGTTGCGTTGTAATCTTCCTGGCGGAGTTGCGATTGGCTCTGTTGCTGTCGTTTATCGTACAGCCCAGATGAGCTAAGGGAAGGGAGAAATCCGGAGCGGGCTTCAATCAACCCGCCCTGCGCCGCAAGTACCTTCTTGCCTGCGATCGCGATGTCCGGATTCTGGGCCAGCGCGAGAGCAACTGCCTGGTCGATAGTGTAAGTGGGGACTGCGCTGAATACTTGCGACAAGATCGACAAAGCAGCAATCAGTATGCCGATGGCCGCAAACTTCGAACGCATTTCGTATATCTCCTTAACAAGGGCCTTCCTTGCACCAGGAATGCCCGTGACTGTTGCCCTTATATCAGTTCTTGCAAGCGGGCGCGACTTCGGACACATTCGGCGTTTGCAATACTCGGAGCTGCCTGAGGCGGCACAACTACCCCGATTGAAGCGGCCTAACTTGTGTCTTGCTCCGAATAATGTAATTCAGGTAGTTTTTCAGCTTTAACACTTTAGAAATGAGAAAAATAAGAATCGCCATTGTCGGCATTGGCAACTGCGCCAGCTCTCTCGTCCAGGGAATCAATTTTTATGACGGCTCCTCCGTCAACAGCACTGGCATCGGATTGATGCATCGCCAAATCGGTTCATACGGGCCGAGCGACATCGAAATAGTTGCCGCTTTTGACATCGACCGCCGCAAGGTGGGCCTGGACGTCAGCAAAGCCATCTTCTCGCCTCCCAATTGCACGAAGATCTTCTGTGAAAAGGTTAAGCTCACCGGTGCCATCGTGAAAATGGGCTGCGTTTTCGATGGATACCCTACGCACATGCGCGATCAGGATCCCCTCCGCACATTCCTTCCCCTGGAGAAAGAATCTACCCGCGAACAGATCATCGCCGAACTAAAGGACTCTTCCGCGGAGTTGATGGTCAATTATCTGCCAGTCGGTTCGGAAGAGGCGACCCGCTTCTACGCGGGTTGTGCTCTGGAAGCCGGACTCGGGTTCGTCAATAACATTCCTGTTTTCATCGCCAGCGATCCAAAGTGGGCAAGGCGATTTGCCGATAAGAATCTGCCGATCATCGGGGATGACATCAAAGCGCAGATGGGCGCTACGATCGTGCATCGAGCGCTGGTTGACCTTTTTCGCAAGCGCGGCGTGAAGCTTGTCCGCACCTATCAACTGAACACTGGCGGTAACACTGATTTCTTAAACATGCTCAATCGCACCCGGCTGGCGTCGAAGAAGACCTCGAAAACCGAAGCGGTGCAATCTGTGATCGGCGAACGTCTGTCAGACGAAAATATTCACATCGGCCCGAGCGATTACGTGCCCTGGCAGCTCGATAACAAGATTGCTTTTATCCGAGTGGAAGGCCGGCTCTTCGGCGATGTGCCGATGGAAATGGATGTGAAACTTTCCGTCGAAGATTCGCCAAACTCAGCCGGCGTGGCGATCGACGCCATCCGTTGCTGCAAGCTTGCGCTGGATCGGGGCATCGGCGGCGTGTTGCATTCCCCGTCTGCCTATTTCTCGAAGCATCCGCCGGTTCAAATGAGCGACGACGAAGCGTATCGGTGCGTCGAGCAATTCATCCGCGGCGAACGCGAGAGCTAGCCAGTTCGGACGCGGAGCCAGCCACCTGCGCATCGTTGCCTGAGGGCCTTTGTGCTTCCATTAAGAGTCATCGGGCGCGTCCGGTCGAATCTCGTTCTCGAGTCGTCCGGGCGGAAGTTGTTCCAGACGGCGCCACTCGCTTTGCAGTTCATCCTTAGAGTAAGGCAGCAAACGTCCCAGGGCGGTCGAAAACAAGCCAGCTTCCACCTCGAGACCGGTAATTGCCTCGACTACTTTCCAGTACGCCGCCAACTGCGGACGGTAACGCGTGCGAAATATTTCGGCATCGCTTGATGAAACATCGTTTGTTTTCCAGTCAAGGAGAAGACACCGCCCAGCTTTGCGGTTAATCATGATCGAATCGATCAAGCCTTCGAGCACGCTGCGGTCGTTCCTGCGCCACAAAAACGGAAACTCGGAATAAAATAACGTTTCATCGCTCGCAAGAAAACGAGCGATGCTGGCATCGTTGAACAAGTTCTGGCGTGTTGCCTTCCAGTCTTTCGCCGCGGCTTTTGCGTCGGGAGAAATTGGCAATTCTTTGTCGAACAACTTTTGCGCGGAGTCGATTCCGCCCCTCCAATTCAGGCGCTGGAAAAATCTGTGCCACCAGCGGCCGTAGAGCGTGGCCAGATTATCGAGCCGCGAGCGCGTCCGCACCTCTGCCGGCACTTCCGAATCGAGCGCGCTCGGTGTGATCTTGCGCACGAATTTCGAAGCGCGTTTCGCGGCGTGCTTGAGTTCGCGAGACGTTAACGACTCGATTTCGACGCCGTTTTTCTGCGGCGCCTGCCCCACGGTCGGGGAAGGTTCGAGGACTTCATCGATCGTGCTGCTGTGTTGATCGAATTCGCCGGAATAAGAATCCTTGTCGCGAATCAGCCGTCGAAGTTGAGCTGTTCTCGGTAGTTTGCCCTCGCTGTTGGAGAAGATTTCCTGGTCGAGCACAAGTACGAGCGTGTGGCGCGCCCGCGTTGTTGCGACATAGAGAAGGCGTTCAAGTTCCTGCTGTTGGGCACGCTCGATCGCGTCTTTCAGATCCTTTGATTTGTCTTCTTTGCCGAGCGCCATAATCCGTTCGCCATCCACGGGCGATTTCACCAAATGCGGATAACGCGGCGAGGGCGGGCGCACATCGCGCGCGAGGAAAGGCACGATCACCGCCTGCCATTCCGAGCCTTTTGCCTTGTGAGAAGTGATGAGTTGGATGGCGTTGTCGTCGGCAGAAAAACGGACGGCGCGTGGCGACGCGAAGTCATTGCGTAACTGTTCGGCGAACCCGGCCAGGATCATTCCGTTCGCTTCCGCTTCCGCCGCTTGCGCGAGCAAGGCATCGAGTTCGCGCGAGAGATCGCCAAACTCCGTCGCGGGCAATAGGAGCAAACGCTCGCGCAACTGCGTTTGCTCGACGATCAACGTAACCGTGTCGAATAACGCCAGACCTTCTGCGCGTTGGCGAATTTCTACGAGCGCACGTAAGCGCGAGGAAATTCTGCCGGTCGCCGACAACATCTCGTCGATGCGAAATCTCGCTTTCTGCCCTTCGGAAAAGACGGCAAGATCGTGATCGGACGCGCCGAAGATCTCGCGGAGCACGCCGACGATTTCGTAAGCATTGAGCGGGTCGGTCATGATCGTGAGGAGTGCGGTCAGCCACGCATAAGCAGGACTGTCGCCTTTGACATCGTGTTCAGATTGGATCGCCACCGGCAAACCGACGCGGCGTAACGCTGCGGCCGTCGTTTGCAGCCACGCTTTGCGCGGACAAAGGATCGCCACCTCCCGCCACGAATCCGCCGAAAGTTTTTTCAGTCCTGCCGTCGTAATCCAGCGCGCCAGATATTCCGCTTCGATGCGTGCCTTTTGATAGTCCTTCAGTTTTTTTCCTTCCGGCAACAACTCCTTCCCGATGAGCGGCACGCGAATTACTTTTCCGGGAAGAATGTTCCGGCCGCGGTCGCAATTCGACGAAGGGCACCTGTCCGTCCTTGTTATTCAAAATCTCGCGGAAAGTTTCGTTAACGAAATCGAGCTGCTTCTGGTCTAGCCGAAACGTGACGGCAAATTCCAGGCTCTCGCCGTTCTTGTCGCCGATGAGCGCTTCATGAACAGCTCGGTAATAATTCAAGTCTGCGCGCTCCCGGTAAATCGATTGCTGGAAATCGCCGACCATGCAGAAGTGGCCGGGCCGTGGACCTAGATGTCGGTCTTGCAACCAAAGGCCTCTCGCTTCCGGCGGGCGCGTCGCTTCCAGCAGCACGGAAAATTGCAACGGCTCGGTGTCCTGCGCCTCGTCGAGAATCACACGAAAGTTTTCTTCGCGAATCCTCTGCGCGGCGACCGGATGTTGCAGCAACTTCTCCGCCAGCGCGATTTGATCGCCGTAGGTGACGAGTCCACGGTCGATTCGAAAATCGAGATAGTCACGTTGCACTTCTGCCGCGACGCAGGTGGCCGCATCGCACACCCATTTTCGCAGCGGCGCGAATTTCTCCTGCCAAAGCTGCGTGAACCGGGCGTTTCCCGCCGTGAAACAAGACGGCCAGCGCAAGTACTCCCAATCGCCGGCGTGACGCGTCTCCCAGTCGCGCAATTCTGCCTGCGATTTCCTGATGTTGTCGTTTCCCTTGTCCAATTGTGAGTAAACCTCCGCGAAATCGAGAGTCGGACATGAAGATGGCGGTGGCACGCGCAGCGCAGCTGAGCCCACGCCTCGGGCCAGCTCCATGAGGTCGCGCGCCTGCACAAAACGCAGAAGCATAGCGCGGTCCTTGTTGCTTAATGACCGGCCAATTCGAGTTTGGTTTTGCGCAAACTCCTGCCAGAGGTCGTCGTCGTCTTCGCTTGCCAACTCTAACGGTGCGGGCAAGCCAAGGTAGTAACCGAAGTCGGTCAGGAGTTTCATACAGAAGGAGTGAATCGTACCGAAGAAGGCGCGATTGAATGCAATCTGCACGTCCTGTCGCAAATCTCCCTGAAGCAGAGCTTCCCGCGTGCGTTGTTGCATTTCGTCCGCCGCACGATTCGTGAAGGTGACGACGACCAGGTGCGGCAGAGTTTCCGCGGCGTTCGGCGAACGCGCGATCGACAAAATGCGCTCAGTGATCGCAGTGGTTTTGCCCGAACCCGCCGACGCGACCACAGAAAAATTGCGGTCCAGCTCGCTGGCAAAACGCGCGCGCACGGACTCGTCGTGCGGCTTTACCATGTTTCCCACTCCTCTTTCTCAAGGACGAGCGCGGGATGCGTCAGCGCCCATTTATCTTCCAGAATGTCGTTGTCGATCTGCAACGTCGCGAGCGGATAGGGCGCACTGTAACCAAACGCCGGACGGATCTCACCTTTCATTCCGAAAACCCCGGTGTACTGCATTTTCGCGAGATCGGCAAAGACGTCGGTATGCGGTGCAAGATCGACAACGGACAATTGGGGTTCGACGTTTTTAACCGCGAGCGAAATAATACTCACGCTGACTTCGGTGGCGCCGAGCTCGCGCATGACGAGCGCGTAAAGACCGAGCTGCAAAGTTGTGCCTTTGACCAGATTGTCGTGCAGATCGGAGGCCTTCAGTTCCTTCGTCGAACCGGTTTTGTAATCGACAATCCAGATCTTTTGCCCGGCGAAACTGGCCGCGTCGTTTTGCGCGAGCACCAAATCGATTTGGCCGTGCAGCTCAAGCTGCACACCATCGGCAATTTTCACCGGCCCCGCGCGACCGACGGACAACTCGGTCGCCATCCACTTCCATCCTTTCGCACCTCCGATTTTCGCCCCGAGGTGCCGCGCGAGATAGCGCGCATTCAACCAGCCGGAGTTCCACCAATCAGGGATGACTTTGCCTAACAAGTCGCAAAGATGCCGAAGCTCCGCACAGCGTTCGTCCGCGGCAAGCCGGATGTGGCTGTCGATCCCTTTTAGGGAGGGAAACGCCGAAAAAATCTTTCCGTCCCGGGCTTCGGTAATGTTCGCCAGCCAGTCATGCACCCATTTACCGGTCGTCGCAGCCCAGGCATTCGTGGAGTCTTCCGGTGCTTCCACGCCGAGATAACGCTTCATCCAAACAATTGCTGGCGACGAGACCATTCGCTGGAGATCGCTCACGCTCAGCTTCGGCACCGGTCGGTACGAGTCTTTGGGCCGCAACGCGAAATCATATTCGCCGGCAGGTTTAGAGGAGTCGCGGCGCGTGTTGAACGCGATCAGGGTTTGCTGTGCATCCGTCGCTGCCGCAGCAGGCTTCGGCAACAACGCCGTGGCACGTTGCAGATTTTTCGACGTCATTTGAGTGAGCGGCTCGCCCCGTGTTTTGAGATAAAGCTCGGTAAAACATTCGCTCGGATTCCAGAATCGTTCCGGCGCATCTTCCTGCACCAGACTGGCCGCGAGGGTCACGCCTTCAGTGGCCGATTCGAGGAGCGCATCGAATTGCTGCAACGCGATCGCGCGTTGCTCACCCGGCCCGAGATAGAGCGAATGGTTTTCACGCACACTGGTGTGGCCTTCGCCCTGGCTTCCTTGACGCGCGGCGCGCTTGTTGAGCTGTTGCACGCTACGATTGAAGACGCGAATCTCTTCGGGGCGCGCGAACTCTGTGCCGGCTGGCGGCGGCCAGGCCCCTTCGTTCCAGCCGGCAAGAATTAAGTGCGACCATTCCTGATTTTGCGCGCGTGCCACCGTGAGTAATTGCACGCGCGCATACGGATGATCGCCCGCGGCTGAGCGGGCGGCATCTGAGGTCGCTGCTGTTTCTTCCAGCCAACGCAAAAAGAGCGCGCGTGAAAATTTCGCATCGAGACGCTGCGACCAATCACGCGCAACGTTGGCAAGTTCGAGCGAGTGTTGCTTCCAGTCCAGACGGGCAAGCGCAGCGTGAGTCTGTTCGAGAAACTCCGCAAGGGTTGCGCGTGGCGGCAGAAACGACAGCGCGCCCAGAGCTTCGGCCGCCGATTGAGATTTATCGTCCGCGCACGTGGCACAGAATTCGCGCAGCAGTTCCAGATCGTCCAGCAACACCTCCTTGTAACTTTCGCGTAGAATTGTTTCGAAAACTTGCCGGCTGATTTTAGTCGATACGATCGCCGGATCGGGCAACGCATTTAGAAAACGCAAAAAGGAATTGAGTCGTGGCGCGCGTTGCAATTTGATCCATGCCTGCCACTCCTCCGATTCGAAAATGCCGGGAACGATGTGACCGAGTCCGTCATTGTGCGGGATTTCAAGCCGCTCGAGCGAGCTCGCGACCAGCCGTGGCAATGCGCCGCTACCGGGAAAAATTACGCCGATCCGCGTGCATCTTTCTTCCGCCAAATATCGAACACATTGGCGCGTGATTGCCTCGGCTTGCTCCGAGACGTTCGCTCCGATAAGAAAATTGAAGCGTTTTGCGGGCTTCGGGCTTCCGCGCATTTCAGCTTCACTAAAAAGCGAATCACCGAGAGGCCGCGCGGGTTTCAGCGCGCGTTGCGCTTCACCGCAGACCTCTTCCCACGAACCAATCCAGCAAAGATTGATGTCGGAAAAATTCTCTCGCGGTTCCTCGAGCACGAGGGTGGTGTTCTCCGCCAGTTCCACCACGGCGCGCAGGAGAAACCAGTCTGCCCAATGCGCTCCGTCGAAACCGGTGATAAGCACATGGGAAAACTTTCGCTCGGCGCGCGCGGCTTCTTGCAGGCGCCTTCGATCGGTCTCACCCGGAAGAACAAAATCGCATTTTTTCAGAAGCTCGTTAAAACGCTGAACTACCGGCGCAAACGACGGCAGCGCAAGTTCTTCGAATTTCCAACCGGCAGTTTCAAGGCGATCTAATGCACGTAGCAGCAGCGCGGGCGCTCGAGCAACGGCTTTGGCAGCGAGCGCTTCGGATTCGTTAGGCCGATCTTCCATTTCGTTCGCAGCAATTGCGAGGAGCAGACGCAGGTGTTCCGGCTTGGCGGGAGGCGCTGCATCGTCTCGTGCGAGCAAAGCACGCAAGCTTGCCGGCGTTACAAACTGCAAACCGAGATGCGAAAAGCCTTTTGCAATCAGACGCGCCTTGAGATCGTTGACGTGTCCACGCGTTGGGACGACAACCAGCGAAGGCAACGGGTGTTTCCAAGCTCCCGGCACAACTAGTTCGAACCAGGGCGCAATCGCATCGTCCCAGGCTTCCTCAACGGACGGCGCAACGAGTAGGACTGGCCGCGATCGCTTCATAGTTTATTTGATTCTGCCAAGCGTGCGCCTATCGCCCACGCGTCGTGTGAACCCTTCGCGATCGAGTCGTTCAAGAAATGGAACCATGATTCGCCTCGAACTTTCCAGCGCCTGTCGCAGTTCGCTCACCGTTGCCGGTCCCTTTTTGGAAATGAAATCAGCGACTGCACTTTTCATGCGCTCAAAGTTCTCGCGCAACAGCACCACGTCCGAGGAGATTTCAATCACTTTTCCGCTCTCTATCGAAAATTTGAGAGCTCGTTGCTCGTCCATGTCCCGCTCAAGTTCTTTGCGCGGCGGCGGATCGAACGGTTTCCTGGATAAGGTTTCATGAATTTTCGCTGCGAGAGGCTGCAGCTTTGCCGGCAAAGCTGGCCGATGTGAGCGTCGTGTAATGGCTGATTCTTTCCGGACGAAATCAGACGAACACAGGTCCGCCATCAGCGCCTCGAAAACATCTGTCGATTTGTCGCGCAGCGCGGCGCGCAGATCGCTCAAGTTGTAACCAACGCGTTCGGGATTCTTGCTCAGTGTATTGTCGATCAGACGAGTGGCGCGGTCGCGCAAAGCCCGCCAACTGCTGGGGCTGGCCGCGATTTTTTCATGTATGACAATCTCTTTTTGGCGCTGCAGGTCCAGTAGGGCGTCAGCGATCTCGCTGTTACTGAAGTGAGATTGACTAAGGACACCTGGAATCGGCACAAATCCGCGCAGTCCGACTTCAGAGCGCACCCAACGACAGACGTCGTCCAGGGCAGTGGCGCGACCCATCAGCAATGTGCGTTTCGTCTCACTGCGAAATTCCGTGCCATTTGGATCAAGCACCATTCCGCCAGCGAGGGTACGTTGTTCAGACGCATCGCGAATAACAAAACGATCGCCGGCAAATGCAAAGATTGGCGACACGAGTCTCAGCTGAGCGATCTCGTTTTTACCTGGTTCAAGAAGTCGAGTTTTTAGGAGCGTGATCTTCGCCGCGATACGCGATGTTCCATGATGAAGATACACCGAAGAACCGCTTCTTAGCGGCCGCGCGCCGGGATTTTCGCGAGAAAGTCGGGCTGATTTTTCGAGAAGAACAATGAGAGTCGAATTTGCAGGCGCAAAATCGGCAGTGGTGACAATGTTTCCCCGTCTGATTTGGTCCACGCTGATATCCGGCAGGCTAATCGCTGTTCGGGTCCCCGGTTCGGCGACATCCAAATCGCGCCCGTGACTCTGAATTGAGCGAATGCGCGTGTGGAGATTGCCGGGTTGGACAACAATTTTCTGGTCGCGGCGCAGTTGTCCGCCCGTCAATGTTCCCGTAACAACGGTGCCGATTCCGCGCAGGGTAAACACTCGATCGATAAACAAGCGAGGCTTTCCGTAGTCGCGCGGTGGGTGCATGGGGGCGAACTCACTCGCGAGTGCTCTTTTCAAGGTCTCGATACCATCACCGTTGCGAACCGAGGTCGCGATGATTTGCGCATTTGCGAAGGGACTGTGGCGCAAGCGATCACGAATTTGCCGGGTGGCAGTGTCGATCCCGCCGAGATCGCTTTTTGTGAGGGCCACCACCGCTCGTTCGACTCCGAGGTAAGTTAGAATTTGCAGGTGCTCTTCCGTCTGCTGCATCCAGCCGTCGTCAGCGGCGACAACCAAAAGCCCGAGATCGATCGAGCCGACACCTGCAATCATGTTTCGAACAAAATCTTCGTGACCGGGCACATCGACGATTCCAACTTGAACACCTTGCTCATCAGGCCCGGCAAGGTTCAGCTCTGCGAAACCGAGATCGATTGTGATTTGTCTTTGCTTTTCCTCGGGCAACCGATCAGGATCGGTTCCCGTCAACGCTTTTACCAGGGCACTTTTACCGTGATCGACATGCCCTGCAGTCGCGAGGATGAAATGCTTCGTTGTCACGCTGGCATTCGCTTACCACGTCATTCTGAGCGGAGTGAAGCGCAGCGGAACGAAGTCGAAGAATCCCGTTGAATGACCAAAAAGGTGACTCGACGGGGTCCCTCGACTCCGCCGCGCTCCGCTCGGGATGACAATGCTGTTAGATTCAAGGACTTTCGGCGCACGCACTGCGAATTGCGTCAGCCAGGAGATCATCCTGGTGTGGAAAAACTGTGCGCAGATCGATTTTGAAGCGGTCATTTGCAATATGACCGATCAGCGGTGGAGTCGCGTGACGCAAACGCGCCGCCAAATCGAGTGGCGAACAATTCTTCGGAACCATTTCAATTGTTACGGACGCCATCGTTGATTTCGGCAACGTGCCGCCGCCGACTTTTGCTGTACTGCGGCCAACCGCAATCTGCAGCGGCAAGTCGCTCAGACGGTCCTTCAAAGCCGCAGCTCGATTGCGCAGCTCGTCTTCGGTAACCTGCAACAGGCCAATCGCCGGAATTTCCACTGCGGTTTGATTCAGGTGAAGATCGATCGAGGCTTGCAACGCTGCGAAACAAAGCTTGTCACAACGCAAAGCGCGAAAAAGCGGTTCGCGTTTCAAGGCTGCCACGAATCGCTTCTTCCCGACGATGATTCCCGCCTGCGGTCCGCCAAAGAGTTTGTCGCCGCTAAAGCACACCAGATCCGGTCCGGCTTTCAATGCTTCCGAGGGTGTCGGTTCGTGCTCGGCAATCCCAAATTGCTCAGTCGGCACAACCGCGCCGCTGCCCAAATCCTCCACAAAAGGAATCCGCTTTTTTCGCGCGAGCGCCGCGATGGACGCCGCGGGCGGCGACTCGACAAAACCGCTCATAAAAAAATTGCTGCGATGAACTTTCAGAATCATTGCGCTGCTGGAATCAATCGCGCGCCTGTAATCATCGAGTGTTGTTCTGTTGGTGGCTCCGACCTCGCGAAATATGGCGCCCGTGGCTTCGATTATTTCGCCAATTCGAAAACCGCCCCCGATTTGGACGATTTCACCACGCGAAATGATGATTTCGTTTTTAGACGGCGCGCCCCGACCACGGCGGGCAGGCTGTGGCCGTGCTCTGCCATTTCTCGCCGCAAAATGGTGAACGATTAGAACGAGAGCTGCCGCGCAATTATTGACCACCGTAGCGGCTTCAGCTCCGCAAAGCAGCGCGAGCGCATTCTCGATATACGCGCCGCGATGGCCGCGTTCACCTGTTGCCAGATCGTATTCCAGATTGGAATAGCCTGAGCCGATTTCGGTGAGAGCGCGGATCGCTGTCTGGGCAATCGGCGCGCGCCCCAAATTCGTATGAATCACAATCCCAGTTCCGTTGATGACCTGTTGCAGCCGGCTAGCGCGAAGTAGCTCAAGCGATCGAAGGAGGTGTTCAATCGTCGATTCAAATTCTGGGATCTCTCTGTTGCTACGTATCTTCGACAGTTCCCGTCGGACCAGATCGACAACCAGTGGACGCGGCAGCTTGCTCGCCGTGGCGAGGTCGTATTCGCCCAGCGCATCAAGAACCTTGTTAACGGCAGGAATTTCCCGGCGCGAGCGCGGTTTCATCCTTTCACGCATATCAATGGACCACGAGGCCGATGGGCAATAATTCTTCCGATGACAGCGGCGCAAGGCGTTCGCCTTTGCCGCAAAATTCCAAGCACTTTTTCGAGCTTTGTCTCGGGGACGCACAGCAGTAATCCGCCGCTGGTTTGCGCGTCGGTTAGGAGAATTCGTCGCGAATCATCCGTGCTTCCCCAATCGACAGCTACGGTTGTGGCGACGAGATTTTCGCGACTGCCCCCGGGAATACAGGCTTGTTCGATTAACTCGGCAATCTCCTCATCAATCATGGGCACTGCACTCGAATCGACTTCAGCGGAGACGCCACTGGCGCGACACAGCGAAACCAAGTGCCCCATCAATCCGTAGCCGGTTATGTCGGTCGCTGCGCGGACCAGGCGAAGCTCGGCCAGTTCGGCGCCTACGGTGTTTATTTTCGACATCAGGGCGACAACCCTTTTCTGCAGTGTGCGCGATGCAATCCCGCGCTTGATCGCTGTAGTGGCGATGCCTGTGCCCAGCGGTTTGGTCAACACAAGTAGATCGCCAGGGCGCGCATTTGCGTTTGTTGTCAGGCGGCGAACGTCGATCATTCCGGTGACAGCCAGTCCGTAAATTGGCTCCGGATTGCGAATGGAATGACCGCCGATGATGGCGCAGCCCACCTCGGTCGCTTTGGCGAGGCCGCCGCGCAAAATCGCAGCAATCACTCTTGGCCGAACCAGGTCCGCCGGGAAACCAACAATATTTAGCGCGGTCAAGGGACGCCCGCCCATCGCAAAGATGTCCGAGAGCGAGTTGGCGGCCGCGATTTGTCCATACGAGAAAGGGTCGTCCACAATGGGTGTAAAAAAATCTACGGTTTGCACGAGCGCGCGATGGCGATCCAGGCGATAAACACCGGCATCGTCGAACGTGGTCGAGTTCACGAGAACTTTTGGATCCAGGGAAAGCGGAAGCTGCGGCAAAACTTGTCGCAGGGCCTGTTGGCTCAATTTGGAAGCTCACCCGGCGCAGGATGAAAGCGAAGTCAGTCTACGGACTTGCTCACGTGTCATGTGTAGTCACCTCCTTTGGCTCTCGTCATTCCGAGCCAAGTCGAGGAATCCCGCTGAGATGCCTTTAGATACGGCCACTGGATCCTTCGACTCCTCCCGCGCCTGCGGGATCCGCTCAGGATGACGAGAGAAATTAGGCGGAGAGGATAGGAATCGAACCTACCTCGGTTCCGGGTATGCGGAACCGACAGCGGTTTTGAAGACCGCGAGGACCACCAGGCACCCTTCACTCTCCAGATTGTGGATTGCGAAATGCGGATTTCGGAGAGCTTATTTTGCTTTCTTGATCGCCGTGACAATGGCGTCGAAGTCCGGCCAATCGCCGGTGTCGAGCTTGGAATGGAGTAATTTGCCATTGGAGCGAATCTCGAAAGCGCCGCCACTCGAGGGAATTAGCGTGAGCGACTTGATGCGCTCGCCGAGCTCAAGAATTTTGGCCGCCAAACTGACGGCCTTCGGCGTGTAGTTTCAAACGACGCAGTATTCGATCGACACCTCGGTCTTCACCGACAATCTCCTTTCCGAAAATGAAACTATCGGTGCGATGAAATGAGGTCAAGAAATGCTAGTTGTTGTAGCGGCGTTTGTGGCAAACGCCGAATCTCAAAAACCAAGGCGCTTGACACAAGCCGTTCAAATAAGGAAGTGTAGCCGCAGCCCGCTCCACCGGGCTGCGGCCTATCCACTTCAGCAACCCCGAATGCTTTCGGGGTTGTCAGCCCTGAAGATGTTTTGGAAGCGTTGGTCCAAGATGCCTTTTGAGCTGATTGTCAGCTAGAACGCGAAGTTGAGACCGCTACGGAACATTCCGAAATTGTTTCTGCGGCCCATCGATCACGCCGAAACACAAGTCGTTAGTCCAACCGATGTGCCGCGCGATTCGGAACTCGAGACCGGCTCCAAATTGGCCGAGCACTTTGGTTTCGGCTGCCGAAGTGATCCGTCTGTGCATGGACAGCGAACGGCGTCTGGCGGTCCCTGCGTGTGAAGTTGTCCCTTTCGCCGCCGCCGAAAATCGCACCCACTCCGCCCATGCATAAGGTGCTAAGACGCGTGCAAGGAATCGGATAGCGCAATGTAAGTGTTCCTAAAACAGAGCCGATGGTGCGATCGTGATTGATTCTTTGTTGAATAAAAATCGGGACCGTCGGGTCCTCGAAGATATCGAAACCAGGCTTGGTGGCGTCCAGAGCAAATCCTTCAACACCGAGACCAACATAGCGACAGAAGAAATATTTGATGTCGCCGCCGCCGCCCCACGCGTGATCGCCGCCAATATAACGGTCGTAAGTGCCAAGCACGGGACCGCCTTCACTGGTACTTTGCACGATGTCGACCAGCGAAGGATTAGGAGCGAACTCGGTGTTGGTGAATGTATAAGTGCCCCAGAGATTCACATTCCATTCGCGATCGCCGTACCAATCCGGACATGGCGGCGCGACCTGCTTCATCTCTTTGTCTGAATCTTTGTCGGCACGCGAAACCTTGCTGAAGTAACGGAACCGCGAGGAGACGGGGGCTTCCGCTTCGGCGCGTTCGCCACCGAAGAGCCAGGAAAAGGCAACAAAGACATCGGCGACTGGCGAGTCGTGAGTGCAGCCAAACAAAGGTGAGATGTCCAGGCGAGTTTGCGCGGTCGGTTTCCACGCGACGGTTGGGCCGATGACGAAGCTGTTCACGGCATCGCCGCGCGTATCTTTCGTCGTGACATTCCTATATAGCATTTCTATGCCGACTTTCAGACGTTCGTTAGGCAAGAGAACCGGCATCATCGCAGCCTGAGAAAAGCCCCATTCGCGCCCACGGTCGCCGGTGTTCTCTTTTTCAAAGAACCAGTTCATCGCCCATTCGACGCGCTCGAAGAAATCCTGAGCAAGGAGCAAACGAACTTCGTAGGCATCGGGAACCTTGGGTGGGCCGCCCTCTTCTTCCTCCTCTTCCTCTCCTCCTCCCCCTGGAGGAGGTGGAACTTCTTCGTGTCGAATCGTGCCGACACCGAATTTGTATTCCGCGAAAAGAGTTGGATTGAGCGGAATCTTGTTCCAATCAGCAAGAGCCCATCGTGCTTCCAGACTCACTGTTTGCACGCCGCCACCGCCATTAAATCGTTCCAACTCTGTTTCGGCCGCGATGTTAAAACGATACGGCAAACCCATCTCGATCTCTTGGGTGAAAAGATAATCAGGTGGTCCGTGTCGGAACCCCTGGCCTTCAAAAAGTTCGCCGAAGAAGAATGCCCATGGCGGCAACACATAGGCATTTACTGCGTTGGAAAAACGGCTGCGCGAAAATGCCGGAGGCGCCCCGTAAGCGCTCGGGCACTTCCTCGCCTGTGACGACAATTGGATGCTCCTCTCTTAATGTTACTTCTTGCGCGGAGGCCGAATGAGTAACGGTGGGAAATATCAAGCATATACATGCGATCAGCTGAACTAACCGTCGCAGGGGAATTCCACAGAAAAGTGACATTTTTGTCATAGATCCCGCGCATAATTACAGAATTGCAATCCTTGGCAAGACAAATTTTTAGGGCAATCCTGTGAAAGCCTGTTTATGCCATTTTGGGTGAATTCTTGCAGTCGCCACGTGTTCGAAGCGTCACCGAAAAATTGAGACGTGGAGACGCTCCTCGGGCCCGATTTCGCCTTAACGCATGGCTAAGCAAGCGATGTGGTAAGTCTTACAAAAGTGTAGCCGCAGTCCGCTCCACCGGACTGCGGCTTCTCCACTTCAGCAGCCCCGAACGATTTCGGGGCTATCAGCCTGCAGGTATCTCCCGCTATAATTACAAAATTGTAATCATTGGCAAGATAAATTTTTCGTGCGGACCTTGTTGCGCCAGCCTGGGCAACGCCAGCTTTATTATTACAATATTGTAATTGGGATGGTAGCCTTTGAGCCAACGAGACGGGTATCCAGAGTTGTTACCAATGGACCAGAAGGGATCAAATCTGCATGAGTCGCGACTGATTGGCAGAATCTATTCGCAATGATTACGCCCCGATCTGCGCCTGCCGTCACAACCTTCGGCTTTGCCTTGCTCGCCGTCGCTCTCGTCGCAGCCACGATCCATGTGACCATGCCCGATTACGCCGGCGTTCGCGCCGGACGGGTCGATGCCGGCTATCTTGAATCAAACAATTGCCGGAAATGCCACGAAGGAAATTACGCGACGTGGCATGCGACTTTTCATCGCACGATGACCCAGGAGGCAAATCCCCAAGGTGTCCTTGGCGATTTTGATCGCGACAACACGATCACCTATCAGGGTGTTCGCGCCGAAATGGTTCGTGAGAATGGACGCTACTGGATGAAATTGACCGGCGTGGATGGCAAAAAGCAACAACTTGAAATCGGACGCACCGTTGGTTCCCGCCGCATCCAGCAGTATCTGACCAAAAATGGCGATCAATGGGTGCGCCTTCCCATCGCCTACGATCTTGTTCAGCGCCGTTGGATGCATCTGAACGGGTCGTTCTTTTACCCCGACGGAAGCGATTACAAGCAGCATGTCACCGAATGGAATTCGAACTGCGTTTTTTGTCACAACGTCAAGGCCCAACCTCACCTGGATTGGACTGACAGGACCTGGAATACAGAGGTGGCCGAATTAGGCGTCGCATGTGGCGCTTGTCACGGCCCGACGGGCGAGCATGCCCAACACGCTCTTTCTCCAGTGACACGCTATCTCTGGCATGTGAAAGATCCGAGGGGTCCGGCTCTTGCTGTGACGAATCCCGCCAAACTGGATTCCGACCGCTCCGCGATGGTGTGCGGACACTGCCATGGACAACGTCTGCCGGAGCCACGCGCTCGCATCCGGACAATGATGAGCGATGGCGATCCGTATGACGCCGGCAAGAATCTGCTCGAGTTTTACAGGCCGGTGCAGCGCGAAGATAAGATTGGCTCCTTCAGTTTTGAGTCACGTTTCTGGCCGGACGGCTCGCCGCGCCTCACCGCGTACGAATATCAGGGAATGACGCGCTCAAAGTGCTTTCGCGCCGGCAAGCCTGGTCAACGAATCACCTGCATCTCATGCCATGAGATGCACGGCGGCGATCCAAGGGGCCAGCTCACCGAGAAAATGAAAACGAACGCAGCGTGCACTCAGTGTCATCAGCAATTTGCAACGCCGGTGCAACTGGTCGAGCACACTAAGCATTCCGCCGAATCCAGCGGAAGCCTTTGCTACAATTGCCACATGGCGTCAATCGTTTATGGCGTGATGTCGGCGCACCGGACACATGATATTACCATCCCGCGTCCGGACGAAACGGTTCGCTTCGACAAACCGAATGCCTGCAATCAATGTCATCTGGATTGGTCTGTAAATCGCGCAATCGCTGCGTCGCAGCGTCTGTGGCCGAATGCATTTGCCAAGAGCAAACCAGGGGACGAGCGCTTTGATGAGCCGGAAGGACAGCGGGCACTCTTCGCGGGCGACGCGATCACGCGAGCGCTGACTGCGGCTGCAATGACGCCCGCGAACGATGTGAACGCGCCTTTGCTGTTGGAAGCGATGCAGGATCGGTATCCCATTGTCCGATATTTCGCCGCGAACGCGCTCGCTGCTCAGCATCCAGCCATGTCCAAGCCAGACTATCTGGCCAGCCCAGAGAAGCGCAATGCTACGCTCCGAGAGTGGTATCCACTATTCACGTCGGAACGATTACGCGCTGCAAAAGAAGCTCGCGAGCGGCTTAGTGCCAAACGCGTGGAAGTCGACGTCGAAGTTGGCGAATAAGGAACAATTGGTGATAGCTGATAGTTAATAGTTCGATAACCACAGAAAAATGCGATCGAGTTCTCAACCATCCCAATGCGCGGGGATGATCTGCCAGGGCTGGATTTCTTTGGCAGCATGGATTGTTTTTGGGCTTTTGATTGAAGGCTTGATCGGATTTCGTTCCCCGGCCTTGCTGGATGATTCAGTCCGCCGCGAGATGTTTCGCCTCGCGCACGCTCACGGAACGTTGCTTAACCTGGTGCTGATCGCGGCGGCAATCTGTGCCCGGCTTGATCTGATTGGAATAGGACGAGTAACATCGCTGGGACTGCGCGCGGCCGTAGTGCTGTTACCGGTCGGCTTTCTGCTTGCCGGTCTATGGCATTTCAAAGACGATCCTGGCATCGCTATCTTCCTTGTCCCATTGGGCGCGGTGCTGCTGCTCGCGACCGCATTTCAAATCGGATACTCGGCATTTCGGCGGTAAGGATTTGAAAGCCAAACTTCGAAAGATGTCCAGCTAACCGAAATATCGCCGATGAATTGGGCAGGGATCGCGAATGGCATGCGATCCGGGATACATGGTAGAGCCGGAGTCGGTGTTACCGACTCCGGCTCCAGTCACCATTCAGACTTCACTAATGACTTCGCGGGAAATTGTCGCCTGCGGCGAAACTTCCTCAGGGTCGAGGATGCGGCGTTGGGCGCGGTCTCGGTGTCGGCGTAGGTCTCCCAGGTGTCCCTGTGGGTGTCGGCGTAGGAGTTACACCAGGTGTCGGCGTAGGAGTTACACCAGGGGTCGGCGTAGGAGTTACACCAGGGCAAGTGCCATTGACGTTAAACACGATGTGCATATCCGGGAATCCAATGTCTCCGGTAGGTGTCGGATCATTTACCCCGCAATCGGCCGCGCTCAGATAGCTCAAGCCAGTTTCGGGATCCGGATTCGAACCGACGAAGAACAGGTTGCCAACAGCTGTTCCATCAGGTGTCGTCACTTCCATCACCAGCTCGAGCGTTCCAGCCGCCACCGTGGCAGTGATAGCCTGAGTGAAGATGGTATTCGCTTGATCCGGAATGTTGACCGATCCCGAAGTAGCAATCAGGTTCGACTGCCAGTCGCCTCCAGGGAATGCCGAGCCATGATTGGCATACAGATTGACCGTCAACGGTTGTCCCGTCCCTGTGCCGCTCGTGGCCTGCTCAATCCCGAACTGGACCTGCGTAATATTGTAGGCCGAGCCCCCCGTGAAGGTATTCATGTCAAAGGCGCGCCAGTAGTGGTTCTCAGTCGTGCCAACCCCGTTGTTACACGATACCGAATTGCCAGTGACGATCTCCTGGCTCGTGGACTCAGTAATTACCGGTGGGCAGCTTCCGCCCGGAGTCGGCGTTGGCGTCGGCGTCCCGCCACCACCTGGCGAGCCTTCGATCGCGACGGTGATGCGCGCATCGGGGATGGCAATGGTGCCACTGGGGCCGTTGCCATTGGCCCCCTGGTGCAGCACCACTTCGCCGAAGGCGACCGCTGAGGTCAGGTTGGTATTTGGCGTTGCAGTGATGGTCAGTTCTTGCGTCTCGCCCAAGCCGCCGGTAAAGCTGAAGCTCGATGGCGAAACTTCTACCGTGAACCCCGGAGTAATCGCCGTACCCGTTGCTGTCCAACTCGTGGCAGACGTCACTGTGTTACGCACGGTGCGTGTCCAAGTGCAACTCGGCGTGCACTCCATGTTGCGCACTGACGGGACGTTTAAGGTCTTGGGATCGCCGCCAGTGTTCGGGTTCGCGTCGAGGAAATGTTGCGTGGTCTCATTCATCACCAAACCAGCGAGGGCAGCCTTGGTGAGATCAACTCTCCCGGTGCCGACGTCGTCCGCATCCCATGGAGTCGTTCCATCTTCCTTGGTGCCGCCGTTAAATGAAGTCATCATCAAGGCAGATCTCACTTCAAGGACGGTCCAATCTGCGTGGACTGCGCGCACCAGTGCGGCGGAGCCGGACGTGTGCGGGGTGGACATCGATGTGCCGCTGATATTGGCGTATCCTCCCAGAGCAATCGGGATAGCCGCATATATGTTTACGCCAGGGTTGTCGATATCCGGCTTTTGGATGTCCTGGTATGGCGTCGGAGCCGGACCGCGCAAGCTGAAATCAGCCAGAATGTCGCCCTGAACCGGGACCGTCCCTTGCGGGTTGAAATCGACCGTTGCAGTGGTCGGGTTTGCATCCACAAACGCGGCTAGAGCATCGCCGATTGTTTGATCAGAGATGCTGTAAGCTGGGATGTTGGGCTGTCCGGTAGTATCCATATTTAACGTCCCAGGCTGGTTGTTCCGGATTACCACCATCGATGCCCCGGCGTTGAATGCGTTGGTGATTTTCTCGGTGAACGTGCAGTTCCCGCGGCGGATGAATGCGATGGCGCCATTGAAGGGCGGGAACGCCGGTTGCCCATTGCAGCCCTCAAAGTCTATATCCTGACCGGTAAAATGCACAATTGGAGCATCGGTCAGCACAGGGCTATCAGGCGAAGCGCTCCCTTTGCTCAAGGGAATATTCTGGGTTTGAGGCGGAGGACTGCCTGGACCGCTAGCTGATAATATCGAGGCGAACTCCTGGTCCTTGGTGGATGCGGCCACAGTCAGGACCCACGGACCAAGGTGATTGACCTGGCCAACGGGATCGGGATTAACTCCAGTGTTGCCCGCTGCTGCCGAAACCAACACGCCGGAATCGACCACGTCGAGGAAGTCTCGGTCATTATCGCTCCATGGGTCGGTGCCTCCGGAGATCGAAAAACTCAACAACTTACAGTCGCCCTGGATTAGCACGCTATCGATACCAGCTTCAATGTCCGCGTCGGGGCAGTTATTGGTCGGGCAGACCTTATACGAGCGAATGCTGGCGCATGGTGCGACACCAGAGATCTGTAAGAAAGGCGGCGGTGTGGCATCAGTCCCAACGGTGTCTCCGCCCGCTGTGCTGGAGGTATGCGTGCCGTGATCGACCTGGTCTGTTGGGTCAGGACCATTGCACAGTCCGGTGGGATCAGTGCTGGAACAATCCAGTACACTGAGCAGCTTGTCCGGTTCGGTGCTGCCGTGACCGCAAGCCGGATCGTTGGCAAACGAGGGATGAGTTGGATCCAAGCCTGTGTCGAGCATGGCAATGATGATGCCTTCGCCCTTCGTGCCCGAGCTGCCCGGCGGCACAGCGGTGCCATCCCAAATCTGATTGGCGCCAATAAATTCCGGGCTACGAAAGGTCGTCGTGTGATACAGACGTTCGCGCTCGACTGACTTGATGCCCGGCAATCCGCGTACAGCCTGCGCCTCCTCAGGAGTGAGACCCGCAGCGATACCGCTATGCGACACTAGAAAATAATGCGAGACATTTAGTTCGCGGCGCAGTGCTCGATTCATGACCTGAACATGATTGGCTTGTTCCCTCATCACCTGCGTACGCAGCGACTGCGCTTGCGGCGTATTGGCTTGGAAACGCTGGCCGGCAGGACGTGTTTGCCGCTGGAGCATCCCTTTCTCACTGAATTTGATCATGTAACGGAACCGGCCCTGGTTGTCGGCTGGTGAATACTCGACGTTTCGCCCGCCGCCCTGAGCGTGCGATAAACTTGCCGAGTGATTTGCTCCGGCGCGCGGAGTAGAGGTCTTTGACTGGTTTTGGCCGTTTTTGGCGTTCGAGAATGTTCCAAGCCCGGCCAGCGCCAGACAAATGCCGGAGAGGAAGACGGCCAGAGCAGTTAAGACGCGAATATTAAGGAATGCAGATTGCGAAGGAGATTTCTTTTTCATAGATAGGATTTTGGGTTAAAGAATACGATCATTACAAATTTGTAATGACTAGCCAAGACAAATTTTTAATTATTTTTTGCCGGGGTCGTGTTTTCGGGATCCCGCCTGTTTCAAAGGAAAAACAGCAGCGGCATTGCAAAAAAAGTCTGAGACCCGAGTTAACGCCTTCCGACTGCGTGGCCTTCGCAGGAACCGTTCTTAAAGAACTGAATCGCAGATAAATTAGAATGAACTTTCCGAGCGGTTGATGGTTTGCCATTTTCGCTTGGAACCCTGCGAGGGAAAACTCCAGCAATCGATGGGTGCAGCCGGACAATCGGGGATTGCGGATCTTTGAACTCTACCATGGTGCACTCGACGTTGGGGAGCATTTGCAGAAACTTTTCGACTGTCAGGCGGCGATAATCCCGTCTTCCGGGATGCGAGAGCCTGCGATAAGCTTCGGCTACAGTGATCTGCCCGCCGGCTTCGCGCACAACGCGCGCCAGAGTGAGATCGAACCGGCCGACCGAGTCGTCGATGCGTCGCAGTTTGTGATTCGTGTCCGGCCAACAGGGAATACTTTTGTCCAGCGCCGCGATCAAGCGCACATGCGCTTCCATCGACAATCGAAAGCCGTTCAAATAATCACGCGCTGTTGGCCGCGACGAGAAGGCTGCAGGGGAGCCGGCCCACTTCTCGAGCAATTGGGGAGTCACTGGACAAATCGCCGACAGACAGCGCCACTTTATTACTTCGAGGAGGCGCGGCACCCGCGGACCCCAGATTTTCCTCAAGCTGTCAAGCGTGTTTGCAAACACCTTGTGAACCCGGGCACGCGTTAGTCCATATCGCCGGCCGATTTCTGCGTAGCTCAGCCAGAGAAGATTAGCGCGAGGACCGCGGCCGCTCCATATTTGTGCTCCGATTCTGGCAAGAACAAATTGTCTGTCACGAAGCGTTAGCTTGGCCAGCCCTTGCTCAAGCAAACTCAGTAATTCGGCCGCCCCCGTGGCCTGTTCAATCTGCCCGACATCAAATTCGCCGGAAACTGCGCGCTCAATCAGTTGTTGGATCTCGCTAATCGTGCCCCACCCACAGGCTTTGTATTGGAGTAATTCAAAAGCGCTGCGTCCGTGGAGATCGCCCAGGCTCCGAGCACCCATCGAACGGACAACATTGGCCAAACGCGTCGTTATCGGCAACTCGTTGAAATCGAGATGGCAAATCGATTCCGGAATCGCGAAGCAGGCTGCATCTTCTTGCATCTTTGCCGTGGCCAGTTCGCTGCCTGTCGCACTGAAACTGTGCGAAGCATGAACGCGGCCGTTGCAGTGACCATTGCAAGACGCCTTCCCGTTTCGGGATTGTGCGCGCCGCGCAAGCAAATCAAACTCATATAATGTTTTTGGCCCACAATTTTTTTCCCAGGCGAAATCAACTACCTTCCGTCCGTGCAGATCGCCAAGCACATGGATGCCGAAGCGTTCTAGGACGGCGCTGAGACGGGCTGAAGTTTGGCATGTATCCAATGGTTGATCGCGAAGACTCGCGGGAATCTTGATCGCCTTGGAAAAAGAGTGGAGAGCTAACGCTGGCATCGCCCGATAATTACAAAATTGTAATGATTAGCAAGACAAATTTTTCTGCAGCGGAAGACCGGCTCTCAGCCCTCCTGAGGACGCACGGCGAGAAACAATAACCGGGAACTGCAAGCCGTAACCGGCGGTGTTTTCGAGACAATCAACTCGCGCGGGCTAGAGGTGGGGATTATGCGCCCTTGGGAAAAGTGATGCTGACTGTGGTACCCCGACCGGCTTCGCTTTGAATCTTGGCGGTGCCCCCGTGAAGATCGACAATCGACTTTACCAGAGCCAGACCCAGGCCTGCTCCATCGGAGCTGCGCGATGACTCCGCGCGGTAAAATCGATCGAACACCCGTGGCAAATGTTCGGGAGCTATTCCAGAGCCATTATCGCTGACTGCGACCTCGAAATCCTTCGCGCGCTCGGCAAGCGCGATTTGAATTGCTCCGTTCTCAGGAGTAAAACGCAGCGCGTTGTCGACCAGATTGCCCACAGCGCGCTCAAACAAGGCGGGGTCGGCAGAAATCTCTCCCTGGCCGCTGCAATTGATCGCGACGTGGCGATCTTCTGCGATCGTTTCGTAAAACGCCGCAATTTTCTCCACTGCCGCGCGCGCGTCGAATCGCTTCCGCTCGACCGGCTCGGTTGCTGCATCGGCGCGCGCAACGAAAAGCAAATTGTCCACGATGCCGGAAAGCCGTTCGCACTCGCCGATCGAAGATTCGATGGTTTCGCGATACTCGGCAGAGCTGCGGTCGCGCGACAAAGCGACCTGTGCTTCGCCCAGCATATTTGCGATGGGAGTTCGCAGTTCATGCGCGAGGTCAGCGGAGAATTGAGAAAGCCGCGTAAAGGAATCATCGAGACGCTTAAGCATTTCATCGAAAGCGATGGCCAGCGGCTGAAGCTCGCGCGGCCAGCTGGCGGACGCGACGCGCTCTTTGAGGTGCGTCGGGCCAATTCGCTCCAGTGAATGCTTCATTTCTTCCAACGGACGCAAACCGCGCCTGGTGACCGAGATCGCAATCAAAATAGAGGCGAGAATGCTGCCTGAAAGAACGACCAAAACTAAAATACCAAACTTTCTCTCGACCTGCTCGTCGCTCGAGCGGTCTTGCGCCACTTGGATGGTAAACGGCCGGCCATCTGCCATGGCGTTTCTAGTCGTCAATGCAAACAATTTCCCTGCAACCCGATGTTCGGTCGGCACCGCAATTTCGCGTGAAGCAGCCGGTGGAAAAATATTTATCGGCAAGAGCGTTTCCATTCCGGTTGTCTGCCCGATGGTCGCGCCCGCCGGATCGAGCACACGCACCAGAAAAGGAGCGCGCTGCCGGCTACCCGCCGTGTTGATCTCCGCGGCGACTGCGTCCAACCCGCCGCGCTGTTCGAAACTTGTTTGCAACGCGTCCACTTTGTCGGCGAGGACCGCATTATCTTCGGCGAACGCGTGCCTGACAACGATCCAGTAGAAGACGCCGAGTCCGCAGGCGAGCAGGAGGGCCGCAGCCAGCGTAAAAAGCAGGATGAGCTGGGAGGCGATGGAGCGCGGTTCAGGGCGCTTTAAGAACATAACCCATGCCGCGGATGGTGTGAACCAGTTTAGTCTTAAACGGGTCGTCCACCTTCGCCCGCAAGCGGCGCACTACCACATCGACTACGTTCGTATCGGTTTTGAATCCTATGTCCCACACATGCTCTGCAATTTCGTCGCGCGATACTACTTCACCCACCGAATGGGCCAGGTGGGTGAGCAGGAGAAACTCTTTCGGCGTAAGATTTAGTGGCACGCCACCGCGTTCGGCGCGTTGATGGCGCGTATCGATTTCCAAATCGTCGATGCGCAGCTTGCTCCGACGCGCAGGAGTGCGACGCAGAAGCGAACGCACGCGGGCGAGCAATTCCGAGAACGCGAATGGTTTCACCACATAATCGTCCGCGCCGAGCTCGAGCCCTTTCACGCGATCGCGCACACCGTCGCGCGCCGTTAAAAAAATGACCGGTGTCTCCACCCTGGCGTCGCGCAATTCTTCGACGAGAGCCCAGCCATCTTTTTTCGGAAGCATGATATCGACAATGAGCAGGTCAAACTTGCTCGCGCGCGTCGCCGCCAGCCCCGCCTCGCCGTCAGGGGCGACATCGACAACGAAACCGGCTTCGCGCAGGCCTTTTGCCAAAAAGGCCGCCGTCTTCTTTTCATCTTCGATCACCAGAATTCGCATAAGCCTGATTATCCTCTCTTACTCATAGTCCTGTTCTTGCTCCACGACAGAGTCTAAAGATCATCAGCGAGAGCAAGAGAATGGGCAAGACAAGAGAGTCGAGGACTTATGAGACCGATCTGTCTCGTCCGGGCGGCAGAGCAATCACCAGCCCTGCCAGCAGAAACGTGGTTGCCGCAGAGAACAGGCAAAAGCGGCAATACGCATGCAGCAGGAAGGCCTGAACGTAAAGCAGCCAAAGCGTACCGAGAAACATCGCGCCGACGGCCAGAACCAGAAATATGCGTGCGCGCGCGTAGCCGAACACCGCAAACGTAGCGAAGGTGAACACACTGAAATAAGCAAGCACTCCAAACGAGGCGACCGGAATTCCGGCTACTCTGGCGTACGCACTGCCGAGGACTTTGAAACAATCTGCTGATCCGCCACAGCCCAGCGTCTCGCCGGTCAGCGCCTGCACGGTTAAATATGTTGCATCTGCCAGCCCCGCCAGCGAAACGATCGCGGCAACGATGTAAATGGTCGTGCGAAATCGCGATACGGTCATGCCTGCGGTTTTTTCTCCAGCGCAGCGTTGATCTCGGCGCGAATGCCTTCCGGGCTTTTGTCTTTCGGGTCCAGCGGCTGATTATTAATGAACAGAGTTGGAGTAAGCTGTATCCCAAGTGACTCGCCGCGCTGTCGGTCGGCATCCACCCGGGCACTGGCCCGCTCGCCGTCCAAGTCTTTTTTGAACTTATCAAGATCGAGTCCGATCGTTCCCGCATAAGATTCAAACAATTCGCGCACATTAGGGGCTTTGCTCCAGGTTTCCTGTTCCCGATAGAGCACGTCGTGCATCTCCCAAAAACGGCCCTGCAGTCCGGCCGCTTCCGCAGCCAGCGCCGCTTCGCGGGCATGCTCGTGCATCTTAAGCGGAAAATTCCGAAAGACTACGCGCAAACGCGAATCGTACTCTTTCTCGAGCTGGCCAAGAAATGCCGAGAACATACCGCACGGCGGGCATTGAAAATCGCCGTACTCTTCCAGCGTCACCGGTGCATCCGGATTACCACGAATGTGCGGCGACTCCGCACCGCTTTTTGCGGAGAGTGTCTCGGGAATGGATAAAACATGCGGTCGCTTTGCCCGGTAGAGCATGGCACCGCTTCCGATGGTGGCCAATGCGACCACCGCAACAATGACGAAAGGCAAATATCGCTTCATAGATTACCAGCGGAGAGCGAAAAGTTTCGGCGCAACGAATCAGTCGTCAAGTGCGCGAAGCAACCTGATTCGTTGAGGCGTAGTCACGAAGGCTGCAAGCGAGATTAAAGAATCGTGCGCCATTAATGACGAAATTCGAATGACGAATGAAGAAAGCACCAAGCCCGAAGGACGTTCGTCATTGCGTCATTCTGAATCCCTTCGTGCTTCGACATTATTGACTGCCAAGGCGTTGCACGAGTAAATTTGAGAATGCCGTTCGGAAAAGTTCCAGTCATTCTAATGGTTTTGACCATGTGCGCGGGTTTTTTACCAGGCCAAACGCAATCTGGTTCGGAGACGGGGATCGAAGGAGTCATTACGATCAGCCCAATTCAGGCCGGCCCCGTGCGGGCTGATGCTCCCAGTTCAGGGCCACTGGCGAACACCGCTTTCGTGGTGGAAAATCAAAAGGGCGAGACTACGTCATTTACCACGGACGATCAGGGGCGCTTTCGGACACCGTTGGCGCCAGGACACTACAAAGTTTCCCTCAAAGGAAGGACAAGCAGCATCGGGCGCTACGGGCCGTTCGAAGTGGACGTTGTTGCCGGCCAAACGACGAAAGTCCAGTGGCAGTGCGACTCGGGCATGCGATAGCTGGCCCACTGAAGCTGCGAAGCTTTCGCGATCTCCTGCAACAGAGACACTTGGCGAATTTTGTCGCTATCGCGGGTGTGGAGTTGGACGAGATCTCGGTGTCGGTCGAGACCGGGGGGTGGGTGTAGGTCTCGGCGTCGGCGTTGCAGTGGGAGTCGCCGTTGGTGTCGACGTCGGGGTTACGGTAGGTGTTGAAATTGGCGTGGCTGTTGCCGTTGCCGTGGCAGTAGCAGTTGGTGTAGCTGTTGCAGTAGGTGTAGCTGTCGCGGTTGCGGTGGGGGTGGCAGTTGCTGTTGCTGTTGCTGTTGCGGTGGCAGTTGCGTGCAGTTGCGGTAGCGGTAGCAGTCGCAGTAGGCGTAGGTGTCGAAGTTGGAGTAGCTGTTACCGTTGGTGTCGCACTTGGGCTGGCAGTAGGGGTAGAGGTTGGAGTTGACGTAGGCGTCGCGGTGGCGGTGGCCGGCTCTCTGTCATGGAAGGCATCCTGCTGGGATGCGCCGTTGATGATTACGCGTCCGTCCGCCCATGCCTTGAGGTGCTGGGTAAGCACCGAAGAGCCATAGTCATAGTCGCCCACATAGGTGGACACAATACCTGGATCAGGCTGCGCCGGCAGAGGAGTGATGACATCCGAGAACATGTCATCAGCCAGCCAGGTAACGCCATTATCGATCGACTTTCGCGACCACATCCTGTAACACGGTACGGCTGGATTACCACGGGTGCAGCTTGCGCTCTCGCGAGCGTCGTACCAAGTCGCGAAGACTGTGCCATCCACGGCGACCGAAAGATTCGGCTGCCACTGAGGACGAGTAGTCGCATCAGTATTTAACTTGAAAGGCGCGCCAAAGGTCTGCCCCTTATTCGTGGACCGAATGTAATAGACGTCGCCAGGGTCACTGCCGGTGCCATGCTGTGCATAAACCAGGTGAACTACGCCATTGAAGGCGGCAGGCTGACCCCAACCCTCGTGGCGCCAGTAGCCGCCGCCATCGGGGAACATGCAGGCGAAGTAACCGACAAAAGTAACGCCCGGCCCTGGAAAGATGGGACCGGTGTAAGTGTTGGTCCATGTGTTACCGCCATCGGTAGATCTGAAGATCAAGTTGTTGTCGTTGTGGGGAAAGCCACCGCCGCCTTCATTCATGCCAGCTATATAAATATCACCCGTGGCGAGATCACCCGTGATTTGGACGTTGCGAATAAAGGGTGTGCCTGTCGTAATTTGTCGCTCGTTGGTCCACGTCGCTCCGTTGTCAGTGGAGAAGCGAACGAAAATGCCCGCGCCGCGAGCAAAGTCGTTCCATGAAACATACATTCGCCCAAAAAACGGAGAGGATGGATTGTTGTCGGCCCAGCCAGACTCTCGATCATCTGATGAGCCGTTGTGAATGCAGTAATGGGTCCAGCTATTCGGGTCCCAGGGAGTAGTGGACTTATACCCGCCCAGACCGGGGCAGCCTCCATCGAGCCACACTGTAAACCAGGTCTGAGACGGCTTGTTATACAGGACAACTGGGTCGCCTGACGTATTTGAAAACGGGCCTTGACCGTTGGCCCGGGTGAGACGGGTGAAGGTGTTGCCACCGTCGGTGGAAACGGATGCGCCGGAGATGTTGATGGGATTGGAGTTCCGACCTCTTGAGTCATTGTAAGCCACGACTATCTCAAGAGGATTATCCGGATTACCCTGAGTGAATGTCTCCGACTGGGTAATGTTGGGCGAAGTCTCGGTTCCGGTGATCAGATCCACGTCCGCGGTCCCATACGTCACGGGAGCCATCGCGCTTTGGACGAGCTTGGAGAATGAACTTGAAGACCGAGCTTCGCCGGGCTCGCCGCCCTCCGCCTCGCCGCAAAAAATCATAATGGCTCCTGCCCGGAGGTTCTCCTGCCTGTCGATGCCCAGTTCGTGAATTTTTGAACAGTCAAAAAATAGAGGAACGAGCGGGTCCATGGATCTGGGAGTAACGCTGTAGTTTTGCTGGGCTTTCGCGGAGAACGTGCCAAAACTCAGCAGCGCCAAAAGAACACCAGTAACAGCGACAAGCAGGCCGAAGAAAACGCGCACATTAATAAAAACAAATTGGGAAGTGGATATCCTTTTCATGAGTGATTTTGGAGTAATGGAGGAAGACTGAAGCGTTCAGCTTCTAGCCAAATCCAGGGGGACCCGTCAACACCTTTTTGGGATTCGCTTCGTCGCTCGCGATTTGCCCCGAGAAGAAACAGGGCCTCGCCGCTGAACGCGCGAAAGAGCAGCAACCTCTCCTTTGGAAGCTTTAATCGACGATCGCGCGTTATCGATCAGTGATTTCCGGTCTCTAATGCGGGGGCGTCGGGCGAGGTGGCGGGGTGGGACGAGAACGCGGTATGGGGTTGGTCCGCGGTGTGGGAGTAGGGCGCGGAGTCGAAGTAGGTGTGGGAGTCGGAGTAACTGTCGGTGTGGGTGTAGGAGTAGGAGTACCACCCTGAACAGGCGCCTGAATGGCAACCGTCATAGGCGATCCTGTTTTGAAAAAGTCAACCGTGGCGCTTGTAGCTTGCGGCGGTTGATCGGCATCGAACCGGAAATTATATAGCGTGCCCCAGCGAATCGCGTTGGCGTTCTGGTTTTGCCCGAGGGTTTCGCAGTTCCATGTCAGCGCATTGGCAGTCTGGGTAGGCGTCCACGGCGTGCTGCTATAACCCTGGCTGTTAAACGTGCCGTCGTTTGCCCAGCCGGGATGTTGGGGCGGTGCGTGAAATCCGACGTTGCTGATGTTGACTCCGGGTCCTAAAGGCACACTGAAAGATTGGATCGCCCGATCGAGGTTTTCGTTAAAGAGCGCGTACTCGTAGTGCCAGACGCCAGCCGAAGGGTTGGTCACTTTGTAACCCATGAACCAGATACCGTCGTTTCCCGGATCGGGTTCGATGCGGTTGACCGTCGCTCCAGTCCAAGCCCTGATCGCAGGCTGCATCCGCGCTGTGGCGCCGTCAGGGGAAAAGCTGAAATTTGTGGTACCATTCACCAAGTACTTACGGTATGAGGCGTTGTTAAACATGTTGCACTCCGTAGGATGCGCCTGGCACCAGGCATACTCATGCGGGGTCACGTATTGCGCTTCGGCAAAATAGCTCGCGCCTTGGTTCAGTGTGGTATTCAAATCATCCACCTCCACCAAAATCCGATGCGATACGCCATTGTGGCTGTGACCGCCGTGCTCATTCGCCGTCGATGGAAAGTTGCCGGTGAATGGATTGACCCATGCACGCGAACCGATCTGGTCCTGGTCGCCATTTAGGTTTGCAGAGTACGGATCAGAGCACCCCGGGCAAAGATGGCTGCCGGTCTGGCAATTATTGGTGTTACACGTGCTGCAAACCGTATCTTCTAATGCGAAGAACGCGTGCTTTAACCAGGACTGACCGATCTGTTCAAAGCGCTGGGTATTGTCTGTGCCGCCGGCCATTCGATAGAGATTCTGTGGAATCACCGGATGATCGGTACTTGGCAATTGGAACCAATCCAGTGGCTGGTCGCCGTTGTTACAAGAAGTCGTTGCCACCGCGAGGCCCACCTGGGTTCCAGCGCTTCCCTGTTGTTCCAGATTCGGCAGGTCTCCCACAATGACATCGGGCCCGTGCGTCGCCGTGGGTGCTTGTGCGGCGGACACACTATGCACCGGCGGCATGGTTACTCCTTTGAGTTCGCCATTAACAAGCTCCTTGATTTCGACCGGCTGCATCGCCGCGCCGAGAGAGATTTCTCCCACCACTGCCCCGACATCTGAAGATCGCCCAAGAGCGTTGGCAAAATCGCGCGACATCGCGAGCCTTCCGCCGCTAACGGTAAGCAATTGCGCCCCGGCGTCGTAATTGTACTGGTGTCCTTCAATATTGAAAAAGATGAAGCCCGTTTTTGCGTCGCGCACGGCGAGATCGAATTGTTCGCCTGAAGGGAGTTTTTCGATTGTGAGTTGCTTGAAGGATGCGCCCAACACCGCAGGTAAGCTGTAGCCGGGGTCGTTGACCCCGGCTGACGAAGAGCCTTGCGGGATAAGAGCCATCGATCCCTGCTCAGGTCCGCGCAAAAGATCATTGAATACGAGAATGCTGAAAAACGAATTGGCCGCTATGTCGAAACGCAACGCTTCGAATTTTGGGGCCATGGACGTAATGCCATTCAGACGATTGAGATCGAGCTCCATTGTCGCGGTCCCGCTCTCCACGATCATCTTTTGAAGAACCCCGGTGGCCGCATTCTGGCTTTGACCCGAATTGAGCGTTGGGCGTTGCGCAACGGGATTGGCGGATCCCGCGTCGGATGGGGTGAGGAGAACGACGAACGGGAGAATGAGAGTGGTCAGGGCTTTCTTTAACATTGTTTTGAATCCTCGGAGTGAACGGCTGCTTGGACTATGTGCTGGAGAGAGCCGCAATATTTCTCATGGGCACCCTGGTGAAGTAAAGGAAATCTTGAAAAATTGGTGACGATTCTTTTGGATTGCGGCGACATGTCGCCGGTTTCGAAAGGGCGGACATGTCTGCGCACTCCAAATTTGGTATTGCTGAAGAACTCCCGGCCAAGCAAGAATTTCAGCTATGGCGCACTCCAAAGCGCCTGCGGAATTCTCCAACGTCGGGCGCTCCTCGCTGGCGCGCGCCTTCTTTTGGCGTAAATTCGCCAACTTCGTGAAAAGCGGTTGCCTCAGCCGAGAACTAAAGAAACAGGGACCGATTCCCCGGCGTGTCACTGCCGGGGTCAACGACCCCGGCTACAGCAGAGCGGGGATTCGTAAATCAAAGACCGGCCGGTGGCGAGCGCTGGCGCTGATCCTTCTCAATTTATTCATGATCGCGCACATCATTCAGTGGAGCGTCATGGGCAAGACAGTTTCGCCGATCGAACCCTCGGAGACCATGTACACGCTCCAGAACGGGTTCATCAACGCAGGATTCATCTTTTTCTCTCTGGCAATCCTGGTCACTTTGATTTTCGGGCGATACATCTGCGGCTGGGGCTGTCACATCCTCGCGCTGCAGGATTTCTGCGGATGGCTGTTGAAGAAGATGGGGCTTCATCCGAAACCGTTTCGGTCGCGGCTGTTGGTATATGTACCGCTGATCGGTGCGCTATACATGTTTGTCTGGCCCGTGGTCTATCGACTGTTCTCGGCGCCGCACGAACCGCTTATTCCGAAATTCACCAATCATCTTGTAACCACCAATTTTTGGCAGACGTTTCCCTCTGTAGCAGTGGCCATCCCGTTTCTTTTCGTCTGCGGTTTCATGACGGTCTACTTTTTGGGGCAAAAAGGCTTTTGCACCTACGCCTGTCCTTACGGCGGATTTTTTGGGCTGGCCGACAAGTTGTCACCCGGCAAAATCCGCGTCACGCCTGCATGCAACCAATGCGGCCACTGCACTGCGACCTGTACTTCAAACGTTCTGGTGCACGCGGAAGTGAAACAGTACGGAATGGTGGTCGATCCGGGTTGCATGAAATGCATGGATTGCGTCAGCGTGTGTCCGAACGACGCCTTGTATTTTGGTTTCGGCAAACCGTCGATTCTGGTTCCCAAATCAGACGCAATTAAGAGAAATTATTCTCTGACATGGCCGGAGGAGATCGTTGGCGTACTCGTATTTCTCGGAAGTTTTCTGGCGGTTCGCGGCGTTTACGCGCTGGTCCCATTTCTGATGGCGCTCGGTTGCGCCACGGTCACGACGTTTCTCACTCTGAAAACGTGGAGATTGTTCCGGGCAAAGGAATTGTCCTTTTACCGGTTCAACTTGAAGTCTGCGGGCAAAATTCGGAAAGCAGGCTGGGCATTTGCAATCTTCGCTTGTGTCTGGATTGGATTGAATGCTCACAGCGGCTGGATCCGCTATCATGAAGTTCTGGGCAACCGCGCGTTTAAGAAAGTCCAGCTGGCAGACGAGCTCGCCCTCGCCGAGGTCAATCCTGCTCGCTGGCTTAGCCCGGCTGACCGGCAAAACATCGTCGCAGGAAAAGAACATCTTCAGGCTGCTTCGAAGCTGGGGCTATTTGTAAACAACGAAGGTTTGCCGAAGCTGGCATGGTTTGAATATCTCCTGGGCGACACGGAACAATCCGTCCAGTTGCTCGGCCAGGCTGCGGCTTATCAGAAAGCGGAGGGGAAGGCTTTAAGTCTCTATTATCGCGGCGCGATTTTGAATCGGCTGGGGCGGTACGACCAGGCGCAGGCGAGTCTGGATCAGGCTCTGACAGAACGGGACGACTTGATTCTAGCGCGCCAGGAAAAAGGCGAATCGCTCTGGCAGCTTGGCCGCAGAGACGAAGCCATTTCGGTGTGGAGCGATGCCGCCCGGCGCAATCCGCGTCTGGCATTGGTGAATAACGAACTTGCCGGCGCGAAGCAGTCGTTAGGTAAAGTCGACGAAGCCAGTAGTCATGAAAGGCAGGCCGACCAGTTCACGCCCAATGATCCGCTATTCCATTGGATGATTGGGCGCCGGCTCCAGGACCTCGGTATGACTGAGTTGGCCGAGAAACATTTCCAGCGTGCGAAGCAGCTGAATCCTGGAAACCAATAGCCTAACGGGCGGTGAGGCTTTCAATCGTTGTAGTCGCCTCGCGTTGTAGCCACGGCAAAGCCTGCCCGCCGTGGCGGGCGTCGCTGTGTTCAGGTGGAACGTGTTGTCCTCAACGCGTTGGCAAAATAATCGCGGCTACGCCGCCTAACATATGCCATCGTCTTCTGAGAAGCCGATCCACCTACAGGCGACACGCCTGCCACTACAACGAGCGGCAGACGCCTCGACACAGCGAGGCGGCGACAATCCCCAGCGAAACGCAAGCAAATCACTGGCGCTTTACCAATAACCACTGACTTAGTCACCGATGGGCGGCCTGGTCAGCACCGCGGCGTTGGGCGCGACATGGGAGTGCTAAGCCGCGGATGTTGGAGCCGAAAAATATAGAGAGCGGGAAATTGCTTGTCAGCGGCGTCAAAACGAACAGAGTGCAGAATGCCTAAATTTCCAGGAGCGATCTTCATTTTGGCGGCGGCGCTGGCTTTACCCACTGCCAATGGTGCCGAGATAAATGTTTATGCAGCAGCAAGTCTCACCGACGTGTTGAAGGAGATTGCGGTTAACTACGAAAAACAAAGCAGCGACAAAATTGTGTTTAATTTTGGCGCTTCCAGCCTGCTGGCGCGGCAGATTATAGAGCACGCGCCGGCCAACGTTTTTTTCTCGGCGGATGAAGCAAAAATGGATGACGTGCAAAAAGCGGGACTGATCGTGACCGAGTCGCGACGGGATCTGCTTTCGAATTCACTTGTCATCATCGTGCCTAACGACAGCAATCTTGCGATAACTTCGCCGGACCAGCTCGTCGATAAGACACAGAAAATCGCGATTGCCGATCCGCGCGCCGTGCCCGCTGGCATTTATACGAAGGAATATCTAAGCGGAATTGGTCTGTGGGAGAAACTTGAACCGAAAATGGTGCCTACGGAAAACGTCCGTGCCGCGCTTGCCGCAGTGGAATCGGGCAACGTCGATGCCGGTTTCGTTTATAAGACAGACGCGAACATTTCGAAAAAGATAAAGATCGCGTTCAGCGTTCCGATCGAAAAAGGCCCGGTCATTCGCTATCCAGTTGCAATCGTTAAAGATGGCAAAAACAACGGCGCGGCGGAAGGTTTTCTGCGCTATCTGGAATCGGAGAACGCGCGAAAGCTATTCGAGCGGCATGGGTTTATCGTAAAATTTTAGCCATGTGGCCAACGCCGGCTGAATGGCACATTGTTGGCTTCACGCTGATCGTGTGCGCGCTGAGCACGCTGATCATCTTGCCATTTGGCCTGGCAGTGGCCTGGCCGCTGGCCCGATATCGCTGGCCGGGAAAAGTCTTGGTTGAGACTTTGGTAACATTGCCGCTGGTGCTCCCACCCGTCGCCACTGGCTTGCTTCTTCTTAAAGTTTCTAGGTCGCCGCAACGGAATCGGTCGTTTTCTGCACGAACATTTGGGGCTCGACATCGTCTTCACCTGGCGCGCGGTTGTTGCTGCGGCTGCTGTGATGTCGTTTCCGCTCCTGGTGCGTTCCGCGCGTGTCGGATTCCAAACCGTCAATCAACGTTTTGAACAGATCGCCCGAACGTTGGGCGCGGGCGACGCTCGCGTCTTTTTTACCATCACGCTCCCACTCGCTTCGCGCGGTATCATAGCGGGAATCATCCTGGCTTTTGCGCGAGCGGTTGGCGAGTTTGGAGCCACGATCATGGTCGCGGGAAACATTCCTGGAAGAACGACCACGCTTTCGCTGGAGATTTTCGAAACGGTGCAGCTCGGACATGACGCCAGTGCGTACCGGCTTCTCATCGTGAGCGTCATCATCGCATTCGGAGCGGTTTGGTTAAGCGAAGCGCTAATGAAAAGGTCAGCTCTGCGATGAAGCTGGAAATTCGACGGTTATCGCTCCGCCTGGAACAGTTCGCGCTCGAGGTCAACACCGACCTTCACAACGCGCGCACCGGGGTTTTTGGACCGTCCGGGTCGGGTAAAACGTCCCTGCTCGAAGTGATAGCAGGTCTCCGCAGACCGGAGACGGCAAGGATCTGCCTCGACGATCAATTGTTCGATGACACTGTGCGCGGTTATTCCCTGCCGATCCGGCTTAGAAAAATCGGCTATGTTCCTCAGGACGATTCGCTCTTTCCACATCTTTCCGTTCGCCAAAATCTACTTTACGGAACCGACGGCAAATCCAAGCGCGACACTTTCTCTTTCGACCACGTTACCAGCTTTCTGCAGATCACCTCATTGCTCGGCCGCGACGTCCGGTCTCTGTCCCGCGGTGAAAATCAACGCATGGTAATCGCCCGTGCATTGCTGTCTGCACCACGTTTGTTGCTCCTGGACGAGCCGCTGACTGCCTTGGACGCCGGCTTAAAGAAAAGCATTCTCCAGCAGCTTCGTTCGTTGCATCACGAATTCGGTATCCCTATGCTTTACGTGACTCATGATCCCGCTGAGGCGATCGAAATCTGTCAGGAAGTATTGATCCTCGAATGCGGGAGGCTCACTTCTCGCGGAAATCCGCTCGAGCTTCTCAGCTAGATTCTAGTCCACACATTTCAATTTGGCGTGCCGATTACTGGTGACCGATCACCAGTCCTCAGTTCGAGCCAGGGCGAGGGTGTGGACTTGGGCGAGGCCGCGGAGTTGGATGCGGCCGACTGGGCGGCCTAACATTGATCACACCAGTCATTCCGGCAAAACAGTGCAAGGCGCAGAAGTAAGAGTAAGTGCCAGCCTGCGCAAACGTGTGCTCGTAAACGAACCCTGTATTAGAAAGAACTCCAGCGTCACAGTTCGTGTTATCAGGAGAACAGAACTGCCCATCAGCTGTGCAAGGGGCGCCGCTGGTGACACTGTGGTCGTCGCTGCCCCAGGTCCATCGCACGGTGTCGCCCACCGAGATGTTCAATGTGTCGGGAACAAAGCGTATCTTGTTTCCTGACGGTCCTACCGCCACATCGAAAACCTGGCTGCCAGCCAACCGCCGGCCGCTTGGCACCTGACGGCCGTGTTGATCGACAATCCTGATGCCCGGAAAAACGCGCTTTTCTCCTGCCGTGTCGGCGCTGCGATTGTCGCCGGATTCAGCTGCCGGCAGGAATGCCATCGCGATGAGCATTGCCAGCCAACAAGTCAGTTGCGCTCGTGTGTTTGATCGTTTCACGAATGTTATATGGGTTAAAAGCGGCCATAATCTGCGGCACCTCAGTGAAACGCAAGAAAAATCGCTGCAACGATTGCGGAGGCGAATCGCCAATCCCGACAACCGTCTTCACAGGGCTATCGCGCGGCAGGGCGCGGCGTCGGCCGTGGTCGCGGTGTCGGGGGCGGCCGAGGTGCAACAGGACGAACCACCTCAAATTGAGTCATCATTCCGTCGTCCTCGTGCTCAACTATGTGACAGTGGAGCATGTACATGCCCGTGTGATCGGTGAACTTAAGCTTGAGCTCGAGTGTTTCCCCGGGATCGAGGTACCAGGTCTCTTTCATCGTTTCGTAGGGATAACATGCCGCCCCATTTCGACTGATGCACTGCTGAGAGACGTCGTGAATGTGCACGGTATGGGCTTGGTTGGTAGGATTTGTGAAGGCCCACTTCTCAGTAGTGCCCAGCGCTGGCTTGGCGTCGATACGGTTGGGATCGAACCTTAGCCCATTGATCGTCCAATGCCCCGCTGTCTTATCAAAGCTCCAATTGCGCGTTACCGTGGGCTCACCGATATCTGGCACGGGGCGGAGGGTTGGCGGGATCGAGCTGTCGTCGACGATGTGCTCAGTAACACGGAACTCAAGCACCGGCATACCCGTAAGCACATCCGTGAGATAGAGGTTCTGTCCTAGTTTTCCGGCGAAATCGACAACGACATCCAGGCGCTCTGCCGGCCCCATTCGCATCCCTGTCCTCACCACCGGTGCCGGCAGGAGGCCGCTCTCGGTTCCGATTTGGGTGAATGAATCCCCCGTGCTCAGTGTAAGGAAATAGGTGCGAGCATTGGACGCATCCAGGATGCGGAATCGATATTTGCGGTCGCCTACCTCGAGGTATGGCTGGTAAACGCCGTTGATCAGGATCTTGTCACCAGTTACACCGTTAGGATCAAACACGTAAGGGATTTGGTTGTTTGCGTCGAATTGCCTGTCGGCGATTGCCAGAGGCAAATCGAAGGCGCCGGAGGGAAGCGTTACTGGATCAGCCGGGTCATCTACAATGTACATGCCGGTGAGACCCATCCATATGTTGCGAGCGGTAACATCCATGCGGTGATCATGGTAAAACTGCATTTTACCGCGCTGATTGCCGTTTCCCTCAAGGCCATCGTAGATATAGGTGCGCGAGCCTCCCGTTGGGATAAGAAGGCTGTCTGGCTGACCATCGTTCGCTGCAGTAGAGTGGTTGCCGTGGTTATGCACAGTTAACTCGCCAGCAGCCGGATCGAGGTTGTTAGTAAAGGTGACGTTAGTCGTCTGTCCAGTTGGTCTCCGAATTGTTATCCCGGGATATGTGCCGCCATAGGTCCACATGTTAGTGCATGGTCCGTCCAAAATCTGCACGCACGCCTCGTCGATACCAATCGAGACGTTCGTATTCGTGTTAACAGGTGGAAAAAGCAGGGGATGCGTAAACGGCGCAGGTGTTGGTGTAGGCGTGGCTGCCGGAGTCGCAACAGGTCTCGCTTTCAAGGTATTTGGCACATTTGCCAAACGGAAGCCGACATCCGCAAGGACGGCTGCAAGTATAAACGATAACAGAGTTTTGAAGATCATATGGCTTTATTGAAAGTGGGCACTGATTTCATCCTGACTGGTCACTAACTACCGATTTGACTAATGCGCCGTAGGACGAGGCAGGGGGGTGGGACGCGCTCTCGGCGTCGGCGTAGGTCTCGGCCCTGGGGGCCTGTATTGGATGGTCAGCACCGGCGGGCTGGCGCTCTCTCGAGTATCAAACCGTTTCGCCGTCAAGATAGGCTTCTCGTCTCCGAGCACTAACCACCCGAAGTTGCTGACCGAATTATCCAGCCAATCTTGTACATCCGCCACCATTTGCGCTGAGCTCCACGTGTACGGGCCAACGACACCCACCGACTGGCTTGCGCTCACCGTCGCCGAAAAATCTCCACCTTGCGCACTCCAAAAAATCGTGTCGTAGAACCGGTGCCGCCATGTTGCATCGTTAAGCGTGGCCGGCGCTCCGTCGCCTTCCTCTCCGGATGCCTGCGAAGTTCCTTCACCCCAGTCGGCGAGCAGCTTATGCAGCTCGATCGTGTACGCAGTGCTAATAGGTGTTCTGGACATATTCATACTCAGGGTAACGCCGAGAATCGTTGAGCCGGGTGGAATAGTTCCAGCTATGTCGAATGCTAACACCCCGCGGCGAAGTTCACCCATGCCCGTCTTGCCGGTGAAGAAATGAAAGCCAAGGGCGTTGCTGTGATCACCTTCAGCCGGATCATACTCGTAGAGTGTGTTGTCCTTAATGGGATTGATATTGGCAAGCTGCGCGATCGCCAAACTGGGAGCGCTCCCAAGCAACGCCGCGATTATAAGTGCGAGTAAGAGTTTAGAAGTCGTTTGCTCGCGGGCCGAGGGCGGCCCGGCTCCATTGAGATATGGCCACGGCGAACGTTGGAGACGGCCTGCCCTCAGGCCGTTCTCGGAATTTGTGAAATGGCTCTTCGTAAGGTTTAGAGGCTGGATATTCATTTAATTTTCAAAAACGTTTAGATGATACTTGAAAACGCGAACTGCTGAAAAGGCGAAACTCTTGCTCTTTTTTGGGAAACGTCCAGCGCCGAAATGGCGAATCTGTTTCGTGCCCTCGGGAGGGATTTTTGGAATTGTATACGCTATCTAAAGCAACGTCCTGGTCGAAAGCGACGCGACGACGCGTGCGCACTACCAAAGTTTCGCGGAAAGCGGCTAGCCGTTTGCCATGGATTTTTCACGAAGTGCTGGTGCGATGCGTCCTCACATAGCTTTTTGGTGTTCAGCCTTCGCTATCGCGAACTTCTGCTGGGCGCATACAGCCAACGGAGGGCGGAGCTCTGCGACGCCGGTACGAAGGGCTCGCAGAGCTCGCCCCTCCATTTTACCTGCACGCGGCTCTTCACCCCCAAAAGCAAGGAACTCGCGAGTTGCCTCGCGAGTTCCTGATTACCTTTAACTCTTTTAACTTTTAACCATTCGCCTTACGGAGTCGGACGCGGATACGGCGTGGGCCGCGGCCTCGGTGTCGGGTGATGCGGCGGCGTAACTGTCGCCGTCGCAGTTGGCGTCGCGTTGGCGTCGCGGTTGGTGTTCCACTTGGTGTCACCGTAGCAGTAGCCGTAGCCGTTGGTGTCACTGTCGGTGTCGCACTCGGACTAGCCGACGGTGTTGGGCTAGGTGTTGGCGTCGCGCCGCAGGTGCCGCCGAATTGCAGATCGTAGAGCACCGGGTTGTTATTGGCGGGGTTGATAACCACGACGTGCGCTGGACCCGGCAGGCCCGTGAATGAGAGGTGACTGGCAGAGTTACCCTCCATGGGATTAGGGATGCCGATCATCATTGGGCTGGCCGGATCAACGACATTATCGCTGGGACTGAAGTCGAACCCGGTTCCCTGGCCGCCAAAGGGCATGGGAATAGCGTCGCCGCTTTGAATAGCCGCCTGGACCCACACCACGCCGCCCGCGCCAGCATAAGCTTCCAACGCAGGAATAGCTGCCGTGTAAGGAGTGATGAACTCAGGGGCCGTGGTGTCATCCCAGTTACAGATGACGACTCGATAGTCGCTGAAATTAACCGTTGCCAGGTCTGCCGGGGTAAACTCGGTGTAAGTGTGCCCGTTGGCAGTTATGGCGTCCTTGATAAAGGTAGAGCCCCACGGATCGTGCGTCTCGAATAGCGCGAAGTCATTCGCGGCGGGCTGACTGATAGCAAACGTGTACTGAACGGTGTTGGTAGCCAACTGGGCGCTCCAGGTGTTCCCCGGCCAACCTTGGGTCAAGCCTGATCCGACCAGCAACCCGCAGCCCTTCGGGGCGGTCCCCACGTATTCGTAGTTCCCGGTGAAGGCTGCGTTGCCGTTACCAAAAGTGTCGGTGACCGCTCCGGCGGGGAGGTTCACCGTTAACGTGCCTGAGAAGATACTGTTGATCTGAATCGTGAACTCGGCGGTGTCCGAATCGAGCATTTGAACATTCGTCACGGTCGAGCCAGGAACGCCGCTGAGATGCAGGTCGCTCGTCTGCACTGAGGCTGGGTCCACATCTCGTTGAAGTTCAGGTCAAGTGTGTAGCTGGCCGGCCCGGGTGGGTCGAACGTGGCGCCAACCGGTGGGACGGTGTCGATCACCGAAAGCGGCACGGCGTCGTAACGGAACGTGCAGTTGAATTCCAAGACCGGGTCGTTATTGGAGGCCTGGTTAAAGGCGCCCGCGGGAATATGCATCGTCTGGACGCCCTGATCTACCACGGGCGACGTATTGAAGTGGAAGGTTATGGTGGCGTTGCCGTTTGATAACGTAAAGTCGTCCGCCGGAGTCCCGTTCACAGTGAAATCGCTCGCCTGAACAGTGCTTGGGTCCACCGGATCGCTAAGGTTGATAATAAAGTCCGTCGGCTGAGTGTTTACCACACTGCCGCAAGCGGGGTCAGCGGTAGTCACGGAAAAACCAACCACATCCCTGTCGGTAAAGGCATCCTGTTGCGATTGGCTGTTGATGGCCACTCGCCCGTCCGCCCACGAAGTGACATGCTTGGTGGCTATCGCGGCGCCGTAGTCGTAGTCGCCCACGTAGACTGAGACGATGTTCGGATCAGGTTGCGCCGGCAACGGACTGACCACGTCCGAGAGCATATCGTCAGGTAGCCATGAAAGGCCGTTGTCGTTGGACTTGCGCGACCACATCCGGTAACACGGCGTGTTCTCGTCACCCACAACGCAGTCCGTGCTTTCGCGCGCGTCGTACCATGTCGCCAGGAGCGTTCCAGTCGGGCTGACCGACAGGTTAGGCTGCCACTGAGGACGAGTCGTGGAATCGGTGTTCAACTTTAAAGGCGTACCAAAGGTCACACCACCGTCAGTAGAACGAATGTAATAGACGTCACCGGCGTCACTGCCCGTGCCGTGCTGGGCATAAACCAGGTGAACGATATTGTTGAACGCGGCAGGCTCACCCCAGCCCTCGTGCCGCCAGTAGGCCGCCTATTGCATTATCGTTAAACATGCAGGCAAAGTAACCTGCAGAGGTCACGCCTGGGCCAGGGAATGGTGTGCCGGTATAGGTGTTGCTCCAGGTGGCGCCGCCATCAGTGGATTTGTAGATCAGATTGGTGTCGTTATGGGGAAAACTACCACCGCCTTCGTCCATACCGGCGATGTAGATGGTCCCGTTGCCAGACATGTCACCCGTGATCTGCGTGTTGCGAATGAAGGTCCCAGTGTTGGCCACTGTTATCGCGCTGCTCCACGTGCTGCCGTTGTCAGTGGAGCGACTGACGACCAAGGCGCCCGCACCCACGTTAAAGTCGTTCCAGGAAATATACATGTTCCCGAAGAAGGGAGAGCTTGGGTTGTTATCTGCCCAGCCAGACTCGCGGTCGTCGCCGCCGCTAGGGTGAACGCAAAAATGGGTCCAGCCATTTGGGTCCGTGGGATCGGTGGTCTTATACCCGCCCAGGGTGCAGCCCGCGTTGCCATCGAGCCAGACAGTAAACCAAGTCTGGGTTGGCTTGTTGTAGAGAACAACCGGATCACCAAAGGTATTGTTGAAAGGGCTTCCGGACATGGTAGGCGGGTGAACGTGGTGCCGCCGTCGGTAGAGAACGATATGCTGGAAATGTTGATCGGGTTAGCGTTGACGCCTTGTGAATCGTTGTACGCGACTACGACCTCGTTGGGGTCATCCGGGTTAGCCGTACTGAATGTCTCCGATTGAGTGACGTTGGGAAAATTTTCAGTGCCGGTAACCAAATCCACGTCCGTGCCGCCATACACCAGGGGTGCCATTAGGTTTTGCACAAGCTTCGAGAACGCACTGGAATTGGCCAAACCTGTTTCAGGGTCGCCTCCCTTTGCCTGGCCGCAGTGAATCATGATCGCGCCGGCCCGGAAGTTTTCCATCCTATCGATGCCGAACTGGCGAATCTTGGAGCAGTCGAATCCCGGAGGGACAAGCGGGCTGATGTACTGGGACTTGGTGGTAATCTTATATTGGGGCTGTGCTTTTGAGGTGCGCGCATGCGAGGAGGCGCCAACGCCCGGTCTGAACGGGTTCGCTGCCGTGGCGAACTGACCTAGGGCGAGCAGGGAGACGCCGGTCAGCGCTACGAACAGGCCGATTAAAACGCGCAGATTAAAAAATGCGGATTGGGAAGTGGATTTCTTTTTCATAAGGAGTGTCAGGTAAAGTAGATTTGAAGTGTAGGACCTCGCTTGTAGCCGAGATACCGGAGACGCGTCAATACTTTTTTGTTTTTTTACGATTTTTTCCATCTCACCTGATTGTTCGATCGCAGTTTTCGATTACGAGGACGATGAGGAATGGGAGGACGATTCGGGGTAGCATGGAGGGCGGAGCTCTCCGACGCTGAGCGAACGTGTGGTGTAAGGCTCGCGGAGCTCGCCCCTCCATTTGACTCCGCAAATCCGGCGAAACTGGCCGCGATCGCGCAGACGCGCCCGGTCCGAGCCGGACTGGCGTTGGCACGCGGGACGCGTGTGCCACCCGTTTCATCTGTGCTCGGGCCGAGATCAGTATTCGCGGCTACAACGAGCATTTGCTTGCTGTAGCCGCGTGGCGCTGAGCGCGGCAGATCCGTGTGGTTATCGCGCGCTCAGCCGGGATCAGCGACCCGGCTGCAGCCATTCACTTTCGGTTATTGTAGGGCGTCTGTGTCAGACGCCTCTTCCCAGGCAAATCGATTGGCGTTTCACAGAAACGCCCTACAAATCTACTCACGGTTCCTCACGGGCGCGGGTGCGGCAGGTCCGCGTCCCCTCCATCCCTACGGCGTCGGCCGAGGATGCGGGGTGGGGCGAAGCCTTGGCGATGGCGTAGGTCTTGGCGTAGCCCTCGGCGTCGGTGTTGGCGTAGGTGTTACCGTAGGCGCAGGAGTAGGTGTAACCGTGGGTGTAGGTGTAACTGTGGGCGTAGCTGTAGCCGTAGGAGTAGGAGTTGGAGTTGGCTGAGGCTGTAACTGGATCAGCTCGATGCGTCCGCCACTGCCGAATTGATTAGCGTGGACGGCCTTTGAACTGCCTGCCACGTATTGTCCGTCAGCCGACACGTCAACACCGAAAGCCGAGCCGGGAAAGTCGATCTGACCGATTAGGTCCACGTTGCGATTGAACACCATTACTTCCGGCCAATCATGGAACTCGGTACCCCAGGAAGCGAAAGCCATCACTGTGCCGTCGTCATTAGACTCCGCGCCAACCGGTGTGCCTTGAAACGAGCCGGTGCCGGATACGGGGTAGGAACCGATCATTTGGGCACTGGCGACATCGAACAAGAAGACCTCGCCCGAGAGCCAGTTGGTGAGATTCCCGGCAAATGACCCCACGGTAGAGCCGTCGCGCGAGACGATAGACGCGCCACCGAACCAGTTATTAGCCTGAGTGAAATGAATCACTCGTTGATAGGTGGTGCCGTCGAACTGGTAAACATCGAGGTCGAAGCCGCAAGTGACAAACACGTTCCCATCGCCGGAGATCCGGTAAAAGATGTTGCCGGCGCCGGAGCCCGCGACGCTGAATAACGTGTTACCATTGCTGGTATCGACCAGGACTGCGAGACTATCCTCCGTGACGAGTGCGACCGACCCATCGTCGGTCAAATCGACAGCATCCATCCGAAGAGCATCCGTCCGGGTCGATCTAATCTCGCCGGTGTCAGCCTCAAAGACGTAGAGCTTTGAGGTCTGTGTGGCTGGTTCGTCGCTGACCACGGCGGCGATGGTCGAACCGTCACGCGAGACAGCGAGCCTCTTGGAACTGGCCGGCAGATTCGGATCGGTCTCAGGAAACGGAAACGACCAGTCCGGTATGCCGCCACTTGTGGATTTGAAGCCATGGATCCGGAAATCGTTTCCTGCAGCATTCGACTCCATGTAGGCCATGCGATCGGCTCCCTTGGCAGAAGCGACTCCTGAGTTGCCGCTACCGAAAGAAGAAAACTCAAAATCGGGTGTGCCATCGCCGCCAATCGGGTACGCGCCCAGCCGGGCACCCTGAAGAGTCCATGCGCCCCACACATCATTGGCGTCGATGGCGACGCCATCGGCGATGGCGTTCTCGTCGTCGACCTGCCAGAGCGTGTTTCCCAGTGGTGACAACGACAACCGTTCAGGTGTCGTCCGAGCGACAGATTTAACCGGCGAGGCGAGGAAGTTTTCAGTGATTACCCCTTCAGGTGTAACTCGCGCGAACGTCCGGCCTTCAACGGGATTGCGGAGTGTAGATTGCCCGCCGCCGGGAGCAAACTCATCGCGGATTGATGAGCCAATGTGGTTAGCTTGGTCGCCAGGTGCGCGGCTGGAGGAGTCCGCCAGGGTGAGAAGCGTCACAAAACCGCAGGTTAAAGAGACAAGGACACCAATCAGGAAGCGTAGATTAAGAAACGTGGCTCGCGGACTGGACTTTCTTTTCATAGCTCGAATTTCGGATGCGCCGATGAACTTGGTTTTATTTAAGAACGCGCGTCAACAAGTTTCGCCTCCATTTTTGTTATTTCTTGGGTGTCGTCGCGTCGCCTTTTCGAGCTTGCCCTGCTGGATGCAGCTTCCGTGCGGGTGGAACGACGGCGACGTTTTGGAGTGCGGCGGCGCTCCGCCGCTTTCCAAGTGCGTGGCATCTAGGCGCTCCCACCGGGCTACAACCGATCACTCCTCACCAATCACTTGGGAATCAGGGACTCGGCCGTGGGTGCGGCGTGGGGCGAGGCCTTGGCAACGGAGTAGACCTTGGCGTAGCGGTCGGCGTCGGTGTAGATGTAGGAGTAGGACTAGGTGTTGCTGTGGGAGTGGTTGTAGGTGTAACTGTAGGACTAGGAATCGGAGTGGGAGTCACAGTAGGGGTGAGAGTTGGCGTTGCACTCGGTGTTGGTGTTGGACTGGGCGAGCACACACTAAGCACGTCAACAAAACGAGCGACCGTTTGCTGGTTCCCTTGGTCCGTGGTTTCTACGCCGGTGACCAGGAAACCACCTACGTTCTTGTTGGTGACTACCGAGCCGCGAGCTGGGAACTGGACTGTGCCGGCAAAAACGTTCACTGCTTCGCCGAGCAGGAGTCCATCAGAAGACAGGAGCTGCACCCAAACAATACCGGAATTCGGATCGGTCCATCTGACCAGGTAAACTTCGTTGATGGGGTCGAACGCCAACGCGGCGGAACCAGCTCCGCTCTGATCGACTATTGGTATCAAGGGTCCTATTGGTTCGCCGGCGGCGTTAACAAACTGCCCAAAGATGGGTTGTGGGGAGTTAAAATCGGTGAACACGACCAGATACTGGTCCGCGCCTGCGTCGTAGGCCACACTCGAGGCAAGCGCAAAGCCGGGAAAGACGTCACTGATAACAAATGGATCCGTCAGCGGCAAACCGTCGCCATCCATGAGTCGGCCCTTGAGATCTTCGTCCACTTGATCTCGCCAGGTCGAGAAATAGTCGCCAGTGGTTGTATTCACTCCGACTTCACCTGCTGGAGCGGGCGCTCCGTCGGTGGTGATCGGTGTCGGCGACGCGAGCGGCGTGCCATCGCCAGCGATTCGTCGGAGGTAGATTCCGGGAGTTCCGCCGCCCGCGAAGTCCCGTGCATGGTGGACGAACTCGCCAGTGAAAGAGTTAAATACCAGCGTCTGTTCGAGACCAGCGTTGGAGACATGAACCACATCCCCAGCCGGATTACCAGAGGTGTCCACGAGGCGGCCGAAAGCGTTATTGAAGCCGTTCGAGCCCGGATCGCTCCCTTGGAACCGCCAGGTCACGAAGTACTGATTGGTATCAGCATTATAGGCGACGGCTGGTTCGATAAAGGTATCCGACCCTTCTATAACCAGATTGTTTTCACCAAGAAGCGTGCCATCAACCGAGAGACGCTGATCCTCTATAGCCCAAGTTGTACCAACGAGTTGGTCCCAGCTTATGAGGAATTCGTCAGCCTGACTGTTGAATGCGGCTGGGACGGTATCGACAAAAGCGATGTCTGAGGATTCGGATAGGATTAGAATCGGGCCGCGGAGAGTCGCACATTGCTGGCCCAGAGGACGCGGCGCATCGTTCCGAGAAGACTGGATTTCTCGGAAGCCGGATTTCAGTTTTTCTCGTTGCGTGGCGTTTGGCGTTTGGCTTGCCAGGTTTGATTGAGCAGACGCTTTCGAGAACCCAGCGCCGAGTCCGGACGGGTTGGCCGTGGCGAACTCGCCTAAGGCGAGCAGAAAAACGGCAAACAGGAAAACGCATAGACCGATTAAGAAACGCGAATTGAAGATGACGGATTGCGCAGGAGGTTTGGTTCTCATGGATCGAGTTTCGGTTGAGCGAATGATTTTGGCTTTATATGAGAACGCGCGTCAACGAATTTCCGCGGGCCTGCCTGCGTTGTAGTCACGGCGCTGCGTCGCCGTGCTGTTGGACACAACACCGCTGATCGCCTCGACACAGCGAGGCGGCTACAACGCCCGCTAGTTGAATGGAATCCGAACGATTTCACCTTGGTATGACCAAGCATCCGGCGTGTCGCACAATTTTGCTCGCACCGGGTTCATACGGACATATTCCCATTTCTCTGAGTAGCTTTCCTGGTTACGCAATAGGTGATCGAAAAAGCCCTCCTGCCAGTGCGGTTTGTGAATTCCAAGCCGCAGCAATTTCTTGCCGATAACGTTGCGCAGCGATTGCACCCAAGCGGGCAAGGTAATGCCATGCGGCGGAAAAGCGGCAAAGAGATGAATGTGATCGGGCATAATAACATAGCGACCAACGGCGACATCATGCTCATTGGCCTTAGTCGCAAAACTGCAAAACGTGTCGTGGATTTCATCACGTGCCAACAGGCTCTGGCGGTCGTATGTGTTGAACGTGATGAAGTAGAACGGGCGGACCTTGTCAAACAGACGGGTAAGCCTCGGAGGACGCCGCGGCCATTGGTTGGTACGCGCACGTGGCATAGCTCTTGTTTTATCGATTGTTGTGTCCGAGGTCAATCGTTGTAGCCACGGCGCTGCGCCGCCGTGTTGCTGTGGAGCAATGACGTGGGAGCGTCTCGACGCAGCGAGGCGGCTACAGCGAGATTCCACGGTCGTCGTAGCCACGGCCCTGTGCCGCCGTGCTGTTGTGGGAGCAATCACGTGGGAGCGCCTCGACACAGCGGGGCGGCTACAACCGATCACTATTTTCCTCACGGGCGCGGGTGCGGCGTCGGACGCGGCCTAGGAGTGACCCTGGGCGTAGCAGTAGGCGTCGGTGTAGCCGTCGGAGTGGCAATTGGCGTAGGCGTAGCTGTAGCGGTAGGCGTTGGCGTCACCGAAGGCGTAACTGTAGCCGAAGGTGTAGCTGTAGCCGAAGGTGTAGCCGTCGGCGTTGGAGTTGGCCCAGAAGGAGTGATACTGAAGGGGCCGCTGGTGGAAGAACTGTTCTGGAAACGCCCGTCCCTGGCAACAACGCGGACCCGCACGTCAGCAATCCCAGATGACGGCGGTAGTTGCCAGTCGTAACTCACCGCTGCGCTTGGAAGATCGCGTGCAATCAAATGCCATGTGCGGCCGGAATCATACGACGCCTGAATGTCGAACGAGTGCAGACCCTCTGACGCCGTCGCGGTCCACGAAATCGAAACGATCGAGCCGCCGGGAAATGACTCCCCGCCAACTGGGAACTTAAGATCCACGGCAGGCGCCTGAAATCCCAAGCGTTGGTCGTGACGGATCGAAAAGTACCCCGAAGCGAAAAACCACTTCGCGTCATTTGAGTTATTGCGCACTTGCAATGCCAGCCGCGCTCGATCCGTGCTTACAAACGGAAAGTTCTGGAAGAACACTCCGTGACCGCCAATGTTCAAACCCGCGATACCTGCGCCATCCGATTCCAAAACCACCACCGGCGTGATGAGTCCGAAATTTACCGAACCGGTCCAGTCCATGTCAGGAATGGACTCACCTCCGGTAAAGGTTTGCCCGCTCAAGTCTGTGGTGATCGTAAGCTCGCCTGTGATGTTGCCCGAAGGAACCAGCACCGGCACCTCGTCAAAACCTTCCTGACCGTCCGTGTCGGTCGAAACCACTCGGAAAAACTGCGGCTGGTTCGACAAAGCAAAACCCGGGTTAGGAATTGTGATCTCCAATGATCGCGCTGAGGCGGGAATATTACTCACTAACGTGAAGTAGCGATCGGGAAAATGACCATCGGGCGAGAAGTCGATTCGTTGACTGGCGATGGCGTCATCGTCTTGCGCAGTCCAACGCATTATGTATTTCGTGCCCTGGTCGAGAAGAAAGTCTGGGATTTGAAGGTCCGGCGAAGAATATAGTTGAGTCAACCCAGGGCCAATCATCCGGACCACTGGCGGTGTGTTGTTGAAATTCGGCGGGCTGGTCAGGAAAGGAGAAAACTGCACGCCGGGCTCACCTGCGCCGACGATGGAGTCGCCCTGTCCACCAGGATTCCGGGGAGTGGTCGGTCCGGTGGGATCGTTCCACCAGCAATTGCGAGCATCGCCGCTGGATCCCACGCTGAATGCATCGATCCCCGCGCCGTTGCCCTCGAATGAATTGGGCGTAAACGGGCTGTTTAGAAACGGGCTGCCCTCGACGTCGAAGCTAATGCCGCTGCTGTTGGTGATGAACCGTGTTTTTGCGAAAGTGATCTCGCCGAAAGTATTCATGTTCGCGCCAACGACATTGTTGGAAAATCGGCAACTATCCACATAGAGCCAGTTATCCGTGCTGACCACGCCAAAGTTCGCGTTCTCCACCGTGCAATATTCCAGGCGGCAGCCGGTGGTAGCGTTGGTAGCAAAAAGCAAACCGTCCCACGGTTGTCCGTTCAGGCCGCGGAAGGTGATCGGAGTATCGGGAAGTCCTTTCAAAATACTATGCCGCGTCGATCGGAAACGCAGCGCGGCATCGGGATCGGTCGCCTCGACAATCACACCGGGATCGATTGTGAGATCGCCGCCTGGCAAATCGGTGGAGGGCTGGGTAAGTCGATACGGGAGGGATATCTGAGACCATCGACCTCGCCCAGCGAATCCGCCGTTGCCAACGTTAATTGCATTGATGGTGTTACCGGTTAATGGAATCGCACTGTCCGGAAGCAAGCCGCCCTGAAGCGCGACGGGGAAAGGATTGTTTTGAAGAACGGTATCAATGCCGACCTGGTAATCGCCGCCCGATAGGGTCAGTCCTGCCGTAGTGCCATTCGTGGCATGCACGCCGTTGATGTAAAACGGCTGGAAGCTCTCCTCACGCGTCATGGAGAAGTCCCCGCCGGTGACGGTGTTCGTTGCCGTCACATCAGCGAACCCGCGAAGAAGAAAGCACGTGGAGCCGTTGAATACGTTGTCTTGGAGAACAGTAATGGCGTCAGCGATGGTCGCAGATGATGAATCGAACGTGCAGCGCTCGATGCGGATGAACGGTCGCGTGGTCGGCAACTCCTGCCCCCAAAGGATGCCGTTGCTACCAAGAAACTGGCAATCCGAGATCGCTACGTTCGCGCCGTTTTCTACCCGCACCTGCCCTGTGAAATCTGAGAACGCCGCGTCGAAAACGCCGCCATCAATGTCGATGATCGGCGGGAAAACAGCAGGCGCTTGCAGCACGATCCGCTGTGCGGCCTGTCCCTGAAGATCCATCGTGCCGGAGACGACCACTTGCATGTCGGCGTCGAAATTGATCTGCACTCCCGCCTCCACGATAACGGTCGACGTCGCCGGGATGGTGATGTTCTGGCAGATCTCGTAAGGGCTCCCCGCGAGAGTCCAGGTAACAGTTTGCCCGGGGGCGGGAACCGGGGGCAGGTTACACACGCCTGTTGGCGCTTTCTCCCGTGGCCGTGGGCGCGAGGACTCCACGTTTGCTGCGAAGTCCGTGAGCGCTCCAGAAAGGAATACCAATGTCGCGGCCAGAATTTTCCGAGCGGAATGTTTGAAGATCATTGTTGTTTTCATAAGAGGGTTTGTTTGCGTGTAGAAAGCAAAGCCGGGTTGAGCGAGAGGAGCTCGGCTTTTCTTGCGAAACACTGCGCGTCCCTTGGTGTATCGCCGATTGATTTTCAACAGCTTAATGTTTACAAGATTGTTACCAGCGATCGGCCGCGCGCCTGTGATCCATGTTCTGGTGCCCTCGGGGTCAACGCCTTACAACGCGAATCGGCTACAGTAATCGTCTGCGCTGCTGTGGCCCGCCTCAGGCGTGTCGCTGACCGCGGCAAATCTGTAGTCGTGATCGCGCCTCGCGGCCGGGGTCAGCGACCCCGGCTACAGTAACACTTTCGGTTATTGTAGGGCGTCTGTGTCAGACGCCTCTCCTCACGGGCGCGGATGCGGAGTCGGGCGAACCCTCGGGTATTGGACTGCCTCTGGGTGTAGGAGTAGGCCGCGGGGTTGAAGTTGGCGTAGCCGTAGGTGTTGGTGTCGGCGTTGCGCACGGGGTTAGCGTGTACGTGCGCGACTGGTTCTGCGGAGGGGAATCAGGCCAACAAACGCAGAAGTCCTCAGTGTAAATTCCCAGGTTACCTTCCCCCTGGACACCCGACACCCACGCGCGTTCGGCGTAGAGGGGTGGGGTGAGCGTGCCAAAGACCACGTCGAACCGCCCGTCTGGATCGTTCTCATACAGGCGCACCTCAAAATTCTGCGGCGCCGTCTCATCCCAATACAGAACTGTGCGCCATTCGATGTTAAAGATGCGGTGAGGCGCGCTGCCTGTGACTGAGGTGAAGATGCCGCAGGTCGCACCCGGGAAGTTCGCACAACCGTCCAAAGTTGCATCGGTGCGCATGTCCTGCCACAGAGGGAAGATGGTGTTCTCATACGGCAACCCTGTGAAATAGCTGGGCGGCGATGGGAGACACGCTGTGATGAATCCTCCGGGTTCGTTTGCATTGACAAAATCGAGACGACCGTTGGAGCTAACGTTCACCCCGTTGTAGGGAGTGCCGTACAACTGGAAGTTAAAAGGCAAAGAAACAAACGTATCGCATTCGTCGCAATTGCTGCCGATATTTGTATCACCCGGCACGATGGTGTCTATCCCCTGAGTGATGATGTATTGGCATGCCTGGCCCGCGTAGCTGCCAGCGAAAGTCTGGTTAAACTTGCCAACTGGATCTGTGACCGCCACGCCGACCGTTCTCGCCGCCAGGCTTTTGCCGAATTGGCCAGCCGCTTGTTCAACCGCGCGCACAAACATGGCTCGGTACTGTGGAAAGAAGTTCGCGATTGGAGTCCACACGTTGCTGACATTGTCAAAATAGTAGCCGTCACCAGAGCCGCGCCCATTTTCGTCAGACCCGAGGTACGCCCGGTCGAAAAAACTCGGTGGTGTCCAGCGCGCGCCGATGTACACGCTCCCATCATTGACCACGATGTTCAGCGATGAGATGTCGAAGCTGTTCCATACGGGCGTTGGGTCTGGGAAGATCGGGATATTGTCAATTGTGACCGGCATCGCGCCCAACTCGGTGCCGGGACTCCCGCCCGGCCCATCGTCATCAAAGACCACCACCTCCACACGCTCCGAGGCCGTTGCTCCACACAGCCTCATGAACGCGAGGCACACCGACGTATAAGTGCTTGGATAGCTGGCCGGGGTGAACTTGTCGGCAAAGATCCCCAATATTCCCGGGCCGCTTTGGTACCCCGTCTCGACGGTGCCGTCATCATGGATCACGATACCCGGTGCGTTATCGCAGTCGATCCCGCTGGGAAGCTCCTGGATCGGCGGAACAGGACGGGGCACTGCTTGTTTTGGCGACTGATGGCGGTCCTTAACGCTGTCCGCAGTCATCTGGACCTGTTGTTCTTTTCGTGGCCGTTCTAGCAACGAGCTCGGAGAGGTTAAAGTTCTGTTGCTGAGTTCGCGGTGTGTTCGTTGTCCTGGCGCGAATGGGGCCACACACAAGGCAAGCGCCAATGTCAGGAGCACAAAGATGCCTCGGACAACGCTGGCTTGTTGTAGCCACGCCCCTGGGGGGCGTTCACTCTGTTTAGCGAGGATCCGTTCATGACGGCGCACAGCGCCGTGGCTACAGGGCTGCATATTCAAGACATGTGTTTAGCTTGTTTTTTCGTAGCTTCCTTTCCGGGTCTCTTGTCAGCTGTCACGTGAAGCTGTTTCGAACTATTCACTTACATACTGCATGAAAATCGGCAAGAGATTACGCAAAAATTCGGTTTTTTGTCCCAAAACCACGGATCGTACCAACATCTGCGCCGCTGTAGCCGCGTGTCGCTGACCGCGGCCACCCAATGTGTGTTAGCATCCTGAGCTGGCCGAGGTCGGCGACCTCAGCTACAAAGAGGCCATGTATAATCATCTGCGCCGACTCGATCGAATCTGGCCGGATTCACCGATTTATTTTATCACCACGTGCACAAAAAATCCTCTTCCGTGCTGGCGCGAGATGAGGCCGGTGAAATTCTGATTAGGGAATGGGACGCCGCGCATAGGCGTTATGGCTGGGCTGTAGGCCGATATGTGATCATGCCTGATCATGTGCATTTCTTTTGCAGGCCGGAGCCAGGCGCCAGGAAATTGTCTGAATTTATCGGGGCGTGGAAAAGCTGGACAAGCCGCAGGATTAACGCGTTGGGTGGGCCGCGGTCAGCGACCCCGGCTACAGCTATAGCGCTATGGCAACGCGAGTTCTTTGATCACCTTCTTCGCTCCAATGAAAGTTACAGCGAGAAGTGGAATTACGTTTTCGATAACCCGGTGCGCGCGGGATTGGTTTCCAAAGCGCAGGAATGAAATACGCCGGAGAGATTGAAACGCTAATGCTGTAGCCGCGTGTCGCTGACCGCGGCAAATCTGTAATCGCGCCGCGCGGCCGGGGTCAGCGACCCCGGCTACAGTTCGGTTATTGTAGGGCGTCTGTGTCAGACGCCTTTTCCAGGCGAAGGTGGATCGGCTTCTCCGAAAATGCCAGTCCGGCTCGGACCGATGGCAAAGGGAGTCGCCGAAGGCGCAGATATCAGGAGGCAGTGCCGCCGTGCCTTTTGCCAACGCGTTGAGGACAACGCGTTCCACCTAACAAAGCACCGCCTTGAGGAGTAGCCGTGGCGACCGTTCCTCTCCTCACGGGCGAGGATGCGGGGTCGGGCGAACCCTCGGGGGCGGGGCGGGCCGGGGTGTGGGAGTCGTTCGCGGAGTTGAAGTTGGGGTGGCTGTTGCTGTGGGCGTGGCGCTCGCGGTCGCCGTAGCCGTAGGTGTTGGCGTGGGTGTTAAGGGCGGTGAACTCGGTGTCGGCGATGGAGACGGAGGCGGTGTCACTGTCGCCGTGGCTGTCGCAGTGGGAGTGGGTGTGGCCGTGGCCGTGGCAGTAGCGGTGGCTGTAGGGGTGGAGGTGGCTGTAGGGGTAGCTGTAGCTGTTGCTGTAGCTGTTGGAGTAGGCGAGGGCGATGGGACACCTCCCGGTGCCTGGATACTAACGCTCATCTGGGAACCGGTCTTGAAGAAGCCTACTGTTGCGTTGGTAAAGTTGGGCGCCTGGTCAGCGTCGAACCGGAAGTTATACAGCGTGCCCCAGCGAATCGCGTTGGCGTTCTGATTCGTCGCAAAAGTCTGAGTGGTCCATGTGATAGAGGTCGGGGTGGGAGCCGGGTGGGAGTGGTTACATCCCATGGCGTGCTGCTATACCCCGCATCACCCTGGGTACCGTCATGTGCCCAACCGGGATGTTGCGGCGGCGCATGAAACTCGATGTTAGTGACATTGACTCCGGGTCCAAGAGGCACGCTAAATGATTGGATGGCGCGATCCAGGTTCATGTTAAAAAGAGCGTACTCGTAGTGCCACATACCGCCACCCAAGTCGGTGACTTTGTAGCCCATGAACCAGATACCATCGTTACCCGGATCAGGCTCGATCCGGGTTACTGAGGCGCTGGCGAGAGTCCGCCAGGCGATGATGGCAGGCTGCATTCGCACTGTGTTACCCGCAGTCGTAAAGGTGAAAGTGTTAGGACCGCCGCTAATCGAAAACGGACGATAGGAGAAATTGTTGAACATGTTGCACTGGGTCGGGATGGTCCTGGCACCAGGTGTATTCATGCGGGGTAATATACGCGGCTTCACCAAAATAGTTGACGCCTGAGATGAGGTCACTCGCATTTACCAGGATCCGGTGCGAGACACCGTTGTGGTTGTGGCCGCTGTGATCGTCTGCATTCGAAGGGAATACCCCGGTGAAAGGATTGACCCACGCGCGAGAGCCAATTGAATTTTGGTCGCCATTGAGGCCTGAGACATACGGATCGGAGCAACCGGGGCAGAGATGCGAGCCGGTTGCGCAACCACTGGTATTACACGTGCCGCAGACGGTGTCTTCCAATGCAAAGAACGTATGTTTCACCCATGACTGGCCGATTTGTTCGAACCGCTCGGTGCCATCCGCTCCTCCACTCATCCGATAAAGATTTTGCGGAACGACAGGATGATCGGTGTTGGGCAACTGAAGCCAGTCAATCGGCGTATCACCGTTGTTACAAGAGTCAGTCCCTATGGCGAAATTAAACTGCGTGCCGACGTGTCCCAGCTGGGCGACGTCCTCGACCTGTCCGACAATCACATCCGGACCATGAACCAGGGCTGGCGCATCTGGACCAATCGCATGTGGCATCGGTGGCATGACCATCGATTTTGTTTCGCCATTAACAAGTTGGTCGATCTGGATCGGTTGCATTGTTGCGCCGATGGAGATTTTTCCAACCACTGCACCGGCGTTCGATGGACGACCAAGCGCGTTGGCAAACTCCTTTGAAACGAGCAACCTGCCATTCGTAATGGCAAGCGCCTGCGCAGCGGGGTTGTAGTCGTACTCGTGGCCTTCAACATTGAAAAAGGTGAAGCCGGTATTGCCATCGCGCACGGCGAGATCGAACCCCTGGCCGGAGGGAAGTTTTTCAACTACGAGCTGCTTTAGAGACGCGCCTAAGGTCGCAGGCACGTAGCCGACCATGCCGGCATCACCGATGCCGGCTACAGCATCGACCCCGGCCGGGATCAAGGCCATCGATCCCGGCTCAAGGCCGCGCAACAGGTCGTTAAACACTAAAATGGGAAAGAAAGAATTGGCGCCTACCAGGAATTGCAGTGCCATGGGCCTTGCTACTAGGGAATTGTCTCCATTCAATCCGTTGAGATCGAGGTCCATGGTGACGCTTCCGTTTTCCACGATCATCTTTTGAAGCGTGCCATTGGGCGCGGCTGTAGCCACGGCGCTGCGTGCCGTCTCAGATGCGGGTTGCGCTGAAACGCCCCACAGGGGCGTGGCTACACTAATTGCGAGAACCGAAACTAACGGGAGTGTGAGAGCGATCAGCGTTTTCTTTAACATTGTTGCGAGTCCTACTGTTTATGGGTGATCTGCTGAGCAGAGCGCCGGAGGAAATTGCTTTTTTCTCACGAACAAGGGAGACGAGTCAAGACAATTTAAAATCGCGAGTGATGAGCTGGCCCTTACTTCGCATAATGGAGGGCGGAGCTCTGCGACGCCAAGCCAGGCCGCTATATGAACAAAAGGCTCGCGGAGCTCGCCCCTCCACTAGAGCCTGCGCATTGCCACGGTGGATCGGCTTCTCCGAAAATCCAGTCCGGCTCGGACCCTTGGCAAAACAATCGCCCAAGGCGCAGATAATCAGGCGGCGTAGCCGCGATGCATTTTGCCAACGCGTTGAGGACAACGCGTTCCACCCAGCGCACCGCATTGAGCTGCCGCAGGGACCGCTGAGCCCCTCACGGACGCGGATGCGGCGTTGGGCGTTCCCTTGGTATCGGATTCGGCCTGGGCGTGGGAGTAGGGCGCACCGTCGCAGTTGGGGTGGCCGTAGGTGTAGCTGTAGGTGTCGGTGAAGGCGTAGGCGTAGGTGAAACTATCGGCGTAGGCGTAGGTGAAACGATCGGCGTTGGTGTGGGAGTAGGCGTCGGGCCACCCTGCGGTGCCTGGATTTCGACAGTCATCGGCGAGCCAGTCTTAAAGAAGTCAACTGTCGCGTCGACGCTCTGCGGCGGTTGATCGGCGTCAAACCGGAAGTTATACAACGTGCCGTAGCGAATCGCGTTGGCGTTCTGGTTAGTCGCAAAGGTTTCCGTGCTCCAGGTGATAGAGCTTGCGTCCTGGGTAACATCCCATGGTGTGCTGCTATACCCGGCGTCTCCCTGGGTGCCATCGTGCGGGAAGCCCGGATGCTGAGGCGGCGCATGAAAGTCGATGTTACTGATGCTGACTCCGGGTCCTAAAGGCACGCTGAAAGATTGAATGGCACGATCCAGATTTTGGTTATAGAGCGCGTACTCATAGTGCCAGACGCCAGCAGACGGGTTGGTCACCTTGTAACCCATGAACCAGATACCATCGTTGCCGTGATCCGGTTCGATCTGACTTACCGTCGCACCATTCCAAGCCATGATGGCCGGCTGCTCTCGCACCGTGTTGCCCACGAAATTAAAGGAGAACGGCTGGTTGATTCCAATTACGCTGCACTGACGGTAAGATGCATTGTTATACATATTGCACTGGTCCGGATGACTCTGGCACCAGGTGCCTTCGTTTGGGACGATGTATTCCGCTTCAGCAAAATAGGTCGCCCCGACGTTTAGCGAAGTGTTCAAGTCGTCAACGTCAACCAGAATTCGGTGTGCCGTTGCGTCGTGGTTGTGGCCGCTGTGGTCGTTCGGGTTTGGGTTTTGGGCGAAGAATCCGGTGAATGGATTGACCCAGGCACGCGAGCCGATCAGGTCCTGGGCGCCGTTTAAACCGGCTCCGTATGCGTCAGAGCAACCGGAGCCAAGATGATCGCCCCCTACGCCGTTGCATCCAAAGCCGCACGTGTTTGATGACGCTGCCGCAAACGCGTGCTTGCCCCAGGATTGGCCGATTTGCTCGAACCGATCGTTGTTAGTAGCTCCGCCACTCATTCGGTAAAGGTTCTGCGGAATAAACGGGTGCCGATTGTCTGGTAAGGCAATCCACTCCACATTCTCTGTCCCTTGGTTACAGGCATCAGTCCCCAGAGAGACGCCGACCTTGCCGTTGACGGCGCCATTGTCCAATTGCACCAGGTCAATCAAGTCGCCTACGATGACATCGGGACCAGGAACGGTCCCAACGCTGGGTTGGCGCAACGCCGGCAGTGAGGCGGATTTTACATCGCCGTTTTCGTCGAGACGGTTGATCTCGATCGGTTGCATCGCGGCTCCAACCGAGATTTTTCCAACGACTCCACCGGTATCCGATGGGCGACCGAGTGCGTTGGCAAATTCTTTAGAAACGAGAAGGCGGCCATTGGTGATGCTGAGCGATTGCGCGTTGGCATCGTAACTGTACTGGTGTCCTTCGATGTTAAAAAAGGTGAATCCCGTGCTGCCATCGCGCACGGCGAGGTCATAGCCTCGATCCGAAGGAAGTTTTTCGACGACGAGCTGCTTGAAAGAAGCGCCAAAGGCAGCAGGCAGATAACTGTAGCCGGGGGCGTCGACCCCGGCTGGGATCAAGGCCATCGATCCGGGCTCAGGTCCACGCAACAGGTTGTTAAACACTAAAATGGGAAAGAAGGAATTGGCGCCGATAGCGAATTGCAGTGTGACCGGTCGTGCCACCAGGGAGCTGCTTCCATTCAATCCGTTGAGATCGAGGTCCATGGTGACGCTTCCGTTTTCCACGATCATCTTTTGAAGGGTCCCGGACGGGGCTGTAGCCGCGGCGCTGCGCGCCGTCTCAGATGCGGGTTGCGCTGAAACGCCCCACAGAGGGGTGGCTACACTAATTGCGAGAACCGAAACTAACGGGAGTGTGAGAGCGATCAGTGTTTTCTTTAACATTGTTGCGAGTCCTACTGTTTATGGGTGATCTGCTGAGCAGAGCGCCGGAGGAAATTGCCTTTTTCTCACGAACAAGGGAAACGAGTCAAGACATTTCGATAACCGGCGGTAGTGCAAGCCGAACAAGAATTCCGAAAATTTTTTGCGGGGCCACTTTCCGATTATCCATACTACCGGCAACGCCATTATCATTTGGTCCGGCAAACAGCCGGACTTTCGGAGTGCGTGCGCGTCCTCGCGCCGCTTTTGCTCGCCGATGCACTTGTAGCGGCAGGCATGTCACCCGCGCAACAGCCCCTGTAACGGCAGGCGTGCTGCCTGCGAAACCCGATCATTGCAGCCGGCACTGCTGCCTCTACAATCCAAACAATGATTAAGGGATCGCCCGCACCGACTTGATCTGATCTACGTCAGCCAACCACTCTACTTCGTAACTTTTACTACGCGTGATCGCAGAGCTATTCCCTCCCTAGATGATACTCAACTTGCTCTACAGCGATATGCTCGTTGCGGGATGGACAAGTTTAATGTCGCGCTGGGGCGCTACGTGATCATGTCGGACCATGTTCACGTGTTTGTTCGCGGCGGTCGAAATTTCGCGCTCTCTCCTGGATTGGTGGTTTAAAACGCGCCATGTCTGTCGCGCTCAAGTCTCCGGGACTTTGGCAACCTGGATTCTTTGATCACATTCTGCGGAGCGACGAAAGCTACGCGGAGAAATGGAACTACGTTCGCGACAATCCGGTTCGAGCCGGCCTTGTCAAAGCTGCGGACGACGGGTTATATCAAGGAGAAATCGTGGTAATCGATCGAGCGTAACTGTAGTGGCAGGAGTGTCGCCTGCGAAATCTAAGTGGACGCAGCCGGCACGGCTGCCGCTACAGAAAATGTTTTCAGCGAGCGAGGACGCATCGCACTGCTAAAGCGCTTCGTGCGAAATTTATTGCGGACGTCTTCCCGCTACGCTCACGGGCGCGGATGCGGCGTTGGGCGAACCCTTGGTATCGGATTCGGCCGGGGCGTGGGAGTAGGCCGCACCGTCGCAGTTGGCGTAGCTGTAGGTGTGACTGTAGGCGTTGCTACTCGGTGATGGCGTGGGAGTCGGAGTGTACTGCCACCCCCGGAACTGGCACCGGATTTCAACCGTCATCGGCGAGCCAGTCTTAAAGAAGCTGACTGTTCGTTGGCTGGTGCTGCGGCGGCTCGGTCGGATCAAACCGGAAGTTATACAGTGTGCCCCAGCGTATCGCATTGGCGTTCTGATTCGTGCGCAAAGGTTTCCGTGCTCCAAGTGATGCTGAATTTGTTCGCGGTAACATCCCACGGTGTGCTGCTAAATCCGGCATCTCCCTGGGTTCCATCATGCGCCCAACCGGGATGCTGAGGCGGGGCGTGGAAAGCAATATTACTTACGTTAACTCCGGTGCCCAGAGGCACGCTGAAGGATTGGATAGCGCGATCGAGATTCATGTTAAAGAGCGCATACTCATAGTGCCAGACGCCAGCATGATGGGTTCGTTACCTTGTAGCCCATGAACCAAAGACCATCGTTACCCGGATCGGGCTCGACTTGGTTTACTGTTGCGCCCGTACCTGCCCAGGCCTGGATAGCAGGTTGCATTCGGACCGTGCTACTCAGAGGCGAGAAGGTGAAAAACGTAGGGCCGCCGCTAACTGAGAACTTACGGTAAGAGAAATTGTTGAACATGTTGCATTGGTCGGGGTGCGACTGGCACCAGGTGTATTCATGCGGGCTAATGTAGGCGGCTTCGCCAAAATAAGTGGCTCCAGGATTTCCCCCCGGAGTCAGGTCAGTCATGTTAACCAGGATCCGGTGCGACACGCCATCGTGATTGTGGCCGGTGTGATCGTTAGCGTTCGACGGGAATACTCCGGTGAAAGGATTCACCCATGCGCGCGAGCCGATCTGGTCCTGGTCACCATTAAGACCTGAGACATACGGGTCGGAGCATCCCGGGCATAGGTGTGTGCCTGTTTGGCAACCGGACGTGTTACATGTAGCGCAGACGCTCTCTTCCAATGCCTCAAACGTATGTTTCATCCATGACTGTCCAATTTGTTCGAACCGCTCGGTGTTATCGGTGCCGCCGCTCATACGATAAAGATTTTGCGGAACGAGCGGGTGGTCGGTTTGGGGCAACGCAAACCAATTGACTGGCTGATCACCAATGTTACAAGAATCGGTTCCTATGGCCAGACCAACCTGTGTCGCGTTGTTTCCCTGGTCGTCCACGTCTTCAATGTCTCCAACGATAACATCCGGCCCTGGCACCACGTTTGGCGCTCCTGGACTGAGAGCATGTTGCAGGGGCGGCATCACCAATGATTGGGGTTGCCCGTTAGCAAGCTGCGTGATCTCGGCCGGCTGCATTGCCGCGCCGATCGAGACTGTTCCCGCGACTGAACCGGCGTCGGCCGGGAGGCCAAGGGCGTTGGCAAACTCCTTTGAAATCAGAAGCCGGCCATTGCTGATGGCAAGCGACTGCGCAGCAGGGTTGTAGTCGTACTGGTGCCCTTGAATGTTGAAAAACGTGAATCCTGTGTTGCCATCGCGCACGGCAAGATCGAAGCCTTGACCGGAAGGAAGTTTTTCGACTACAAGCTGCTTGAGGGATGCACCTAAGAGCCTGCTGTAGCCGGGGGCGTTGACCCCGGCATCACCGATGCCGGCTACAGACTCTTGCGGGATCAAGGCCATTGATCCTGGCACGGCGCCGCGCAACTGATCGTTAAAAATCAGAACAGGAAAGAAGGAACTGGCACCTACAGCAAAATTCAGCTGCTGGATATTTTGTGCCGCGGATCCGATTCCATTAAGCCGGTTGAGATCGAGATCCATTCTCACGCTTCCGTTTTCCACAATCATCTTTTGAAGTGTCACCGGTGGGCGCGGCTGTAGCCGCAGCAGAGCCTGCTCGCTGTGGCGAGCGTGCTGTGTGGGATGCGGCTTGCGCCGAAACGCCCCACAGCGGCATGGCTACACCAATTGCCGCGAGCACGACTAAGGAAAGGGTGAGAGCAATCAGGATTTTCTTTAACATTGTTTTGTCCTCCGATTTTTTGCGCCGTTTGGCCGGGCTGCGAGTAAAGTCGTAACTTGTCTCACGCGCTTGCGGCGCAAGCCAAGCAAAAATTCTGAAAAATTTCGTACGTGTAAGGTGGCGTCCTACAGATCACCATTTCCCACGGACCGCTGTAGCCCGCCTGAGGCGGGTCGCTGACCGCGGTTTCCGAGAGCTAGGGCAACACGTTTGACTCGTAACAGGTCCGCAATCATCAGGCGACAGAGCCGCAATGCCGTCTACCAACGCGTTGAGGAGTCGCCGCGGCGACCGTTCCACCGTTACGCGTCAATGGTGGATCGGCTTCTCCTGAAAATGCCAGTCCGGCTCGGACCGATGGCACGTGGATCGCCGAAGGCGCAAGAATATCAGGCGGCGGAGCGCGCATTATTTTGCCAACGCGTTGAGGACAACGCGTTCCACCTTCACTTCTTTCCTTCCACCAGCGCTGCTGCTTCGCGATTGAGCGCGGCGTAATCCGGTTTACGCGGTTGCAAATAAAACTCGTCGATCACGATCTGCACCAGCGCCGCGGCGGGGACGGCGATAAACACTCCGAGTAATCCAAACATGGTGGCGGTCGCCAGGGTAAAGAACAAAATATTGACCGGATGTAATCGCATCTCTTTACCAAGCACGCCCGGCACGAGAACGTTCAGCTCGACCTGGTACACCAGCACAATCACCCCAAGGGCGAGCCAGAATTTTGTCGCGCCCAGGCTCAACGCGACCAGCAGAATGGGAATGGCCACAAGGAATGCGCCGATGTTAGGAAGAAATTCACCGAGAAACGCGAACACGCCGAAGATGAGCGCCGGTTGCACGCCGATTAGCCACAGCAACACGCCGATGGACGACCCCGTGATGACCCCATTAATCGCGACGCCACGGGCCCATGCGGTCATTTGTCGCATCAGCCGGGCGAGGGTGTGATGAGCTTGCTCGCGGTAACGATCGGGCGCGAGCGCCAGATACGCGGCTACAAGCGGGCGCGGGTTGGCCAGGACAAAAACAAGCAACAGAACTGCGAACACAAAGCTGGCCACGCCGCCGACCAGCCCAAGTGTCGATCGTAACAAGATGTTCCCGACTGTTCCCGCAGCTCCACCAACTTTCCCTGCAATTTCATCGGTGCGCGGCAACGCGTCGCGGACCGCCGGATAATTTTGGGTAAGCGATTCAATGCGTGCGCGGATGCCGTGCCACATAGTCGGTGCGCTGCGCACCAGTTCCTGGGTTTGCCTGGCTAACGGCGGAATCGCAAAGACGATGATCGTGGCAGTCACCGCGATTAGGGCAAGCATCAACAGGATTACGCTGACAAAACGCGGGAGATGACGTTTTTCGAGCCAGACCACGATTGGGTTCAGGACCATGGCGAGAAGAAAAACGAGCGCGAACAGCAATATCACGGGTTCCAGCGAGCGTACGATTAACCAGAGGATGATCAGTAGAAAAACCAGCGAAACAATGCGCCATGCGCCGTGATAACTCAGCGGCGCATGCTCATCCTCGTGATCGGAGTCTTTCATCCGACGTTCCTTTTACAGAAGGCAACGAAGAAAACAAAGACTTGAATGGAATTGATCCTAAAGCCTTTTGACATGCGGACCCTGTGTAGGTGAGACGTTAGGCGTCGCAGAGCTCCGCCCTCCGCATCCGGGCTTCCCGCACGATGGCACCGAACCGTTGATGAAGATGAGGATTTGTCCCGTCTCCTGCACTATAAATATGCGGCCACTACCGTCGCCGGCATTGGTGACGGTAGTTGGCTGCGTGAGCCCCGAGGCAACCTGCTCCAGCTGAATGGTGGGAAAGGGGCCGCGCTTTTGCCCCAAACCGTTAAATCGTTGAAGAGCACCGCTCGCGAAAACTTTCGGCGTTAAATCGCTAGAGGAGCTAGCCGTGACTAAGAGTGCCAAAAAGAGGCCGGTCAGAGAAGCAAACAGAACGATCAAAAGTCGGGGACTAACAAACCCACGTTCCCCGGCTGTTCCTAGCTCAAGCCGGCCTTCGCAGCCCCGGCGGGATAGGCGGGTTTCACTCTTCGTATCACAGCCGTTGCAGAGGACGGAAAGGTGGACCAGTCGGTAGGTGATTTTTGTTTTCATTAGAGTGCATGGAGGTTGAGCCGCCCATCGTAGTTGACACGCCGAATGCGTGTCAATCCATTTACTTTTTTTGTTCTAGTCACCCGCCTACGCGAGCGCTTTGCATGACCTTCGTAGCAGATCTATTGCGGCGAACGGGACGCCGTTGCAGCGAATGACCACCAAGATAACAGAGTCGGATTCTGCGCCGAATGACGCGACAAGAAAATATCCCCCTTGGAAACCCTTAACGCCCCGACGACTTAACTGTAAAACTTCTTTAACACTTCGCGAAGCGTCACGGCGGCGTCGGACGCGGGTGCGGGGTCGGACGCGGCCTGGGTGTTGCTCTGGGCGTAGTCGAAGGCGTCGGTGTTGCGCTAGGAGTTACACTGGGTGTCGGCGTAGAAGTAGGTGTTGGTGTTATTATAGGAGTGGGTGTAGGAGTCGGCGTACCTGTAGCCGGGACCATCGCATACGCATGCGTCTCACCATTGTGAACACCTGTGCCAACGATGATATTATTCTCACTGATGGCTATGGCCGATGATGAGGTGTTCATCGACAAGTCCCAGCCCGAATTGGCGGGGATGAGATCCTGGAGGCGAAATGTATTGGTTCCGTCATAAAGGAAGGGAACGGCAAAGACACCGCCATCAGTGCCTACCACCCAACCCGCTGAGTTCACACCTTGAGCTTCGCCGAGATCCGTATCGGGCGCGAGCGGAATTGCAACCATTCCGTTGGCCTCCGACCAGATGAATGGCAAACCCGAGCCTTGATTTTGCATACTCGATCCCACGACGTAGCCGTTGTTACTCACGCCAAAATTGAGCGCTCCATTGGCGCCCGGCAATGCGCCTACTTCGAAGGCCTGGCTTTGGCCAATGTCATAAACAATCCCCACGTTGCGCGCCGCGTTTTGCGGATCGATGCCCTGGCCAACGACCCTACCTGAGTCATTAATGCCGAATGCTGTAAGAAAGAAACTTCCGTTTGCTGTCGTCTGCGTGATGATGGTCGCGTTGACACCGCTATAGATCACGCCGCGCTGATCACTCCCGGCGTCGACCGATCCTGCCGCCACATTTGAAGCGTTGACGGAATTCGCATCGCCCAGGGTTTCGCCAGCCGGTAAAGGAAGCTGCGAAACCACGCCGTTTTGCCAGATCACCGGCAGCCGGCCCGACCCGAATAACAGTAGTTGCGCCAGTTCCAACGACTACGCCATTGTCGTTCGCGCTGTTGGAAACGCAGAAACTGCGACCCGTCTAGGTCGGGCAGCCCAACGATGCCTCCGTTCAGAGTCCATGTGAATGCGTGGCTTCCATTATTGCGCACAGAACGGCCAACTGCGATTCCCGTCGGCGATACTCCAAAACCCTGCGAAAAAGCTATCACCCACGTCGACAACGCCAATGTCAAAAATCTGATATTGAGGAGTACCCGTTGGCGCCTTGCGAGAATTGTAGCCGGGGTCGTTGACCCCGGTTTCTCTCGTTAACGTGGTGTTGTCGGCAGCGGTTATAGTCGATGCCCAGAATGCGATTGGGAGGCTGCCTGAGACGGCTCCCAGTATCGCGCCCAGCGTGATCTTTAATGCGGTTCTAATTTTCATTTTAGCCTTCGGTTGTGTGCAACCTTTGAAGTAAGGTTTCATAATCGGTTGGTTCGTCATTTCAACTTTTTAGCCCTTGTACTCTTTATCAGTGCGGTGTTGGGCGAGGGTGTGGCGTGGGACGCTGTCTGGGTGTTGCCCTTGGCGTAGCAGTAGGTGTTGGAGTGACGCTCGGAGTGGAAGTAGGGATAGGTGTAGCGGTAGGTGTTGGCGTAGCTGTCGGTGTGGGAGTAGGAGTAAGAGTAGGACCGTTGTACAGTTCCGCGCTAGCGTTGATGGTGGGAAAATCCGATCCTCCTGCAGCTAACACCATTCCGTTGGACAAGAGGTTCGCTGTATGCCGAGCCCTTGGGGTGTTGAGGCTACCCGTGAAAGTCCAGGTTCCGGTGGTCGGATCGTAAAGTTCCGCACTCGATAAAACAAAGCCGGTCGTATCAAATCCTGCCGCGGCCAGCGTTGTGCCATTGGCTAACAGCGTTGCCGTATGCCCGAACCGGCCTGTGTTGAGGTTGCCGGTAGGCGTCCACGTTCCCGTCGCTGAGTCGTAAAGTTCCGCGGTCTGAGACGCGGCGCCACCGTCTTCGACTCCACCTGCGACAAGCACCAGGTCATTGGTTAACAAGGTTGCGGTATGAGCGTAACGCGCGGTGTTAAGGTCATCTGTCACTGTCCAGGTGCCACTGGCCGGGTCGTAAAGTTCCGCGGTGTCGGACGCACTTTGACTGGTATCAGCTCCGCCCGCGACCAGGACCATTCCATTAGGGAGCAAAGTCGCCGTGTGTAGATTGCGTGCTGTATTGAGATCGCCTGTTTCCATCCATGTTCCACTGACTGGGTCGTAAAGTTCCGCAGTCACGGAAGCAGTGAACGTCATATCCGTTCCCGCGGCGACCAGCACTTCCCCGCTGGGTAGTAAAGTTGCTGTGTGCTCGGTGCGTTCGTGGTTGAGGCTACCAGTTGCCGTCCAGGTACCTGTGCCTGGATCGTACAACTCAGCGCCGGTAATCGCATTGCCTGTGCTATCACTTCCTCCTGCGACAAGGACCTTTCCGTTAGGCAACAGCGTCGCCGTATGCTCGTAACGCGCGGTGTTAAGGCTACCAGTGGCTGCCCAACTTCCGCTCGCAGGATCGTACAGTTCCGCGGTCGCGGTAGGGTGGAAGTTGGGATCATTTCCGCCAACAACCAGCACCATCCCGTTAGGAAGCACAGTTGCCGAATGCAAAAAGCGACCGGTATTAAGGCTCCCAGTAGCCGTCCACGTCCCGCCTCCCGTATGCGACGGCACCCCGGAAACCCGTTTGCTCGTAACTCCATGACGCTGTCCAAACGCTCGAGGCATGACCTGGACCAAAAGAAGTAGAGCTAGAGCGAAAAACGTTAAGCAGCGGAGACTTGTCACGATGGAAGTGTTTCTGTTTTCTTTCATTTTAGTTGTCCTTGTTAATACTGCATTAGGCTTTGTGAAGTAAGCTTATCGTAGCGGGGCGAGACGTTCACGGCGGTGTTGGGCGAGGGTGCGGCCCCGGACGCGACCTGGGTGTCGGTCTGACCCTGGGTGTAGCAGTTGGTGGCGGAGTAACCGTTGGCGTACCAGTAGGACTCGGAGTGGAACTAGGAGTAGGTGTGACAGTTGGTGTAGGTTGTATGCTCGGTGTTGGAGTCGGCGTCGGTGTTGGACCGGATTCGGCGCAGTATCTTCCTCCGGTGTCGAAATTGGTAATGTCGTCAGTCCCGCCCCAGACAATCATTTGGCTTCCCGTCCAGACAGCGGTTTGAAAGTATCGGGGATCAGGCGCGTTCATGGTAGCCGTAACGGTCCAAGTATCTGTGTTAGGATTATATCTGCCGCCAGTGTTGAAATAGGCGATATTGCTGAAGCCACCCCATGCGATCATTTCGTTGCCGGTCCATACTGCTGTGTGGAGATTTCGGGCGTCAGGCACGTTGGTGGTACTGGTGGGCGTCCAACTGTCCATATCTGGATTGTATCTTCCGCCTGTATTCATAGATACGAATCCATTGTTTAGGCCAGCCCAGACAATCATCTCACTGCCGGTCGAGACTGCCGTGTGAAACTCTCGGGCTTCAGGCGCGTTATTCGTGCTGGTGGGGATCCAACTGTCCGTAACTGGATTGTATCTCCCGCCTGAGTTGAGAAAAAAAGGACCGGTATTTTCTCCGCCCCATACAATCATTTCGTCGTTGATCCAGACCACCGTATGAGAATCTCGGGGTTCAGGCGCGTTAGTCGTGCTCGTTGCCGTCCAGCTATCCGTGTTTGGGTTGTATCTGCCACCGGAGTTGAAATCTTCCGATGCGCCCCCCCTCCCACCCCAGATGATCATCTCAGTGCCGGTCCAGACTGCCGTGTGCAAGCCTCGAGCATCAGGCGCATTAACAGTGTTCGTAGCCGTCCAGCTGTCTGCCATGGGATTGTATCTGCCACCGCTATTAAAATTACTGCCATTATTTCCGCCCCAAACAATCATTTCACTACCGGTCCAAACTGCCGTCTGGCCAATTCGGGCGGAGGGGGCATTGCCGGTATTCGTTGCGCTCCAGCTATCCGTGCTTGGATCGTATCTGCCGCCGCTGTTCAACAAGCTGCCATCGAAGCCACCCCAGACGATCATTTCACTGCCAGTCCATACTGCAGTTTGATTGGTCCGGCCACTGGGCGCATTGGTTGTGTTGGTGCTTGTCCAACTATCATCAATACAGCCAGCCGGAGTATTTGATATAGTGGGAAGATGATAAGTAGGGGCAGCGGCTGTAATCTGTTTACCTGTTGGGCTTCCTTTCACTTGTTCGTTTGCAAAAGGCACAGACACTGGTTGAGCTAGGATTGGTCTCACCAGGCACTCGGCAATAACAAACGGGTCGTTCCCCAGAGCTTCAAATAGTTCTTGTAAGACCTCCGGCTGTTTCGTGTGTTTCGCCATGCGTTCCATCTCAGCTTGCAATTGCTCGGCCAGGATGGGTCGCGTCGAGTAATTCTCCAGCAATTGAGAATTGCGCAGGTAGTCTCTCACTTTCTTTTCCAGTTGCGGCTGAGACATCAGGGCATCGAGCGAAGGCTTAGGAGAAGCGTTCTCTTTTGGCCAGATCCGGTGACGCCAGTAAACTTCTTCGATCGCCCGCTGATATGACACGCGTTCTTCGAACAAGAGCGTTCTTTGCAAAGCGTTCGAAGGTGCTTGTGGACGCAGGAACGCCAGTCCCGATCGTATCGGGATCAGAATGAAGTAAACTGTCGCTGCGCAAAGAAGGAGACCGATCAAAGCGCGTAAGTTAAAAAAGGCGGATCTGGAAGTTGATTTCTTTTGCATGGCAAGTGGGTGGTGGGGTGTTCCTCGTAGCTGGACGCGGGATGGGTGTCAATGATTTTGATATTGTTCGGATTACTCCGCGTTAGCTGTAGTAAGAGGCCACGCTGGCGGCGAATGAAATTGACTATGCAGGCGACACGCCTGCCGCTATAGTCACCGGGATCGCCGATCCCGGCTACAACGCCCACTTGTAACCCTTATACGGCTCTCAACATTCAACGCTGTCATGTCTTTTAACAAATTTGGACTTTCGCCCGAAGTAGTGCGCGGGACGCAAGCGATGGGTTTTGCCGAGCCAACGCCCATTCAGCTTCGCGCGTTTCCGATTGTGCTTGCCGGAAAAGATTTGATCGGCACCGCGCAAACTGGCACCGGTAAGACCGCAGCGTTCGCGCTTCCCATCCTGACGTTGCTCGCAAAACACGGCGCGTTCCGGTGCCTGGTGCTGGAGCCGACTCGCGAGCTGGCGGCACAAGTTGAAACGGCGTTTCGCGATTATGGGCGGTTCACCGATTTGCGAGCCGCGCTCGTGCATGGCGGCGTCGGTTACGGGAAACAACGCGAGGAACTCAAACGCGGCGTCGATGTTCTTGTCGCTACTCCGGGACGCCTGCTCGATTTGCTCGAGCAACGCACGACCACCTTGAAATCGGTAAAAATTCTCGTGCTCGACGAAGTGGACCGGATGCTGGACATGGGTTTTCTGCCGGACGTGCGCCGGATCGTTGAGAAAATCTCGACAGATCGACAGACTCTTCTTTTCTCCGCCACGTTGCCGCCAGAGATCGAACGTCTGGCTGCATGGGTGTTGCGCGATCCGGAGTTGGTGGAAATCGGCGTGCGCCGGTCGCCCGCGGAAACAGTGACCCATGCGGTTTACCCGGTGGCGGCTGAACAAAAATTCGATCTGCTAATGGCTTTGCTCGAGCGAACAAATTTCGACAGTGCGCTGATTTTCTGCCGGACCAAGTACGGCGCCGATCGTATCGCGCATCAGTTAAAACAGGGAAAGCACGCCGTCGCGGTGTTGCATTCCAATCGGACGCAGCGCGAACGGATCGAAGCGCTGGAAGGTTTCAAGAGCGGCAAATACGAAGTGATGGTGGCGACCGATATCGCGTCGCGCGGACTCGACATCGCCGGCGTAAGTCACGTGATCAACTACGATGTGCCCGAGCATCCGGAAGATTACGTGCATCGGATCGGGCGCACCGGGCGCGCTCAAAACGTCGGCGACGCCTTTACGCTCATGAGCGGCCCGGAGCTGCCGGCGTTGCAGGCAATCGAACGTTTCATTGGCCAGAAAATTCCGCGACTAAAGCTGGAGAACTTTGCCTACCTGTACACCGCGCTGTTTGAGCCGGAATCAGCGGGCAGTGGTCGTCGCGCAATCGGCGGCGGCAGAACGCATCGCGGATATTCCTTTGGGAGAAGGCGATGAAGAATGACGAATGCCGAATATCGAATGACGAATTAATGTTCAAGTGACCAACTTTTCCCGGTACGTTTCGTTTTTTCTGGCTTCGTCATTCCTTCATCATTTGTCATTTGGGCTTGGTCATTGTTCTCCCTGTGTCCTACCATGCTTTCGGAGATCGGACTGTAGCCGGGATCGGTGATCCCGGCCCCTCGGGGTTTGAGCTGATTTGAGAATTCACGCTGGCCGGCATCAGCAACGCTGGCTACATCTGGACGAATGCGTAAGCACTTGCGCCGTCTCGAACGCGTCTGGGTTGATTGGCCGATTTATTTCATCACGACGTGCACCTTGCCATCGGCGAAGGATTCTCGCATCAAAGGAAGTTGCAGGAATACTGACGGACGAATGGCGGAATGCACGCAATCACCATGGCTGGGCTATTGGACGCTATGTCATTATGCCCGAACATGTACATTTCTTTTGCAAAGCGGAGGTAGATGCCAAAGCTTTGCCGACCTTTATGCAAAGATGGAAAGAATGGAGCAGTAAGCGAATGGCGCGTGAGCTCAACTTATCTGGAAGAGTCTGGCAGGAAGAATTCTTCGACCATATTTTGCGATCGAGCGAGAGCTACAGTCAAAAGTGGGATTATGTTAAGGAGAATCCGGTGCGAGCCGGGTTAGTTAGAAGCTCAGACGAGTGGCCGTGGCAGGGCGAGATGGAGTCGCTAATGTTGTAGCCGGCATCGCCGATGCTGAGGAAATTGTATTTTGCAATCGGCCCTTTTTCCTGCCGGGATCACCGATCCCGGCTACAACAACCGATTACCGATCCCGGCAACAGCGCTGCGATACGGCTTGTAATTTCGTTCACTTGGACAAAAACTTAGATCTTCACCTATGTCTGAACGAAAAACCGCCACCGACTCCCAGGCCGAATTCGACCAGCTCCAGAAAAAACTGGTGCCACTGTGGAAATCGATCGAGCGCTTTAACCAGGACCCGCAGACGATCGTGGTCGTGCCGTCCATGTCCATCGACGCCATCAGCTCCGGCGCGGTCATGCAGGCATACGAGGAACGTTTTCTGTTTTTGTTATTGCTGCTGCGTCAGCCTCGTGCCCGGCTGATCTATGTGACTTCACAAACGATTCTGCCGAGCATCATCGACTATTACCTGGCTCTTTTGCCCGGTGTTATTCCGAGTCATGCGCGGCAGCGGCTTTTCCTAATCTCGCCTCTCGACGGCTCGGTGCGTGCGCTAAGCGACAAACTCCTCGACCGGCCACGGCTAATCGAGCGCATCCGTTCGTTGATCATGGACCCCGATCGCGCGCACCTTGTTCCCTTCAACACAACCAATCGCGAAAAAGAACTGGCTGTGCGGCTGGGTATTCCCATGTACGGCGCCGATCCGAAATTATTTCCGCTGGGCACAAAGAGCGGCTGCCGAAAAATTTTCATCGAAGAAAATGTTCCTCATCCTCTGGGCGTCGAGAACCTCGGCAGCAAGGAGGACCTGATCGACGCCATCATGCAGATGCGGGCGAAGAGGCCTTCAATCAAGCAAGTTCTGGCAAAGCTTAACGAAGGTGTCTCGGGCGAAGGTAACGCTGTTATTGACCTGACTGGATTGCCACCTGTAGCTGGGGTCGCTGACCCCGGCCGTGAGAAGGCCATGCTGGAGGAGCGCCTTCGAGCCATGCAGTTCGAGCTGGCTCGTGTTACCTACGATAGTTACATGCAAAAACTCCAGGAACGAAAAGGAGTAGTTGAAGAACGGATCATGGGAGACGAAATCAGGAGTCCCAGTGTTCAGCTTCGCGTTACTCCGCTCGGTGTGGTGGAATTGTTATCGACGCACGACCAGCTCCTTGGCGGCCCATCCGGGCAAAGTTACCTCGGCTGCATGTTCCCGGCCGACCCTGGCTACGCCGCTTTAATCACACAGGAAGCCGGCAAGGTAGGCAGGCGTCTTGCCAAGGAAGGAGTTATCGGGCGTTTTGCCCTGGACTTCGTAGTGGTGCGTTCGAATGGAAAATGGGAGCCGTATGCGATCGAGATTAACCTGCGAAAAGGCGGTACCACCCATCCGTTTTTGACGCTGCAATTTCTCACCGACGGCACCTACAACCCTGAGACGGCCATTTTTACTGCGCCGAACGGGCAACAAAAGTTCTTTGTCGCCAGCGATCATGTCGAGTCGCCGTCGTATCGAACGCTGACTCCGGACGATCTTTTCGACATCGTGGTGCGGCACGATCTGCACTTTGATCAGACGCGCCAGACGGGTGTCGTCTTTCACATGATGAGTGCCCTCGGTGAGCTGGGAAGAACCGGGCTGACCGCGGTGGACAACTCACATGAGGATGCGAAGGCCACCTACGAGCGCGCCGTCGCTGTGCTCGATCAGGAAACTGTAGCCGGGGGCGGTGACCCCGGCTGAACGCGCGATCACGCCGCAGGCCCGCCGCGGTCAGCGACACGCGGCTACAGCGCCTTCGCCTAGCTACGGCGCGACAGGCGAAATCCGGATGACGAAATCCGAATTAACGCCGTCGCTAGGCGAACGCGGGTCATTTCTTTCCTGATCCGTGCATTTCGCAAAAGCGGCGCGAGGACGCGCACGCGCCCCTAAAGTCCGCCGCCGGACGGACTCGTCCCGTGGCGAGCTTGCCGCGAAAGCAGAGTCAGTTCTTTGTTTCGCCTGCTTTTTTTATTTTTTTGAGAACTTCGCCGCGCCGTTTCCGGAGAAAGACGTAAGAGGAAAAAGACTGCGAAATAAAACAAGGTTGCGTCGATTTTGGCGCTGGTCCTCGCGTGAGAGTGCATGACCGATATCCAAGTTGATCTCGGCCATGGGAGGAACGCTGGGGCCAGCACCAAAGGCGATGCAACTCTCGCAACCTTCCTTGTTGTCGTACCTGCAGCGTTTTAACCACAAACGCCGTATTCACTACAAAGTCGACGTTCAGCCGAAGTGGCGAAGCGACGCCCCAAGCCCCAGGATCAAGGAGCCTGTTAAAATGCCCAGTCGCGCCGCGCAATAGCGGTTTGCGGTGGGTGGAAGGCGCGAGCTGCGAGTATGTCCGTCCCGCGGTGGCGGGATCAGGAACGAGCAACGTAGCCGGACAGCCCAAAGGCACTTCGCCCTCCTGGTTGCGCCGCTTTTCGCCTTTCCGGCGTTGCTCGTCCATTATCCCGCGACTGCGAGACGGGTATGCGCACTCCTTGGAAAGACGAAAAATCGGCAGCAACCCGGCACGGTTGGGTATTTCAACAGGCTCCTACGCGGCAAGAAAGCCCAACTCGGAAAGGCCGGCAGGCAGCCCAATAGTCAAGGAAGCTTCGCCTGCTCTTTAGCTGTTGTAATTGTATCTGGGGTCGCTGATCTCGGCTCAGGGCGCGAACGTAACACTACCTTGCCGCGGTCGACGACACGCGGCTACACCATTAGCGTTTCAATCTCTCCGGCGTATTTCCTTCTTGCATCGTCGAAACCAGTCCCGCGCGAACCGGATTATCGAAAACATAATTCCATTTCTCGCTGTAACTCTCATTGGAGCGAAGAACGTGATCGAAGAATTCGCGTTGCCACAGCGCTGTAGCCGCGGTCGCTGACCGCGGCCCACCCAACGCGTGAATCTTGCGACCCAAACGGAGATCGAAATTTGTGTCGCTTTAAACCCCTTTCGTTACCTTTGTTTCCTTCTGTTAAATTGTTGTTGGGGTTGCGAAGGGCTCTTTTTCTTCTGTTTAAATTGCTATCGGCGGGCGCAGATCGGGCGGGCAAGGAAAATTTCTACAGAAGGCAACGAAGGAGTTTTTGACCTGAAACTATCTTCCTCTGCTCGTGAAGGTCATCGGTGAATCGAGCCAGATTCGATCAAGTCGGCGCAGATGTTTATGCATCGCCTGGCTGTAGCTGACGTAGCGGACCTCGAGCAGCCCAGAATGCTGCTATGCACTCAGGCGCCGCGGTCAGCGACGCGCGGCTACAGCTGCGCGCGATCCTTGATCCCCGGTCTTCTAATCTGGATTTGTTTCGTCATTCATCGCCATTCCTGGTGCTCCAAGTTTCCAAATCTCCGGTCAGGGTGAGGTCGCCCGCGATGCCACCTCTTCAAGCAAGAGCACGAGTAAGAGGAGGTGAGCGGGGCGCTGTAACGCTTCAACCCTCCAACGCTTAACGTGGCAAAGCAATTCGTGTCTATTCGTGGTCAAAAAAATTTAAAAAATTGTTAAGAAAAATGTCTTGACACTTCTGCTCGTTTTCTTCAAAAAGGGCGTTCCCACATAAACCTCCTCTATGAAAAAACAGATAAAACCCAACATTAAAGCTCATCTAATCCGAAGCACGTTTTACGTGCTTCTTTTGCTGGCCGTATGCGTGATTCCGTTCGCGCTGGCGCAGCGAAACACAGGCAGCAAAAACGTAGCCAGTAAAAAACGCAGCTAGTAAAAATGTAACCATAGGCACCGCAGGCGCCGCAAACAGAGTGGCGCGGGCTACGACAACGTTGGGTCCCAATGACCCTCGCAGGAAGGGGAAGTCTAAATCCGCGTCTTCCACTCGGTTTAGTAACGCCCAGGGAGCGGTGACGCGCCCGGTCGTCAACGCCCCTGCCGGCGCAGCGGCGTGCTGGTACGATTTCACTGTTGGCAGCGATACCTTTGTGCCGGGTGTGGACGATATTGGGCTTAATTGCGACGATTGCGGCCTCGACGTTGCACTTCCGTTCCCGGTCACGCTCTACGGTCAGAGTTTCACGACCGCACATGTAGGCTCGAATGGTCATTGTACTTTCGGAACTTCCAACGACAGCTTTAACATCACCTGCCCGCCACCGTTTGGTCTCAGTGGCACTACCGAGGTGCTGGCTCCTTATTGGGGCGACCAGACTGCCTTCGAACCGAACGGAGTCTTCACGACCACAACAGGGAGCGCGCCCAACCGCATCTTTTACATCGAGTGGCGGACCGTATACTTTGGCTCGCCCGACGCGCTGAATTATGAAATTGCGTTGTTCGAGAACGCGACGCCGCCGTTCGAGTACATTTACAACACCATCAACCCTGCCAGCACTGGGAACGACAGCCAGCTAGTGGTGGGCCAGAAGTTCGATGAGAACTGCTTCACCATGTTCGGGTGCGATACCACCGGCGGCGGGAGCCCGCCGGTCAGCTCTGGCCAGGCCTTGATCGCCGTCGCGGCCGCAACGCCAACACCGACGCCGCCGCCGCAGTGCTCGCCGTGGGCAACGGCCAGCCCGTATCCAACAGACGATCGTGCGCTATGGGTTCGTCCAGACCGCCACTGACTTCTACGTCTTCGGTGGTGTGGACAACGGCGCCACGACGAGCAACGTCAATAGCTACAACATCGCCTCAGGAACCTGGACATCGCTCTCACCGATGCCGTTTTCCGGCGAAGCGCCTACCTGCGCCCTCGACGCATCGACCGGCCTCGTCTATTGCGCAGAGGAGCGGCCACCAACAGCTTTGCATCCTACAACATCGCCACCGACACCTGGACGCCATTGGCTCCCGATCCCTTTGCTACGGATCACTACGGCTCTGCATCGGGTGCTTTCAACGGCAAGGTGTTTGTCGCGGGTGGGACCGGCGCCGAAACGCAACCGTGGACGTATATGACATAGCGACCGACACGTGGTCGGCCGGGACGGCAGCGCCCGAGCGTATTCCTGCTGGCAGGATACCAGCAGGTAGGCAACTTCCTCTACGTTGTGGGTGGCTTTGGCTTGAGTTCGCCAGCGAACCAATAAGACGACCACCTACCGTCTGGACATGAGTTCGGCGCCCGGGACGTGGGACACAGGGCCGGCATTCACGCCGGCCAGGGCAGACTTTGGCCTTGCCTACGACGCGAGCAGAACAAGCTGTACGCGATGGGTGGAGACGCCGATGGTGGTGGTTTCTTCGACTCGACCAACCTGGTTGATGAGCTCGATGTGTCAGCCTGGCCGGGTGGAACCTGGACATCCTCAACACCCAACTTGCCATCGCCCAATCGTCAGGCGCAACCAGGCAGGCTTCTATGGCGGCAGGGAACATCTGGAGCGTAGGAGGCCTCGATGGGTCGACCTTCACCTTCCTCCCTGACGTGCTAGCTCGCCCCAGCTGCGCTGGCGGCGGCGGCGGTCCATGCACGCTTCAACCATGGACGGAGGTGGCTAATTATCCGATAGTCATCGAATCAGCGGCAATATGCACTGACGGCACATTCGCCTACGGTGCAGGCGGCACCAATGGAACGACAGGGTTGCCATCGACCGGCTTTTACCAATACGACCCAAACACTGACAGTTGGACGACGTTGGCGAGCCTTCCACAGGCTATCCGTGATGCGCGCGCAGTTTATGCTGCCAATACAAACTCAGTCTATGTCTTTGGCGGCATCGACATCAACGGCCTTGTCTCGAACATCCTCCAAGTCTATGACGTCTCAGCCGGCACCTGGAGTTCTGGCGCCAACATGCCTGCGGAACGGTTTTTCCCGGCCACGGCATACTACGATGCCACCGGGCTAATTTACGTTGCCGGCGGACTCGATGGCAGCTTCCTCGAAACCAGTACAACCTGGATTTATGATCCGGTTGCTAACACGTGGGACAGCAGTCACGGGCACGCCCATGCCGGTGGCGATGGGTGGCAGCGCGGTCAGCCTTGTCGGCCAGAACATGTATCTGCAAGGTTCCTTTGGCACCGGCGCCACAACATTGAACTACGCGTACGACGTCGTGGCTAACACATGGACGCAAAAGGCCGATCTGCCTGTCGCCTGTTTACGAGGGCGCTGGTGCTTCCATTGGAACCAACACCTACGTTGTCGGCGGCGGTGACCCGGCTCTAGCGCCTGGCAGCGTCAAGGCACAGGGGAAAGCGTCCAAGGTGCGGACTCGTTCAATAACAAGGCCGGATACCTCCTTTAATACCACGTACGTCTACGACACCGTAGCCGATAGTTGGACCACCGGCCCGAACACAAACGTAGCGCACTCGTTCACAGGCGGAACAGCAGTCGGCAATAAACTGCTGGTGATGTGCGGATTTGACGGAGTGACCGGCGACACCAACATCGTCGAGGAGTCTATCTGCGGAGACAGGACCTCACGCCGACACCGACGCCGACACGCGACCCCGACCCCGAGTGGGACTCCTACCTGTCCTCCGGTAATTACCGAGTCCACAAACCAGGAGATCGTGACCGGCAACTCCGTGGCGTGTAACAACGGGGTTGGCACGACTGAGAACCATTACTGGCGCGCCTTTAACATGAACACGTTCACCGGCGGCGTGGCCTACAACGTCACGGCGGTCGAGTTCGGGATTGAGCAGGCCACGAGCGGCACAGGGACGGGACAACCGTTGACGGTCAATCTGTATGCCAATCATGGCTCGGCATTCCCTGGAGGCGACTGGCAGTCGAACCTGATTGCTACTTCAGGATCGGTCAACATTCCGGATCAAGCGAATACCATCTTCACTCAGGCTATCACTGCCACGGTGGCGGCCGGAACGCTCGAGCTGGTGATGGAAGTGATGACACCTGATGGAACAGCTGATGGCAACCTGTTCTTCGTCGGTTCGAATCCGGATCCCGAAACTGGCTTGAGCTATCTGAGCGCGGCCGGATTGCGGGGTAAATGATCCGACGCCTACCGGGACATTGGCTTCCCGAACATGCACATCGTGTTTAACGTGGACGGCAACTGCGGTGGTGCAAGCCCAACGCCTACAGCTACGCGCGACCCCGTCAGCAACAGCTACGGCGACACCGACGCCAACACCTACGGCTACGGCGACCACGCCTCCGGCATCGCCTACGCCTACGGCAACCGCGACGGCGACAACTACACCGAGGCCTGTCCCAACGCCAAGGCCGCGGCCCACGCCGTATCCACGGCCGACGCCTCCGTAAGGGTAGTTAAAGGTTAAAAAGTTAAAAGAGTTAGAAAGTAATCGGGAACTCGCGAGGCAACTCGCGAGTTCCTTGCTTTGTGGGTGCGGAGCGCTACGCATTATGCGCATGCGTTTTGGAGTGCGGCGGTGCTCCGCCGCTTTTAAGAACGTGCTACTGGACAATTGGCGCAAAGTCGTCGTTAACCGTCAACGCATCGGTCCTAAACCTGTAGATCGAACGCACCATCGCCGAAGCTGCTATGCCTTCAAACCATCTCGCCGAACACCAGCGATATTGGTTCGCTACAAGCACCAGCCCATGCTTTACCGCGTTCCGATGCACATAGTTTAATCGCGCGAGATAAGATTTCTGATAGGTAAGCCTGGTATCCCAAAAGTTGTGCCAGACCTTTCGTCCACACGTCTTGTCCAGTCGATTTGAGGTTGGTTGCTCACAAGCGGCGGAGCACCGCCGCACTCCAAAACGTGGCCGTTCTGGCAGCAGATACCAGACACTTTGCGTTTTGGGCCGTGCTCCGCTGCTTTCCGCCATCCCCAAAGGCGATTCAAGGACGCGTCGCACTTCAAAAGGACTTGGTGCGAAATTTCCTTTTCATCCGTGTCATTCGTGAATCGGTGGTTAAAAAAATCGTTAACCAAAAACGGCTTGACACTCTCGCGGTCTCTCCGCTAAAAACGCGCGCTCCCGTTTCGCGCTCCGCCAGAGCCCTTGTTCTATGAAAAAACAGATTAATTCCACCGTTAAAGCTCATCTTGTCCGAAGCGCGTTCTACATGCTGCTGTTGCTGGCCGCCTGCGCGATTCCATTCGCGCTGGCACAGCGAAACACGCCCAACGCCGCTCAAGTTCGGGCGAAGTCCGCGCCGGGCTTAATGTTCGGCGCGAAACCGCGCTCGCAGCCAGTCACCGCGGCAAGCAAGCCGGTCTCGACACAAGGTTTCGGAGCGTGTGTCGGAGCGGAACCGGCGACACTGGTTCCCCCGTTTGATGTTGACTATACCTGCGTCGGCCTAGGCTCTGTGCCTGGGGTGCCCACCAGTTACGGCGGCCTCACATTAAAGTTTGACGATCCGAACACGCTCCTTATTGGCGGGAACGCCAACACTTCGGATGGCCGAATTTATCAGATCGCAGTGATCCGTGATAAGGACATGCATATCACCGGGTTCTCTGGTGAGGCGACTCTCTATCCCACTCCGGATTCGACCATTGGTCAATTCGTTGATGGCGGCGTTGTCTTTGGCCCGGCAGACGTGCTCTTTGTCGCCCGCTACCCTGTGAATCAAATCGAACAGAGCCTGCCTGGCAGTAGCGCACCGGATAAGGTGATAGACCTTGATCAAGTCGGAGTCGAATCATCGGTTGGCTCGCTCGGCTTCGTCCCGCCGGGGTTCCCCGGAGCAGGAAGCATGAAAATCCTTTCATATAACGGCGGCGGTTGGTATCACGCCGAATACAGTCCCGATGGCAACGGGACATTCAACATTACATCAGCCGAACTTCGCGCCGATATTGGCGGTGGGCCCGAAGGGATTGCTTTTGTGCCGCCTAGCGCACCGGTATTCCCACCCAATAGCACATTGATCTCGCAATACGACGCGGGCAACGTTGTCACCGCGCCTCTGGACCCGAACGGCGACCCGATCATCGCAAACATGCAGGACTTCATTGAGGAACTTAGCGGGGTAGAGGGCGCGTTCATTGATCCCGTAACCGGAGATTTCCTGTTCTCGACTTTCGGCGGGACCAACCAAGTGGTCCGCGTAAGCGGCTTCCCGCCACCACCACCGACACCGACACCAACGCCGGTGACGCCGACACCAACCCCAACGCCGGCGACCCCGACCCCGACAGCAACGCCGGTGACCCCGACCCCGACACCAACGCCAACGCCAACCCCGGCGTGCACGCCAATTGTGGTCGACGGCGTTATCGACGCCAGCGATCCTACGCAGACCGATCGACTCTTCCGCACGGGTATTCCTGGCACCTGTGACGCACTCAAGACATGCCCGGGGCCATTCGGTGACGGACAGCAGCACCATTACGATTCCTATAGCTTCAGTAACACGTCCCGTGCGACCCAGTGCGTCAACGTCGATATCAACACGGCTTGTGCAGGCACCAACCTCATCTTTGCGACTGCCTACCGGGGTAGCTTTGATCCTACCGACATCTGCACCAACTACATCGCAGACGAAGGCGACAGCCCGAACCCAACGCAACCATTTTCGTTCGATCTTCCTGCCGGGCAGACGGTTGTGCTGGTAGTCGCCGAAGCCACCGCCGACGCTGGATGTTCTGGTTATACCATGACGGTGAATGGGTTGTGCGGTGGAGTAACACCAAGGCCGCGGCCCACGCCGTTCCCTCGGCCGACGCCGCGAGGGTAGTGAATGAGTTAAAAGGTTAAAAGAGTTAAAAAGTAATCGGGAACTCGCGAGGCAACTCGCGAGTTCCTTGCTTTATGGGGGAGCGCTACGCATTATGCGCATGCGTTTTGGAGTGCGGCGGTGCTCCGCCGCTTTTAAGAACGTGCTACTGGACAATTGGCGCAAAGTCGTCGTTAACCGTCAACGCATCGGTCCTAAACCTGTAGATCGAACGCACCAGCGCCGGAGCTGCTACGCCTTCAAACCATCTCGCCGAACACCAGCGATATTGGTTCGCTACAAGCACCAGCCCATGCTTTACCGCGTTCTGATGCACATAGTTTAATCGCGCGAGATAAGATTTCTGATAGGTAAGCCTGGTATCCCAAAAGTTGTGCCAGACCTTTCGTCCAGACGTCTTGTCCAGTCGGTTGATCCAACCAGTAGTCCGCGCGTGAAGGACCCCTAACATTTGCGACAGACTGTTTGCGTTTGCTGAATCGCCTTGGGTATGGGCGATAAAGTGATAATGATTCGAAAATACAGCCCAAGCTTCAAGTTCCCAGCGAAAGTCGCGCGTCACCGTGAGAAGACCGCGCTGCAAAACCTCCAGACGCTGCGGAGTGCGAAAATGGTGAACCTTTAGATAGGTGCCCGCTGTGACGAAGTAAGTGCCATTTTGCGAAAGTTGATGCTTGGGCGCGTGCGGCCAAGGCGCTTCCGACTTGGACATGGGATTAGAGTGATGGACTAAGCACGGGGAAACAACGATTTTCGATTTGAGGTTGGTTGCTCAAAAGCGGCGGAGCACCGCCGCACTCCAAAACGTGGCCGTTCTTGGCAGCAGATACTAGACACTTTGCGTTTTGGGGCGTGCTCCGCTGCTTTCCGGCATCCCCAAAAGCGATGCAAGGACGCGTCGCACTTCAAAAGGAATTGGTGCGAAATTTCCTTTTCATCCGTGTCATCCGCTTGCTCAGTGGTTTGAAAATAAAACTTCCTGGAAAATGTTGACATTCCGCTGGGCTTTTGATTAATAGGGTCGCTCGGCATTCGTTCAGCCAGTCAACAAGAACGTACCCTCAATTCTATGATTAAAAATGCCCATCGCACATTCACCAGGTCGCCTTGGCGGCGAATCTTTTGTTCATTGTTTCTGGTTGCAGCTGTTGTAGCGCTCGTTGCCGCTGTCGCTTCTTCCGATGCTGTCGGCCAGCGAGTTGGCGGCAACGGGGTCAACATTGCGAACAAGATGGCGCCCTGGGTGATCGAACACACCGCTTACGGGCAGCAGGCTGAATTTTTTGTCGTGCTCGCTGATCGGGCCGACCTGAGTCCGGCCGCCAACTTGCCAACCAAGGCAGAAAAAGGCCGCTTCGTTTATCAAACCCTGCGGGAGAAGGCCCAGAGGACCCAGGGGCCAATCCTTGAATGGCTGCACGAACGCAACATCGAGAATCAATCCTTTTACATCGTTAATGTCATCCTGGTGAAAGGGACTCGAGAGATCGCAGCAGCGCTGGCGGCTCGCCCCGACGTGGCGCGAGTCGAAGGCAATCCGCACATCCAAAATCAGCTTCCCCAGCCGGAGACTGTCGAGGAATCGCCCTCAGCAACCTGCCTCAGGCGCGCGTCCGGCAGCCATCGAGCCGGGAATCCAATACACGCATGCCCCTGACGTATGGTCCCTCGGATTTATGGGGGAGGGCATTGTTGTCGCCAGCGCAGATACTGGCGTTCGCTGGACGCATAACGCGCTGAAACCGCACTATCGCGGCTGGGACGGACAGAACGCCGACCACGATTATAACTGGCATGACTCCATCCACGACAGTGTGAGCAACCCGTGCGGAAATGATTCGCCTGAGCCTTGCGATGACGTCGCCCACGGCTCTCATACGACCGGCACAATGGTCGGAGACGATGGCGCCGGCAACCAAATCGGCATGGCGCCCGCCGCAAAGTGGATCGGGTGCCGTAACATGGACGCTGGCAACGGCACACCGGCCAGGTACATCGAGTGCATGCAATGGTTCCTTGCGCCTACCCGGATCGGCGGCGGCGACCCCGACCCGACGAAGGCGCCTGATATTACCAACAACTCCTGGGAATGTCCGGCTTCGGAAGGTTGTTCGTTTGACACCTTGCAAGCTGCTGTGGAAGCACAAGCTGCTGCTGGTATCATGATGGTATCCGCCGCGCAGAACTCCGGGCCGGGTTGTTCCACCGTGCAGAATCCGCCCGGAATTTACGAGAAGACCTACTCGGCTGGCGCGCTAAACACCGGCACCGACACGATAGCTGGCTTTAGCAGCCGCGGCCCGGTTACAGCCGATGGAAGCAACCGGATTAAGCCTGATATCAGCGCTCCCGGCACGGGCACTCGCTCGTCGACCAATGCCAGCGATAGCTCCTATGCAAATTTCAGTGGCACATCGATGGCGACTCCACATATCGCTGGTGCCATTGCGTTGTTGTGGAACGCAATCCCAAGTCTGCGCCATCAGCTTTCGGACAGCCGGGACGCGTTGAACAACTCAGCTGTGCATATCAGTTCCACCCTGTGCGGTGGCGCTGGTCCACCGAACAATGTCTATGGCTGGGGCCGAGTGGATATCCTTGCGGCGGTGGGCGGCGGTTCGCCTACGCCTACGCCCACGGCAACTGCTACGCCTACAGTGACTCCTTCGGTATCACCTACACCGAGTGAACCGCCTGGGTCGCCCACGCCAACACCTACAGCTACTGCGACAGCGACAGCTACGCCTAGGGCAATACCAAGGCCTCGGCCGACTCCGCATCCGCGGCCGTGAGAATCGGTTAAAAGGTTAAACGGGGGGACCCGCCTCCAGGCGAGTTACACAGGCAGTAACTTCGGAAACTCGCGAGTTCCTCTTAAGGGAGAGTGGTGGATCGACTTCTCCGAAAAATGCCAGTCCGGCTTGGACCGATGGCACCTGGATCGCCGAAGGCGCAAGAATATTAGGCGGCAAGGCCGCAGTACCGTTTGCCAACGCGTTGAGGACAACGCGTTCCACCTAGGCAACCTAACGCGTGCCGCCAGTATTTACTCGGAGATGGTGGGTTCGTTGCTAAACTCGCAAGGGTGAAAATCTATCGAGGGTTCCCCGAACGGTTGTATCACACAGTACCGTACTGGGTTGAACCTGGCGCGTTCTTTCATGTCCGTATCGCGCTCGATCGCGAGAAAGAACAAAGAGCGCTAACAAATCCGCCACTGGCCGCAAGAAATTTTGGATTCCGCAAAATTCTACGAAGCCAGCCTGCCCTGGCACATCACGCTCTTCCTTTAATGCCCGATCATTTGCACGCGTTATTATCTTTCGCGCGCGACCAATCGATGAGCGAAGTCATTAGGGATTGGAAACGCTTCCATGCGCGAATCAATCATATCATCTGGCAAGAAGGATATTTCGATCATCGATTGCGATCTGACGAACGCGGTGCGCAACTCTCAGCGAAGATGAATTACATCCGGCAGGATCCTGTGGTTGCTGGTTTATGTGCGAAGGCGGAGGACTGGCCCTGGCTTATCGATCCATTCGTACTCTAAGGTGGATCGGCTTCTCCTGAAAATGCCAGTCCGGCTTGGACCGATGGCACCTGGATCGCCGAAGGCGCAAGAATATCAGGCGGCAAGGCCGCAGTACCGTTTGCCAACGCGTTGAGGACAACGCGTTCCACCCAGGCCAAAATAAAACTTCCTGGAAAATATTGACACGACAACGCGCTTTGATTAAAAGCGTCGTCTCTCGATTCATTCGCGCTCAAACAAACAACAACGTACCGGCAATCCTATGATTAAAGATTCAGATTCACATCGCGCATCCGTGCCGTCGTCATGGCGGCGTATTTTTTGTTCATTGTTTCTCGTGGCAGCTGCGGTAGCACTCGTCGCTGCTGTCGCTTCTTCTAACGCAGGTGGATCGACTTCTCCGAAAATGCCAGTCCGGCTCGGACCGATGGGTCAACGCGTTGAGGACAACGCGTTCCACCAAAAGATCGCGCCGTGGGTAATGGAACACACTGCCAACGGACAGCATGCTGAATTTTTTGTCGTGCTCGCAGATCAGGCTGACCTAAGTCCGGCCGCCAATTTACCAACCAAGACCGAAAAAGGCCGTTTCGTTTATCAAACCCTGCTGGACAAAGCGCAAACCACACAGGGGCCTATCCTGCAGTTGCTGCAGGACCGCAACATCGAGCATCAATCTTTCTATATCGTTAACGCGATTTTGGTGAAAGGAGACCGCCAGCTCGCTGAAATGCTGGCTGCCCGTCCGGACGTGGCGCATGTGACAGGTAACCCGATTATTCACAATGATCTTCCTCAACGAGGCCCTGTCGACCAGTCGCCGTTGCAACCGCGCGTCCCTGGGGCTCCGGCGACGATCGAACCGGGGATTACTTATACGCACGCGCCTGACGTGTGGGCACTCGGATTTCGCGGCGAGACTATTGTTGTCGCAGGAGCTGATACCGGGATTCGTTGGACACATAACGCTCTCAAGCCGCATTACCGCGGGTGGGACGGAACAAACGCCAATCACAATTTTAACTGGCACGACTCCATCCATGACAGCGTGGGCAACCCGTGCGGGAACGATTCGCCTGAGCCTTGCGATGATTTCTTCCATGGAAGTCACACCATTGGCACGGCAATTGGTGACGATGGCGGCACCAACCAGATTGGAATGGCTCCCGGTGCGAAGTGGATCGGTTGCCGTAACATGGATCAGGGCAATGGCACACCGGCCAGATACATCGAGTGCATGGAATTTTTCCTGGCGCCTTACCCGCTTGGCTGCACGCCCAACGAAGGCGACCCCGCCCTGGCGCCTGATATAACGACTAACTCCTGGGGTTGCCCCGCTTCGGAGGGATGCATTGTCGGCGACGAGTTGCAAGCTGCTGTTGAAGCGCAAGAAGCTGCTGGTATCCAAATGGTAGTAGCCGCGGGAAACTCGGGCCCCGGTTGTTCCACGGTGTCCGATCCTCCGTCGTTTTATGCGGCCTCCTACACGGTCGGAGCCTTGAACACCGGAACGGACACGATTGCTAGCTTTAGCAGCCGCGGCCCGGTCACGAGAGATGGAAGCAATCGCACAAAGCCGGATATCACGGCTCCAGGAACCAACACTCGCTCGTGCGACAATACCTGCGACAGTTGTTATACGACTGCCAGCGGCACATCCATGGCGACTCCGCATATTGCTGGTGCCATGGCGCTGTTGTGGTCGGCCATTCCTAGCTTCCAGAACCAGATCCAGCCAAGTCGCGACGCCCTGGATAACTCGGCTTTCTTTATCTCTTCAACCGCTTGTGGCACGGAAGGCCCTCCAAACAACGTGTACGGCTGGGGACGCGTGAATATCGCGACGGCTGTAGGTACACCGCCACCAACTCCGGCTCCGACTCCGACACCACCAATAACAGCGACGCCATGCGGCCCGTCAACGCCAACGCCAACGCCTACCGGAACGATTCCTCCAAGCCCAACACCCACGCCAAGCTCGCCTGGGTCGCCTACGCCTACTGCTACGATACCGCCATCACCGACGCCTACGCCCTCAATACCCGAATCGCCTACCCCGCCGCCACCGACACCCACACCGACGCCCAGGGCGACACCAAGGCCTCGGCCGACTCCGTTTCCTCGGCCGTGAGCGCCTGATTCGCAGTGATTCGTGAGAAGTGATCAGTGAGAAGTAAATAGTTGTAGACCTTGCCCGCCGTGGCGATGAGCCGTGCCAGGCGGGGCTTGGATCGTCTAAACGGCTCAGGTGGATCGGCTTTCCCGAAAAATGCCAGTCCGGCTCGGACCGATGACAGAGAGAATCGCCGAAGGCGCGAAGATTCGGGGGCAATGCGCAGTGACTGTTATCAACGCGTTGAGGACAACGCGTTCCACCTTGGCGCGGCTCGATGGCAACGCAGGGGAACGCCTAGACACAGCGAGGCGGCTACAACTCCAGCTTGCCCGGAAACGAAACCGGGATTACCAAGGAACATGAGAACAACACGCGCCTTGATTGTCACGTTGATCGTCCAAGCGTGCCTTGCTGGCGCCATAGCCCAAGGACAATCTCCAGAAATGATCGGCAGATGGAATGTGGACATTACATTCGCGGACGGAAACAAGCGCTCGCTGCGCTTTGACGCGCAAGAGGCCGGGAAGGGGACTTTGCTGGTGGTCGATCCAAGATTGAATGTCTGGGGACCCGGCAAGCCTTCGGAAGCGAAGTGGACTCGAGAGGACCAAAATTCAGTGACGTTTACCGGGCCCGTGGAATTTATGCTCGGCAATGTGGGCCGCGACGCCGGAACGTTGATGTTCAAAGGAAAATTTGAAACGCCAGACTCGATCAGCGGCGAGGTGGAATTCGCGCCGCTTGTCGGGGAACGACCCTCAAAGCACGGCACGTTCAAAGCTCTTCGCAGTAAGGAGTAACAGAAGAAACCCGCCTACGCCGCCTGCGTCCCCGAAGCTACGGCGAGCCAAGGAGGCACCGGTGCGGCAGGCGAAGATAACGAAGGTTTTTTAACGGTTTCGCACAAAGTGCTTTAGGAGTGCGCCTTCTGTAAGAATCTTTCTGTAATGGCCTAATGTGTGCGTGCCGCGCCGCAGCGTGGCGCGAAGGCGGGTAGTCAAAACGCGGACATTCGCTGGCTGAATTCCGAGGCGTAATCCGCGGGTATAAAAAATTTTCACAAAAAAGTATTGACACTCTTGTGTGTGTTCAGCTAAAAGGTGCGCTTTCGCCGGCCTTGGCAGGTAGTGCGGCAGGCGAACTAACTACGGGTAAAAATAAAAAATCGGGAAAATAGAAAAAAGTGTTGACGCGCTTCTGGCACTTCGCTAGAAGCGGCGTTTCACATCAAACTCCACTTCATAACAATTCATGAAAAAGAAATCCACTTCGCAATCCGCATTCTTTAATCTACGCGTCTTAGTCGGTCTGTTTATAGCCCTGGCCGGGGTCTCGCTGGCGCTGCTCGCCGCGGCGAATCCACCCGGGCGCGGCGCATCCGTTGGGCGCAATGTCCCCGCTGGGCGCAATGCCCCCGCAGGGCCGTTCAAATATAAGGTTACCACCAAGTCCTCCATCGACCCGCTCGTTCCTGCAATGTTCGACTGTTCCAAGATTAAGAGGCTTGGCATTGACAGGCAGGAAAACTTCCGAGCCGGCGCCATCATGATTTTCTGCGGTCTGTCAAAGGGCGGCGATCCTGACAAAGGTGTGGCGGATTCCAGTGCGTTCTCGAAGCTTGTGCAAAACCTAACGGCGCCCCTGGTATTTGGCGCTACGGACGTAGACCTGATCACCGGCGCCGAGAGCTTTCCCAATGTCACCCAGTCCGAGACGTTCACTACGGCCAACCCCGATGATCCTAGCCAGGTCGTGGTTGCCTATAACGACTCACGCGGCCGCAATTTTACCCCGATCAACATTTCTGGCGCGTCGTTCTCCACCGATGGTGGCAACACTTTCACCCGTCTCACCAAAGCGAACGGTCAAAGCCCCTTCGACAATACCTTTGGTGATCCCGTTATTCTGTACCATAAGCCGTCCGGCACTTGGGTTACGGTCTGGCTGGATGGTGCGTGCGGTGGTCAGGGACTTGGCGGCTACAGTTCCACCACACCCAACGACCCGGATAGCTGGACTCATTTCTGCGCTTTCAACGAGGGCTCGGCCGACCGCGAATCTGGCTGGGCTGATAACAATCCCAGTTCGCCGTTCTTTGGGCGATTGTACATTTCCTGGAACGACTTCAACATCGGCCAAGGCGCTCTCATGTCCATCCACTCCACTGATGGCGGTGTCACGTGGAGCAGCCCGGCAACCGTGATCAACGGCGGCACCTTCATTCGCGACGTGCAGATCACGGGCGACCTTGCAGGCAGCGGGACCGTGTACATCGCCGGTATGGACGAAGGCGGCGGTGGCTTCCCCCATAACGACACCAACCTCATCTTCAAGTCCACTGACGGCGGTACCACATGGAGCAACACCTATACCGGCACACCCTTCCCGGGACCGGGCGTTACGGCTCAAGGCTACTTTGCCTGCATGTTTCCCGATAACGCCGGCTACTGGCGGCATGAAGGCTGGGGTGAGCCTGCTGCGATCAACAATTTCGTTCACCTGGTTTATTCCCAGCAGGGCGCTCCCGGTGACCCCGGCGACGTCTATTACATCCGTTCCACCGACGGTGGTGTAACCTTTGCTGCGCCGTTCAAGTTAAACACCGATTCAACGCTCCGTCCTCAATGGCAGGCTAACCTCTCGGTCAGCCCGACTGGCACTCTCCTGGCGACGTGGTATGACGCGCGCGAAAGCACGAACTGCGTTGCAGGCGATCCAAACACTCCGTGTTACAGGATGTTCTCGCGCAAGTCCAACGACAACGGCGCGAGCTGGCTGCCTGATGACATGCTTTCGGACGTAGTCACCCCGCTGCCGGGGCAACCTGACCCTGGGATCCAGCCGACCTACGCAGGCGACTACGACTACGGCTCGGCGATAGCTTCTAAGCATATGACTTCATGGACGGACGGGCGGGTGACCATTAGCGGTCAATCCCAGCAGGATGCCTTTACCGACAGGGATCTGGTTGGTTTTTCCGTGGCTACTGCTGATCCGGCTTGCGGCAGCCTGGTGATCGGCACTACGCCGACTGACTTCCAGATTATCCTGAGCGATCCGGCCGACCCGAGTCACTGTCCAGGCAAGCGATTTCACTGTTAACGGAACTCCGGCGGACACGGCTAACTTATCAAACGGGGATCAGACCATTGACTTCATCTTCAATAGCTCACCGGTGGTACAAGGCGAAAATACGATGCATATCGATGCCGGCGCAATTCACCAGGCCTCGAATGGCGATCCGATCCTGGAGTTCAACTGCACGTTCCGCTTTGCTCAAGAGCAACTGACGGTGACTGACACCAATCCACCGGTTGGCGGCACATTCACGCCGCCGGCACCAGGCACCTATCCGTATGACGTGAACTGGAACATAGCTGTTGATCCGAGCTCGGTAACGACAAGCGATCTTCAGGTGAGCGGCAACGCTGGCGCCACCGTGACTGCAGTCACCGTGAGCCCCGATGGCCTGACTACCACCTTCACGCTGAATATCGCATTCGGTGGGAGCTTGACTGCGCACATAGCTGCCGGAGCGATCACTGACACGTTTGGCAATCCTAACACGGACTTCTCAGGCAATTATACGGTAGGGGGTTGTCCTCCGAGCCAGTACGTCATAACTGAGGGCGCCGACGCGATCGTGCCTGGTGACACCGATACGGGTAATCACTGCGACGACTGCAACACGGCAGTGACGATACCATTCTCATTCCAGCTGTATGACCAGACATACACGACCGTGCAAGTCAGCTCCAACGGACACCTCGACTTCGTGGTGCCGAATGAGCCGGGCGGCTATGTCACAAACTGTCTGCCTGCGCCACCTAACATCGGGCCGTATGACTTCACAATCTGGTCTGTGTGGCAGGATCAGCGAACCGATTTCGGTTTGAGCGGCTGTGCGAGCTTCCCCGGTGGAAACTGCGGTATCTTCACCTCGGTATCGGGCACCGCGCCTAATCGTATATTCAACATTGAATGGCGCACGGTGCTCTTTGCCGACAACAGTGCGACACAGAACCACGAGGTACGCTTGTATGAGAACGATCCGAACCTGAAGTTCGAGGTGATCATCGGTAACCTCACGAACAACGCAACCGAGAACTGGGTATCGGGCGTACAGGGGAACTCGGGAGCTGGGTTCTTTACCCAAGACTTCTGCGCTTCTGCACCTCCGACTAACGTCTCGCGCACCTACGAGATTCCGCCGTGTGCCCCGACATCTCCAACGCCGACGGCTCCGCCTGTGACGCCGACTCCAACGCCAACGGTGACGCCTACTGCTACGCCGACCGCGACAGCGACCCCGACGGCTACACCTACACCACACCATCCCACGCCCCGGCCGCGGCCTACCCCGCATCCTCGCCCGACTCCGTGACGGTAGTTGGCATGCGTTAGACCGGTAAAAAGAAAGGCAGTAATTCGGGAACTCGCGAGGCAACTCGCGAGTTCCTTGCTTTTGGGGACGTGATGATTGGTAGCGCACGCGTCTCGCGTGTTGGCGCAGCCTGTCCTGAGTGCAGTCGAAGAAGTGTCGCGCCGAAACAGTCCTTTGAAGTATTCGCCAGGCGCCGGTAGATGTTGCGCGTTCAGAAAGCCCGCGATGGCGAGGACGCCATCGGTCCGACCCGGACTGGCCTTAAGACGCGGGACGCGTGCGCTACCCAGATTTTCGCAGCTTTGGTTGCCGCTGCAGCTCACATTGGCGTCCAATTCGTGGCGAAAATCAAAAAATAGTGTTGACACATTTCAGTGCATTGCGCTAAAAAGGGAGTTCCACTTCCGGACCTCCGAGTGAATAAAAACAAAGAAAGACAGCGTTGAAACGCGCCGGGCGTTTCAACAAAAGTCACCACTGAGTCCACGCTCCACCTCATGAAAAAGAAATCTATTTCTCAATCCGCGCCTTAGCTTATCGACAACCATGAGGACAGGACTATCAACCATTATTAGCAAAGAACCCTTCGCTCTAGCTCATCGTACGCGCTCCTGCGGCTGCTGGATCACTTTAGCTGATGACAAGAAGTGTGCGCGCGGAGCGCACTTCCAACCTTCGCAGCCGCTACGGCTGAGTAGACTTGGAGTGCGGCGCTGCTGCGCCGCTTTTCTGCTGCTATTAGCTATCAGCTACCTGCCATCAGCTCGCGCCCAAGCCACCGCTTCGGGACAGAAAGATTCTCGCCCGCCTTCGGTTGCGGGAACGACCTACGCCGCGTCAAGCAAGCCGCGCATGACCGAGCCGCTGGAAAAACCCGCGACGATGCCGCCTGCGTACATCTACCGGCTGGAGACAGGGCCGCGCATGATCTCGCAATTCGGGGTGTTTACCAGTTTCCAGGTGAACGTCGATGCTAATGGTAATAACATTCTCGGCGACGCTGCGAACGAGTCATCTATTACCGTTGATCCAACAAACCACAACAGGATGGCAATCGGCTGGAGGCAGTTTAACAGTGTGCAATCCGATTTCCGGCAGGGTGGCTGGGGATTTACCACCGATGGAGGTACGACGTGGACGTTTCCCGGTGTCTTGGAAGATAACGTTTTTCGCAGCGACCCGGTGTTAGGCTCCGATGAGGCAGGAAACGTTTTCTATCTGAGCCTTCTCGAATCGTTCTGCGACAACATGTACGGCTCGCTGAATTTTGGCCAGACCTGGACACGTCTGCAACCCGACGGAGACGCAGGAGGTGGCGACAAGCAGTGGTTCACCATTGATAAGACGCCCGGCGGCATGGGTCACGGCTTCCAGTACCAGATCTGGAGCACCGCTGCTCCTTGCAGCTTCGGGCAGTTCAGCAGGTCGACTGACGGCGGAGTCACCTGGATGAATCCAATCAGTATCCCCGACCAGCCTGTGTGGGGAACACTCGACGTGGATACCAACGGCAATCTTTTCATCGGCGGCGGAGACTTTGGCAGCTCGTTTTTCTGTGTCCGGTCCAGCAACGCGCAAAACCCGGCCGTCACGCCAACTTTTGATCAGAGCGTTTCGGTCGATCTTGGCGGTAGCGTGTTGTTTGGCGCACAGATAAATCCAGGCGGACTTGCGGGCCAAATCTTCCTGGCAGTGGATCGCTCAGGCACGGCGACTAACAACAATATTTACATGATCGCTACCGTGCAGCAATTTAGCGCCAGCAACGGGAGCGACATCATGTTTTCGCGCAGCACGGATGGTGGACAGACCTTTAGCGCGCCGCAACGGATCACCGACGATCCAGTTAATCAGAACAAATGGCACTGGTTCGGCACGCTGGCGGTAGCGCCTAATGGGCGCATTGATTCTGTATGGCTGGACACGCGAAACGCCGCGAACAACACCGATTCACAATTATTCTACTCCTGGAGCACTGACGGTGGCTTGACCTGGGCACCCAACGTTGCGGTAAGCAATCCGTTTACTCCTTTCGAAGGCTACCCCGTGCAGGTCAAGATGGGCGATTACATTACGATCGTGTCCGACAACACCGGGGGCGACGTGGCGTATCCTGCCACGTTCAACTTCAATCCAACCAGCGGACAGCATGAAGAAGATGTCTATTACGTGCGCGTCTCTCCCTCGGGCGTACCTCCGCCTACGCCCACCCCAACGCCGACGGTTACACCTACACCGACAGCAACGCCTACTGTTACACCCACAGCTACTCCTACACCGACGCCCCGGCCAACGCCAACGCCAAGGACTATCCCGACCCCAAGGGGTCGTCCGACTCCGCCGCCGCGCCCAACGCCACCTGGCCCCGGCTCTTCATTACCTGCGAATTGATTTATGATGAATAAGAAATGCTTCGCCGCGTATAAGCCACGTCAAACGCTTCTGCCAAGCCGATCTCTACGCGATTGACGTGATCGCTTTAGCTGATGGCAAGAACTGCGCGCGCAGAGCGGCGCTATGGAGTGCGGCACTACTGCGCCGCTTTTCTTCTGCTATCAACTATCTGCTATCAACTATCCGCTATCAGCGCGTCGGCCCAACTCGCTCCCACATGGAAGCCGCGCGAAAAAGAACCATTAGAAAAATACGACATGCCGCCCATGTACATTTTCCGGCTGGAAACATCGCCCCGGATGATCTCACAATTTGGCGTGTTCACCAGTTACCAGGCAAACGTCGATGCAAATGGCCAGAATATCGTTGGCGATGCAGCGAACGAATGCTCGATCTCGGTCGATCCGACCGACCCAACGAAGATGGCAATCGGCTGGAGACAGTTTAACAGTGTAGCGTCCAACTTCCGGCAAGGCGGCTGGGGATATACCAGCGATGGTGGAGTAACATGGACGTTTCCCGGTGTATTGGAAGATAACGTTTTTCGCAGCGATCCAGTAACGAACTCGGATGAGACAGGCACCTTCTTCTACCTCAGCCTTCTTCAGACATTTTGTGAAAACATGTATCGCTCAACCAACGGCGGCCAATCCTGGACAGAGCTGCAGTCCAACGGACTCGCGGAAGGGGGCGACAAGCAGTGGTTCACAATTGATAAGACGAACGGCCCAGGGCACGGATTTCAGTATCAATCCAGCGACGGCATTAACTGTAGCGGCAACGGTGTGCAATTCCAACGGTCTACCGACGGCGGGGTCACCTGGCAGGCTCCCATCGTTATTCCTAACGAGCCCACAGATGGAACACTCGACGTGGACACCAATGGGAACCTCTTTATCGGTGGCGAAGGATTCAGCCCGTTTTATTGCGTGCGCTCGAGCAATGCGCAGTTCGGCGATCAGACGCCGATCTTCGACCAGATAACGGAGGTTGATCTGGGCGGCGAACTCTCTGGTGGCGGAATAAATCCAGCAGGCCTCGATGGAATGTTGTTCCTGGCCATTGATCACTCCGGGGGACCGACTAACAACAACATTTACATGCTGGCCAGCGTAGCGCCGCCTGGGAGAAGTACAACCGACGTGATGTTTGTGCGCAGCACCGATGACGGAGCAACTTTTAGCGCGCCGGTCAAGATCAATGACGATCCGGTGAATCCTAGCAAGTGGCACTGGTTCGGCACATTCGCAGTAGCGCCAAATGGCCGGCTCGATGCTGTCTGGTATGACACTCGCAATGCTGCCAATAACACAGATTCGCAGTTATTTTATTCCTTTAGCACCGATGCCGGCGTGACATGGTCGCCTAACGTGGCGGTAAGCAATGCGTTTAATCCATCTGAAGGATATCCTAACCAAAATAAGATAGGAGATTACATCACGATCGTTTCCGATGAAACTGGCGGCAACGTGGCTTACTCCGCCACCTTTAACTTCAACGCGCAGAGAAACCAGCACGAAGAAGACGTTTATTACGTGCGGGTATTCCCTGGTGGACAGGCACCCACACCAACCCCAACGCCAACTGCATCACCGAGTGCCACACCAACACCGACGAGCACACCTACACCAACAGCAACACCGACTGCTACTGCGACTCCGACGCCGACGGCCACACCCACAACTACTCCACGGCCAACGCCGACGCCGAGGAGTGTTCCGCCGCCGAGAGGACGTCCGACTCCGCATCCTCGTCCGTGAGGAGATTAGTGATTAGTGATTAGTTGTAGCCGCGGCGACCACAGGGCGCCGTCTAACTGTAGAGGCCACCGTGCCGGCTGCAATTTTTTCATGTGCGCACGTGTGCCAAAGGTGGATCGACTTCTCCTGAAAATGCCAGTCCGGCTCGGACCGATGGGAAATGAGTCGCCGAAGGCGCAAATATCAGGTGGCAAAGCCGCGTCTTTTGCCAACGCGTTGAGGACAACGCGTTCCACCTGTGTAGTGGCTACCGACCGTCCGGAAGCGAATCCCCCCGGTATCAATCGTGTTACCAAGCCTTCGCAGATAATTCTCGACAAAGGTCTTGTCCTGGATAAAGAGAGCCGAGCGTTAACGCTCCTCTGCCGCTCCACGGGAAAAACGTCACTGTCAGGTAATTAAGCATCAGCCACTCACTCAGCCATGAAGAAAAAACTATCAGCGATCAACTACCTGCCCGCCGTAGCCTTGGCGAAGGCGGGTCAGCTATTAGCTACCGTACTGCTTCTGCCGCTCGCTCTTGCTAGCGCCTCGGCGCAAACGCTCGCGCCCATCCATAAGCAGCCCTTTAACGAGCCGCTGGAAAAATATAACATGCCGCCGGCGCCTCCTCGGAAAATAGAGACTTCGCCGCGCATGATCTCGCAATTCGGCGTGTTCACCAGCTTCCAGGCAAACGTCGATGCCAGTGGCAACAATATCCTAGGCGACTGCGCAAATGAACCGTCCATTTCCGTTGATCCGACGGATGGCAATAAAATGGTGATCGCCTGGAGGCAGTTCAATAGCATTAACTCCGACTTCCGACAGGCTGGATGGGGTTATACAACCGATGGCGGGACGCACTGGACGTTCCCCGGTGTCTTGGAAAATAACATCTTTCGTAGCGACCCGGTGACGAAGTCCGATGAGACCGGAAAATTTTTCTACCTGAGTCTGCAGTCAGACCAGGCTCAGTCTTTTTTCTGCGATGATGTATGGAGCTCGACCAATGGCGGCCAATCCTGGATGCAGGGCGGCCCGGGCCATGGCGGCGACAAGGAATGGTTCACCATCGATACGACAGGTAACCAGGGTAATGGGTTCCAATACCAGTTCTGGACCGGTTTCTTCGCTTGCGACACTGGAGAGTTCACTCGCTCCACCGACGGCGGGCTCACATGGATGACTCCGATTAATGTCCCAAACAATGCCGACACTGGAGCGCTGGACGTGGACACAAATGGCAATCTGTTTCTCGCTGGAGGAGGGAGCCCATTTTACTGCATCCGCTCGAGCAATGCGCAGATCGGGGGCCAGACGCCGAGTTTTGACCAAACCACTCAGGTTAACCTGGGTGGTGACCTCATTCAGGGCGGCATAAATGGAATAGGACTTTGTGGGCAAACGTTCGTGGCAGTGGACCGTTCCGGGACGGGCACTAACAATAACGTTTATGTCGTTGCAAGCGTGGAGCCGTTCAGCGCCAACAACGGGACCGACGTAATGTTCGCGCGCAGCACCGATGATGGACAAACCTTTAGCGCTCCGCACCGGATAAATGACGACCCAATCAACCCTAACAAGTGGCACATCTTCGGCACGCTTTCAGTAGCGCCGAATGGACGCATCGATGTGGTTTGGCTGGACACCCGCAACGCAGCTAACAACACCGATTGCCAGTTATTCTATTCCTGGAGCACTGATGGTGGCGGGACGTGGGCTCCTAATGTGGCGGCCAGCAATTCGTTTAATCCTCAAGCAGGTTTCCCGAATAATCAGAAGATAGGCGATTACATCACGATAGTATCAGACAATACCGGAGGCAACGTGGCGTACGCGGCTACTTACAACGTCAATCCGAACGCCGTCGGGGGGCATGAACAGGACGTCTATTACGTGCGTGTTTTCCCATCCGGTGGACCTACTCCGACGCCGACAGCCACACCGACCGCCACTCCTTCTGCGACACCAAGTGTAACGCCAACTGCTACTCCGACGCCGACAACTACGCCCAGTGTTACACCGACACCCACGGCTACTCCTACTCCACGGCCAACGCCAACGCCGAGGAGTGTTCCGACGCCGAGAGGTCGTCCTACTCCGCTACCGAGGCCCAGTCCGTGACATTATAGCTGAATGGCTGTAGCCGGGGTCGCTGACCCCGGTTCGCCATCAACAATATAGACGTGCCGCGGTCAGCGACACGCGGCTACAGGGGCGCATAGCATATCTCAGGAACGCGTAGCGATTGTTGTGTTGGATCGGCCCGCCGCGGCGGGCCGATGGCTGACGAGTCGCCGAAGGCGCAAATATTAGGCGGCTACGCCGCGTGGCGTAACCAACGCGTTGAGGACAACGCGTTCCACCCACAGATCCGCCTGGGCACTTTGGGAGAGAACACCGCTTCTGATGGATTTTGCACGAAGCGCTGGTGCGATGCGTCCTCCCCGCCTAAGGCGGGTTTTCGCGGGCCTCTTCTTTCGTCACTCCTATCCGAAATAGTAACAGTATCGTTACTAAGGGACGGTGGCGCTCTCATTCGTCACACCAGCGATAATTCGCTTCCGGGTTCCCCGCCTCGGCGGCCAGCGGAGCCGCGTCCCGTAAAATCTTGGAGGCGGGGCGGACGCTTTCCGCGTAGGTCGCTGCCAGGCAAAGACCCCGTTCGGGAATAAAATTTCGGGAAAACTTTAAAAAAGTGTTGACATGTTTCCGGCATGTCCGATAAGATCGGCACTCTACTCCACAGGGAAAAGCTAACTTCATCTATGAAAAAGAAATCCACTTCGCAATCAGCCTTCTTTAATCTTCGCATCTTAACTGCTTCGGTGTTTTGCCTCCTCGGCATCGCTGTGGCGCTGTTCGCCCAGGGAAAGGGCACAAAGCAAACCCAACAAACCAGTCGATCCAGAGGCCACGCAGGACGCTCCTGGCACACAGCGACCTGACGTCGTGCAAATGATCGGTCCGGTTGCCATGAACCAGGATTTGCGCAGCCTCCCTTACGTCGCGCCAAAGCAGAAAGAAGAAGAGAGACGTTTGACGCGATATCCGTTCCCGCTGGCGGGTTCAGACGCGCCGGCAGGATCGGGGACCTCCGCGTACGTCAAGAGACTCCTCAAAAATCTTTTCCGCCCGACGCCGAGGATGCCGGGGCCGTTGCTGACATTTGAGGGGATAGGCGATACATGCGGTTGTTCAGCCTTCTGACAGCGAGGGCGATGTCGGCCCGAATCATTACATCGAAGCGATCAACGAAACTATCAAAATTTTTGACAAAAACGGCAACACCCTGTCGGGTCCGACCACATACAATTCATTCTTTAGTTCTTTGACGGGCACGCCTTGCACGAACGCGAACGACGGTGACCCTTATGTTCTCTATGATGCGCAGGCAGATCGCTGGCTGATCAGCGACTTCGCCTTTCCGGCGTTTCCTGGTTCGTCATTCTTCCAATGCATCGCTGTGTCCCAGACCAACGACCCCGTTAGCGGTGGCTGGTTTTTCTACGCGCTGCAAGTGGACCCGGGCAACCCGACGTTCCTCGGCGATTATCCCAAGTTTGGATTGTGGAACGACGGCGGGACTCAAAACGCCTATTTCCTGAACATGAACCTGTTTAGCAGCCCCACTACCTTTAACGGCGTCCGTGCTTATGCGCTCGACCGGGCCAGCATGCTCACTGGCGGCCCTGCCAACGCCATCGGCTTCACTCTTAGCGCGGCCGATGTAGGCGCTTCCTATAGCTTCGTCTCCGCGACCTTTAAAGCAGGCGATCCGCCGCCCACGGGAAGAGATGAAATGGTTCTGGCGATCGACAGCCCGGCTACCGGCGGCGTGACCGTGACCCAGGTCCACGCCCGGTTCTTTCATGTCGATTTTGCCACCCCGGCAAATTCCACTTTTGGCTCTGGCGCCAACCCACAGCCGAATGCCGAGATCACAGTTAATGGTTTCATTGACGCATTCACGAATACGACGATCGACCTTGTGCCACAGCTGGGAACATCGGGAAAACTGGATACCTTGGGCGATAAGATCATGACGCCGGTGGTTTACCAGAACCGGGCCGGCACCGAATCATTGTGGGCGGATCAGACCGTCTGTACCGACACCAACTGCACCGGGCCAACGGGTGTTCGCTGGTATCAGTTCGATGTGACAGGCGGCAATTTCCCAGCTACGCCTGTGCAACAGCAAACGTGGACCAATAACGATGACGGTTTATGGCGCTGGATGCCCAGCATAGGCGTCGATCAAAGCGGAAACACGGCCATCGGTTATTCTACTTCCAGCACGACAATCTTCCCTTCTATTCGTTATGCCGGACGCCTTCAGGCTGACCCGCCAAGTAACCTCGCGCAAGGAGAAGCCATCATGTTTGCAGGCGTCACCCAATTTAACGGCTTTCGTTGGGGTGATTATACGAGGACAGAAATCGATCCCTCCAACAACATGGACTTCTGGCATATCAACCAATATGCCCAAGGCGGCGACTGGCACACACGCATCGGTAAGTTCAATTTCGTAGGAGGCGGAGGAACACCTACTCCGACGCCGACCGCCACACCGACCGCCACACCAAGTGGCTGCAGTTGGGCAGCTGGTCCGGACATGCCTACCGTGCTTGGTCAGAGCGGTTGGCGTTTTCTTCCCGCGACGGCAACTTCTATACTGTGGGTGGCCGTACCTCAGATGCGGCAGGCTCTGACTTCCAGCACGTGCTCCAGTTCGATCCCACTTCCAACAGCTGGACTCAGATGGCATCGACATTGCCCGACAATCAGATGAACAACATGGCTTGTGGCGTGCTCACAGTCTCCGGCACTCCTCTGATCTATTGCGTCGGCGGATCGGCAGCCGGAGCGGCCACGGCCACAGCTCGCGTGTTCACCTACGATCCGGCTACTGATACTCCGGCCCTCCTTGGCAGCGACGACTGGCCTGGTGATGCCGCCGGCACGATCCTGCCTGGTGGGTTTACGGTCGCCAACAACAAGCTGTACATCCTGGGCGGGTTTAACATCAACGTAGCTTCCACCAACCAGATCTGGGAGTTTGACCCCAATGCTGCGGCAGGCTCCAGGTGGACACAGAAAGTGAACACGCCGGAAGGGATCATGTATGCGCCCACATGCACCATCAATGGCATCATCTACGTGGGAGGCGCGTCGGATTTCGACACCGTTAACCTTTTAGTGATCGATACCACCAACTCCTTCAGCTTCGATCCAGTGGCTAACACCATTGGAACTATCGCACCGATAAACAGGGCTACCGGGGAGACGCGAGGGCTTAACTTCAACGGACAGATGTATGTGATGGGTGGCGGCAGAGTTGCGCCCAATCCTTCTAATGAGGTGGACATCTATGATCCGGGCACCAACACCTGGTCAGTAGGGATTCCGTTCGTCAATCCGCGTCGAAATTTCCCGACTGATACCAACGGCACGGATCATATCTGGCTAGCAGGCGGCTACGAACCCGCCACTCCTGCGGCTGACATGGAAATCTTCAACTGTCCGCAGGTGAGTCCGACGCCAACAGCTACGGCAACAATCACACCACCTCCATCAGCTACGCCTACAGCGACTGCAACCGCGACATCCACGCCGATCCGGCCTCCGCCGACACCAAGGCCGCGCCCGACGCCGTTTCCGAGACCCTGATGCAGGTAAATAAGTTAAAAGGTTAAAAGAAGTAACCGGGAACTCGCGAGGCAACTCGCGAGTTCCTTGTTTTTAGGAGGATCGTCTCGCCGCGGCGAGCGCTCCAAATGTGCGCCGTGGGTGGATCGGCTTCTCAGAAGACGATGGCAGATAGATCGCAGGAGGCGCAGATATAAGGCGGCGGAGCCGCAGTCATCTCCCAACGCGTTGAATTCGCCAATTTCCTGCGCGAGCTCCTACAGATTTCAACTCACGGTCGCGGTGGAAGAGTCGGGCGCGACCGTGGAGTCGGGCGCGACCTCGGTGCCGCTCTCGGTGTAGGTGTAGGGCTCACGCTGGGCGACGGCGTTGGTGTTGGAGTTGGAGTCGTACTCGGCGTAGGCGTAGGAGTGGGTCCTCCACCTGGACTGACGAAAGCATAGATCTTCTTCGGCGAGCTGCGTACGATAACCTTTTTGCGGAGCCAAGGCTGCAAGCCTGTAGTTGCCGGCAGCCCTGCCGGCAACGTGTTTTTGCAGGCACGATTCCTAAATAACAGCATGCCCCCGGGTCTCGGCAAGCTGCCGAGATCTACAGGCTGGCAGCCTCCGTTCCGCGGGGTCGCGCGAGGGTTATTTGTGAAATGACCAGACAGAAAGGCTAATTGCTAGCGTCAAATTGATTCCGGCTCCGAAAAACGGCTTGACCAAACTGGCCAAATACCTATAAACGGCGTTTTCCTCCACCTTGAGGTTCCAAAACAAGCCTTCCAGTTTCCAGGAATATGCTCCACAAACACTCCAATCTAATTAGAAAATGAAAAAAAACTCCCGCACTCGATCGGCATTTCTTAATCTCCGCGTATTAATCGCCCTGCTCTTTTGCTTTTCTGGCGCGTTGCTCGCGCTAATCGCATCAGGCGTTTTCAGCGGCAAGGACGCCCAGCGGCCTGAGCGTTATATGCCAGTGCCCGGTGCCAGGCCCGAGGCCGAGGCAGAAGACCTTGGGCGATTGGAACAATTCTGGACCGATCGTTTGACATATCCTACAGGTCGCTTTGATCCGGCATGGCTGCGTGCTGCGGCCGCTCAACATGCGCGCCTGCGAATCGGCGTCCCTGCAGGAGCGCCGGCCGCGCTGAATCGATTAAGTCCGCTGGCTTTGAGCACCACGAGTTTTATCGCGCTGGGCCCGCAACCAGAACGCATGACCGGCTGCTCGGGCTGTTTTGACTACACGACGACCGAAGGGCGCGTGAACTCCATGGCGGTCGATCCAACCACCACCGTGAATGGCAGTATTGTGGCTTACCTTGGGTCTGTCGGAGGCGGCGTATGGAAGACGACCAACTGTTGTAGTAATTCCACTTCCTGGAGCGTAGTAACCGATGATCCGCTGATTTCCACCACAGCTATCGACACTGTTACCATCGATCCAAACGATCATAACACCGTTTATGCCGGCACAGGCGATCTCAATTATGGTTCCTTTTCGATGGGTAGCCAGGGTATCCTCAAGTCCACGGATGCTGGGGCTACCTGGACGGTGCTCGGCGCCGACGTTTTTGGTATAGCATTCCCGACGCCTCCGGGTCAGTTTCCTCAGTATAACGCCGTTGGCAAAGTTCGCGTGGACCCTAATAACAGTAGTAAGGTCGCTGCTGGCGCGAAAACCGGTCTCTATCCTCTCTTATGACGGTGGGGTTAGCTGGACCGGTCCGTGCTCCACTAACGGCTTTAACACCCAACGTCAGGACATAACAGGCCTGGAACTGACAGACATGGGCGGGGGCGTAACGCGCATTCTAGCGGCAGTCGGTGTGAGAGGTTTTGCTACGACGGTGCAATTCGATCTGGGTCTGAACGGTGCGAACGGCATTTACAGCGCCACGATGGGATCGAGCGGGTGTCCGAGCTTCACGTCAATTGCGAGCAACGCTAATGGGTTTGTCTTTGGCAATGCAGTTACCGGCAGCGCGTATGCGACTGGGGCGGCAATGAATGCTGGCACCGGGTCGCCTTTTGTTGATATCAATACGGGCGATCAACTGGGCCGGGTGGAGATTGCCGTCGCGCCGAGTAACTCGAATTACATCTATGCCCAGGCACAGTCTATTGTCGCCAACAGCAATGGCGGCTGCGGAGGTGCGCCGGGCTGCCAGATTGGCGCTTGGGCTTCGACTAACGGAGGCACAAGTTGGACCTTCATGGAGGGTTCTCAGGGCGGCGCGCTCAGAGACTGCCAAAACGGCGCCAGGTGACTATCCCCAGAACTGGTACGATGAGGGAATCGTTGTGGATCCAAATAATCCGGAGCGCGTCTTTTTCGACACTTTCGACGTCTGGTTCGCAACGCGCACGGGAACGACGTGGAACGATACCACCTGCGGTTATTCTTACAGCGGCGCGGCAGGTCCTGTGCACGTGGACCAGCACGCTCTCGCCTTCCTACCTGGCTCGTCCAGCATCTTGTTAATTGGAAATGACGGCGGCGCGCACGGCACAACAAACGCGGACGTAACAAATTCAACCACTGATCCGACCTGGTTTAACATGGACACGGGTTTAAATACAATCGAGTTTTACTCAGGTGACATCAGCGGAAACTTTGCCAACGCCGCATCTCCACAAGCCAACGGCGGCGCCCAGGATAACGGATCTAGCTCGATTACCTTTACCGGCACGCCAACAGGACCGGTGCAATGGCAACTGGGAGTAGGCGGTGATGGGTTCTACGCGCGCATTGATCCTGTGGGCACAGGAAGCAGTCTTCGCTTCTGGCAGGGCAACAACAGCGGTTCGCTTCATCGCTGCGTTAGTAACTGCACAAATCAGAATGCCCCCTGGAGCGGCAGAGTGTCCGGCGGTTGGAGCGGCGATACGCAATCATTCGTTCTGCCATACGACCTTTTCCATGGCGGTATTTCCGGCGGCGATGACTGTCCGGCGGCCGGCGTTCCCGGCGGTTGCGGCCAGTCTGGTTGCCGGCACCACTCGGGTGTGGGAGACAATTCATGGCGGCAACGCTTCGTTCAGCTCGGCGGACTGGTATGTAACGAACAATCCAATAACCCAGAACATGACCAAGCAAAGTTTGGGCAACCGTTCGTTTATCAATCAGGTCAAGTACTCACCGAAATATCAGAGTGTCGCAATTGTCGGCACAAACGACGGTAATGCATGGATCGGTTTCAATCTCGGTACCGGGACTCAGGCGCAGGCGAACTGGGTTGATGTTACTGGAAACAACACGGTCCTGCCTAATCGCCCTGTGATGGGTATCGCGCTCGATCCTTCGGTGTCAGCCGCAAATCTACCAGTGGGCTACGCGGCTGTTGGTGGTTTCAACGCTAACACACCGACAACACCGGGTCACATCTTCCAGGTAACATGCACCGCGAATTGCGGCTCGTCCACTTGGGCGGACAAGACCGGCGATCTGCCGGACATTCCTGTGGACTCCATCATCGTCAATCCCAATCAACCGCAACAGGTCTTTGCCGGCACCGATTGGGGCGTTTACTTTACCGACGACGTAAGCGTAGCATCTCCTACATGGCAGCGCTTTGAGAACGGCCTGCCACACGCGATGGTTTGGGACATGCAGATTGACCGGGGTAGCACGACCCTCTCAGTCTGGACACGCAGTCGCGGCGCCTACGCCTTTGCATTGCCCGGCGGGCCGCCTCCGTCTCCAACCCCCACAGCTTCGCCAAGTGCGACGCCAACGACCCTACCGTGACTCCGACTGCGACGCCTACAGCAACACCGACTGCGACTCCGACGGGTACGCCCACTGCTAGTCCTACACCCACCCCACGGCCGACTCCAACGCCGAGGGGCCTTCCGACACCTAGGACTCGTCCGACGCCACATCCTCGTCCACTGTCGCGGTAAGAAAAAGTGATCAGTGAGGAGTGGCGAATGATCAGTTGTAGCCGGGGTCGCTGACCCCGGCCACGTTTTAAGGGCCGCTGTCGGGTGCAGCAGCGAAGCTAACAATCGAGCAGTAGCCGGCATCGGCAAGGTGGTCATTTATTGTGCGGGCTACTGCGTGAACGAGCCGATGCAGAGCAAAGCGTTATTTGGTCCCAAAAACTGAAAAGTGTTGAACCATGTCCGGCCAATGAGCTAAAACCGTCTCTCTCTATTTCGCTGTCCAATGAAAAAGAAATCTGATGGTCAATCTGCCTTTTTTAGTCTCCGCCTCCGTATCGCTCTCCTTGTCTTTCTAAGTGGCGTCGGTCTAGCCATGTTTACGGACGCTCGGCCGAACAGCGCGAAACCAGCTCAAAACGTTGCGCAAAGGCAAACCCTCAAAACCGGTGTCCAACAGCCCAATCAAAGCTTTTGGGCGCAAACGAATGGCCCGCAGGGCGGCGACGGCATTGCGTTAGCCACCAATCCGAGCGGGCAGGTGTTTGTTGGCACGCAGGGCGGCGGTATTTTCCGCTCCATCGACAACGGAGAAACGTGGACGGGCGTCAATAATGGGTTAACAGCTACGAATGTGCGCGCACTGGCAATCAATGCCGCCAGTGGCCACATCTTCGCTGGAACATTTAGCGGAGTCTTTCGATCGACGGATAATGGAGACAGCTGGGTTGCGATCAACAACGGCTTGGAATTTCCCTCCGTTATCTCGCTGGCAATCAATTCCAGCGGAGACATTTTCGCAGGCACATTCGAAGGCGGCGGCGTCTATCGCTCGACTGATAACGGCGACAACTGGATGCTGATCGATAACGGCCTGACTAACACCTATGTCACTGCGCTGGCAATAAATTCCAGCGATAACATCTTTGCCGCAACGTTTGGCGGCGGCGCGTTTCGTTCAACCGACAACGGAGACAATTGGACCGCACTGAACACCGGAGTACCGAATGCCACGTTTCTTTCGCTAGCCATCAACGCCAGCGGACATATTTTCGCCGGCGGCGATCCCCTTGGCGGTCCTGTCGGTGTACTTCGTTCGACTGACAATGGTGATAGCTGGGAGCCGGTCAACAATGGCTTGGACACAGGGAATGGCATCAATGCGCTGTTGGCTACTTCCCATGGCTCGCTCTTTGCCGGCACTTATGGCGACGGTGTGTTCCGTTCGACGGATAACGGAGACAACTGGAGTCAAATTAACAACGGATTGACGACTATCTTTGTTCTTTCATTCGCCACGAATGGGAGTGGGGACATCTTTGCAGGTACCTACTTTGGTGGCGGCGTTTTCCGGTCAACGGATAATGGTGATACCTGGAGCGAGCAAAACAACGGCATAATAGCGACTGACGTGCGAGCAATAGGGATCATAAAACCAGTGCCTTCGCGTTTCTCCGCCTCAGCATCTCCGTCAGGTGTGGGCAATATCATTTTCGCTGGCACGTATGGGCTTGGCATGTTTCGGTCATTTGATAGCGGTCAAAGTTGGGAGAAGATTAACAACGGTCTGCCGGCGCTTTACATTAGGTCATTGGCGGCCACTTCCAGCGGTGGTCGGATCTTCGCAGGAGCTGATTTTATCGATGGCGCCGGCGGAGTCTATCGTTCGACGGACTTCGGAGACAGCTGGGTCGAGGTTAATCAGGGCGTGATCACCACTGACGTCAGGGCACTGGCGATCAATGCCAGCAGTCATATTTTCGCGGGGACCTACCCGGGCAGCGGTGTGTTCCGCTCGACAGACAATGGCGACAGCTGGACACCCGTGAACAACGGTCAGAATTGCGGAAACATTTGGTCGCTGGCAATCAATACAGCCATCTTTGCCGGAACTGCCGGCTGCGGCGACGGGGTGTATCGCTCAACTGACAATGGAGATAGTTGGGTCCTGTCTAACACAGGCCTAACGTCTACCGACGTAGCTGGCCTGGCGATTAATACCAACGGTCACATTTTTGCCGGGACTCAATCTCAGATGGGTGAAGGAGGCGGTATGTTTCGATCCACTGACAACGGCGAAACCTGGACGGAACAAAATATTGGTTTTTCAGCACTCGATGTGAACGCCGTGGTAGTCAACCCCATTGGTCACATCTTTGCAGGCGCCGCGGGCGGTGTTTTCCGTTCGAAAAATGATGGGGACGGTTGGAGCAACGTTAGCAGCGGATTACTTCCTCCTGGTGGAAATGTCTGGGCACTGGACTTTGGTTTCGGAGGTCATGCCTTTGCTGGCACTGCAGGTGGCGGTGTATTTCGCAGCGTAAATCCAACAGTGCCACCCAATGTACCGCCCAGGCCTCGGCCCACGCCGTGGCCACGACCGACTCCGCCGTAGTTATAAGCCCTAACTACCCGGTGATAAGTGATCCGTGATCGGTTGTTGCAGTTGCCCCCTGCGCAACCCGTAACGAAAGGTGGATCGGCTTCTCTGAAGACGATGCCAATCGCTACTCAACGCGTTGAGGACAACGCGTTCCACCTTGCCGCAGTCAGCGACACGCGGCCACAGTAATCCGTCAGCAGGAACTCGCGTCCTGTCGCGCGAGTTCCCGCATCAGGCGTACGAAATCTTAAAATGTCAGCGTAACTTGGTTAGAACAGGTGTTCGTACCTCCGTTGCACACTTTATATGTGAACGTGCCCGGCGGGGGGCCGCCGATGCGATCGGTGTAGAAACCGTCGTTCCTGGTGGTGGCGATCAAGCCGCCGTTGCGGTAAATGTCGACACGGTTCGAAGTCGCGCCGCTCCAGGACAGATCCGCTCTGCGTCGCCCGTTTACCAGGTAGCCACGCGCACTGAGCGTGATTTGGCCCGGTGTCGGAGTTGCCGTTGCTGTGGCTGTAGGCGTTGGGCTAGGAGCTACAGTTGCCGTGGCCGTTGCCGTCGCTGTAGCTGTCGGTGTTGCTGTCGCCGTAGCTGTGGCTGTGGCTGTGGCTGTGGGCGTTGGGCTCGGAGCTACCGTGGCCGTAGCCGTCGCAGTGGCGGTGGCTGTTGCGGTTGCAGTGGGCGTCGATGTTGGGGTTGCAGTCGCAGTCACGGTAGGCGTCGCTGTGGCTGTAGCTGTAGCTGTAGCTGTAGGTGTAGACGTTGGAGTTGGGGTCGGACTAGGACTGCCCAGACAGACATTGACGTTTGTCGTTTGAGCATTCGTGATGGTGAAGTTCCCTGTTTGGGTTTCAACGCCGGTCTTCGATACTGAATAACTGTGCGATCCCGGAATTAACACCGCGTCGTAAGTGCCATCGGAAAGCGTTGCGCCGTAAGGCCTGCTATCGATAGATACCGACGCGTTCGAAATCGCCGCGCCTCCGTTACATGCCGTAACGACAAAATGTGCGGTACCCTCTTGTGGCGCGGTGCACCCGGCAAACCTGAAGTAGCCAATGCGCGTCCGCCAGTTAAAGCTGGCGGTGGTCGCGTAGTATTCGTTGGTGTAGTAGAAGGTGCAATCGTCTACGGGATCAACGGTGATATCGGTGTAATCGCCCCATCGGTTGGAGGTGCCGCTTTGGGAGCCGGTGCCGTCAAAAAGATGTTGTTCCCCCGACAACGTGTTCAATGGATCGGTTGCCAGCCGGCCTGCGTAACGGACTTGCGGGTTAATTGAGCTGCTGGATGCGCTAAACCCCAGCGCAATATTGCCCTGATTATCGGAAGCAATGCTGCCCATCCAACGCCAGCTCGTATCAGGCTGATAAGTGCTCTGCTGGAAAATCCCCCAGTTCCCGGGCTGCGTGCGCCGCAATTCGATCCAACGAACCCCTGCCACCGAATTGGCGCTTACTGTGTAATTATCAAGCAGCGACTCATGACCATCGGAGAAATGACGATAGGCATTCCGGAACATCATGCGGTCGGCGATCGCGTCCAGCCCCGAGCTCGTGCCAAGCTGAGGTACGCAGTTGCGCGTGGATGGACAAAGTGCGGTGAAAGATGCTGCCGGCACACTGGCCTCGAGGGTAAACGTCGAGTTAGCCGGCGTCGTGAAATCCACGTGGTACGCCCATACCTTGTAAATCAGTGGACTACTCTGCGGAAATGCGACGAAGTGGTTCGGATCACCAACTGATGGCGGAATGATGCCATCCAGATCAGCTGGGAGAAAAGGCGCTTCACTAGACCCGCCAATAATTCCCCGCGTTTGGGATGTGGCAGTAGGATCGCCCACCAACAGCTTGACTCGATCAAACACAAAGGGTTGAGGGCCAAGGAAGGACGTGCCCGACGTGTTGAAAACGTTAGCGGACATGTAGTAGCCGTCCGGCCAGACGCCTAGCTTGGGATAATCAAGGAAGTTGCTGGTCAGGTGAAAGTCGTACCGATACCACGCGCCAGTAGCGTCACCGGTCTGGGATAAGGCGATACACTCGTCTTGAGGAACAGAGGCGCCGCTAGGCACGGCGAATTGGCTAATAATCCATCGGTCGGCGAGCTGATCATATACGACTATCGGATCACCGCTGCCGCTCTGGCAGGCGCCGCCAAACCCGGACCAAATTGAACCGATCGCGACCGGGCCAAACACTGATGCCCCGGTAAGTTTATCAAAAACCTGCAGCCCTTCGTTCACCATCTGGACGTATTGAGTCTTTCCCACCTCGCCGTTGGGATCCGGCGGCGCACAATTGCAACTCACGCCGGGATAGGCAATGCCATTCCAACTGAGAAGCGGAGCCGGAATAGCCGGCGTATTTATCATCCGTTGCCAAAAACTGCTTTGGATAACCGGATCGGGTCCATCCTGATGCTGATGCGGTATTTTCGGGTTGAGATTCGCTTCATGTTCCGCCTCCATTGGTGGCCAGATCAAAGGCTGCTCGCGCAGCGGCCGCGACAGATCGCTGTGCAACGCAGGGATCACAGTTGTTTCGCCGACTTGCTGTGCTTTCGGTTCTTGGGCTTGCGCCGGAGCTGCGTTTGGCTGGGCAGAGGCATTCGAGAACGCGCCAAAGCCCAGCAGCGCCAGGAAGACGCCAGCCAGGATAACGAACAGGCCGATTAAAACACGCGGGTTAAAAAACCCTGCTTCGCCGAGGGTACGGCAGGCAGGGGCCGACTGTGAAGTGGATTTCTTTTTCATGGTGGAGGTTCATTGGAGTGCACGATTCTTGATCGATACAATTCGAACAATCAATCTTTTTTATTTATGCGGCTGGACGTGGCAGTTGTTAGCTAACGTGCGAAATGCGCCCAGTCTCTGGCTAACAGGTGCCTTCTAGGAAGCGGACGTGCGGGGCATACTTCTCGGCGCCGGTCCATCGTAGCCGTGATTGACTGGATCGATCCGGCGCATCGGTTTCTCGCGAGTTTGTTCTTCGATCACGTGGGCCACGAGGCCGGGCGTACGCGCGATCATGAAAATGCCGTTAAACGCTAACGGGTTCATTCCCAGATCAGCCAGGATGGCGCCGATCGCGCCATCTACGTTGATGGGCAGCGCTTTCTTTGCATCGGCGAACGCTTTTTCAACGGCGCGCGCCGCTTGCATATGTACTCCGTTCACGTCAGCCTCGCGCGCCAGCTCGAAAAGCCGCGCTGTACGCGGATCTTTCGTGTGATAACGATGACCAAATCCTGGCATCCGCTCGCCGGTTTCTCTCATCGCCGCCAGTGTGCGCGTCGCGGCTTCGTCCAATGAAATAGATTCACGAGTCGCGCGATCCGCGATTGCTTTCAGTTGTCGGGCACAATCTTCAATTGCTCCGCCGTGATGGCGATTGATCGACATGATCCCGGCAGCGACCGCCGCGCTCAACGTTGCCCCGGTTGATGCGACAGTCCGCGCGGCCAACGCGCTGGGGGGCGTCGCGCCATGGTCGATCGACGCCACTAAAATCGCATCCATCAAACGCGCGATTGCCGGCGAGGGCAGTTCGCCCGTCAAAATCAGATACACCGCTGCGCCAAAGGAGACCCGTCCCATGAGTTCCGCAATATCGTATCCGCGCACTCCCACTCTGTTAGGTTCTATGCGCGTGATCGCGGTGTTCCATGTTGCTTTCTTGTCGGCTTCGCTCATGAGACTTTGTCCTTTCATTGTCTTGAGAATCTCGACGACCGCGTCCGGCAATTCCCCGAACGAATCGACGACAGTCGCACCGGCTTCGCGCAATGCTTTTACTTTGCCTGCGTGCGTGCCGCGACCGCCCTCGATGATTGCTCCGGCGTGACTGAATCGTGTGCCTTCGCGCGCGGCTTTGCCGCCGATATAGGCGATCACCGGCTTGGTGACCTTTCCATCAACAATCAGTTGCGCCAATTCTTCCTCCTGCGACGAACCAATTTCACCGAAAATGACAATCGCTTCAGTGAAAGGATCAGCCTCGAACATCAGCGCAGCATCGGGAATTCGAACGCCAAGCACCGCGTCGCCACCGATGTGCAAGATGGTTGAAAGGCGCACGCCCGCTTGTCCCAGATAATAACCAGTGCTTGAGGCCATGCCGCCGGAGCGGCTGATGACTCCGACTCCCTTTGGGATGCCGGGCTTGAACCATTGTCGCGCGCTTTCCGCACGGCCTCCGATCATGCCGACTACGGCCTTGCCCGGGCTCAGCGCTCCAAGCGTGTTCGGCCCAAGAAACATTGCGCCATTTGCTTTCGCGGCTGCTGCGATTTCCATAGCGTCCCAGACTGGAACGCGATCCGGTACCAGCACGGTGAGTTTGATTCCTGCTTCAATCGCAGAAATTGCTGCCTCCTTAACGCCTGCCGCCGGCACAAAGAGCACAGAGATGTCTATATTACCTAACGAGTTTACGGCCTCCTGTGGCGTGTTAAACACCGGAACGCCAAGAACGCTCTGTCCGCCTTTGCCCGGTGTAACGCCGCCGACCACATTGGTTCCATATTCACGCATCAGCCGCGTGCGCGCCCGACCTTCGCGGCCGGTGATGCCTTGCACCAGAACGCGCTTTGTTTCGTCGATTAAAATTGCCATCTAGTGGGCGCCTCCGATCAGTTCGTCCAATCCCGGAATGTCGAGTTCCAGATAGAAGCCTTCGATTTCAGCAAGGCGACACTCGACGTCGCACGCGAGTAATTCGGAATCTTTAGTGGCGAATTCTTCGTCGGGCAGCGATGGAGCGGGTACGCCTTCTCGATCGACAATCAATCCGCCGGAATGCGTTTCGATAGCACTGCGAATTTGTGGCCATTGCATAGTCTCAATCCAAAGGCGCCCGTTTTTCACGGGAAAAGCAATCGTTGGTGAATCTTTGGTGAACCTAGGCGCACGTGGAATGCGCGGCTTCCATTTTCTGCCGCTGGCGCTCGCGACGAGTTCAGCAAAGCGTGCGGCGATCACTGCTGGCGTGTCGGTTTTGCGATAGCCCTCGACCGGTGCACGAAGCAGCTTGGACATGCGATGTAAGATGTCCACTGCACGATCTTCTGTGTTTCCGCCCAGACGGATCACCGCGGGAATATCAAGATCGAGTTCCCAAAAAGCTTTGGCCAACCCGTACGCCGACCAATATTGCTCCTGGCTTGCTACGCCGGAACCCGAACCGAAATAACCCACCAAGCCAGGCTGAGTCAGAATGATTCGCGCGGCACGATAAACCTTGGATGCGGACGGATTACCGCTGGTATCGGTGAAATTAGCGATGGTGAATCCTGCATTCACGATGGCGTCCATCGACATCATAGAGCCACCGCCGCCGGCGCCATGGAAACCAGCCAGACCTTTTGAATTCTTGGGAGCAGCCGTCGCCAACTGTGCGAAATAAAATGTACCGCGATGATCATTTTGTTCGACCGCGTAGGCGACGCGTTCGATAGCAGTCGGTGGATGATCGAATTCGCGCGCGATTTCGATTTGCAGCTCGGGATGACGCGCCACGGCGTAATCATCAATCGTAATCCTACAATCGGCTGCGACGAACTCACCCTTCTTGGTCAGTACCAGCGGATTGATTTCGAACGACCGCGCTTCGACGGCGCGCGCGGCGGCAAACAACTTTCGAATGGATTCGGCGAGTTGCGTCGCCTGCTTCGGCGAAAGTCCGCTGGAAGCAACGGCTTCATTCACAGCTGAATCAAGAGGTCCTTGATTGACGTCGCACGGGATGCGTCGCGTAGAGGCGGCGCGTTCTTCGATTCCCGTGCCGCCACCAGCGGCGAAGACGATCATCGGCGCGCGCGCGGCGTCATCAATGGCAAACGAAAGAAAAAACTCCCGGTCGATCTCGATCTTTTCCTCGACCAATACGGCTTCGACCGGAAATTGTCCGACTATCATCGCCAGCATCCGCGTTGCGTGTGCACGAACTTCATCCGGCTTTTTTGCGAACGCCACACCACCAATGCCGGCGCGACCCGTAGTCCACGCCTGGATCTTGATAACGACTTCACCGCCTAACTCCGCCGCTGCCGCGACAGCTTCCTCGGCTGTTCGAGCCGAGGAGCCACGCGGGATTTTGAACCCGTTAGTGCCAAGAATCGCTTTGCCTTGATATTCGTGGAGTCGTGCCATGGTTGGGTGCTATTTCGGATGAAAACGCCCAACGTTCAATGCTGAACGTCCAACTGCGAAAGTATTTGCGAGCAGGCATCAAACTCAGACTTGCGTGGCGAGCGGACGAACGATGCTTTCTGCGTTTGTTCTCGACTATCGATCGAGTCGAGATTATGCAGTGCGCGCAGTCGTTCCGCAACACTGATATGGCCGCCGAGGTTAAGAAGGAGATCCAGCTCGAGATCGCGCATGTCTTGTTCATCGACATCGTTGGCTATTCGAAGCTTTCGATTAATGACCAGCATGCGGCGGTTGAGGAACTAACCCGGATTGTTCGCGCGTCCCAGCAATTTCAACGAGCCGAAGCTGCAAGTCGTTTACTTAGAATCCCGACCGGCGACGGGATGGCACTTGTCTTTTACACGAGCCCGGAGGCGCCCGCACAATGCGCGGCGGAAGTCAGCTTCGCGCTTAAGGGACACTCTCGCCTGCAACTCCGGATGGGAATCCACAGCGGACCCGTCAGCGGGATTGTGGATGTAAACGACGGGGCCAATCTCGCGGGCGCTGGTGTTAACATGGCTCACCGAGTGATGGAATGCGGCGACGGCGGGCACATTCTTCTCTCTAAACACGTCGCCGAAGACCTGGAAGAATACGAGCGGTGGCGACCGCTCCTGCATGATCTTGGTTCATGCGACGTGAAGCATGGAGTGCGCGTCTCGGTCGTGAACCTTTATAGCGATCAATTCGGTAATCCGAAGCTGCCACAGACGTTTGAGACTGTGCAGAAACGCCGGACGCGGTTACGCTGGGCGGGGACGGCGGCAGCATTGCTTGCGCTCGCGGTAGTCATTGCTGCGATTGCAATGTTTTCGCGTTATCGCGAGCGACCCTCGCTAACTGCGATGGAAAAAAGCATTGCTATCCTTCCCTTTGAAAACCTGAGTCACGATCCTGACAACGCCTACTTCGCCGAAGGCATCCAGGACGAGATTCTGACACGCTTGTCGAAGATCGCCGACCTGAAGGTGATCTCGCGCACATCAACGCAACATTACAAAAGCGCTCCTGAAAACCTGCCCAAGATCGCCAGGCAACTTGGCGTCGCCCACATCCTGGAAGGCAGCGTCCAGAAGATCGGGGATGCCGTGCGCGTGAACGTTCAGCTAATCAAAGCAGCCAGCGACTCTCACCTTTGGGCCGATACGTTTGATCGCAAGCTGACCGACATCTTTTCCGTGGAAAGCGACGTCGCGAAGGCAATAGCAGATCAACTGCGCGCCCGCCTCTCGGGTCGAGAAGAGCAAGAGATCGCCGCCAAACCGACAGATAACCCTGAGGCTTACGATGCCTACTTGCGCGGGCTGGCTCTTACACTTAAAACGGCAAACACACGAGGCTACGCCCTTGGTGCACAGAAGTATCTCAGAGAAGCAGTGAGGTTGGACCCGAAGTTTGCCCTTGCTTGGGCGCTGCTGTCATTCGTGGAGTCGCGTGCCTACGTCAACACGAGTCTTCAACCAACAGTCGCTCTCCGTGAAGAGGCACGGCAGGCAGCTGAAACCGCTCACACTCTTCAGCCCAATCTCGGCGAGGCCGTGTTGGCCAAGGGCTATTACCACTACGGGTGCCTGAAAGATTACGACACCGCGGTGCATTACTTTGAGCAAGCGCATCAGCTCCTCCCGAATAGCAGCCGAATTCCTGAATCGCTAGCCTATGTCGCGCGACGGCGAGTCCAGTGGGACCAGAGTGAATCGGTACTTCAACCAAGCCGAGCGGCTTGACCCGCGCAACGTTAACCTGCTTACCCAGCACGCGTTTTCTTACGTCGCACTTCGTCGTTTCCCTGAGGCGCTGCGAAAGTTTGATCAGGTTCTCAATATCACGCCGGACGACGTCGATATCCCAGTGGCACAGGCCGCGATCGCACAAGCCGAAGGTGACTTGCCGCGGGCTGCTGCACTACTCGCTCCGTTGCATCCGACCGCCGCCGATGACATCTACGCGTTGGAAACACAGGTTTACCAAGCGATTCTGGAGCGCCAGCCTGCACAAATCATTCCCCGGCTAAAGGAAATTCTTACCAAGCCCGATCCAGGTACTGGGTTATCTCAACGGCGAACTGCGTTTTTGGTTAGGCTGGGCGCAGCAAGTGGCCGGCAACTATTCGGCCGCCGAGGAAAGTTGGCGGCAAGCGCGCAGCGAACTGGAATCGTTCCTCAAAGAACAGCCGGACAACTATCACCTGATTGGAGATCTCGCGCTGACCAGTATGGGCCTTGGCGACAAGGCCGCTGCGTTGGCTCTGTCGGAGCGGGCCATGGCCGCGAATCCGACTGAGAGAGACGGGATAACTGGTCCCGCTCCAATCGAGGTCCTCGCGAGGGTCGCGTCGCAGGCAGGAGAGCCAGACAGGTCCATTGCCGCTTTACAGAAACTACTCTCGATACCGTACTCAGGGCCACTGGCTACAAAAAGCATACCGCTCACCCCCGCGTTGCTCCGATTGGATCCGATGTTCGATCCGCTCCGCAATGACCCGCGTTTCCAAAAACTTGTCGCTTCGCCCGTGCCGAAGTGATCGCGGCAGCTTCCAACCAGGCACCTTGTTCTTGGGGGGCGCCTCACGCAGAAACAGTCGAGGAACAAGTGATAATGGACGCAAAGTCTCTCAAATCACGAGGGGTCCGAGCATGCCGGCATGAACCTGATCGGGCGCCGTGGGAGCGGGTCCCTTCCAGCCTTAACTTCCGTCCTATGTTAGTGATGTATACCTACTCAAAGTGACCAACAAACGCCCCGTGCGATGTCATAACCGAGAGATCGCGTGAGTTTACGGGCGGACAAAGGTCTTTGTCCTTTACACGCTGGTCAAGGGTTCTTGCGGTGCTCTGCGCGGCATTGCGCAAAACTCCCCGTTTGCATAGATCGTCAAGCACCGCGCGCACCATGTGCGCATCTGCTACCGGGAATCTTCCTAAGATCCACGCTGCTGACCGGGGTTTCTTAAGTAAATCAAGAATTACCGCGACGTTCTCGCCAATCCGTAACGTCTTCGATTCAGAACCAGCGTGTTCGCGGTATATGACAAAATTATAAGCTTTAGACCGCGCTGATATCGAGCGCCAAGACTCCGCTCCGTCTTGTATTCGATCAAGCGCCTTTGGAATATCGAAGGTGTCCCGAAACAGAGTAGCACCCTTTGCTAAACACAATACTCTTCCGGACCCGTTTGCCGTCGACTGTACATTCTTCGAAAGTTGCGACTCCCATGCGCGTACGTGTGCAAAAGCAAATTCGACCAACTGTCGGATTACTCTACCGCGGGGACCCCTTTCGTTGACTAAAAGAAGAAGCTGTTTAAAGACGCTTTGAGGCGTGATATTATCTTTCCCGCACCGTGACAGAATCATGAATGGAAGCGTAGATAATGTGGTTCCAAGACATTCGAGAACGGCTCGTAATAACCCCCCACCAAGAGCACATAAGTTCGAAAATATACTTGTTATCCCGACCATCGTTTTCCTTGGCAGCTTCGTCACATAAAAATGGTGATTCATGAAGATGTCAGGATTCCCCTGAAGTAACGCCGGCTCATCTGTATCTAAAGTCGGGAAATTGAAGTTGCTGATGTGTCCATCATACGAGAGCTGATTTTTGTTTTCTTCGTATAGCGCAGTCCCTGGCTCTGGCGTCAGCAAATTCAGTTGCAGTCGCGTCGTTGTTGGGGAAATGCGGTTACAGCTATCCAAACATTCGAGCGTTGCTTCTAAATCCGAAAGCGTCTCCTCAGGAAATCCTGTAATAAAAGAGGTCGTTACATTGATTCCAAACTCTTTCGCATTTGCCAGGGTTGGAGCAAGTAAACTGATATCCAGCCGTTTCTTCACCAACTCCTGAAGGCTCGACGATCCTGTCTCCACCCCAAAGAAGATGCCACGGCATCCGGACCGCGCCATCTCGCGAAGTAATTCCGAATCAACACAATCGATGCGAGCCGAGCACGTCCACGAGAAGCTGCAAGGCCTTACTTCCTCGCAAAACTCCAGCACCTTTCGACGATTGACCGTGAACAGATCATGTTGAAGCGAGAAATCGGCAATGTTGTAAGTGCTGTTAATAAACTTTAGTTCCCCCACAAGTTTCTGGGCTGCCTTCACCCTGTATTTCCTCCCAAAAAACGTAGCTGTGGAGCAAAAAGTACCAGTGAAACGGGCATCCGCGGCCCGCCTCCACTCGCATCGAACGCATTCCGAGTTCTTTTATGGGATAAACATGAAAGGCGGCCATCAAGAGTCGATCGACGTCCATTACCCCGGCATCCACCGGTGAACGACAAACGCGGGATCCATCCCGATAACTAATCCCCGGTGTTGCTGATAGCTCCTTCTCCGAGTCAAGTGCATCCAGAAGTGGAACAATTGTCTCCTCCGCCTCCCCGCGGACAAGCACATCGAAATCGGTGAATTTAATCATGATTGGCGACTCGAGCACAGTGGAATGTGGACCGCCCAACAAAACAAGCGTTTTGGGGCTCCGCTGTTTTATGTGTCGTGCGATCTTCACAACGGCAACGAAATTGCAACCTAGCGCTGTAAAGCCAATCGCATCCGGTTCAGTCTCGAGCAGCTGTGAAGCAATATCGCTATAAATCGAGCTGTCGAGGGTTAGGCGTCCCCTCTGCAATTGCAGCATCGGATCGTACAGAAACGAAACGTGTCGAGAATTTTCGATCTCAGCTATTAGCGAGATCAACCCGAGGTGAGGATAGAGATAGTCTTGACTGGGCGAGCCGGTACTATCTAAAAGGAAGTTTTGCACGAATGTGATTTTCATGGATCAGCGCCATAGCGTTCGCAATATTTCCAATTGGGACAGTTCAATCGGAACACCCCTGGTATCGTCAACGGAATAAAATAGTACTATTGAGAATCACTTCGCCCGTCGACGTTATTACGGAATTCTTGTCAAAATCTAGCGCTTCGACGTGCACGTCGATGTAATTGAATAATCCAGTTGGCGTGCGCACTCAGGGCGGCGTAATCCAGTCTTGTAGATCGCGAGCGCTAGGTATGGCTTTGACTGTTACTCCCTCAATTTTGAACTTAGGTACGCCGGACTTGCGAATATGTTCCCGCGCTTTCTTTTTCTGTGCCTTTGTTAGCGTAATATTAATCGCATCGTCCGTCGCGTTTGCGTCGCTTTTTAGCTTCTTTGCGCGGGGCTTTACCGATTTCTTTGCCATATCGGTACAGAATTTCGAATCTGCTTCTCTGAGTCAAGCGCATTCTCTTGCGGCACGCCGGGGCACCATTGGCGGTAGCTGAGCTATTTAATCGATCTGGCAACTCACACACGGATGATCTTCACGGACCTTGATTCAGTTCATGCCGTCTTTGCGAATTCGGTCAAGATATTTGGGCTGTCGGGTGGGCCTCGCTCGCGCCAAAAGATGCGAAGCACTAATGCAACTATCCGAAAATCGAAAAAAAGCTATCCGCCCACAGCCTGGTAATGGCCGAGACCACGCTTCCACATGAAGTTTGCCCAGGCCCAAGTGAGCAAGAGCCAGCCGGTTTGGATCGCCAGTGCTTGCGCAAGAGCCGCGCCTTGTATCCTTCCAAGAAAAATGGCGATGGGGGCAAACAGCTCATAATAAAACGGCAACCACTTCATCACGGCGTAGATTGCGGGGGGCATGATGTCGATGGGAAACATCTGGCCACCGAGGAAGTATTCGAACGAATAAACGATGAAAACGATGGTGGAGATTTCCAGAATCCAAAACGCCATCATCGCCAGGCTGTAAGTGATAAAGAATTGAATAAACGCAGCCATTAACATCGATACCGTCGCAAACAGATAGGTCAGCGGATCGTTCGGCAGCACGATGTAGTCGCGGAAATAAAGAAAGATCAGGGCAATCGGCGGCAGTGTGACGAAGGTAAAAACGAGGCGGCCACTTAAGAAAATGCTGAACCGGTACGCGAGATAACTCATAGGCTTGGTGAGAAGCGCATTGATCTGGCCTTCTCGAATATCAGCGGCGATTTGCCATTCGTCCTCAGTTGGCGTGACCAGATTGCTGACCAGGATGACTAGCAAAAAGTAATAAATCATCGAGCCGTAGTCCCAGCCGTGCAGCCCGCTCCCGCGCTCGTTGAACACAGCGCGCCATAGAAACACTGTGCCGGCCAGCGGAATCAGTCCAAACAACGCGCGCAGAAAATAATTCCAGCGGTAAACGAACGTGTTCTGTAGTCCGATGTTAAAAACCGAAACGTACTTTTCGATCTTTCCGGTGCTCATGCTGGTAGGCGTACCCGCGTTTACTGCAATCGAGCATGAGCGTGAGCAAGAGCAAGAGTACGACGATTATTTGTAGCGCCGTTTCTGGAACCCCTCGTCATTCCGAGCGAAGTCGAGGGCGGAAGGCTCATGCCTATGAGCCACTGGCTACGTTAGTCGCATCACGGCGACTAATGTAGCAATCCCGTGGCGCTACCATCAGCTGGTTCGACGGGATCCTTCGGCTTCGCTCAGGATGACCTGCCGGTCAGTTCCACGGCGAGATCAATCGCCGCAATCATGCTATCAGGGCGCGCGATGCCTTTGCCGGCAATTTCAAACGCAGTGCCGTGATCGGGACTGGTGCGAGGAAAAGGAAGGCCGAGTGTCACATTCACACCTTGGTAAAAGGCGTGAAGTTTCAGCGGAATCAATCCCTGATCGTGATACATGCAGAGCACCGCATCGAATTCATTTTCAATCGCACGGTGAAAGACGGTGTCGGGAGAGTGGGGGCCAGTAAAAGCAGCCTGTGATTCGTGCGAGGTGAGAAGTAATCGGTTTAGCTCCGCGACCGCCGGCGCGATAATTTCGATTTCTTCGCAGCCAAGTTTGCCGGATTCGCCAGCATGCGGATTCAATCCGGCAACGGCGATGCGCGGCGAGCTTATGGATCGTGAATTAAGGAAATCCGCAAGCAACAGCCCAACGCGGACAATCTCCGATTGCTGGAGCGCGCCCGCGGCCTTGCGCAGGGGAAGGTGCGCCGTGACAAGCGCGACCGTAATTTTTCCCCCGATAAGACACATGGCGAAATTTTTGACGCTGCAGCGCTCGGCAAAAAATTCCGTCTGTCCTGGAAACTTGAAGCCCACCTCGTACATCCGGGCTTTGTGAACGGGGCCGGTTACGATTGCGTCGAGCTCACCGCGCCGGGCCAGGGTGACCGCTTCTTCCAAGGCAGCTGCGGCAGCGCGCGCAGTTTCTGCAGTAGGATTTCCTGGCCGAGAACCGGGATATTTACCAATGACTTTGCATTCAGCGGTGCGCGTAATACGATTGGAGTTCAGAGCGAGATCGACAATCTCCGGGCCGATGCCGGCGCAATCGCCCAGCGTAATGCCGATGCGTGGCTCATTGCTCGTGCTCATGCTCGTGATCGTGATCGAACCTTACTTAATCGATCACGAGCACGATTACGAGCATGAGCCGTGAGCGTGCCGCCCTTTTTCATCGAACCCAGCATTGATTTTCCCCGCAGTTTAAGGAAAACTTGCTTCCGGCATGCAGCACGTCACCGCGTTCTCAGGTCCGCAAACTATACCGGCTGCCCCTGCAGGCGCGCGAAAGCAGGGCTTGTGGATTTTGGACAGTTGGAAGGACCTGGTCCTTTACGTTTGCACTCCGCTGTTAATCATACCGATCTTTCTCGTGGCACAGGCGCGTTGGAGCGCGCAGGACATTTATCTTTTCGTCGCCGCATTTGGAGCAATGGGCCACCACCTGCCGGGAATGATTCGCGCCTACGGCGATCGCGCGTTATTCCAGCGCTTCAAATGGCGCTTCATTTTTGCGCCGATTTTTTTGGTTGTCCTCTGCGCCGCGTTTTCGATTTGGGATCTTAAAGGCATTGTGCTGGTGGCTTTTGTCTGGGGCGTCTGGCACGGCATGATGCAGACCTACGGGTTCTGCCGCATTTACGACGCGAAAGTCGGTTCGTTCGCCCAGCTAACGCGCCGTTTGGATTTCGCATTGTGCGGGATCTGGTTCGCCACTGCCGTCCTGCTCTCGCCGCAGCGAATGACCGATACACTCGAAACTTATTATTCCGTCGGCGGACCTTTCATCCCGCCTGCGCTCCTCCACACTGCGCAGCAAGGGTTGCTGGCGGTGGCGATCGCCGTTGCGGGATTGTTCCTTGCAAATTATGTCGGGTCGTGGGTGCGCGGACAGCGACCAAGCCCGGTGAAGCTCGTGCTTCTCATCACGAGCATATCGTTTTGGTGGTACTGCAATAACATCGTGGCCAGCGTGCTGGTCGGCATTGCCTTGTTCGAAGTCTTTCATGATGTCCAGTATCTCTCGCTGGTTTGGATTTATAATCGCAAACGCGTCGAGTCAGACACCGCGATTGGCGGGTTTATGCGTTTTGTGTTCCGGCGCAGTGGCTCGCTGATTGGTCTCTATGTCGGCTTGATCTTCGCCTACGGAGCGCTCGGCTATTTCAAGTCGAGTGTCGGCGTCGAGTCAGTCAAAAACATTCTCGCCGGTGTGGTGACGGCGTCGGCGTTGCTCCATTTTTATTACGACGGATTCATTTGGAAGGTGCGCGAGAAATCGACCCGGCAATCTCTCGGTATCACTGGCGGGACAGCCGATGTTTCGGCCAAAGGTTTTCTCCCAGGTTGGGCATTGCACGGTGTGAAATGGGTCGGTGTTTTTGTCATTCCGCTGGGAGCGCTCTGGCTTGGGCAGACGCACTCGGCCCGGAGCGAACTTGATCGCGTCGCGATGATTGCGGCCGACCTTCCGACCAGTTTCCGGGCGCACTTAAATCACGCCACGGCGCTTCAGGACGCCGGGCGAGTCGATGAAGCAGCCGAGGCATTTTCCAATTCGCTGCGTTTAAATCCCGATTCCGCGAAGGCGCATGTCGGCCTTGCGACCATCCTGGTTGGGAACGGAAAACTGGACGAGGCACACACCCATTACGAACAAGCCTTGCGAATGGACCCGAGCAATGCCGAGTATCACTCCGGTTATGCATATCTTCTCGAGCAACTAGGCCAGGATGATCAGGCGGCGGCGGAATGCGAAGCCGCGGTCCGCCTGGCGCCAAAGTCCGCGCAGGCGCATCATAGCTACGGCGCCTTTCTGGAAAAACACGGCAAATTGGACGAGGCAACTGCGCAGTATCGAGAAGCGGTCCGCGCTGATCCCAGTTATGTCGACGCGCAAATAGATCTCGGGACTGCGCTTTTGGAAAAAGGTGATTTGTCAGAAGCGAAAGCGCATTTACAAGTGGCGACCAAACTCGATCCAAAGCTTGCGCAGCCGCATAATTACCTGGGAAAAATTTTCATGCGCGAGGGCAACATTCCCAGCGCGATCGCGCAGTTCGAAGAAGCGTTACGTCTGCACCCAGATTTCCCTGAGGCCGAGGAAAACCTGCGCATTGCCAAGGGCAGCGATAACGCCTCCCTGACGCTGTCGCCCAGGTAGAATTTTCGTCTCTACTAGCGCGATTTCACAAATGTTAGAGCCGGCCTGTGGCAGGTCGCCGCGGGACGAATCCGTGTGGTGCGGACCTGTGCCCGGTCCCACTCGACGCTGCTTTTCACACTAAGGAAACGGCTCACAGGGCCGTGTCTACAGCTGCTGCGATACTGCAACGGCTCCCAATCACCATGGCGGCTGTGATAAGTAATCATCAAATCGACCGTCTTGAATCTCTGAGAGAAGTTGACGAAACGGTTCCCGACTGATCATGCATCCGCGCGCCAGTTCAACGTCTTCGTTGGGACGCGCCAGGGAATCGAAGACTTTTTGATACGCGGCACGATCACACCGGCGCAGGCCAACCAGAATGTAGAGCTTGCCTGCCGGCGTTGCATGACTAAGCGCGGTTTGTAACTGTTGCGAGGCATCCGGCCGCTCGAGAACGGCTCGCAAATTCCGTTCCCCTTCAGACATGAGCCCGGCAACACCAATACCTCCAAACGCGAAGGATTTTGCCGCGGCAACATCACGCGCCGCCGAATTCTCGGACGTCGCGGCCACTGAGACGCCGGACTGCTCCAGCATGATTCCCGCGATGAGCGTAACGGTAAGTATTTTCACAAGGCAGCACACCTAACGAGAACAAGATCATTCCTTTTTTGTTTCCACGTCCTTCATAAAGGTTTTCTTTTTATCGCCGTGTCGTGTGAAGAGTTGACTCCGATTAGGCCGACCTTTTCGATTGTCGCGCACGAATCACCAAGAAAGTCTTCCGCGCGATGAAAAGCGCGACCAGACTCAGGATAGCTGCCCCGTATCCAGATAGGTAATATGCACCCAGCCATAGCGCGACGCCAATGATGGCGAAGAATACGCCTGCGTACATCCAAAATCCCGAAAGGATAAGTACAGGAACGAAGACGAACCGAACAACGGGGGCGTAATTTGGAATTTCTTCAAACGGACTATAAACATAACCGAGTATCGGGATGGTAAAGATGAGATGAATCCAGCGAAGAATCGAACGTTTGGTGGCACTACTAATCATTCAATCCCTTTCCATTGAGAATTTGCCGCATGCATTTTTCAACCCGTGACTCCCGGGTTTTGGATTGTTTAGCTCCGGAAAAATAAAGAATGTATGCTCTTTGCCGCCCCGGCGTCAGTGCATCAAACGCAGTTTTTAAGGCAGGGATTTCATCTAATTTATTTTGAAATTCTTCAGGAATAGGTTCTGGATCCTTTTTAAACTTCACTTCCAAATCGGCTTTTTCCTTGGCTTCATGAATATAGGCTTTCAAGATGGGTTCCATCTCAACTATTTCTCGAACATTGGTGTACGGAATCCGGCGTGCCGCCTGCCAGCCAAATTGTTTAAGAAGACACTTGGGATCATTTAACAAGGCACCTTTGCAAAACAAAAGCGCACAGAATTCTTTGAATCCTTGTATTATAACTACGTTACTTTTCTGAAACGTGTAACAAGGTTTACCCCACTTGAATTCTTCGGTCAGCCCACAGTCGAGAATGATCATTCTCAATTTCTCCGTTTCCTTCTGCCACTTTTTGGCTTTTCTTAAATATTCATCAACCTTGGGATTCATGTTACTCTTTGTCATAGTTGTTATTTTGCCGTGCTTTTTACTTTCAAGTTTCAGCACTTTCGTTCCCATCCATTGTTCAAAAATTTCGGGTTCTGTGTACGCCTTAAAAAGTAACTCGATCGGTAAATCAAATTCCCAGGTCGTGGACTTCTCAGGCGTTTGTGAGCTCAATCGCCGGGAAAGTTGGTCAATTAGACGAACATTCGCTCTTAAAGGCGAACATTTTTCATCCTAAGATTTGATTAGGACCCGGCGAGCACGGAAGCAGGCGCCCAACCTCGAACGCTTAATCAGAACTGGCGGATATAAGCCTTTTGACGCAGGCTGGCGATCCAGCGTTCCTGAATTTGCTGCGCTTCGTCCTGAATCAGTTTTTTCTCGATGTCGCCTCGCGCTTCGGCAAGCGATCTGGTGGTGCCGCCGCGTTTGTCTTCCACCTTCACGATGTAGTAATTGCCGGCGTAATCGATGATGTTGCTGATTCTGCCGACTGGCATGTTGAAGGCGAACTTTTCCAGCGGCGCCGCGAGAGTGTTGCGTCCGATCCAGCCCCAGTCGCCGCCGCTTTCTTTTGTGCTGTCTTCGGAATAAATCTGCGCTGTTTGTTCAAATTCCCCGCCAGCGGCCAGTTTCCCGAGCACTTCCTCAGCCAGCGACTTTTGCGCCTGGGCATTTCCGGTGTCCTTTTGCCCTGAAATCATGATCATTCGGAACTTGATCTCTTCCTTGGTCGTAAACAGGTCGCGATGCTTCCTGTAGAAATCTTCAATCTTGATAGGCGAAATAATGTAGTTGGTCTTGACGTTGTGGCTGCGCATTGCCGAGACGATTATTCTCTCCATCTCCTTTTCCTTGAACTCGCCCAGCGAGTAATTCTGCGCCTCAAGCGTCTTGACAAAGGTATTGCGGTCGCCGCCAAAGCTTTCCCGGATGATGTCGTGTACACGCTGGTCCACAATGTGATCCGGGATTTGAAAGCTTTCCTTTTTGAACGCCTGGATGATCAGCCGCCGGTCGATCAGATCCTTTAGGGCAAGCTTGCGGACTTCTTGCACCTTGTTTTCCAGGTCCTGACCGGTGAATTGCGAGCGCAACAGTTTCTCGCGCGGCGCGGACAACTGCCGAACTTGCGAGTACGTGATGACGTCGCCATTCACAATCGCAGCGATGCCGTCCACCACCTGAGCCTCTTGGGCGAATGCGGCGCAACAAATGGGGAATAGAGCAAGCGCACAGACCGCCGCCAAGACGGCGGTAAATGGATGCACGAAGGTTCTCATAATTTCTTTATCAGTTCCAGAATCTCCCCGAGATGCTGCTCGATTTTGGCTCCAACTAAACGAGGGAATTTGCCCGCGACAAGTATAAAATCCCCACGCCGGGTCAACATCAATTTGCGTTCACGCACCTCGACACGGCTTATCCCTGGTTTTGCCGCGGCGAGCTTGATTTCGATCAGGCCAAACAAATTGTCAACTGCCGCCGGGAATGGCCCAAAGCGGTCTCGCCAATCGCGTCCCAGACGCCGTAATTGCTCGTGCGTGGTAACTTCTGCAACGTCGCGGTATGCCCGGATGCGCAAACTGGGATCGCTGACGTACGTGATTGGAATGAAGGCTGGGATGCGCTCGATGAAAGGCGTTTTCCCAAACGCCGCGGCCGACTGGCGTTCGACGTCCCCTGGTTGCTGCACGAACTCCGCTTCGTTTGTAGCGACAAAATCAAGCTTTAGATCGACATCGAGCCGAAACCGCGGCTTTTTGCCTTTAAGCTGTGTCACTGCCTGCTTAAGCAACTGACAATATAAGTCGAAACCGATTGCAATGATGTGACCGCTTTGAGCTGTGCCCAGTATGCTGCCTGCCCCGCGAATCTCCAGGTCGCGCATGGCGATGCGAAAACCGGCCCCCAGCGAACTGTACTGTTTGATCGCGCTGATCCGTTTGCGCGCTGCGCCTACTGTCATCATCTCGCGTGGAAGCATCAAATAAGCGTACGCCTTGTGCTCCGCCCGGCCGACGCGCCCGCGCAATTGATACAAGTCGGCGAGACCAAATTGGTCCGCCCGATCGATGATGATTGTGTTTGCATTCGGGATATCGAGACCGCTTTCAATGATCGTAGTGCAAACGAGCACGTCGATTTTTCCGGCAATGAATCGCGCCATCACGCCTTCCAGTTCGTCGGCATCCATCTGGCCGTGCCCGATCTCAACTCTGGCCGACGGACAAAGATCGACAACCCGATCGCGCACCCGCTCGATGGTTGCTACACGATTGTGGAGGAAGAATACCTGACCCTGGCGCTCGAGCTCGCGATCAATGGCCGCGCGAATGAGCCGCTCATCGTAAGCCGACACCACTGTTTCTACGGGCAAACGGTTGAGGGGCGGCGTCTCGATTGTAGACATGTCCTTTGCACCCACCAGCGACAGATACAGGGTGCGCGGAATTGGCGTGGCCGAGAGCGTTAGCACATCGACCAGCTTGAAAAGATCTTTGAATTTCTCCTTGTGCAGCACTCCGAAACGCTGCTCCTCATCGATCACCACAAGACCGAGGTCCTTGAAAACGACGTCGCCGGAAATGAGCCGATGCGTGCCGATGACAATATCGACGCCGCCTTCACGTAATAGCCGCAAGACTTTCTTCTGTTGGGATTGCGAACGAAAACGGCTGAGCATTTCAATGCGCACGGGGTAATCGAGCATGCGTTGCCGGAATACCTCGAAATGTTGTTGGGCCAGAACCGTAGTCGGCGCCAGCACGGCCACTTGTTTTCCGTCCATGACTGCCTTGAACGCGGCGCGCACCGCCACTTCGGTCTTGCCAAAGCCGACGTCGCCACAAATCAAGCGGTCCATCGGTCGAGGACGTTCCATGTCGATCTTCGTATCGACGATTGCCTTCATCTGGTCCGGCGTTTCACGGAACGGGAATGAATGTTCAAATTCCGCCTGCCATTTTGTGTCCGGAGCGAACGCGTAACCCGGATGCGTTTCCCGTTGCGCCTGGACGGCAAGCATTTTCCCGGCGTAATCAAATATGGAAGCCGCCGCTTTTATTTTAGCGCGGGCCCATCTTCCGTCGCCGAGCGAGCTGAGAGGCGGCGATTTTTTTCCTGCGCCAACGTAGCGGGAAACCAGATACGCCTGCTCGAGTGGAACATAGAGCTTGGCTTCGTCTGCAAACTCGAGAACCAATACTTCCTGTGGTTGCCCTTGCTGTTGTAGGGCAAGCGCTCCGCTTGCCGAGCCTGTCCCATCCGCGCTTGGCAGGCGGGGCGCCTGCCCTACAACGAATTTATCGAGCCCCAGGAAGCGCCCGATGCCATGCTCGAGATGCACGACCAGATCGCCCTCGTTGAGCTCACTGAAATCAATCTGTGCGCGATGACGCTCCGCCCGGCGCAAACGCCTGCGCGGATGCGCCGCGAATCGTCCAAATAATTCTGCTGCCGAGAGGACAACGAGATTAGCTGCAGGAAAACAAAATCCGCGCGCGAGCGTTCCTTCGACAAAGTCGATACCGTCGATCGCGCCCGCCATGATCTCGCGAAAACGCTCGATCTCGCCTTCGGTCTGGAAGTAAATGACGATTTTCGCGTTGTTGCCCCGCCATTCTTGCAAGCGATGAACAAACTGCGCCCGTTTCGCCTCGGCGAGCACCAGATCGCCGACCGCAAACTCACCGACCTCGCAATCCTGGAATGCACCGCTGAAATCTTCCGGACCAGTCTCAATCCAGCCTTCGCTAATCTGGATTTGTGGAGGGACGAGCTCCGGCGAGCCCGGCGTCGCTGGAGCTCCGCTCTCCATGTCTGGCTCAATGTTAATTACAAGGTGATCGCGCTTGACGTAATCGCGAACCTGAACGCTCTGGTCCAGCGCTCCCTGGTCGAGCAAGATGTCGACTGACTTCAGATCGCGCACTGAAGTCTGCGTATCGATGTCGAACTCGCGAAGGGATTCGATCTGGTCTCCGAAGAATTCCGCCCGGAAAGGCATTGAGGCCTGCCACGAATAAAGATCAACAATGCCGCCACGGACGGCGAATTGTCCACGGGTGGTGACCTGGGCCACGCGCTCATAGCTGCTGCCCACAAGTCGTTCAAGCAGGCTTTCCATCTTCCAGACCGCCCCGCGCTGAAGTTGGGTAACGGCAGAATCCAGCGCGCCGTGTTTCGGCGCAGCTTGATCGAGACTCGCGCGTGTTGCTACGACGACGTGTCCGCCGGCTCCACGTCCGACTTGCATCAGGACTGCCAGTCGCTCGGCGACAATTTCCGGATCCGGCAAAACATTTTCGGCCGCTGCAAACTCTGCTTCCGGAAGGAAAAGCGCGTCCGGCTGCCAGTTGAGCAGACTTTCGTAGAGTAACTCTTGGGAATGAACGCTGGGACAAAGGATCCAAATCGTGGAATCGGCAGCGTGCCCATGATTGGACGATAGCTGATGCCAGGCGTGGCCGATTATGGCGGCCAGAAATGGCTGGGCTGCCTGGATGACATGTGAGAACTGCACCGGCCACTGAGCACCTTGTATCGCATGGAGCTTGCGGGCCATGGGTTCGCTCGTCGCGACACGTTGCAGAAGCTCTATCCCGATCGGTTTTTCCACTGCAAAGTTTACGCCACATTCCGTGAGAGTTGTAGCCGCGTCTGCGTTCTTGCGCCTGCGACGATCACTCTCGGCATCGGTCCTGGCCGGACTGGCATTTTCAGCCACCTTCGCCAAAGCTACGGCGAGCCAAGGGAGAAGACGATCCACCTAAGGAACGGTCGCCGCGGCGACTCCTCAACGCGTTGGCAAACAATGGCGCGAATGGTTCGCGCCGAATTTACAACGCGCGACCGATGGCTGCGGCAACCGCGCGAAGACGCGGGACGAGCTCGGCAAAAATCTCCGGCGTAAGCGCCTGGTTTCCGTCGCTCTTGGCCATCTCGGGAGAATCGTGCACTTCGATCATGAGCGCGTCTGCGCCGGCAGCGACTGCAGCCAGGCACATCTGCGGAACAAATTCGCGAACACCGAGAGCGTGCGTTGGGTCGACAATGACGGGCAGGTGTGTTTTAGACTTCAAGATCGGAACAGCGCTCAAATCGAGTGTGTACCGGGCCGCAGTCTCAAACGTGCGGATGCCGCGTTCGCAAAGGATCACGTTTGGGTTGCCTTCGTTAAGGATGTACTCCGCGCTCATGATCAAATCGTAAATAGTGGCGCTGAATCCGCGCTTGAGCAGCACGGGAAGTCTGCTACGGCCCAATTCCTTTAAGAGCGAGAAGTTGTGCATGTTGCGGGTCCCAACCTGAAGACAGTCCGCGTATTTCTCGATCATGGATAGATCCCTCGGGTCCATGACCTCAGTGACCACAGGCAGACCCGTTTCCGCGCGCGCTTCCGCGAGGAAGCGAAGTCCCTCTTCACGTAACCCCTGAAAACTGTATGGCGAAGTGCGCGGTTTAAACGCGCCTCCCCGCAAAATCTTGACGCCGGATTCTTTCACGATGGTCGCAATCGACAAAATCTGTTCCCGGCTTTCGACCGAACACGGACCGCAAATGAGAACAACGTCCTCATGTTCACCCAGACGCACGTCGCCGATTACGACAGAGGAGGCGCCGCGGGAATCCCGCGCTGCAAGCTTGTATGGCTTCAACACGGGGATGATGGCTTCCACCCCGGCCATCGCGGCGATCGGCTTTTCGCGAAGCAGCGCTTCCGGCCCGATTACACCGATGATCACGCGCGATGCGCCGCGGCTGATTTGTGCCTCCAAGCCGAACTCGCGCACACGCGTGATGATCCGCTGGATCTGCTCTTCCGTGGCATTTGGTTGCGTGATGACGATCATATTCTTCTCAGCGGAATAATCAGGATGCCGTGACCTGAAATTTTCTGCAAGCCCAGATAATGAGCGTGTATTCCCCTGCAATTCGTCCGAAAAAGAGGCGGAGCGCCGCCGCACCGCAAGCGCGTAATGACGTTTGCCAGGACGGCCACGTTTTGGAGTGCGGGTCGCCGCGGTGACCTCTGCCGCTTTTGATTTTCTCAATGCAGTGACTGCGAAATTTGCGAGAGGCGGACTCGAATCGGGGGAACCGCGCTGGGAACGGTAATTTAATTCGTGATCGTGACCGGCGTCCCCACTGAGACCGACCTAAAGAAATCCTCAGCCATGAACTCGGGCATTCTGATACATCCGTGCGACGCCGGATAGCCCGGCAGATACCCCGCATGCATGCCCGTCCCCGACACGATGCGCATAAAGTAGGGCATTGGTGTGCCTTGGAAGTGAGTGCCCGGCGGTTTCGGGTCTTTTTTTATCTCAACGTTGGGGACGACCACCTTGCCTGACGAGTCCACATAATCTCCGAACAAGCTAGAGACGTGGTCTTTGTCTTTTTGAATAATTTTATAAGTACCAGTGGGAGTGTTGAGCCCCTCACGGCCAGTGGACAATTGCGAAACACCGACGAGCACGCCGCCCTTGTAAAAATAGGCGCGCTGCTCTCCGAGACTAATCTTCACGGAGGGGCTTCCACTCGCGTTGTCTCCATCCCAATAGGAGACTGTGTCACGCGGCCCGCCGGGGGGCGCTTCACCGTAAACGCCACCCAAATACTGCGTCCTGGCAGAATAACGGGGATCTTCGCCACATCCCGCGACGAACCAAACGAGACCAACAGAAACGATTATCCGCAAAACACCTAACAAAGAATAATGCATAGTTTCGACGGCGTTCTTAATGCGCAACCTGCGCAAAAAGTCAAGCGAGGTAGTCCGTTCCGCCCTTCCTTGTCATCCGAGCGAAGTCGCAGGAATCTCTAATTGCTTCTGAAATCGGAAATATCGCAGAGGTGTCTCTACTTCGGTCACATGAGACAGGACTATTTGCACCACTGATCCACCCAATCGTTCACTGTCTTGTACCAGAGCTGCGAGTTCTGCGGCTTGAGCACCCAATGGCCTTCGTCGGGGAAATACAACATCTTCGACGGCACCTTCAGCACTTGCAGCGTCGTGAACAGATCGAACCCCTGCGAAACATCGAGCCGGTAATCGTTCTGGCCGTGCACGACTAGCGTCGGCATTTTGAAGTTCTGGGCGTATTCGTGCGGCGACCATTTCCGGTAAACATCCCGCTTTTTCCAAGGCGGACCGCCGAATTCCCAATTTGCAAACCACAGCTCCTCGGTTGTGCCGTAGGCCGACTCGGCGTTGAACATGCCGTCGTGCGACACGATGCATTTGAAACGGTTCGTATGGCCTAACAACCAGTTGGCCATGTAGCCGCCGTAGCTGGCGCCCAGCGCCGCCTCGCGGTTTTTGTCGATGAACGGATAGGTCTTCTCCACAAAATCGAGTCCCTTCATCAAATCGACATAAGGTTTGCCGCCCCAATCGCCGCTAATCGAATCGGTAAACTTCTGTCCATAACCAGTCGAGCCGTGGAAATTGATCATCACCACCACGTAATTTCCGGTCGCCGCGAACAACTCCGCGTTCCAGCGATACGTCCACTCGTTTCCCCAAGCCCCTTGCGGTCCGCCGTGGATCAAAAATTTTAAGGGATATTTCTTGTTCGGATCGAATCCCGGCGGCTTGACCATGAAACCCTGCACATCGTCGTTGTTCGCGCCTTTGAACGTGAAAGACTCCAACGGTTGCATGTCGATTTGCGACAACGCCGCGTCGTTCATGTGCGTGAGCGGTTCAAATGCGGGATGCTTTTGTTCCCAAATTGGTCCTTCAGCTGCGAGATCGTCGTGTTTCCAAATTTCGTTAGGTGCGACAGCAGACATACGAGTGAAAAACAGTGTGTTCTTCGACCAGACGAGGTCGTCGGCGTGAATCTCTGCCGAACCAGGCTCTTTAAATTGGATGATCTCAGGGCCATCCGGCCGGGCCGGCAGCGCGACGAAGATCGGCGAGGCTCCGTGATCTTCAGCCGTGAGCAGCAGCGCCGAGGTTTCGAACCATGTGAAACTTCCGACCGATCGATCAAACTTCTCCGTCAGATCGCGAGTTTTACCTGATTGTCGATCTTGCACCAGGAGCCGCCATTTATCGGCTTCGAAGCCGGCGCGTGCTTGCGAGCGCCAGGCGAGGTATTTTCCGTCCGGCGAATAGAGCGGCGTCGTGTCCGCGCCGGGACTGGTGGAAATTTTCTTTCCCGCAGTCGCGGGACCGCTGATCGGCACGGTGAAAATTTCGTTGTTCGTGCTCGTCGCTTCGACTTCATCGATGTTGCTGGTATAAGCGACCTCCTGTCCGTCGGGCGAAATCGCATACATGTCCTGCCCGCCTAACGAGAACGGCGGCACATCGTGATCTCCCGGCGTGAGATCGCGGGGCTCCTGATTTGGAGGGGCGAGCTCCTGCGAGCCCGGTCCGAGCCGGACTGGCGAACTTCCCGGCGTCGCAGAGCTCGCCCTCCATTCGGATTTGCCTCCGCGCTCACCACAAACAAATGGCTGCGCTTGAATTCGGTGAACGCGTTCCAATGCCGATAGAACAGGCGTGAAAAGATTTTCGCTTTCACTTTGCTCTTCTTGAGCTCTTCGTCGCGCTGTTTGTTACAGGCATCGTCCTTGCAATCGGGATACACCGCCGAGACGAACACGATGTTCTTCCCGTCCGGTGACCAAATCGCGCCGTCGGCACCGGTTGAAATGTTAGTGACCTGATGCGGCTTGCCGACTAACGAACCGCCGTTCGAATCGAAATCGCACATCCAGATTTGCGTCGGATCGGTCGCTTTCGAGGTCCAGATCAAGCGTTTGCCGTCGGCTGAAAACCGCGGCCGCTCCTCGTGATTTGGAGTTGGATTCAACCGCCGCGATTCACCGCCGCTGGCCGGCACGATCCACAAATGCGAAGTCTTCGTGTTCGCCGCGAGATCGACATCTTCGCAATCGAACACGACCCATTTGCCATCCGGCGACGGCACCGGCGCACCGACGCGCTTGAGTTTCATCATGTCTTCGAACGTGAACGGATGCTTTTGCGATTGCGTGGGCGATTGAGCGAAAGCAGAAAGCGCCAACGTGAACGACAGCGTTAAAACCTTCCAATGCATGGTGTCTATGTTGCGTTGAAGCGCGCTGCAAATCCAGGTGGATCGGCTTCTCCGGAAAATGCCAGTCCGGGTTCGGACCGATGGTAAATATTTGCGCCTTCGGCGCCTGACTTAACATCGCGTTGAGGACAACGCGATCCACCTTAGAATGCAGACATGGCTCAAGTAACAATCGAAACAATCAAGAACGGTCCCTACATCGTGACGGGCGAAGTTGAGTTGATCGACGCTGATGGAAACAAGTATCCGGTGGAAAAACGGATGGCCCTCTGTCGCTGCGGCGCATCGACTGAGAAACCGTTTTGCGACGGCACCCATTCCAAGATCGGTTTTCAAGCTGCCGAGAAAGCCGTGCCGGAATCGAAGGAATAACCTTTGTCATTCCGAGCAGAGTCGCTTGCCGCGCCGTAGCCCTTATGCGAAGGCTGGGAGGAATCTCTCGCATGAAATTTAGATTTGCCCTCGTACTCGCGGTCTTACTCTTTACCGCGGCGCTTCGCGCGGAGCGGATATCGCTTATCGGTGGAACCGTGATCAATCCCGCTGACGGCAAAGTTTTGCCGAATGCGACGGTGGTCATCGACGGCGACAAGATCGAGCGCGTCGCGATTGGCAGACAAGACGCGGCGTCGCTCGGGAAACAAATCGCTTGCGTCGGTAAATTCATATTGCCGGGATATATCGACACTCACATCCACTTCTTTCAGTCAGGCGATCTATTTACCCGACCGGACGGCACCGATCTCAACAGCGTGCGCCCATACAAGGACGAAGTCGCATGGGTAAAGGGTCACGTGAATGATGTGTTCGCCCGTTATCTGCGCAGTGGCATCACCTCAGTTGTCGATGTTGGCGGACCATTTTGGAACTTCGAGGTTCGTAAGACTGCGAATGCCACAGCGAAAGCGCCACGCGTGGCGGTGGCCGGTCCGTTAATCTCGAGTGTCTCGCGCGAAAAACTTGATCTCGGCGATCCGCCGATCGTCAAAATCGATACGCCCGATCAGGCACGAGAGTTCGTGAGGAAACTGGCCGAACAAAAACCCGATCTGGTCAAGATTTGGTACATCGTCGACAAAGACCACCCGGTCGAAAGCTTCCGGCCAATCGTGCGCGCGACGATTGAAGAAAGTCATGCGCACAAGATCCGCGTCGCAGTGCACGCGACCGAATTGGAAACGGCACGCGCAGCAGTCGAAGAAGGCGCGGACGTCCTTGTCCATAGTGTGACCGACAATCCGGTCGATGACGCGTTCGTAAAGCTGCTGAAAGATCGACACACGATTTTGTGTCCGACGCTCGTTGTCTTCGAGCGTTACGGCCGAACGTTCTCGCACCAATTGAACCTGACGCCGGAGGAGAAAGCCTGGGGCAATCCGGAGGTGATCGCAACGCTCGATGTCACCAAGATTCCGCAGGACAAATTACCCGAGCGCATCAAGAACGCGTTAGCCAAACCGGATGAAGCCTTGGATCGCATCAAGAAAACCTACGAGATCGCGCTGCCGAACTTGAAAAAACTGGAAGATGCCGGCGTCACGATTGCCGCAGGAACGGACGCGGGAAACATCGGAACAATTCATGGCCCTGCGCTTTTCCGCGAATTTCAGTTGATGAAAGAAGCCGGCCTGACCCCCGTGCAGATTCTCCAATGCGCCACCGGGAATGCCGCAAAACTCTTTGGCGGCGACACTGGCGCGCATATCGGCAAGGTCGAAAAGGGCTATTTTGCTGACCTCGTCATTCTCAATTCGAATCCGCTGGATGACATCGCCCACGCTTCCGATATCGATATGGTCATCAAAAACGGCGTGGTTTATCCGGCTGATTCTATTCTGCACTGAGCGCACCGCAGTCCGTATGAAATGCGCTTCGATTGTTCTCTCTTTGGCACTGCTTGCCGTTTCGACTGCAGGTGGCGCGACGCCTTTAGCGCCGCCAGCGCCTGTGACAAGCGTCAACGAGATCGCAGAAGGTTACGTGAAACTGGTGCTAGCGATGGGTCTGCATGATCCCGACTACGTAGATGCTTATTACGGACCGCAGGGATGGAAGAAACCAGAAAAAAAGCCGCTCGATACGATCGCGCGCGAGGCGACACGGTTACGCGAGCAACTGGCGAAGATTTCCGAGCCGGCAGACGAGTTGGAGCGGTTGCGACGCAGCTATTTAACAAAGCAACTATCCGCGCTCGAAGCACGAGTACGCATATTAAACGGCGAACATTTGAAGTTCGACGAAGAATCGCAGGCCCTCTATGACGCCGTTGCACCTGCGTTTCCCGAAGCGCATTTCCAGGAAATCCTCGCCAGGCTGGAGCCAAAACTTCCGGGCGAGGGACCGCTCTTGCAGCGGTACGAGAATTGGCGGCGAGCGTTTGTGCTTCCCAAGGACAAACTGGACGCTGTGTTTCAACTTGCGATCAAGGCATGTCGCGAACGCACGCTTGCGCACATCAAGCTGCCGCCCGACGAAAATTTCAGCGTCGAATACGTCACGAACAAACCGTGGGGCGGCTATAACTGGTACAAGGGGAATTATCGCAGTGTCATCCAAGTGAATACCGATCTGCCCGTCTATATCGATCGCGCGATTGATCTGGCTGCACATGAAGGTTACCCAGGCCATCACGTTTACAACGCGTTGCTTGAGAAGAATCTTGTCCGCGACCGCGGATGGCTTGAGTTCTCGGTTTATGCGCTCTTCTCGCCCCAATCACTCATTGCCGAAGGCACCGCGAACTTCGGCAGAGACGTTGTCTTTACGAAACCGGAGAGGTTAGCATTCGAAAAAGAAGTGCTCTGGCCGGCCGCCGGAATCGACCCATCACGCGTGGTGGAATTTTACGAGGTCCAGGACTTGGTGAAGAAACTGGGATACGCCACAAATGAAGCAGCTCGGCGTTACCTCAGTGGCGACATCGACGCAGCCGCTGCTGCGGCTTGGTTGCAAAAATACGCGCTCATGGATGAGAAGCGCGCGAAACAAGCTACGAAATTTATCGAAAAGTACCGCAGCTACGTCATCAACTACAATCTCGGCGAAGACATGGTGCGCAGCTACATCGAGAAACGTGGCGGCACAGAAAACCAGCCCGAGCAGCGCTGGCGCGAGTTTGAAGAATTGCTCGCGTCACCGCGACTGCCGGGCGACATACGCTCGGATTAACGAAAAATCCAGGCGGTTGCAGCAGGTACGGCTGCCTTTACATTTACCATGTCGTGCCTTCACTAGTGCTGGCATCCAGTTCGCCCAGGCGCGCCGCGTTGCTTTCCGAAAGTGGATTCGAATTTGAGATCGCCTCGCCGCGCGTCGCAGAAAAGTTCAGTGCAACCCTTACATTGCGCGAGCTCACACTGTGGAACGCCATTCGAAAAGGAATGGCCATTGCGCAGACGCGTCCCGATGCAGTCGTGCTCGCAGCCGACACGCTGGTTGCACTGGATAACCGAATCCTCGGTAAACCTTCGGATTTGAGTGAGGCCGCCGGGATGCTTCAGCGCCTGAGCGGGCGAACTCACCAGGTTTGTTCTGCGGTTGCAATTTACCTGCAGACATCGGGCCGATCGGCGGCTTTTCATGAAATCTCGCGCGTCCGTTTTCAACGTCTGAGCAACGCAACCATCGAGAACTATCTCGCGAAAGTGGGCCCGCTCGACAAGGCCGGCGCTTATGCCGCGCAGGGAAGCGGCGCGGAAATCATCGCAAAAATCGACGGCTCATTCACGAACGTCGTTGGTCTGCCAATGGAAAAGACGGTCGCTGCGCTGGCGAAATTCGGCATTCGTCCGAAGTCGGTCTGACGAATTGAGTTAACCGGCAAGCCTTAGATCAGGTGTTCGCGATTATCGGACCGGAGTCGGATCGTTTTTGTTTGCAAATTGTGCCGCGCTCGAATGAAACGCACGGTCTTGCTTTTGGCGCGCATGAGGATCGAATGCGTGACGGCCGTAACGCCACCGTGAGCGCGGACGCCGCGCAACAACGCACTGTCGCTGATCCCGGTCGCGCAGAAAAGGATGTTCTGGCCGTTCGCCAGATCGTCAGCTGAAAAGACGCGGTCGAGATCTTTCTTGTAACCTCCGTCGATGAGGCTTTTTCGTTCCTTTTCATCGCGCGGCCACATCTTGCATTGCATGTCGCCACCGAGACACTTGATTCCCGCTGCAGCGAGCACCGCTTCGGGAGAACCGCCGATGCCCATGTAAAGATCGACATCGGACTCGGGCAGCGACGGCGCGATGGCGGCAGCGATGTCGCCGTCGCCGATCATGCGCAACGACGCGCCTGCGGCACGAATTTGTTCGACGATTTCCTTGTGGCGCGGTCGGTCGAGCATCATCACCGCCACGTCCTGAACGCGTTTGTCCACCGCGTGTGCAACGATTGCCAGCATCTCTGCGATTGGCATCTCAAGATGAAGTGAATCGCCGCGCTTTCTCATGTAGTCGATGACGCGCGGCCCGTAAGCCAGCTTCGACATGTAAAACGACGGCACATCCCGCAACGCGACCTTCACGCCTTTCTCCGGGCTCGCCGCCGCTATGCAACTGATCGAGTTCGGCGCGCCTTTGGAGATGTTGGTTGTCCCATCGATTGGATCGATGGCGATATGAAACTCCGGTGAACCGGGAACCCATGTGCCGAGATGTTCGCCTTTAAAAATGCCGGGCGCTTCGTCCTTGATGCCTTCGCCAATAACGACTTCGCCGCAGATGTTCATCAGATCGAACATCCCGCGCATGGCGTCGCAGGCAGCCGCGTCGGCCGCTTCCTTGTCACCGCGTCCGAGCCATCGGAGAGAATTCAGCGCAGCGGCTTCCGTCGCGCGCGCAAAATCCAGCTCGATGATTCGCTCGATGTCCTGGTAATCCTGTTTCGGCAGTCGCAGAGCCACGGGGCGTTAATTTTCACGCAGGTCGCGCCTGATGACAAGAGCACTGTCGGAGGGACGTAATAACTGACTTGTGATTGGTCGCGCTTATTTTTCTATTCCGGCGACGTGCTCGGCGTGATCGTGCGCGGCGTGACTGTGCTGGGAAGGCCGGATGCGCAGGAAAAATTGGAAGGCGTAGCCGAGATCGTCGCCGTAGTAGCGGTCGAGAGAATCGGGGCGGTCGTTGATGGTGAATTGGGTGCCGAGACCGATGTCGATAGCTTTGCCGTGTGATAAGTCGCGGACGTAACCGAGCGTGTATCCGCTCACTGGAAAAATTTCGGATTCGTCGAAAGGCTTGAGGACGAGTTCGTGTCCGGATTTTTGCACGCGTTCCCAGCGAAAATAAACCGTGTCGCGGCCACGTTGATAATTTGATTCGATCAAGAACGATTGCGTTTTGCCTTCCTCAGTGGCGTTGTTCTGGCCCCAGACAAACGTGTTCGACCAGTTGGTATCGTGGCCGAGCGGGAGATTGTAAATGGCCGATGCGGTCGTGCGGTGGATGTTTGTCTTGGGGTCAACCGCTTCGGGACTCTTGATGTAACCGTACGAAACCTGCAACGCCAGATTTCGCGTGGGATTCCAGGAGAGGCGGCCGCTATAGGAATCAAAACGCGGCCGGTCGAAATCGTAACGGTCCTCATCCGGCTCGCGACCGGTGAAAATGCTGCCTTCGATTTTTATATCGCGCCATTGCAGACCGCCAGTGGCCACACCGAACGTGATATGCGTGGAATCCTGCCAGTGATGTCCGATCGGTGCGTCTGGGTCGTCCATTGCCGACGGACGATGCATGAATGTTGGCGGACCGAGCGCTGGCTCACCCGGATAACCGAAATAGACATAAGCGCTGAAATCGTGATCGAACTTTCTGCGACAGGCTGAACGAAAGTTCGTCGAAAAGATCGTGCGGATGCTGGCGATCGTGCAGCGGCTGGTCGTGCCAGGATTCACCGGTTTGAAACAGAAGTGGATAACCACGTCCGCCCTCGGTGAGGGGGTCGAGGCTCATCATCAAGCGCGCGCCGAGCTGCGTGCTGTCGCCGAGTGGATGCGAATACATGCCCATGATCCAGTTGGGCGCATCGATGCGGTCGTCGCCGCGTCGTGTGCTTACGTTGGTATATCGGGGGAAAATCGCGCCATGCAGCATCAGCATGTCCTCGCCCAACATGAACATTTTCCCGTACATCGGCGACGAATCCGGCAGCCAACTCGTGCCGGACCCTTCGCGGCTCATGGGATCGGCAAGGTCGACAGTGGAACGCATTTCCATGTGCATTTCATGGCTCTCGTGTGAAGGCGGGTGCTGATGCATTTCATGGGGCGAATCCGACATATGGGACTGATCATTGTGCATTGGGCGTTGCGGACATTGGACGTTGGACGGGCTCCCTTCTCACGGCACGAGTTTCATCCCGCATTTCGGACAGTTGCCGGGATGATTCCGTCACGACTTCCGGGTGCATCGGGCACGTGTATTTCTGTTTCTCATGCTCCTGCTCATGATCGTGCTCGTTGCCCGGGCGATTGAGTCCCGTAACGGATGCGAAGCAACGCCGCTTTCAATCGCCCCTACCTGTGCGGCAGCGCTAATCGCGAGCGTCATCGCGCTGATAAGAATAGAAAACCGTTTCTGCATGTTGGTTGTACGTCTTCTGTAGTGGCAGCCGTGTCGGCCCTTACGATCTGGGCAAATGCGGGCGGCACGCCTGCCGCTACAGCGGAAGGTTCTAGACCCCGAAAGCTTTCGGGGCTTGTTACGCAGGAACCGGCGGAGCGTGAGCGAGAAGGCTCCGCTGCAAAATCAGCTCAGCGAATGAGCGCACGCCTGGCGGCCCCGTGTCGAGAGACAGGGGCACCAGCGCCGTCTGCGAATACGCAATGGCAAGCGCGCGCTCACCACCGTAACCATCGAAGTCGGACAAGTTCGTGTCGTCGCGAGCCCAGCCCTTTGCTGGAACCGAAGCAACCGCGCGCAAAATTTTGCAGCACTGCGCTCCAGTGGAGGGCTTTTCTTGTTTCGTAGGTTTGGAATGAAACGGGCACTGGCGTGACGCCGTGTCGTTCGTTGCCAGCGCGGCGAAAACACAATGATTTGAAATCGCAAACCACGAGCAGATCGCAACCACGACGATTGCACCATGCACGCCGGATTTCATATTTGCCTCAATCGGGCATGCAGGGCGACTGCTCAAGACTTTTCTTCCGGCGGATCGATAATCGGCGCGACGGAGGCTGAACCAATTTCGTCGGCCGGTATGGTCTCGATTGGCTCGATTGGTTTCTCGCTGGGCTCCCCGAACTGCGGCTGCTCCACGCGAGTCGCCAGTAGCATCGCAGCGAACAACAATACGGCTGCCAGATAGTACGGCGCGCCAGGAATATGAAACGAATGTTTCGGATTAATAAACCAGGCGAATATTCCTGAGAACAGGAGCGGCCCGATGACAAACGCAATGGAACGCAGACTCTGAATTGCTCCCTGCAGTTCGCCCTGTTCGCGTTCGCTGACGCGATGAGTCATCATTCCCTGCGCTGCGGGAAAGGAAATATTCCACAACGAGATTACTGGGATAGAAGCCATGTACACGAGCCCGGTTCTCGCGAGACCGGCAATGACCATGCCGAGCGCGCCAAAAAACTGGCCTATATAAAGGGTGCGTCGTTCACCGAGCCACCCCACGATTCGTCCGGTCAGTCCGCCGGAAATGGCCGCCGTGAAAATGCCCACGATTGCGAGCGAAACGCCAATCGTGGTTTGGCTCCACGCGAAACGATAAATCGCGTAGAGCGCCCAGATGACGAAGACTTCGTGCGAGACGTAGGCAAGAAACTGCAGCGTCGCCAGTTTGGACAGTTCCGGATGCGAACGCAGCAGTGCGAGCGAGCCTATCGGGTTCGCCCTTCGGAAGGTGAATTGTTTTCGATGTTCAGGGCGCAATGATTCCGGCACAAACACGTAACCGTAAAGCCAGTTCGCCAGACTGAACCCAGCGGCGACCCAGAATGGAAGCCGGACATTGATGTCGCCCAGAGGACCACCCACGCCTGGACCAAGAATAAAACCGAGACCGAACGCCACACCGATCATGCCGAAAGCGCCTGCGCGTTTCTCTTTCGGAACGACGTCGGAGATGTAGGCCATCGCCGTTGGAATACTGGAAGCCGTAATTCCGGAAATGACGCGGCCGACAAAAAGCCAGCCGATGGTCGGGGAGAGAGCCATCACGATGTAATCGAGGCCGAGACCAAGATTTGATAGCAAGATCACTGGTCGTCGTCCGTAACGGTCCGACAAAACGCCGAGGACCGGCGAAAAGAAAAATTGCATCAGCGCGAAAACCGTGCCGAAAACGCCATTCCAATTTGCGGCCGAATTCATATCGCCATGCAAGAAATCGAGAATCAATTTCGGCAACACGGGCGCGATCAACCCGAGCGCGAGCATGTCGAGCGTGACCGTGACGAAGATGAATGCCATGGCAGCCGGGCGTGCTTTCATTTTCCGAGATCGACAATTGTAGAGGCGGCTGTGTCAGCCGCAAAATTCAAATCGCGCAGGCGATACATTTATCGCTACAAATTTGTTCTAATCTGTGAGTCGATTCGCACAGTTCCACGAGCGTGGTGGATGGAACAGCTTCCTCTGAAAATGCCAGTCCGGCTCAGACCGATGCCAAGAGCAATCGCCGTAGGCGCAATATCAGGCCGCGAAGCCGCGCATTCTGCCAACGCGTTGAGGACAACGCGTTCCACCTTGGTTATTCTGTACGATGATGCGTGTCTCCTATCTCTCGCCAAAGACTGAAGTTCGTGAGAGTAAAATCCACGGACGCGGTTTGTTTGCGAATGCCGACATCGCCAAAGACGAGATCGTGGCGGTGAAGGGCGGGCACATTGTTGATCGAAAAACTTTGCGCGAAAAAATCACGCCACGGCTCGGCCCAGTGGAAATTCAGATCGACGATGATTTGTTTATTGCGCCGGTAACCGATGAGGAGCGCGACCTGTCGATGTTGTATTCGAATCACTCATGCGATGCGAATCTCGGAGTGCGCGGCGAGATCACCTTCGTCGCGATGCGCGACATCCGTGCCGGTGAAGAGCTTACGCATGATTGGGCGACGACAGACGACGACGATTATTCCGCTGAATGCAAATGCGGCGCGCCCAATTGCCGCAAAATTGTGACTGGCAAAGACTGGCAGCGCCCGGAACTGCAGAGGCGTTATGGGGGTTATTTCTCAGCTTATCTGGCACGAAAAGTCGCCGCGAGTCGTCATTCCGAGCGGAGCGAGGAACCTCACAATCCAGTTAGTGATTACACTGACCAATTTTGTGACTGAAGACACATAAGGAGTAACGCATGAGTAAAATTGTTCGAGGAAGTTGCCTTTGCGGTGGAGTCCGTTTCGAGGTCACGCCGCGGTTCATCCGAGCGGGTCATTGCCATTGCGAACGCTGCCGCAAGCATTCCGGCACGGCGGTCTGCACGCAGGCGCGCGTGAAACGGCAGCAATTCCGTTTGTTGCAGGGCGAAGACTTGATTCGCGTGTACGGAAAAGGCGAGGGCGCAGTGAAAGCGTTCTGTGTTAATTGCGGCTCAGGCTTGTTTGGTGGCGATTGGCCTGAAGGCGATCAGGTGTCGATTCGAATGGGAACTTTCGACGACGATCCCGGGATTCGGCCGCAATTTCACACTTTCGTGGATGACCGCGCGCCGTGGGACGAGATTACGGACCACCTGCCCCAGTATCGTGGAGCTTGGAGCGAGAATTCGGAACCAAGCCCAGAATGAAGCGGACTTCAGTATGAAAGACTTATTATTGACGTTCTTGGTTGCAGGAACTGCTCTGGCTGGGATGCAAGGTTGCGCCCAGATAAAGAAGCCGGCGCCGCAGGTCAAGGCGGCTGCGCTCGGTTCGCGTTTCGATCAAGTCGGGTGGGTCTCGCTGTATTCCGGTGAGCCGTGCGCGCCGCAAATCATGTTCGATTTTCACGGCACCCGATCAATGGTCTCGCTGGCAGCGCCAAGGCGCGAAACGGAAATCCTTACTGATGCGGCGAAAAGGAATCACCGCGTTCATGTACTAGGAAAATGGCGACGTGGCGGACAATCAAACTGCAGCTACGTTGAAGTTACGAGCGCAGAATGAACCGGGATAACGTCAAATCGCACCATGTCGCCACCGCGACACGGATGCCGCCAGATTAGTAGCGATAATTCTCTGATTTGAATGGGCCGCCGACCGGCACACCGAGGTATTCCGCTTGTTTTTGGGAAAGCTTGGTGAGCTTTACGCCAATTTTTTCCAAGTGTAGGCGTGCGACTTCTTCGTCGAGTTTTTTCGGAAGGACGTAAACGCCAACTTTGTAGGTGTCGCGATTCTTCCAAAGATCCATCTGGGCCAGAACTTGATTGGAAAACGAATTCGACATGACAAAGCTTGGGTGCCCAGTCGCGCATCCGAGGTTTACGAGCCGGCCTTCCGCCAAAAGGAAAATCTCATGGCCGTCCGGGAACGTGTACTTATCCACCTGCGGCTTGATGTTGGTCTTCTTCACGCCTTTGGCTGCGTTGAGTGCATCGACCTGAATCTCATTATCGAAATGGCCGATGTTGGCGACAATCGCCTGATCTTTCATCCGCTGCATGTGATCGAGTGTGATTACGTCAAGATTGCCGCTCGCGGTGATATAAACCTCACCGCGACCGAGCGTATCTTCGATCGTCGTCACTTCATAGCCTTCCATTGCCGCCTGCAGTGCATTGATTGGATCAATCTCAGTAATGACGACACGCGCGCCCTGGCCGCGCAACGATTGCGCGCAACCCTTCCCGACATCGCCGTAACCACACACGACGGCGACCTTGCCGGAGAGCATCACGTCCATCGCGCGATTCAATCCATCGACCAACGAATGCCGGCAGCCATAGAGGTTATCGAACTTCGACTTGGTGACGGAATCGTTCACGTTGATCGCAGGAACCAGGAGCCGGTTTTCCTGATGCATTTTGTAAAGCCGATGCACACCTGTGGTGGTCTCTTCGGAAACGCCCCGCCATTGCTTTACGATTTCGTGCCAGCGATAGGGATTTTCACGATGAATCTCGAGCAGCAAATCCTTGATCACCTGTTCTTCCTTGTTCTCCGATTTTGTCTTTGCCCAATCGCTGCCTTCTTCGAGCTCGTAGCCTTTGTGAATGAGCAGGGTAGCGTCCCCGCCGTCATCGACCAACAGCTGTGGACCCTTACCTTCGGGGTGTGAAATCGCCCGATACGTGCACCGCCAGTAATCCTCCAGCGATTCGCCTTTCCACGCGAACACGGAGATACCGCGCTTGGCGATCGCTGCTGCGGCGTGATCTTGGGTAGAGAAAATATTGCAGCTTGCCCAGCGCACGCTTGCGCCAAGGTCCGTAAGCGTTTCAATCAACACCGCGGTCTGGATCGTCATATGCAGCGAGCCCGTGATGCGCACGCCGGAGAGCGGCTTCTGGGGCGCATACTTTTCGCGGATCGCCATCAGACCCGGCATTTCCTTTTCGGCGATGGAAATCTCTCTTCTTCCGAAATCGGCAAGATTGATGTCTTTGATTTTGTAATCTGTCTTTGTGTCTTCGATTGTTGTCGTACCCATAGTATTAAGTTTTACGTCTTAAATCTTCAGCTATTGCGCTGCAGCGCGTAGCTCGTCGGCCTTATCCGTTTTTTCCCAGGTGATGTCCGGATCATCGATCTTGCCAAAGTGGCCGTAGTTGGTCGTTTTTGAGTAGATCGGTCGGAGTAAATCGAGTTGCTGAATAATCTCAGCGGGTTTGAAGTTAAACGTTGCCAGCACAGCGCGTTCGATAGCCGCTTCATCGACGGTATTTGTGCCAAACGTATCGACGTGCACGCTCAGCGGTTTGGGATGCCCGATTGCGTAAGCAAATTGCACTTCGCATTTTTTTGCCAACCCCGAGGCAACCACAGTCTTTGCCACCCAGCGCCCCATGTAAGCCGCGCTGCGATCGACTTTGCTCGGATCTTTCCCTGAAAAAGCGCCGCCACCGTGGCGTCCCATTCCGCCGTAGGAATCAACAATAATTTTGCGGCCAGTAAGCCCGGTGTCGCCCTGCGGCCCGCCGATCACGAAATTGCCGGTCGGATTCACCAGAAACTGCGTGTCGCTACTTAACATTCCACCAGGCAAAACTTTTTTGATGACTTCCTCGATAACGAAGCTGCGGATTTCCGAATGCTTTACGTCTCGGCTGTGCTGCGTGGAAACGACGACGCACGAAATTCCAATCGGCTTCCCATTTTCGTAAATCACGGACACCTGCGATTTGGCGTCCGGCCGGAGCCAGCCCACTTTTCCACTCTTGCGAATGCGAGTGAGCTCGCGGCCTAACCGATGTGCAAACATGATTGGCGCCGGCATCAATTCCGGCGTGTCGTCGCACGCGTAGCCGAACATCAAGCCCTGGTCGCCTGCGCCCTGTTCGGCAGTCTCCTTGCCGTCAGCCGCACATGCATCCACGCCCTGCGCAATATCGGGTGACTGCTTGGTGATGATGTTGGAGACGAAAATTTTGTCCGCATGAAAAACGTCATCATCATTCACGTAACCGATCTCGCGCACGGTATCGCGAACGATCTGCACGTAATCGAGTTTTGCTTTGGTGGTAATTTCGCCTCCGACGATTACGACGTTGCTCTTCGCGTAGGTCTCGCACGCCACGCGACTGTGGCGATCTTCTGCGAGACAGGCATCGAGGACGCTATCAGAGATGGTATCGCAAACTTTATCGGGATGGCCTTCGGTGACGGATTCGGATGAAAAGATGTAACGGCGAGACATGATTTTAAGAAGATGATTCGTTAAAAGTTACAACGTTAAAATTGGATTAGCCCAGGGACGCGTTCCGCCGTCGTAACGATTCAACGTTTCTAACGATGTCACGCTGTCGAAAGACATATTGACCAATCATGATGCGTCGATATATCGTTGGCTATTCCGATGGCGTCAACCATTAATTTATTGCGACTTTTGGCCGACCCGACCCGGGTGCGTCTGTTGCTGCTTTTGGAGCAGGAAGAACTCTCGGTGGCCGAGTTGCAGCAGATTCTGGGAATGGGCCAATCGCGCATTTCCAGTCAGCTCGCCCAATTAAAGCGGGCGGGTGTCGTTTCCGATCGCCGCGTAGGTAAAAATGTGTATTACGGCGCGAACAATCACGGACGGAATTCACAGCGAGAGCGCGTTGAAGAAATTACCCGTTTGCTCACCCGCGAACTGCCGGAAACATCGCGCGATCGGACCAGTCTGAAGCTTGTTTTGCACAAGCGGCAGGACAAGGCGCGCAAATACTTCGACGAGCTCGCCGGCAAGTTTGGGCGGAGTTATGTGCCGGGCCGCTCGTGGAAAGCGCTGGCGCACACACTCATTACCTTGCTTCCGCCGCTGACAGTGGCCGACCTAGGCGCAGGCGAGGGGACGCTTTCGCAGTTGCTGGCCAAAAACGCACGCAAGGTCATCGCCATCGACAATTCGCCGAAGATGGTTGAGTTCGGGGGGCAGCTGGCAAAAAAACACGGAATCAAGAACCTCGAATACCGGCTTGGCGACATTGAAGATCCGCCGATTGCGAAAAACAGCGTCGATCTGGCAATCTTGAGTCAGGCGTTACATCATGCCATTCATCCCCAGCAAGCTGTCGCTGCGGCCCACGGGATTCTGAAACGCGGTGGCCGGCTGGCGATCCTCGATCTCTTGAGCCACCGATTCGAACGAGCCCGGGACTTATATGCGGATCATTGGCTTGGGTTCAGCGAAGTGCAATTGCACCAATTCCTTGAAAAGAGCGGCTTCCGGCAAATCGAAGTGAGCGTTGTATCGCGAGAAAAGCAGAGCCCGCACTTCCAAACCGTCCTCGCTACCGGCATAAAGTGAACGCCGTGGGCAGTTCGTGTGTCAATGCTGTGGGCCGTTGACTTATGGTCTCGACCGACAAATCTGCAGCCATGACCGGCTTCTTCGACGAAGTGAAGAGGCGCAAGGTGTACCAGGTCGCGGCGGCCTATATCATTGCTGCTGGCGGCATAATCCAACTGGCCTCTGCGGCGTTTCCGGCGTGGGAATTGCCAAACTGGGCGCTGCGTCTGGTGATCGTGCTGCTACTGATGGGCTTTCCAATAGCGCTGATCCTTGCCTGGGCGTACGACATCACCGAGCAGGGCGTTCGCGCAACGCCAACCCCAGCGGGACCCAGGTCGCATCGTCGCCGAAACATAGTCATGCTCGTAATGACTGGAGTGGCCATTTCCGCCGCCGCCGGGTTCTTTCTCCTGCCGCGCGTCTCAGCCTACAAGTGCGACAAATCGATCGCGGTGTTGCCGTTTGAAAATCTGAGCGACGAAAGAGAGAACGCCTATTTCGCGGACGGCATTCAGGACGACGTGCTCACCAATCTATCGAAGATTGGCGACCTGAAAGTGATCTCACGCACCTCGGTGATGCCGTATCGAGGGAAAACATCCAACGTTCGTGAAATCGGGAAGGCCCTGGGAGTTGGTGCCATTCTGGAAGGCAGCGTTCGCCGCATGGGCAATCGCGTACGCGTGAACGTGCAATTGATCAACGCCGACACCGACGAGCACATGTGGGCGGAAGATTATGATCGTGATTTGACCGACGTGTTTGCCATTCAAACAGACCTGGCCCAGCAAATCGTGCGCGAATTGCAGGCGAAGCTGTCACCAATGGAGAAGGCGCAAATTGAACACAGACCCACTGAAAACGGTGAGGCCTATCTGGCGTTCATGCAGGGACACGAGGTGTTTTATCGGGCTGATAAATTCCGCAGCAATACAGAAAAGGCTGAGCAGTTTTTTGACGAAGCAACGAAACTTGATCCAAAATTCGCCGGTGCATTTGCTGCATTGGCACGGGTGCACGAATGGAGTTATCGCGACTTCGATCCGACGCCCGCGCGAAAGGAAAAAGCGCGTGTCGCAGCGGAGAAAGCGATTCGTTTGCAACCGAACCTGCCCGAGGCCCATCTGGCGATGGGTTTTTACTACTACTATTGCGAGCGTGACTATCAGGGAGCGCTCAACGAATTCGCCATTGCAAAGCTGAGCTTACCAAACTCCCCGGAGGTTTATATGGCCATTGGTGCGATTGAGCGTCGCCAAGGCAAATGGAAGGAGTCCACAGCGAATCTGGAGAGAGCCGCATCGCTCAGTCCAAAGGACGCCTGGGTCTTGCAAAATCTTGCTGACAATTATTACGCAAACAGAAATTTCGAAACTGCGGAGAAGATCTTCGATCGTGCGATCGAGGCTGCGCCCCAGTCATTGGGTCCGCGCGCGGAGAAGGCGAAGCTTGCGCTTGATTGGAAGGGAGATCTTAACGTCATGGAGAAAGAGCTCGCGCAATTGCCGGCAGGCGTCGATCCAGACGGTCTCGTCACCTTCTCACGTCTGCAGCTTTTGTTGCTCCAGCGAAAATTCCCGGACGCTATCGCGCTCCTAAAGCAATCGCCTCAAGACGTCTTTCACTATGATAAACCAAGAGAATTTTTTGAGGGCGCGATTTATACGTTCTTGAACGATAAGGAAAAGGCGGTCTCTGCCTTTGAACGTGCTCGACCAATCGCAGAAAAAGCCCTGCGCGAAGGCCCGAATGACGCTTCCCGGCACGTAATTCTTGGCATGATTCTGGCCGGGCTTGGTGAGAAGGAGTTGGCCATCGCCGAAGGCAAACGGGCAGTCGAACTTCAGCCCGAATCTGAAGACGCGCTTGACGGGCCCAAGACGACAATTGCGCTTGCTCAAATCTACACTTGGACCGGGGAAACCGACCAGGCCCTTCAGCTTCTTGACCGTTCGCTGAGTACCCCGAGTGGAGTCACAATTCCATCCCTGAGACTCGATCCGATGTGGGACCCGCTGCGAAGTGATCCACGCTTTCAGGCTTTGATCGACAAACACGAAGCGAAAGCCTAGCGCGGTCTTTATTTTTTGCTGTCTGTAACCGACATCATCGGGACCGGACCGGAAATGTTCATTTTCGTGTCTATTTCTTCGCCGTTGAATATAATGCCGGTCAATCCAAATCTCCTATCATGAGTAGCGGCTTCTTTGAAGAAGTGAAACGGCGCAAGGTGTACCGCGTGGCGGCGGCTTACGTCATCGCTGCCGGAGGCGTCATACAGCTGGCATCCGCTGCATTTCCGGCGTGGGAATTGCCAAACTGGGCGCTGCGTTTGGTAATCGCACTGTTGCTGCTCGGCTTTCCGATCGCGCTGGTGCTTGCCTGGGCGTACGACATCACTGCGCAGGGCGTTCGCGCGACACCGTCGCCGGCAGTGCCCGGATCGCATCGTCGCCGAAACATCATCATGCTGGTGGCGACCGGCGTTATCATTTCCGCTGCCGCGGGATTTTTCTTGCTGCCTCGCGTTTCAGCGCACAAGGTCGACAAATCGATTGCAGTGCTGCCGTTCGAAAGTTTCAGTGACGACAAAGAGAACGCCTATTTTGCGGACGGCATTCAAGATGATGTTCTAACCAATTTATCGAAAATCGGCGACCTGAAGGTGATCTCACGCACTTCGGTCATGCCATATCGGGGGAAGGCATCAAACGTTCGTGAGATCGGAAAGGCTCTGGGAGTGGGTGCCATCCTGGAAGGCAGTGTTCGCCGCGAAGGCAATCGGGTGCGGGTCAATGTGCAATTGATTAACGCCGACACCGACGAGCATATCTGGGCGGAGGATTACGATCGCGAGCTGACTGATGTGTTCGCAATTCAAACCGATCTCGCTCAAAAAATCGCGAACGAGCTGCGGGCGAAGTTATCGCCCAGCGAAAAAGCGCAGATCGAACACAAACCCACTGACAACGGTGAGGCCTATCTGGCCTTTGTGCAGGCACACAATCTTTCCATGGCTGTTGAGGACTTCGAAAAACTGAAGCAGAGCGAGCAGCTTTACCAGCGTGCCATCGACCTGGACCCAAACTTTGCCCTTGCCATTGCGCGCTATTCGCAATTGGAAAGCTGGATCGTACACACGTTCGACCGGACGCCGGAACGACGCGAAAAAGCGCGCACACTTGCCGAGCGAGCTCTGCAATTGCGGCCGGATCTTCCCGAAGCGCATCTTGCGCGTGGATTTTCGTACTACTACGGCGACAACAATTACGACGCGGCACTGAACGAATTCGAAATCGCGAAAAGCGGCTTGCCTAACGAATCGGAGGTTTACCTCGCCCTCGGTGCCATCCAGCGCCGTCAGGGAAAATGGACCGAATCAACGGCGAATCTCGAAAAGGCGGCCACTCTGAATCCCAAAGACATATGGGCGCTGCAAAATCTCGCCTTCAACTACCAGATGCTCCGCGATTTTGGCAACGCGAACAAGACCATCGATCGCGCGCTCGCACTGGATCCGGCGGCAGCGGGCCCTTTGGAGGTGAAATCGAAGCTGGCCATCCTCGAAAAAGGAGACTTTGGGGTTGCAGAGAAGGCGTTTGAGGCAGTGAAATCGGTCCCGCTGAGCGGCGAGCTCAAGTGTAAGATTATCGGCTCGCGGTGTGAGGTGTTCCTCCTGGAACGCAAGTATCAAGAGGCATTGCGGGAAGCCGAAAGCTTGCCGGACGCGCAAATCGCCGCGTATCCGGGAGGTTTATGGGCTAAGTATTACTATATCGGCTTTGCCCGGAAAGAGCTGCACGACGACGCGGGAGCGCGAGCAGCTTTCGAAAAAGCGAAAAGCGCGGCCGAGGAACAGGTCAGGCGGAGTCCCGACTCCGAAGATGCCCATATTCAGTTGGCAAAAGTACTCGCGCAACTTGGAGAAAAGGAGGCAGCAATCGCTGAGGCCCAGCGGGCGACTGAATTGCTCCCGGAGAGCAAGGACGCGTTTGCTGGCCCCGAAATTACGGCCTCGGTCGCCGAAGTTTACGCGACCATTGGCGAGAAGAATCGTGCAATCGAAATTCTGGACGGATTATTGAGCCGACCGAGTGCGATCACGGTGGAGAGTCTGAAAATAAATCCGCTTTGGGATCCGTTGCGCAGCGATCCGCGTTTCCAGGCCCTCCTGCAGAAGCACGGCGGTAAAGCCTAGCCGGGACCGAACTCGCAATTTGGCAAACGGCATCTGACACATGCGACTTAGATGCGCCGTTTTCTTTCTCGTCCTTGCAGCAACCGCACAGGCTGACTGGACGATTCTCTCGAGCGCGTCGGAGCCGGGACGCAGCGGCGTAGTGCACAGACATGTTGTTCTGGAAAACGGCGCTCGCAGCGAACGCATCACTGTGGACCTTGCAATCTTTTCCACCAAATCCTGCACATTGCGCATCCTTCAAAACAAGGATGGCGCGGAAAGTCTCGCTGACGTGATGAAACATGAAAAATGCGTCGCCGGAGTGAATGGCGGCTATTTCGATGAAAAGTTTGCTCCAATCGGTTTGCGAATGGCGAATGGGCAAATGATCGCTCCGCTACAGCGCGCACGGTTAATCACGGGCGTGCTTGTAGCTTCATCACGCGGGGTGCAAATCGTGCGCTCCCGTGAATTTTCGCGGCGCCCCGGGGTAGCCGCAGCAATTCAGTGCGGGCCGTTTCTTGTTGATCGAGGCCAACCCATCAGCGGTTTGAACGACTCCCATCGGGCCCGACGGACTTTTGCGGCGACGACAAACAGCAGTCGCGCATTGGTCGGGGTTTGCTCGGAGGTTTCGCTGGCAGAATTGGCGAAGATCCTTGCGACAACGTCGCTCGCTGAGGATTTGAAAATTGAACGCGCGCTAAATCTCGATGGCGGATCGTCGACCGGATTTTGGTTCGCTCGGGAAAACAGCAGCGCATTTTCAATTTCGGAACAGAAACCCGTGCGTGATTTTGTAGGGGTTGTCCCAAAGTAAATTGTAGGGCGTCTGTGTCAGACGCCTCTTCTGATTAGAAATCGGCGTTTCGCAGAAACGCCCTACAATCCCCGAAAATCTGTGTAATCTCTCGATTTCACATGCGTACATTCGGCGGCTTTAGATCTGAGGATAGATTTTTCTACGGCGAGATTGGTGGCGACGAAGTTCACGTCCTAAAAAATCCGTTTTGGGTCGACATCGAGCCGACCGGTGAGATTGTCCGCCTAACAAGTGTCGTTGTCGATCTTCCCGTGGCGCCGTCGAAGTTGATCGCGGTTGGTTTGAACTACGCAGACCACATTGCGGAAATGAAGCGGACCACTTTGGGTACGCCCTTGATCTGGTTCAAATCACCGGCCTCATTGTTGCCACACGATGGCACGATTGAAATTGCGTTCCCCGGTCACCAAACGGATTTCGAAGCGGAGTTGGCAGTCGTCATTGGCAAGTCCGCGAAAAATGTCCTCGCAGAGCGGGCGCTGGATTTTGTCTTCGGTTACACAATTGGTCTCGATATCAGCGATCGGGACTTACAAAAGACGGAGAAGCAATTTGGCCGTTGCAAATCATTTGATACCTACACACCGATTGGGCCCTTTGTTTATGCCGATGTGGATGCGAGCGATGTTTCCCTTGAGTTGCGGCAGAATGGAGAAGTGCGCCAGAGCACGCGTACCAGCAAAATGATTTACTCGATTGCACAAATTATTTCCTTCGCCAGTCAATCGCTCACACTCTTACCGGGCGATGTCATCTTAACTGGAACGCCGGCTGGCGTAGGTCCAATTCATCCGGGGGACGAACTTGAAGCAGCGATCGATGATTGGCCGCGTTTGCGGAACAGCGTTGCGATCGCGCGCGATCGTCGTCGCACATCCGATGGAGCACGCCCAACGAATATAATGTGAAAGACTTGCCTTACGTCCTGCCTCTGGTGATAATGGAAGTAGGGCACACTCTCAGGGAGCAAAAAAGTGAAAAGTTTTGCTGGACTCGCCAGTCGTGATTTTGCGATAAAGACACTCTGTACCGCAATGGTCCAATCAAATTGCTGATTTAACAAAACTATGAAAACACCATTCATCGCCTCTGTCTGCTTACTAGCGCTTGTACTAACAACCGTGGCGCAATCTCCGCCACCTGCGCAAAATCAGCCGCCTGCGCAAAATCCGCCCACAGCCCCCGGCGTGAATCCAGGCGCTCAGGCGCCGGCAAATCGGGCCGCGCCCATGCAGGCGCCCGCTACGAACGTGCCTCCAGGCCAGCAGCCTGCGGTGCCAGGCGCATCCATTCCTGTCACGCTGAGCCCAGCACCAGGAGTCGCAACCAGTCCAGGTGCGGTCACAAGCCCGGGTGCGCTCACCAGCCCTGGTGCGGTCACGAGCCCGGCTGCGGCTACCGCGACCAGTCCCTCCCCAGCCGTCTCTCCCAGCGCGGAGCCACAACCAACAGGTTTTCTCGCCAGCAACTGGTTAATCAGCAAGTTCCACCAAGGCGGCCCGGTGATGTGGCCGATTCTGATTGTGTCAATTATAGCACTCACTGTGGTGATCGAACGATGCTTTTGGTGGAGCGGCCGATGGTTCCGACGCGATCCCAAACGCATTGAGAAGGTGTTTACTGCGATCGAGCAGGGAGATACGACAGAGGCCTCCCGGCTTTCTCGTGGATCACGCGACCCGGTCCTGCGAATGATGTGGAACGGCCTCAATCATCAACACACTTCGCTGCAAGGGGCGTTGCAGGTCGCGGCCGGTATCGAGATCAAGCGGGCCGGTCGATTCCTAGTGGTCATGGACACGCTTGTGACTTTGGCGCCGTTGCTCGGTCTGTTGGGCACGATCACCGGTCTGATCAGGTCGTTCAGTTTTCTGGGCAACGAAGAACTCGCTGTACAAGCCGTCACCGGCGGTATCGCCGAAGCGCTAATCGCCACAGCATGCGGTCTTGGCATCGCGATCTTCGCGTTGATTCCGTTCAACTTTTTCACTTCGCGTGTGTCTAACTTAGAGTTCGAACTGCAAACCGCAGCCACGAACCTGGAAGTGATGCTCGAAGCACAACACAAGGAGCCCAGGGAACACAGAGGAGTGGAGATCGAGCACGGTACACCCGCCTCGGCGACCCGGTCTTCAATTTAGGAATTTTCCATGCACCTCACCTCACCTGTTCCTCACAAAAAAGCGCGGATCGAGATCATCCCGTTGATCGACATCATGTTCTTTCTGCTCGCCAGTTTCATGATGGTGAGCTTGAGCCAGGTGCACATGAAAGGAATTAAGGTGAACCTGCCGAGCGGCAGTTCGGGTGAGACACAATCAAAACGGGATTACATCAGTGTCTCGGTCGATAAGGATGGCCATTATTTTTTCGATAAAAATGAGATGACCGAGACAGATATGCAGGCGCGCCTGGTCCAGGTGCACCAGTCCGATCCGGAAGCGAAAGTGTTCGTGCGCGGCGATCGAGACACTGTCCATGGAAACATTGTTCATTTGCTCGAGCTGCTCCGCTCAGCGGGATTCTATAAAATCTCATTCGAGATTAAGAGCGAGGCTTTAAAGGCGGTGCCGGGAGCGGGCACGTGATCTGATTATGGCAGAAGAAACACCAAAGCCGCTGCTCTATCGCCCGCCGGCGGCATGGTATTTCTGGACTGCTTTTGGTGCTGCATTGGCGATTCACCTTACAGCAGTTGCGCTTGCTCAGAAACGCGAAGTCGCGGCTGAAGTGCCTCCCGACATACCGACAGCCGTCGTGGAGGCAACGCTTCAGGCCACTGAAGAACCTACCCCTCCGCCGGAAGACATTCCCTTGCCGGAGCCTCCACCGCCTCCCGAGATCCAGCCGGAGTACGTGGAAGAGACAACCCCTCCGCCAAAGAAACCGCAGGCGCAAAAATTCACCCCCATTAAGGCGCCGCAAGCTGCCGGTCATCCTGGTACCATGTCAATCTCCTCAGCGAAAGCTCTGGCCACTTATGCGCCGCGCCCGCAGTACCCGTATGAGGCGCGTTCACGACATGTTGTTGGCAGCGGAGTGTGTGTCGTCGAGGTCAGTCCAAGCGGCAGCGCAACCAGCGCTTCGATGGCATCAAGCACCGGAAATCCTATATTGGATAACGCAGCACTCAGTGCCTTTCGGCAATGGCGGTTTAAGCCGGGTTCGGTTTCGAAGGTCAAAATTCCCATCACGTTCACGATGACGGGCGCCCAGTACTGAAGATCCTTTGGAGTTTATTATATGAGACTTGCTTCACCCGTTCCGCACAAGAGAGCCCGTATTGAGATCATCCCTTTGATCGACATCATGTTCTTTCTACTCGCGAGCTTCATGATGGTGAGTCTGAGCCAGACGCACATGAAAGGGATTCGGGTCAATCTGCCGGCTGCAGTTGCTCCGCCTCCGAGCCCGGTAAAGGATTATGTCTCGATCAAGGTGCGTGAGGGCAACGTCGTTACTTTTGACAATCAAATCGTGACCGATGACCAGGTGTTACCGCGGCTTTTTGAACTTCACCGGGGAAATCCCGAAATTAAGGTCTCAATTAGCGCCGACTTAATGTCGATGCATGGTGACGTGATTGCCGTTCTTGACAAAGTGCGTTCCGCGGGAATCACCAAGGTTGGTTACCAGATCAGGGCGGCAGGCGCTCAGGCTCCTCAGGGCGCCCAGCCTCCGGGAGCTCCCCCGCCTCCGCCGGCACCGAAGCCCTAGACTTCGCGGCAGAGAGCCAGCAGTTTGGCTTTCAATTTGCGAATCGCCTTTGCCCGGTGACTGATATTGTTTTTCAGTTCTTCGGGCAGTTCGGCAAAAGTTTCTTCGAATCCATCTGGAATAAAAACCGGATCGTATCCGAATCCGTGTGAGCCGCGCGGTCGTTCGGCGATTTCTCCTTCTACGACTCCTTCGACCGTCGCAAGGATCCGGCCATCGCGCGCAACGGCCAGGACGCAACGAAATCGCGCGCAGCGCTGATCGCTCTTCGCATCAACTTTCGCGAGTTGCCTCAGTAACTCGGCGATTTTTTCTTTGTCGCTCGCATTTGCGCCCGCGTAGCGTGCGGAATGAATTCCCGGCGCGCCTCCCAAAGCTTCGACTTCCAGTCCTGAATCGTCCGCGATTACCAGGCCGGGCAATTTTTCTGATACGGCGATGGCTTTGAGCTTCGCATTTTCTTCGAAGGACGTCCCGCTCTCCGTTATTTCGGAAATTTCGGGATGCGCGGTCAAATCCCGTACAGCCAAACCTGATCCGAGAATTTGCTTAATCTCGCGCGTTTTATGCGTGTTACGTGTCGCCACAATCAATTGCATGCGCGTTTGACAGGATTCAGGGTTAACCAGTAATCCACACTGATGAGTTCGATTAACGGAAAGTAATGAGCGTGAAGAGATTTTTTGTGAATTTGTGTTCGTTCGTGTCCATTCGTGGTTAACCCATGGACGAGCGCCGCAAACCGTACCCATTCGACCAGTTCGAACCAAAATGGCAGGCTATCTGGGAAGAGCGACAGTTTTTTCACGCGCCCAATCCCGGTGAGAAAGGTTTCGATCACGCTAAACCAAAATTTTACGTCCTCGACATGTTTCCCTACCCGAGTGGCGCAGGCCTGCACGTTGGCCACCCCGAAGGGTACACTGCGACGGATATCATTGCGCGTTACAAGCGGATGCGCGGATTCAATGTCTTGCATCCCATGGGATGGGACGCATTCGGCCTTCCTGCGGAGCAATACGCGATCAAGAGCGGCCAGCACCCGGCGATCACTACGCGCGAAAATATTGCGAGCTTCAAGAAACAGCTTAAGCGAATTGGTTTTTCCTATGATTGGCAGCGTGAGATCAGCACGACGGACCCGCGTTATTACAAATGGACGCAATGGATTTTTCTCCAGATTTATAATTCCTGGTTCAATTCGGCCACGAATAAAGCCGAGTCCATTTCGACCTATTCGGGCAAAAATCCGGATGAAGTCCGCCTCGCTTATGTCGCGGACGTGCCGGTGAACTGGTGCCAGGAGCTCGGTACTGTTTTGGCTAACGAAGAAGTCGTTGACGGAAAAAGTGAGATTGGCGGATTTCCGGTCGTGCGGCGGCCTATGCGTCAATGGATGTTGCGAATTACAGCGTATGCAGAGCGGTTGCTAAACGAACTCGACAAACTCGATTGGCCCGAGGGGATCAAATTACTCCAGCGCAATTGGATCGGTCGCAGCGAAGGCGCGCTGATTAAATTTGAGATATCGAACTTCGAGTCTGAAATTATCGAGGTATTCACCACGCGCCCTGACACACTTTACGGCGCTACTTACATGGTGATTGCTCCCGAGCATTCGCTGATCGATCACATTGTCAGTGAGGAGCAGTGGCCAGCGGTTCGGGAGTATCGAGAAAAGACGGCCCGCAAGAGTGACCTTGAAAGGGCCGAGATGTCGAAGGAAAAGACCGGTGTCTTTACCGGTGCTTATGCCGTAAACCCTGCGAACGGTGAGCGCATTCCAATCTGGATTGCTGACTACGTGCTGCTCGGCTATGGGACGGGCGCGATCATGGGTGTGCCGGCACACGACGAACGCGATCTGGAATTCGCCAGAAAATTTGATCTGCCGATTGTCGTTGTCGTCCAGCCACTAAGGGATGAACCGGCAGTCGGATTTACCGGTGAAGGCGTCGCAGTCAATTCGCCAATTATTAACGGCCTAACGAGTACGGATGCGAAGAAAAAGATCACTGCATGGCTGGAGGAGCACAGCCTGGGCAAAGGTGCGGTCAATTACAAATTACGTGACTGGCTTTTTTCCCGGCAGCGTTACTGGGGTGAACCCTTCCCGATTATCTGGGAGGATGGCAATCACCGTTCGTTAGGCGAAAGCGAACTTCCTGTCGTGCCGCCGCCGCTCGAAGATTATAAGCCGACCGGGACTGGCGAGCCTCCGCTGTCAAAGGCGAAAGATTGGATTCGTTACTCCGAAAAAGCGACGCGCGAAACGAACGTCATGCCGCAATGGGCCGGCTCGTGTTGGTACTACCTGCGGTTCTGCGATCCGTGTGATGATCGGCGTTTCGTTGGAGAACAGGCCGAACGCTACTGGATGGGCGGCGAGAGGCCGGGTGGTGTCGATCTGTACGTTGGCGGCACCGAGCACGCGGTCCTGCATCTGCTTTACGCGCGGTTCTGGCAAAAGGTGTTGTTCGATCTCGGTTATGTCTCGAAGCCGGAGCCGTTCCAGCGGCTGGTCAATCAAGGAATCATCCTGGGCGAAGATAATCAGAAAATGTCGAAATCGCGCGGGAACATCGTGAACCCGGACGACGTGATCGACCAGTACGGCGCCGACGCTTTTCGTTGTTACGAGATGTTTATGGGACCCCTGGAGCAAATGAAACCGTGGAACATGCGCGGCGTGGAGGGCGTATCGCGTTTTCTTGCGCGCGTCTGGCGTTTGTTCATGACCGAGAATCAGAGCGGCGACTGGGTCTTATCCGGGAAAATCAAAGAGATCGACCCAGAAAAGGCACAGCAAAAGGTAACACATGCCACCACCAAGAAAGTCACTGAGGACATCGAGTCATTCTCGTTTAACACGGCAATTTCACAGATGATGATTTTCGTAAATGCGTTCACTGGCGCCGAGACGATTCCCTTGATATCAATGCGCGCCTTTCTGGTTTTGCTCAGTCCATTCGCGCCGCATATTGCCTCCGAGTTGTGGGAGAAATTGAGCGCGAAGTTTACGGATGCGCGCGGCGATATCACCGAACAGCCGTGGCCGACCTACGATGAGCGGCTACTTGTCGAAGACGAGGTGGAAGTCGTCCTTCAAATTAATGGAAAGGTCCGCGATCGAATGAAGATGTCGATTTCTGCGACGGACGAAGAAATGAAGACAGCTGCGCTGTTAACGCCGACGATTCAAGCTCGCATCGCTGGCAAAACGCTGCGCAAAGTGATCGTGGTCCCGAAAAAGCTTGTAAATATCGTCATCGATTAATTGGATGAGAGCGTATGTGGAAAGAATTTAAGGAGTTTGCGGTTAAAGGAAATGCCGTCGATCTCGCGGTGGGCGTGATTATTGGCGCCGCCTTTGGGGGAATCGTTAATTCACTCGTCAAAGACATTCTCATGCCGCCGGTAGGCTTGCTTACGGGTGGCCTCGATTTCTCCAACAAATTCCTCATTCTCAAGGCCGCACCGAGCGGCGGCTTCTTTAATACTCCGGCCGAGGCCGCCAAGGCAGGCGCAGTGACTTGGAATTACGGAAATTTTATCACTCTTATAATCAATTTCGTCATCGTCGCCTTGTGCATTTTCCTCGTAGTCAAAGCGATGAACAGATTAAAAAGTCCATCGCCAACTGCCGCGCCAGTTTCGAAGGAATGCCCGGCGTGCGCAATGACGATCCCGATCAAGGCGACACGTTGTCCGCATTGCACGAGTGAACTCTCGCAGACTGCTGCGCGTTAGATCGTCGCTGCAATCGTTGGGTGTTCGCCTGACAGACCACATTTCGACGGCGCTTTTTTTGCGATCGGCTGGTTTCCCCTAGGGAATTTTCGTAAATTATTGCTTGCCCTTGGCGCCGTCGGCTGCTATGGAGACCGCCAATGCCAAACCGCCTTAACCTTGCGGTGGCAGCAGCTGGCGCCTGTTTAATTGTTGGCTGTGCCACGGAGTCGAAACCGAATCTTAGCAGCGGCCACGTACCGAACGTCCGCACTACTGCCTATACGCACAGTGAGGGGAGCGGATGCCACAACGCAGTCGGCTGTCGTCTTGCCGGGAGCAAAGTGATGAGTGCTGCGTCTGATTGGTCGCGTTATCCGCTCGGCACGCGGTTTCGCATCAACTCGACAAACGAGGAATACATCATTGACGATTATGGTTGGGCACTCGTTGGGACTGATACCATCGACCTGTATAAGCCAAGCCGACTGGAAATGAAACGCTGGGGTGTCCGCCGCGTGGACATCGACATCTTGCAATGGGGATCAGAGGAACAAAGTTTGAAAGTCCTCGCACCGCGCTGCAAACATCGCCGGGTGCAGCAGATGGTGACAGCTCTTCAGAAAAAGAAGGGGAAAACAACCGTCGCGCAAACTTCCCCTCGTCGCAGTTCGCTCTGATTGGTGTGATAGAGTAACGTGCCGGGGCTCGGTTAGACGGCCCGGCAAGCTGTCCCTGCCATTCGCTTTGATTTAAGGCCAATCGCGCCGCATTTTCCCCGCGCATGAGAATATTCGTTGTTGGCGGCGCCGGCTACATCGGAAGCGTTTGCGCCGAGCTATTACTGGATGAGGGCCACGAAGTAGCCATTTTCGATAATCTGACTGAAGGACACGGGCGCGCAGTCGATTCACGCGCTAACTTCATTCAAGGCGAGTTGGCCGACCGCGCGCAGATCCAGGCTGCGCTGTCCAGTGCGCGCCCGGACGCCGTGATGCATTTTGCAGCAAACGCGCTCGTCGCGGAATCAATGAGCAATCCGTCGAAGTATTTTCGCAACAACATTTGCAACGGGTTGAATCTGCTCGATGCCATGGTCGCAACTGGCGTTCAGCGAATCGTTTTTTCCTCGACTTGCGCGATTTTCGGTCTGCCTGAGCGGGTGCCAATCGAGGAAACCACGCCGGCGCGTCCGATCAATCCATACGGCGAATCGAAACTCGCTTTCGAAAAAATCCTGCACTGGTACGATCGGATCCATGGACTAAAGTTTGTATCATTGCGTTACTTCAACGCAGCTGGGGCCACGAAGAACTTTCGGTGAAGATCATCGGCAGGAGACACATTTGATCCCCAACGTGCTTAAGGTCGCGCTGGGCCAAAAACCGAATGTCGAAATTTACGGCACTGATTACGAGACACCCGACGGAACATGTATTCGCGACTACATCCACATTGTGGATCTGGCGCGGGCACACATCCTGGCGCTCGGCGCGGCCAATAGCGCCTTTTATAACCTCGGTACGGGAGGCGGCTCCAGTGTTCGCGAAGTAATCGCGGCCTGCGGCAAAGTCACCGGACGAAACATCGCCACCATTGAAAAGCCGCGCCGGCCGGGCGATCCGCCTCGGCTCATCGCTTCGTCGGAAAAGATTAAGAAAGAACTCGGTTGGCGACCGCAGTTCCAGTCGTTGGAAGCGATTATCGAAAGCGCATGGAAATGGCACGAGAAATTTCCACGCGGCTACCAGGATTAATCTGTAGAGTCCTGTGTCTTCAGCGGAAGTTACTCGCCGCCTAAGGCGGTATGCGCTGAGGACAGCGCACACTACAGCAAGGAAAAATTCGGCTTCGAATTTTCCGTTTTATTGCTGCATAACGCAGCGGTGACAGCTACTTCAACGTCTACGATGTCCAGGTCGCCGAGATCGCCGCTTCGCGCTCGAAGCACTTGAACGTTTTCGTTTCGGGGTGCCCAGACGTTGGGATTGGTCGGGCCGAACAGCAGGATGCAGTTTGCGCGGGCAGCCGCGGCCAGGTGCGAGATTCCGCTGTCGTGCCCGATGAAGATTGAGTGCTCAAGCACCCCGGCCAGATGAGGCAGCGGCAAATTTTTTGCGAAACGGACATCCTGGTCCTTCCAAATGTATTCCAATTGTGCGGTCTGCGCCTTGTCTGCTTCGCCTGAAACAACGATCAAAGAAGGGCGCTTTTTGACGGGCCAATGCTCTCTTGCGAATAACCCGATCCAATTTTGCAGCGGCCAGTTCTTGTCCTTGCTGCCACTTCCAGGATGAATGGCGATGATCGGTTGCGATGGAGTCTGAAGGAACTCGCGGCCGAACTGGCGATCTTCTTCGGAGAGGAAGATTTTTTCAGCAAGATCGGCAACTCTAATTCCGAGTTCTTCGATGGGTCGGGCGAGCTGACTCGCCGCATGGCCGCCGGTTTCGACAATCTTGGCGGGCCCGCCAAGCAGATTTCTAACGCCACACCGGCGGAGGTTGTTTTCAAAGATCTGGTCCGGGTCGTACAGATAGCTGATGATCAAATCGAAACTCGCGAAATAGTCTGCCAATTCTGCTGAGATCTCTGAATTCTTCGCGAAGAAGCTGGAGAGAGGTCCGTATTCGATTGATCGAACTGCTTGCGCATAGAACCGATTTTCCGCGAGCTCCGCGATGTGCTTGTAACCAAGAATCTCAATGTGCGCATCAGGGTAGGTGTTACGGAGCGCCTTGAGCGCTGGCAAGGTAAGAATGAAATCGCCGATCGCGCCGCCGCGGATGACCAGAATGCGGTTCATAAGCGTCTACTGTAGCCACGGCCCTGTGGGCCGTTTCTTTGTTAAATCAAGGGCAATCCGTGTTGACCGGCCGCAGGCCGGTGGCTACAGGAAAGCGCATGCTGCATTAATTCGACAGGTCGGTCGCAGACCGCCGCTACAGTTCCTAATACCGCGTGAAGGCGAACGTGAGAATCACGCAGCCGTAAATCAACGCGATGAGGTGCAGAAAGCGCCAGCGAAAGACGCTCCGTGTGCTCCAATTAATTTGATCCCGCAGCACATAGGGAATGGCCACCCAGAACAAACCGGCAAGAATCAGCAAATAAGCGAGCACCGTTAACAACAACCGGCTTGGCTCGTAACGGAGAAACGCCGCGTCGAGCAGTGGCTCTGCGGCCAGCAAACAAAGAATTCCGAGAGCGCGCACCGCGAGGAATTCTCCAACGAAACGCAGCACGAGTCCGTAGCCGATGGGCAACGCAATGAGCAGGGGACGCCGAAATGCGGAGAATTCACCCATCTGGATGGTGGCGAGCAGCCAGAAAGTCCATACAAGACAAATCGTTAGCAGGAATACTCCGGCCACGTGGGACCGGGGAAACTTTTGTGCAACGCCGGTAAGGTTCGGTCTTAATAAACCGGGCAGACTCATCAAGACGAGAAATACGCCTGCGATGATTCCAGCAGCTTGTAAAGAGAGATGGTAAATCACTGGCGGTAAACGTGCGCTACGGCGGATTCGTCCCGCCGTACGGCGGGCGAATTTTCAACTCGCCGTCCGGTGGATGCAACTTGAAAAGTGTCGGGATCTTTCAGGAGCGGCGTCCCGTACAAGCTGAATCCGTTGGCGCGTTGCACATGTACATCAACAATTTCTCCGATCAGTTTTTCGTTGCCTTCGAACACCACAATCTTGTTTGTGCGTGTTCGGCCCATCAACCGCGTTGGATTGGTTTTGCTCGGACCTTCGCAAAGAACTTGAACAACGCGACCGACCAAACGTTCACCACAGCGGCGTGTCGATTCGTTGACAACTTGGAGCAGATCCTGATTGCGCCCTTCTTTGATGTGCTCATCGATTTGATCAGGCATTTCCGCAGCTGGCGTATGGCGGCGCGGCGAATAGCGAAAAATAAACGCGTTATCAAACTGGAGTTCGTCAACTAAATTGCGCGTCTGTTTATAATCCTCTTCGGTCTCACCTGGAAATCCCACGATGATATCGGCGGTAATCGCGATACCCTCACGTGCGTGCCGGAGGCGGCGAACAAGATCGACATATTGCTCCGCCGAGTAGGCTCGGCGCATCGCTTTGAGAATTCTGTTGGAACCGGATTGCAGCGGCAGGTGAATGTGCTCAGCCACCTTTGGGAGACGCGCAATCGCGTCGATCAAATCGTCACGGAAGCCAATGGGATGCGGGGAAGTAAACCGGAGTCGTTCCAGGCCCTCGATTTGATTAACCGCTTCCAGTAACTGCACAAAGGGACTTTTGCCATCGCGCTTCGGAAATTCGTGACGGCCATACAGATTTACGATTTGCCCGAGCAACGTGACTTCCTTCACACCATGCGCGACCAGATCGCGCACCTCTCTCACGATCTCGTCGATAGAACGGCTGCGCTCCACGCCGCGCGTCTGCGGCACGATGCAAAATGTGCAACGCATATTGCATCCCTGCATGATGGAGACAAACGCCGTGGCCTGATTTGGTGCCAAGTGTTGGTCGCGAATCGTCGATTGCGAGCCTGGTTCGTCCGCCACGTCGACAATAGAAAAACGTAAATCGTCGATCGCACGATGCGCCGCACTGTGTGGTCGCGACTTGCTGCTCTTTTTGCCAACCAATTCTTCCACGTAATCCGCCACCCGATGGAATTTTTGTGTGCCGACGACCAGATCAACGTGAGGCAAATTTTTTAGCAAGAACGCGCCCCGCGCCTGAGCCATGCAGCCGAGGAAACCAAAAACCACATGGGGTCGCTCTTTCGCCATCCGCCCCAGCATTCCCATTTTGCCCAGTGCCTTTTGGTCGGCCATGTCACGAACGCTGCACGTGTTCAACAGCACGACGTCAGCTTCTGTTTCGTGCGCGACGCGTTCGTAGCCGCGGGCGATGAGCGAATGGGCCACTTGCTCCGAGTCGCGCTCGTTCATCTGACAGCCGTACGTCTTAATGAAAAATTTCGGCATTGAACGGGCGAAAACAATACACGCTCAAGCCGGGTGCGCCACGCAGAGATTATCCGCTTTTCATCATGGCGATTTTTCGGATTAAATCGCGACATGCCCGCAAAGAAGAACGAGTCGCCAGCAATCGGAATCATCGGCGGCAGCGGCCTGTATCAGATAGAAGAATTGCGCGACACCAGCGAACTCAACGTCGACACGCCATTTGGGCCACCCTCGGACGCGCTCGTTGGCGGAAAGATTAGCGGACGCCAGGTTTATTTTTTGCCGCGACACGGGCGAGGTCATCGGATTTTGCCGCACGAAATCAATCATCGCGCCAACATCTACGCGCTTCGCTCGCTAAACGTTCGCTGGATCATTTCGGTGGCGGCAGTGGGGAGTCTGCAGGAAAAATATGCGCCACGAGACGTGGTGTTACCCTCGCAGTTTTATGATCGCACTAGCCTGCGCAGCACTCATACATTCTTTGGAGAGGGGATTGCAGCGCACATTGCATTTGCCGAACCGATTAGCACTGCGCTGCGCAATCTTCTGGCCGACTCAGCGAGATCTCTCGGCGTTACCGTGCATAACGGCGGCACCTACGTGAACATGGATGGCCCTGCTTTTTCCACCCGTGCAGAATCGGAATTCAATCACCGCAACGGTTTCGATGTGATCGCGATGACGAATTTACCGGAGGCGAAACTGGCTCGCGAAGCCGAGATCGCATTCGCGACGATGGCGATGATCACCGATTACGATTGCTGGAAGGTCGAGGAGGAACCGGTCTCTGCGGAAATTGTCCTTAGCTATTTGATGGCCAATGCGGAAACGGCAAGGAAAGTGATTTCGCATGTGATTCCAGAAATGCCGACCGAACCGAATTGGCCGGAACATTTCGCGTTGGATACCGCGCTGGTCACCGACCGCAAGCTTTGGCCAGAAACTACCACCGAAAAACTGAAACCGATCTTGGAGCGATTTCTCGTCGGACTAAAGTTTTCCTGAGCAACCTCGTCGTTTGATCATCTCGCACAACGCTTCGATTTGGGCTTCTTCGTGTGCCGCCGTCACTGTGATACGTAATCTCGCGGCACCCTTCGCCACGGTGGGATACCGAATTGCCGGAACGAGAAATCCTTCACCTTGCAGCGCGGCTGCCAGATCAAGCGCCGCTTTCTCGTCGCCCACGATCAAAGGGAAAATTGCGCTGCTGGCTGCAACGTCTTCTCCTTTTGCTCCGGCGCGCGGCAGAAGTTGCTGCATCAATCTGATTCTTTCCCAAAGCAAAAGTCTCCGTTCCTCGCCTTCCGGCGACGCAAGAAAATTCACTGCTGCGAGTGCGGCTGCCGCGATTGCTGGCGGCGGCGCCGTGGAGTAAATGAAAGAACGCGCTCGATTGATCAGCCAGTCGATTAGAGTGCGGGGCCCGCAAATGTAACCGCCGCTCGTGCCAAGCGCCTTGCTGAGCGTTCCCATCTGAACGTCGATTTCCTCGCTTACGTTTTCCTCCGCAGCGAGGCCACGTCCGTTTGGGCCAATCACCCCGATTGCATGCGCTTCATCGAGCATCAGCAACGCACCGAACCGTTTTTTTAATTCAACCAACTGGCGCAACGGAGCGTGATCGCCGTCCATTGAAAAGACGGACTCAGTGATGACGAGAACGCGCTTCCCCGGATGTTCGCGCCGAGCCCACTCAAGATGACTCTCCAGTTTTGCCAGGTGATTGTGCGGAAAGACGCGCAGGACCGCACCGCTCAGTCTTGCGCCATCGATCAGCGAGGCGTGACAGAGTTTGTCGAGCAAAACGACATCATTTTTGGCGACCAGGGCAGGAATTGTTCCAAGCGCCGCGGCATATCCGCTGCTGAAACAAAGCGCGGCTTCGGTCCCTTTCCATTTCGTTAGTGCGCGTTCCAAACGCAGATGCGGCGATTGCGTTCCGCTGATTAGCCGCGAAGCGCCGACGCCGACCCCAAATTTGTCGATCGCCGAAGTCGCGGCCTCGCGTAATCGAGGATCGTTTGCGAGACCCAGATAATCGTTTGACGAGAAGTTAATGAAACGGCGGGCGCCGAGTTCAACTTCTGGCCCTTGCGCGACCGTGATTTCGCGAAGATGCCGGTCCAACGAACGCGCACGCAGCGCCTCCAGGTCTTTTGCGAAAAGGTCCTCTATCACGAGCGATTGAATTGCGCCGCCAAGCAATTGAGAATCACAAAGTGAAAACGCGTTGCTTTGATCATATCGACTTACGAGTGAAAGACATGGCTGTGGCAAGAAAGTTTTACGGAAAATTTTTGCCGCAGCTTGGATTTGTTCAGGAAAAACCGGAGCGATACTACCATACTTTTTATTCCGCCGGCGGCGATAGGCCGTCGGAATTCTTTTGCTTCTCACCGGACAAGAATCATAAGCCCAACCGGACACGCATCGCGTTCTGGGCAGATACTCGGGAAGAAGTGGATCGGCTTGCGAAGTTGGTGCATAAGGCCGGCGGCAAGGCGCTCGAAGGTCCGGAAATCTGTAGCGGTTACAGTCGCGGCTACTATGCGTTTTTCTTCGAGGACCCGGATGGTAACAAGTTGGAAATCTGCTGCCGCGAGAGACCTATCATTGCGGAATGACGTAGTTTCGGCGAAGAGTGGAAGAATGGATAAACCGGCGCACGAGCCTGCCATCTTGCAAGGCGAGCGTCGGGTTCGCTATCTCAAGCTGATCGCGCTCTTCAAAATAGCCAAGGGCGTACTCGTCCTGGTCATTGGTGCTTCACTCCTTTTTCTCAACGCGCGGACACGCTGGATGGACGCCCTGTCAAATTGGACTGCTGACGAAATCCTGCTGAAACATAGCAAGCCTGTCGCCTATTTGCTCCACAAACTGCAAGATGAGCTCGCAGGCGGCGCGCTTCGAGCTACAGGTTTTTTAGCGCTTTTTTATACGGCAGTTTTTCTCACCGAGGGAATCGGCGTTTACATGCAGCAACGCTGGGCGGAGTTCCTCATGATTTTCGCGACCGCGGCGCTAATTCCGATTGAAGTCCGTCATTTGTGGCATCACCCGGGTTTGGCTGGTCTGCTCATTCTGCTGGCGAACTGTTTCATTGTCTGGTTTCTGTATCGCGTGTTGAAGCGCGACAAGCCCGAAGCGCATGTCGCACAGCCGCGCGAACTGGTGGAGACACGTTAGGAGACTCGGTTTATGAGCGCGGACACGCTCGCAGGTAGCCGCGAGCAGCGATTTAGTTTTGCGTCGCGTATCACGGCGCGCTCCTGGCAATGAAGATGCCGAAAATAGACGATAAATTGAGGCTGCAGGCGGACTTCGGAGAAACCGACGCGATCTGCGTCGAGGTCCTAAAAAATCCGGCTACCGAGGAAGGCGTTTTGCTCAAAGTGATGGCGCGCGGCCCATTCGAACAGGGCCAGCAAGTCTGGATAGTCGACAACGATGGATCGAAAGTCGGCGCCACGGTGGACAACGTTCTCGAGCAAACCATCGACAGCGAGGTAACGCTCTCGACCGTTCTTCCGGCGTAGCTGTGGCCGCGGGCGGTGACCGCGGCTGTCGGGGTCGGCGCCTCCGGCTACAGATCGCTGCCCCTTAAAGTAATCGGGCCGGCGCGTTTTTCAGCAAGTGCGCGGTCGATGTCACCACGCTCAAAGTTAATTGGTGACGACCGCTTCGATTGTAAGGTTGCTCGCTCACTTGGAATGACATCAGGACGCGGATTTCGCGCCCAGGTGCTTAACGAACCAATCGCTTGCTAGTTGCGCCACCTTCTCCAGCGCGCCCGTCTCTTCAAAAAGGTGTGTCGCACCGGGAATAATCTCGAGCTTCACTTCGCAGTGCATCCGATCGCGGGCCTGCTCGTTTAATTCGATGACAATGTCATCGTTGCCACCAACAATGAGCAGAGTCGGTGCCTGCACTTTCTGCAAAGCCTCGCCCGCCAGATCTGGACGCCCGCCGCGCGATACCACCGCGTTTACATCCTGCGGAACACCGACCGCCGCCACCAACGCCGCCGCGCCACCTGTGCTGGAGCCGAAATAGCCGATGCGGAAATCGCACGTTTGGTCTTGCTGCTTGACCCACTTTGTCACGTGAACGAGGCGTTCCGCCAGCAAGTGGATGTTGAACCGTAGCTCCCGAGTCTGCATGTCGATCGCTTCCTCCTCTTGCGTGAGCAAATCAACGAGCAACGTCCCGAGTCCGGCATCGTTAAGCGTGCGCGCGACGAATTGATTCCGCGGACTATGGCGACTGCTCCCGCTGCCGTGCGCAAAGAGCACTAGCGCAGCGGCTCTGTTGGGAATACGTAGATGGCCGGGCAGAACCGCACCGCCTGCCTGAATTTGCACTTCGCTCATAATCCTAGTTTTACTCTTACTCGCCTGATGCAGGTCCTGTTTGCGCTGCGCGGCCAAGCAGCTCGCGCACGTCTTCATCAGTTGTCTGCGAGAAATCTTCGTAATACTGGCCGACAGCCTGAAAGAATTCAGGCGTACTCAGGCAGATTGTTTCGTCGGCTTGTTCTTCGATCTCGTGGCAGGTATCCGGTGGACCAACCGGCACTGCTACGACAATTTTCGCGGCCCCCTGCTGTCGCAGTGCCTTTACCGCGGCGCGCATTGTGGCGCCCGTGGCTAATCCATCATCCACCAAAATGACAATCCGATCGCGCAGTTCCGGTGCTGGACGTCCCTCGCGATACGTTTCTTCGCGCCGCTCCAGTTCCGCGCTCTCTCGCGCGGTAACGGCCTCGATTGCCTGGTCTGCGTGCGGTATCGCACGCACGACATCTTCATTCAAAACACGTACCCCGCCCGAAGCGATTGCACCGGCAGCCAGTTCCTCGAATCCGGGAACGCCGAGTTTACGCACGATAAAAACATCCAGCGGGACGCGCAGGCGCTCCGCAACTTCCTTGGCAACCGGCACACCCCCGCGAGGCAAGCCGAGCACGATCACGTCGCTGCGATCCGCATATTTCTCGAGCTTCTCCGCGAGTAGCCGTCCCGCTTCGATTCGGTTTGGAAAAGCTCTTTCCATGCGGCTAGTCTCGCCGGTTTATGCTGCCGAGGCGAGCGCCTTCCTCTTAGGATTTCTCTTCCGCGTGCAGTGGCGTGTGTGCTACACACCAAGGTTGACTAGCGCCGCTTCTAAACTCCAATTTTCAGCTGGCGGGATTCCGATTAGGCCAGGGTGGAGGCGGAGGCAAGTCGTACCGTTTGGTCTTCAACTCCTCCTGCATCTCCTGGATTGCCCGATCAAGCTGCTGGTCTTCGCCTTTGAATTCTTTCCCCGGATCGTTATCGACGACGATGTCGGGATCGACGCCATGGCCTTCAACGATCCATTGTTTGCCGTCCTTTGAGTACAGACCGAATTCGGGTTTGAAGAATTGACCGCCATCAACAAGCGGCAGCGACTCGCGAATACCAATAACGCCACCCCAGGTGCGTTTCCCGATCAATTTGCCAAGTCCAAGTGCTTTAAAGCGATAGGGAAAAATATCGCCGTCCGACGCAGAGAATTCATTCGTCAAAGTGACCATCGGGCCAACAAACGTTTGCGCCGGGTCAGTCTGTGGCATGCCGTTCCGGGCGATCCCGATCATTACCAGAGCGCGTCGAAGTCGCTCGATCACCAGCGGTGAGACAAATCCACCGCCGTTGCCGCGAACATCAACGATGAGCGCGTGCTTTCGGATCTGGGGAAAATAAAGCTTGGTAAATTCGTTCAAACCAGGCTGGCCCATGTCGGGAATGTGCAGATACCCAACTTCGCCTCCGGTTTTCTTGTTTACGTAGTCGATGTTCTTTTGCACCCAGTCGATGTAATAAAGCGGCGCTTCGTCATCGATAGGGACGACGGTCACATCGCGCGCGCCTGCGTCAGTCGGTTTGGAATTCACGCGCAGGATCACCTGTTTGTCGGCGGTGCCGATGAGCGCATCGTAAAGATTTGGCAAGCTTGCGACCGGCGTGTTGTTGACCGCCAGAATGTAATCGCCAGGCTTGAGGTCTACGCCGATGTCGGTTAGTGGCGAGCGCGTTTTCTTGTCCCAATTTTCGCCCGGTAGAATGCGCTCGATGCGATATGCGTGCGTGGCCGGATCGCGAGAAAATTCTGCGCCGAGCAAGCCGAGCTTGATGCGAGGTGTGTCGGGGCGCTCACCGCCGCCCACGTAGGTATGGCCGTTGTTCAACTCGCCGATGAGCTCGCCTAGCAGGAAGGTCAGATCGTTGCGATGGTTTACGAATGGCAGCAACGCAGCGTATTTATCGCGCATCGCTTTCCAATCAATGCCGTTCATTGTGGGCGAAAAGAAGAAATCGCGCATTTGCCGCCAGCATTCGAAGTAGATTTGATTCCACTCGGCGTGCCGATCTAACTGCATGTTGAGACCTTGAATCTTGTGCTCGTGGTCTTTGGTCTCGAGTTTGTCCTTTGGCACATCGATGATGGCGTAATCCTTTTTGACCTTCAGCAACATCTTTTTGCCGTCGAACGTGATTTGGTAATTGTTCGCGTCGCCCAGGACGGTCTCCTTGCGATCGTCCACGTTATAGACGCAAAGGTGCGATTTTCTGTCTCTTTCGGGGAATCCTTCTTGGTCATCTTCGCCGACATCATCAGCCGCAGTACGGCGTAGATAGAAGATCCTCCCGTCATCCAGCATCCGGATGTTGCGATAATTTCCCGGCGTAATTTCCAAGCCAAGGATCCGGTTCTGGATTCCGTCGGTATCCACTTTCACAACGACTGGCTTCTTTAGTTTTTCTTCCGGCTTCTTCCCAGTGGCTTTTTCTTCCGGCTTTTTCGCTTCGGGTTCCTTCGCTTTTTCCTTTTGTCGTTTTTCTTCAGCCTTGCCGACTTCATCGCTCTTCGGGGCGAGGGGGTTCGCGGTTTCCTTGGCAAGTGTGACGAGATAAACGCGCTGCATGTCTCGATACACGTTTGCAAATTCTTGATCGCCAAATGTCGGCTTGAAATCGCGGGCCGAGCTGAGCAGCAAATATTTTCCGTCATCGCTGAAGACTGCCTCGCCAGAACCGTACCAACTATCAGTGACGGGGGTCTGCTGTTTATTGGCGAGCGAGTAAAGATAGATGCGAGACGTTTCGTTCTGTTCAGGGCGCGCCCAGGTGATCCACTGACTGTCCGGCGACCAGTTGTACCCCTGGATCTCGCCGAATTTGTTTTGATCGACGAGCGTGACCGTTTTGTTGTTAACATCGACATAACGCAATCGTTGCAATCGATCGCTCCAAAGCAGCTTCTTGCTGTCTGGCGACCATTTCAATGCGTAGTAGTAGGTGTCGGCGCCGCTTGTGATCTGTTGCGGCTCGCCTTTGCCATCTTGTGAGCGGACGTAGAGTTCGTTCTCACCGGTCACATCCGAGTTATAGGCGATCCACTTTCCGTCCGGCGACCAAACGGCGTCGCGCTCATGCGCGCCCGAAGTCTTGGTTAGGTTACGCGGAGTTCCGTTCTTTGCCGGCACGGAAAAAAGATCGCCGCGCGCTACTGTGATGGTGCGTTCGCCATCCGGCGCGAGGTTCACCGATTCGATATGTTTGGCGGCATCGACCAGCGCGCCGCGGCCAATCGCAAAGTCTTCTTTGATCTCGATGGGTACCGGCGTTGCCTGACCGCTCGCCAGATCGTAACGCCAGATATATCCCGCTTGTTCGAAGACTATCGAGTCTTTGCCGATGGACGGGAACTTGATATCGAAATCCGTGAAGTGCGTGAGCTGTTTGGTTTCCTTCGTCGCGAGATCGGCAACAAACAGATTCATGCGGTTGTCGCGATCGGAGATGAAGTAGATTTTGTTGTCCGGTCCCCACATTGGGCAGATGTCCTGCGCGGGATTGTTCGTCAGATTTTCAATGGCCCCGGTTTTGAAATCGTAAATCCAAATGTCGTCCGCCATGCCGCCACGATAATGTTTCCAGGTGCGGAACTCCCGGAAGACCTGGTTATAAGCCATCTTGGAATCATCCGGCGAAAACGAAACGAAACCGCCGCGCGGCACTGGCAATTGCTGCGGCAACTCTGCGTCCAGCCCGACGGCAAATAGCGAGCCAATGAAATCGTTGAACGACTTCATGCGCGAACGGAAGACGACCAGGGGCTTCGTGTTTTCCCATGTCATCACCAGGTTGTTGGGACCCATGCGGTCGGAAATATCGTCCCGCCCCAGTGTGGCCGAAGTCGTCAGCCTTTTCGGTACGCCGCCATCGGCCGGCATCACATAAACTTCCGTGTTGCCGTCGTATTGCGAAGTGAAGGCGATCTGTTTCCCATCTGGTGAGAACCGGGGAAATGAGGTGTAGCCGGGACCGCTCGTGAGCCGTCGGGCGATGCCACCCTCTTTGCCGACCGTGTAAATCTGGCCGGCGTAGCAAAAGACGATCTGCGTTCCGTTCGTTGCCGGGAAACGGAGCAGCCGGGTCGTGTCGGGCAATTTCTGCGCCGAAACGGTTGTGATCGAAATCAGACAGATCGCGGTTAAACACAAAAAAGCAAAAAGCCGAGAAAATATGTTCATAGAAAAGACGATGAAGTGAGGAAACTGCCGTCGAACAAACAGGATGCAACTCCGATTTCATTCAATAGTCGGCATTCAGACGATTATAATAATGGGGACGCCGCTGATTGCCGATCTTGTCTAAATAAAAATGGGGCCTTTGGCCCGATGTTTTCTTCTTCAAAACGGAAGGGGTGGGATTATTTCCCACACTCGGCAAAGTGTTGAAAATCAAGGGGCGATTTCGCCGCTACGTGTTACAGGTTTACCTGTAAGTGTGCCAATAGGCGAGGGTAATTTCTTCATTCGGAACTGTCACGAGCGCGAAGATAATCGCGCGGGACTTTAGCATGCCTCTCACCTATGCCGAGACAAGAAAAGGAGTCTTTCACAACAGCGCCGCGCCACGCGAATACTTCCGCATGAAGAAAACCAAAATCGTGATCGCGGGCGGCGGATTCGCCGGGCTTTATGCGGCCAAATACTTCGACAAACATCTGGCGCGACAGCCGGATGTCGAGGTAACACTGATCGCGCGTGAGAATTTCATTCTCTTCACGCCGATGTTGCATGAAGTCGCGGCCGGCGATCTTTCGCCTGGCGACATAGCAAATCCGCTGCGGCGCATTCTGCGCCACGTTAACGTAATCGAAGCCGACGTGGACGATGTCGATCTTAGCACGTGCAAAGTTCGCTGCGTGCACGGACTCGATCGCGATGACCTGGAGTTTGACTTCGATCACCTGCTGCTCGCGCTCGGTTCGGAGACAAATTTCTTCGACAACGCCGGCATTAGAGATTGGGCGGTGACGATGAAGAATCTCAGCGACGCGGCGCTGCTGCGAAATCGGATGGTGGCGTTCTTGGAAGAAGCGACGCTGGAGCGCGATACAGCCGCGCGACGGCAATGGCTCACGTTCGTGATCGCGGGCGGCGGATTTGCCGGAGCGGAAACGGCCGGCGCGGTCAACGATTTCGTGCGCGAGACAGCGAAGTTCTATCCGCGACTGGGAGACGAGGAGGTTCGCGTCGTGGTCATTCATCCGGGCGAATACTTGTTGCCGGAATTAGGCGAAGAGCTTGGTCGTTATGCGGAGCGGAGAATGTGTGAGCGCAAAGTGGAAGTGATTAAAGGTGCGCGCGTGGCGAGCTACGATGGGTGGGTCGTTACGCTCAACAACGGCATCTCGATTCCCGCTGCCACATTGATTTGGACGGCCGGGGTGAAACCCAGCACGGTGGTTGCGGCTTTGCCGTGCGCGAAAGAGAAAGGGCGGATTCGCGCAAATGAATATCTCCAGGTTCCCGGTTTCACCGGACTGTGGGTGGCGGGCGATTGCGCGGCAGTTCCGGATGGCTACGAAACGGGAATGTTTTTCCCGCCTACTGCGCAGCATGGAATGCGTGAAGCGGTGACTGCGGCGAAAAACATCGAGCGCACAATTCTGGGCGAGGGATTGAAACCATTTCGATATCGAACGATGGGGATGCTCGCGAGCATCGGCCATCACACCGGCGTGGCCAGTATGTTCGGATTCAAGTTCTCCGGTTTCATCGCCTGGTGGATGTGGCGGAGCGTTTATCTCGCGAAGCTGCCGCGCCTCGTAAAAAAACTGCGCGTGATGATCGCGTGGACTCTCGATCTCCTGTTTGGGCGCGACATCGAACAGATGATCACGTTGCGCGATGTCGAAGACCTCAGTGAGAGGTGGGCGCGAATTCGAGAGGGGCGAAAAGCAGTTGCGCCGATCGGCTCGATCGAAATTAACGCGGGCAGTTTCCCTTCACAAGGAAAGGTCGCGTAGCGATGGACACGACGATTCTTAGCGGAATGGCCGGCGTGCTTGGATCGCTGGTTGGCGGTTCTGCCACGGTGGCGACGGCTTGGATCACTCAGAGAACGCTAAACAGACGTGAATTGCTCGCTGCGGAAACGAGCAACCGGGAAAGTCTCTACGGCGAATTCATCAACGAGTGCTCAGCTCGTGCACTCGATTCATTTGAGAATACGCTCGACAAATCGGAAAGCTTATTGTCGATCTACGCGTTGCTGAACCGCATTCGGATTTGCGCGTCGGACGCCGTTCTTCACGAAGCGGAACGAGCCCTCGCATCGATTGCGGAACAATACTTCTCGCCAAATCTTTCGCTCGAACAAATGCGCGCCTTAGTGCGCGATGGCGCCAAGGCTGATCCGCTTCGGGGCTTCGCTGAAGCGTGCCGCGCCGAGCTCCGATCGCTGCACACGAGGTTCTAGTAGCTCGCGCGAGCCTAACGAACCGCTGCGAACGAGTCTTTAGCGCACTGGCAAAATTTCTCTGTCGCTGGATTCAGTTTTCCTTTTCGCGTGATGATTCCGATCGCAACGCGCTTCGGTTCAGGGGTTAAACGTACAAGTTTGATACGATCGTTAAACGCATAATCGAAGGCGTCGGACGTTATGGCCACTCCGGTGCCCGCGCTAACAGCGGAAAAAACACCGGCCCAGCCATCGTGCTCCTCCACGATGCGCGGTTTATCATTCACGCGCGCGAAGATGGCAGCGAGGTATTCCTGGTACCGGGGATACTCATCGAGCATCAGTCCAATGAACGGTTCCCGTGCCGCGTCAGCTAACGAAACCGACTGTTTCCTCGCGAATGAATGATTAGATGAAACGGCAAGACAAACGCGCAGGCTAAGTAACTCTTCAAAGTTGAGCTCATCCAGTGAGTTTGACTTGAGCGGCGGGATAATGATGGCCAGCTGCAATCGACCCTCGCGCACTCCCGCGATGTTCTTCTCTACAGGCCAGTCGTGTAGCTTCACGTGTACCTTCGGCATCGCTTTTTGATACGCTTGAAGAAGGGCGGGCATGATCCGGCCGGTTGCCAGCGGCCAATCGCCGATGTGCAACTCGGTCTCGCGCTTGCCTCCGAGAGCGCGCACCGTCGCCACCGCGTCGTCTGTGTCTTTCAAAATGGCGCGCGCTTTCTCGAGAAAAGTGCGGCCGGCTTCGGTCAGGCACACCGACTTCGCCTTGCGCTCCAGCAATTGGACGCCGAGTTCCTCTTCGAGGTCGCGAATCTGGCGGCTTAACGAAGGCTGTGAGACGTACAGCCTCTGTGTCGCGGCGCGGGAGACGTTTTCCATCTCGGCCACAGCTACGAAGTAGCGCAAATGCCGAAGCTCCACAGGCGTTGAGTCTATGCCTGTCAGGCATCCCGAGGCAAGAAACATGGTCTTTCACAAAACACCGTGCTCGGCGCGACACTTGGGACATGAAAACAACAACTGTGTGGGCAACACCAATCCTCATCCTCGCGACATGCCTAGCGGCTTGCTCGCGTAAAGCAGAACAGACCGGACCGCCTCCACCGACCGTCGTCGTCGCAACCGTAACACCGCGCGATGTGCCGGTCATAAAAGAAGGCGTCGCGACGCTCGATGGATTCATCAACGCGAACATCAATGCGAAGGTGCAAGGCTACATTACCTCGCGCGAGTACAAGGAAGGTAGCGTCGTAAAAAAAGGCGATTTGCTTTTCCAAATCGATCCGCGCCCCTTCGAAGCTTCTTTGGCCCAGGCGAAGGCGAATCTGGCAAAGGACAAAGCGATGCAACTAAAAGCGTCCGCAGATCAGGTGCGCGCGGTGCAACTGTTTATCAAGAAGGTGATCAGTGCGCAGGAGCGAGACGCAGCAGTCGCCGCCGCCGAGTCGAATAAAGCCAATGTTGAAGCCGATGAAGCAGCCGTAAAAACGGCTGAGCTCAACGTGGGCTACACGAAAATCCTTGCTCCGGTTGACGGAATAGCAGGGATCGCGGCCGCGCAAGTAGGCGACCTGGTCGGTCCATCGACGGGCACACTTACGACCGTGTCACAGGTCAATCCGATCCAAGCTACGGTGAATCTCGGTGAGCAGGGATTTACGGAGTTTCTCACAAAACATCCCGACTCGGAGGAACGCGAACGTTATCTGAGCAAACTCGAATTCCAGTTGCTTTTGGCAGATGGGACGGTGTTCCCGCAAAAGGGAAACTTCTACGCCGAAGATCGACATCTCGACGCCAAGACCGGTTCCATCAAAATGGAGATCACCTTTCCGAATCCGGGAAATCTTTTACGACCCGGCCAGTTTGGAAAAGTGCGCACGATCGTTGAAACCAAGAAGGGAGCGCTTGTCATCCCGCAGGAGGCCGTGACGGAGTTGCAGGGCAACCAAGTAGTTATGGTTGTCGATCAAACGAACAAGACCAGCATGCGTCCGGTCGGGATGGGGGAACGTTTCGGGGCGTTGTGGGAAGTAGTGGAAGGTCTCAAGCCCGCCGACAAGGTCGTTGTCCAAGGAATGCAAAAGGCACCGCCCGGCGCGCCCGTGGTGGTCAAAGACTGGATGCCGGCAGCAGCGCAAGTTGCTTCGGTTCCCTCAGCCGACAGAAAGGAGCCCTAAGTCATGTCAGCCTTCTTTGTGAGGCGGCCAATCGTCGCCATTGTTATCGCAGTTCTGACAGTCCTGATCGGACTGGTTTGCATGATTGCCTTGCCCGTCGCGCAATATCCGCAGATCGCGCCGCCAGAAATTGTTGTCCAGACGCACTACACCGGTGCCGACGCCGAAACGATCGAGCAATCAGTGGCCGCGCCCATCGAGCAGAAAATGAGCGGCGTCGACAAGATGAACTACATGACGTCAACCAATGCCAACAACGGCGACCTGCGTCTGACGGTGAATTTCGATGTCGCGACTGATCCGAACATCGACCAAATCCTAACGCAGCTGCGCGTCTCGCAGGCGCAATCGCAGTTGCCGCAGGACGTTAACAACTTCGGCGTAACGGTCCAGAAGTCCGTGTCCGCTCCGTTGATGCTCGTTTCGCTCACTTCTCCGAAGCAGACCTATGACGGCGTTTTCCTGGCCAACTACGCTTACATTAATCTGGTCGACCAGCTGTCGCGGCTGCCCGGAATTTCGAACGTACAGGTATTCGGCGCGGGACAGTACGCCATGCGGCTCTGGGTCAAACCAGACCAACTCGCCAAGCTGGGGCTCACCGTGCCGGACATCATCACCGCAATTCAGGCGCAAAACACGGTAAACCCGGCAGGCAAAATCGGGAGCGAACCGATCGCGAAAGGTCAGACGTTCACTTACACCGTGCGCGCGAAGGGACGATTGCAAACGCCGCAAGAGTTCGGCGACATCGTCGTTAGGGCGAATACCGATGGCTCGTTTGTTCGGGTCAAGGACATCGCGCGGATTGAGCTAGGGGCGCAAACCTATGACACCACCAGTCGGCTCAACGGCCAACCGGCCGCGGTTCTCGGGATTTATCAGTTACCGGGTAGCAACGCCGTTCAGGCGGCCGAAGCCGTGCGCAAATTCATGGCCGAAGCAAAGCAGCAGTTCCCGTCCGACATGGAATACGTCGTCTCGCTCGATCAGACGCTTTCGGTCACGGAAGGGATGCACGAAATTCTGAAAACCTTGTTCGAAGCCCTCGCGCTTGTTGTTCTTGTTGTTTTTATTTTTCTACAAGGCTGGCGTGCGACCCTCATTCCGTTGTGCGCAGTGCCGGTCTCGTTGATTGGCACGTTCGTTTTGTTTCCGTTATTTGGCTTTTCCATCAATACGCTGTCGCTCTTCGGTCTCGTGCTCGCGATCGGTCTGGTCGTTGACGACGCCATTGTTGTTGTCGAAGCGGTCGAACAGCACATCGAAAAAGGAATGAGTCCCGGCGAGGCGACGCTGAAAGCGATGCGGGAAGTGACCGGCCCGGTGATTGGCGTGGCATTAGTCCTTGCCGCGGTCTTCATTCCAACCGCCTTTCTGCCCGGCATAACCGGACGGTTGTATCAGCAATTTGCCCTAACGATCGCCATATCGGTGATCCTGTCTGCATTCAACGCGCTGACACTTAGCCCGGCGCTCTCGGCGTTGTTGCTTCGTCCGCGCAAGGAAACGCGCGGACCGCTCGGCTGGTTCTTCGGCTGGTTCAACAAGATCTTCGCTAGGGTTACGAACGGCTATGTGAATTGGTCGCGCATCGCGATTCGAAAAGCCGTCATCAGCTTTGCGTTGCTCGCATTGTTCGCAGTCGGCGCCGGATGGTTCGGATCGCGCCTGCCAAGCGGATTCTTGCCGGAAGAAGACCAGGGCTACATTTACATGGCGTTACAGTTGCCCGATGCCGCTTCCCTCGAACGGACCGACGCGGCCTGTCACAAAATCGAGGAGCTCCTGAGCCAGACACCGGGGGTCCAACACACGACGAGCATCATCGGGTTTAATCTTGTGACGTTTGTTCAGAGCAGTTACAGCGCCTTCTTCTTCGTCACACTGAAACCTTGGAGCGAACGCACTAAGCCCGAAGAGCAATACGACGCCATTAAGATGCGCCTTACGAAAGAGCTTGCCGGGTTGACTGAAGGCGTCGCATTCGCATTTCCACCGCCGGCCATTCCCGGCGCTGGCACGTCTGGCGGATTTACCTTTGCCCTGGAAGATCGCTCAGGGAAAGACATCGGCTTCCTGGCGCAGAACGTGGACAAGTTTGTCGAAGCCGCGCGCAAACGACCGGAGATCGGCGGCATTATTCCCGCATTTTTACCCGCTGTCCCGCAAGTCTTCGTCGACGTCGATCGCGACAAGGTTCTGAAGCAGGGAATCAATCTGAACCAGGTTTACCAGACGCTGCAGACATTCATGGGCGGCTACTTCGTCAATTACTTCAACCGATTCGGACGCACGTGGCAGGTATATGTTGAGGCAGAAGGCGATTATCGGACTGATGCAAAGAACGTGCGTGAATTTTATGTCCGAAATTCGAACAACGATCCGGTGTCGCTCGATGCCATCGCGACGATCAAAAACGTCGTCGGCCCGGAATTCACATTGCGTTACAACGAATACCGCGCCGCCCAGCTTATCGGCGGTGCGGCGCCCGGATATAGCTCAGCTCAGGCGATGAAAGCGCTGGAAGAAACTTTCCGTGAAACCATGCCGCCGGGAATGGGCTACGACTACATGGGTATGTCGTTTCAGAAGAAAGCGCAGCAAGCTGTCTCACCATTGGCGATCTTTGCCTTGTCGATCTTATTCGTGTTCCTGATTCTCGCCGCGCTTTACGAGAGCTGGTCGTTGCCGTTCAGCGTGTTGTTAGGCACCCCGATAGCGGTGTTCGGTGCGTTTCTGACGCTCTGGTTGCGCGGGATGGAAAACAACATACTATGCGCAGATCGGCCTGGTCATGCTCATCGGCCTCGCGAAAAATGCCATTCTCATTGTCGAATTCGCCAAGGCCGAATACAAAAAAGGCAAACCGCTTCTTGACGCCGCGCTGGAAGGCGCGCGCCTGCGCTTGCGCCCGATCCTGATGACTTCCTTCGCATTCATCTTTGGGCTTCTGCCGTTGTGGTTCCCACCGGCTCAGGCGCTGTGGCTCGTCGGATCCTCGGCTCAACCGTTATCGG
>CAWIXX010000002.1:0-301306 GCA_963840135.1 uncultured Verrucomicrobiae bacterium | reverse complement strand
CGGAATGAAAACCGCCACGAGCGAGAGACTAATCGAAATAACGGTGAAACCAATCTGACGCGCGCCTTTCAACGCGGCTTGAAGCGGTGGCTCGCCCTTCTCAATGAAGCGCACGATGTTTTCGATGACGACAATCGCATCATCGACAACGAATCCGGTCGAAACCGTCAACGCCATGAGCGAGAGGTTGTCGAGGCTGTAACTGCACAGCCACATCACGCCGAAGGTGCCCGCGAGCGCGAGCGGCATCGTAATACCGGAGATGAACGTCGGCCAGAACCGGCGCAGGAAGAGAAACATCACCATCACGACGAGCGCCATCGTAATGACGAGCGTCAGTTGTACGTCCCGCACTGAAGCGCGGATGGTCGTCGTGCGATCGCTCATTACATCGAGATGCACGCTCGGCGGCAGCCAGGTGCGCAGTTGCGGAAGGATCGCGTGAATCTGGTCGGTGGTGCGAACGACGTTCGCGTCCGGCTGTTTGAAAATGACTAATAACACAGCGCGCTTGTTGTTGAACAGACCGGCCTGGTCGCGATTTGCCTGTGCATCGATCGCCGTGCCGACATCGCGTAAGGGCACGGCCGCGTTATTGTGGTGCGCGACGATGATCGGCTGATATTGGTCGGCCTGCGTTAGTTGGTCGTTGCTCGCGATGACGAAACTCTGCTCCGGACCGTCAAATGCGCCCTTTGGTGAAAGGACATTCGCTTGTGAAAGCGTCGTGCGAATGTCTTCCATGCTTAGGCCCATCGAGGCGAGCGCAACCGGATTTATCTGCACGCGCACGGCGGAGTTCGCGCCGCCGCCGATGGTCACCTGACTGACGCCATCCACCTGGCTGATGCGCTGGCCGATGATTTGATCGGCGAGATTGTAAACTTGCGACAAGGGCAACGCGTCCGACGTCATCGCGAGCACCATGATCGGCGCATCGGATGGATTGACTTTGCGATAGGAGGGCGGTTGCGGCAGTCCGCTGGGCAATTCCCCAGACGCGGCATTGATTGCGCTCTGCACGTCGCGCGCCGCGCCGTTGATGTCGCGACTCAGATCGAATTGGATCGTGACGGACGAACCGCCTAACGAACTGACGGAAGTGATTTCAGATACGCCAGCGATTTGCGCAAAGCGGCGCTCGAGCGGCGCGGCGAGCGATGACGCTGCGGTCTGCGGATCGACGCCCGGTTCCTGGGCGCTGACAGAAATGGTGGGGAAATCCACTTTCGGCAACGGCGCCACCGGCAAAAAATAATAGGCAACGGCGCCTAGCAACAGCACTCCCGCTGCCAACAGGGATGTGCCGACTGGTCGACGAATGAATGGCTCGGAAATGTTCATGACTAAAATCCAAGTCGATCATCTCCACCGTTCACTCCAGCGAATTGCGGCTCGGGTTCGTGTTCCAGATCTGTCGACGTTCTTAATGGTAGATCGGCTTGATCAACCTCACCGCGGCGTTCCTTCATCCAACGTCCAAACCGATCGAGATAAAGGTAAATCACCGGCGTCGTGTAGAGCGTGAGAAATTGTGAGAGCAACAATCCTCCGACGATGGAAATTCCGAGCGGGCGCCGCAGTTCGCTGCCAGTTCCAGTCTCCAGGGCAAGTGGCAATGCGCCCAACAATGCCGCCGCCGTTGTCATCATGATGGGCCGAAACCGCAGCAGACATGCTTGATAAATCGATTCCTCGGGCGACATCCCTTCGTTGCGTTCGGCTTCGAGCGCAAAATCGATCATCATGATCGCGTTCTTTTTCACAATGCCGATGAGGAGGATGATGCCGATAAGCGCGACCAAAGAAAAATCGATGCGGCAAATGAGCAGCGCGAGCAACGCGCCGACGCCGGCAGATGGCAATGTCGAAAGAATCGTGATTGGATGAATGTAACTTTCGTACAGAACGCCGAGCACGATGTAAATCACCACAACGGCCGCCAAAATCAGCAGTGGCTCGCTCGTTAGCGATGAACGAAATTCCGCCGCCGCGCCGGTGAATGTAGTTTCGATTGTATCAGGCAAACCGATTTCGCGTTCTGCTTTTTGAATCGCCGGAATGGCGTCACTGAGCGAACTGCCGCTGCGCAGATTAAACGAAATGGTCGCCGCCGGAAATTGCCCTTGATGCGGGATGGACAGCGGCGTGCTGCTCACGTGCATCGTCGCGAATGCGCTCAGCGGCACCGGCTGGCCGCTGCTTGATTTTACGTAAATTTTGTCGAGCAAATCTGGCGACTCACGGAATTGCGGTTCCACTTCCAAAATCACGCGGAATTGATTGAGCTGCGTGAAAATGATCGAGACCTGTCGCTGCCCGAACGCGTCGTAAAGCGTGTCGTCGATTGCTTGCGTGAGCACGTTGAGGCGCGATGCTTTCTCGCGGTCAACATCAATGTTCAACTGCAAGCCGTTCACCTGTTGGTCGCTTGCCACGTCGCTGAGTTGCGGCAGTTGTCCAAGTTTTTGCACGAGTCTTGGCGTCCACTCTGCGAGCTCGGCCGGATCCGCGTCCTGCAAAATGTATTGGAATTGCGTGCGGCTGACGCGCGCATCGATCTGCAAATCCTGCGCCGCTTGCATGAAGAGCGAGACGCCTTCGACATCGCGCGTGGCATTGCGCAACCGTTCGATGATTTTTTCGGCATTCGGACGCTGATCGTGCGGCTTGAGCACGATGTAAAGCCGGGCGGTATTGATGGTCGCGTTCACTGTTCCCGCGCCGACCGAAGCCGACACGCTCGCGACATCCGGGTCGCGCCTGACGATGTCGGAAACGGCGTGCACGCGTTGCAACATCGCCTTGAAGGAAATGTTCTCGGCGGCATCGGTTACGCCGACGATCACGCCAGTGTCCTGTTGCGGCAGCAGCCCTTTCGGCACGACGATGTAGAGCAGGATGGTTGCGACCAACGTTATGATTGCGATAATCAAGATGAATCGCTGATGCGCGAACACCCAGCGCAACCCGCGTTCGTACAAATTGCGAAACCGCGTCCAGTATTCTTCGGTACGGCGATAGAACTCACCTTGGTTTTCTCTGTCTTCTTCTTTTTCGGAGCGCAACAGCTTCGCGCACATCATGGGCGTGAGCGTCAGTGAAACGAACGCCGAAACACCAACCGCCACACTCATTGTGATCGCGAATTCGCGAAACAAGCGGCCGACGATTCCAGTCATGAACAAAAGCGGAATGAAAACCGCGACGAGCGAGATACTCAACGACACCACCGTGAAACCGATTTGCTTCGCGCCTTTCAGCGCCGCTTCCAACGGCCCATCGCCGGCTTCGATGTAACGCACGATGTTCTCGATCATCACGATCGCGTCATCGACGACGAAGCCGGTCGAGATGGTCAGCGCCATCAACGAGAGATTGTCGAGGCTGAATCCGGCAAGATACATGATGCCGAACGTCCCGATGAGCGAGAGCGGAAGCGCCACACTCGTGATCACCGTTGCCCAGAGTTTTCGCAGGAAGAGGAACATCACCATTACGACGAGGGCGACGGTCAGTAGCAACGTGAATTGCACGTCGCGCACCGACGCGCGGATCGTCTCGGTGCGATCAGCCAGAATGGAAACGTGCACCGACGGCGGCAGGGTGGCGGTCAATCGCGGCAGCAATTGCTTCACGCGGTCCACCGTTTGAATGATGTTCGCGCCCGGTTGACGCTGAATGTCGAGCAGCACCGCGGGCTTCTCACCGCTTTTCGTGCCGACCCACGCCGCGAGCTGATCGTTCTCCACGCTGTCGATGATGTTCGCAATATCGCCGAGTCGAATCGGCGCGCCGTTTTTGTAAGCGACGATGATCGGCTTGTAAGCGTCAGCGGAAAAAATCTGGTCGTTCGATCCGATGGTGAACGATTGCCGCGGTCCGTCGAAGCTGCCTTTCGGGGCATTCACGTTCGCCTGTCCGAGAATTGTTCGCACATCTTCCAGGCTGAGTCCGAGGGCGGAAATCGCCGCCGGATTCACTTGCACGCGCACGGCCGGTTTTTGATTTCCCTGAATCGTGACAAGGCCGACGCCGGTGACTTCGCTAAATTTCTGCGCGAGCAACGTGTCGGCGTAGTCGTTCACGCGATCCAAGGGCAAACTATCGGACGTAATCGACAGCGTAAGGATCGGCGTGTCGGCCGGATTGACCTTGTTGTATTTCGGCGGGTTCGGCAGATTTTGCGGCAGAAATCCGCCGGCGACATTGATCGCGGCTTGCACGTCCTGCGCCGCAACGTCGATTGGGCGGTCGAGAACGAACTGCAAAGTGATTGTCGATGTACCGAACGAGCTGGTGGAATTCATCGACGCCAATCCGCTGATTTGCCCAAACTGCCGCTCGAGCGGTGTAGTGATCGACGAGACCATCACGTCTGCGCTCGCTCCGGGATAAAATGTCGTCACTTCGATCGTTGGAAAATCAACGGTCGGCAGCGCGGAGATCGGCAGTAACTTGTAGCCAAGTATCCCAAGCAAAACCACGCCGGCCATCAACAGCGAAGTCGCCACTGGTCGCCGAATAAATGGTTCGGAAATACTCACGGTTTTCCTGAGCTCACCGTTTTGTGGCTAGATTGTCTCAGTTGTGGAGGTCGCGCTTGCTGCGACGATTGCGGTGTCGTCAGCTCTACATGCGCGCCAGGTTGAAGTTTGTATTGACCATCCACTACGACCTGCTCCCCGGCTTTCAATCCGCTGTCGATCAAAGCAACATTTGCCTCCGTTTGCGCGACCTTAATCGGCCGCATCTCGACCGTTTTGTCCGTCTTGATGATGTATGCATAAGTTCCCTGTGGGCCGCGTTGCACTACGCTTGAGGGAACGACGGTGGCGCCTTTGCGCGTGGTCAAAATCAAACGCGCGTTAACAAATTTTCCCGGCCAAAGTTGCAACTGATCATTAGGAAACGTCGCTTTCAACTTCAGTGTGCCGGTCGTCTGATCAATTTGGTTGTCCACGACCGCAAGCGCGCCTTCGTCGAGCGTGTTCGTGTTTCCCCGGTCGAGGGCAGAAACCTTCAGTCCGCCATTCGCGCCGCCTTGGTTTAGAATTTCCTGTAAGTTTTGTTCGGGCAGGGTGAACACAACCGAAATCGGGTGCATCTGGGTGATGACGACGATTCCGTTTTGATCGGCCGCGTGAACGATGTTGCCAACATCGACGAGTCGAACGCCGGTGCGTCCGTCAATCGGTGACTTGATTTGCGTGTAATCAAGCTGCGTCTTCGCAGCCTCGATCGCTGCCTGATCCGCCTGAACTGCAGCCTGAAATTGATCGCCCTGATACCTGGATGTGTCGAAATCTTGCTGATCGATCACCTTCTTTTTCAACAAATCAGTATTGCGTGCAAGCGTGAGTTTGGCGTTGGCCAGTTGCGCTTCGTCCTGCGCTTTTTTTGCGATAGCCTGATCCAAAGCTGCCTGGAAAGGCCGCGGATCGATCACCGCCAGGAGATCCCCCGTTTTCACATCCTGCCCTTCGGTGAAGAGCACCTTCTGCAATTCGCCATCCACGCGGCTGTGGACCGTTACGGTGTTGAACGCCTGGACCGTCCCGAGGCCATCGAGGTAGATAGGCGTATCTTTCTGCTCGACCTTTCCCGCGACGACCGGCACCGGGCCGCCGCCGACTCTAGTTCCGCCGCGTCTTCCCGAAGTTTCTGCTGTGGCGGTTGACCCGGTTTGATCAGACGAAGCGTGATGATGGCAGCTCCACCAGCCGATCAGCACCACGAGAGCGCCGGTGATTCCGAGAATGGCTCGTTTCGACATTTTTTTATACACCTCGTTTGCATGGCGAGACGCTCATAATTTGTGACCTCCGAGACAATAGATCGGTTACAAGAATATATCGGATTTGCTTTAGAGGTCATCTGGCCGACGGCTGTCGATTCCCGAAAATACGGTTCAGAGCACACGTATCCGCACTTTAGAACTCAAATTTATCATTAAGAAAGGAAGACAGATCCCGTGAAGCCTCTCTCCCTGCGTCGCAGCGCCCCGGAACGGACTGACGCTCACTTTGGGATTAGACCTGGCGTTGGGATCAGTCGCAAACAACGTGAGAACGCAATCGCAAGCTAAGCTTAGCGAAAGGCATTTCGCATGAAAGGTTGTTGCAGTGCGAAGCGTTCTCGCATGTCTGTGAGCGAGCACCGAAGGATTAGCCTAACGAACCAAAAGCAAGCCCAAGCCCGTAAGTGACGACTGCCACGATGACGCCAATCCAAGTCATTTCCAGACCGGACGCCCACCAAGAACGGATGGTGATCAGTGATTTCAATGCGCCCACGAGAAAGTGCGCGACCAAACTGATGCCGAAAGAAATAATCACGGCCGTCACTCCGCCCGAGAAAAAGAACGGAATGATGGGCACAAAAGCGCCGATCGCCGTGGAGATGGCAGCCGAGGTTGCAGCAGTCAATTGATTTGGAAACCGGTGCTCGGACAAGCCGAGCTCACTCTGCGCCATCGCCTGCACAAACTGTTCGGGTTGCTCGGCGAGACGTTCTGCCATCTTTTGTGATTCTTCCGGCGTGAACCCTTGTAATTGATAGAACAGCGACATCTCTTCGATTTCTTCCTCGGGATTTTCTTCGACCTCCGCCCGCTCGCGCGAAATCTCCGCTTCGTAAACTTCCGCTTCGCTCTTTGCGGCAAGATATGCGCCCGCGCCCATCGAGAGAGTGGACGCAAGCATGCCAGCAAGCCCTGAGATCAAAATGTAATGTTGCTGATTATTTGTCGCGCCTGCTACGCCGGAAACAATTCCAAATACCGCTCCCAAGCCATCGTTCGCGCCGTAGATTGCGTCGGCGACCCAACTACCGCCTCGCCCATGCCAGCGTTCACGCTTCAAGATTTTGTCCAGCGCGGTGCGCGGACTAACCGGTGGCGCCATGGCGCTAAGCGCTCGGGCATGCGCTTTTTCTTCGAGCGCGCTTTTCCGCAAGAATTCCTGCACGTCCCGTTCACCGGCGAAAGCACGCTCAGCTTGTTCGTGAAATTCGGCTTCCTGCCGTTCTTCCGTCGCTTCCATTCGGCGAATGGCAATCTCGGCCCCGGCAATTTTGTTCCACCAACGGCTGAGCCGGCGCCCGATTGTGTTGTTCAGGACAGGCGATCCCTCGCCGAGGTCTCGGAGTTTTTTCTCCCAGCGCTCCGCATGGCGCTCTTCCGCTTCGGCCATGCGAAGAAGAACGCCTTTGCGTTTCTCATCGCGCTCACGTTCGGCCAGATCACGATAGGTTTGGGCCGTCTCCATTTCCGCCCGCCAATTGCGTTTAACGACTTCTATCGTCTGCTCCGTGCGCGATCCGCGTGAGGCAGGCCGAAGCTGTCGATCTTCCGACTCATGAGATGGATTTCCGCTGCTCATATGCGCTCAATCAGCTGGTTCGATCGCTGCGCTCATCGCCGGCTCTGCTCTGGCTTTTAGCTGCTGCGCTGTAATCACAATCGCGACTGAACCGATAATCAGCGCGCCAGCAATTAAAACACGGACGCTCAAAGTTTCCCCGGCGAAGGCGGCGCCTAACAAGACAGCTACAATCGGATTCACATACGCGTAAGTGGCGACTTTCGCCGGATCACAGTGACGCAACAGCCAGATGTAGGCGGTGTATCCAACCACAGCTCCGATGATTACCAGATAAATGAATGACGCGAGGGACAACATCGAGATTGATTGCGGATGAAACCTTCGCAGCTCGCCAGTTAGAATACCGGCAAGCAAAAGGAGCAGTCCGCCGCAAAGCATCTGTTGGGCGGCCGTCAGAAATGGAGAGGCAGCGTGTTTCGCTGTGCGCGAATAAAGTGATCCTGCCGACCAGACAAAGGAGGACACGAGCAGAATGAACATTCCGATCGCGGGATGTCGTCCACCGTTTGCAGGGAGACGCAGAGCTGGCCCGAGCAAGACGCCGACGCCAGCAAAACCGCCCACCAGACCAAGCCAGATTATTGGTAGTGGCCTAGGCGTGATTCCCGTCGCCCAACCGAGAATCACAATATAAATCGGGACAATCGCCACAATCAGCGCCGCCAATCCTGTGTCGATATATTGTTCTGAAATTGTAACACCTCCATTGCCAGCAAGGAGCAGACACGCGCCGACGATCAGCGATACGCGCCAGCTCGCCCAGCTCGATTTGTACGCGCCTTGAGACCACGCGATCGCGAACATAATCACCCCCGCCAGGAGGAATCGCATTCCAGCCATGAGGAACGGCGGAATGCTCTCAATGGCGAAGCGGATGCCGAGATAAGTCGAACCCCAAACGAGATAAAGGGCTGCGAACGCGATGAGGATTCGGATTTTTGTGGGCGCAGCCATGAAGCAATGACAATCTCGCATTCACGATGCAGAGCAAACGTAGTCCGCCAAAGCTCCGAAGCGTTCACGCCAAAAGCGGCGGAGCACTGCCGCATTCCAAAACGTGGCCGTCGTTGCCAGCGCGATGTTTCGCGCATTGCGTTTTGGAGTGCGGCGCTGCTGCGCCGCTTTAGCAAAACACGGCAGGAAGCAGTCAATGCTCCTGCTGCAGCCAAGATGACAGAGCGATCCCTACGCGCTGCGCTTGAAGAACAATCGATACAGCAGCAACAGGATCACGGCGCCAACGACCGACATGATCCAGCCGGCCGTATAATTTCCGCCTGCAAAAATGCGGCCGATCCAAGTGCCGACAAACGCGCCGGCGATGCCAAGCAGGATCGTGACGATGAAACCGCCGGGATCCTTTCCCGGCATCAATAGTTTCGCGATGGCACCGACGACGAGACCGATAACGATTGTCCAAAGAATATTCATAACGAAGCGCTTGTATCGGGTTGATTTGCATCCGGCAAGAAAATAAGTCCGGGAAACGAGCTTACAATTGAATCACTTGCGCGGAGAGGATGTCTTCGTTCGCACAAATTTCCTTCAGCACCTCTTCGCCTGGCGCCGTGTCCAGGTTTAATACCGTGAGCGCCGTACCGCCCGCCTGATTTCGGCTCAGCGACATCGTTGCAATGTTTACGCCGTGATCGCCGAGCAATGTGCCAATCCGTCCAACCATTCCAGGGCGGTCCGTGTTTTCCAATACCAGCACAACACCGTGTGGTCGCGCTTCTACCGGACGGCTGTTAATACTTACAATTCGGGGAGTGGCGCCGAAGAAAGCGCCGCCAACCGAAACAACTTTTCCTTCGCCAGCAGCGGATAATTCGAGCATGTCGGTATAATCTCCGAGCGCGCTCATACGCGATTCGCTTATTTTCAGACCAAGAGTTTCGGCAAAACCGGGCGCGTTTACTTCGTTGACTTCGCTGCCGCCGGCTATTTGCAGGAAGCCTTTCAAGATTGAGCGCGTGATCGCCGTCGTATCAACTTCGTTGACTTTGCCACTGTAATTGATGTTGAGAGTCTCGGCGCGCTTTGGGGCAAGCTGCGAGAGAAATCTGCCCAATTTTTCGCCAAAGCGCAGATGAGGCCCGACGATTGCCAGGGTTTTCGCATCGAGACTGGGCATGTTCACCGCATTGCGAATGGTGCCTTCGAGCAAAGCGGCACGAATCGAGTGCGCGATCTCAATCCCAACGCTCTCCTGTGCTTCCGCGGTGGACGCACCGAGATGCGGAGTAAGAACAAGATTGGGGGCGCCGCGCAATGGCGAATCGGCTGGAAGCGGTTCAACTTCGAAAACGTCCAGCGCCGCGCAGGCCACATGCCCATCTTGCAAAGCTTTCACGAGCGCGTTTTCGTCGATCAACCCGCCCCGCGCGCAATTGATAATACGGACGCCGCGTTTGGTTTTCTGTAATCGCGCTCCATCGAGAATGTGCCGTGTTTCTGCGGTAAGCGGCGTGTGCAGCGAGATGAAATCCGCGCTTGTGAGCAAATCATCGAGTTCGTCCACCAGCTCGACCTGGAGACTGCGGGCACGCGATGCGGAAAGATACGGATCGTATGCAACCACGCGCATTCCGAAAGCAATGGCGCGCCGGCTGAGTTCGCCGCCGATCCGGCCCATTCCAATTATGCCCAGCGTTTTGTTGTAGAGCTCAACACCTTCGAAATTCTTTTTGTCCCAATTCTTGCTGCGAACGTTTGCGTCGGCCTGCGGAATCTTGCGCGCCGCTGAAAGCAACAATGAAAACGCATGCTCGGCAGTGGAAATCGTATTTCCACCGGGGGCATTCAATACGATGATGCCGCGGCGCGTGGCCGTCTCAACGTCGACGTTGTCCACTCCCACCCCAGCACGCCCGACCACACGCAACTTCGCGCCTGCATTCAAAATATCGGCGGTGACTTTTGTCTGGCTGCGTACCACGAGCCCACTGAAGTCCGAAATAAGATCGACAAGCTCTTTCTCGCTTAACGCGGTTCTGACCACAGCCTCGATTGCGCCATCGCGGCAAACCTCATCCACTCCACGCTGCGAAATTGCGTCGGCGATGAGGACCTTGGGCGGAGTCATGACAAGTCGAAACCTAAAACTTAAAACTTAAAACTTAAAACTTAAAACTGTTCTGTTTACGCTGTTGTCGTCATGCAAGAGCGCACAAAATCTTTCTACGTCGTATTTGCGATCGCAGCGGCACTCATTATTCCCGCTGCCATTGCATTGCGAACGGTTATTCATCCGGCAATTTTGCAATCCACTTCGGATAACCCGACGCCGCTTGGATACACCTGGAGCCTGGGATTGTTCGTTGTCCCGATCGGAGCCCTGGGATGGTGGTTTGCCTGTCGGCCTGATCTCAAATTTCCACGAAAAGCATTTTGGCGGACTATCGGGGTGCTCACTCCGCTCGGATTCGCGCTGGATCTCATTTTCGGTAACGCGTTCTTCACTTTTCCAAACAACGCGGCCACTCTTCGCTGCGAAATTCCCGCGTTAGGCGGGGCGATTCCAGTCGAAGAATTCATTTTTTATCTGACAGGCTTCATGCTCGTTCTGCTGAGTTACATCTGGTGCGACGAATATTGGATGGCCGCTTACAACGTCCCTGACTACGAGGAAGCGGCCAAGGATATACCGCGCATCGTTCGTTTTCATTTTGCTTCTGTCATCCTTGGTGTCGTCTTGATCGTAGCCGCAATTGTGTACCGAAAGTTCGTCTCGGGTGCATCGGATGGGTTTCCGTGGTATTTTATTTATCTCGTCTGCGCTTCGCTAATTCCGTCGGCCGGCTTTTTTTACACCGCGCAGCGATTCATTAACTGGCGCGCATTCAGTTTCACGTTTTTTCTGCTTCTCCTTATCAGCCTGCTTTGGGAGGCAACACTGGCTTTGCCGTACGGTTGGTGGGAATATCGCAGCAATATTCTGATCGGGTTGCACATCGGAGCATGGTCCGGCCTACCGCTTGAAGCGGTCTGCGTTTGGCTGGCGGTGACCTTCACCACCGTTATCACCTATGAAGTGATCAAAATTTGGAAGGCCCTGGGCACCCGCGCGCTGAAAGCGTTTTTTGGAATCGGAAAATAACGCTTCGGCAAGCCGAAAGTTTCTGGGTTGCTCTTACAATTACGACTGTTCCGTCGGTCAACCGAAGATGAGCAACTTAATCGATTCAGGCAGATGCTGAGCAACGTTGGTTGCAACGCTCCCTCGAAGTAACTTGGCCATAGCCGGCCGTTGCGACGCGCCGATCACTAGGAAATCGATTCCCATGGTAGCGGCAAGATCGACGATAGTAGCGGCAGCGTCCTGACTCACGGCATAAAGCGGAACTATGTTGATGCCACGCTCGCGTCCGAGTCTGAGCATCGAGCACATGATGGCGTTCGCTTGAGGATCATCCTGCCATTTGGAGCGGCCAAGCGGCGTGCCGGCTGCTGTAAAGTACACAGCTACTTCTTTCACGTACAACACGAAGAGCGTGGCTTTGCGCAACTGGGCTTCATCCATCGCAAAGCTGAGCACTGGCGTAATTCCGCGCGCTGCGACCATGATTTTTTGGCCTTCTTCCAAACGCGGTCGCATGTTCGCCGCAAGATCGGGAGTGACCATCTTGGCAACTTCGCGCGTGACGGTGAGAGTGGTGAGTCCTTGAAGCTTCTGCGTGTAAGCGCGTAACGCCAGTCCGCCGACCAAAACCGCAAGCACGAATTGAAGCGCGTCTAGTTTCGTGTGGGCCAGTGTCAGCTCGACGAAAGCAAGAACTACAAAGGTGATGCCAAACAGCACGTGATCGTACCAGGTGAAACCCTTGGTGCGATTGAATGCGCACGACCCGACGTTGACCGTGATGGCGCCGACTACGCCGATGGCATAAAGACCCGCCAGCGCAGTGAAGTTCGCGGCAAAAAGCAGCACTACCACGGGCATGCCGATGGCAATGAAAAGCGGCCAGGTCGGAACACCGTGACGATTGAGGCGCTTAAATTGCCGCGGCATCTCCCGGTCACGCGCCATCATGTAAAGCAGACCGATCATCGCTACGATGGCGGTGTTGGCCGCGCTCAGGAGTAGGAGAAAGAAAACAATTCCAACGATCCACCCGAATACCTGCCCGACCGCGGGCGAAAACGTGGCCGTCGCAAATTGTTCGCCGATGAAACGCAACATGTCCTCGCTGCGTTGTCCAAGAACAGCCGCGATCTCGCCACGATCCGTCAGGTGCAGAGTCTTTCCGATTACCGAAGGCAACGAAAGCATCGCCCAGCCGAGCAGAGCCGTGGCGAAGACAACTTCGATGGCCACCGGGGTAATCGCCTTGAGCGACTCGCGTGCGACGCTGGGGCGTTCCATTGTCGATCCTGAATCGAGCTTCATCACGCCAGTGAGGTTAGCGATCGATTCCGCGCCCGATAACGCCAGGATTACGCCGACGAATTGCACCCAAACTGTGCCGAGACTTTGGTGCCGCGGCTCGAGAAAATGCGTCGTAAAGTGCGGCGCGCTGAGTGCTATTAACAGAATGACTATCACCACAGTTGGTAATGCCAGTGCCACAGCGAAACTTCCGGAATGCTTCGGCCCGAAATAATTAACCAGGCCCATCAACAACAACACGCTAATCGTTGTGAGCACTATGTGATCGCGAAAAAACCTGATCCAAGTAATGTGCTCCGCGCCGGAAGTGATGTAGCTCAATGCAGACCAGCCGCTGAGCGCAGCGGTGACCGTAAGATCCGCAACCAGCAGCAGCGCCCCAACCACCGCCAGCAATCTGCTCTGCTCGCGCGCGGCAGAGTAAACCCCGCCGCCGTCGGGAAAATGGCGGCAGATGACAACGTAATTGATGCCGACCAAACCGGTGAGCGCGCAAACGGCCAGGATGATCGGCAGCGATGAGAATCCGGCAGCCACAAACGCCAGACCGATGACGTACGCTTTGCTCGTTCCCCAATCGCCATAGAGCAATGCGGCGGCGCGTTTCCAGTCCAGATTGCGTGGCCGATGCACGCCCGCACTCGCGTCGAGAACAATATCGTCCATCAGCTTCGGCATCGCTTATTGGGCGTGACTCTCGATTGCACACTTGCTCACTTGCAAGCCGTTTCTTCCCGTCGGGAGCGATCGGGGTGGTTAGCCTGCGAAACGATACCCGATTCCCGGTTCCGTCCTGATTAGAGATGGCTTGGTCGGATCGGGCTCAATTTTTTGCCTCAGATGCGTAACGTAAACGCGCAGATACTGCCGATGTTCTTCCGATTTCGGGCCCCAGATTTCGCGAAGGATGTAGCGATGGGTGAGGACGCGACCAGGATGCCTGACGAATAATCGGAGCAGCGCATACTCGGTTGCCGTGAGCTTGATTTCATGACCGGCGCGTTTCACCACCCGCGCCGTAAGATCGACAATTAGATTGCCACTTTTGAAAACGGAAACTTCTTCTTCAGGCCGCGTCTTGCGTTGCGCAGCGCGCAGACGTGCGAGTAATTCCGCCGTGCTGAAAGGTTTGGTGACGTAATCTTCCGCGCCTGAATCGAGCGCGGCCACTTTGCTCTGTTCGTCGTCGCGCACAGAAAGAACCAGCACGGGCGCTTCACTCCATTCACGCAAACGTTTCAACACCTCGAGTCCTTCCATATCGGGAAGACCAAGATCGAGCAGAATGACTGCCGGACGGCGATTCGCGATCTCAATTAAGCCCTGCTGGCCATTCTCGGCTTCGTGCACTTGGTAATTCTCGCCTTCGAGGACGACTCTCAGCAGCCGCCGAATCTGTGGCTTCGTCATCGATAATCAATGCGACCGGTTTCATGCGGTCGCTTCAGACGGAAATCGCATCGGTTCGCCGATGGGAAGGCGAATCGAAAAGCGCGAGCCGCCTTCTTCTCGATTTTGCGCGACGATCTCCCCGGAGTGCGCCTCGACCAGCTGGCGCGCGATGGAAAGACCAAGGCCGAGACCGCCGGGTGCGGTGCCGGGACCGCGATAAAATTTTTCGAAAACTTTATTTTCTTCACCGGGCGCAAGACCGGGACCGTGATCAGCCACGGAAATCACCAGCATCGAATCGTCGCGCGCCGCGTTCACTTCGATCGGCTGATCGTTCCTGGCGTGACCGGCCGCATTCGAGAGTAACGCGCCCAGCGCTTGTTGAATCAAGTGCGCGTCCACTGAAATAGTCGGAAGATTTTTGGCGATATTGACTCGGACCGCGCTTTCCTTTAATCCCGACATCGCCGACTGCCTCGCGCACAAGTTCGCCCGGATCGCACCATTCCCGCCTGGGCTGAAGAAGGCCCGATTCCAAACGCGTTGCGTCAAGCAAATGATCGACCGTGCGGGTAAGACGGCGGACGGCTTGTTGCAACTCGGCGCGGTCGGGCTGCGGCTGCTGCAAAGCCGCTGTCATGGCGGCAAGCGGCGTTTTCAATTCATGCGAGACAGAATCGAAAAGCGTCTTTTGCAATTTCTGCGACTGATGGGCAACTTGCGCGGCGCGGCTTTCTTCCAGCGCGCGCTCTTTGTTCACGAAGAGGGCGAGCTGCGCAGCAAAGGCGTCGAGCAACTCGCGTTGTTCCATCGTTGGCGGGTTTGCGAGATGCACGGTCAGCACACCTTCGGCGCGGTCGCCGGTGACAAGCGGGATGTGCAATGCGTCGGCATCCGGCAATGTCTCGGTCGATCTTCCGGCGCTTTGTTTTTTTTGAAACGCCCAGACGGCGACGCTTTCATCTTTGCTCGATGGCGCGAACGTGCTCGCCGGATGACAAGAAAGACCGCTCTCATCGCGCAGCCAAACCGCCGCATCAGCTTCGAAAGTTTCTTTGATCAGCGCCAAAACTTTCGGCAGAGCTTCATCCAGATCGCGGCTGGCAGCGAGAGCGCGTGTGAAACGGTAAAGCGCGGTGGCTCGTTCTTCACGCCGGCGCTCCGATTGTTCGCGCTCGCGTAATTTTGTCGCGAGGTGACCGATGACAAGCGCGATCACGAAATAAGCGCCGAACATCAAGAAGTCGTGGAGGTGGGTGATATAAAAAGTGAAACGCGGCGGGATGAAGAGAAAATCCCAAAGCAACGCGCTGAGCGCGGCGAGAAAAAGCGTCGGCCACCGGGGTAATCGTGTGGCGGCGAGAACGACGGCGAGCAAATAGAAAAGCGAAACGGCCCAGTAACCAGTGTAATCGAAGATCGACAAGGACAAGGCGGTTACGACCGCCGCGATAACGAGTGCAACGCCAAAGTCGCGCCACGGTGCGCGCGCGAGACGCTCCTCGATTGGTTCATGGCGCGGCCGCGCCGATTCGTCTGCCGGGATCATGTGGATGTCGATGTTGCCGCTGTTGCGCATGAGCCAGCGCAACGGGTCGCGTTTCCAAAAGCTTGTCCATCGCGAGCCGAGCGGCTTGCCGATAACGATCTGAGTGACGTTGTGTTCACGGGCGATACGGAGCAGGGCCCCGCCGATATCGGTACCGGGCGTGGAAATTACTTCTGCGCCCAGTTGGCGCGCGAGCGCGAGGTAGCGAGTCAGGCGTGTTTGCTCCTCTTGCGAAAGCGGGCGCGGTTGCTCGATGTTCGCGACGATCCAGGAAGCTTCCATCGATGCCGCCAACCGGCGCGTGTAGCGAATCAATCTCTCCGAGTAAGGACTCGCGCTGACTGCGACGAGCAGACGATCGCCGCTTTTCCACGGACCAGCGATCCTTTCCACCTGACATGATGTCGCGCAGATCGCGATCGACATGTTCGGCCACCAGACGCAACGCCATTTCGCGCAAGGCGGTCAGATTGCTTTCACGGAAGAAATTTCGCGCCGCCCACTCTGCGCGCTCGCCGAGATACACTTTTCCTTCGGCTAAGCGCGCCCGCAGTTGCTCCGGCGTTAGATCGACAAGAATGATTTCGTCGGCAAGATCGAGAACAGTATCAGGAACTGTTTCGTGGACCGAAATACCACTGATCTGACGGACGACATCGCTGCGGCTGGCGACGTGCTGGACGTTGAGCGTGGTGTAAACACTGATGCCAGCATCGAGCAGTTCGAGCACATCCTGGTAACGCTTCGGATGACGCGAGCCAGGTGCGTTCGTGTGTGCAAGTTCATCGACAACCGCGAGACCGGGATGCCAGGTGAGGATCGCATCGAGATCCATCTCCTCGAGCTTCGTTCCGCGATACTCGATCTGCGTCCGCGGCATGATCGGCATTCCTTCCAGCAACGCTTCGGTTTCCTTGCGACCGTGTGTTTCTACAATCCCGACCACCACCTCGCATCCTTCCGCTTGTTTCTGCCGCGCCGCTTGCAACATCGCGTAGGTCTTGCCGACACCCGGCGACATCCCGAAGAAAATCTTGAGTTTGCCGCGCGACGCACCCGTCTCCTCGCGCTTTAGGCGCGCAAGAAGCGCATCTGGATCAGGCCGTTCGGCCTCGCTCATGGGAGGTTTATCACGTTATGATTTAGCCCAGACTAAACTATCCGGCTTTTGTCCGAGTGCGAAAACCTTTGGACCAACCTCCGGATCGGACCAAGAAAAAGATCATGGCAGCGCCTACAGGCAATCCAATCAACGCCCGATAATCGTGACGAAGCAACGTATTGACTAGATCACCGATGATATTTAGCGAAAGAATCGTCAACGCCAGCCGTGTGCCCCAAACCGTGCCTCGCCACAGCCCGATGGCTGCAACGATGCACGCTGTTCCGACGGTCAGCATGAGCACGAACGACCAACTCCCGAAAGATTGAAGCGCGAGGCCGGGCGTCAGGATTAAGTCGCCACAGAGAATCGAGAGCGCTGCCAGGAAAGAGAAGCAACGCCAGGGTAAGAGCACACATCATTGCGCCAAAACCAAAGAACCCTGCGAACCAGGGATGACGTCGCGATCTCAGCGGTGGCGCAAGAGTATTTTCGACCCTACGCATCGCCCAAAGGTTATGCCTTGGCAAAATCCATTCCAGTCGGACAAGTTAAAAGCGCGCTCTAACAGTTTTGGGAAACTCGACTTTTGTAAGCGCGCCGCTGGTTAATGCCTTCTCATTTGTTGCAGGAAGCTAAGGATGCATCGAGAAATGTTCGACGACGGGACCCATCGCGAGGGCTGGGAGGAAATTAAGCGCGCCAACGAGCAGCGCCGTGCCCGTTAGCAACACGCCAAAGGTAATCCCGTCGGTAGGCATCGCGCCGCGACTGGGTGCTCGTCGGGATACTGCGGCGAAGCGGCCTGCTAAAGCCAGGGCCAATACCGCCAGGACGTAACGGCCCGTCAACATGGCGACGATCGTCGTTATGTTGTAAAAAATATTGTTGGCACTGAGACCAGCCATACTCTGCCCGTTGTTGGCAAAGGCGCTGGCATACGCAAACAGAATCTCGGTGAAGCCATGGGCGCCGGCATTCGTCGTCAATCCGGCGCGCCCGGCGTTCGTGATGACAGCAAGCGCCGTCAACGCTAACACAGTGACCGGCCCCACAAGCGTATACACGGCGATGATTTTCATTTCTGGCGGGCCGATTTGCTTACCGAGGTGTTGGGGCGTGCGTCCGACCATTAACCCGCCGACAAAAAGCGCCACCAACGCAACGAAGATCATGCCGTAAAGGCCGCTTCCAAGACCGCCGTAGACGATTTCGCCAAGCAGCATATTGACTAACGGCACCATGACACCAAGTGGCTGAAAACTGTCGTGCATTGAGTTGTAAGAGCCGGTAGCGCCGTTGGAAGTCACGACCGCGGCAAGTGCTGAGCCGCTTGTGCCAAACCGTATCTCTTTGCCCTCCATGTTGCCGCCAACGATTTGGTTCACCATAGCGGGATGCGCACTTGCTTCCGCCCAATTGCACACGAGTAATCCAACGACAAAAAGTACTGTCATCGTCCAGAAGATTACCCAGCCGTCGCGTGGCCGACCTACCATGCGGCCGAAAGTGTGCGTGAACGCAGCCGGGATCACAGCAATTGCGAGCAGTTCGACGAAGTTAGTTAACGGCGTCGGATTCTCGAATGGGTGTGCGCCGTTTGCGTTGAAAAAGCCGCCGCCGTTAGTCCCGAGATTCTTGATAAGCTCCAGTGCCGCAACCGGCCCCTGGGCGATGACTTGCGTGGCACCTTCCAGTGTGTGCGCAATCGTGTAAGGCCGGAAATTCATCGGCACACCTTGTGCGATTAGAAACAAGCTCCCCACCAGTGAAACCGGCAATAACACCCACAAAACCGCACGGATCAGATCGACCCAGAAGTTGCCGAGTTCCGCTGGTTCTTTCGCGCGCATAACCGCGAATAAAAGCAACGCCGACCGCCAGACCCGCTGCGCCGGCGAGAAAGTTTTGTCCCGCGAGCAACAACTGGCTGAAGTAACTCATCGTTGTCTCGCCGGCGTATGCTTGCCAGGTCGTCGTGGTCGCAAAACTAACTGCGGTGTTCGCCGCGAGATCCTGTGTCATCGGTGTCGTCACTGACCTTCGGAAAAAACCACGGGAAAACGGCCTGCCAGGCGAAGCGCGAGGTAAAGCAGGACGATGTTAACTAACCCAAATATGCCGAATGCCAAAGAATAGCGCTTCCAATCCATTTCGCGTAGACAATCGTCTCCAACTAACCGGTGGATCAGTCGCTCGATCGGAAGAAGGACCGCATCGAGAAAGGTCTGCCGTCGTTCGAAAACGCGTTCCAGGTACGCACCGACTGGTTTGACAAGAAGCGCCACGACAATAACAAAGAGGCCCAGCCTGAATGGCATTTGCGCTCATGTTAGATTTTGTGAGAGCAACACCGACGCGACTGGCGAAAGAGCCGCTTTGGTGTCACCAGTGACTTGCCAACCAAAAAAGATCGTGCTGCTAAGGCTTTAACGCTTTCGACGCTTCAAGGCTTTTTTCTCGAAAATCGTAGGCAGAATCAGCAGCAGCATGCAGAGCACAAAAATGAGCGCCCTGAGAAACAAATCATTCATAGATCAATTAGTAGTGGAAGATCACGTCCGTTGTAAACGCGAACTGATTATGTCTCGTGCCGTTGTTGTAGGCGCGATCATCGTAAGAATGATCGAATCCGAAGCTCAGGACGGATGGTAATGAGTTTGTCCGGCCACCAGGTAAGCCGATGGAATGCTCGGAGTAATGCGTGGCAAAACCAGTCCGCGCACCGACCTTGTCGTTAAAGTATTCGTTGCGAACGGTGAAAAAGGCATTCGGTGCAATCGCGAAACAGTCGTGTAGTTCAGCACCGCCCACTCCGGCGCATAACCATTCCGCACGGGAAACGAGCCGCTTTGAAACGGCACTTCGCTAGTTGGATGATCAATGGCGTCTTCCATGTACATGTACCAGGCTTCCGTCGGCTGTATAGATCTTGTCGTTGAACTTGTGGGTCCAGGTTCCGACGATCTGCTGAAGGTTGTTGTAGCCGAACTGGCCGTTGTTGAAGGCATTGTCCCCGAAGTAAAATCGAGTCCATCTGATTGGGCGTGGTATACTGGATCATCACCGTGCCGGTGAGCTTGTCGCCCGGGTCTTCCTGCCAGAGAGCGACATCAGTGCCATCCGTTAGTGCCAGCCTGGATCGTCCACTGATCGTTTAGCTTCATCGTGGTCGGAAAATTCCGGTTTGAGTAATAGGGATCGAAGCCGTAAAGGAGCGAATGACTAGCCATGAGATTGTTCGGCGCTAATTGCGCTTCGATATCCGGCACTGGAAATGATGCGACCGATGCGAATGTTCATCCCTTTCGCAACATAGGGTATGTAAAGGTCGAAATAGACCATCGGCATGTCGAAGCCGTAGTAACTGTTGTGCTTCAGCAGTTGGTCGCTGAACGAGTCCGCGCGAAATGGTAAAGCGGTAATCGAGCCCGTAGAGGAAAGAGATGCGAAAACCCCAGTCGATATGATCCATCTGATTTGTATCGGGCAACCGCTCGAGGTACAGAACGGTTTGATTCATTTCCATCCGGTTCGGCCGAATGTCGTAAACCAACGGAAAATTTCCGTTCTCGCTCGTCTTTGATGGATGGGAAGTGCTGATATTTCCCGAGAAATTTACCCAGCCGTAAATTTGAAATTTGCTATCTTTCCACGCCTGACCGCCCGGGCCTTCATAAATCGCCTGCATCAAGGGACACGGCGCAAGCTGACCCGGATCGCCGATAATCGGAGTTCCGCCGATTTGCCAATCACCTGCAGGGAAACGGCGGCGAATCGAATGGTGCTGGCGGAATGCGACGCGGGTTCGGTGCGTTGGGATCGGGCGGAGTGTATGCGGGGGTGCCTAACTGCTCGAGAAATGCTTCGTCCAATCGTTGAAAAAATGGTTCGTGTAACTTCTTCTCGGCGCGCTCCGCCTTGGCTAATTCTTCCTTGCTTTCGTCTTTCGCTTGCTCGTGTCCGACCTTGGCTTTTCCTTTCTCAGAAGATCGCGGAGCGGAATCGGCAATTGCCTTTTCTTTCTGCGCCAATATTTTCTCGCGTCTATCTAGTGCTTTCTTACGTGCGTCCAGCTCGGCTTTTTCTTGCGCAAGCTGCCGTTTTTCAGCGATCAAATCTTCAGACGCCTCCTGCGCGTGCGTCACAGCAGTAACAAGTATCGCCGACACGATCGTGATCAGACATTTCTTAATATTCATTTTTCTCCTTGTTTTTGATTCAACCGGCCACGCAAGCGATGCGAAATCGATTGCAAAATGGTTCTCATAACAAAGGCGAGGATCTCGGGCGAGGGTTATCAATGAACCAAGTCCAGAACGGCCAGTCGCTGGTTGCTTCTCGTCTGTCTTGCAAGTGCCGATCTTGCGAGGAAACAACCACCGCCGGTTTCGGCACCCGAGTTCGAGCAATTTCGATGTAAATCGGAACGAAGACGAACACCATTGTTTTGATTCTTTTCATCAGTGCAGCTGATCGAGCGCACGATTGAGCTGAAGAACATTCACGCCAGGCTCCCCGAAAACGCCGAAATCGCGACCGTTTGTATTTTGCCTGATCAGCTCGCGCACCTTCTCTTCAGTCACGCCGCGCGCTGTTACCACGCGGGGGATTTGCAGTTCTGCGTTTTGCAAACTGATGTGCGGATCGAGGCCGCTGCCCGATGCGGTGACTGCGTCCGCCGGCACCGGCGCGGATTCGCTCAAACCATTTTCCGCCCGATACGCGGCTAGGCGCTCCTTGATCGCGTCGTTCAGTTTTCGCGAAGTCGGACCGAGATTACTGCCACCGGAGCTTGTCGCGTCGTAACCATTGCCTGCGGCGGAAGGTCGCGGATGAAAATATTTTGCGTCCGCAAATCCCTGGCCCAGCAATTTTGAGCCTCGCGCCGTTCCGTCCGGATCGAGGATCAAACTGCCGTTGGCTTTGTCGCGAAAGAACGTCTGAGAAATTCCGAAAACAATGAGCGGATAAAGGCCGCAGCAGACTATTGCAAGCACGAACGTCGATATGACTGCGCTGCGAATGTGGGAGAAGAATTCTTTCATTTCGTCAGGCCAGGTGAAACGCCGTGATGATCAAGTCGATCAGTTTGATCCCGATGAAAGGAACGACGAGGCCGCCGAAGCCGTAGATAAGAAGGTTGCGTTGCAAAATCGCCAGCGCGCCCATTGGCTTATATGCAACGCCACGCAGGGCCAACGGGATAAGCGCAATGATGATGAGGGCGTTAAAAATGACGGCGCTCAGAATCGCGCTGGTCGGACTGTGCAAGTGCATGATGTTGAGCGGCGCCACCTCGGAAAACCTGATCATCAACATCGCAGGAATGATTGCGAAATATTTCGCCACATCGTTTGCGATGCTGAACGTGGTGAGCGAGCCACGTGTGATCAGCATTTGTTTCCCGATCTCAACGATGTCGAGCAGCTTTGTGGGATTGCTGTCGAGATCGACCATGTTACCGGCTTCGCGCGCGGCCTGCGTGCCAGTGTTCATTGCAACGCCGACGTCAGCTTGCGCAAGCGCAGGCGCATCATTCGTCCCGTCACCGGTCATCGCGACCAGATGACCTTCGGATTGTTCGTGCCGGATGCGTTTGAGTTTTTGTTCCGGGGTGGCTTGCGCCATGAAATCGTCCACACCGGCCTCAGCAGCAATGGCTGCGGCGGTGAGTGGATTGTCGCCGGTGATCATCACCGTCTTGATTCCCATTTTTCGCAACTGCGCGAAGCGCTCCTTGATTCCGCCTTTGACCACGTCTTTGAGCTCGATCGTGCCGAGCGTCATCATGTCCGAGGCGACAACCAGCGGCGTGCCGCCGCGATGAGAAATTTCATCAACCGTGTTCGCGACGGATTGCGGAAACATTCCGCCCGCTGATTCGACAAACCCGCGCACCGCTTCAGCCGCACCTTTGCGCACGCGCATCGTCGGCTGGGTGCCGTTGGCATGAAGATCGACACCGCTCATGCGTGTCTGCGCGGTAAAAGGTACGAATGTCGCCTCCAGTTCGTGCATTTCCCGCGCGCGCAATCCGAACTTCTCTTTCGCGAGCACGACAATCGAGCGTCCTTCCGGGGTTTCGTCCGCTAGCGAGCTCAATTGCGCGGATGCAGCCAGATCATTAGCCTCAACGCCAGGCGCAGGATGAAACCCAACCGCCATGCGATTTCCGAGCGTGATCGTGCCCGTTTTATCGAGAAGCAGGACATCGACATCGCCAGCCGCTTCGACTGCGCGCCCACTCATTGCAAGCACGTTGCGTTGAAGGACACGATCCATTCCTGCGATGCCAATTGCGCTGAGCAACCCGCCAATCGTCGTTGGAATCAAACAAACGAGCAGCGCAACCAGAACTGGTATGGAGAACGCCGCGCCCGAATAGATACCGAACGGTTTCAACGTGACGCATACCAGGAGAAAAATGAACGTCAGCGCGGCGAGAAGAATCGTGAGCGCGATTTCGTTAGGCGTTTTCTGGCGACGGGCGCCTTCGACTAACGCAATCATTTTATCCAAAAAACCGGCGCCTTTATCGGCCGTGATTCGGATCACAATTCGATCGCTCAAGACGCGTGTGCCGCCCGTGACTGCGCTGCGGTCGCCCCCACTCTCGCGAATTACGGGCGCCGATTCGCCGGTGATCGCGGCTTCATCGACGCTCGCGATTCCTTCAATCACGTCGCCGTCTGCGGGAATGATGTCGCCGGCTTCGCAGACCACGAGATCGCCTTTTTGCAAGATAGGCGCTGGAACTTTTACCTCGCGGCCATTCTGCAGGCGACGCGCCATCGTATCCTTGCGCGCCCGACGCAGGCTGGCTGCCTGCGCTTTGCCTCGCCCTTCCGCGACTGCTTCAGCAAAATTGGCGAAGAGCACCGTGAACCAGAGCCAGATCGCCAGTTGCGCGACGAAACCGCGTAGTGCCGACTCAGTGGTGAAGATTCCGACCGTAGTTAACGCAGCGCCAACCATGGTCACAAACATGACCGGGTTCTTCACCATCAAACGCGGGTTCAATTTTTTGAACGCGTCAACGATGGCCGGGCCGACAATGTTCCAGTCGAAAAGCGATGCAGGTTTTTGGGTCATGAAGTTTGGATGCCGGTCTTAGAAAAGTTTTCCGCCTTGCATGAGGAAGTGCTCGACGATCGGTCCGAGCGTGAGCGCGGGGAGAAAGTTGAGCGCGCCGATCAAGATAACGGTACCGAGCAGGAGAATAAGAAACGTTCCGCCATGCACTGGAAACGTGCCCGCACTGGCCGGCGCGACCTTCTTTTGCACCAGCGATCCGGCCAGCGCCATGATCGGGACGATCATGAGAAACCGGCCAAACAACATGTCCAGACCGAGGGTCGTGTTGTACCAGGGAGTATTTCCGGAGAGACCAGCAAATGCGCTGCCATTATTCCCCGCGCCGGAACTGAACGCGTAGAGAATTTCGCTAAGCCCGTGGGGGCCGTTGTTGTTCAATCCGGCCAGACCCCATTTGCTCACTATCGCCCACGCAGCGAAACTAAGAATCGATATCGCGAGGATGAGCAATGAGAGCATCGCCATCTTCACGTCGTACGCTTCAATTTTTTTGCCGAGATATTCCGGGGTGCGACCAACCATCAGGCCAGCGATGAAAACCGCGAGCACCACAAACACAAGAATCCCGTAGAGGCCCGCCCCGACTCCGCCAATAATGATTTCGCCTAACTGGATGTTGAACAATGGAACGAAACCGCCAAGCGCGGTGAACGAGTCATGCATCGAATTGACCGCGCCGCAGGATGCGTCCGTGGTGACGGTGGCGAAAAGGGCCGAGTTGAAAATGCCGAACCGGACCTCCTTGCCCTCCATGTTTCCGTCCGCCGCGGCGACGCCGAGATGTTGATGGATGGGATTGCCTGAGGATTCTGCCCACCAGCACAACAAGACGCCGCCGAGAAACAAGGTCACCATCGCTGCCCACACGGTCCAACCGTGCTTCTGATTTTTAACCATGCGGCCGAGGTAGTAAGTAAGTCCGCTGCCAATCGCGAAGATCGACAACATCTGGACAAAATTTGAGAGCGGCGTGGGATTCTCGAATGGATCTGCCGCGTTGGCGTTGACGTATCCACCGCCGTTGGTCCCGAGCATCTTGATTGCGACCTGCGACGCCATTGGACCTTGAGCGATGTTCTGCTCCGTAACAGTCTGCTCTTCCGTGATCGCTTTGCCGTCTGGTCCTTTGATTGTTTCGCCTTGATCGTTTTTCTTCTCGATCTGGACCTTCATCGGCTCGACCAGCGTCGCCTTCGTGTAAGGCTTGAAATTTTGAATCATCCCTTGCGACACCAGGAATACTGCTAAGACCAAACAAATCGGCAGCAGCAGGTAGTAAGTGACGCGAACCAAGTCGACCCAAAAGTTGCCGATCGTTTTCGCGGAATGCCGCGCAATTGCCCTAACGAGTGCAGCGGCAATAGCGATGCCGGTCGCGGCAGAAACGAAATTGTGAAACGCCAGGCCGACCATCTGCGAGAAATAAGACATCGTGGATTCACCGCTATAGTTCTGCCAGTTGGTGTTGGTCGTGAAGCTGGCAGCGGTGTTGAACGCGAGATCGGGATTTACCGCGACGAATCGCTGTGGATTGAGCGGCAGAAGATTTTGCAGTCTTAGGATCGCATATGTGAAAACGCAGCCGACCAAACTGAAGGCCAGCATCGCGAGCGTATATTGTTTCCAGTTGTGCTCTTGATCAGGTCTAACGCCCATGACACGATACGTCCCGCGCTCCAGGGGACGCAGAACCGGATCGAGCCACGTTCTGCCGTTCGAGTCGAGCACCTGCGCTAGATAAAGGCCCATCGGCTTGGTGATCAGCGCGAGGGCGATTAGAAAGATCGTGAGTTGAATCCAACCGGATGTTTCCATATCGATCTTAGAATTTTTCCGGTCGAATCATTGCCACGAGCAGATAAACGAACAGAAGCAACGCGATAATCCCGACGACGGCCGTTTCCATTTTGTGCTCCTACAGCTTCTCGCAAAAACGAACGTAGAGCGCGCCTGCGACAAAAAACGCAACGATGATCCCTACAAAGAGCAAATCGCTCATAAATCACCTTACGATGAGGCAAATTTGCAGCGTTAGTTAAACTGCGTGCCAAATACGTTAAAAAATCATTAACGGCTGGAAGAATGATCTCTTCGCCTATGGCTGAAGATGTGCCACGACTTCGATTTCCGCGGTCTGCGGAAACATGTCGAGTGGTGTAACCGAATTGATGGTGAATTTCCCATGCAGTTCTTTTAAGTCGCGAGCCAGCGTGGCCGGATTGCAGGACACGTAAATCAGCGTCGCTGGCGCAAGATCGAGAATTGAACGGCGCACGTTTGCCGAAAGGCCGGCGGCGGGAGGATCGACAATGATGGTGGCAGGGGCGATTGACCTCAATCGCCCGGGATCGATGTCGATCACGGGCGGGCGGTTCGGGTGAACCGCCCCTACCTTTTGCAATTCTTCTTCCACGTCGCCGGCGATATAAGTTTCCTTTACAGTGGCATCTTCTTTTGCGGCTGCGATAGCGAACTTGTCCCAATCGATCCCGATCACACGCTCAAACTTGTTGAGCAACGCTTTGGCGAAGAATCCTGCACCGCAGTAAGCGTCGACTAGGAGATCCTGATCCGGCGGAACAAGATCGGCAATCAAACCGCGCAGTGCATCCGCGACCTCATCATTGGTTTGAGAGAAGACGCGCCGCCTGGAGGAGGCGCGCAAGGTGTAATGTCCATCGCGCGGATTTCGTCCCCGCAGGTCCCTCAACTCGCAATTCACTTCGTCGCACGAAATCGGGCACCGTTCGATGTCGATCAAGCGATGTGAATCGCGTTGAAAAAATCCAATCACGCCATCCTGCGCATGAACCGTGATGCGGTTGCGATATCCGTACTGCTTCGGCGAGGGGATGATCGGTCGCAAAGGAATGCCTTTAAGCTTGCCGATCCGCTGGAGAACATTGCGCACCTGGCGCCATTTTATCGCGAGCTGATGTTCGTAGCCGATGTGCTGGTATGCGCATCCGCCGCATTGAGCAAAATACGGGCACTCCGGTGTGACGCGATGTGGCGAGCTTTCCTTAACTTCCACCAATTCCGCCTCTGCGAACTGTTTTTTCTCGCGCACGATCTCAGCGGAAACCAGTTCGCCCTCGATCGTGTATGGAACGAAGATAGCTTTTCCTTGCTCGCGTCCGACGCCTTTGCCGCCAAAAGCGATGTCTTCAATTTTCAGCTCCACAACGCGCATATGTTTTCAAATCCAATATCGAAATCCGAAATCCGAAACAAATTCGAATCTCCAAAGCGGAAAATCGCGCGCCTTGATCAATTCGTCATTTGATAGATTTGAGATTTGAGCATTGTTTTGAATTTCGACGCTCGGACTTTCATTCTGTTGTTATGGCCTGGCGACTTCACGAACACGTTTTACGTGGCAGGATCGACAACCGCGCGCGCGGGCGGGTGACCGGTGAGATTTGGCTGGCCGGAATCGACCAGCCACTGGTACTGGAACTAACCGGCGATTGTGCGCCTGACCTCGCCGGCTGCGAGTTGAGCTTTGAAAATCCGGACGCCATCCCAATGGCGACGAAACCGCCTGCTCCTCAGCAGCGTGGCCCTGCCGGCGATATTACGGCCGCGCGAAAAGTGCGCGTATTCGACGTTCCACCTGGCGAAGCAATCGCAATGTCCCGACGCGGCGAGACACCGCCCGAACACATGGCAAACGCGGTCTATCTGGAATGGTTTAGCGAGCGCAGCGGGCGGGTGGTCATTGAAAGCGCCGATTATCGTCTGCAAATCTCCGAGCCAGCGTGGCGTTATACAAAGGAAGAAATTGCCGAGCGCGACCGCCGCATCGCTGAAGAAGAAACCCCGTTTGCTATTGCGATCACCCAGGACGGCGAGACCCAAGAATGGGACGAAGTTCGCTATGAGCAATTTCTCCGCGAAAGCGACGCGCTAACAGAAAGATACGGGCGTCTACTGGAGAAATACGCGGACCATCCCGACAGCGAACGGATCATTGCCCGTGAGATGGGATGGTCGTGGCTCGAGGAGGCGCTCGATCAGCAGGAAGAAGAAGAAGAAGAAAGCAAGCAGGAGGACGAAGCAGAGGATTTGCAAGTGAAAGTGGACCTGGAAAAGAAAGATGAGTCCGAGGACGACATTGAGGATTACGAATTGCCGCCGCCCGATCCGATGCGTGAAGAAATTGATTGGGTGCGCGACGAGCGCGGCCACATTTTGCACCCGATCGAGAAACGCGCCCATGATGCGTTGCATGGCCTCCTCGACGAGGTAAAGGCAGCAGAACGGTTTCCGGAGGAAGAAGATGAGCGGGTTGCCGATTTCGTCAGTGGTTTTATGACCCTTAGTGCAAAGCTTGCCGGCGCTTTGGGCGGAGTTACACGCGGCGACGATTTTTTTGAACCGGGCATGGTGATCGCGTGGCTCAAACGGATTCTGGAGATTTTGAACAAGACCATCGCGGCCGCGGACGCTGCGAAAGGGAAGGACTTTCTCCCTGCGGAGCGGTTTGCGCACTATCAGAGTGAGCTTTTTGCGATCCGCGAAGACGTGTTGGAATTAATCAAGGAGCTGCGATCGCGCTAACCAGGCAGAGAGGTCGCGCTGCGGTATCCGGCATACTTTTCGATGGAGCGAAGTTAATACGGATCCTGATCGTAATCCCGGACGTAGGGATATTTTGATTCGTTGCCAATCTCAGGAGGAAATTCTGCATAACCGGCGTGAATATAGGGAATTTCTGGTGGCAGGATGGGATAATAGCTGTCGCGCCAGATTGGGAAGGGCCAGGTCAGAATCTCAATAAGGCCCGCTACGTGTCGCGTAGCCGAGCGCCCGACGCCACGGACCACACCGTAGCCAAACGCAGCGTTGTTGCCTTCTTCTTTATTAACTTTGTTGATGTTCACGATGATTTCTGTCGGCGCCCATAGAAAATTCGCGAAGCCGCGGCCGAGTTTCCGCGTCGGCCCATAGTCATTCGCAGGCGGGTCCTGAATATCTCCAAGACAAATTCCGGCAAGGCCGAGCACCAATGGGAAGAGAGTGAGGGGTTTCATATGCCTCTATCCAGTTAAACAAATATTGAGGAGCAAAAGCAACCCTTATTTTGAGCCTTTGGCTGCCGCATCATTCTTTGTCTTAGCCATCGAAACTGCAATCGTAACTCCAAGAATGAGCGCTATGACTCCGAGAGACAGAGCACGCGGCAGCGGAAAATAATCCACGAGAATCATCTTGATGCCGACGAAACCGAGCACGAGAGCGAGGCCGGTTCTCAAGTAGATAAAACGGTCCATCAAACCGGCGAGCAGGAAGTAAAGCGACCGCAAGCCAAGAATCGCGCAAATATTAGATGTATAAACAATGAACGGGTCACGCGTGATAGCGAAGATTGCAGGGATCGAATCGACCGCAAAGATCAGGTCTGTCACCTCGATCACGATCATGGTTAGAGCGAGCGGGGTAAACATCCACCGGCCATCCACATGCACCTTAAAGTGTTCGTTATGAAATTCGCGCGTAATCGGAAGGATCCGACGGCACATCCGCAACACCCAACCCTCGGCGAAATCGTGCGCTGGACGTTTTCCAAAAAACATCTGCGCCGCCGTGATTAACAGGAAGAGACCGAAGAGATATAGAATGAAATGAAAGCGTTGCACCAGCGCGATACCGCCCAAGATCATCGTGCCACGCATGACCAGTGCCCCGATTATTCCCCAGACAAGGACGCGATGTTGCGCCTTTGGCGGAACGCGAAAGTGCGCAAAAATGAGCACGAAAACAAAAATGTTATCCATGCTCAGCGAGTATTCGATGAGGTAGCCGGTGAAAAAATCCAGCCCGTGATGTGGTCCTTTGATGCGCCACACCAGCGCGTTAAATCCAAGTGACACGATTACCCACAGCACGCTGCGTCGCGCGGCCGCAGTCATGCTTAATTCCCGGCCGCGCTGGTGGAATGTGAAGAGGTCGATCCCGATCGCAATGAAGACGCCAATGTGAAAGGCGATCCAAAACCAGATACTCGTCGTCACGGCGGGGAGACTTTCATGCACCGGGGCCCACAGCAAACGTAAATTGCGCGCCTGACCCGTCGGACTTATAGGTCACGTGTGACTCATCAGCCTCATTGATGGATACCGAATTAGAAAAACTGGTCGAAGCCGGCAAACTCACTTCCCGCGCCGCGCAGCAACTCGAACAACTAAAGCCGGGGACCTTTTGTTTGCACAAAAGCTGGGGATTCGGTCGAGTGAGCGAATGGAATCTGCTGCTCAACCAGATCGTAATTGATTTTGCAGGAAAAAAGTCGCATCCGATGCAGGCCGAGTACGCGGCGGAGAATGTCACGCCGCTCGCACCAGAGCACTTCCTCGCACGCAAAGCGACCGACCTTGCGTCGATCAAAAATTTGGCAAGAGAAAATCCAGCTGCCCTGGTACGCAATATTCTTGAAAGCTTGGACGGTAAAGCCACGGCGCAGCAGATCAGTGAATGGCTTGTGGGTGATGTTTTCACTGAGACGGAATGGAAACGCTGGTGGGAGTCGACCAAGAAGGCGCTCAAGGCAAGCGGCGTTTTTTCCGTACCTGCGAAGAAGAACGATCCCATTCAAATTCGCGGCGAAGGTGTGTCGCAGGCTGACGAATTGCTCGATGCTTTCAACAAGGCACGGCAACCAAAGGCGCAAATCGCAGCGCTCGAGCAGATCATCAAATCCTGCGACCAATTCAGGGAACCCGAAAAACAACTTCAGCCGATCATCACGACGATCGAGAACATGACGGTGCGCAATCAGAAAATGCACCCGGAGTTCGCGTTCGAGCTCATCATCGCGCGAGACGATTTGATTGGGCGCGTCCCATCGTTGCACACGACGCACATCGGTTTGACCCTTTCGACACTGATTCTCGAGGAAGACAAGCGCCTGATCTCGGTCCTGGCGAAATTACCGGCGGCAAAAGAGAAACGAATCTTGCAAGCCTTGCCGACGGCGCTCGGTCCGCGCTGGACAGAACGTGGTTTGGATTTGATGCAACAGAGTCACGGCCGGATGGTCGCCCAAATTCCCCGCATCTTGAGCGAAGCCGGAAAACATGACGAGCTTCGGACGATGCTGGAGCGGAGCATCCGCGAACATTCAGCCACGAGCGAGATGCTTGCCTGGCTTTGTAGCGAGCGGGGGCAATGGAGCGAATTGGTGACGCAGGAATTGCTTAGCGCAATTTTTGCGGCGCTGGAGCGCGAACAACACATTACTGCTGGCCGAACCGGCAAGTTGTACCGCACATTGGTCGAAGATCGGCAACTGCTTGGGGACATCTTCAGGAAAAGCGACGTCGCTACCGCGCGCGATTGGATGCGGCGGCTACAACTAAGCCATCTGTTCGATGAGCTGACGAAACGCTCACTTCTAGCCCGGCTCGTCAAAGTGTATCCAGAACTGGAGAGCATGATCACAGGCGCGCAGACCCAGGGAGAGACTGCATCGCTAATTGTTTCCTGGAGCAGCCTGGAAAGACGCAAGGCCGAATACGAAGAGGTGGTAAAGACAAAGATTCCAGAGAACACCAGAGAAATCGCGCTCGCCAGGTCTTATGGCGATCTGAGCGAAAATTTTGAATTTAAAGCGGCTAAGCAGATGCAAAGCGTGCTCATGCGACGAAAAACCGAGCTGGAACAAATGCTGCACAACGCCCGCGGTACATCGTTTGAAAACGTCGATACGTCGCGTGTTTCCATTGGCACAATTGTCACGCTGCGCGAACTGGAGACTGACAAGGAGGAAACTTACACGATTTTAGGCGCGTGGGATGGCGATCCCGACCGACACATTATCTCTTACCAAACCGCCATTGGACAGGCGCTACTCGGTCATGAAATCGGCGAGACCATTTCTCTAAACACAGAACATGACTCAGCTCAATTCACGATTGCTTCAATCCAGGCAGCGCCGCCGGATCAGGGTACCGCCACGCCTGCCCTTCCCAGTGAGTCCCCTGTTGAAACAGCCATAGCCGAGTAGGCGCCACGCGGGCACGACTAGCCGGGATCGATGATCCCGGCCACGCAGAGCAGAGTTGGCGAGTCGGCACCAACGTGGCCGGCTACAAAAGTTTTCGGGATCCTCTCAACTTCAACTCGTTGCTAGACCAGCAATTCATAGGAGAGAATGCTCAGGCAATAGATCGCTGCGGTTTCCACTCGCAGGATGATCGGGCCGAGCGTAATTGGCTGGCAGCCGTGACGACGCGCGAGCGCAAGTTCCGCGGGCGTGAAATCGCCTTCGGGCCCGACAAGCATCAAGACACTGCGAGGAGGACGTTGATGCTCATTCGAGTGGTCTGCGAGAACCTGCTTTAAGTGCCGCGCACCCGGCTGGAGCGATCCGATCAGTTGCAGGTCGAATGACTCCGCCGCCACAACGGAAAACAATTCTGAAAGTTTTCTCGGCGCATGTACGTGCGGCAGCCAGTTCTGGCCGCATTGTTTGGCCGCCTCAACTGCGATTTGCTGCCATTTCGACTGTTTTTGCGCCGCGCTTTCGGAACCGACTTGCACAATTGTGCGATCGGAAATGATCGGCGCAATTTCAGTGGCGCCGATCTCGACCGCCTTTTGCACAATTAGGTCCATGTTTTTTCCCTTCGGGATTGCCTGTCCGAGGACGATCCGGCACTGCAGCGGTGGTGTTTCCGCTTCCTGCAGCTTTCTCAATCCAATTTCATTGCTGCCAAGATCGACGATTTCCGCGGTGATTTCGTGTCCCCGTCCGTTGAAGATGACAAGTTTCTCACCCACTCTCATGCGCAGGACGTCGCGCGCGTGGTGTGCTTGCGCCCCAGCTAACCCGAGTGCGCCAGGATTCCAATCTTCCGGCGAAATATAGAAGCGATGCATGTGACCTGTAGGACTAATAGGACCGATGGGACAAGCAACCTGATTTCCTTACTGGTAGTCGGAGGCGATGAGCGAATTCATCGTCAGCACATCCGTCAGCGATTGGCTCATCGGCAGTTCTATCCCGCGCTCTTGAAGCGCTGCAATTACGCTCTCGGTGGGAATGTTTCCAACCAGCGCGTCCTGTGCGAAGGGGCATCCTCCAAGACCACCGACGGCGGAATCGATTCGCCGACACCCTGCATCGTAGGCAGCGAGCACTTTGGTCGCGGCTTCTCCTGGCGCGCTGTGAAGATGCACGCCAATATCGTAATCGGCGTACTGGTTCGTGATCGATTGTACCACGCGGCGAATCAGATCAGGGCCAGCAACGCCCACGGTGTCAGCCAGCGAAATTGATCGGATGCCGAGCGCCGCCAGTTTCTCTACCGCCTGGCGCAGCTCGTTTTCATCCCACTGATCGCGGTACGGATTTCCGAACGCCATCGAAATATAAACAACCATGGCCAGCCCGGTTGCATCAGCTCTTGTCTTAATCGATTCCAACGCTTTGTATGAGTCTTCGAATGTTTGGTTTTGATTTTTGCGCAGGAATGTCTCAGAAATGGAAAAAGGATAGCCCAGAGTCGTAACAGCTCCGGTTGCAATGGCACGGTCGACTCCCTTCTCGTTTACCACGATGCCGATGATTTCAACATTGCCTGGCATCTCGAGTTGCTCCAGGACCTTCTCGCTATCGGCCATCTGTGGAACAGCTTTGGGAGAAACAAAGCTTACTGCATCGATGTGCTTAAACCCTGCAGCGATCAAAGCACGAAGGTAACGCGCCTTAAGTTTCGTTGGGATTTGTCGCTTGAGACCCTGCCACCCGTCACGCGGGCACTCGATCAGTTTGACAGCATTGTGAAACACAGAGACACCGGGGCTCTATTTGAAAAATTCCTTCGCGCGTTCGAAAAAACTCTTGCGCAGAGGCGTATTTTCGTCACCGCAAAGCTCTGCGAATTCCTCAAGCTTGCGACGTTGTTGCGCGTTCAGGCGCGATGGCACTTCGACAATTAAACGTGCGAACAAATCGCCACGCCCGCGCCCGTTGACGTTTGCAATCCCTTTACTTCGCAGTTTAAAGGTTTGCCCGCTTTGCGTGCCGGAGGGCACTTTCAGGTGCGCCCTGCCTTCAAGAGTCGGCAAATCAATCTCGCCGCCCAGGGTCGCAACAGAAAAAGGGATCGGTACTTCACAATACAGATCATCGCCTTCGCGCTGAAAAATCTTATGCTCCTTAATGTGTATGACGACATAAAGGTCGCCCGGAGGACCGCCGCGAGTGCCCGCCTCTCCGTTGCCTAACGAGCGCAACCGCGAGCCCTCCCCGATTCCAGCCGGTATTTTCAGTTTAACGCGGCTCAATTTTTCCACGCGCCCTTCGCCCCGGCATTTCTGACACGGTTTCTCAACGACTTCACCAGCACCGCGGCAGTGAGGACACGTCTGTGAAACGTGAAAAAATCCGCGGGAACTAATCACCTGTCCACGGCCGCCACATGTAGAACACTTAATCGTGCCCGAGCCTGGTTCTGCGCCGCTGCCCTTGCATTTGTCGCAAGTGTCGAGTTTCGCGATCTCAATCTCTTTCTCGGCGCCAAAAGCTGCCTCCTCCAGTTTGATCTGCATGTCGTAACGCAAATCGGATCCGCGTCTCCGATCTTCTGCACGTTCGCCGCCTCCGAAGAATGTCTCGAAAATTCCGCCGCCGAATCCGCCGCCGCCGAACACCTCTCGGAAAATCTCGAACGGATCGTGGAAAACGCCGCCGCCGAAGCCAGCGCCACCTGGCGCAAACGCCGCGTGGCCAAAGCGATCGTAGGCAGCGCGCTTGTTGGGATCGATCAAGACATCATACGCTTCGCCTAACTCCTTAAACTTTTCCTCGGCGTGCGGGTCGTCCGGATTCTTATCTGGATGAAACTTGACCGCCAGCTTGCGATAGGCGCGTTTGATCTCCTCATCGGTGGCGCCTCGCTCAACGCCCAGAACTTCGTAGTAATCGCGTTTTTCAGTAGCCATTTTCTAAATCCTACTCTTACTCACGCTGATGCTCCGCCTCGATAAATCGACATAGAACAAGAGCAAGAGCAGGAGCAGGAGGAGTTCCAGAGCTACTTTGCTGGGCCACTGGAAACAACCACTTTCGCAGGCCGCAGCAAACGGTCCTTCAACCGGTAACCGCGCCGGGTCTGCCGCACCACACTTTCTTCGGGAACTCGATCGCTTGGCTCATGAGCGATTGCTTCGTGCACGTTCGGGTCGAACGTTTTCCCCTCAGCCTCGATCGGTTGCAGTCCATTTTCAGCCAGCAAGTCGTTGAGTTGTTTTTGGACGAGGACCATTCCGGAATAAATGGGAGAGTCCGCGCCTTGCTCTTTTGCTGCCGCAAGGCCGAGCTCAAAATTGTCAATGATTCCCACCAAGCGCTCCAGCAAAGAGCTGTTGGCATATTTGATCGCCTCTTCCTTTTCGCGCGCGGAACGTTTCTTGTAATTCTCGAAGTCGGCCTGACTCCGCAACGCGAGATCGCGAAACCGGTCGAGGTCGCCTTGCAAGCCGGCCATTGGATCTTCTGCTTCTGCTTGCGCGGAATCGGCCCCGCGCCCCACAGATGAAGGGTTCGAATCCGCCGCCACGGATTGTTTCATTTGTTTATTTTGTTCGGTAACAGGAATTTTTTTCATGTTTTACGAATGGCAATCAAAGTGATGTCGTCGTTTTGAGGAACCGACCCGGTAAAGTCGCGAACGTCCTCGATGATCTTTCTTACAATTGCTTGGGCCCCATCAACCGCGCTGGCGCGCACCGACTGCATCATGCGATCGAGGCCGAACTCGTCTTCCTCGACATTAAGGGTTTCGGTCACGCCATCGGTATAGAGAACGAGGCAGTCATCGCGCTCGAGCGGGACGGCGAAATCGACTGTAAGCCTATCGAACACGTTTCCACTGTCAATGCCCACGACCATTCCCGGCGGCTTTATTGGTGTAACAGTTTGTGACTGTCGCTTGTAAAGCAAAGGAGCATCGTGTCCAGCGCGCGCGAGCGTGACCTCGCCGCGTTGGTGATTTAGAATCAGATAGGCCATGCTGATGAACATGTCTTCCTTGATATCGGGGTAAAGCTGGCGGTTCACCTTTCGCAAAACATCGGCTGGAGAGGGGTTGCGCGTCGCCTCCGCGCGCAAAACACTGCGGCAAATCGCCATGATAAGCGACGCCGGGACGCCCTTGCCTGACACATCTGCGATGGCCACCCCCAGCCGTTCTTCATCTACCTGAATGTAATCGAAATAATCACCGCTCACCTGGCGGGCGGGCGAATTAATACCGCTAATTTGAAAGCCCTTAATGGCCGGCGCTTCCGATGGAAGGAGGATACGCTGAATATCCCGCGCAATCTCGAGATCGTGATCAAGTCGCTTCTTTTCGTTCGCCATGGAATAAATGATCGCGTTGTAGAGCGCAAAAGCAGATTGTTCGGCGATCGATTTAAAAACGACGAAGTCTCCCTGCGAAAAAGGTTGGCCCGCCGGCCCCTGCGCCAGCGCCAGAACACCCAAGTCCTGGTTTCCATACCGAAGTGACGCGGCCATGATCGACGCGCTGCCGAACGCGCTACCCCGCAATTTTGCCAGTTCCGGCGCCTCGGAAAATCCGGCGATGCAGACGGACTGTCCTGTCTGCCAGACCCGTCCAATGAGCCCCTGACCCGGGCCGATCGTGTGCAACCGTAGAAAACTCTCGAGCGCGACCGGAGCGGCCGCCGCTTGTTGCAAGATATTTGGAGGAACGTCCACCAGCGGCGGACAGCCCTTGGAGATAAACGCTGGAGTAAGTTTCCCGCCTGTTCGATCGGTCACGTAAAGCGCGCCGCCGTGCGCGTCCAGAACCCGCGTAGCGCCTTCGACGATGAGCCGGTGCAACTCCTGAGGCCGAATCGTTTCCTGGAAAGCCTCGCCGAGGCCGTGCAAAAAATCGAAGACAAGCGTTTCCTCGACCTGAATTTCTTCATGAGAGCGCTCCAGTCTTCGAATCCGCCGTAACTGAAACCAAGCGGTAATAATCCATCCGGCGACCGACGCGACAAGCAGTCCGAGAAGAAGAGTCGGCCACATCATGCAAGGGCCAGCTTACTTCGAAGGCGTCTCGTGATGAAGGTCTTGTCTTAAGAAATCGAGAACGTCTTTAAAGCGAAGGATATTTTCCGGTGCGGCCTCGCAAAGCGCCTCATGCGCTTCCAGCATCGTCTCCGTTTGTTCCTTTTTTTTATCCGCAGGCGACCGGACCGCAGGGGCTCGCTCGAGGGCTCCGCAGTCAGGGGGATTGGCACCATTAGCACGAATATCGAATATCTGATCCAAGCCCAACCCGGAGAGAAGCTCCTGGCTGCGGTTTCCACAGTGAACGATATGAAGATGTCCATGCCCTACCTCCTTCAATCGAAGTGCCACGCTGGCCATCGTTCCCATGAATGTGGAATCCATCATGGCGCAATCCGCCAAGTCCACCACAAATTCGCGATAACCGCGGTCCAACATCTCACGCGCGAACTCTTTGAGATTGCCGCTGTTGAGGAAACTACCTTTCCCCTCCACTTTCACCCATACGGTTGGGCCGCTCACCCCGACTTGAATAGATGAGTCCACAGTTACTACTTAAAAGATACCAGCCCGAAAGCCATGCTGTCAATGCTTGCCAGACTGGAGCAAACGTCAGAAAATGATTGGGAATCCGGAGCACGACAGGCGGCATCAGGCAACATTGGCGGAGGTGGGTGAGACGCGCCCGCCGGATCTCACTCCCACATGAAGGAGCGATTCTCCGCTACGATCCGACCGTTTTCGATTAACAGACACCGCCATGCGATTACACGACCATCGTCCAAATAATCGTCTCCAATGACTTTGAATTCTGTCTTATGAGTGCCGCGCACATTTCGATATGAAATCTCCTGCGCCTGCACGTGCTCGTGCAGTTTCTCCTGGCGATATTCCAAACGGACTGTGACATCGGAAGGGTGCTTGGCCCTCCAGTAGAAATCGAGGTAATTGCCGAAACGCTGACGTTGGTCGAGCGCCGTTACGGCTCCAAACATCCGATACTGCCGCTCAAAGGTAATGGGAGCATCCTGCATTGTCGCCGTTTTCTCGCTTGGGGAATTCGATTTTCCGCCAAGTGTGCTTGTCGTCTGCCGAGCGCCGCCGCCCTGCCCCGGTTTTGGCGGTCTGTCGCTCAAAAAGAATAGCTTCGTTTTTCGAAACTCGAAATCTTTGTTTAACGCCACCGGTAGTGGTGAGATTTTTTCCACGACTCTTGGTTCTACGCGCTCACGCGCAGCCTGACTGGGGGCAACAATAGTCAAAGAGCTCAAAGCCAAGAGAGCAGCAGCAAACCTCATTCACCTAATAAAGCCGGGTTTTGAATGGGGTGTCAACGCGCAACCGCACATCCCGGTTCTTCCGCTGCTATGGAACTCACGCGAATGTGAAAGTAAATTTCGGTCTTATGATTGAAGTTCGTTATGCGCGCGGGGTGTATCTGCCCCATCAGGATTTATGGCTCGATCCGTGGGACGCAAAGCGATTCGCTTTCGTCTCGCACGCGCATAGCGATCACATTGCACCACACGAGGAAATCATTGTTTCCGAGCGGACAGCACGCCTGATGCAAAGCCGGCTGCCAGGCTACCGCGTGGAGCATATTCTGCCGTTCGGTGAAAAACGAACGGTGCACGGGATCGACCTTATGCTATTCCCAGCCGGGCATATCTTTGGTTCGGCCCAATGCTTCCTTTTTGCCGGCAACGAGACATTGCTTTACACCGGCGATTTTAAGCTGCGTTCCGGGAAATCCGCGGAGCAAGCCGAGTGGCGCAAGGCGGATACACTCATCATGGAGACGACATTCGGCCTGCCACGCTATCGATTCCCGCCGGCGGTACAAGTCATCGACCAAATCATTGCTTTCTGCCGGGAAACAATTGATGACGGTGGAGTACCCGTGCTCCTTGGGTATTCGCTAGGCAAAGCCCAAGAGATCCTCTGTTCGCTTGATGGAGCTGCGCTGACGCCGATGCTCCACGGTTCGGTTTATCAGATGACCCGAATCTACGAGCAGTCTGGCCAATCTTTTGGCAAATATCTTCGCTACAACCCAAACGATGTGGCCGGAAAAGTTCTGATCTGCCCGCCCAGCGCGAACCATTCGCACATGCTGGAAAAGATTGGGCGCAAACGGGTCGCGATGATCAGTGGCTGGGCTGTCGATCCAAATGCAATCTATCGCTATCAGGTTGACGCGGCGTTTGCGCTTTCCGATCACGCCGACTACAACGATCTCCTTCGCTATGTCGAACTCGTAAGGCCGCGACGCGTGTTTACGCTCCACGGTTTCGCTGCTTCGTTTGCACGCGATTTGCGCGAACGCGGCATCGAAGCTTGGGCGTTGAGCGAAGAAAATCAGATGGAGTTTACGCTGGCACAACTTCCTGCCGGCCCTTCCGTTGGTACATCGGGCTCCGAATGCTGCACGGGAGCCAGCTGCCCTGGCACATCCGAATTCCTCGGGTTCGCGGATGTCGGTGAAGCCATCGCTGCAACTCCGGCCAAACTGGAAAAAATTCGGCTGCTTGCCGATTATCTCCGCTGCCTAACGAGCGAGCAACTTCCAATCGTGACACGCTACTTCACCGGCAAAGCGTTTGCCCAGAGCGATCCGCGCACCCTGCAGATCGGCTGGGCCGTAATCTTCCGCGCATTGCAAGCGGCCACCGAAATCAACGACGCGGAGTTTCATCGCGCCGCGAGTACTCACGGGGATGCAGCGAAAACCGCGTTCGAAGTTCTCGATGGAAAAACTAGACCGCAACCGTTCACCATCCGTGAATCGGACGACTTGTTTGAAAACCTCCACCGTGCACGCGGTCCGATCGCCAAGGCCGAACTGCTGCGAAATCGATTCTCAAAATTGTCTGCGCGCGAAGGTCAGTACGTCGTTAAGATTCTCACTGGAGATCTGCGCATCGGATTGCGCGAGGGTTTGGTCGAGGAGGCGATCGCGAAAGCATTCGGCGCTTCTCTCGAGCAGGTAAGGGAGGCCAACATGTTGTTAGGCGACATTGGTGAAACCGCCCTGCTCGCTTCGCGAAACGAGCTGGCACGCGCGGAGCTGTCACTCTTTCGTCCGATTAAATGCATGCTTGCGACTCCTGAACCGACAGCCGAAGCCGTGTGGGAACGGTTCGCCGAAGCTGCGGGAACCGGCCGGGAACTGGCGTCGTCCGAGCCGGCCACCGTTTATCTGGAGGACAAGTTCGACGGTATTCGCGCCCAGTTGCACCGCAGCGCACAACAGGTTGAGATTTTCTCTCGCGATTTGCGGCGTATCACAGGTCAGTTCCCAGAGTTGGCCGATGAAGCCAGGAATTTCCGGGAGGAGCTGATCATCGACGGCGAAATTATTGCTTTCGAGAAGGGTCGCGGACTCACCTTCTTCGACCTGCAGAAGCGACTGGGGCGAAGGAGCGAGGGTCCCGATTTGTTCGCGCGTGCGGCGGCAGACGTCCCAGTCGCGTTTGTGATCTTCGACCTTCTTTGGTTGAACGGCCGGTCATTGTTAAAGACTCCCCTGCATGAGCGGCGAAGACATCTCAGCAGCGTGCGATTGCCTTCGCATTTTCAAATTGCGAGCATCATGCCTGCACATTCTGCCGCTGAGATCGAGCAAACGTTTCAACAGGCGCGGCGTCGCTTAAATGAAGGGCTAATGATCAAAGACCCGGAGAGTTTCTATCTGCCCGGCAACCGCGGGATGTTTTGGTTCAAACTCAAGAAAGAACTGGCGACACTGGATGTCGTGGTCGTGGGGGCCGAGTTTGGGCATGGCAAACGCAATAATGTCTTGAGCGATTACACATTCGCTGTGCGCGATGAAAGTACTGGTAAGCTCCTGCCCATTGGTAAGGCTTACAGCGGATTAACCGACGTGGAGATTGCAGAGCTGACCGAGCACTTCAAACAGAACACGATCACAGACCATGGCCGCTATCGCGAAGTGAGACCCGACGTGATCCTCGAAGTCGCTTTCAATTCAATTCAGCCCAGCCCACGCCACGCCAGTGGACTGGCACTGCGTTTCCCGAGAATCAAGGCAATCCGGCGCGACAAGAATGTCGATTCAATCGACACGTTGCAATACGCCCGCGAGCTGGCAGCGCAACGCGCAAATTCGCCGGCTACCTAGCGCTGAATGGATTCGTCGACACCTCCTCTTTACTGGGGCGTAGACGACGGAGATGGTGAAGTCGCCTCGGCGCCGGTGCTGGCGGACGTGCTGGTATCGGCAGACCCGCTGGGGTTGCCAGACGCGCTCGTGTCAGCGGGCGCCCCGGCACCGGAATTGGGTTGTGCCCTCATGGATCTCATTTTCTGTATTGCATCAATCCTGCGCTGCCTTACAGCGCGCAGCTCTTCAATTCTCTTTGCCCTGCTAGCCTTGAGCTCCGGGTTGTCGGGCGGCGCTAAACCGGGAGGGATGCTTGCAGAAGGCGGAACATTCGAAGGGCCGTCCCTTTTCAGAGCTCGCAATTGAGCGTCGGCTGGAATCATGGCCGCACGCGCGATTGCTTTTTCCTTCTCGGCCAATGTTTTCTCTCGTTCGTCTAATGCTTTCTCACGCGTATCCAGCTCGGCCTTCCGCTGAGCGAGTTGTTGTTCGGCCGCTGCATCCTGTTTTTGGCAGGAGCAAACCATCGCCAAAGGAATGAGAATCGAGAGGGCAAGGAGTTTCTTCATATCAGAGGTCGTATTTTTAGGTTTTCCGTTAATTTCGCACGAACAAACCGAGGGGGCGGCTGCTAGTCAAATGAAAGTTAACGCGGATGCGGCGTGGTCGAACTTGCCGGCGCCACGACGAAGGTCTCAATCTGACCACGACGAAGGCGCTGAATATTGGCAAAGACGGCCACCAGCGCGAGTGATGCGACGATGACGATCATCAGCACAACAGCGCTTCTTGGGACCTGAGGTGATCGAAGTTTTTCGGCAGGTTGCTGCGGCGCATTCACGTGTGAAGTATCGATATCGATTTCACGCGCGCAAGGACGCCTTTATTCGTCTCCTTACTCGACGAACGCAATGACGTGCATCAGTTCAACTGCAAAGCCGCGATTGCATCCATGACTCGCTGACTTAGCCGGTTATAGAGATCTTTCCCTGGTGGATTCAGATCGGCAGCCGTAAAGAAAATCGGTTCTCCGATTACAATAGTGATTGGGACAAAGTGCAAACCGCCGCCACCGCGTGGCAGGGCTTCGTGGGCGCCAAAGATCCGCATAGGCACGACTGGCGCCAGGGTTTTTGCGATGACGAGACCCAATCCCGCCTCGGTCGGCTGCAAGTTACCGTCGACAGTGCGCGAGCCTTCCGGAAAGACCAGAGCCGCGTTCCCAGCCTTTAAAACACGAATCAAAGCCTTCAGCGCGCTGCGGTCGATGCCTTCTTGATTGACCGGGATTACATTGAGCTTCGGCAACAGCCAGCCGAGCGGCGGCACGTCCAGCAATGTTCGCCGCGCCAGAAAGTAAACGGCCCGATCACACGCGGTACCGGCAAGCGGGGGATCGAGATAACTCTGATGGTTCATCGCGAGAATGACGGGCCCACTCTGAAGCATGCGCTCCCGATGAATTACACGAAAATGGAAAAACAAGCGGCCGACAAGGCGGCTAAGATGATAACCGAGCCAGTAATAGAAATTCATTGAACGAGTAAACGAATTAGCGGTTCAGCGATTTGTTTTCACTCAATCTTTGAACCGCTAAATCGGCAGGCCCATTTTCTTGAGTAGGCCGATGATCTGGTCGATGACCTGCTGAATCGTAAGATGTGACGTGTCGATGACATGCGCATCTTTCGCGATCACCAGCGGTGAGACGGCGCGTAAAGAATCAGCGCGATCACGAATCGCGATTTCGTCGCGCTCTCCTTGTGCGGCCCGACGCTGGAGACGCACCTCAGGCGAAGCATCAATGTAAAATTTGTAGGGCGTGTCGGGAAAAACGACCGATCCAATATCCCGGCCTTCCACGATCAGATCGTGGCTTTGTGCGTCCTCGTGCAGTTTCTTCGCGACAAGCTGACGAACCACAGGGAACTGACTGACGCCTGCAACGCTTTTGTTCACAGGATCATCACGCAAGTGCTCCCCGGGATCCACGCCATCAATTAGAATGCGCGATTCATTGTCTTGCAGGCGGCACATGATGCCGGCCACCCGAAGGGCTCCCGCGACACGATCGCCGTCTTCCGGATGGATTTTCTTTTGCAGGATGTGCCAGGTGATTGCTCGATAAATGGCGCCAGAATTAACGTACACAAATCCCAGGCGCCGGGAGAGCTCTCGCGCGACACTGCTTTTTCCGGAGGCCGCCGGGCCATCAATGGCAATTACCCGATGACAACGTGGCTGGGAAACGTGCATAAATTGAGGCCTTCACTTTAGCCGGCGGACGCGCGGGTATGCAACGTGTGCGGTGCGTAACGTCGATGGCAAAATGAGGGAAAACGCCCAACCCTCAACGATCTGAATTGAACATTGGATGTTGAGCGTTAAACGTTGCGCGTTGAAGTATGAGACATTGCGTCATGGGCTCAATTGCAGCGACTCATGCTTCTTCCTCGACGGGCCCGGGAGTGAGTGAACCGATCACAGGCGTGCTGATTTGCATCCGCTTTGGATTTGTGAACTCTTCAAGGACGGCTTCAAATCCGGGATAAGATTCACGAATACATTCAGCTTCCTGGACAACGGTTTCGCCATCAGCGAACAAACCCGCAATGGCAAAGGCCATCGCAATACGATGGTCGCCAAAACTTGGCACGCGGACCCCGTGCAGGGGAGCAGGACCAAGTATCTCAAGGCCATCGTTCATTTCAGCTACCTGCGCTCCCATGGCACGCAAATTGTGCGCGATTGCTGCGATGCGATCGCTTTCTTTCACGCGCAATTCTTCTGCCTGGCGAATAATCGTTTTGCCTTCCGCAAGTGCGCCGGCGACTGCAAGGATCGGCAGTTCATCAATAAGCTGCGGTACTTCTTTACCCTGAATGACAGTGCCCTTGAGCGGAAAACCGGTGACTTCAACAATTCCGCGCGGTTCGACCTGATCGATGTCCTCAATGGCCTCGCGGACTTGCGCACCCATCCGAAGCAGAACACCGAGTAACGCCGTTCGTGTGTGGTTCAAACCAACATCTCGAATGAGCAGATGACCTCGTCGCTGCGCCGCAGCGGCAACCAGCCAAAAGGCCGCGGAAGAAATGTCACCTGGAATGCCAAAGTCGCGCGACTCTGGCACCTGGTCGCCGAACACGGTGACGCTGCCATTTCCGTCCAGCGCCGTTCGAACCAGAAAATAATCAAACATCATCTCCATATGATTCCGAGTCGGTACTGGCTCGATCACGATGGTCTTGCCCTTGGCAAAGAGGCCGGCCAGCAGCAACGCGCCTTTCACCTGCGCGCTTGCCACAGGCGGTCGATAACGAATACCACGCAGGGAACCGCCCTGGATCCGCAGCGGTGGCGTCTCTTCGGGACCTTCCGCGACAATATTCGCACCCATCTGACGAAGTGGCGCGACGACTCGCTCCATCGGGCGTTTTGACAATCCGGCATCCGCGACAAGCCGACTTTCAAATGTCTGCCCAGCAAGCAGCCCGGCGAGAAGGCGCATGGTCGTACCGGAATTGCCGCAATTGATTTCGCTTTTAGGCGGCGTAAGAACCCGCTTTTTCCCGTGCACGATCAACGTGGCCGGCTCAGGTTGTTCGATCTTGATCCCGAGCGCGCGCAACGCGTTCACCGTGTGCATACAATCTTCGCTTGGAAGAAACCCTTCCAGAGTGCACACTCCATTCGATAAGGCGGCGATAATTACCGCACGATGCGAGATGCTTTTATCGCCGGGTACAGCGATCTCTAGGTCAATTCGAGGTGCCCGTTTTACCCGCAACTCCATAGATAAGAAGAAACCGTTGGTAGATACTCAATACGGGATGCTCAATAAAGGCAGGCGCGGCGTCAATTCAGCACGCAGCATCAGCCTCGAACACCCTCAAGGCAACCCGTTACGGAACAAGAAAGATTTTGTCCGTGTACGGATCCTTTACTTCCGTTCCCGGAGGGAATCCTTCCACATCGATATATTTGCCAGGTGAATACGGACTCTCTACCAGGTGAGGTTTGCCGGGAACGGGGATTCCGTATGGATAATCCCCCTTTGCCACCTTCGTCGGCGCGGCTGGTGGAGGAGGTGGCGCTGCTGCGGTTTCCACGGGCGGTGTACCTGTAGGTTGAACCGGGCCATTCGGGTTGAATGGTTGTTGCGGTGGCGGGTACTGTTCAGGCTGGGTGGGCCCATAGCTGGCGGCCCGATGTCGGGAGGGTGGCGGCTGCGGCTCTTCACTGCATGAGGCGACCAGGAAGGCCGTGAATAGAGCAAGCGACAATGAGAATTTCATAAATGGAAAATAGTGTCACAATCGTATCCGCAGTCAGAGTGGTTGCCAATCATTAAATCGCTTTTTGTTCACACTCGGAGATGCTTTCGCAAAAATTGGTGCGGATACAATGACAGTCCGCCTTCCATCCGATTCCAAGATAGAGATGTCGACGTCCAATAACTCCCACGCAGAAATCTTGATAGTAGATGATGATGCTTTGAGTCGCAAAATCCTGGCGCGGGTACTGACCTCTGCCGGCTACAACTGCCAGGTGTGCGGGAACGGCGCCGAAGCATTGGAGATGATTCACGCCGAGCCGCCTTCGCTTCTGTTGCTGGACTTCGACATGCCAGGGGCAAATGGGGCGGAGGTGTTAAAAGAGCTTCGCTCGGATCAAAACCAGGCAGTCGCACAGGTACCGGCGATCATGTTGACCGGGCACGGAAGCGAGGAAAGCGAAGTCTCCTGTTTGCAAGCTGGCGCGGACGATTTCGTAACAAAACCAGTCAATACCGCAGTGTTGCATGCGCGAATCGAGACCCAGCTTCGACTCCGTTCCATGAGGCGCCAATTAGAGAAGCAAAATGACGAACTCGAACTATGGCGCCGCGACCTTGAGCGCGACCTGGCGGCAGCGCGTCTGACGCAGCAATCGCTAATTCCCCAAAAGCCCCCGATGCTGCCCGGATGGGAGGTTGCAACCTGTTACCGCCCCGTGATCCAGGTGGGCGGGGATATCTACGGCTGGCTGCGAATGAAGGATGGCCGGATATTGTTCTGGATCGCTGATGGCTCCGGTCACGGGGCCGCTGCTGCGCTGCTTACAACACTGGCAAAGCTTCTCTTTCACCATGGCAATGCGGAACACAGCTCGCCAGCCACCGTGATGGAGGCAGTCAACGACGACTTTCGCAGCATTTTTGGCGGGCGCTCTTTCATGACAGCGATGTGTGTTGCGCTCAATCACACAAACGGAAGCGCGCACGTTGTAGGAGCGGGTCATCCACCGCTTCTCATCGTTCGCCATCACGGTGCAACGGAATCGATCGCATCAGTCGCACCTCCGCTGGGTCTGATCGGACGCGCCAAATTTGTGGAAACCCCGCTCAACTTCAAACCGGGAGACGCCTTTCTTCTCTATACCGACGGCTTGTTTGGCTCGTCAAAAAATGAACAGCGTCGGGTGACGCCACAGCAGTTGGAGAAGATGCTGGATCACTCCGCTCCAACTGCCGAAGTGTTACTCAAGCGAATTTTGGAGCGAGTGACGCCAAATAATGCCGAAGACTCCTTGTCCGATGATATGACAGCCCTGGCGGTGCGGCGGATGGCCCCTGAATAAATTTTTCGTTTGCTTAAAATTAGTGTTGCTCTCTCGCAAGCGAAACGTTAATCAGCCTCCATGCCGAAAACCAAAAAGAAAACTTCCAAGCGCAAACCGAATCCCGCCTTCATGAGACCGGTCCAGCCTGACGATAAGCTTGCCGCCATTGTCGGGTCGCAGCCGCTACCACGCTCGGAGCTCACCAAAAAGCTCTGGAACTATATCAAGAAGCACGGTTGCCAGGATAAAAAGAAACGAACCATGATCAACGCCGACGACTCACTACGGCCCGTATTCAACGGTAAGAGCCAGGTGAGTATGTTCGAGATGACCAAGCTCGTCTCGAAGCATCTGCGGTAGATCCCAAAACCCGTCGATAGCCCGGCGTTCGTTCGCCGGGCTATTCGCGGACTGAGAAATAAGTGCCACGCAAGCGGTGATGTACCGCTCTTGCGCTAGGTAGTATTTCCATCGAAGATGGTGACGTGAAAACCTACCGTTTTTTTCTTTTCGCCGTTGCGGCCTCCGTTTTTATCTCCGCGCCGTTCGCGAGCGCAGAATCTGGCTGGCTCACCGATTACAAGAAAGCGCAGGAAGAGGCCAAGGCGGGTAACAAATTCCTGCTGCTTAATTTTACTGGCTCAGATTGGTGCGGCTGGTGCAAAAAGTTCGACAAGGAGGTTCTGTTACAGCCGGAATTTAAGGACTTCGCGCGGGATAACTTAGTGGTCGTAGAACTCGATTTCCCACGTGGCAAACCGCAAACCCCTGAGCTGAAAAAACAAAACCGCGATCTTGCGATGCAGTACGAGATTGTAGGGTTTCCCACGATTGTTATTCTTAGCGCCGACGGACAGAAGCTTTGGCGCTACGACGGTTACTTTCCCGACGGTCCGACCGCATTCATCGCGCAACTGCAAAAGTTGCGAAAAGGCTGAATCGGCCTTGATTTCTATCGCGAATAAAATCGGCTGCGAATTTCTCGCTTTGGCGCAAAGCCAGTCGTGCCTTGCGTAACCGGCAGCCTCTGCTAGATACGCATTCACCTTCGCCAAGTTCCCAGTTATGTCTGGTTACCGTTTGCTGTCCTTTTGTTTCGCCACGTTAAGCTTTGCACTTGGGCTTGGAGCAGAACCTACACCAGCAAAGCGAGCTGCACCACGAGAGATTCGAGCAACGCCGGAAGAACCGAGCATTACGTTCAACTCGGTCCATGTCGACGGCCCTTACATCGCGTTGACCTTTGATGACGGACCGAGTGCGACATTGACCCCAAAATTGCTCGACTTGCTCGCCGCGCATCACATCAAGGCAACCTTCTTCGTGATCGGCGAAAACGTCGCGGAACATCCGGAGATCGTTTCGCGAGCTGCGCGCGAAGGTCACGAGATAGGTAACCACAGTTGGTCGCATCCTAATCTTGGTAAAATGTCGGACGAAAGCGTTCGCCGCCAACTCCAGCAAACCGACGATGCAATCAAGAGCGCCACAGGCAAGCGCCCCACGTTGATGCGGCCGCCTTACGGGTCGATCACGGCCCGCGAGAAACGCTGGATTCACGATGAATTCGGATACGACATCATTCTTTGGGACGTCGATCCGTATGACTGGAAACGTCCCGGCCCGGCTGTGGTCCGAGCTCGCATTCTTAAGGAGACGCGGCCCGGATCGATCGTGTTGTCTCACGACATTCACCCGGGAACGATCGAGGCGATGCCTTCAACTTTTGATGAGCTCGAAGCAAAAGGGTTCAAATTCGTCACGGTATCGGAGCTAATTCGAATGGCGGCGGCTCGACCCTCCCATCCGAGTCCTCAACCCAGCGGAAACCTTCCACCGAGCGCCGCTGGATCCCCTTCTCCAACTCCCTCACCGGCATCTTCGCCAGCCGGTTAGGCTGTCCCCGATGTGCTTACTTCTTCGCAGCGCCCAAGCCACGATCCGCCATTCGCTGCTCGTTCTGACGGCGCGCAATGACCCAATGGTTATTTTCGCCGTAGCTTCGCCACGGACCCGGAGGCACGTCACGAACTTCGACAAATTGCCAATCCGTCACGTCGGTGGGCGCCAATTGCAGATAATCGCGCACAGCTGGTGAAACATCCAGCCCCGCGCCGTGATTGAGATTTGGTTTGGGGCGCTCATTCCCGAAGACGTACTGAAAATGGTCCGTGCGAAACGGACCGCAGTCTTCCCATTGCGCGTAGCAAGTGCGATTGCCTTTACGAATGGCGACCCATCGGTTCCGGCACACCGATTCGCCAGGGCCCGTGTAGGATTGCTTGAACCAGGGAATTACCAGCGGTGCTTCCGGCTTGAACTGACCGTGAGTGACGTCGTTGTACGGCAGCGCAAAGTAGAATGGGTTCAACTTCGGAATAAATGCCACAGGAATGCAATTTCGCCTCGCGCTCGGCTCGGGATTGTCGTATCCGCCATAATTCGCCGTCCAATTAAAGTCCCAAGCGCTTTTGTAATTTGGAACTGGATTATTACCTCCCGCTTGTTCTCCGACCCAAAACACGGTGGTCACGATATTGGTCTTCCACGGATAGCGTTGCACCGCAGGACGCGAGCTGGTCGGAATAAAAACCTGCGGCTCGACTTTGAGCAGGGCCTGCTCCCGAAGTTTCATTGCGTACTTCGCGAAGTCCGCCGCCGTGGCATAAGGGGAAGTGGATTGCTCGTCCCCGAAGACTTTCGGGGCGCAAGCAATCGCGAGAGTGGCACAAGCCGCAAGAAGTCTCCTCATCTTCAAAAGCCGCCACTTCCTATCCGATTCCGCGCCCTTACGCAAGGCGAAATTTCCATCCGCCAGCGGCACTGATATCACTGGCTTAATGGCGGCTCAGCACGGTGGCGCTCTTGAATTGATGATCGTCCCGCTCTGGATAGTCCAGTGTATAGTGAAGCCCGCGGCTTTCTTTGCGGCACAGCGCCGAATCGACTATCAAGGCGGCTACGGCCGCGAGGTTGCGCAACTCCAGCAGGTCAACCGATACTTTAAAGTTCCAGTAGAACTCGCGAATTTCGCGCTGGAGATTTCGCAGGCGCGCACTGGCGCGCTGCAGCCGCTTGTCCGTGCGCACGATTCCCACGTAATCCCACATCAAGCGTCTGATCTCATCCCAATTGTGATAGATCACAACCAATTCGTCTACGTCCTGCACGTTTCCCGATTTCCATTCCGGCAACGGAACGTTGGATTTTGAGGCGCGTCTTGTTCGCACGGCCGCGGCCGCCGCGCGATGCGCCACCACCAAACCTTCCAACAGCGAGTTGCTCGCGAGTCGATTCGCGCCGTGCAACCCAGTACACGCGACTTCGCCAATCGCATAAAGCCCGCGCAAACTCGTCGCGCCATTCACGTCCGTTTTGATTCCACCGCATTGATAATGCGCAGCGGGTACTACCGGAATTGCCTGCTTCGACATGTCGATCCCAAACCGCAGGCACGTCTGATAAATGTGCGGGAAACGCTCTTGAATAAATTCCGGCGATCTGTGGATGACATCCAAAAACACACACTTGGCGCCCGAGCGCTTGATCTCCGCGTCAATTGCGCGTGCCACGATATCGCGCGGCGCCAGTGAACCGCGCGCGTCGTAGCGCTTCATGAAATCTTCGCCGCGATTGTTACGCAAGATGCCCCCCTCACCACGCACCGCTTCTGAAATGAGAAACGATTTCGCCAGCGGATGAAAAAGGCACGTGGGGTGAAACTGGATGAACTCCATATTGGAGATCTCAACGCCCCCGCGCCATGCCATCGCCACGCCGTCTCCGGTCGCAATGTCCGGATTGGTGGTGTACAAATAAACCTTCCCGCAACCACCGCTCGCAAGCACGATCCAATCCGATCGAACGGTTTCAACCTCTCCAGTTTTTTCGTCCAGAACATAGACGCCAAGACAGCGATCTTCTGCCGCGAAACCAAGCTTGGCAGCGGTGATCAAATCAACCGCCATATGATTTTCCATTAGCTGGACGTGTGATTGCCGGCCCAGCTCGCGTAGCAAGGTATTTTCGATCTCCTTCCCAGTTACATCTTGTACATGGAGAACGCGGCGCTTGGAATGGCCGCCTTCTTTACCGAGATCAAGCTCACGATGTCCGGAAATCTCACGCTCATCGAAGTGCAGACCTAGTTCTACGAGCTCGCGGATGCGTTCCGGACCTTCGGTAACAATTGTACGCACAACCGCCTCGTCACACAGGCCAGCGCCAGCTTCGAGTGTATCGCGTACGTGCAACTCGAACGAATCTTCATCGCTTGTTACGCAGGCGATCCCACCTTGCGCCCAGGCGGTATTTGTGTCGGAGCCTTTGCGTTTCGTTATAACAGCTACCGATCCGTGCTTTGCCGCTTTCAATGCAAAACTCAGGCCGGCGATACCGCTGCCAATCACCACGAAATCGTATTCCTTCATCCCAACCGGATATTGTCGATTAAGCGAGTCTTGCCGAAGGACACGGCAAGCGCGAGCAATGAATTTGGTCTGACCGTTTCAAGGGGTTGCAAAGTTTCCGAATCAGCAACCTCCACGTAATCAATTCGCGCCAGCGGCGCTTCGTCGATCACTTTGCTGACAAGATCGACAATTTCTCTCGCAGATTTGTTGCCGGCATTTGCCGCTGCCAACAAAGCCCTATGCAAAACTGGTGCCTGCTTCCGTTCTTCGATATTCAAATACTGATTGCGCGAACTGCATGCCAGACCGTCTTCTTCGCGCATCGTAGGCACTGCAATGATGTCGGTCTTGAAATTGAGGTCGCGCACCATACGGCGGACAATGACGAGTTGCTGAAAATCCTTCTCGCCAAACAAAGCGGCGTTCGGAGAAAGAATGTTGAATATCTTCGCAACGACCGTGCAAACCCCGCGGAAATGCCCAGGGCGCGATCGGCCCTCTAGCGTATTTGAAAGAAAGAATTCCTCGACAAACACTGAACGATCGTCAGCGTACATCTCCGCAACACTGGGGCGGAACAAAAGATCGACCCCGGCATTTCGACAAAATTCTTCATCCGTTTTTTCCGGGCGTGGATAGCGCTCGTAATCGCTTCCAGGTTCAAACTGCAGCGGATTAACGAATATGCTCAACGCTACTTCGCCATCGTGGCCAGCATGTTTGCGTGCGACACGGAGCATTTCTCCATGCGCCTTGTGTAAAGCGCCCATGGTGGGAACAAGCACACGGCGTTTAGCATACGGCTGCGCCTGCGCCTCGGCGATCGTCGTAATGACCCGCATCTTAGAAACAGAGCTGCTCATGAACGCAAATATCCAGAGATTTCCTCCCAGCCTCCGCATGAAGCTACGACGCGGCAAGCGACTTCGCTCGGAATGACAAATGCGTCACGCTGTTTCGAGCCAAATAGCTTGCCTGGCAAAGCAGAATTTCTTGTGACCAAAATTTTCCCATCCAGCCTGCAGGGCGAGATCACGCATCTCAGAAAAGGAGAACGCTCGAAAGGCGGAGAGCCGTGCATCATAACGCGTCATCGCCTCGCGGAAAATCAGCGTAGTCAAAAGGTAAACGCCAGCGACAAGGGAAAAACTTCGTCGCAAATCCGACACCAGGACAAATCTTCTGGATACCTGGCAACACCTGTGCAGAACCCGCACCGCATCCTCGTTGCTGAAGTGGTGAAGCGCCAGCGTACAAAGCGCGATGTCGTATGCTTCAACGGAGTTCCATTGGAGAATGTTAGCTTCGCGGTAGGAAATCTCCGGATAATCGGCGCTCAGTCTTTGGGCGATTTCCAATGTGGCAGGCTGGTGATCCAAGGCATCAATCTCCACGGTGGCTCGAATCTTTCGCGCATAATCGACAATCAATCGTGGGATATCGCCTGAGCCCGTTGCCAGATCGACGACGCGCAATTTGTCGGCCGGTTTAATCCAGTTGCGAATAAAACCCAATACAACGCGATAGCTTCCGAACCAGCGATTCAATTGCCGAAGACATTCCAGATCGCGCTCCAGCTCGCCAGATACGGGCTGCTCCCGGTCCATCATCTCCAGCACGGCCGGATCGAAACTTCGCTTCATTTACTGAATGGCCCCTATGAGCAGTGTAAGCTTAGTACAACAGTTAGCGATCGCGGCTACAGCGATAGGAATTTTCGCCACGATTCTGGGAGCGCGGCGGTTTCGACTTCACTCGCGATGCGCCCTTCGAATTCGGGACGGAAAACCATGCTCGTCCCGTAAACCATGATCACGTCTTCTGTGCCTTCAACGCGAATGGCGTGCGCCACCCCCGGCGGAATGATGACGCCGACATTGTTATCACCGCGATGATTATCGCCATCCACAAAGAACCGCATCACTCGCCGCGGTAATCCGGCGCGGATGTCGTACAGGATTATTTCGACGCGGCCCTGAATAAAAAACATCACGTCCCATTGTTCTTCGTCATAGCTCCGCACTGAATAATTATCCGGCTCATCGATATACAGTCGGCGCAACCAATCCACTGCATCGGTATTTTCTGGAATGCTCGGCGGATGCACGTGAAAGCCTTTGGCAGTTCCCGAAAACATCCGAGCAGCTGACCATTGCCTGGGCCAGAGGCCGATCCGCGCGAGAATGCCTTCGTCGCGCCGCACAAATTCGCCAAAAAGTCCACGGTGCCGCTGCGGGTGAACTTTTCGGGCAAAAATTTCCACGCCTGGAATCCACGCGTCCTTAATCTCGCGCTGGCTGCGATCCGCAGCGGCGAGGTCGCCGGCGTCTACGCCGCGTTGTGAAAGCTTCTGGGTGAAGGATGGAGCGCGGTAATCTCGCGTGTTTAGGTTGTTTCGCACGCCAACGTCGATACCTTCCCACAGATTTCTTTCGCGCTTACTCATTTCGATTCAGCCAATGTTTAATTTGCCTAGCGAGAAATCTGCCCGTTCGCGAGAAAGATTTGGATTGTAATAAGGATCACTCTGTAAAACGCCCCCCAACACTGCCGCATAATCGCCTCGCCCTTCACGTCCATCTCATCTGATGGCGCTTCATGCCAGCAAAGTTTTGCGAACGGAGTGTAAACAATCAAATAACCCGCTCGCCGCGCGCTCGAAACACTGAACGAGGCCCGGTCGGCGCGTGGCAGCGTCCTTGCTGGGACCAGGAACAAGCACAATGCTCGCTGCACAATGCGACAGCGTTTCCACCATGCGATCGTCATCGTTGTCTCCTGATGGATAAAACCAAACTCCGGCCTCAAACTGTGCTGCGATCTCACCCTGCCCTAGTCTCATCATCAGGTCAGCGGGGCCCACATGACGACAGCGTCTCTTTTCACTTCAACAAACTGGCGCTCAAGTTCCTGAGAGTTCGCGCCGACGATAAGAAATCCGCCATGTGCGAACCTTCGCGAGATTATACACGCAAAATCGGCGTCAGAGGGATGGGAAGAGGATGGCAACACCGAGCACATTATATTGGTTGAAGCAGACCGCAGGCAAATCTACGCTGCGGCGCCGCGCTGCGATACTGCCTGTCCTGCAATGCTCGATTTCGTTGTTTATCTCCTCTACCGCACAGGGTTAGCAGTGATCGCCGCGATACCTATGCGGCTTCTCTTTGCCGTTGGACAGTTTCTCGGTTTTTGTGCCTGGCTCGTTTCCGGGAAATATCGGCGCCTGGCGAAACGCAATGTTGCCATTGCGTTTGCCAATGAAAAGACCCCGCGAGAAATGCGTCGGCTCGTCCGCCGTCATTTCCAAAGACTCGGCGCTAATCTTCTCTGTAGCGTTAAACTCACCGCGATGCCGCCGGAAAAAATCCTGCGGCGGGTCAAGGTTGACAATATCGAAGCGATGGACCGGGAATTTCGCGCCGGCGTTCCGGTGGTGCTCGTTTTGAGTCATCTCGGAATATGGGAATTGTTCGCGCAACTGATGCCGAAGTTTGTCGGCTACGTACGGAATGCGAGTGTCTATCAAAAACTTGGCAATCGCTTCATTGACGCGCATGTGCGCCGGACACGTGGCCAAACTGGCCTGGAATTGTTCGATCGCCAGCAGGGATTTCAACCCGTGATCGATCTGCTGCGGTCCGGCGGTGGCGTTGGTGTTTTGTCCGACCAGCACGCCGGCGATCACGGGCTGTGGACGCCATTCTTTGGAAGGCTGGCATCCACTTCCCCGCTGCCAGCCTTGCTTGCCAAGAGGACGCGAGCGGCGCTAATCGCTGCGGGGGTTTACACAATCGGTCCAGCGCGCTGGCGCCTGGTGTTTACCGAGCGCTTTGACCCGCCTAACGCGGAGGGCTCTGTTGTTGAGCTGACTGCAGAAATAAATCAGATCATCGAACGGCAAATTCGCGTCGCGCCGGAAGATTGGTTTTGGGTGCACAATCGCTGGAAAACGCCCCAGCCCAACTTCCTTCTGGCGCAGTACAAACGTGGCGTCTATGTACCGCCGGGAGTTTCACTCCAAGATCTAAAGCCATTCCGAATTCTCATTCGCTCAAGCAACTGGCTCGGTGACTCCGTGATGAGCGTGCCCGCGGTCCGGGCAATCAAGGCTGGGCGTCCCGACGCTCGAGTCACTATTGCCGCGCCGGAAAACATTGCGCCGATATGGAAGCTGGTTCCCGAAGTGGATGCAATTATTCCGCTGCCAGGGAGCCGACTCCTTTCAGCTGTGCGGTTACTTCGGCGCGAACCGTCTTTTGATGTGGCCATCCTTTTCCCAAATTCGCTGCGCGCCGCGTTGGAGTCATGGTTGACCGCAATTCCCCGAAGAGTTGGTTATCGCGGCCATTGGCGACGCTGGCTGCTTAGCCAAATCGTGCCGGTCCCACGAAAACCAGGGCCGCCGGAACATCATTCGCTCCGTTTTCTCCGTATCGCGCGCGAATGCGGCGCAGACACATTCAACTTCGATAGATCGCTGGCAGGCGTTCAATATTCGACGTCCAACGTCCAGACGGCCACCAAGCGCGAACCGATCAAAATCGGTCTTTGCCCGGGTGCCGAATATGGCCCCGCGAAACGCTGGTTACCCAAGCGCTTTGCCGAGGCGGCCGAAAGAATTTGCGCGCAATCGCCCGTCGAATGGATGTTGTTTGGAACAGCGGGCGACGCCTCGGCTGGCGAGCAGATCGCGGCCGCGCTTGGTAATCATTGTGTGAATCGGATTGGTCAGACCACGCTCGACCAACTAATCGAGGAACTGCGCGAATGCCGTTTACTGCTTACGAACGACACCGGCACGATGCATCTCGCTGCGTTGTTGGGAATACGTGTCGTTGCCATTTTCGGCTCAACGGAGCCCCGACTCACCGGCCCAGTTGGCAACGGTCACATCATTCTGCGGCATCATGTCGAATGCAGCCCATGTTTTCTTCGCGAATGCCCGATTGATTTCCGCTGCATGAAGGCGGTCAGCGTCGAGGAAGTTGCCGATGCTGTCCTGTCGATCCTCCGCAACAAATCAAGCGAATTTCAAATTTGAAATATGACCTCTCAAATCTCACACTCGCGCGCGTGAGTCAGGAAACCGCCGAATTATCGTTTTACGTGTTACGAAGCAAAAGCGAGCGAATCTAAACCCTCAAGTTTGAAGTCCTACCATGGCCGTTTCTCCGCGTATTCGCACACAAGTGCAGGTGATGTTTTTCGATACCGATTGCGGAGGTGTTGTCTCGAACATCGCTTATCTGCGTTTCATCGAGATCGCGCGTACGCTTCTTGCTGAAGAGCTCGGCCTCGCCCTCACGGAAATGGCCGAGAATCGAAGGTATCCGGTAGTCGTGCGAACCGAGATTGATTATCGCCGGCCGGCTAAGCTTGGAGATCAACTCGTGATTGAAGGCCGGCTGGACAGGGTGGAGCGCGTGCGGTTCTGGTGTGCATTCCAGATTACGCGACCCAAAGATAATAGGCTCATCGCCCAATGCCGCCAGATGCTTGCACTGATCGAGATGCCAGAAGGAAAACTGCTTCGTTTGCCGGAGCACTGGGAAAAATATCGCAGCGATGATTTCGCCGAAATGCAGCGTGAATCGCAAGCTCCAATTCCTGGCAAGAAATACATTCAATGACTGCTGGTGTCCGCAGCTTAAGCCTTGAAGAAACTCTGCTCGAGCCGCCGGCGCTGCCGCCGCCGCCCATGCGCCATGCGTTGTTCGTGATTCTGATTGCGTTGGCTGTGCTGCTGCACGTGGCGACGATTGGTTCCGGCGATTTGTACAGCCAGACGGAAGGACAATACGCGGGAGCCGCCCGCGAGATGGTCGAGACGCATCATTGGCTTCTACCCACGAACAATGGCGCGCCGCGCCTGCAAAAACCTCCCTTGCTCTATTGGCTGATCATCATTTCGTTTAAGCTCTTTGGCGTCAACGCGGCAACTGCCAGGCTCCCGGTCGCTCTTGCGGTTGTGGCCTGTACCTGGCCTCATCTTTCTGATCGGGGAAAAGCTCACGGATTACTGGCGCGGTTTTGTCGCTGGTCTGATTTATCTGAGTCTGTGCGGCACATTTCTGCTCGCGCGCATCGTCATGCCCGAACCGCTGGTCAGCGCGCTCATCGCTGGTACCATTTTTTGCGCGATCGGCGGTTATCAGCGCCGGCGTAACCGCCGCATCTGGTTCGCCGGCGTTTGGATTTGCTCGGCTTTCGCCTGCCTGACCAAAGGTTTGCTCGGCATCGCTTATCCCGCCGCGGTTTTTCTCATCCTCTCAATCTTCTACCGCGAAGCACGCATACGATTTCGTGGGCTGTTGCGATGGGAATATCTCGCGATTTTCGCTCTGATCGTCGCACCATGGCACATTTGGGCACAATGGCATTTCCCCGGATATTTTCGTTATCAGATCACCTCGGAATGGCTGGGTCATCTGCGCGGACTTACCGATGAAACACATGATTTCCTAGGCGTGCCTGCGTACCAGTTTCTGGGCATGCATCTCGCCTGGTGGTTTCCCTGGTCGGTTGCGCTCTTGCCCGGCGTTATTTTTGCCTGGCGCCGCGTAATTCGACCGCGCGAGATCAGTTTCGCGGATGCACTGCCGCTTTGCTGGATGGGGGTGGTTTTTATTCCGCTGCTGTTTCTGGGGCAACGCCAGGATTATTATTCAATGAGCATGTGGAGTGCATTCGCGCTCTGGGCAGCCGTTGCTTGGGAGCGGATACCGCAGGGGTTACGTGCAGCCGGCGCAATCGCTGTTGGACTCGTCGGCATAACGACCGCAGCGGTGGTATTTTTTCTTGCGGACGCAGCCCGCGCTCTGAATGGAAACTGGGGGACGATGGACGCACGCTGGACGGCCTGGAAGGCGTTGCAGGATATGCCAGTTTCAACATGGCTGGCATTTCGACCCTTGGTTGCGATCTTTGGCATCTCGCTCATCTGTTTGTCGTTGGTAGCCCTGTACTTTATTTCCAAGCAACGCGAGAGACTTGCGGCCATCGCTCTCGCCGCGTCGATGATCCCGGGCGGCCTCAGCATGATGGAAGCGGTCGCGCACACCGCCCCTTATTTTTCACTTGCTGATGCGGCGCGGTTTCTAAATCCAAGGCTGGATGCAGGCGGGAACGCAATCTTCGAAGGACCGCTCGACGACGGTAGCAGCCTCATTTTTTATCTGAATCAGAAATTTTTCCTGGTTAATCAGAATCCCGAGAAAGAGACCCCAATGGGCAATCCTTCCATCGATATGTTTTTGAAAGAGTCAGCGGTATTGGAAAAATGGGGTCAACCCGACGCGGTGTATCTGATTATCGAGGAAAGCCGGGCCGATCATTGGAAGCAAATCTTAACCAGCCACTTTCACATCTACCACCAAATCACAAAGTGCGGGACGTACGTCGTGCTCAGTAATCAATTATGACGAGGTGTTGATTTGTTAAAAGGTTACAAGGTCAAAAGGAACGATGTGTCCATCTTGAAAAATTCCAGAGCTGAATTAGTGTGCGAGCTCTTTTCCCGTTTAACTTTGTAACATTTTAACTCATTAACTAAACCCATGTCGCAACATCGCAGTTTAAAGGGAGCCAGCACAATCGCCGCCAAGCGCAATGTGCTAAAACGCTTCGAACGGGTCGAGCTTTTGAAAAAGCGCGGTCAATGGAAGGAAGGCCAGAAAGTCATCGGCCTGCCCAAAACGAAGCCAGATGTTTAACCATAAGCGTGAGAAGTGACTGGTGAGAAGTGACTTTTGGCGCTTTCGCCTGTTCGTCTCGCTTCTCCACAATCGCATCTCACTCGCTTAAGTGCGTCTCAACCGCTTCCTCGCTGCTGCCGGTCTTGGTTCACGTCGGCATTGCGATGAGCTGATCGCTGCGGGCCGGGTAACAATCAATGGCAAGGTCTGCACAAACTTCAGTGCGCAGGCAGGGGCGCGCGACCACGTCAAGGTCGATCATAAACTTGTTTGCCGCGCTCCAGCCCTTACGATCATGTTGCATAAACCCGGCGGATTCGTTTCGACTCGAAAAGATCTCCATGCGCGGGACACAGTCTTTGATCTCCTGCCGAAAAAATTTTCTCGACTCTTCAATGTCGGACGTCTCGATGCGCAAACAGAAGGTTTACTGCTTCTGACAAACGATGGCGAATTGGCCCAGAGACTCACCCACCCCCGTTTCAAGGTCGACAAGGAATATGAGATCACACTGGATCGACCCTGGGATCCGTCGCTTGCTCCAAAGCTGCTGGGCGGAATTGTTCTTGATGGCCAACGCGCGAAGATTGCGCGCCTTCGTTCGCTCTCGCCTACGCGTCTTCGCGTTATCTTACGGCAGGGAATAAATCGGCAGATTCGGCGCATGTTTCAGGCCGTCGGATACCGCGTCAAACATCTTCTGCGTGTTAGAGTCGGAAATCTTCGGCTCGGCAATTTGCCCTGCGCGCATTGGCGGGCGCTCACGAAGCATGAACTCAAGGATCTACATTTAATGAATAGCAGCGGTGTTGTAGCCGCGGGCGCTGACCGCGGCAGAAAGGAAGCTGCCCACGTTAACAAGCCGAGGTCAACGCCCTCGGCTACAACATCAAATGGAACTCGAAGGCTGTAACGCGCTGATCACCGGCGCTTCCGCTGGGATCGGTCGCGAATTTGCGCGCCAACTCGGCGGTCGCGCGCGATCACTCATTCTAATTGCGCGCCGCGAGCAAAGGCTCAACCAACTGCGCGACGAACTAAATCGACAATATCCGAAGCTCGCGGTTTCGTCTCGCAAAATTGATCTCGCCGATCTTGCACAACTGAATGAACTACTGGAATGGCTGGATCATGAAGGGATTGATGTCGATCTCTTGATCAATAATGCCGGATTGGGCGATCTCGGGCCGTTTGCCAAGAGCGATCCCGTTCGCAACGAGCAAATGATGCTCGTAAACGTGGTGGCACTTACTTCGCTCACTCGCCATTTACTTCCGCAAATGATCGCGAAACAAGGTGGCGGGATTTTGAATATTAGCTCGTCGGCTGGTTTTCTGCCGATCCCCGGTGATGCGGTCTACGCCGCCACCAAAGCGTACGTGACTAGCTTCTCTGAAGCGCTTCGCGCCGAACTGCGCGGAACAGGCATAAGTGTATGCACTCTCTGCCCTGGCCCCGTGAGCACGGAATTTCAGGAAGTCGCCAGCCGTCCTGGCCGAAACGCGAAGCCCGGCCATGGCCCTGGCTTTCTTGAAGTTTCAGTCGAAGAAGTTGTGCACGAAGCGCTGGCATCACTCGAAGCAGATCGACCGCTCGTGGTTCCCGGGTTGGCAATGAAGATTGTCATGTTTCTAGGTCGGCTCACGCCGATGCCACTCTTGCGCCTGCTGTTCAGGCTCGTTCCGACGCGGGCCTGAAATGTCCTTCGGCTTTCAGTGTGAGGCCAGCCGCGAAACGGTGCTAGCGATGAAACCAGTTATGCTCGCTCGCGAACACTGCACGGTTGATTTTGATTTCCGACATTGTCACAAACGCCAAGAGGACGCCAAGCACCAGAAGAGGTAGAGCAGGATTAAACCGGCGCAACAGCCAGCTGATGCCATAAACATAAACCAACGCGAACGGAATCAGCGCGCCGCTCAGCAATCTGCCAGACGTGAAATACGGATGTAAGCGCGAGGGATTGATGCAATTGCCAAAATCAAATTGAATCGAAAGTAACGCCAAGAATCCAACCGATATGATGAAGCCTAAAGCCGCCACGGCAATTGCTTGCCGTTGAAACATCGAGAGGTCGGTTTTCTTTCGCAATCCAACGAGGGCCGCGCCAAGCAATACCAGTGAGGAGGTTGCATAAAAGCCATCGGCAACTGGGCAATTTAGTAGCTGACCGTGCCATTTAACCTCGCCGCGCCAGAAACTAGTGATGAGGTCCCACCAAAAGACCCAGAGACCTCGCGGCGTAAAAATTGGATGCTCCCACCACTCTGCAAATCGTTTGTGTGTCCAGCCAAGCAAAGTGATCTTTGCTGCTGATCCGGTGAGATCGCCAAACTGATATTTCGTCCAGACAATCCAACCCCCAATTGGGATTGCAGCGCAAAGGATAAGCGCCGCAAATGCGAGACGGGCCGTCTGCGGTTTTTGCCAGATCGCCGACGCCAGCTTAGCGATAATTGCAACCAAGGCCACAACGACCAAAGGCAAATTGGAGAGTTTAGTCAGGTACGTGGCCGCAATTGCCAGGCCCGTGAGTGTGCCAAGGAACAGAGTCGGCCTGCTTGTACGCAACCATTGGAGAACGCAGAGAAACAATCCACCGAAACACACGGGCGACAGAACATCATTATTAAGAGCGTAAAAAACGTTCTGAGGAATAAACGCGAGCAGCAACGGCAAGCCGACGCGCAATTCCAGCCGATCAGGCGCGACCGTTCGTCCGACCAGATAACCGAGCCACACAGTGAGTGCCATCAGAAGGCCATTCAGGAAACGGATCCAGTAAAGTGATCGAAGGCCAGCTAGTCCGAGGTAATGTCCAACGCGCCACCAGAGGCTCGCCACGACGTAATACAGTGGCGGCTGAGAGGATTCGAAATTAGTTTCGCTGCTCCAGGCGGCTCTTGTGGCGGTAATCTCTGCCTCTGCGCTGGCACCAGATTGTTTCCACAAGGGAGGCGGAAATTTCGCGCCCGGGAATTGATCCGGTGTAAACAGAAACTCAGGCGACGCATAAGGCACAATCCAGCTAAGGGTTTCCTCTTTTAGCCGATCGAAAATGCGCGGGAAATGGCCGTGTGAATATTGCGTGATCAGATCAAAATGCAGGTCTTCATCGACATTGCTAAAGAACGGGAACGCGGCCGAGAAAATAAAGACCCGAGTAGCCGCCGCGACACAAAGGAGTAGGATCAGGATACTTTCGCCCTTATTCGCGAATCTTTTTGGGTCACCAGAGTTGTTCATCAAAGCGCTGGGAGCCGCAGAGCGAGAGCAGCTCTCATACATCTGGCTGAACAAGTCATGCCTGGAACAAGGCCCTGTCTCTCATCTTTAAGATCCAATTCGGGTCTCTTTGCACCGAACTTTTAGGACCGATGATATAAAGCGAAGCGGCGGTCGTGTCCGACCGCCGCTTCGAAATCCTGTAGCCGGCGTCGGTGACGCCGGTCGGCCGCGGTCGGCGACCGCAGCTACAAAAATCACGAGGATTTATATTTGACCGAGCAGCCGTATGGTTTGGTTTGTGGCGTGGAGACAGATTTGCCCGCCAATGATTGATCCAACGCTGCTTTGACATAGTTCGTCGAGCTGGGGATATCTGCCGGGTTGGGGGTCGCTTTGCTATCGATCGCGCCTTCGTAGGCAATTTTTCCGTCAGGATTGATTATCACCATGTTTGGCGTGTTCTTGGCGCCAAAAGCGCGACCCACTTTGCCGTCTGGATCGAGAAGCAACGCAGTTTGCTGCGTCTTCCAGGACGTTGCGACTTTCTGAGCCTGTTCCGGCGTCAAATTGCCTTCAGTACCGGGCGCATTGGAATCGATGGTCAGCCAAACCACGCCCTTGTCTGTGTATTCTTTCTGCAACTTTTGCATGTTGTCGGTGCCGTAATGTTTCTTAACAAACGGGCATTCCGGATTAAACCATTCGAGCACGACGTACTTGCCCTTGTATTGGGAAAGTGAATGCGTCTCACCTTTCGCGTCGGGCAGCGAAAAATCCGGAGCGGCGCTGCCGACCGGCGGCGGCTCCAAGGCGAAGATTGCAGCAGCGATCAACGATGTGAAAACGGTTAAAGTTATTTTTTTGTTCATAAACGGATTAGAAAACGAAGTTGTTAAGTGGTTCAATTTTCTTGCAATCAATATATTGGCAAAGGACAACGGAAACACAACTGTAGCCTGTGGAACAGGCGCGATGACTTGAGCGGACATCCCCAAAATCCTATTGTGCGGCAACCCTGCGCGCCGCGGTCTGGAGTTTTTCCAGGACCATGCCTTTGGTGAGCACTTCCGGGAAAACAATCGGTTTTTCGTTTTTTCCGGGGTAGAGCACGTATAGCGGAACGCCGGGGCGCCCGAACTGTTGCAACAATTTCGTGATCGTTGGGTCGCCGTTAGTCCAGTCGGCTTTCAATTTCACAATCGCGTGACGCTCAAACGCCTCTCGCACCTCGGTACTCTCGAGAACATTGGCCTCGTTAAATTTGCAAGTAATGCACCACGCAGCCGTAAAATCGACAAACACGGAATGGCCCTGGTCCAGTTCCGACTGCAACCTCTCGGGTGTGAACGCCTGCCAGTCGCCGCGAAGTCGCGAACCGGCTAGCGCGACATTGCTAGATCGAAATTTGCCGCCGATGAAATAAACGCCGCTTCCGAGCACGAGCACGAGCATGAGTCCAAGCACAAGAGCTCGCTTCATCACTGATGCAGTTGGGAGAACGAACGCGCCCTTCATCCAGCAGGCGACACTAATCACCAGAAGAAAGCAGCTTGCCCAAATCGCTCCTTCCAAGCCGCGCTGAGCGCCGAGCACATAAAGAAGAAACAGCAACGTGGCCAATAGCAGAAAGCCCATGAATTGTTTCATATGCACCATCCACGGACCCGGCTTTGGCAGAAATCGTAGCCAGGCGGGTTGAGCGCTTAAAAGCAGGTACGGCGAACTCATTCCAGCGGCAATCGCAACGAACATCGCCAGGATAACTGCAGCCGATTGCGAAAACGCAAAGCCAAGTGCGGTTCCAAGAAACGGCGCAGTGCACGGCGTCGCCAGAACAGTCGCGAATATGCCCTGGAAAAATGAGCCCAAATCGTCTTTGCGCTCGGTGGTTGAAAGCAACCCGCGTGTCATGCCTTGTGGCAGGGAAATTTCGAACACGCCAAAGAGGTTCAGCGCGAACACGAGGACAACTACACTCAGCGCAAGAACAAAATAGGCGTTCGTGAATTGAAAGCCGCCCCAGGTCACGTTGCGTCCGGTGCCTTTGAGCACAATCAGAAGCAGCGCAAGTCCGACAAACCAGGCGAAAATTCCCACCGTAAACGCAATACCGCTCCGCAAAACTTTCCGCCGGCTTTGGCCCGCCTGTTGAATAAATCCGAAGATTTTCAGCGAGATGACCGGCAAAACGCACGGCATCAAATTCAAAATTAGGCCGCCGAGGAATCCGAAGAGCAGAAAAGTGAAGATTCCGCGGGCGGGCGGGGCACTAGTCGCCGCAACAGTCGGAGCCGCTGAAATTCGCCACGCCGCGCGGTCCTCTCCGTTCGGGTGCTGCGAATAAACGACCAGGCCCGCGATGGACGACAGGCTTTTTTCCGAAGACTCAATCGGAATTCGAAAGACAACTTCATTCCTATTGTGTGATTCGATCGTTGGATGGCCAACAACAACGCCTTGTTCTGGCAATGGGAAAAAGTCCAGCGCCGCATAATTGGCCAGAGTTTCGCTCGCAATCTTTAGACGAAGATCACGTCCAACCCGGCTCCAGTTTGCCGCCACCGCGTCCGACTCTGGCCAGTTTTGAGGCAATAAACGCCGGTAGCGCGCGAAGACTTCCGAGTTCGCCGGCTGATTCGTTGTCGATACCGGTAATTCCAGCTGCGGTGTTGCGCTGCCAGGGATGCAGATTTTCTCGCAGACAAGCCAGTTTGCCTCAGCTGAAAGCTTTACTGTTGAATCGTCGAGCTTCTGAGGCGGCGTGATTTCCTGCATCAGCAGGACTTCATCTTCATAGCCGTAAGTCTCAATATCGCCCGGATCGATTGTTTTCAGGGGAATTGGCCATTGAATCTCACCAACGTTCCATCCCGATGGCAGTTTCCATTTCAATTCTGTGGGAAGCCCAGCGTCGCCAGAGAACGCCCAATAGGTGTGCCAACCCGGAGCCATTCGGAGCAGCAAACCGATGGTGAACGGTTTTCCGGGAACAATGGCATCTGTATCAGCCAGAAGCTCGGCCTTGACGAGTTCTTTTCCCTGGTAAACCTGAGCCCTGATCTGCGACGCCAAAGCGAGGACAGAGCAAGCAACGAGGTACGCCGCAACTCGCGATGCCGGTCTCATGTTATTACCTAGCACTCGCTGCAGTTCGCGGCAATCGACGATGGTGTGGCCCGACGACGCCAGACGCGCAACAACTTATGGAACAAGAAAGATCCTATCGGTCCAAGGATCCTTCACTTTGGTGCCAGCAGGGAAGCCACTTACATCCACGTATCTTCCTTCCTTGTCGAATGGGCTGAAGACATATCCCGGTTTGCCAGGGACCAATTTTCCTGTCGGAAACGCCGTCGATGGCGCAGAAGCGCGCGAGGATGAGACGCTCGTTGACGACTGCGCTGCCTCCTTGCGAGACATGGCCGAAGGTCCGCTTGATCCTCGGGTCTGGCCGCGCTCGGCCTCAACTCGCGGTTGCTGTTGCGAGGCTGACGCCGTCTCTGGCGGAATTGATTGGCCCGGATTCGTAACATCGGACGGAGTCTCCGTTCCGACCATGGTTGGTGACTCGTCGCCTCTCTTCCGCGTCGCATAATGCACGGGAGCAGTGGCAACACGATACGAACCGACCGCGACGGCCCGAGCCACTTTGTACGAGCCTACCGCTGCGCCGCGGGTCACGTTGTAGGAAGTAGTCGCTACGTCGTGGGTCGCCCGGCACCCGCCAAGCAGGATGGAAGCAAGCATCAAAATTCGCACAATCGCATTCATTTTAACTTCGTACAGATGTCACTGATCGCTATTCGTTCAATGATTTGGGTAACGTCACGAATGAAATCGCCGATATCACTCTCAGTGGTCGCCCAGGAACACATCAGACGATAAACATCAGGCTCGATAAATTTGTAAAAACGCCACCCGCGCGCATGGAGGTCCCGCACAAGTTGATCGTCCATCCGCGCAAAGACCGCATTTGCCTGCACTGGGAATACAATTTCAACATTTGCTTCGCTTTGCAGGTTTTGCGCAAGCTGGCGTGCAGCGCGATTGGCATGCCGCGCGTTTTGCAGCCATACGTCACCGGCCAAAAGTCCCAGCCACGGTGCAGCCAGGAAGCGCATCTTCGACCCGAGTTGACCGGCTTGTTTCACTCGATAGTCGAACTCGCGCGAAATCTCCCTGTTAAAAAATATCACCAATTCGCCGGCAGCCGTCCCATTCTTTGTCCCGCCGAAGCAGAGAGCATCTACTCCAACTTCCCATGTAATCGCCTTCGGCGCGCAGTTGAGCAACGCAATCGCATTAGCGAAACGCGCACCGTCCATGTGCACAAACAGTTCATTGGCACGAGCTAGTTCAGTGAGCGCCGCAATTTCGTCGCGCGTATAAACCGTTCCGAACTCTGTCGCTTGTGCGATGCTGATCACGCCCGGCTTGTGCGAGTGGAACTCGTTCTGACGCATAAGCAGCGCTTTGGCTTCGCCAAGATCAATCTTGCCGTTTCCGCCTCCAACCAAGAGCAGTTTCGATCCGCCGGTGAAAAATTCCGGCCCCCCGCATTCGTCGGTCTGAATGTGGGCATTCTGATGGCAGATAATGCTGCGGAATGATTGACACATTTGCGCGAGCGCCAGCGCGTTCGCCGCAGTGCCAGTGAATACAAAATAAACGTCGCAATCGGTTTCAAAGATTTCACGAATCCGATCGCACACGCGCGCCGTCCAGCGGTCTTCGCCGTATGCTGCGGCGTAGTCCGTATTGGCTGAGTGCAGGGCAGCCGAGGCCTCGGGGCAAATCGACGCGGTGTTATCGCTCGCAAATTGGTGGCGCTCTACGATCATTATCCTCTTCGCTACGCGAGTTTCTACGCTGGATCAATCAGCACAAAAAGAGATTGCCTGACAGATCCGAGCCCTGGGCCTCCGGACTCTGCCAGGCAAATCTCCTCCACTTGCTCCTCAAAATTGCTTGAAGCAATTTCACTCTCATTTCGGAAACCGGCCGCAAACTGACCGTGTCCGGATGTAATTTTTTTAAAAATGCCCTGGACGCGTTTCCTTCCGTCTTTGCTTAACGCATTGCGCCGCACTAATTTCGCGGATGAGATCGCTCCAAAGCGAAATCGAGCGGCGCGGCAGGCAAATTTTCGAACTGGTCGACAACCATCCTGAGTCGCCGTTTAGCAAAGCAGGATTCTATCAGCGGTTGATGACACTCTCGATGCGCGATGAGCAGCTCAAGTTGCAACTGTTTCGGTTTGTCGATGTCCTTCCTTCACTAGGCAGCTCAGGCGAAATTGTCGAGCATCTCCAGGAATACTTCGCCGATTCCAATGGTTCGCAAAAGATCTCGAAGCTTCTGGGGGCCGGCATTCGTTTGGCACGCATTGTTCCGTGGATCAGCGGGCCCGCCCTGCGATGGAATGTTTCCGAAATGGCGCGCCAGTTCATCGCCGGACGAAATCCGAATGATGTCATGCGGACATTGCGGAAGCGCCGCGCCCAAAAAATTGGATTTACTGTCGACCTTTTGGGAGAGGCCGTCGTTAGTGAAACGGAGACCGACGAGTATGCGGCGCGTTATCTGGATTTGCTGGAGAGTCTCGCACACGAAACAAAAGACTGGACCGATCCGCTCGGCAAAAATTCAGAGCGTTTCCCAGTTGTGAATCTTTCCGTTAAAATTTCCGCACTCTATTCGCAGATAAATCCGGCCGATTCGGCAGACGCAATCGCCCATCTCGCGCCCAAGCTGCGGCCGCTTTTGCGTCGTGCGCGAGAGCTGGGCGCTTTCATCAATTTCGACATGGAAAGCTATGCGCACAAAAACACTACACTCGAATTGTTCAAAACCATTTTTACCGAAGAAGAGTTTAGGGATTGGCCGCATGCTGGAATCGTTATTCAGGCTTATTTGCGGGATTCAGAAGCGGATCTGCGTAACTTGATTGAATGGGGACGGGCACGGGGCACCCGGTTCGCGGTACGGCTGGTGAAAGGCGCGTACTGGGATTATGAAACATCGAAGTCGCGTCAGAACGGCTGGGATTGCCCGGTTTATCTTCAGAAACCGGCGAGTGATGCGAATTTCGAAACGCTCACGCGGTTGCTGTTGGAGAACGAATCCATTGTTACCGCGGCATTTGGCTCGCACAATGTCCGGAGCATCGCTCACGCCCAGGCGTTCGCAGAGGAACTTGGGATCGATCCGAGCCGCTTCGAGTTTCAGTTGCTCTATGGGATGGCCGGGCCAATCAAGCGCGCGTTGGTGGATATGGGTTATCGCGTCCGCGAATATTGCCCCGTCGGTGAATTGCTTCCAGGGATGTCTTATCTGGTGCGACGCCTGCTCGAAAACACGTCGAATGAAGGATTTTTGCGGGCAAAATTTTCCGAGAACGCCCCCACAGAAGATTTGCTGCGCGATCCATGCGAAATTTTGCGCCGGAGCAAAAACGGCGTTCTACCGCCATCAAGTGCTACCATAAATATGACAATAACCACACCAAAGACACATCAGGGCACGCCCTATGAAAATGCTCCCCTAACGAACTTCGCGCTGCCCGAGAACCAGGAAAAAATGCGGGCAGCGCTGCGCGAACAGCGCAAACAATTTGGACGTAAAGTTCCACTCACGATCAACGGCGAGAAGATTTGGACCGATAAGATGTTTTCCTCGGTCAATCCGAGCCAGCCAGACCAAATCGTCGGTTACGCAGCCGAAGCCGGCATTCCCGAAGCCGAACGCGCCGTCGCCGCAGCCCGCGGTGCGTTCGAGAAATGGCGTTGCACTTCGTTTGAACAGCGGTGTCAATTACTGGAGCGTGTCGCCGAAATTCTCGACCGCCGCCGATTCGAGCTATGCGCGCTCGAAGTGTTTGAAGTTGGCAAGCCGTGGGCTCAGGCGGATGGCGACATTGCCGAAGCCATCGATTTTTGCACCTTCTATGCCCGCCAGATGCGCCGGATGGGCCGGCCTCGGCTCACGCAAAATGTGCCTGGCGAAGAAAGCTATCAGCATTACTGGCCGCGCGGTGTCGCGCTCGTAATCGCGCCGTGGAATTTTCCGATGGCTATCTTATGCGGCATGGTCAGCGCCGCGCTGGTGACAGGCAACACCGTGATCATGAAACCGTCCGAGCAATCGGTCATTATCGGCGCCATGTTGATGGAAATTTACGAGGAAGCCGGCGTGCCGCCCGGGGTATTGAATTTTCTCAACGGCAAAGGCTCGGTCATCGGTGCGCACATGGTTGATCACAAAGACGTTGATTTGATCGCCTTCACAGGGTCGCGCGAGGTGGGGCTATGGATTTGGGAGACTGCCGGCAAAACACGCGAAGGTCAGCGCGAGCTCAAGCGCGTCATCTGCGAGATGGGCGGGAAAAACGCCATGATCGTCGATTCCGACGCCGACCTGGATGAAGCGATTGTCGATTCGATTTATTCCGCGTTTGGTTTTCAAGGCCAGAAATGTTCGGCGCTATCGCGGCTGATCGTTCTCGAAGAAAACTACAACCGCGTCATTGAACGTTTGCTCGGAGCCGCCGCCAGTGTGCGCGTCGGTAATCCGGAAGAGGCGAGCGTCGTGGTCGGACCGGTAATTGATGAAGCCGCTTACCGGCGAATTCTGGATTACCTCGAGGTCGGGAAAAGCGAGGCGACACTCGCCTATCAGGCCAAAGACGTTCCGTCGCACGGTTATTTCATTCCACCCACGATTTTCACCGGAGTGACACCGGACATGCGGATTGCGCGCGAGGAGATTTTCGGCCCAGTGCTATGCGTGATTAAGGTGCGGAATCTCGATGAGGCGATCGACGTCGCTAATGGCACCGATTACGCGTTGACCGGCGGCTTTTTCTCCCGCAGCCCGGCTAACATCGAGCGCATCAAAGCGCAATTGGAAGCGGGCAATGTTTACATCAACCGTCCCTGCACCGGTGCAATCGTCGGCCGTCATCCCTTCGGCGGATTCAAGATGAGCGGCGGTGGCACCAAAGCCGGTGGCGAAGATTATTTGCTGAACTTCCTAATCCCGCGCGTTGTGACCGAAAACGTTGCACGCCACGGGCTGGCTCCGGAAAAAACGCCCGAATTCCGGGACGAATTTCTCTGGCAAAAGAAGTAGCGCACGAACGTAGTGCGGCGGGGAAAAGATTGAAGAAAACTGCTACTGATCTATCGGACGGCCCTTGCTCAACAGCTTCACCACTGTGATCACCATGTAGAGCACCGGCCAGGCCGAGGTTAAAACAATCAGTGCAAACACCGCCATTTCCCTGGCGCGTTCCCGGGCAGCTTCTATACGGAATTCGCGTCCTAAATTGTAAAAATTTCTGAATCCGTATCTTTCCTCCCCGTCGTAAGGAGAAAAATAGCCGCCGTGCCATTGGCCAAAACCAGAATGGAAAAAGTAGTCGGTCTGCGGAAATTGCCCCTTACCGCCCGTGGAAGGACTCCTCGGTTTCATAGCGTGTGACCCACAACTGGAATGGGAACCGCTAACTATGATACCACGTTAAAAAAAGGAATCAGCCTCAAAAATAACCTTCCGATCGCGCCAAGCAGCGAAACACTCAAATACTGCAAATTGAAACCAAATCTAGCTATTGTCACCGGATGCGCCCGCACCTTTGCCAATTCGCCAATCGCGCCGCAGCGCTGCTGATGAAACTGCTGTTTGGCTGCGTCGCGCATGTTCGCGTGCTCGGGAGCGAAAATGTGAATCGCACCGACGGATTTCTGCTGGCAGCAAATCACATCAGTCACTTCGATCCATTCGTCATTTCGTCGGTAGCCAGACGAAAAATCGACTGGATGGCGATGGCAGAATTTTTTCGGTTCACAGTCGTGAGATTTCTGTTGCGCGCGGTCGATGCGTTCCCGGCGGATCGAGATCGTGCCGATCGCAAAACCATCCGGACCGCAATCGAGCGACTGAAAGGCGGACGCGTGGTCGGTCTTTTTCCCGAGGGCGGGATTCGCGATGGCGCGCGATCGCTGCTCGAAGGCGCACCGTTGCGGCCCGGCGCATCAACGCTGGCGCACATTGCCGGCGTTCCGATTTTGCCCTGCGTTATCCTTGGCAGCGATCGCCTCTATTCGACTAAACGCTGGCTGCCGCTTCGGCGCACGCCCATTTGGATCGCGTTCGGCAATCCAATTTCGCATTCTCCTGATCTCGAAAGATCACAGGCGCGCGAGCGGATCGAATCCGAATTGACGTCTGCATTCAAAAATCTCTACACGGACCTGCAACAAATATTTCGCCTGACAACGGACGACTTGCCGCACCCGCCGCGAGAGCGCATGAAGCGTTGTAGGATGACCTCATCGCTTTCCGTCCCAGGAACCGGTAACCTCAAAAGCTTTGGAGGTTGCGCTACGATTCACCGGGACGGATTTCGGCGTTTCGCCGCAAACGGAATTGATGCGCTTATGTGTGCCTCCTTCAATCTGCTCCAGTCGCGTCATCATCTGCACGCGCGCAGTCGTGAGGAAATGGAGCACTATGTGGCGGCATGCGAGAAGCTCACCATCGAGAATTTTTACGCCGTCCCGAACGATGCTGAAATCGCCGCTCCAATCGACGCCAAGTCTGGTGCCACAATCACATGGCCTAGCCCGATCAATACAAGTTTTCCCGCAAACAACACCGCCCGAGCAGATCTTTTCCCGTGCGCCCGAGGCTGGAGAGCGCCAACGGTTTTAATGTTCCACGCGCTTATGTCGGCAAGCCACATCGGATATCGTCGTTATGCTGCGCGCTTCAACGAACTCGGTTGGAACGCTTGCTTCGTGCACCTCCCGTATCATTATTCACGGGTCCCGCGCGGGTACTGGAACGGTGAACTCGCGATCACTGCCGATCTCATTCGCAACGCGGAGGGGCTCCGTCAAGGGGTAATCGAGGCGCGACAATTGATGGCGACATTGCGTGAGCGCGGGTGCGAAGAATTCGGTCTGCTCGGAACAAGTTATGGCGGATGGATTGGCGCCCTTGTGGCGATGGTTGAGCGGGATTTTCGTTTCGTTGCGTTGATGGCCCCGATCGTAAATGTTGAACACGCGATCTGGGGGAGCCCGGCGGCGCGATTCATGCGGCGCGAACTTCGTCGGGCAAATATCGATCCATTTCTCGTTGCGCGGCATTTTCACTTAAGCTCACCGATACACAATCAGCCCCTATGCGACGCAGACCGTGTGCTGTTTGTCTCCGGGGAATTCGACTTAATCGCGCGACCCGAGGATGTTGAGGAAGCTCATGGAAAATGGCGCGGCTCGGAGCTGATGCGCGTGCCGCAGGGACACTTCGGCTATCGCATGTTGCGCGAAACAATCGCGCGATTGAGGGAACGCGGATTATAAATCTCGCTCGTGCGTCTAATTTCGCGAATTGGACTGAGCCGACTCGATTCCAAGAAATTCCAGACTTGGTCCGAGATCGCGAAACGCGGCTTCTGCAAGAACATTGTGGCCTTCGACCGAAGCATGCCAGCCATCGATCGGGTGAAGCAGTTCAACGCGACTCAGGTCAGCTGTCGCCAAGGCATCCGAATATTGCAAATGCATATTGGAGTTCTCTGCGAGTTGGCCGTTCAAATCACTCACCATCGCGCGCAACTCCTCATTCACCATCCCTGCAAGGCGAATCAGATTGGCGCGGTATGCTGGCCGGAAGGATCTCAAATATTTGTAAGTGGTTTGCAAATGCGGATAGCGAGATGCGTCCTTCGCTCGCAGGCGCTCTGCGATTTCACGCCCTCGGAAGTATGACTCGAAATTCACAAGACCATACACGACGATTGCGATCCGGTGACGCTGCGTGCAGGCGCGACCAATCAGCCGACGCATCTCTCGCGCGAAATCTTCTCGGAAACGCCGGCTGAGTTGATGCAAACGGTTCTCTGGCTGCTCAAGCTCCGCGGGAACGCACCGCCACGCCCAATCAACGTTGTTGTGTCCGATCGAGATCAGCGTCAAATCGGGAAAACGTTTCATCGTCAGCAAGTCGCCAATTTGCCCGGAGAAATTGCGCGTCCGAAGAATTCTTCGGAGAAAATTCTGCCGTTGACCTTCACGATCGACGAGCGCTCCGATGCCAGCGCATTCAATTGCAACAAATGGAGTGAACTTCCCGAGTCTTTTCGAAACGCTCTGAATCCCCGCTGGCGCCGGGTTAGTGTCGAGAAACCAGTTATTGCCGTGGCAAGTGCGGGCGCGCCAAAACGTGCCCCAGATCGATGAGATATAGACTCCCGTGCAAACACTGTCGCCGACCATGGCGACATGTGGCAGACGCGCGATCAACTCATTCCAGCTAATCTCCTGATTCCGGTAAGCCAGGTAATCAGAATGAAGTGGTGACGACGGTTTAGAGATCCGTCTCAGAACCTCCCCACCAATCACCCGAACAGGCCTCCTCATGAGTTCCGTCAGTTGGTCCCGAAAGCTTCGGGGTTGATGGAATTTGTCACTATCCATCTTTCAGTCCAACCAATCCATCGCTTCGAGCAGACGACGAAACTCGGGACTGTCCGTCGAGAGCGCGGGTAACCATTCGCCAATTGGTTCGCGTTTCCACCACGCTTTCTCGCCGATTGGAGCGAATTGATAACGATAGAGTCGCGCCCGAATGTAATGAGGTGGCGCATCCGGGAACGGATTGTTTGCGAGGAGTGACAACGTGCCGGGATCGTTATACAGAAGTTTCCAAACAAAATGCAGTGTCCATGGATACTCGGCGGGTGAAGCCATGGCAGCGAACCAGATTTGCCAGTCGATCCGCGGTTGGTATGGCGCAACGAAGGGCGGCCGCCGATTTGGATCACCCGGCTTGGCTTTAAACTCGTATTCCTTCCACTTCGTGTCGCCGGTGATGACTGAATCTTCAGTGCCTTCAAAAATGATTTCGTCGCGTTCGCGCCCCACCGTACCGAACGCGCCATATGTATTTACAAGATCGAGCGGGTCGTAGGAATAATTCATGAGCTGTCGTCCGGAAACGAGATTGAGCACCGGCGCGACGCTCAGATAGACAACCAGGATCGACAACGCGATCGCGATCGTGTTGTTGATGCGCGAAGGCTCCGATTCCTGTGCTGCGCGCTCGGCACATTTAACAACTGGCCTCGGTAGGAAATGGCGCAGGAAGGTATCGTCAAAGCACGCCAGAAACGGAATGATTGTCAGATAATTGAGGAACGAAAGATTGCCGCTGATGATGAGAAAAATTTGAAACGTGACGAGCAAGACGCCTGCGACATGCCGCACGTGCCGTGGACCAAATGAAAACCACGGCACGACCAGTTCGACGAAATGGTTCCATCCCGTCCCGAATTTCTGGAACCAGAGCGGCGCAAAGTGAAGATAACGACTAATCGGGCTGGGTATCGGCTGCGTTTCGTAGTGATACGAAAGGCAAGTGAGATCGCGCCAGCACGGGTCGCCGCGCAATTTGATCAGGCCTGCGCCGATCATGATCCGAAATCCAAGCCAGCGAAAAAGCCAGAAAACCAAGATGGGTGGCCTGCACTTTGGAAACGGCCGCCCATCGAGTAATGGGCATAGAAAGATAGACAGGAAGCCAGTCTCCAGCAGTTGAATCTCCCAACCATAGCCGTACCAGATTTGGCCGATGTGAACGATTGACATGTACATCACCCAAAGGACCCCGAGGATGATTGCGTTTGCGTAGCCAGCCAGGACAACCAGTGACAGGCCAAAACCTGCCCAGGCGAAGATCGACAACGCACCATCGGAAATGCCGAACCAGAAAACCGTCGGCACTCGCAGCATGCCGACCGTTCGCGAGTCAAACTGGGTCTGGATGGCGGTGAGAAAATGATTCGCGGGTGTTAATCCGTGCTCGCCGATGAGCGGCACGAGTTGCTGTGCTGCTATCAAAAATGCGATCGCATAAACAAACCCAAGCAACCGCAGGATAACAAAGCGTGTCAGCCAATAGGAATTTCCGCGCGCAAAAAGCTTTTGAACGAAATTTTCCTCGTCAGTCATTTTCCTGACCGCGCTCGATGACAACTATTGCAGGCCGATACGCTTCAAGATCGCGACAAAGCGTGGTTCGGAACGCATGGCGTCCCACCTCGGATCAACCTTCAGACGACATAATCGCATATCACGGTCCTGATAAGCCTTCTCTAGCCAGGCGAAGGCCTCGTTCCTTTCCTCGAGCATGCTACAGAGCAGGGCGACATTGGGGGCCGGGACATAGCGTTGGCTTGAGAGCGATTTCAGTTCCTTTAGCACGGCTCGCGCTTTTGCTGGATCACCCGCCATCGCCCAGGTGCAGCCCGCCATGGACAATGGTTCCGAATTTCCCCCAGATAATTCCGTGGCCTTGCTGAATTCTGTAATGGCTTCCGGATATTTTCCTTTGCTGATATAGACCTTTCCCAGGACAACACGTGCCAGCCAAAAATTCGGATCCAACTCGATCGTTTTTTGCAACCTCGCACTCGCTTCGTCGTCTCGTCTTGCGTAGTAGAGAAACGATCCATGTAGTGTGTTGATGAGCAGCGAAAGCGGGTCGAACTCCTGGGCACGCGTCCCCTCTGTGATGGCCTCCTGGTGACGTCCGGTAACGGAGAGCAACTGGGCGTACGCTATGTGGGCAGACCCCAAATTTGGGTTGAGCGCGATGGCGCGTTTCGCCTCCTTTTCTGCCTCGGCCCAGTCCCAATCAAACCAAGTGTGAATGAAAGACAGTGTGGCGTGAGGTTCTGCGAGTGATTCGTCGATCTCCAGTGCTTTTGTGGCGGCTGCCTTGGCCTGTGGCAAAACATCCTTGGGAGGCATATCGCTCATCGGCGCAAAAGCTCCATAAGCGTCCGCCCATCCGGAGTACGCCAAAGCGTAGGTTGGATCCAGGTCGATCGCCTGTTTAAAAAAAACAATACTCTTCCTAATCTCCGGCGGAGTAAGTTTGTTCCAATGATAGCGCCCGGTCAGATAGAGTTGATAGGCTTCGACGTTGTCAGTGTAACGTTTCGTCAAACGCTTGTTCTCTTCTCCACTGAGCCTTAACGCAAGGGCGTCCGCTACTTTTTGCGAGATGGCGTCCTGGACGGAAAAAACATCAGTAAATTTTTCATCGAAGGTCGCGGCCCACAGGGATGAGCCATCCGCGACTTTGATCAAGCGCGCTGTCACGCGAATGCGATCGCCGACTTTCTGGACGTTTCCTTCCAAAACTGAAGTGACCTCCAGTTCACGTCCGGCTGATACAGGGTCTTGCTCCAGCCCGCCGTACTTGCGCACCGAAGTCAGCGAACGGACGATGATTTCCCTGCTGTTGCTGAGCTTGGTAATCAAAGTGTCTGCCATCCCAAGCTCGAGCACCTGGTCGCGATTTTCCGGCAGCACCGGTTTGAATGGAAGAACAGCGATCCGTTTTTGAGCGACGGATGCCGCGGCATCTTTCTCATGTCTGCTCCGCTTCAGTTTCTCGGGTAGTCGCGAATTTCCCAGCTCGTCTGTGTAAAGATTGAAGACGTGGACCCGCACACCATGTTTCACTTCGCATTCGCCGAGATCATGCAAGTGCGATCGCCATTGCCGGTATTGCTCCAAATCCTCCGCGACGCGTTTGGAAAGAAGAATGTGGCCGGCATCACCGCAATCCATCACGCGCTGCGCCATGTTGATGCCCGCCCCGGCGATGTTTGAGCGATCACCAACGTCCGTGATCCCGCTTACTGGTCCGCTATGGACGCCCATTCGCACCTGGAGCTCAGAGTGGCTCTGCAACGCCTTGCTGATTTCCAACGCACATTGCACCGGCGCATCCGGCGTCGTGGAAAAAACGAGCGCCATCCCATCGCCGGTTGGGAATCGAATCAATCTGCCCGTCGTTTCCGCGTCGCGAAACGCCTCTGTGCTTCGGACAATCTGATTAAGCTTTTGCAGCAACTCATGTTCTTCGTCGATGAGGAATTTCGAGTAGCCGACGATGTCTATGAATAAGACATGTGCGATCTCAAGTCGAAGATCGGAGGTTGGGTCGGACATAAGACCTGATGATGTTGTTAACCGAAAAACTTCGAACGCTCAACGTCGAACGCCGAACAGAGAGACATGCCAGGGGGGAGAATCGAACTCCCGACCAAGGGCTTATGAGTCCCCTGCTCTACCGCTGAGCTACCCTGGCTTTTATTTCGGACAAAAGCTTAGCGAATATCTCTTGAACCACCAACCCCCGAATGCTTTCGGGGCTGCTCTACCACTGAGTTACCCTGGCGAAATCGGCGGCGACAAAGGTCAATCGCATGATTTGCGCTGTCAACGCGAACGCAAATCGCGCACTTCTTTTCGTGCTCTTTCTATTGCTCGTGCTCTGGATCTTCCAATCAACGATGTTCGAGTGAGAGCATGAGTAGTGACGGGAAGCAAGACTGTTTGTTACTGCTTTGGCCCAGAAAGATACGGCTCTAAATCCTTCTCACGGCCGTGGAGCGCAGCCATAAAGCAGACACCGTTGTGTTCCGTGACTGCACCGACCCAGCCTTCTTGATGGACGTAACGCCAACCCGGAAACGTCAACACGGCCCCGGTCTTGCTGTCTCTCTCTGCCGGGAAAAGAAAAAACTGCATGCGCTTCTCGCCCACCCAGATTTGGGCGATGCGCTGCGACTCGTCGTCGTCAAAAACACGGCAGCCGATTGTCTGAAAATCGGCGAACTCGTCTGGAACGTCGTAGTGTTCCAGCCCGTGTTTCATAAAGAACAGATCGCTTAATGTCCCCGCTTCGGCGATCACTGGATCAAGCATGACCGATCGAGTGGAGCCCGCTACTGTTAGTAATTTTCGCGCTGTCGCCGAACCCGGAAAATCATTTAGCTGGCCAAGCAGGTGGAACGCAAATACGCCGGCGATCACCAGGAGCGCAATGCTGATCGCAAGCACAGCAGGATTGAGAACGATCTTTCTCCATGTCCACCTCGGAGCGCGAATCGCTTCGTTCTCCGAAAACCATTCAGCCGATTCGGCAGGGATCGGGACGAGACGAACGAGTTCCGCCAAGGCTCGATCGAAGTTCTGTTGATTTACAAATTCATCGGAGCCGTCTTCACGCGATACCGCAGCGCGCATGGAACGGTCAGCCCGGTGGTTTTGGCTGATCGGCGCACAATTCAAAAGAGCCCGGCGTCGACGCAATAGCCGCAGGGTCCTCATACCTTGGGTTCTCCGGAGTGCTTGGCGTCCAGCCACGCCTGTAACTGTCGCCGCCCCTGCTCCAGGCACCGTGACAGCGTGTTCAACTTGAGCTCGGCAATGTCCAGAATCTCGAGGTAATCGAATTCGTCGAGATAAAAAAGCGCCAGCGCGGTCCGCTGAGGATCGGGCGCCGCGGAAATCCAGATTGCCAGTTGCGCAGGCTCGAGCTGTTTGATCTGCGAAGCCGCCTGTGGAGCGATGTCGTGCTCGTCGATTTTGAGCGATTCCGGTTGCAGGTCCGTCTTACTTGCTTCCAAACAACGCCAGCGCGCCTCGCGAAAAAGCCAAAAAGGCTCCTTGGGCAGTTCTCCTTGTGCAGCGCGCACAGCCGCCTCGCGCAATGTCGTGTTAAAGACTTCCTGCGCCTTGCGCGAGTCGCCCAGCATCAAGAAACAAAAGCGATACAGTTGTGGCAAATTTTGCTTTTGATCCGGCACTCTCCCATCCTTCGTCTTTGCAAAATTTAGCGCACTCTACGCGGTTCACTTCCATCGACAAGAGGTGATTCGCTTATCTTGCACGAGATATGTCCTCGACTTGAGCGAAAGCGGCTACAGCTTTTGCAACCTGCGCGCTACTTCCTCCGCGTTCTCCCGACTGTTGAACGCCGAAATGCGAACATAGCCGTCGCCTTGTGCGCCAAAACCGGCGCCGGGTGTGATGACGACGTTCAACTCTCGCAGCATCCGATCGAACATTTGCCAACTCGTTAGGCCATCGGGCGTTTTCACCCAGATGTAGGGCGCGTTTACGCCGCCGAAAACAGCGAGACCGGCGTTCGCGGCGGCGCTCCGAAGAATCTTTGCGTTCCCCATGTAATGATCAATGAGCGCGCGAATTTCGTCACGGCCTTCAGGCGAGTAAAGGGCTTCCGCGCCGCGTTGAACCGGATAACTCACGCTATTCGATTTCGTGCTCCAACGCCGCTGCCAAAGGGGATGGAGGGGAAGCCGGCGACCGTTCTCTGTCCGCGCGAGTACCGATTTCGGCATGACTGTAAACCCGCAACGCACGCCGGTGAACCCGCCGTTCTTGGAAAAGCTGCGCAATTCAATCGCGCACTCCCTTGCTTCCGGAATTTCGAATATGGAATGCGGAACATCTGGATCGGAAATATAGGCTTCGTACGCGGCATCAAAGAGAAGTAGGGCTTCGTGCTCGCGCGCGTAATCGACCCACCGCGAGAGCTGTTCACGCGATGCAACGGCTCCCGTTGGATTATTAGGAAAACAAAGATAAACAAGATCGGCATGTTCTGCCGGTGGATCGGGAACAAATCCGTTTTGAGCTGTGCACGGCAAATACAGAATTCCTTCGTAGCTCCCATCTTTTCGTGCCGGCCCGCTGCGGCCCGCCATCACGTTCGTATCGACATAGACCGGATATACCGGGTCGGGCACGGCGACTTTGTTTTGATCGCCGAGGATATCGAGGACATAACCGCAATCGCATTTTGAGCCGTCAGAAACAAAAATTTCTTCGTCGGCAATGTCGATGTTGCGGTCGCGATAATCGTGTTGAGCGATTGCCGATCTTAAAAATTCGTAGCCGTGTTCGGGGCCATAGCCGCGAAAGGTCTCGCGATGCGCGAGCTCTTCGACAGCTCGCTTCATCGCATCGATTGCCGCACGTGGGAGCGGCTCGGTGACGTCCCCAATTCCGCAGCGAATCAATCGCTTTGCCGCTTCTGGATTAGCCTCGCAAAACTCACGCACCCGTCTTGCGACTTCAGGGAAAAGATAGCCTGCCTGAAGTTTAAGATAGTGTTCGTTTAAATAAGCCATGCGTGCGTTGCGACACTCCTTGACCGCTGAACGTGTACAAGTTTAGCGGCGGTCATCGACCGCCGCTACAGCAGAACTTGCCAAAGGCCAATCAGTAGTTCTTCGCCACCGCGTCCCAGTTCACCACGTTCCACCAGGCTTTGATGTAATCGGGCCGGCGGTTTTGATACTTGAGGTAATAAGCGTGTTCCCAAACATCGACGCCGAGGACCGGTTTGTTGCCGTCCATCAGAGGGCTGTCTTGGTTTGGTGTCGAAATGACTTCAAGCTTTCCGTTCTTATTTTTGATCAGCCACGCCCAGCCGCTGCCAAAACGTCCCGCACCAGCGGCAGCAAGTTTCTCTTGGAAATCGTTGAAGCTCCCGAATGTTGATTTGATGTCATCGGCGAGTTTGCCTTTCGGGTCGCCACCGGCATTCGGTCCCATTATTTTCCAAAAGAACGAGTGATTCGCATGCCCGCCGCCGTTGTTACGCACAACGGTGCGAATGTCTTCCGGCACCGCTTTGAGATCACTGATCAAATCCTCGACCGACTTCTTTTCGAGATCAGCTTTGCCTTTGATCGCGTTATTCAGGTTGTTGACGTAAGTCTGGTGATGCTTGGTATAATGGATTTCCATCGTCTTCGCGTCGATATGCGGTTCCAAAGCATCGTACGAGTAAGGTAATTTTGGTAATTCGTAAGCCATAATCTTTACAGTTAGATCGAATTACGGTGCGCGACAGGTTTTATTTTTCGCCAAAGAAACAACCGCTGTGGCCACGGGCCTGTGGCCGGTTCGCTCTGGGAGTAAACGAGCCGCAGGTACGTGGCTACAGAATTATTCGCAGCGATAAAAACTCGGACGATGTCCGAGGCCGCTGCGATAGTTAACATAGGTCGCGAGCGCGAGCAGCGGAAAGTTCTGGCGATACATGTCGTACTTCAAATAAAACACGCGGGGAAAGCCGGTGCCCGTGATTTGCTCCTCATCCCACGATCCGTCGGGTTTCTGCGAATTGAGCAGGTAGCGCAAACCTCGCTGAATACTCGGTCGATCGAGATCACCACACGCGCAGATGCCCATGATCGCCCATGACGTTTGCGACGCCGTGCTTTCGCCGATGCCTTTGGTCGATGGATTTTCGTACGTGCCGCAAGTCTCACCCCAACCGCCGTCGTTGTTTTGGCAGCTCTCAAGCCAATCGCGGCCCCGCAATATCCAGTCCTGCGTCATGTCCTGGCCAATCGCGCGCAAGCCTCGCAGGACCTGCCAGGTGCCGTAGATGTAATTGACACCCCAGCGCCCATACCAGGAACCGTCCTCGTCCTGCGTGTCGATCAAATACTGCATCGCGTCGCGAACAGACCGCGCTCTGGGATTGAACCCAATGTAACCGAGTAGCTCGAGCGTGCGCGCGGTAAGGTCACTGCAGGTTGGATCGAGAATCGCATTGTGATCGGCAAACGGCATGTCTTCCAGCCAGGGCGTGGTCACGTCCTTGTCAAACGCCGCCCAACCGCCATCGCGACATTGGAAGCTAAGCTGCCAATCGAGTGCGCGGCGAAAGATTTCATTGAGCGCTTGTGGAACCTTCGGCCGGACCAGCCGCAGCGCCATCAGCACCATCGCTGTATCATCGGTGTCGGGATAATAAACGTTGTTGTATTCGAATGCCCATCCGCTGGCCTGCGGATATGAATTGTTTGCCGACCAGTCACCGCGGATGCGCACCTCTTTATTAACGAGCCAATCGGCGGCCTTTTGCAGCGCAGGATGCTCCGAAGGAAGACCGGATTCCGCCAGCGAAATGATTGTGATTGCAGTGTCCCAGACTGGCGACAGACATGGTTGGATACGGAAATTCTCGGGATCGTCAACGAAGAGTCCAGCGAAGTCTTTCTCCGCCTTGGCGTAAATCGGATGTGTTTTGGAGTAACCGAGGGCGCGCAATGCGATTAAACAATTCAGCATCGCGGGAAACACCGTCGCGAGGCCATCGCTACCCTCACCAATCCGATCGAGCATCCACCGCTCCGCTTCTTCCAAGGCGCGCCGGCGCAGCGGGCGAATCCGCAGCGGCTGCAGGAATTTCAGAGTGTCGTCGAGTCGGAGAAAGAAATTCCGCCAGGTCCAGAAAGGTTCGCTGCGGGGCAACCGCAAATCGCTTTGCTCCGTGCCAAGGGGATAAAGTTCGTGCAATTGCTTTTCGCCGGGCAAAATGCGAGTCGGCTTGAAATGGTTAATAATCGCCAACGGCACGAGCATCGCCCGGCTCCACGAGGACATTTTGTAGATGTGAAACGGCGCCCAGCGTGGGAGGAGCACCATTTCCAGAGGGATCGCCGGCAGGTATTTCCAGGGAAACTGGCCCAGTAACGCAAGATAAAGCTTGCTGAAAGTGTTCATCTGCGGAATGCCGCCGCGACGAATGATATTCGCGCGCGCCTCTTGCATAAACGGCGCGTCCACCGAACAACCGGCCAGCTTCAACGCAAAATATGCTTTCGCTGACGCATTGATCTCGCTCGGGCCACCATGATAAATGTTCCATCCTCCATCGGGCAGTTGGCGTTTGAGAATGTGGCGCACGCAGCGCCGCTGCAATTGCGCGTCCACCTCGCCGCACCAATGCATGAAAAGGATATAATCCGAGCAGAGGGTGCTATCGACGATCAACTCGCCGCGCCAATGGCCATCTGGCTTTTGTTGGCGCAACAGGTTCTCTTGCGCGCGCGTGATCGCACGCGCGATTTCTTCGTCGTTCGCCCAGTAAGATTCCGATATGTCTGGTCGCGCACTCGGCAACGCAATGAGGTTCTTCGACAATTCCGGCATGCAGATCCGATCTTTACGAAGCTTTGGCTGCGACTTCTGCGCGTTTCCCAGTCAGGTGCCCATTACCAGAGCTCACGCCATTGAAGGCGAGAACCTCGCTGCCACGGCCAGAAGGTTTCGGTTTCGAGCCGAAATTGAACTTGATCGTTTTCCACGTGTCTCCTCGTTGTGCTTGCAGCCCCAACGTCGCAGTCGGCTCGTAACCGCAATGCACCATGCAGTTCTCACATCGGCTGTCGCGCGCTACGCCGTTGACGACGCCATAGCGGTCCCATTCGGTCTTTTCCAGTAACTCCGCGTAGCTCGAGTAGTGTCCGTCGGTCATCAAATAGCACGGCCCTTTCCAGCCGCGGATATTCCGCGTTGGAATCGCCCACGCCGAACATGTCAGATCGCGCTTGCCCGCGAGAAACTCGAAATAGACCGGCGTCCCCAAAAAGGTATAACGACTCATCCACTTCTCAACTTTTTGGAACTTCTCAACCGTCATTGCGCGCGTAAGAAAGAAGGTTTCCGGGCGCAAATTGAGCCGCTTGATCATGTCCTTCTTGGCGGCGTCGTATTCGTATCCAGGGGTAATGGTGTGACCATCCACGCCAAGGTCAGAAAGATAGTCGAACATTTGTTCGATCTCCTGCATGTCGGCTTCCTTGTAAACAGTTGTGTTCGTCGCCACTTGATAGCCAAGCAGCTTGGCCATTTTGATTGCGAGAATGCATTCCTTAAAAACGCCTTCGCGCTCGACGATTAGGTCGTGTGTCCGCTCCAAACCATCGAGATGAACATTCCAGTACATCCATTTGGTCGGACCAATCGTTGGCTTTGCCGGGTCTTTCGGTCCCTTGCGAATTTCGGCCGCGTCTTTTTCGCTCAGCAACCCGGCACGGAGCAGCGTAGCGATTCTTTCCTCGACAAATTCCGGCCGAATCGTCACCTGCGAGGCCATCCATTCACGCATCTTCTTGCGCATGAACATGGCGTTGGTGCAAATGTAAACGATCCGTTGCTGCGCGAGCAATCCGTCCACGAGCGCCTCGATATGCGGATAGATAAGCGGTTCGCCGCCACAGATGGAAACCATCGGCGCGTTGCACTCGTTTGAAGCCCCAAGACAGTCCTCCAGGCTCATCATGTCCTTGAGCGACGTGGAGTATTCTCGAATCCGCCCACAACCCGTGCATGTGAGGTTACAGGTGTGCAGCGGTTCGAGCTGAAGAACCGTGGCGAATTTCTTCGTGCCACGCAACTTATGCCCAATCACGTAGGCCGCGATTTTCGCTGTAAGGGGCAAAGGAAATCTCATTGGAGCGAGGATAGTAACAAGAGGTGCCGGTGTGTCAATGACCCGGCCCACTTCTCAGTATGTGTTAGTCTGAATCGGCTTAAAGCTGCTGTTCGGATTTGCGGGATTCTACACCAGACTCCCAAAGGCGGAAAAGCAAAATAAACATGCGACTGCGAGGGATTTCTGTGGTTAAATAGTGGCAAGTAATTCTCTAAACAAGGTAAACAGTATGAAACGATTATTCTTAGCAGCATTTGCCGTTGGCTTGATCGGCTGCGCACAACAGCCCGCGCCATCACCTGGTCCGGCAGTGACCGGCGGTTATCCGTATGATCGCTACGCCCGCAGCCCAGAGGCGTGGGGATATGTGAAGCCGGTTTACAAGGACTGGAGCACGGACCAGTTGCAGAAACGCCGCCTGGACCTAATGGCCCAAGTTCCGTTCACTCGGACGCGCAATGAAGTGCCTGCCTACATCTATTCCGGAGGGCCGCTTCCGCAGCAGGATGAGATCAAGGCAATCGAGGTTGAGCTAAACCATCGATATGCGGCTGGCGACAAGAGCGCAGATTTGAAGGAATTCTGGCCCTCAGTGCGCAGGCATATTGCCAGCGGCTCGCGTGTAGAAACACTTTTTTAACTTCGAATAACATCGAAGTGATGGAACCGGCGAGATGCCGGCGCCAAGGGTTTTGTTTAGAGCTTAGCTTGTCGTTAAAGCCAGTCAGGCCGGCGTGTTCCAGCCGCGACGGATCAGGCTGACAGCAATCGCGGCGAGGAGGAGGGCGACAATTTTCGATACGCCGCGTAATCCTTGCATGCCCATCCAACGCGCGAACCCGTCCGCATTCCAGAACGCCAGTGCGACCAAGCCCAGATTGACCAGCAGCGAGGCGAGCGTGAACACTATGCCCACCGTATCGACCAGAACTAGCAGGGCGGTGAGCAACGCCGGCCCGGCGATCAATGGCATCCCCAGCGGCACAATTCCGAATTCATCGCTACCTCCGGGGCTGGACGGCCCAACATTGAGCAATTCGCGCCCTGCCAAAGCGAGTAGAATAAGACCACCGGCGACTTGAAAGTCTGCATCGGTAATTCCCAGCGCGTCGAAAATAATTTGCCCGAGAAAAACAAATCCGATCGCTACGCAGAACGCTGTAAAGATTCCCAGCGCCGCCTGGCGTTTGCGCTGCTCGGGCGAAGCGCTGGACGCGAGTCCCATGAATATCGCGACAAGTCCGATTGGATCGATTGCGACAAAGACGGGAATGAAAGCGACGAAAAATTTCTGGATCATCGTTGCGCAAGTTTCCTAGCGTGTCAGTGCTCAAAACTCAACACAGGACGTTTAATCAAGCTTGCCTTTTGCGCCCGCCCACGGATGTTCGCCGACGCTCAACGTTCATGAAATCCTTGCTTCTTTTCCTGTCACTTGTTTTCGTCGCTTCAAATCATAATCTTCCGGCTGCTGAACTAAAAACTGTCGATGACTTTCGCGCTGCGGCCGCGAAGGCCAATGCCGTCTTGACGATTCCGGATTGGGAGCAAACGCCAAAAGCGGTCGAGGCGATGATGAACGATGCTATCGCAAAGGCGAACAGTGCGCTGGATCAAATCGGCTCGCAGGATCTGAAAAAAGTTACGTTTAAGAGCACGGTCGTCGCGCTCGATGATCTCACCTACCGGGCTGAACTTGCGGCGAACAGGGCCACAATCATTAAAGAGACAAATACCAGTCCGGAAATGCGCGTCGCTGGCGAGAACGCCATAAAGGCGTTTCAAGACTGGATTGTGGGCGTTGATTATCGCGAGGACGTTTACAAGGCAATCAAGGGTTTTGCTGACACGCGCCCCAAGCTTTCGGGGGAAGACGAAAAACTGCTGAATGAAACATTGCGCGATTATCGCCGCGCCGGACTAGACCTTCCGCCGGATCAGCGCAAAGAGGTTGAGCAGTTGCGGAAGGAGTTGTCTAAACTCGGCACTGACTTCGACACAAACATTGTGAAGGCCGACGCGCCGGTGATCTTCACCAAGGCCGATTTGAATGGACTGCCGGAAAGTTTTTTCGCTTCACCCGGCATCAGGAAAGGAGACGATGCCTACACAGTGATGGCAAATGTCACCTGGCAATTTAATACCGTCGAGGAAAATGCTAAGAGCGAAGCGACGCGCAAGCAGCTTTACGTCATTCGCGAAACGCTCGCCAAGGATGCAAACGTTCTCGTTCTCAACCAAATGCTCGCGCTCAGGAACAAGATTGCGCTGCGGCTCGGTTACAAATCGTGGGACGACTATCAGACCGAAGTCAAAATGGCTAAGACTGGTGCGAACGCCGAGAAGTACATTAGCGATCTGGTCACCGGAATTCAGCCCAAGTTTGAAAGCGAAGTGGCGGAATTACAAAAGCTGAAGGCCGCTGAAACGAATGACCCCAACGCCAAAATCGAGGTGTGGGACTGGCGCTATTATGCCAACCAGCGGGACAAACAAAAGTACGCCGTTGATAAGGAAGCGTTGCGTGCATTTTTCCCGTTCCAAAAAGTGCTCGACGGTATGTTCAATATTTATCAGAGCATCTTTGGTCTGAAATTCGAGAAGATCGCCGCGCCTTACAAATGGACCAAAGATCTCCAGCTTTACGTGGTGACCGATTCCGCCACGGGCGAACCGCTCGGGATGTTTTATCTCGATATGTTTCCGCGCGAAGGAAAATTCAATCACTTCGCACAATTCGAAATCATCAGCGGCAAATTGTTTCCGGATGGAAAATACCAGCGGCCAACTGTCGCCTTGCTTTGCAACTTTTCGCCTCCGGCGGGAGACAAGCCGTCTTTGATGACGCACCAGGAGGTCGAGACTTTGTTCCACGAATTCGGTCACGCTCTGCACTCGATTGTCACTCGCGCGAAGTACGGCCGTTTTGCCGGAACGCATGTGCCGGGTGATTTCGTGGAGGCGCCGTCGCAGATGCTGCAAAACTGGGTCTGGGACAAGAAAGTGCTCGACACGTTTGCGGCGGACTACCGTGATCCATCGAAGAAAATTCCAGCGGAAATAATCAAAAAAATGAATGACGCTAAGCTTGCGAATGCCGGTGTTCTTTATCGACGCCAGTTCGCTTTCGCGTCGCTCGACCTCGCGTTGCACGATCACCACGCCGAAGACATGCCTTACGATTGCGTGGCAACTTCAAATCCGATTCTTGAAAAAGTCTTCCTGCCGATCGATCCGACCACAACGTTCGTTTCCTACTTCGGACATCTGAATGGGTATGATGCCGGCTATTATGGGTACGCGTGGGCCGACGCAATCGCCGCTGACATGGCAACAGTCTTCGAAAAGGCAAAGGACGGTTACCTCGACAAACAAGCGGGCATGAAATTACGCCACGAAATCTACGAGCCGGGCGATTCGCGTGACGTTAACGCCTCGATCGAAAAATTCCTCGGCCGCAAACAATCCACCCAACCGTTCCTGAAAAAGATCGGCATCGGCCCGCAAGAGAAAAAGAAAGCGCCTCCCGGACCAACGTCCAAAGATCGCTAACATTAATCTGTCATCCCGAACGAAGTTAGGGACCGTACAAAGCGCGCCGGACTCTCGAGACGGCCTTCATTTCTGGCCAGTGAGCATCTCATTGTAGAAGCTTCGCCATCTCCCGCGAATCGCCGCGTGCAATTCGTTTTCGAGCGCTGTCGCACCTCGCGCATTCACAACGTTTGCGGCGTTCAAAGAGAGCCGCTACAGGAAGAGCATGAAAATCTCGCGTTGGGTAGTCGCAGTCTTTTTTATTGTAGCGCCTTCGCTTTTCGCTCTCGATGAATTGGCACTACGCTTGGAACCGGCGCTGGAAGCGATCACACCAGATGGTTTGCTCGCACATATCAAGGTTCTTGCGTCGGATGAATTCGAAGGGCGCGCACCGGGGACAAAAGGCGAAGAGCTTTCAGTTAAATACATTAGCGATCAGTTCAGACAGATCGGGTTAAAGCCGGGAAATCCGGACGGGACTTACACGCAGGAAATTCCCTTAGCTGGGATCAAGAGCGAACCAACGATGTCGTTCATTGTTGGCGATAAAACCACCGACCTTAAGTATCCTGACGATTTCGTCGCGTCATCAGCGCGTCTCCAACCGGAAATTACGATCGACAATTCGGATGTGGTCTTTGTCGGATACGGCGTCGTTGCGCCAGAATATGGCTGGGACGATTACAAAAACGTTGATGTTCACGGCAAAACGCTGCTGATGCTGATCGGCGATCCCCCAATTCCCGATCCGAAAGATCCATCAAAACTCGATGAGAAAATGTTTAAGGGAAAAGCGATGGCCTACTACGGCCGCTGGACTTACAAATACGAGATCGCCGCACAAAAAGGGGCTGCGGCCGCGGTGATTGTTCACGAGACTGGATCGGCAGGCTATCCCTACTCGGTCGTGAAAACGAGCTGGGCCAAGGAGAACTACGAGATTGATTCACCAAATAAAAACTCGGACGCCGTGGAAGCACGCTGTTGGATCACTCTCGATGGCGCGAAGAAATTGCTGGACGCTTGTGGTCAGGATTTTGATGCGCTGAAGAAATCGGCAATCACGAAAGAGTTCCGGCCCGTGACGCTGAAAGCCAAAGCGAAGATCGACATCAAACAACAGCTTCGCTCGTTCAAGTCGCACAATGTGATCGGCAAACTCGATGGAAGCGATCCGAAATTGCGCGACGAATATGTAATTTACACGGCGCACTGGGACCACCTCGGGCGTCATCCCGAATTGCAGGGCGACCAGATTTCTAACGGGGCCATCGATAACGCATCGGGCGTTGCATCGGTTATCCAGCTCGCGGCCGCATTCGCAAAACTGAATCCACCGCCGAAACGCTCGGTTTTGTTCATGGCCACGACTGCTGAAGAAGCAGGATTGCTCGGCGCGAAATTTTATGCCCTGCATCCGCTATATCCCCTGGAAAAAACCCTGGCCGACATCAACATCGACACCGTGAATCCGTGGGGGAAAACCCGCGACATCGAAGACCTCAGTAACAACAATTCAACGCTCGACGACTTATTAGCGGCAGCCGCGAAACGCAATGGTCGAGAGATGAAACCCAACAGTCAGCCGGAGAAAGGTAGTTTTTACCGCGCCGATCATTTCGAATTTTCCAAGCGTGGTGTGCCCTCGCTGTACACTGGTGGCGGCAAGGATTTCGTCGGGAAACCGGCAAATTTCGGGCAGGAAAAGAAAGACGATTATACCGCGCACCATTATCACCAGGTCTCGGACGAAGTTGATCCAAACTGGGATCTTTCCGGTGCGGTGCAGGATGTCGACCTCTTATTCGAAGTTGGTTATCAGGTTGCCAACGACGACAAATTTCCGGAATGGAAACCCGGGAGCGAGTTTAAGGCAAAGCGGGATGAGATGTTTAAGAAATGATTGGATTTAGACGGCAAACCTCGAGCTGATCGTTTAGACATAACCGCGATGAAGCTAGTCCCCTGCTCACTCGGGCCAAGCTTAACATTCGAGGAAGCGCAGAACCTTTCCCCTAACTTTTCGCCCGCAGCAACACTTCCGGAAAAGACCGGTGAACTTTCGCCAGGTCATTTTGGATCTCTTAGCTCTTTTCGCACCGATTTCTATTCGCTTATAACATCTTCCCGCGCTTCCTCATGCGCGCAGAAGGCACAGTGGATTCGCGAGAGAAGAACGATGCGGATTGGAGACATAATTGTGCAGCGCGCTGTTCTGCCTCCTATTGGCTTCGGTATTTGTGCAGAGTTTGCTGTGCGCATCTCGGCGCTCATCGGCGAGCCGAGTAAGCTCGGTTTTGCTTATGAGACACTCGCCGGGCATTTGGAGCGCCGCGTATCAGAGTTCTATTTTGAGGAGCGTGCTGGAGAAATCTTGTTTGTCGTCCACACGCACTCGGAGCCCGCACATTGGCTTTCACGGCTAGGAAGGGAAGTTTTCAGTTTGCGATATCAGCGCTGGTGCACGCAGCAAGCGCTGAAGCATGTAAAACAGCGCTTCCACCGTGACAACGAGCGTTTGATCCCATCGTAAAGAAGTAAGTTGCAGGGCATCGAATTAGATGGTTGAGTCAGCACTCGCGAATCTGAAAATCTGAATGGGCTCTCTTAAGAAAAGACGCAAAGCGAAAATTGCCAAGCATAAGCGCCGCAAGCGCATGAAAGCGAATCGGCACAAGAAACGCCTCAGGTATAAGGCGTAGCGCGCGGCGAAGGCGTTTCCGGAGAACGCCCAATTCCCAACTCAAACAAGAACCGCCTGCCAGGCCATAGTCCTGAAAGCTTTCGGGGCTGGTTTGCGGAGGTTTCGCCGGAGACTAACATTAAAAGCGTGAGGTATCAGAAGAAGAGTTGGGGAATTTCGCCGTGTTGGTGCCTTTTTTTTACGCTGCTCTTCCTCGTCGCGACAAGCGCCGCGGCTAGCCAAAAACAGAAAAGTTCACTGCCAAAAACTCGGGCTTCGTCGGCAACTAAAAAGACTGGTGGTCAGGATGATTCATCCAATTCCAAGCCGGCTGCCGACCTTGCACTACGTTTGGAAGGCGCACACAAGGCGGATGCGCTGACGCATTTTGTCGAAGGAATGTCTCTCGAGGAAAATGGCGAGACGGATCGGGCGCTGGAGGCGTATCGCAAAGTGTTGAATGTCGATCCCGGCCAGTCGCAACTCGCCTCGCGCGTGGCGGCGTTGCTGATAGAGCAGGAGGATTTTCCACAGGCGATTGACGTATTGAAGGATGCAATCAAGGCGAATCCAAAGGATGCCGACCCGTATCAGCAACTGGCGTACATTTATGCGAAATATCTGAAGAAAACCGATCAGGCCATCGATTACGCCAACCGTGCCATCACTCTGAATTCAGGGGACATCGAAGGTTACCAGCGTCTGGTAGAAATCGAAGTTGCCGCAGGACAAGAGAAAAAGGCGCTAGAGGTTCTGGATCGCGCCACAAAGGTTCCCAGTAACGATGCCAGCTTTTGGCTGCGGCTCGGCAAACTTTACGTGGCGGTTCTTTTCAAGTCCGATTCACAGCCGAAACCCGACGAACTGAAAAGGACCAACGAAATTTTCAGGAAAGCAGCCGAACACGCCAGCGACGACCCTGTGATCCTAAAGGATGTCGCCGACTACTATGCGGCCTCTCAACAATTGAAAGAAGCAATTCCGCTTTATTTGCACGTTCTAGAGCTGCAACCGGACGATGCAAACGCGCGAGAGAAACTAGCAACCGGTTTTATCCTCACAAATCAGCGGGGTAAAGCAATTGAGATGCTCGAGCAAATCATCAAGGAGCATCCCGAAAAGTATCAACCCTACGACTTGCTGGCTCAGGTGCTGGATGATGAAGCCCGATCCCTCCAACGCGCAAAGAAAGTCGACGAAGCAAAAGCGACCTTTGCAAAAGTAGCCGCAAATTATGAGCAAAGCCTTCTGATTAATCCAAATCATGTGGGGACGTATTTGCACCTGGCAGAACTGTTCCTTGGACCTTTGAAGAACGCAGATCGAGCCGTCAGTTTGCTGACAGAAGCCCGGCGCCGCTTTCTGGGCGCGCCGGAGATCGTTTACTATCTGGCCATTGCCCAAAGCGAAGCGAAACAGACCCAGCAGGCAGTGGCCACGTTTGAGGAGGCATTGCACGAAGCGCAACTCGACCAGGACAATGACATCGCAAACGCGAGGTTCTATTTCAACTATGGCGCGACGGCAGAACAGGCAGGTCTGTACCAAAAAGCGGCCGATCTCCTTAGCAAATCAATCGCCCTCGATCCGGCGAACTCGGCGGAAGCCTGCAATTATCTCGGCTATATGTGGGCCGATCACAACATGAACCTGGATGAGGCCGAAACGATGATTAACCGCGCACTCGAGATGGAACCAAATAATGCATCCTATCTCGATAGCCTCGGGTGGGTCCAGTTCCGGAAGGGTAAATTTGACCAAGCTTTGAACAATCTGCTGAGTGCGGCAAAGACTGCGGACCACGATGATCCGGTCATCTTCGAACATATTGGTGACGCGTATTTCAAATTGAATCGAACTTCTGAAGCGCTGGAATCATGGCAAAAAGCGCTGGCCCTCGATCCAAAAAACAAGAACCTGGCAAACAAGATCGAAAGAACCAAGGCACCAATCGGCAACGGACCACCAACAAAGACAAATCCAACCCAGTGACCCGCGGCGTTCTCGCAATGAACATGAGCGATTATCCCACACCGTGGCAGCGAAAGATGATGTGGGCGGCGCTTACGGCCTTCTGTGTGGTTCTTCTCATCCTGATCATCGGCACGGTGATTTGGGCGAGCGCCAATATCGTTAGTTTTCTCCAACCGATCCTGATCCCGGTGGCCATGGCAGTGATTCTGACTTACCTGCTGGACCCGCTGGTGACGAAAATGTCTCGGGGAACGCTCAGTCGCACCAAGGCGGTTGCTCTGCTTTTTGCCATCGCTTTTTTCGCCCTCGGTGGATTGGCCGCGTGGCTTATTCCGACCATCTCGATACAAAGTGCGAATTTCGCCCGGCAAGTCCCTGCTTATACCGAACGAGCCCGCGACTACGTTGTAGATCTAATCTATCGATTCGATCAAACGTTCGGCTTTCTTGGCGGCGGGCGCGGAAAATCTGCATCCACAAGTTTTGCAAACTGGCTAATCGGACCGGCGCCATCCGCATCTCCTCATGCACAACCGACTGCCTCCCCTATCCCAAAAGCGTCCGGAATTCCGCCTGCGGCCGAAACAATCGCGCCGAGCCAGCCAAAGCTGACCACCGCCGAACGCCAGCGTATTCAGGCGTACGTGGAAAAGCAAATGCCTAATTTGCAGCAGGCGCTTCCAACACTGATGGAAAAGTTCTGGGATATCCTTAAGAAAAGTATTGGCGGCTTTCTTGGCGTCACAGGTTTTTTGCTCAGTCTGATCTTGGTGCCGATCTATCTATTCTTTCTACTGAATGAGAAGCCGCGGATCGAGCAGCACTGGAAGGAATATCTGCCTCTGCGCGCATCTCCTCTTCGAGACGAAGTGGCGGAAGTTTTATCGCAAATCAATTCGTACGTGACCGCCTATTTCCGCGGCCAACTGCTGGTGTGTCTGGTCGATGGCATACTCATCGGCACGACGCTGACAGTATTTGGCCTCAATTTTGCGCCGGTGATTGGAGCCATGGTGGTGATCCTTACCATGATTCCCTACATCGGGATCATCATCTGCTGGGTGCCGGCCGTTCTGATTGCCGCTTTCCAATGGGGCGATTGGACGCATCCGCTCATTGTGACCGGCATTTTCATCGCAATACAAAATCTGGAAGGCATATTTTACGCCCCACGAATCGTTGGGAATTACGTTGGATTGCATCCGATGACGGTGATCGTATCGATCTTTGTCTGGGGTTTGATCATTGGCGGATTAATCGGTCCCCTTCTTGCCGTACCGCTTACGGCCACCGTTAAGGTGTTGCTGGGACGATACGTTTGGGGCCGGCGTTTGAGGGAAAAGATCGAGGACTCGGTTAAATCAATTCCTGTAGTTGAAGAGCAAGAGGTAGTGACTCGTTCTTAGCCTCGATGGTCGGCACGGTGCGATGGGAAAGAAGAAGCGGATCGTTGCGCCTCAAGAGACAATATGAAAATCGCGGAACGAACCGAAGAGGCTGGATATAGAAGAGTTCGCCAATCGCTCTCTGGTCTGGAGTCTTTCATTCAACGACAGGTTTGGCCAGCCCGTCTCGCTCTTGTAGCCGCTGGGATGGCAATCGCCATTCTGCTCTGCGCGCTTTTTTTCAGATATGGTTTAAAACTATATGCGAACTGGCATCAAACCCGCTTGTTAGAACAAGCCGGTTCCATGCTGCAGCATGGAAGATTTACTGAAGCAACGCAGACCGCGCGAGAGCTCGTGGCACAACATCCCGATTCTCTGCCGGGTCTCTACGTACTAGCAGAAGCAGCAGAGAAACAAAATCTCGAAGAGGCGATTTCGTGGCGCGAACAAATCGCGCGCTTGCGTCCAAAAGATCCGGACAGTCAGCTTAGTCTCGTTTCCGCGGCGCTCCGCTTTGGAAAGCTCGATCTTGCACGAAAAGCGCTCGATCAAATTCCTGCCAATGATCGTGACAGGGCCGCCTTTCACGTTGTCGCAGGCTGGCTGGCGTCTGCGGAAGGAAATTTTGCCGAACAAGAAGAACAATTTGCAGCCGCAGTAAACAAAGAACCTAAGAACGATCTCTACCAGTTCAATCTCGCGGCGCTGCAAATCCATTCCAGCGACGCACAAAAGAAGACAAACGCGCGCGAAAATCTCGGGCGGCTCAGCAAGCTCGTCCCGTATCGGACGAGCGCGGTGCGCGCGTTGCTTAATGATGCTGTGGGACGCAATGATCTCTCAGCGGCGGATAACTTCGCTCAACAGCTCCAGATGTCGCAGGAGGTCACCTTCGGCGATTACCTTCTTTGTCTGAATTTTTATAGAAAGCTCGATGAGAAAAAATTCCGCCTATTGCTGGAACGAGTAAAACCTTTTGCAGCAAAAAATCCATCAGATCTCGCATCACTCATAGAATGGATGAATCGAAATGAACTTACCGAAGAGGTTGTTAAGTGGATAGAAAAGCTTCCGGCAGAAAAACTGAATGCGCCGCCAGCCGCTGTTGCCGTGGCAGACACGTACGCTAAAGCGAAGAATTGGACGCGATTGAAACGATGGACCCGCAAGGGAATGTGGGGCGAATCCGACTACCTGCGTCTTGCATATCAGGCAATTGCCATACGCCAATCGCGAGAAGACGCTCCGAAGGAATTCGACAAGCGGTGGGGCACCGCAGAACAATCCACGAACGACCGACCCGAGCGCGAACTTGTCCTCGCGCGTCTCGCGTCGAAATGGGATCTGGAGAAGGAATCCGAACGACTATGGCACCGCGTCGCAGAAAACCCGTCTTTGCGCCGCGAGGCACTCGACGCCCTTCGCCGGCTTTATCGCGGAAATAATGACACCGGGAAACTTTATGATGTCCTCCAGCGTCTACACGAAAGCTCCCCTAACGAGGCCCCGATTACAGCAGATCTCGCGCGACTCGGCCTCAATCTCGAGCGAAATATCGAACGCTCACATGCTCTCGCCAAGGAGGCGTATGATCGCGCGCCAAACGAGGTCAATTGCGCCGTAACTTACGCGTTCTCTCTTTATCGCCTGAGCCGAAGCCCGGAGGCTCTTGCCATTATTCAAGGATTACCGGCCGACCAACTACGCGATCCGCACGCAGCGGTTTACACGGCATTGATGCTGGCCAATTCAAGCCAAATCGGCGCAGCAAAGGATTACGTCGACGCGGCGGACCACGGAATTTACCCGGAGGAAAAAACCGTACTCGAGGAAGCAAGAACGAAAATCTCCAGCGGATCTGCGGCTCCGTCGCCAGCGTCTTCACCCGTTCCCGCCCAATCAAGTCCAAAGCCGGCATCAACACCGCAGCCGATACTGTAGCGGCTTGGTTCCAGCCGATTGGAAAGCCGATTAATCGGTTCCGTGTTAACGCAGTGTTTCACTGGCACGCCGACAAGGGCTTTCTCGACGGTAAGACTTCGACCGGCATTCCCTTTACAACGTCTCTGCGCCGGCTCTTCGCAAAACCGGCAAGCCTTACCGTGTCGTCGAATTGTAGGGCGTCGGTGTCACGCGCCAATCGATCCGAGCGGTCTCTCAGCCACCACGCGCCATGCTTCTACATCGGCGCGGCTTTGTGTGGGTGAAACACATCGGACAGCTTTCAACGAGTCAAACGTTACTTCAGGAAATGGCACGTCAATCGAACGCGTCAGCAAGTGTCGATCCTGAGTTGAGATCGTTTTATAGAGGATGCTCAAGTGCGGATTTGGCTGGTAATCAGACGAATTTTGCGCCGCGATACGAATGCTTTGATTAAGCCGCTGCAATTTCGAGTTCGGTCCGAATTCGACAAAGAGTGTTTTGATAAATTCATCGGAATGGCTGAGCTCGAGCGCTTGGAGCACGATTGGCTCGCAATCTCGAGCGGCCTTTGAAAGCGTTCTATCGACTGCATCGGTGCTATCCGCTCCGGCGTAAATCGTCACGTGCGGCTCGAAAACAGGCGCATCATATCGGTCCGCGAGATCATTAATCAAATCCTGAAAGAAGCGGTGCGCCGGCTCAGCCGGTATGAGCCAGTGAGCAACAACAATTCGTCTAGACACAGGCAGGGCGCAGAGCGATCTGCGGTTCAACTCCACTTCTGCAATTCAACAATATTTCCTTCCGGATCTCGCGCATACACGACGCGAAGGAAACCGACGCCATCTACTTCTGTGGTAACAATGTTTCCGACTGTGCCGCCGCCAGCCGCGATCATTGCCTGCAACGCCTCGTCGACATCGTCCACCGCAAATGCGATGTGACCGAATCCGCGCTGGTTCGCGGACGGCAGTTCGGGCTCGACCAATTCGTTATAGCTGAAAATCTCAAGCGTCGGACCACCATCGCCGTAGCCGGGCAATCGCAGATGAACGCCGCTAAGATGCGCGTCCTGAAGAGAAGTCAGCTGATCCAGCCAGGCGCCAGACATATCGCGATCCGGGGGCTTGGGCTCGCATCCGAAGACCTCGGAATAGAATCGGACCAGTCCTCTACAATCTCTGGCAATCAGATTTGTGTGAACGTATTTGGCGGGGATTGGCATTATCGTCTCCTTCGGTAAAGTTTTTCAGATACTATTGCGTAATTTCCTTTATGCCGACGAATGTTCTTGGAACTGAATTGAAATGTTGTTGTCAGGATCCGATGACTGGATTTTACCGGGACGGATTTTGCCGAACGGGCCCGGAAGACATTGGCCTTCATACGGTCTGCGTGAAAGTCACACAAGAATTTCTCGATTTCTCGATGCTCGATGGAAACGACCTTATCACGCCGCATCCGGAATGGGGCTTCCCCGGACTGAAGCCGGGTGACAAATGGTGCGTGTGCGTGACGCGCTGGAAAAGCGCGCTTGATCACAACCGCGCAGCTCCTGTTGATCTGGAAGCAACGCACGCCTCCGCACTAGAGTTCGTCACGTTAGAAGAACTGAAAACGTACGCACTCTCCGAGTAACAGCATGCGGTTGAATTCGACCGAGTTTGCCGCCACGCTAATCCCGATTTGAAGCTGCCGTTTAGTCTTTTTCTGGCGCTGCGGTACTTGAAACCGAAGCGCACCTTTCTTTCGATCATCACACTGATCTCGATCCTTGGAGTGATGCTCGGCGTAACGGTCCTAATACTCGTGATCTCTGTCATGACCGGATTCGATCGCGAGCTACGTCAGAAAGTGATCGATTTCGATGCGCACATTCTCGTGAGCACAGAGGACGTCCTTCACGACTGGCGAACGCTCAAAACAAAGATTGACAACACGCCAGGCGTGGTCGCGACGGCTCCCTACATTCAGGGACCGGTCATCGTCGAATTTCAAAACAAGCGAGTCGCCCCGATGATTCGCGGTGTTGATCCCGCAGAGGAAGAGAAGGTCATCCCTCTGAGAAAATTCATCAAATACGGCAACCTCAATCTGGAAGGAGAGTCGACCGTACTTGGGATTGAGCTTGCTCGAAAGCTGCAGGCAAACGTCGGTGACAAAATCACCGTCTATTCGCCGGGCAATCTTGGACAGATTCTCGATGGCATCAAAAAACTGGAGAATGCGACGGGAGACGAAGAAAAGAAGGCGATCGACCAATTGCGCGAGGTCATCCTGCCGAAAGAATTAACTGTCACCGGTATCTTTGAGACCGGACATTACCTGCACGATTCCGAGTTTCTGCTCGTGCCGGTCTATGTAGGCCAGGAGTTATATGGGCTGGGAGACGGGTTGCACGGCATCACCGTCAGGACCGACAACCCGTACAGCGCCGAGCGGGTAAAACAAGCGATAGGACAATTTCTCCAACCTCCCGAATACGCGCTGACCTGGATTGACATGAACCACCAATTTTTCGAAGCTGTGCGACTTGAACGCAGCGTAATGTTTTTCCTGCTGTTCTTCATCGTGGTCGTCGCAGCCTTTGGAATCATGAGCACGCTGATCACGGTGACAGTGCAAAAGCGGCGCGAGATTGGAATCATGAAAGCCCTCGGGGCGAACATTGCGCAGGTCATCTGGGTTTTTCTTGGACAGGGAACGATCGTTGGTCTCTTTGGAACTCTGACAGGACTAGGACTCGGAATGACTTTAATCCGTTATCGCAACGAGTTCAGCCAGTGGCTCGCAAGCACATTGCACATCGAAATCTTCCCGCGCGAAGTTTATCAATTTTCGGCAATTCCGGCGGAAGTCATCCCAAGAGATGTCGCCATCATTTGTATCAGCGCGTTTTTTATTTGCTCAATTGCCGCGTTGATTCCCGCATATTTCGCCGCACGGCTCGATCCGGTGAAAGCGCTGCGCTACGAGTGATTTGTAGCCACCGCTCTATGAGCCGTCCTCTTCCTAACCGCCCACAGGGCGGTGGTTACAGCCCGTCAGAAAAATATCCAGAGCACGAAAAGCGTAATCGTATCCTTCCGGCCATTCGCTTGCCCTCGGGCCCGCCACATTAAGGTCGTCGATCTTGTTCTCGCGGACAAAATCGGCGATCAACTGCGCGGCTTTTTCAGTGGAAACGTTGGAAGAGTCAATCAGTTCGTGCGGCCGTCGTTGCTCAGCGCAGAAGTGGACTGTCTGCTCGGTCCCGCCGCTCAGTTTGCCGGGGTAAATGATAACCGTTCCGTCTGAATCTTTGATGTTCTGCAAGGTTCGCTCGGTGAAACCGCCGATTTCCAACTCCCTTACTGGATAACGATCTGGAATCCTGCCGAATTCATCAAGACGTCCAGTTGGACACCAACCCCCGGACTCGATTCCATGTTTTGGCGCAACATCAAGCGCTGCACGATCCACGCCCGTTTGTCCGCCCGAGATGATTTTCACCTGCCTTCGGCGCGCTTAGTCCCCCGTAGGAACGATATCCGCGCGCTCGACCATTAAGATCACAGTTCGTTCAGGCGCGCGCGTGCGATGGCGCACACCCTTGGGAACAACGAAGCCCTCTCTCGGTGCCAGGTCGACGACGCGATCTTCAAGATCGATCAGGAAATGTCCATCAAGAACGAAAAAGAATTCGTCAATGTCCTTGTGTTCGTGCCAATGATATTCGCCCTGAATCACCGCCATCCTGACGACAGAGTCGTTCACCTTGCAAAGCGTCTGGTTGTACCATTTGTCGGTACAGACATCGGCTAATTTCTGCACATCGATCAGTTCGAGCGGTCCATGCAAAATGTTCAGATATGTCTTGTACTGGAATTCTTTCCGCGATTTGTTGGAATCCATGATATGACCTTAAACGCGGAGACCAGACAGCGCACGCGGTGAAGCAGGCAATCCTGTCCGCCAGTCGGACCGACTCGTCCCGCGGCGAACCTGCGAGCTCTAAAAACGCAGACATGATTGTCTGCGTCACGACATCATTCTTCGCCGTCGAAATAGTCGGTTTCTTCGCCCTTGATGACGATCCGATCCTTGGCTGATGACTTGTTCACCTTCCACTTCCCGCTATCTGGGTAGTAGGTCGACTCGCCGATTGGGTTGTCTGCGATCACGTAATAAATGAAGTCTTCCTGGCCGGGGTTGCTGAGTTGATGCGGTTCATCTGGTCCGAAAATGAACGCGTCTCCGGGCACGAGGTCAGTCGCGCCATCCTTATGACGAACGCTTCCTTTTCCAGAGACGACTAAATAGAACTCCCATTGGGCCGAATGCGCATGATAGGGAAAAGCTTGTTTCCCAGGAGGCACTCGATTCCACTCCAGATCAAAAGGATGACGCTTCGCCAGATCGAGCGAGTTTGGTTCGCGCCCGAGCGCTTCGGAAATTCCTTTGAAAGATGCCGCATATTTCCCGCCTGGCGACTGCCACGGTTCTTCTTTGATTTCGTTTAGATTTACCTTGCGCATTTCAGTCTTTTGTCATTCCGACCGAAGTAGAGGAATCTCTAACTGCCGCTCTTCGAAATTGCGAGAGATGTCTCGACGGCGCCTGTCCCGAGCAAAATCGAAGGGCTCGACATGACAATTATTCATTCCTCGCCGTCGAAATAATCAGTCTCCGCCCCTTTTATGACGACTTCTTCCCGGCCATATGTTGTCACTGCCCACTTGCTGCTGTCGGGGTAATAACAGGAATCGCCGGTATTCCCGCCGCTACGCGGATTATCGGCGATCACGTAATAAACAAAGTCCTCATCGCCCGCATTCCAAAGCTGATGTGCCTCACCCGGCTGAAAGAAAAATGCGTCGCCCGGTCCAACCTGGGTGGTCCCGTCCTTGTCGCGCACGCTGCCACGGCCAGACAGGACCAGGTAGAGCTCCGATTCAGCCGCATGCGCGTGATAGGGACAAAGGAATTTGCCTTTGGGAATTCGCACTAAGGTCAGATCAAACGGATGGCGTTTGGACAGATCGAGCGACTCCGGCTCGCGACCGAGCGCGATGGAAACATGTTTCATGAATCGCCCAAACTTTTCTTTCGGCGATTTTCGTTCCTGCTCCGGAATGTCTTTCAGATTGGCTTTGTGCATGGGGAAGAATTTCCAATTTATCCTGACGAGAGTCGCCTTCTAATCGCGATTGAAAAAATAGCTATCCCAGCCCAAATCACGTTTACAAAAGACGAAGGATAAGCCCGATAAAAGATCGTGTTCGCGACCAAGAAAACGCTGCCGATGATGTTGAGGAGTTGGTAGGCAGTTGAGTCCACCTCCAATTTCTTAGAGGAAACCATTGCGTAAGCCACCAAGAGCAGGGCGGCTCCCGTCCATCCAATCGCATCGAACCATATGTGATTGTTCATACTCGCTAAAAGTCATCTCATAAATGGCGCTGTCATGTTAAGCGAAGCGAAAAATCTTATTTCAGCGGTGGATCGAGCGGGACTTAATCCGAGATTCTTCGACTCGCTCAGAATGACATTGTGAGATGCTTTCTACTCTCTCCGTACCGATTACATCATACATTCCACTTCTTCGGCAGTTTTTGTTTCAGTTTCTCGACCGGCTCGAAGAGGTCGCCGAGTTTTTCGACGCGGGCGTGAACTTGATCGGAGCGGAATCTCAAAAGCTCTGCTTTTTTCTTTTTCAGACAGTTTTCAACTTCAGTCCATCTGACGGGAGTTGAAACTGTCGGTTCTTCCCTGGCACGAAGGGAATAGACGCAGATCGTCGTTTTGTGTTCGTCGTTCTGGCTCCAATCCACGAACACTTTGCCTTTCCGTCCTGTCTTAGACATGTTGGAGGTGACTCGATCGCCATGTTCACGCTCCAGATACTGGGCAAGGGCGCGCGACAAATCCTTGGTCTGATCGTAGGTCACCGACGTATTCAGCGGCACGTAGACCTGCAATCCCTTCGATCCGCTCGTTTTGGCAAACGATTTCAGTTTCATTTGGCCTAACAAATCGCTGAGCCATAGCCCCACCTGGCAGCATTGGACGATGTCGGCCGGAGCGCCAGGGTCGAGGTCAAAAACCATCATCGTCGGACGTGCTATATCGTCTTTGCGGGACAGCGACGTGTGCAGCTCGAGGTCGGCGAGGTTGGCGGCCCATACAAGCGTCGGCAAATCATTGGCGAGGCAATAATGCATGATCCGCTGGTTTCCCTCGCTCCAGACTTTCGCCGTCTGAACCCACTTAGGCCGATGCGATGGGCAATTCTTTTCGTAGAAAAATTGCCCATCAACGCCGTCAGGGTACCGCTTCATCGTGAGCGGACGATCCCTTAGATGTGGCAAAAGGACTGGCGCGATGCGGATGTAGTAGTCGATCACCTGCCCTTTTGCGAAGCCCGCTCTCGGATATAGCACCTTGTCGAGATTCGATACCTGAATCTTACGATCTTCGACAACTAGCTCGGCTTTTTGGGGCATGTTGAAAGGGCAACGTCCAACGCTCAACGCCCAACGTCCAACGCTGAATTGGCTTTCAGGCAAAGAACCGCTCAGGCGGGAGCACACGCTGCGGTTTGCAAATGCGCGCCACGCAATGCTCCCAGCTTTCGTGGCCGCTGAGGATCTCAATCTCCACCCGCAAGAAACAAATGGGCACCTTCATTTCGGCCTCGGGCAAACGCGGCATGCGCACCGAATCCTTTTCTGTTGTTACAATCATCTCCAAGTCGCGCCGAATACAACGTTTGATGAAACTGATTAGCTCCGCTTCGGAATAGTAATGGTGATCAATGTAACGGGTGGCCAGATCGACATGCGCGCCGAGCTTTGCCAATGCGGCTTCAAAACTTCCCGGCGCAGCGATGGCACTGATTGAGCCGACGTAAGCATCACGCAAGCGTTCCAGCGGCACTTTTTCGCCGGTGTAGACATTCTGCAGGTACAGCGGCTTATGCGCGCATTCGATAATCTCGGCGGTGCGATTGTAGCGGCGAATGCGCTTCACCAGCGCATCATTCGGTTCGCCGGTGTTTTTGGTGATAAAGATGTAGCTGGCACGCCTCAGATTTCGCGGCGCCTCGCGCAGCGTCCCTCGAGGAAGAAGGAATTCATTACCGAACGGGGCTTGCCGATCCACAAGGACGATATCCAGGCGATGTTTGAGATGGAGATACTGCAAACCGTCGTCCAGCAGGAGCGTATCAACCTTCCATTTGTCGATCGCGAGCAGACCACTTTTGACGCGGTCTTTGTCCACGAGGACAATCACGTTCTTCAAGTTATGCGCGAGCATGTAAGGCTCATCACCGGCCGTACGTGAATCCAGCAAAAGCGATGCACCGTCCGAAACAATGCGTGGAGGATCGGGATTTCTATTATACAGCCGACTTAGCAAGCTTCGTTTGCGCGGGATGCTTTTGTAACCGCGACTCAGAATTGCCACTCGGCGCCCGCCTGTTTGCAGCGCGCGAGCAATTTTTTCGACGATCGGCGTCTTGCCCGTGCCTCCGACCGTCAGGTTGCCCACGCTGATCACCAGGACGCCAAGCGCCCGCTCGCGAAAAATTCTTTTCCGGTAAAAATAGAGCCGTAGCTGCACGATCCGGTCGTAAGCGAAGGAGAGCGCGTAGAGGATTCCGCGTAAAATCGAGGCGCGAACGCCATGACGGCGTTCGAGCACAACGTCGATTCCAAACTGCTCTAGGTTTTCAAGGCGCCGGCCCATTGGGTGATCTTAAATTTTAGATTTCAAACTCAAGAGTTGCCCGCCGCGATTATCGGCGCGGGTGACGATCGTCCGGGCGGGTCTTCCCCGCGTAGCGCGCTTCATAGCCACAGCGACCCGATCTGGATGTTGCAACGTAATGGCGCAGATTGTCGAGCCACTGCCGCTAAGGAAGGCGCCAAGCGCGCCCGCTTTTTCGGCCGCAGTGATGACGCCGGGAAGAAAGGGTATCAGTTTTGCGCGAAACGGCTGATGAATGAAATCGCCGAATGCGCCCCGAAGGTTCTTGTAGTTTTTTGAAGCGAAAGCCGCAGTAATTGCACACGCGTTTCCACAATTCTCAACCGCTTCGGCATGCGAAATTTTGGATGGCAGGAGCTTTCGTGCTATCGAAGTTCGAATTTCAAGCTCGGGAACCAGTAAAACGAAATACAACTGCGACGAAACTTCAAAGCGCTGAAACGCAGGGACGCCGCGCTGCGCCAACCGGTCAGCGCGAAGCGCCGAACCTACCACCACCGTAAAACCGCCGAAGGTCGCCGGCGCAGCGTTATCAGGATGACCTTCCAACTCAGCGCATAATCGGAATAACGCGAATCGGTCGAGCGGATCGCCGCTGAGCCGGTTGAGCCCATGCAAAATGCCAAGGCGAATGGTTGCGCTGCCACCCAGACCTCGGGACAGGGGAATTTCTTCGACGATTGAAGAGGAAAACGGAAACACGCGGCGACGGGCCTGTTTGAAAAATCGCCCGGCCGCCTGTGAGACAATTTGCGGGTGGGGTTGTTCCGGCGATCGACCGCTAGTAACTGTTACGCTGTTATAAATGCGCAGCGCGACACCGAGGCAATCGAAACCAGGACCGAGATTTGAGGTGCTCGCCGGAACGCGGACGGTAACTTGCTGCATTCGGAGACGGAGTGTAGCGACGCCCAGCTTCAGCGGCAACCGGTCCCTTAGGCCATGCCGCATCGGAAGTATGCCCTTGGAAACGGCTGACGGAAATGAATCCTGGCTGGATTGATGCAAGCTTGTTTCGGGACTTCCAAGCCGAGGGAACGGACGCGCATAGACTCTGCACGATTGAGGATGGCTGGGTGGAACGGTTCGGGCGCGACATCCTCATCTCGTTTAAGAGACTCCTGGTCCGCGAGCAGCTCATTCAGGAATTAAGGGAGTGGGCAAGTGGCACCCTTTTCAACTTTGGACGCATTTTCGCTCGCTTCGTCCCTCGAAAAAGCGAACAACGCGAACCGCCGCGGCTGATATGTGGTGATCCGACTGAAAATCTACAAACGATCGCTACCGAGCGACGCTTGAAATTTGGGATCGACTTCGGTGCGGGCTTCTCTGTGGGCTTGTTTCCCGATCAGAGAGAAAATCGCAGCTATGTCCGTCGCATTGCACCCAAGCGGCTGTTGAACTGCTTCGCCTACACCTGCTCTTTTTCGGTGAGTGCGGCCTATGTGGGCGCAACGACCCTCAATATCGACCTTTCCAAGAAATCTCTGGCACGCGGACGGGAGAGTTTTGCGTTGAACGAGCTTACGACAATGGGCCATCGCTTCATCGCCGACGACGTGATGACGGTGTTGCCGCGGCTAGCACGCAAGGGTGAGAAGTTTGATGTCATTATTCTTGATCCGCCAACTTTTTCGCGTTCGTCCGGAGGAAAAACCTTTCACGTTGAAAACGATTTCGAAAAGTTGCTCGTCGCTTCCCTCGAACTAACAGAGCGAAACAGCAATGTTCTGGTGTCGACCAATTGCTCCACATTGGGTGAGCATGCGCTGGAAGTGATGGCTCGCTACGGATTCAAGGCAGCGCGCCGCGCCGGCACGTTTCATCGATCGCCACCACTGCCTGATTTCCCACCGGGCACAGGCGCCAGCTCGATTTGGCTAACCTTGCGTTGACAGGTCGATGCGCGCACGGCAGGATCAAAATTCGAATCATTAACGAAATGAATCGCTCATCTGCCGAAGTTGCTGCCGAATTTCCGGAACGCGGACTGCATTGGGTGAAAGAACAGGTCGAGACAACTCTCAGCGAGACTGAGGATTACGTTCGCGAAAGACCGGCACAGTCGCTTCTCTGTGCATTTGTGGCCGGGTACGTTTTGAACCGGCTGCCGGTGGGTCGAATTGTGGGCGGACTCTTTCGATTGCTCCTCGTGGCATTAAGGCCTGCGATTCTGATCTACGGCGCCGCGAAGCTCTATCAGGCGGCGCAGGAAGAAAAATGATGTCGTAGAAGCGCTGCTGAGACGGCTGACCGTCTCAGGGCCTGCGTCTTGGGACAAGCGCCAGTAAGATTACTCCTCAAGCGTGAACCCAATCTTGAGCGTAACCTGCCAGTGACCGACTTTACCGTTCTCGACGTCTCCGCGGGTCTCGATCACCTCAAACCAGCGCATGTTGTGGACGGTCTTTTCAGCGCGCGCCAGCGCGTTTTTTATCGCCTCTTCAAATCCGTTCGGCGAGGAACCAACCACCTCAATTTTTTTGTAAACATGATCAGACATGCGCGCATTATTTCCCGAGAGTGTCGAGGAAAACAATAAAAAGACGAATCTCGGGAGATATCGGCATGGCGGCGTGCCTGCCCACGCATCGCCAAATTTGCTTTACAAACGCATCGTAATTTCGGCAGCCTCGCCTCGTGGGAAAATTGCTGACAATCTCGGTGCTGCTCGTGACTGCAGCTTCCTGCCTCCGGGCTCAGGATCAAGAGCGGAAGCTGGTCGATCGTCTGCTGAGGCCCGACATGACTCTGCGAAACACCGAGCAGAAGAAAAAATTCATCGCTGATGGCACATCGATAAACAAAAAGGCAAGCGTCGGCACATTTTACGTGGAGAAAAAACCGAATTCGAAAACGTTTTCGAGAACACGTGCGTTCTCTACGCGGCAATTCAATTCGCGGCCTTACCACGGCAATCGCAGCGCGTTTGAAAACTCATCGCAGCAAGCAATGGGAAATTCTCGATCTGCTTATCCAACGCAAACGGCCCGCGGTTCCCGCGACGCACCTCAATCCGACAAAAAAGTTGCCAGCCGCGCATACGCTGAGAACCGGCCTTTTCTGGATCAGGGTAAAAGCCAAAAGTCGCTCAACCGGCAAAACGCGCCCCTCACGATCGACCAGGTGCGAGAGTTGTTGAACAAAAACAAGTAGCGCGCAGGCTGGCCGCGCTATTGTTGATCATGCAGCCGGATGAAGCTCTCGCGTTGTTAAGCAAAGGCGCGACGCAAATCATCAACGAAAACGAATTGCGTGAAAAACTCGCCCTCGGCCGGCCGTTGCGGGTGAAATTAGGTGTCGATCCAACCACCTCCGATATTCACCTTGGGCACACCATTGTTTTGCGAAAACTGCGGCAATTTCAAGACCTGGGTCACCAGGCAATTCTCATCATCGGCGATTTCACTGGAATGATCGGTGACCCGAGTGGTCGGTCTGTGACGCGGCCGCAGTTAACGCGCAGTGAAGTGCAGGCGAACGCGGCGACCTACCGTGAGCAGGCCTTTAAAATTCTCGATCCCGCGCGGACGGAGACCGTGTGCAATGGCGACTGGTTTCGAGCCATGTTGTTTGAGGATGTTATTCGACTCAACAGTCGCGTGACGTTGCAGCAAATGTTGCAGCGCGAAGATTTCAAAACGCGGATCGATAACCAGCAATCGATTCGCGCCCACGAAATTCAATATCCAATCATGCAGGGCTGGGATTCCGTAATGGTAAAGGCCGATGTCGAGCTCGGAGGAACGGACCAGCTTTTCAACATCTTGATCGGACGCGATTTTCAAAAAGAGGAAGGTCTGCCGCAGCAGGTCGTTTTTTTACTCCCAATTCTCGAGGGATTGGATGGCTCCAAGAAAATGAGCAAGAGCCTCGGCAACTTCGTCGCAATAAAAGAACCTGCCGCAGAGATGTTCGGGAAACTGATGAGCATCTCAGACGATTTGATGGCGCGCTATTATGGATTGCTCCTTGGAAATACTCCGCCAGCTGGCATGCATCCGCTCGAAGCCAAGAAGCAACTCGCGTTCGAAATCGTGCGAACTTATCACTCGCTGGCTGCCGCCCAAAGGACGCTCGATGAGTGGAACACTCGGTTTAGCAAACGCGATTTGGAACATGCCGATCTTCCTGTCATTTTCAGCGACTTCAGCGGGACGGACTGGTGGCCGTCGCGCTCGTCTCGAAAGTTTATCGAGAAGTATTCAACCTGGAAAAATCACACAGCGAAGTCTCGCGACTGATCAAACAGGGAAGCGTAGAAATCGACGGATCGAAAATTCGCGACCCAAAGGCGACAGTGAGCCTTAAGCCGGGTCAGACTCTTCGCCTGGACAGAAAACACGCGGTGCGAGTCCGCTGATCCTCGGACACGTAGAGCTGGAAGAACGTCGCCTTCGCGGTTCTTCAGTTCGCTTTGTCAGGCAGTAGCCGTCTGGAACATGGGCAGAACGCGCGAATGCTCGAGGTAGCTGGCTGCGATTCCTTCGAAGTGCGCACGAATACTGCGCAGTTCGGCCGTGACAAAACTGTCCACGAAATGCAAGCGCCGATCCAGCCAGGCGAACAGCTTGGTTCTTAATCTCGTAATGAACCGCCAGCGTAACTTCAGTGCAGTTTGGCCGAATCTCGGCGAAATCAACAATGCCCATTAGCGTGATATTTCCGCCTACCGACTCAAACGCATACTCATCGGGCGAATCGCTCTCGACCGACAGCAGGACTGTGTGTGCCTCAAAGCCAAGCGGACCGCGAAAGCTGAAATCGACCGTCTTGGACGAAGTCACAGTAGCCCGCGTGACCATTAAGAACTGCCGCCGATATGATTGGATACTGGCCAGACGAGCCTTGCACTCCGCTACCGGCTGGCTCATGTGTAAGGTTTTTTGTAAGAGCATAAAAATAAGCGTTTCTTGTGCATAAAGACAGCAACACGGATGCCATTCTCGTTTTCCTAGTGGGATCGCATACAGGCTCGCGAAATGTGTTCAGTTTTTTTACAACCCTGTATCGACGTGACACGCTACGAGCCAATCGTCGAATCCAACATGAATCGCCAGTCAGCGGGCAATTCGGTAAGGTTTTCCCCTAGTCCGCAAAGCAAAGGAACGTCGAGAATTTTCTTGAGAATGTCCGCGTTGGTCAGAGCGGCTATGTCGCCTGTTTCCTGAGCGCTATTTAATACAAGCCCTACACAGCGCAATCCGTGTCCGCGAATGTTTTGCACAGTGAGAACCGCGTGATTCAGGCAACCGAGCCGGTTGTATGCAACCGCCAGGACCGGCACCTTCATCGCAGCAGCCAGATCGCTGACGAAATAATTGCGATGAATCGGCACCATCCAGCCGCCTGTCCCTTCCACGACGACGTGTTCAACCCGGTTCTGAAGAGAATGAAAGGCAGCGAGGATATGATCGATATCGATGTCCACTTTCTCCATCAGGCTACCAACGAAGGGTGCTGCAGGCGTTTTCAACCAAACCGGATTAATGTCGTCGATCGTCAAGCCGTCACTACCAGCCGCCAGTAGAAATTCTGCATCTCGACGGTCTCCACAGCAGATCGGTTTCATCCCGGCGCAAGACGTGCCCGATGCCCGCAACAAGTGCAAAAGCCGGGCCGCAGTATATGTCTTGCCTACACCTGTATCCGTCCCGGTGATAAAGAGACTCACGCGACGCGCTTCACATGCTCCGATCTCTCGGTCGCACCATTCGCGCTGATGGTTTGCACCATTGACCGGAAGATCTTCGCACCATCCATACTGCCAAGTCGCGCGTCTGACGCGCGATCAGGATGAGGCATGAGTCCGAAGACGTTTCGCTCGCGATTGCAGATACCGGCGATGTTTTCAATCGACCCATTTGGATTTGCTTCCGGCACAACGCGACCTTCGCTATCGGAGTAGCGCAGAATCACCTGTTGATTTGCGTTGAGCTCTTGCAACGTCGCCGCGTCCGCAAAAAAACAGCCTTCGCCGTGCGCGACTGGCAATCGAAGAAGTGAGCCCTTCGGACAACCGTGTGTGAATGGCGAGTCATCGACTTCGACGCGAGTCGTAACCATGTCGCATACGAAACGCAGCGAACGATTGCGAACCAGCGCTCCCGGCAACAGGCCGGCTTCGCACAAAACCTGAAACCCGTTACACGTCCCGAGAACGAGCTTGCCTGCGTGCGCATCACGAATGACCGCTTTCATGATCGGCGAAAAACGCGCAATAGCGCCGCAGCGCAGGTAATCGCCGTAAGCAAATCCACCGGGCAACACAACTGCGTCAAAATCGTCCAGCGATGTTTCCTTGTGCCAGACGTACTCGGCTTGCAAGCCGTCGAGTCCATTGATCGCCGCGAGGCAATCCTGATCGCAATTTGAGCCGGGGAACTGAATAACCGCGAATCTCATCTCGGTTTCAGCGCGCGGCGGCACGCTGCTCCGCGTGATAATCATTGACGACAAGGCACGCGTGAATAACCCCCGGAATCCAACCCAGCAAGGTTAAAATGATGCTGAGAAAAAAACTGCCGATTCGACCTGTCAAAAGCACTGCAAGGGGTGGCAACACAACGCAGAAAAAGTATCGCAGCGCTTTCATCTCGGCGTCTTCGTCTTTGGCTTCTTTAGTTGAGCCCTGGACGTTGGACCTTCAGCGTTAGGCGTTTTCTCCCGACCTCCCACGCCAACGTCTTGCAGTTCGTAGTCTTCAATCACTGGATTCGACAGCAAATCGCGACAGAGACCGCGCAATCGCTTTTCGAGATCACTGTTTTGCCCATCGATATCGATCTCCATGTATTTCCCGATTCTAACACTGCGGACTTCCGGCATCCCCAGGTGCTGCATGGCATCACGCACCGCATTCCCCTGAGGATCGAGCACCGCAGCCTTCGGCATGACGATGACCTTTGCTTTCACCTCCACACCATATTTGCCTGCGTCCTGCGAACAAGCGCAATTCAAAAACGGGACTACTTTAGGACAACGACGTCCAGCGCCCCCTCGCGGCGCAGGACATTGACGCCTACATCGCCTTCGTCGTGTCTGGTCAGCAAAAGATCCACGCGCGCCTCTCCTACCTTCAATCCGCGAATCGTCACCTGCTGGAGGAAACGCGGTAAGATTGGCTTTGAGAACGTCACCCTTTGTTCCGGAGCCGACACGTTCAGGCCCAGGCAAGCTTCGAGCAGAAGAAACACCGCGCCCGATGCCCAGGATTGCGGAGCACACGCTACAGGATAAAGCGTCGGCGCCTCGCCAGGACGTCTCGGAAAACCGCAAAACAGTTCGGGGAGACGATGCAGATCGAGAAACAGGCTCGCATCGAGCAAGCCGGCAAGGACGGTCGCTGTCGATTCCCTAAGGTCATAGCGTGCGAACCCGGCGGCGATTAACGAGTTGTCGTGTGGCCAGACGGATCCGTTGTGATACGACATCGGATTGTAACGCGCCTCGCTCGTAGCGACCGTCCGAATTCCCCAGCCGGAGAAGGATGCTTCATCTGTGAGCGTCGCCGCCACGCGACGGGCATGCTCCTGGGTAGCGATACCAGCAAAAAGACAGTGGCCTGCGTTCGACGTTCGCACCTTGCAGGGTTGCTTTCTGCCATCGAGCGCAAGCGCGTATGTGGAAAGTTCGTCACACCAGAAGGTCTCTTCGAATCGTCGGGACAGGGCTTTCGCCTGCTTCGACAAATCGCGCGCCTGTGCATCATCGCCGAAGAGCTTAGCCAATTTGGCCGCCGCCACCTTGGCAGCGTAAACGTAGCCTTGCACTTCGCACAGAGCGATTGGTCCTTCAGCGGAGGTGCCGTCGGCGTGGAAAATCGCATCGTGAGAGTCCTTCCAACCTTGATGGATGAGACCAAGTTTCGACCTGCGAGCATATTCCACGAAGCCGTCGCCATCGACGTCGCCATAATGATCGATCCATGCCAGCGCGCGCTCGACGTTCGGCCAAATAGACTCAACGAACGCGCGGTCCCCCGTACGCGTGTAGTACGCACCGGCCAGCATGATGAAAAGTGGTGTTGCGTCAATGGTGCCGTAGTAACGCTTGAACGGAACTTCGCCTAATGCAGCCATCTCGCCAGCGCGTGTCTCGTGCAGCACCTTGCCCGGTTGCGCATCTTGCGCGGGATTCTCCGCGTCCGCTTGCGTAGCAGCCAGGTACGCGAGGACACCGCGCGCGAGACTGGGATCAAACGACATGCACTGGAGCGCGGTAATAATTCCGTCTCGTCCGAATTCCGTGCTGAACCAGGGAACGCCAGCGTAAGGATACGGTCCATACGAGGTTTCCGTCCGCATCATATGGAGATCGGCAATGGAGCGATTCAGCCAATCATTGAATTGTTCGTTTGACGCAAAAATCTGAGGCTGTCGCGCGTGCGCCGATTCCAGCGCGCTCGCCGCCTCTTGGACGACCTTTTCGTAACAAGGCTTGACCTCCCCCTGGGAATCGGCACCGACTTCGCAGACAATTGCCCAGCGGTAACTGGTCGCCTCGCCGGGTCCCAACCGAATTTGGTAGGTGGCCGCTGACTCGCTCAATCGCGTGGGTGGCGGATCGAAGACGATTCGCGTCCGGCGGATACAGTCATCCAATCCATCATACGCGAGCACCAGCCCATCCCGAACAAGCTGTGTCGGTATCCGCTGGCCGCGGCGTTCCCGTCTGACACCTCGCACCTCGAAGATGTCAGCGAAATCAGCATCAAATTCGACCGAAAATGAAAATTCAATAGGTGTGCGACCGTAGTTATGGATTCGAAGTCGCTCGTAACATGCTTTCTCCCAGAGAATCTTTGAACGGAAGACATGTAGTGTTCCTTGAGGTATTACTATCTCACCATTGCGCGACACATCGGCGTTGGTGGAATCCACTGCCAGAACGGCGTTGTCCTCTCTGATGGTAGAGCTCAGCAAAAGAGGGCGATCCTTTCCCAGCTTTAGGGTCAATCGGGATAAAAATCGAGTATCCTGGTAGTATACCCCAAGCTCACCAGTGCCGAATGGCTCGATGTCGCCGAATCGGTCGAACACAGCGAACACATCTGCTTGCTTCAGAACCCGGGTGCGGACGTCGATGCGATGGGACGACGAGCGAATGTAGAACTCGTCCCGAATGCGAATGACTTCCTTAGCCATTATGCGCGCGCCTCCAACGGCTCATCTGACTTGCGATTAATTAATCGCTCGTAGGCCCGCACGTAGTCATTGGCCATTCGAGTGGCAGTAAAGCGCTGCTCGAAGACTTCCCGACAACGCTTCCGGCTGAGCTTTGGAATCCGGCGCGCTGCTTCCACCGCACCTTCCAGTTCTTCCACGATGAAGCCGGTAAGACCTTCTTCCATTATCTCGGGGACTGCTCCTCCGCGGTACGCGATCACCGGCGTGCCGCAGGCCATTGCTTCAATCATCACCAGCCCAAATGGCTCCGGCCAGTCGATAGGCATTAGCAGAGCATAAGCGTTTCCCAGGAACTCATCCTTCTCCCTGTCGCTGATCTCGCCGACAACTTCGACCAGCGAGTCACAGAGTAATGGCTCGATCGCCCTTTTGAAATATTTCTTGTCCACGCGATCTACTTTTGCAGCAATTTTAAGCGGAATCTGGACCCGCTTGGCAATTTCGATTGCCCGGTCCACCCGTTTTTCAGGCGAAATCCGCCCCAGAAAGGCAAGATAACTTCCCGGCTGGGCTCGGAACCGATACAGGTCAGCCGGCAATCCGTGATAAACGGTGGCCTGCCAGTTTGCCCAGGGTAAAGGCTCTCTCTGTATATTCGAGATCGAGATAACTGGCATGTCTCGAAACTCCTGGTAGAGAGGAAAAAGGTCCGGAATATCGAGCCGCCCGTGCAACGTCGTCACATGTGTTATCTGCTGACGGCGACTCAGGGAAAAGGGCAGATAGTCAACGTGAAAATGGACGATATCGAATTCTGAGGCCTGTTGGAATACTCGTTCAAGCATGACAATGTGGTGCGCCAGTTGATCTATGCAGTGCTTGTCGAGACGCAATGAACGCGGGCATGCCGCAACGAGCCGAGCCTTGGTTTCCGAATCTCCGCTTGCAAAGAGGGTCACCTCGTGACCCTGGCGAACCAATTCCTCGGTGAGGTACGACACCACTCGTTCGGTTCCTCCGTAATATTTCGGCGGAACGCTTTCGTAAAGCGGCGCGACCTGAGCGATTCGCATAAAAATCCCAAACCCTCCCTAAAAAGAACTATCGAAAATTCCCGGCCCAGCCCTCGCAGTTCAAGGCTACCCGTTCACTACTCCTTAACCTCCCGGACAACCTCGCCCGGCTTCTTATCTTCCCGCAACCCGAGGAAGACCGGCGCACGCAATTTTTTGTCTCGCGTCCACTCGGCGAATTTAATTTCACAAACGAAAACCGGATTTACCCAATGCATTTTCCGCATCATTGAGGGTGTGATGTCCTGTACCCATTGCCCATTTTGCTTTGATGGTAAATCGACAAACGGGCAATCGTCGCGCGCTTCCTTTTTGAATTTCTTGTAGAGCATCGACAGCGATTTTGCAGTGAACCCAGTGCCGACTTTCCCGGCAAAAACGAGCTTTTTGTTGTCATAGTAGCCAACCATAATTGCGCCGAAATATTTGCGTGATCCTTGCGGCGGAGTGTATCCGCCGATGACGAATTCCTGTTCACTAACGCATTTAAGCTTGATCCACGCACCGCTTCTGCGTCCAGGTTCGTAGGCAGAGTTACGTTGTTTGCCGATGATTCCCTCGAGACCGCGGCGCTTCACTTCTTCGAGCAGCCGTTGTGCGTCCCCGCCAATCGCACCCGAATAACGAATAGGATCGCCCATGCCGCCGCAGAGCTTTTCGAGAACGTTCTTGCGCGCCTCCAATGGCAGTGAAAGCAGGCTTTTGCCGTCAAGCTGGAGCAGATCGAATGCATAAAAATAAACAGGACTCTTTTGCCCTTCCATCTCGTGCGCTTGCAACAGTTGAAAAGAAGACCGTCCCTCCTCGTCGAGCGCAACCACTTCGCCATCGATTACGCATTCGCGCGCCGGCAAAGTTTTTATCGCTTCCACGATCTCGGGGAATCGCTTAGTCAATTCGTTTTCATTTCGCGATAGCAGTGAAACTTTGTCGTCCTTTTTGACTCCGATCAGGCGGATGCCGTCAAACTTAAGCTCATAAATCCAATCGCCCGTCGCCGGTGGTTCCTCAACCAGCTTCGCTTTCATTGGTTCGACGAAACGAGCTTTTGCCGAGCGCAAATCTGGCAGGGATGCCATTGTAGGACGACCCGCCTCAGGCGGATTGCCCCGCGTCGCGACCGGCAGGCGACGCGTCTGCCCTACAACAACCTCATCCTTTTCTTTTTTTTTTGATGCGGCACGAATCCGTGCTTTGAATTGCGATGTGGGACTCTCGTCTGCTTCGCGACCGGACTCCCACTGGGCATCGCGATCTTTTGCGATTTGCTGCATGGTGCGTCCAGTTTTCACCGAACGGTCTTCCATTTTTTTCGATATCGGCTTCGCATCATCTCCTGTTTTCAGGATCAACCACTGATTCTTGGCACCATCACGACCCCGAATCCGCACCAGGGTCCATTCGCCTTTTGCTTTTTCGCCGTCGAGAACGAGATGGAGCTTGCCTTCGCGCAACGATTTCGACGGCTGCTCGCCATAGACGCGATAATTACCACAGTCCCATACCATCACGGTGCCGCCGCCGTATTGCCCCTCGGGAATAATGCCTTCGAACTGCTCGTATTCGATTGGATGATCTTCCACTTCTACGGCCAGGTGTTTCTCACCTCGCTTCCAAGGGAGCCCTTTCGGTAATGCCCACGATTTCAGCACACCCTCCATCTCCAGGCGAAAGTCATAGTGCAAACGGCGTGCTGCGTGTTTTTGAATAACAAAACGCGACGCCCCTTTGACTTTTCGCGGTAACGGTTTGCCCCCTGCCGGCTCAGCTGTTTTCTTGAAGTCGCGTTTCCGCTTGTATTCGGCCAGTCCCATTCCGCTGTAACTTAACTGCAGATCGGCGACCTGCACGCGACGTTGTAGAGCGACTCGCGAGCGCCTATTTTCATATCCGGCGTTCGCTGCGGCGAATGCCGTTACAAAACCTACGCTTCGCTTGGCAGCGCCTCGCCGACGAGATAGCGAACGAAACGGCGGATGACGATGTTTTCACCCAGTTCCGAAATCTTGCCATTGAGCAAGTCCCTGACGGTCACATCGGGATTTTTAATGAAACCTTGTTCGAGCAAGCAAACCGTGCTGTAGAATTTCTCGAGTTTTCCTTCGACAATTTTGTCGGCAACATTCTCCGGTTTGCCCTTGACCTGGGCCTTGTAAATTTCCCGCTCAGCTTCGATAAGATTGCCCGGCACGTCAGCGCGGCTGACATAAAGCGGGTGGGCCGCTGCAATATGAAGGGTGATGTCCTTCACGAACTCGCGAAAATTCTCGTTCCTCGCCACGAAGTCGGTCTCACAATTCACCTCTACGAGCACGCCAACTTTCCCTTGCAGGTGAATATAAGAAGCAACGACACCTTCTTTCGTTACACGCGAAGCCTTCTTTCCAGCGCTGGCAATTCCTTTGGTCCGCAAAATCGTCTCCGCTTTCTCCAGATTACCGCCGCTCTCCACGAGAGCGCGCTTGCAGTCCATAAAACCCGCGTTGGTTTTTTCGCGGAGCAGCTTAACCAGTTGAGGATCAATTTCGGCCGTTGTTTTCATTAAAGTGATTAGAGCGTTGAAAGTGGAATCCAGTGTCGATTAACTATCAACCATCGGCTATCAGCTCGACTGGTTACGCTGAGACGCCAGCCATTTCGACTTGCTCGCGGATGCGCGCTTCATTGCTAGCCGAGACAATTGCATCGACGAGCTTCTGCAAAATTACGCGAATGGCTCGTATCGCATCATCGTTGCCCGCGATTGGGTAATCGATGATGTCTGGATCCGCGTTCGTGTCCACGATGGCAACTACTGGAATCCCAAGGCGTCGGGCTTCGTTCACGGCGTTTTGTTCGCGAATCGTATCGATTACCACAAGCGTGTCGGGCAATTGCGACATCTCAATTATCCCTTCGAGATTGCGCCGAAGCTTTGCCGCTTCACGATTAAGAGCAGCCAGCTCCTGCTTGCCCATCTTTTTGTATTCGGGGGATTGCTCGATCTGTTCGATGTATCTCAGCCGTCCAATGCTTTTGCGAATGGTCGTGAGATTGGTCAATGTGCCGCCCAGCCAACGCTGATTCACGTAAAATTGACCACAAGCAAGCGCAGCCTCTTTTATCGCTTCCTGTGCCTGTTTCTTGCAACCAACGAATAAAATCCTGCCTCCACGGCGCGTTACTTCCTGGAGAAACTCTGTGGCCCGCCGAAGCTGAAGCACGGTTTCATCCAAATTGATAATGTAAATCTGATTGCGCTGCTCAAAGATGAAGGGCTTCATCTTCGGATTCCAACGCTTCGTCTGATGTCCAAAATGAACACCAGCTTCCAAAAGTTCAGGTACTAATTCTGTGGTATCTGCCATAGGAGAAAATCCGCGAGGGGGAACTCCAGAGCGGGACGATGAAGATGCTACAGCCCGCGTCGATGCGCAACCTGAAATTCAGCGCTGTTACTGCCCTCATTAACTGCCGCGTTGGGACTCGAAATAATGGGACTTTGCGTGTCGATCCTCGACGCCCCGAGACGCAAACGGTGACCTCATTGAGGATTGAACCGTAGGGCGTGTCCTCCTTCCCAGAAAGATGTGGATCAACAGCAAAATCGGCAACGCCAGGCCGACAGCGAGATGAATCCAACTCGTCCACGCACGCAGGCTTTCGCCACCGGCATAATAAAGGCCGTAACCGGTGATGGTTAAAACGGCGAACGCACTCAGAAAAATCGAGCCGTTTGCTCGATTGCGGCGCGCACGCCATGCGAATCTCACATGACCGCTCAGGAGCATGCCGATCAGTACCAAGAATCGCCATCGCGGCAGCGCCATGGATTTTCATTGCCCAGGATTTCGCGCTTGTCTCAAAATCCCCAGGCGATCGAAGGTAATTCCAATACGCCCACGCCACTCCGCTCAAGAAAAGCAGTGCCAATACCGCGTAGAGAAAATATCTCTGCGAGCGCTTCAATCGAATCCAATCCGGTCGCGGGTGTCGCATGATGAGTGAAACATCCATGATGGCGCGCCTCCGCCCCCAAGCAACAATGCATCCGCCCGACACTGCGCCAGCAAACCCGCGGCTTTTTCGCGCAGTGCGAAGACGATTTTCGTCAATGCATCTGCTACCATGCATTCCGCAGCCGCCACACTCACGCTGATTAGGTCACGCGAACATTGACCGGTTCGCCCGTCGAGCAATGGGCCCACATATTTGCCGCGATATTTTCGACGCTCAAAATAGATTGCAGAAGTCGCCATGGCACGCTCGCGCAGCCGCACCGCTCCGGCAACGCGCGTCGGATCTGTGGGATGTCGCAGGTGAATAAGCTGCGATGCCAGCCCAAATGTTCTTAGGTCGCTGCCGGCATTTACGAGTCCGCACTCAATTCCATTCTCCTTCAACGCATCGACTGCGCGATCGACTGCAAAACCCTTCGCGATCCCTCCAAGATCTACAATCAAGCCCCGGCGGAAAAAGACCTCGCATTTTCGTCGAAGAAAAATGTCACGCGAGCTGGCGGTTGGACTAAACTGATAACCGCGACGAGGAAGATAATTCCATTTGGTGAGCCATGGAGCGACCGTGATATCGAACGTGCCGTGGCTCTCTTCGGCAAACCGCTTTGACGCCTTCATGACCTGCCAGGTCCACGGGTGCACGTTCACACCTTTTGGAAACGCGTCCCGATTCATGCGCGAGACATCACTTAAGCGGTCGTGAAAGCTCATTAGGCGATGCACCGTCGCAATCGCAGCGAATCCAGCTTCGATTCCGCGAGCGAGTAATCTTTCGTCGCGTCCACGCGCCGAGATTTCGACAAATGTCCCCAGCAGCGGACGACACCGCCGCACTTCAATGCTTGAGGGCGATCTCATAAAATGCCACGAGGCGTTTGCCCCCGTCAGTGATGTGCCGACAACTCAAAGTCGCTCCACTGACGTTTTTGATATCGCTATCGAGTTTGAGCGTCGATCTGCTGTTCTTCCCGATAAATTGGGCACGCCACTTTTGATCTCGAATCTGGCCACCAAAGGTTTCGCGATAGTCCATAATTTCAATCTGCTTGACCGATCCATCCGAGTTCAAGCCAACCGTATATGTAATGAATTCATGTTTGCCGACTACTTCATCGACAATGAACCACCCGCCGGCTCCGACCCGCCAGACGGGTTGCTCATCTTTCAACACGCGAACACCGCTTGCCTGTTCGATGGCCTTGCGTTGCGCCGCGGTCAGTTTAACCGGCGCGGCTGTGAAGGATTTACCTGGAAAGATTGCCTTTTGGGCCTGATCGACGCTGAGATATTGAACGGCAAAAGCCGAGGGTGCTACGATTGCGGAGATTGGAAGTGCTACGAAGACCAATTCGGATTTCATCAAGAAAAGCAGCGGCAAGACGCTGCACCTTGACCGCTTCGATCTCTAGCACCGACTTCAGCAATGCGCTGCCGGAGCGTTGCTATTTTTTGATGTCGGATTGCGATAAGGCCAAAAATTAAACCCTATTCGAACCCGCACGTAATATTTTTCGTGCTCATCGCCAAAGATGTAACCGTCGTGCGCGGCAAACTCTTGTTATCCTGACTCAGCCTCCTTTTCGAATTCGAGTTCGTAGTTGACGTTTAACGCCCAAACGAGCCGGTCGTCGAGCCAGTTTTTCTGAAGCAAGTCGCAGCAACGCGCCGCTAATCGGAATTCCGCGAATCTTTCTCGACGTATCTGGCGAGGACCCAGCAGAGATCGGAAAGACGATTCAGGTAACGCAAAATCTCACCATTGAATTCTGCGTCACTGGTACCGAACGCAGCGATGTGTCGCTCGGCGCGACGGCATGTTGTGCGAGCAAAATCGAGGGCCGCGGAAACGCGTGTTCCCCCGGGAATCACCCAGTCCTTCGGATAAAGCGATTTGTCTTTCTCAAGTTCGTTAATCACCGCTGTGATGCGATCGACCATCGCCGACGTGGTGACGTGAAAGCCATCCTTCGCGAAACGCTCCCTATCGCTCGGAGCGGTTGCCAGTTCTCCCATAACGACAATCAAATCTTTTTGTGCGGCTAAGATTTCGTCAGAAATGAATGTATCGGTCGCAATGGATCGAGCCAAACCAAGCGCAGCAGTCAGCTCATCCACACAGCCGTAAGCATCGACGCGCGCATCGCTCTTCGAGACGCGATGGCCGTACATCAGGGACGTTTCGCCTTTGTCGCCTGTTTTTGTGACGATCGACATCAGGCAAATTGTAGGGCGTTTGATTCGCTCACGCCAGCTCCCTGATCGGTCGGGGCTTCCCGTCTATGTCGCTCGGCTCCCGCCGGCTCCATTTTGTGAAACGCCATCCGTTAGATGGCGCCCAACACAGAGAGTCTACAACTGTCAGCCGATGGCCGGCTGCGGCTCGGCTTCTTCCATTACCGGTGCGCCAATCGGCTCACCTTTTTCGACCAGCTTGATCTCGCGGTGCTCGGGGAAACCGGTACCGGCGGGAATCAAGTGACCCATGATCACGTTTTCCTTGAAGCCGCGCAGTTTGTCGACTTTACCCAGTGTAGCCGCCTCCGTAAGAACGCGAGTCGTATCCTGGAACGAGGCAGCGGAAATAAAGCTGTCCGTTTCGAGTGAAGCCTTCGTGATGCCGAGTAGGACGGGAACGGCTTCTGCCGGCTTGCCACCTTTCTCGACCACCTTCTTGTTTTCGTTTTCGAAGTCGAGTTTGTCGACCTGATCACCCCAGAGCAACGACGTATCGCCAGGATCGGTAATCTTCACCTTGCGCAACATCTGGCGCACGATGATTTCGATATGCTTGTCGTTAATCTCCACACCCTGTAGCCGATATACCTCCTGGACTTCGTTGACCAGGTGCTCCTGCAAATCCTGCGGTCCGCAGACCTCGAGAATTTCGTGAGGTACTACAGGGCCTTCGGTAAGTTGCTGACCTTTCTTCACGAAGTCGCCCTTAAACACGATAATGTGTTTGGTAAGCGGGATCAGGTGTTCTTCCTCGGCTCCGGTGTCGGGGTCCTTCAAAATCAGGCGTCGCTTTCCGCGGACAGTGCCACCCATCTCAACCACGCCATCGATCTTGGCAATCTCAGCCGCGTCCTTCGGCCGGCGCGCTTCGAATAATTCGGCCACGCGCGGCAAACCTCCGGTGATGTCTTTGGTCTTCGCGACTTTCCGCGGTGTCTTTGCCAGCAATGCGCCACCTCGCACCTTTTGACCTTCTTCCACGATGACGTGAGCGCCGGCCGGGATGGAGTAGCTGGCGAGCACTTCCTTCTTGTCATCCACGATAACAATTTGTGGGTGCAAATCTTCCTTGTGCTCAATGATAACGGTGCCCATCAGACCCGTCGCCTCATCGACGTCGCGTTTGATCGTGACACCCGCGATCATGTCGCGGAACTCGATCTTACCACTCTTGTCGGTGAGAATCGGCACGTTGTAGGGGTCCCATTGAACGAAGGTCTCAGCCTTTTTGACCTCGGTTCCGTCGCCTTTAGAAATCATTGAGCCGATCACCACGTTGTAGCGTTCGAGTTCGCGGCCTTCTGCATTGTGCACGCTGATTGAGCCGTTCTTGTTCAACGCGATCCAACTACCGTCGAGTGCCTGGACAGTCCTCAGGTCATTGAAGCGCACCGTGCCGTCGTTCTTCGCCTTGATGATCGGTTGCTTGAAAGTCTGGCTGGCCGTGCCGCCAATGTGGAACGTGCGCATCGTCAACTGCGTTCCCGGCTCGCCAATCGATTGGGCCGCAATAATGCCTACTGCTTCGCCAAGCTTAACGAACTGGCCCGTAGCCAGGTTGCGCCCATAACACATCGCGCAGACGCCTCGGCCGCACTCGCAGGTAAGAACCGAACGAATCTTCAAGCTCTCCACGCCAACGCGCTGAAGCTCCGCCGCGATCTTTTCATCAATCAACTGATTCGCTTTGACGATCTTCTTCTTTTTATCCACTGGATCAGCGATGGTTTCGCAACTTACGCGTCCGATGATGCGCTGGCCGAGATCTACTACTTCCTCGTCGCCCTCGTAAATCGAGCGCACTACGATGCCGTTTACAGTGCCGCAGTCCTCTTCGTTGATGATCACGTCCTGAGCAGCATCGACCAGTTTTCGCGTTAGATATCCGGAGTCGGCAGTCTTCAGCGCCGTGTCCGCAAGACCTTTTCGAGCGCCGTGAGTAGAAATAAAGTACTCGAGCACGCTCAACCCCTCGCGGAAGTTCGATGTGATCGGCCGCTCAATGATTTCGCCCGAAGGTTTGGCCATCAAACCTCGCATGCCTGCGAGCTGACGAACCTGCTGGCGGTTGCCGCGTGAGCCGGAATCGACCATCAAGAAGACCGGATTCAACTCCTTACGGCCGTCGTTGTGTTCCAAAGTGCGAAACATCGCGCTGGAAATCTCATCACCGGCGTGCGTCCAGATGTCGATGATCTTGTTGTAGCGCTCGCCATCGGTGATGATGCCCTTGCGATATTGCTGCTCAACCTGTCGAATCTGCTTATAAGCGTTCTCCAGCTCGGTCTCTTTCTCTTTCGGAATGATCATGTCCGAAATTCCAATTGAGATGCCAGCTTTGGTTGCCTCGGCAAAACCGAGTTCCTTTAATTTGTCCAGTGTGGCGACAGTCTCCCCGGGTCCTGCGATTTGATAACAGCGCCAGATGATGTCGCTAAGTTGTTTTTTGCCAGCCGGCCTGTTGAAAAATCCAAGCTGCTTGGGCCAAATCTCATTGAAAATGACACGGCCTGCAGTGGTTTCGATCGTTCTGGCCTCTGCGTTTCCGTAGATTGTTTGCTTACCGAAATCGGGGTTCTTAATCCGGATGCGGTCGTGTGTGTGAATGCTTCGCTCTGCCATCGCAAATTCCACTTCTGCTGCATCGGCGAAGAGTGGGAGCCGCTGTCCATCCTTGCCTACACCGCGCGGGTTTTGGGTGAGATAGTAGCAGCCCAGCGTGATGTCTTGAGAAGGCGTGGTAATCGGCTTTCCGCTGGAAGGAGAAAAAATGTTATTCGGCGCGAGCATCAGCATGCGCGCCTCCATCTGGGCTTCCACCGAGAGCGGCACATGCACAGCCATCTGGTCGCCGTCGAAGTCCGCATTATAAGCAGTGCAAACCAGCGGATGAATGCGAATGGCTTCGCCCTCGATCAATTGAGGTTCAAAAGCCTGAATGGACAATCGGTGCAAAGTGGGCGCGCGATTGAGCAACACCGGATGACCCTTGGTCACTTCATCGAGAATGTCCCAGACCTCCGGCGTCTGGCGCTCGATCATCTTTTTCGCGCTGCGTACGGTATGCACGTAGCCAAGGTCTTTAAGCCGGCGAATGATAAATGGTTCGAAAAGCACAAGTGCCATCTTCTTCGGCAATCCGCATTGCTGCAGCTTCAGCTCTGGACCGATCACAATTACAGAGCGGCCTGAGTAATCCACGCGTTTGCCAAGCAGATTTTGACGGAAACGTCCACCCTTGCCCTTGAGCATGTCGCTCAGTGACTTGAGAGGCCGATTGCCGGCGCCAGTTACAGCACGCCCATGTCGGCCGTTGTCGAACAAAGCGTCCACCGCTTCCTGCAACATTCGCTTTTCATTGCGAATGATGACGTCCGGCGTCTTGAGCATGAGCAGGTTTTTCAGCCGGTTGTTACGGTTAATAACCCGGCGATAAAGATCGTTCAGATCCGAGGTCGCGAAACGTCCGCCTTCGAGAGGAACGAGAGGCCGTAAATCCGGCGGAATAACCGGCAATACATCCAGAATCATCCATTCGGGACGTGCGTGCGAATTTTGGAAGCCCTGGATGAGCTTGAGACGCTTCGCCAGTTTCTTGCGAATCTGTTTGCTCTTGGTCGCGCCCATCGCTTTCTCAAGCTCCTTGTTGAGCTTGTTTAGATCGATCTCGGCCAGAAGCTTTCTAATTGCTTCCGCGCCCATGCCGGCAACGAAATCCTCGCCGTATTGCTCCTGCGCCTCGCGGTATTCGACTTCGTTCAGCAGTTGCGTCTTCTGCAACGGCGTCTTGCCCGGATCGATGACGATGTAGTCCTCATAATAAATGACGCGCTCGAGCTGGCGTGCGCTCATATCAAGCATAAGCCCGATACGAGAGGGCATGCATTTGTAAAACCAGATGTGCGAGACAGGCACAGCTAATTCGATGTGCCCCATTCGTTCGCGACGGACCCGAGCCAGCGTAACCTCCACGCCGCACCGGTCACAGATGACGCCCTTATGTTTAATCCGCTTGTATTTTCCGCATGAGCACTCCCAATCGCGCGTGGGACCAAAAATGCGTTCACAGAAAAGACCGCCCTTCTCCGGTTTAAAGGTCCGATAATTGATTGTCTCGGGATTTTTGACTTCGCCTTTGCTCCACGAGCGCATCGTGTCACTCGACGCGACGCCAATTGCGACTTGATCAAAACCCACGGGTCGTTCTTCGCCCACTAACTCACGCCAGGAATGTTCGTTCATGTTTTTTCCAAATAATTTACAACTTTAAAATTATGCGACGCTCTCCAGAAAGGTAGGCGCCTGGCCACCGACCTTCACGTCGAGGCCCAGGCTCTGCATTTCCTTGATGAGAACGTTGAAAGATTCAGGTGTACCCGCTTCAAGCGAGTTATCGCCCTTGACGATCGACTCATAAATCCGGGTCCGTCCTTGCACGTCATCGGATTTAACGGTGAGCAGTTCCTGCAAAGTATAGGCAGCTCCGTACGCTTCCAGCGCCCACACTTCCATTTCACCAAAACGCTGGCCACCGTATTGCGCCTTACCGCCGAGCGGCTGTTGAGTGACGAGCGAATACGGTCCAACCGCACGAGCGTGAATCTTGTCAGCCACCAGGTGCCCGAGCTTCATCATATAAATGTAGCCAACGACGACCTCTTGATCGAAAGGATCGCCGGTGCGTCCGTCGAAAAGCTTTGCCTTGCCGCTTTCCTGCACCCAAGTGAATCCCTCCTTCTTCCGGGCATCGTGCAAATACTCGCGAATCTGTTTCTCCTTAATTCCGTCGAACACCGGAGTCGCGACTTTGAATCCCAGCGCCTTGGCGGCAACCCCCAGGTGCGTTTCGAGAACTTGTCCCACGTTCATGCGGCTCGGTACGCCCAAGGGGTTAAGCACTATTTCAACCGGCGTGCCATCTGCCAGGAAAGGCATGTCTTCTTCGGGCACGATGCGGGCGACAACGCCTTTATTTCCGTGGCGACCGGCCATCTTATCGCCCACGCTCAGTTTGCGCTTGCTTGCGATGTAAACCTTGACCTGTTTGATAATTCCCGGGTCGATGTCGTCACCGCTTTCCACCCGGTCCATGGCGCGATCGCGTTCGAGTTCGAGCTCCGCGAACTTCTGCTCGTAGGCGCCAATGATTTCGCGAATCTTATTGCGGATCGGACTCGGATCGATCTCGATGTGATCGTGCGCCGTCGCCAGCTTGCGCAAGAGCGTTTTGGTGATCTTGCGATTGGCTGGAATGATGATCTCACCGTTCTTGGCGTTTACGACATCCAGAGGAACTTTTTCGCCGAGCAAAACGTTTGAAAGTGCATCCGTCAGTTGCTCGATCAGTCCGTCTTTCTTGCGCTTATGTTCTTCGCTGATGGTTTTAAGTTGTCGTCTGGTTTCCGCCGGGGTCAGTTTTTCGCGCGAAACTTCGCGACGGGACGAGACCTTTACATCCATCACAATTCCGTAAGTCCCTGAGGGAACGGTAAGCGACGTGTCTTTTACGTCCGCTGCTTTCTCGCCAAAAATTGCACGTAACAGGCGTTCTTCCGGCGCCAATTCGGTTTCACTCTTCGGCGTAATCTTCCCAACCAGAATGTCGCCCGGCTTCACTTCCGCGCCTACACGCACAACGCCATCAGGCCCCAGGTTGCGCAGCGCCTCTTCGCTGACGTTGGGAATGTCGCGCGTAATTTCCTCTGGTCCGAGCTTGGTATCACGCGCACCGATCTCGAATTCATCGATGTGGATGGACGTGTAGATATCTTCTTTGACCACTTTCTCCGAGATCATAATGGCATCCTCGAAGTTGTATCCATTCCAAGGCATGAACGCGACGAGCACATTGCGCCCCAGAGCCAGTTCGCCGTGATCGGTGTTTGGACCGTCAGCGATGACTTGACCGCGTTTCACGTGCTGACCTTTGCGTACAATTGGTTTCTGGTTCACGCACGTGCCGGCATTTGACCGCATAAATTTGCGGAGCTCATAAACGTGAATCCCAGCCTCGGGATCGGTCTTGAGCTTCTTCTTACTTTCGGGAAGATGGCCATCCTTCGTGACGATGATTTGGTCTGCCGAAACCGAAGCGACCTTGCCGCCGTCGGCTGCCAGAACAACCGCGTGAGAGTCTCGCGCCACTTTCTCTTCCAGGCCCGTGCCCACCAGCGGCGTCTCTGAAACGACGAGAGGGACGCCCTGGCGTTGCATATTGGAGCCCATCAGCGCCCGGTTTGCGTCGTCGTGTTCGAGGAACGGAATAAGGCCCGCCGCCACTGATACAAGCTGTTTCGGCGAGACGTCCATGTAATTCACCTTGGAGGGCTCGACTTCCAGAAAGTCACCGCGGTACCGCACGGATACTTTCTCACCCGTGAAATGTCCACGTCCGTCAACAGGCGCATTCGCTTGCGCAACGAGAAAATTCTCTTCGCGATCAGCAGTAAGATATTCGATCTGATCCGTCACGCGGCCCTTTTCCACTTTGCGATACGGTGTCTCGATGAAACCAAACTCATTGATGCGCGCGAAAGTGCTCATCGAGCTAATCAAACCGATGTTGGGTCCTTCTGGTGTCTCAATGGGACAAATGCGCCCGTAATGAGACGGATGAACGTCGCGCACCTCGAACCCGGCACGTTCCCGGCTGAGGCCACCCGGCCCAAGAGCAGACAAACGACGCTTGTGCGTTAACTCTGCGAGTGGATTCGTTTGATCCATGAACTGCGACAGCTGTGACCGGCCAAAAAAATCGCGGATGACCGCACTAAGCGCCTTTGGATTGATCAGCTTCTGGGGCGTCATGCCGTCGACATTGATATCGAACAGAGTCATGCGCTCCTTGACCAGGCGCTCCGTGCGAGCAAGACCGACACGGCACTGGTTCGCCAGTAATTCACCAACGGTGCGCACACGGCGGCTGCCCAGATGATCAATGTCATCGAGGGTACCTTCGCCCCGTCGAAGATTGATCAGGTATTTGATCGCAGCGATAAAATCCTTGTCCGTCAAAATCCGCTCGGTAGAATCAACGTTGATCCCAAGCTTTTGATTAATCTTGTAACGGCCCACCCGCCCGAGGTCGTATTTCTTCGGATCGAAGAAGAGCCTTTTTAGCAAAGCACGCGCATTGGCGACAGTCGGCGGATCGCCAGGGCGAAGACGCCGGTAAATATCCTTCAGCGCTTCTTCCTGGTCGTGCGCTGGGTCTTTTCGAAGCGCCTTCACGATGGTGTCATCGTTTGCGATGTCGATCACTTTCACTTCGTGAATTTTGAGCGCCATGATCTGGCGCACGGTCGCCAAGGTGAGGGGTTCGAACGCCCGCGCCACCGTCACATCGCCGTCGCGGATCTCCGCAGTCAGCACTTTAGTAGCCAGCTTCTCTTCGTCGAGTTTCTCGCTCAGCTTAAGGGTCTCGATGTTGTAAAAAAGTTTGATGACGTCTTCGTCGGTTCCGTAGCCAAGGGCGCGAAGGAATGTGGTGGCAAGAAACTTCCGGCGCCGCTTGCGTCGATCGAGATAAATGTAAAGAAGGTCAGCCGTATCAAATTGGACCTCAATCCATGACCCCCGATCTGGAATAATCCGGAAACTGTAGAGGACCTTGCCGTTTACGTGGACGGTGGATTCAAAGGCGATCCCCGGAGAGCGGTGCAATTGGCTTACTACTACGCGTTCCGCGCCGTTAATGACGAAAGTCCCCTGCGGAGTCATCAGTGGGATTTCGCCCATATAAACTTTCTCTTCCTTCGTGCCTTTTTCTTCGCGCAATTGGAACGTGACATGCAATGGCGCGCTGTAAGTCTGTCCTTCCCGCTGCGCCTCCAACGCGCCTAATTTGGGCTCGCCAATCTCATAGTGACTGAAGTCGAGCACCGCTTTCTCGTCGTAGCTCTCGATTGGAAAGACCTCTTTGAAAACAGCCTGCAGTCCCTGATTTTTCCGCTTGGAAAAAGGGGCGTCTTTCTGAAGGAAATCAACGTACGAGTTTGCCTGAACCTCAATTAGATTCGGCGGTTCGATCCCTTCTTTGATGCTTCCAAAGTAAATACGTTCCGACATAAACTAGTAGCCAAGAGTTAGCCTCGCTACGTCCACACCAAATCGTGGACGAAACGGGCAAGATTTAAGGGCTCAGCAACGAGCGAAGGGCACAAAAATGCATCCAAAACAGCGGTTTGTCAAATTCACCGCCATTTTGCTGCTTTTCTTGTGCTTTGCCGTTGAGCGCCGGGTTAAAAATAAGTTCTGCCTGCCTCTAACCAGAATAAGATATTAGCCTGAAATTTCCGCTCCGCAAGGAAAATCTGCGGCGGACGGTCTATAGACTCATCCGCCTCACTCACTGATAGGAACCAAACAATCCCGACTTAGCGAGTTGTTGGATTATTTAATTTCAACCTTCGCACCGGCGGCCTCGATTTTTTTCTTGATCTCGTCCGCTTCTTCCTTTGTCACCCCTTCCTTGATTGTCTTGGGGGCGCCTTCCACAAGCGCCTTGGCTTCCGCGAGGCCAAGTCCCGGCACCGCGCCACGAACCTCCTTGATCACAGCAATCTTGTTCGAGCCCATCTCTTTCAAGATCACGTCAAACGTGGTTTTCTCCTCCACCGGAGCTGCTGCTCCGCCGGCTGCGCCCGCTGCGACCGGACCAGCCGCCATGGCCACCGGGGCCGCTGCGCTTACACCCCACTTTTCTTCCAGTTGCTTGACCAACCCGGCAATCTCCAGCACCGACAGGCTGCTGAGTTGCTCCACCAATTTATCTGTTTCTGCCATTTTTTATTTCCTCCAATTGCCGCTTCCGAAAGCCTTCGGAAAATTAAGGCCAATAGCCACTGACCCGGACAGTTTTTGTTTCACTTCCCGTCTCGCCATTGCGAGCGGAAAAACCATCTTACGCCGTCGCTTGCGCGGCCGCGCCCTCCTTTTCTGCCTTCGCTTTCAATAGCCGCGCCAACGCAGAGCCTGGTTCATTCAGCAAGCGCACCAAGCGAGTTGCGGGAGACAAGAGTAGCCCGAGCAATTGCGCCTGCAAAATCTCGCGCGCCGGCAGATCCGCCAACTTCTCCAATTCCGCGGCGGAAAGAACAGCCCGCTCAACAAAACCAATCTTAAGCGACGCGACTTTGAATTCAGCCGCAAACGTCTTGAAAATTTTGGCCACGGGCGCCACATCGTTCTCACCAGTAACAACGGCCGTTTGACCGGTCAGCTTCTCGCCCGCATCAGGAAAACCAGAATCAGTCATGGCACGTTTGAGGAAATTATTCTTTACGACGTGTACTTCTGCGCCGGCTGGAGCCAGCCGGTTCCGCAATTCACTAAAATCGCCGACCTTCATCCGCTGGTAGTCGGTTACGAGCACGAAAGGAGAGCGTTTCAACTTCTCGGAAAGGTCGGAAACGACGCTGGCTTTTTCTGGTGTCATTTTATTTTCGATATTGCGTCTCTAGGACTACGCGTTCAAATACGGTGCCGGATCAACGTGAACTCCCGGAGACATGGTCGCACTGATTGTCAGGCCTTCAAGGTACCGCCCTTTCGCTGATGCGGGACGAGCTCGAACGACGGCATCAATTACCGCGTTTCCGTTTTCCACCAAAGCATTTTCCTCAAATGAAAATTTCCCAACAGGCACCGCCACGTTGCCGTTTTTATCCAGTTTAAACTCCACCCGGCCTGCTTTCACTTCCTGCACAGCTTTGGCTGTGTCGTCCGTTACTGTCCCTGTACGGGGATTCGGCATCAGTCCGCGCGGCCCGAGTACCTTCCCCAATTTGCGGACCTCCGCCATCGCTGCCGGCGTCGCAATCGCGACATCAAAATCCTGAAAACCTTCCTGACACTTCAGGATTAGATCTTTCATCCCAACAAACTCCGCGCCCGCATCCCTGGCTGCCTGTGCGGCCACGCCCTCGGCAAAAACCAGAACCCGCACTTTTTTGCCACTGCCATGCGGAAGCGGACAGGTCCCGCGAACCATTTGATCGGACTGCTTGGGATCAACACCAAGCCGCAATGAGACGGTCACGGTCTGATCAAACTTTGTCGGTGGAAATTTTTTTAACGTCGAGACGGCCTCATAAAGACTATAAGTCTTTGCCCGATCTACCTGTTGCGCCGCTGCGCGATAACGTTTGCTTCGATTTCTTTGCATGTTCGTTTGCAGTTCTATCGCCGCGGTCTCTTAAGGGAAACACGGGGCTCCTGCCAAAATATTAAGCCGCCCAAACCGGCGGCGGGTGGGAAGTTTAGCGGCGATTCTCATGTTGTCAAAATCAACTTGCTCTCGTGACCGTGCGGACCCGTCAATCCACTGGAGCCGCAACGTTTGCAGGGTCTGTCTCTTTGGCAGCGGCGTGGACAGTCGGCGGCCCGTTCCTGATGATTTTTCCCTCTTTCATGACAAAGAATACCCGCTCGGTTGCGGTGATATCCGTAATCGGATCGCCTGGCATCGCAATGACGTCAGCAAGTTTCCCTTTTTCCAAGGTGCCAGTTTTTTGCGCGATGCCGAGAAGCTCGGCATCATTGGCAGTTGCAGATCTTAGCGCTTCGATTGGTTGCATCCCAAGATCGACCATCACCTTAAACTCTCGCGCGTTTTGACCATGTGGAAAAACGGCGGCATCAGTGCCAAAGGAAATCTTCACTCCTAATTTCACTGCGTTGCGAAACATATCCGAACGCGCGGCTGCCGCCGCTTTCGCTTTTGCCTGCAATGCTGGCGGATAGTTTTCCAGTTTGCTCATGATCCATTCGGTGGCCATAAGCGTTGGCGTCAGGAAGACGCCCTTGTTTTTCATCCGGGTGAGCGTTTCCGGTTTCATAAATGAGCCGTGCTCAATAGAATCAACGCCGGCCTCAATCGCTTCCCTGGCAACTTCGTCGCCGTGACAATGCACCGCTACCTTTTTTCGCAACCGATGGGATTCATCAACGAGCGCTGCCATTTCGGCAGGCGTTAATTGCGGCGTATCCACTTCATCTGCTAACGAAAGGACGCCACCCGAGACTGCAGCCTTAATCACGTCAGCGCCATTTTTGACTTCGAATCGTACCGCTTTCCGCGCGTCGTCTGGACTGTCAATGATTCCATCCGTGTAATCCGGTTCGCGCCCAAAGAGGAAATCACGAAATCCGCTGGTGGGATCGAAGTGACCGCCGGTAGCGCCGATTCCCTTGGTCGCAACCAGCATGCGCGGACCCACGACGACTCCTTTGTTAATTGAATTGCGCAGGGCGACATCGACAAACTCGCGGCTGCCGACGAAGCGGCTTCCGAGATCGCGCACTGTAGTGAATCCCGCTTCGACAGTGGCCCGGGCGTGCACAGTTGCGATGATCGCCTGCTCGGAAACGTTTAGATCGACCTCTTTCAGTCGACGCACATTGTAATCGCCGGAGTAATCCAGCGTTAAATGGGTGTGTGCGTCCATGAATCCCGGCGAAAGCGTGGCGTCGCCCAGATCGATCACCTGCGCGTCGCCTGGTACAGCCAGATTACTGCCAACATCGACAATCCTATCGCCTTGAACAAGAACGACGCCGTTTGGAACAAGTGATTTCGATTTACCGTCGAACAAGCGCGCGGCTTTTAGGGCGATCGCATTGTCAGCCGCCCGAATTGAAATCGTTCCAATGGCCAAGGCCAAGATTGCCGGAAGAAGACGCGCCCATCGAGCACAAGCCAGGATATTCATTGCCGCATATAAAAGGTTCGCGCCAACAAAGCAAGACTACGCCAGGAAATGGCGAAATCCGAGTGGGGAGCGAAGCTTGAATCAGCGAATCGCGAAAGGAGGGCTGGCTACGGTCTCCGCGTTTTCTCCGCGCTTTCAGCGAGGCCCTGCCGCGCCAAGGCCAGGTCCGGATTAAGCGCGAGCGCCTGTTCGAAGGTAGCAATCGCACGTTCATGCTGACCGAATAAAGCAAGATAGCGTCCGCGATTGATCAACATGTTCGCATAGACCGGCAGTACCTTAACGTTGACGGGATCGCCTTTTCCGAATCGCAGTTTCCCATCGGCAAGGCCGCGAATTTGCAGACGCACATCCGGCGAATCATGAAAGCCCTGACCGTCCGCGAGATTAAAGACAAGCCCTTGTGGAACCAGTTGATATTTTTGCGTAAGCCATCTGGTCAGTTCGCCGTTGGCTGAGTCGGAGGAAATCAAATCGTTCGTCATGTAAACCGGCGCAACCCTCCTTTCATTGGTCACCATTGATTGAATCATTTCTAAGAATGCTGTGCTGATTCTTTGAGTCAGCGCCGAGCTCCTGGCAAAGGCCCCGGGATCGCGCTCCCATTCTTTGAGATTCTCGACAAATACGTCGATTTTTTCGCGCGATCGCTCGATCAAGCCGGGATAAGCGTGTTTTAAATAATCGAAATACCACGACCGCCGCAGAAGATTGATGTCCACCACTTTTACGTCCGGCCGGACCTGTTCGATCTCCTGCGCATAAAACATTGGGGACACGACTTGCCAATCGAGCGTGAGCAGGAGCCCGTTGGGCGCGATCGCCTTGAGCAGATTGTCGACATAATCGTGCGCGATGAAGTATTGCCTGCGATTATTAAACGGCCAGTTCGCTGTGAGAGCGATCGTGCAAACAACCAGAACGACAATTGCCGCTGCCAAAGATGGCTTCACGCCAGGTAAGGATTTGGAAACGGCCCTTTGGACGAACCATCGAATGCCCAAACCAGCGGCAATCGCTATCGAAATAAATGTCGGCAAATAGTACGCATCTTTGTCTTCTGCAATTTCGTAGCTGAGGGCATAAGCCAAATCGGCGATCACGATAGTCAGGAGAAACCAGAAAGTCGTACGGTCTCGCTTGAAAGCGTCACCGAAACCCGCAAAAGCCAGAACGAGCGACAATGGAACCCACGGAAAGCCGAATTCGCGCAGTGTCATCCTGCAGAATTCAGCAAACTGTTCTCCCATTATCTCCGGTTTAAAGGAGAAATAGACCTGATACTGGCGGCCCGTCAGATGCCACCATATTTCCTGCAGCGAACGCGGATGGCCCCAGTTAATGATAGGCGAGCGCGAAGCTGCAAGTGGCAGGTAAGCATAAACGGCAACGAGTGCGGCAATTGAAATCAATGCGGCATAAACCAATCGTCTGCTGGTAAAGAACCTCCCGCCCTGGGTTCGAAAAACAATGACTGCGATGGCAGGAAGGGTCAGCGCCACGGTGACATGATGAACACCGAGAGCCAGGCCGAATATCAGCGCAGCCGAATAAAGAAAAGCGTCGTGCCTCGTTACTTGGCCAGCGTTCGCCGTTGTCGAAATATGCATCCTGTCTTCAACGATGCGCCGGCGCCACCGAAGCATCAGGAAGAAGATAATGACAATCAGCAGTGCATTCAGAGCATAGACCTCGGTGATCGTCGCATACGACCAAAGCGTCCGGGAAAACGCCATGAGCAATCCCGCGCTCAGCGCGGGCGCAGCTACCATAAGAGGTGTAACATCCGATTCCTCGGTTTTCTTGGTGCCTCTCTTTCGTCGCTTTGCCGCAGCTAGATATGACGCTGTAATGATCAAATCCGCCACGACTAACGTGAGCATTGCGCAAGCGAGCGCCGCGAAAAGCGCGGACGAAAAATTGATCCGTTGCGCGACGTTTCCAAAGGGCACTAGCGACGCGAGATGGGCGAGAATGATCCATAACGGAACGCCCGGTGGATGCGCGATCCCAAGGCCCCTAGCAACTACGATTAGCTCTCCGCTGTCAGTCAGGGTAACTGTCGGCGCGAGCGTCCAGCTATAAAGAAGGAGCGCGACAAGAAACACGGTCCCGGCGCAAAGTAACTGTGCCGCAGTCAGAGAAGTTATTCGAGAATTCGCCGGCTGGGCAGACTTTGATTTTGGCTCGGATGTCGCTGCACTCTGCTGAGTCGTACCTCTGAGACCTTGCGTGTTCTTCGAAAGCCCGCGCGCCATTGCCTATCGTCTCGCAAACTCGCTCTCCTGCAAATCAATGATCAAGGGACAAGACTACCTAGAGGCGGGGGGCCACAACTAGAAAAACGGCAGGCGGGGTACTTTCGCGTTACCAGCTACGCTTTGTTCAGCGGCCGATTAAAAGCCTGGCTTAGCAAGCTCCGAATGGGGTGCCGCGCGAAGATATTTGTCCGTTGTTATCCAGCGGGGTTTCGCTTCAATGCTCGCATGACGAAATCATTTAATGCTGCTTGCGGTGTTTACTCGTGTCTTCTCTTTGAGATAGCTCTAGTCACCGCCGGAACGCTGCAAGCGCAGACTCCGCCCCCCTCGTCGACGCCGTCTCCATCTACGACCGATTATGACTTCCGCTGGAGCGTAAAGATTCCCATGCGCGACAAGGTCGAACTGAACGCAACATTGTATTTGCCGAAAACTCGGGATGGCTCGTTACCGAAGACGCCGGTCATCTTCACACTGACACCTTACATCTCTGATAGCTATCACGCGCGCGGCGCATATTTTGCATCGCATGGCTATGCATTCGCGCTCGTCGACGTTCGCGGCCGCGGAAATTCCGGCGGCGAATTCGAGCCGTTTGTAAATGATCCTCCGGACGGGCACGACTTGGTCGAGTGGTTTGCAAAACAACCGTTCTGCGACGGCAAAGTAGCGATGTGGGGTGGTTCGTACGCGGGATTCGATCAATGGGCAACAGCGAAAGAATTGCCGCTTCACCTGGCGACAATCGTCCCCGCTGCAGCTGCTCATCCCGGACTCGATTATCCTTTCCCTCAGAACGTCGGTGTAACCTACGATATGCAATGGTACACGTTCACCAGTGGCCGGACCGGACAGCAAAACCTTTTCGGTGATCAAAAATTTTGGCAAGCGAAGTTTCTCGACGCCTACAAGAAACATATCCCCTTCAAATCGTTGGACTCGTTTGTCGGAAACCCGTCAGTCAATTTTCAACGCATCCTCAAACATCCCACACTCGATGCGTACTACGACGCGATGGTGCCAACGCGCGAGCAGTTCCAAAAAATCACTGTCCCCGTCCTGACAATCACGGCGCAATACGATGGGGATGAGCTTGGCGCACTTAGCTATTACCGAGATCATCTGGCAAATAGCTCGTCAGAAGTGCGCGCAAAACATTTTCTGGTTATCGGCCCGTGGGACCACGCGGGCACCCGTACACCTACGGATGAAGTCGCCGGCATAAAGTTCGGACCCGGAGCTGTTATCGATCTTAATGATCTGCATCGGCAATGGTATGACTGGACAATGAAAAGCGGCCCGCGGCCGGAATTTCTTAAGAACCAGGTCGCTTACTATCTGCTCGCAGCCGGCAACAGCGGCACCAATGGCGAGTGGAAATACGCCGATAATTTGGAAACACTGGTCGCGAACCCGAAAATATTTTACCTCGATTCGAAAAACGGCGATGCGAATGGAGTATTTCGTTCAGGCTCGCTTGCCGAAAAGCGACCAAACGAGGGTTCAGACACTTTCATCTACGATCCGCTCGATACCACGCGTGGCGAAACAGTTGATGGGATCGATCCGAAAGAGAAAACGGCAGGTATCGATCAAACGTATCCTTTGAGTATCGGGAAGGATGGTTTGGTGTACCACACGGAAGCGCTGCCTAACGAAACACCCTTCATCGGCTGCCCGGCAGTGACATTGTCGGTATCAATCGATGCGCCTGATGTCGATCTCTCCGCTCATCTGTATGAAATCCAGCCCGATGGCACCGGCATCCTGCTCTGGAGCGATACTCGCCGCTTGCGTTACCGCGACTCGCTGCGCGAAGCGAAACTGGTGAAACCGGGTGAAATCGTACTTTGCGACTTCAATCCCGGATTATTCGTTGCTCGCCGATTAATGAAAGGGAGCCGCCTTCGCCTAGTCGTGTCATCCCCGAATTCGATTCACTTCCAAAAGAATTACTGTTCTGGCGGCGTAGTCGCGGAAGAAACGGCAAAGGACGCCCGCACTTCCCACGTGCAGGTCTATCACGACGCGACGCATCCCAGCACGATTCAACTTCCGCTGCGATGATGCGCTGCATTCTTGGAATTTTGCTCCTCGCGGGCACGTCTTTGCTGTTTGGGGCGCTGGCGCAAAGCGCTTCGGAAATCGTGATCGCAATCCGTTATCTGCAAGCGGAGGGCACGAGCCACGCCCATCTGTATCTGTATCGCGAAGACGGAAAGCTTTTGCGTCAATTAACGAATGATAACTCTGGACAGGACTCCGCTCCAATTTTTGCGCCTGATGGCAACGTGATTGTCTTCACCCGCGAAAAATCCGATAACGTTCACGAATTTTGGAGCGTTGATCCACTTGGCAAAGCGTTGAAAAAACTGGAGGCTGCGCCTGATTGGTACATTTCGGCTAAAAGCTCGCCGTATTTCACAAACGTCGAGCCTCGAAGAATCCGCATCTCCCAACCCGTCAGTATCACCGGAGGAATCTGCATCTCCCAGCGCCACGCCAATCCCCACTTACAAATCGCCTGATGGTTCTGTCGAATTGATCTTACGCGAAGATCCAACCGACGAAGATGATCAGATCGACGGGCCGGGTCATGGAAAACATTACCTGCTCCGCGATCTGAAAAACGGAGTCGAAACGGATTTCGGGAAGGTACCTGGATTTGACGGCGTGTTCGGGTTGCTTCACGACAATCAGGACAAGAATCAGCATTTTCTTTTCGAAGGGCCGCTGCGACTGGCTTTTTTCGACTTACATTTGAACAGCACAGACGGTGACACGGTTTTCGCCCTCGACCTCACTGGCCCGCGTCTCGTCAGGTTATCGCCGAATTGGGCTACTCCAATTCCGCTACCCGGCGAAGCAGCGTTTCTCACATTTACAGAGAATCGTTATGTGCCTATCCCAGGCAGCAAGAAAACGGCGAATTGTTCTTACATGGAACACTGGGACGAAAAACTGAACGAGATTCGCTACGCGCGCGAGAAATCCGCCGCGCTCTGTTACGGCGCGTCGATGTATCGGCCAGGCAAAAATCCCAGTGTTATCACGCTGCGGCGCGGCGCCGAATAATTTCTCATGAAGAAACGTTGGGCGAGCGCTTTTCTTCTAACGGTGCTGTTAGTCAATCCTTCGGCTGCAACCGAATCACTAGATAAATTGGCGAGTGATTTCTGGGCGTGGCGCGCGAAGTACGCGCCATTTACCGGTGACGATGTGAATCGTATCGAGCGACCCGGCGGGACTCGCGACTGGTCGCGCGCCAGCATAGACAAACAACAAAAGGACCTGGCCGAATTTGAGGCGCGCTGGAAGAAGCTCGACCCGATGCAATGGGCGGTTCCGCAGCAGGTGGATTACCGTCTGATCGGTTCCGCTTTGGCGCGGGTGCGCTGGGAACTGGACATTAATCCGCGCTGGAAACACGACCCGAATTTCTATATCGCTCAAACGCTTACGGCAGTAATTGAAGCGCTCACTGTGCCGGGACCGTACGACGCAGCGCGGAGCCGGGAAATTCTCACGCGAATCGAAAACATTCCGTCGATCCTGCAGCAAGGCGCTGAGAATCTTGATAAGCCGCCTGCGCCATTCGCCTCTGTCGCTATCCAAGCCCTGGAAAACATTCGGCCGCACCTGCGTCAAATGGCGGCAGCATTGATAAAATCCACAACTCTCAAAGAAGAGGAACTAAACAGCGCAACTGATCGCGCAGCGGACGCGCTGGAACGTTTTCGTGAAAACCTTCGAGAAATGTTGCCGTCGCTGCCGAATGAGACCGCTCTTGGGCGAGACGCGTACGTGTTCTTTCTCGAGAACGTCGCGCTAATGTCGTATTCGCCTGAAGACCTTTTGACGATGGGGAGACAGGAATGGAACCGTGCCGTCGCTTTCGAGGCGTTCGAGAAAAATCGCAACAAGGATCTGACCCCGCTGAAGACTGCAGACAACATCGTCAATTGGATCAAAGAAGCAGCGGAGAAAGAATCGCAGATCCGGAAGTTTCTCGAGGATCGCCGCATTCTTACGGTTCCTGATTGGGTTCAGCACTACACACTTCGGGCGATGCCGGAATATTTGCGCGCGGTGCAGGGCTTCAGTGAAATGGACGATTTCACTTCGCCATCGCGGTTGAACGAGAATTGCATCCGTTACGTGACCGAGCCTTCAGGAAAGCTCGGTTACTTCTGGCAGGCAACGGCGGAAGACCCGCGGCCGATTACTGTTCACGAAGGAATTCCGGGACATTATTTTCAGCTTTGTCTTTCCTGGAAACATGAGGACCCGATCCGGCGGCATTACTACGACTCCGGCGCAAACGAAGGAATCGGCTTTTACGCAGAAGAGATGATGTTGCAGGCCGGGCTATTCGATGACAGCCCGCACACGCGCGAGATCATTTACAACTTCATGCGTCTCCGTGCAATACGCGTGGAAGTCGACGTGAAACTCGCCCTAGGAGAATTCACGCTCGATCAAGCTGCAAAATATCTACGGGAGAAAGTCCCGATGGACGAAAATACCGCGCAACAGGAAGCAATTGCGTTCTCAACCGGTCCCGGCCAAGCCATCACGTATCAGATCGGCAAACTACAGATATTGAAATTTCTGGCTGAGGCCCGAATGCAACAAGGCGACAAGTTCAACCTCCGCACGTTCCACGATTTCGTCTGGAAAAACGGAAATGTACCAATTGCGTTGCAGCAGTGGGAATATCTAAGGCGGAGGCTAGATTCTCCTGCTGTTCGGTGAGGGTTCGTTTTCGGCGAGCACGCCGAAACCAGTACGCGAGGCGCGTGCGCTCCCGAATCCGTGATATTCGCAGAGAATCCGCAGTTCCGTCTAATCGACGATTTCCAGGCCCATCTGGCGAGCCGTACCGGCGACGATGCGGAAAGCGGCGTCGTCATTGCGCGCGTTCAGGTCTTTGCGCTTGGTATTCACAATGTCCATCACCTGTTTGCGCGTGACTTTTCCAACTTTGGTCTTGTTAGGCTCTTTAGAACCGGCGGCGATGTTGGCCGCTTTCTTCAAGAGAATCGCGGCGGGCGGACTCTTCGTGATGAACGTAAATGATTTATCTTTGTAAACGGTAATGACGACCGGGAGAATATCGCCAGCTTGCTTCTGGGTCGCCGCGTTAAATTCCTTGCAGAACGCCATGATGTTGACGCCGCGGGGACCAAGCGCCGTTCCGACCGGCGGCGCCGGGTTTGCCTGGCCCGCCGGAATTTGAAGTTTAATTTCAGCTACTTTTTCTTTTGCCATTGTGGTTCGTTGAAGCGTTGAAGGGTTGAATCGTTAAAGCGAAACACTAACCGCGCTCGACCTGCCAATATTCCAGTTCCACCGGAGTCGCGCGGCCGAAAATGGTGACTGAGACGCGCAGTTTGCCGCGTTCCGGATCGATTTCTTCGACGATTCCGGTCTGGTTTTGGAACGGGCCGTCGGCGACTTTCACCGATTCTCCCACCTCGAAGCTTACCTTCGGTTTCACCTTTTCTTCGCGCTCTTTCATTTGCGCCAGCATGCTGTCCACCTCCGACTGCCGCATCGGGATCGGTTTGTCCTTAGTGCCAGCAAAGCCAATCACGCCGGATGTGTCGCGGATGAAATACCATGTGCGTCCGACCAACTGATTGTTTTCGTCGAGCAGGTGCATGTTAACGATCAGATAGCCTGGGAAAAACTTCCGCGTGGTCTCGCTCTTCTTCCCTTTCTTGATTTCCGAGACGCGCTCTGTCGGGACAAGCACGTCATAAATCAGATCGCCCATCTCTTCCGTTTTGACACGTTTCAGGATATTCTCGCGCACCTTATTTTCTTGTCCTGAAAGCACGTGCACGACGTACCATTGATCTTTGCCTGCGAGTGTCTGTGCCATAAATCAGTGCAACCGGGTGAAAAAATGGACAACGTTCACCAGAACCAGATCGAAAAGCGCAACGTATCCGCCAAGCAAGACCATCGCGATAAGCACCACCACGGTCGAGTCACTCAATTCTTTGTAACGGCGGAATCCTTTCTCTTTCGGATCCCACGGCCACGAACATTTCTGAAGCTCGACCTTAACTTCGCTGAAGAAGTTTTTGACTTTGGTAATCATCTCAAATCTAAATCGTGATACGTTGAAGCGTTAGAGCGGCCCGATTACAATGCAATTTCTTCTCTTCCGATTCACGTTTCAACGCTTCAACCCTTTAACGCGGCGTTAGCCACACGCCAGGAGGGACTTGAACCCCCAACCGACGGTTTTGGAGACCGCTACTCTACCAATTGAGCTACTGGCGTAAGTTTACTCTTCCTCTTCCGCTCCCTCTTAATCTCCTCTTCCTTCCACATCCCACAAGTGAGCAGAATCAGAGAAAGAGTGTTAATCCAGAATGTCACTCACGCGACCGGCGCCGACGGTCTTGCCACCTTCGCGAATGGCGAAGCGAATCGTCTTTTCCATTGCGATTGGCGTAATCAACTCGACTTCGATTGAGATGTTGTCGCCGGGCATGACCATTTCTACGCCTTCCGGCAATTTAACGGTGCCAGTTACGTCGGTGGTTCGGAAGTAAAACTGCGGCCGGTAATTGGTGAAGAACGGGGTGTGACGTCCGCCTTCCTCTTTGCTCAGCACATAGACTTCCGCCTTAAACTTCTTATGCGGAGTAATCGAACCGGGCTTCGAAATGACCTGGCCGCGCTCGACTTCTTCCTTCTTTAAGCCGCGCAACAAAACGCCGACGTTGTCGCCCGCACGCGCTTCATCGAGAAGTTTGCGGAACATTTCGATGTCAGTTGCAACCGTCTTCGCAGTAGGACGAATGCCGACCAGCTCGACTTCCCCCATTTTCTTGAGAATACCGCGCTCGACACGACCTGTAGCGACAGTACCGCGGCCTTCAATGTTGAACACGTCCTCGATGGGCATCAGGAACGGCTGATCCACCGGCCGCTCCGGAACGGGGATGTAATCGTCGATGGCCTCGACGAGCGCGAGAACCTGTTTCTCGGCGTCAGCATCACCATTGAGCGCTTTGAGTGCGCTGCCCTTAACGATCGGGATCTTATCTCCAGGAAATTCATATTGCGTCAGCAGATCTCGCACTTCCATCTCGACGAGATCGAGAAGCTCGGGATCGTCGACCATGTCGACCTTGTTCAGGAACACGACAATCGAAGGGACGCCGACCTGCCGTGCGAGCAGGATATGCTCGCGCGTTTGGGGCATCGGTCCATCTGCCGCGGAGACAACCAGGATGGCGCCATCCATCTGCGCTGCGCCAGTGATCATGTTCTTGACGTAGTCCGCGTGGCCCGGGCAATCGACGTGTGCATAGTGGCGTTTGTCGCTCGAGTACTCTACGTGTGCAGTGTTAATCGTAATGCCGCGTTCTTTCTCTTCTGGCGCGTTATCGATTGATTCGTACGCACGCACTTCGGCCATACCTTTTTTGGCTGAGCACCATCGTAATCGCCGCGGTGAGGGTCGTCTTACCGTGGTCAACGTGACCGATCGTGCCGACGTTCACGTGCGGCTTGTCGCGTTTAAATGCTTCCTTAGCCATTTCAATTCTCCTGTTTAACTAACTCTATTTTTTTATTATCCGCTGCCGGTCTTGAGCCTATTTGGAGCCCATGACCGGGATTGAACCGGTGACCTCGTCCTTACCAAGGACGTGCTCTACCAACTGAGCTACATGGGCTGCTCGTCGCCAGCCCAGCGCCTCTGCGGCAACCCGAGCGGCAAACCGGTCTTGCCTTCTGCCAGAGATTCAAAAGTCCCAAAGCCGCGTCAAATTTGCAATTTGAACGACCATGGGACCGCCTCGTTCCAGCAAAAAGCGTCCGCAAGCTAACCGCGCGCACCGTCGTGTCAAAGAAATTTCTCGGTAGGACAAGGCATATCGCAAAGGCTGTGGAGTGCGCTGTCCCCAGCGCATCAACTTAGGGCGAGACAACCACATGCGCTGAGACAGCGGACGCTACAGCGCTGTAAGATCTAACGGATTCTGCTGCTTGTCTCTTCTGCTTTTCCTCGCGTAACGAATCGCAGAATGACTGCAATGATAATGAGCGCCACGATGGCAATGCCCACATTCAGCGGCGTGATCAAACCCGGTCCGGGCGTTGGAGTGGGAGTAGCCGAAGGAGGAGGCGGTGCGTTTTTCGCCTGCAGCATTCCCTGCACATATTGCAAACGCTGAACCGTGTCATAGTCGTCTGGTTTTAACTTTAACGCGGCCTGGTAGTCGGCGACCGCCTTCTCATACTGCTGCAAGGAAGTGTAGGTCGCGCCTCGCTTCACCAAGTGCTCGGCATCGTTCGGGTCTTTTTCGATCAGCACTGTGTAGTCTGCCACGGCAGCGTCGTAGTTTTTCAGGTTTCGGTTTGCCCAGGCGCGCCGGTCATAATTTTGCGGATCGTCCGGCTGTTTCTGAATTGCGAGGGTGAAGTCCGCGACCGCTTTGTCCCATTGGTTGAGACCGATCTCAGCAAAACCGCGAAACTTGTAGGCGAACGCGTCGTCGGGCTTGAGTTCGATTGCCTTGTCAAAATCTGGCAATGCTGCATCGAACTGATTTTGCATTACCGCAGTCATCCCGCGCTCGCGATAGGCCACTTCATCTTTTGGAGCGACTTCGATTGCCTTTGAAAAATCAGCGAAAGCCTCGGGGAGCCGGGGAGGGTTGCCGGCACGATACGCAGTACCACGATTAGTGTAGCCACGTGGATCTTTTGGGTTCGCTGCAATCGCCTTGGTGAACTCCGCAACGGCGCCTTCGAAATTCTTTTGTTGAGCCAACTCGATCCCACGCTGCATATGGCTTGCCTCGCCCGCTGCCGGCTTCGCCGGTTTCCCCAACCCGACGTGACTGGCTGCCAAACAGAGAAGTGACGCAGTGGCAATGATAATTGTTTGCTTGTTCAAGATGTGCATTCTCATTTCAGGCTAACTTTTGAGCGATTTATGGTTGTACGCGAGCAAATTAACGTGCCCAACGCCTAAATGAACCAAACAAATTCGATGGCGGGATTTGTCAATCGACACCGTCGCACCAGCCTTTCGGAAGGCTACGCTGCAGTCTTTGCCACGGTCCTGATTTGGTCCACGCCATCACTGTTCATGTATTATTTGAATCGCTATTACGATCCGTGGGCACAAAATTTTTATCGTTATTTTGTCGCCTGTCTCGCCATTGCACCGCTCCTGATTTACCGAGCTCGTCGCGGTGCTCGCTGGCTCGACTGGCGGGCTGTAACGATGTGTCTTGTCCCATGTCTCCCCAACGTAGTTCATCAAGTCACGCAGGTCGTTGCCCTCTTCTACATGGGTCCGGGCGTTTACACGATTTTCGCCCGGGCCTCGGTGATCTTCACCGCTTTACTCGCCCTCGCATTTTTTCCTGAGGAACGCCGGGTGATTCGCCAATGGCAGTTCCAAGTCGGCACGCTCCTCGGCTTAATTGGAGCCTTTGGCGTAATCTGGTTTCAACCAGGTCGAGAAACAGAACACATGAAACTGCCCGGACTATTCATCGCCTTCACCGCGACATTTTGTTGGGCACTCTATGGCGTCCTGATTAAACGCCCTTCCATGCAGCTTGGCCCAATTCGCAGCTTCGGGCTGGTCAGCTTGATTACCTCAATCTTGTTGCTTCCCCTTACATTTGCGTTTGGAAAAATCGGCACACCACTTCACGCCGGGGCGCAGGTAAACTTGATTTTGATCGTTTCGGCTGTGACCTGCATTACGGTGGCGCACGTGTTGTACTATGTCGCTATTCGTGAAATCGGCGTGGCGCTGGCGCAAACGCTTCAACTCCTTTGCCCGGCACTCGCTCTGGGTCTCTCGGCTTGGATTTATGGGGAACGACTGACTCACGCTCAGCTTTGGAGCGCTGCCATTTTGCTGCTAGGCGCATTCCTGGCCGTGCGCGTGAAACCGGTCGCCACCACTGAAACGGCGGAGAACATTTGAGCGCTGGACACGCTCCGCGGGATTGCATTATGCAGTATCCAGAATCGAGCATCCAGCATCTGCTTCCATCCTGTGAATCTCAAAAAATATCTACAAACTCGCCAGAAACAGATCGACCGCGCGCTGGATCGCTACTTGCCGAAAGCGAGTACTAAACCCGCTACGCTCCACAAGGCGATGAGGTACAGTCTTTTTGCCGGAGGCAAGCGATTGCGACCGATTCTGTGTCTTGCCGCGGCTGAGGCTTGTCGCGGCAACATCGATAACGCACTTCCCCTCGCCTGCGCTGTCGAATGCATCCACACATATTCGCTGGTACACGATGATCTCCCCAGCATGGATAATGACGATTTCCGGCGCGGCCGCCGTACGTGCCACAAAGTTTTCGGCGAGGGCATCGCGGTGCTGGCTGGAGACGCGCTGCTAACCATCGCATTTGAAATTGTGTCAACTGCCAAGCCGGCGCCGCGGTACGACATCTCAATTTTGTTGCGTGAGGTTGCGGTCGCGGCCGGGAGCCAAAGACTGATCGCTGGTCAAGTGGCCGACCTCGAAGCGGAAGGCAAGAGAGTCAAACGCGATCAGTTGCGATTTATCCATCAGAACAAAACCGCAGCCATGTTGAAAAGCTCGGTCCGGCTGGGCGCGATGAGCGCCAACGCAGACGCCAGGAAACTTTCCGCCATCACACAGTTCGGGGAGCGGCTTGGTCTCGCTTTCCAAGTCATCGACGATATCCTCGATGTAACCCAAACCTCGGAAATATTAGGGAAAAGCGCCGGCAAAGACGTCGCGGCAAAAAAGGCGACTTATCCTGCGGTGATTGGCCTGGAGAAATCACGGGCTGAAGCGAGGCGGCTCACGCGCCAGGCGCACGATGCTCTGTCTGTATTTCGCGGGAACGACGCTGAAGCGCTTCACGCGCTCGCAAACTACCTTCTCGAACGCGAGTACTGATTGGTAGGCACGGCTCGACCGACTTTCGCGCCGTTACCCCGCCAACGCGAGGTTGGGATCGATTTCCTCGATCACTTTGGATTCAAATCCCGCCTGTAATCGTAACAACGCGGCAAACGCAATCATCGCCGCGTTATCTGTGCATAACCGAGGCTCGGCATTTTTGAATTCAAATCCTTCGCACGCACATGCTTCGCCCAATTGTCTTCGTAATTCCCGATTGCAACTAACCCCGCCGCTGACTGTCACCAGATCGACGCGGTATTTCTGGACCGCTGCGATCGTCTTGCGCACGAGTACATCGAGAATCGCCTGTTGAAACGATGCGCACAGATCAGCAAGAACATGATCATCCAATTTGTAGGGCGTCTGTGTCAGACGCTGCTCTTGATCCGGCGTTTCACAGAAACGCCCTACAATCTTCGGCAGCAAATAGCGCACTGCGGTTTTCAATCCGCTGAAGCTAAAGTTTTCTGACTCAGGCATGCTGCGCGGCAAATCAAAGCGATTTGGATCCCCGCCGCGCGCGTGTTTTTCAATCTCCGGTCCGCCGGGATATCCCAATCCCAGCATCTTGGCGACTTTATCGAACGCTTCTCCAGCAGCATCATCGACAGTTCGCCCAATTAGCTTGTAATCACCCAGTCCTTGCACTCGAACCAACATCGTGTGTCCCCCGCTGACGATAAGCGAAACGTGGCATCGGCTTCCAATCAATGTCCCAATGATCGGCAATATCCCGATGCCACCTCCAAAGAAAGGTGAGAGCAAATGTCCTTCGAGATGATTGATGGCGAGGTAAGGTTTGGCAAAGCCGATCGCCAATCCTTTAGCAATCGACGCGCCGATCATGAGTGAACTCGCCAGACCCGGTCCGCTGGTCGCGGCAAATGCATCGACTTCTGACAAATCAATGTTCGCTAACCTTGCAGCGCGATCGAGCAGCCGCGGTGCGTAGATAAGGTGGTTCCGCGACGCGATCTCGGGCACGATCCCACCATACTTTTCATGCGCGGCGATTTGCGATGCGACTTCGCTGGCAAGCAACTCCGACCGTGAGTCGCCGTTACGTCCACGTAAGATCGCAACGCCGGTTTCGTCACACGAGGTTTCTAATGCCAATACTGTCATGTCGAGCGGAGTCGAGACATCTCTCGAAGTTAAATTCCCCAGAGCATCAGAAACACAGCAAGAGATTCCGCGACTGCGCTCGGAATGACAAACTATGCGGGTCGCGCGGCTATTTCTTTACCGCTTGGGCTTTCGGCGCGTTCTCTTGCGCGTAAATCATGACGCCCTTGAGCGCATCAATTGCTCGTAGCATCTGTGGGTCCTTGGCCTTGATAATGCTTTTCTCGTCCTCGGGCGTCATATTGCCCGCATTGCGCAGAGCAAAAAGGGAACGCTCCTGCTCGGCAGTAACCGCAACACGAATATTCGGCGTCACGCCATTACCCTGGATGACCTGTTTGCTCGGCGTGTAGTATTTCGCGGTCGTAAAGCGCACCGCGGAGCCGTCCGGCAACTGCAAGACATTCTGCACGGAACCTTTTCCAAAAGTTGTTTCGCCGACCAGCACCGCCCGATGCAAATCCTTCAGCGCCCCTGCAACGATCTCTGCTCCGCTTGCGCTGCCTTCGTTGATCAACACCACCATCGGAAAGTTCCCGCGTTCCTTTTTCGCCCCGGAAGTTGAATAATCATGCTGTTGCGAAGCGACCCTGCCCTGCGTTGAGACGACTTTTGTGTTGGGCGGCAGGAACTGCGCGCAGACATCGACGGCGCTATTTAACAGCCCACCCGGATTGTTCCGCAAATCGAGAATGACCGCCTGCATCCCTTGCTTCTGCAGTTCATCGAGCGCTTTTGACAGTTCGTCGGCGGTCGGCTCGTTGAACTGCACCAACCGGACATAACCGATCTTGAATGGGCCGGTCAGCTCCGGATCAAGCAATCGCGCTCCCTTGACACTTTGGATTTTGATCTCCGCGCGTTGCAACGTGTATTCCTTGATTTCCTTGGGCGAAGGCCGCAGCAGCGTAAGGGTTATTTTTGCTCCAGCAGGTCCGCGCAAAACATTGATGGCGTCCTGGAGATCCATTCTTTCTGTTGAGATGCCGTTGATTCGCAAGATCTGGTCGCCAGAGAGGATTCCAGCCTTGGCAGCGGGCGTGTCCTCCATCGCTGTAATCACGGTAGGCAGGCCGTTTTTCATCGAAACTTCGATCCCAAGACCGTTAAAACGACTGCGCGTGTCGTCCTGCATATCCCGGAAATCATCGGGATCCATGAACTGGCTATGCGGATCCAGCGAAGAAAGCATCCCCTTCATTGCCGCGTTGATGAGATCGTGATAGCTCGTCTTGTTCTCATCCACGTAATCCTGACGAATCAATTCGAGCGCTTTTGCGAAAATTGAAATTTGCGCGTAGCCGTTATCCTCTTCACTCTTTCCCGGCTGTGCCTCCTGTGCGAAGGCAGAAAAAACACCTAGCAAGAGACAAGCCAACGACGGCAAAATGATGAAGCGCCTCATACTTGGACCCCAGATTGAAAAACAGGCTCACCATCGCTCACGGGAAATTTTTGGCAACACCCAGCCCGAACTGTTGTCTTAACTTGCGCGCCAATGAAAACGGTCTTTAGCGTTAAAGCCTTCGCGTTCGTCGTTTTCCTCTCCGCGCTCTGTCTCTTTCGAGGTTTCGCTACGGAAACCGAAGACGGCGAGTATGAGGCCGTCGCCGAGGAATACATTAAAGGTTACTTGAGCGCTCACCCCCTTGAGGGCACCGCTCTCGGACTTCACGAGTACGACGGCAAAATCACCGATTACAGTCGCCTCGCCCTCGATGCCGAGCTTTCCCGGTTACGGCGTTTCGACGATCGGCTGAGCAAGTTCGATTCGGGCAAGCTGAGTCCCCGCCAATCCATCGATCTGCGAATCCTCCAGGCTGCCGTGAAGAAAGACCTCTTTGAAATGCAGGATATGTCGGTGTTCGAGAGAAACCCCATGGTTTATGCCCGTGCAGCGGACGTGAATGTCTATATCAAGAGGAATTTCGCGCCGCTCGAGGATCGCGTTCGCAGCTTGGCTGCGATCGAATCGCAAATCCCAAACATCCTCATCGCCGCCAAGACAAACCTCAATGACGTCCTTCCAAAGCCGTACGTTGAGCTCGCCATTCAGATCGCGAAAGGTTCCGCAGATTTTCTGAAAAAAGACCTCGTTGCCGCTGTCGGTAACCTCAAGGACGAACACCTTCGCGTTGCCTTTCACGAGGCCAACCGCAAAGCCGCAAATGCGCTCAATGATTATGCCGCGTGGCTGGAGCGGGAGAAACTTCCGAAAGCCTCCATGGATTTCGCGCTGGGCGAAGAAAAATTCAGGCGCTTCCTGGCGCAGACAGAATTCGTCGATCTTCCTCCGCAAAAAATCCTTGAGATCGGCCTGGAGCAATTAAAAACGGAACAAACAGCGTTCGCCGAAGCGGCAAAAAAAATCGATCCGAACAAGTCCCCAATCGAAGTTTTCAAACAAATTCAAAGCGAACATCCCACGCCGCAAAATCTCATCCCGGATGTGGCCAAAGATCTGGAGAAAATTCGCAAATACGTCTTGAGCCGTCATTTGGTCGGCATCCCATCTGAAGTCCGAGCGAAGGTCAAGGAGACCCCGCAATACCTCCGCGCTACCTCTTTCGCATCGATGGATACGCCGGGTCCATTCGAGAAACGCGCCAATGAGGCGTATTACTACGTCACGCCTACGGAGAACGACTGGCCGGAGAAACAAAAAGAGGAATGGCTCACGGCCTTTAATTATTACACTTCCGACGTTGTCTCGATTCACGAAGCTTACCCTGGTCATTATGTACAGTTCCTGCACCTGAACGCATCGCCGGCGAGCAAGGTGGAAAAAATCTTCGGCAGCTACGCCTTCATCGAAGGATGGGCGCATTACTGTGAAAAAATGATGCTCGACGAAGGCTACGGTAGTTCCACTAACTCGACTCCCAGCGAAGACGACCTGAAACGCGCAGCCAAATATCGCATGGCACAGGCCGACGAAGCGCTGCTTCGCCTATGCAGATTATGTGTATCGATCAAGATGCACACGCAGAAGATGTCGCTCGACGAGGCAACCAAATTCTTTCGGGAAAACTGTTATTACGAGGAAAAGCCGGCACGCCAGGAAGCAATACGCGGCACCTTCGATCCCGGTTATCTCAATTATACCCTGGGCAAATTGCAGATTTTGAAATTACGCGACGATTACAAGGCGCAGCAGGGCGACGATTTCTCGCTGCAAAAATTCCACAACGAGCTGCTCGATCACGGTATGCCGCCCATTCGGCTTCTTCGCGAAATCATGCTCAAAGATCAGAGCAAATGGGACCAGGTACTCTAAGCAAAAGTTAGAGGTTCGCTCCCGTGACCAATGCCGTGTTCATGTGTGGCGATGCGATATCGCCTTAATCAGCGAGGCCGTCGTCATTCTCGCGCGGCAACAGGTCCCGCAGCATTGGCTGCGGATTAGAAGGCAATTCCTCAACGTCACGCAATTTTTTCGTGATAACGCGGGACCGAACATCGACATCCTCCATCTTGCGTGAGGCTTGATCGATTTTCTCTTTCACCGCCGATAATGCGTCACCGAATTTTCCGAACTCGGTTTTCACTGTCGCCAATAAATTCCAGACCTCGCTTGAGCGCCTTTGAATCGCAAGCGTACGAAAACCCATTTGCAGACTGTTGAGCAATGCGGCCAGCGTAGTCGGTCCAACGAAAGTCACCCGGCAATCGCGCTGCACGTTTTGAACCAGACCCACACGGCGAATCGCTTCCGCGTAAAGGCCTTCGCTTGGCAAAAACAGGAGAGCAAAATCGGTCGTCTTTGGCGGATTAATGTATTTCTCGCAAATATCTTTCGCGCAGCGCTTCAACTGCGTCTCCAGAACTTTCATCGCCGCTTCCACCGCTGTGGAATCGCCACTTTCCTGCGCTGCCGTCAAGCGCTCGTAATGTTCCATCGGAAATTTCGCGTCAATCGGTAACCAGACCGGCGCGCCGTTCTCGTCACCCGGCAACTTGATCGCGAACTCAACACGCTCATCTGTGTCGTCTCGCGTCTTCATGTTTTTAGCAAATTGCTCGAGTGTCAGCATTTCTTCCAACAAGACACCGAGCTGCCACTCGCTCCAACCACCGCGCGTTTTCACGTTCGTGAGCACCCGTTGCAAACCGCCAACGTCACTGGCCAATTGCTGCATCGCGCCGAGGCCCTGATGCACCTGCTCAAGGCGATCGCTCACCAATTTGAAAGATTCGCCGAGGCGCTTTTCCAGTGTGCCCTGCAATTTTTCGTCAACAGTGGCCCGCATCTTGTCGATTTGCTTCGAGTTGTCCTCCTGCAAATCCTTCAAGCGCAGATCGACAATTGATCGCACGCCTTCGAGGGACTTCGTCAGTTCTTCGCGTTGCGTTTTCGCGGCGTTTGCACCTTCTTCGCGACTACGTGCCATCTCTTCGCGAAGCATTCGCTCGCTTCGCTCTTGCGCGCGTTCGAGTAACTCGAGTTTTCCGCCAAGCGCCACATCGCCAGATCCGGCGCGCCGTGCCAGCAGTAAGATAATTGCGACAAGCAGGCCCGCTCCAAGCGCGCCGATGACCAGATAAAGAACGTTCATTTTCCTCCGTGAAATCCCCTGCTGTTAACAATCAAGAGATTCCTCGACGTCGCTCGGAATGACAAGAGCGACTAGAACCGCACCTTTACACCGCCATACGCGGCGCGGCCAAGGGCGGGAAAACCGAACACTTCCGAGTAGTGTTCGTTCGCCAGGTTGTCGATCCGGCCGAAGACTGAGAAGTGTGGCGTGACGTCGTACTCCGCGGCGATGTTTACGAACGAATAATCCTCGATATCGAAGTTCGGGGCACCAAAGTTCAGTTCCTCTCGCGCATTCACGAACTTTGCTTCGATTACGGTGCGCAGTTTCTTGAACCAAAGATAGGTAGCAGAAAAATAAACTTCATTGCGCGGCCGGCGTGGCAAACGGGAGCCTTGCGGTTGCGAAACATCGCTGTTGTCGGTCTTTTCGGTGTCCAGGTAAGTGTAGCTCGCCATCAAAACAAGATTGGGAATCGGTTGCGCACGTAATTCCGCTTCTAGTCCCTGGGTTTCGGCCGCGCCGAGGTTGAGTGTTTGAAAGAGGCCGTTGAACCCAATCACGTTTGACAAATCGTTATGAAAATACGTCAGATCCATTGCAACACGCTTCTCCCAGAGCTCTTGCCGCACGCCGATGTCCCAGCCAAAAACTTTTTCCGGATTCAAATCAGGGTTGTTGCCAAAGATGATGTCCTGGCTGCTCGGTGGACTGAATCCTGTCGCAACGCTCGAGTGTAAAGTCGTATTTGTCCTGGCGATCGCGTAACTGCCGGCAACACGATAAGTCCAAACACCGCCGAACTCGTTGAAGTCAGCGAACTGGCCGCCGCCGACCAAAATCAAATTCTCGATTGGTGTTAGCGTGGCTTGCGCAAAGCCCGCGATCTCCTGCGTGTGGTCGCCGATAAAGGTTGGTTGTGGTCCGAACACTTGTGAAACGAATGGACGCTCCTGCCCGGCATTAATACGGCTGTAGAAAAATCCGGACGTCAGCGTGAGCCACGAGGTGGGACGCAAATCGTTTTGATAATCAATCTGTGTCCTTTCAAACAGTGCCCGTGTCGAGCCCACGAAACCATCCTCGTTAGGATCGTTTATTTGCCGCTCGTGATCATAACTGACAATGAGTTTGTGATCCCACCAATCGGCAGGTTTCCAGTCGATGTGAGGACCGATTAACCAGCGCTCGGTGAGAAAATGATCGATAGGACGTGGATCGAAAATCGTGTTGGGATTTCCAGTTTCGCTTTCCGAGTAGGTAAACAGGCTACCAATTCGTAGTTGCTGGTCAGGCGACCAGCCAACGTTCGCAATCCCAGCGGTATTGCGATAATTGTTATTGGGACGCGCGTTATCGGTGTCGAACCGACTCCCGGCGATTGAATAATCGAAGTCGTTGACTTTACCGTCACTTTGCCCCCATTCGCGGAAAGAGTCGTACGATCCGCCTTCACCGGCGACCATCCCGCCCGGAGTTCCGGTGCCTTGTTTCGTGAAGATCTGAATGACTCCTGCAAGTGCGTGTGGTCCGTAAATCGCGCTTTGAGGCCCGCGCACGACCTCGATCCTGTCGATATCATCCGTGGTAATGTCGGCGAAGTTCATGGCTCCGGATAAACCCTGGTTAATTGGGATGCCATCCAGAAGCACTTGCATGTCTTCGCTTGGCAGTCCGCGCATGAAAACGGAAGTCAACTGACCAGCGGTGCCCGTCTGCACCACCGATAACCCAGGCACTTCCCGAAGCGCGTCGCTCACACGCTGGATTTGCTTTTGCTCGATATCTTCCGAAGTAATCACGCTGACAGTTGCCGGCGACAGCTCGAGTGGAATATCAAAACGCGTTGCCGAAACGACGATTGGCTCGGCTTCCGCCGCGCCCGGTGAAGACGCCGGGGCCGGCGTCGATGTCGCTTCCTGGCCAGGACAAACGAGCGGCATAAACGCTACAAGCGCGAGAACGCAAATCCTTCGCGCTCCCCAAACATTAACAAACCAAACTGGACGATTTTGCATAACAAGTTACCTCCAACTCAATGAGAGTTGGACTTGTTAGGCTCACATGGGTTTCGGCGGTCAGAGACCGCCGCAACAACAGGCCGCATCGTCCAGCTCTCATTCTTCTTTTTGCGAAGAAGTTTTTTCGCGTGTAGCCGCCGTGCCGGGGTCGTGACGCTGCCGCAGTCACGTGGCTACAGAATGAGGTGGACCGGACAAATATTCTGGCTCCTGGCGTTTGTTCCGATCAGGCGCCGGAATCACCTTCTTCCCGCCTTCACCCCCGAAATTCTCGGGGATTGGCCCAATTGGGAAGTCGTATCCAGTTACAGCAGCGCAACTGCTCCCGATTCTCACGGGATTTCTTGCGCCGACCCACTTTTCCAAGCTCGCAAAGAACTGGATCGAGAAGTAGCGGCTTGCGCTCAGCCCTGCAAGAATTATTTAATCAACTCAGCAACAATCGTTTCTTATGTCGTCAATTGAATCTAGCTCTAACTTCATTGTCACCGGCGGCGCCGGTTTCGTCGGCTCGAATCTCACACTGGCTTTGCAGGAAAGATTCCCGGACGCGCGCATTACAGTGGTTGACGATTTTCGCTCCGGTAATTTCAAGAATTTGACCGGCTACCGTGGAGACTTCGTTGCGCAGAATCTGGCGACACTCGACTGGCACGAGCAGTTCGGCGACGGAACGTTCGACACCATCTTTCATCTCGCGTCGATCACGGATACGACCAACCACGACCAGCTCGAGCAAGTTCACGACAACGTGGAAAGTTTCCGGCGAATCCTAAATTTTGCGCAGCCGACCAAGACGCGAATCGTCTATGCCTCGTCTGCGGCGACCTACGGCTCTGCGACTGAGGCCAGTTTGGAATCAAGTAGCGCCGCGCCGGCAAACGTTTACGCCTTCTCCAAAGTGATCATGGATAATATCGCGACGAGAGCTGCCGCCGAGTCGCCCGATTGGATCATCGTTGGCTTGCGTTACTTCAACGTTTATGGACCGCGCGAAGCACACAAGGGCGTGCCCGCCAGCATGGTGTATCATCTGTCACGGCAAATGAAGGCCGGTCAGCGGCCGCGAATTTTCAAGCACGGCGAGCAGAAACGCGATTTTGTTTACGTGAAGGACGTCGTCGAAGGCAGCATTCGCGCTCTCGATGCGCAAGGCAGCGGAATTTACAATCTCGGCTCGGGCCAGCCGCGTTCGTTCAACGAGCTGGTCGATGTTCTAAATAAATGTCTAGGCACCAACTTTCCGCCCGATTACATCGACAATCCGCACGCGCATTATCAAAACTTCACACAAGCCGATCTCACGAACGCGCGCGGCGCGTTAGGATATGAGCCACGATTTCCGCTCGAAGACGGGGTAAGCGATTACATGCACTGGCTGTATCCCGGGTAGCGCTTGCCTCCTGCGTTAACCGCAATGGTGGATCGGCTTCTCCGAAGACGATGGCGGTTTACCCAACGCGGTGAGGACAACGCGTTCCACCTTCACTGGTGACGTTACCCTTCCCAGAAAAATCTCGTCGGCCGATCGATTTCATGGGGCAGACTTTTGTGCACCGGGCAATTGAGGGCCGTCTGCTCGAGCACCTCGCGATGAGGCGAATCGGGCGGAAGCGGAATGTGAACTTCCGACGGGAGGGCAACGATGCGCCGCGGCGCGTCCTTGGACATTTCCTTTTGCACTGACACGGTCATTCCGCTCAGATCGACACCGAGTTCCTGCGCTTTGATTCCCATGGTCGTGCTCATGCACGTAGCCAGAGCCGTAGCGACGAGATCGGTCGGCGAAAACGCTTCACCTTTGCCCTTATTATCGGTCGGCGCGTCAGTGGAAATCTTTGACTGCGACGGACCATGCTCAGCGTCGCAATGCAATTCCCCGGTGTAAGTGACGTCAACTTTGACCATGCGGAATTATGCGGCGTCTTCCGTGGCAGCGCAATGCAGCGATTTGTAGGTCGTCTGTGTCAGACGGCAATCTAAACCAACGGCGTTTCGCAGAATGGAGCGGCGGAGATGCGAACGACATAGACGGGCGGCCCGTCTGGCGAATGAGCGGGAGCAAGTGAGTGAAACGGCCCTACAATCATTGCGAAGTAATTGGTTTTTCCTGAATTTTGTCTGCGTGTTTTGCAAGCTCATCGCGAAACACGCGCGTGAGATCACGGTCGTGCAGAACGATCATATCGGTGTCGTGCTTTTTATGATCGTCGTTTTGCCACCCTTCATTCCACCAGCAGAAACCGATTACGCCGGGCCATCGATTTGAGAACAGATCTTCGAGCGCCGCTTGCGCCCATTCTGCTGCGTTAACTCGCCGATTGTGCAGATCGCAACCGAACTCGGCGATGATGATCGGCTTGCCAGGCGCGATCTTCACCAGGCGCGGATAGGCCTCGCGCATTTTAAACGCCAAACTCTCCGTCCCATCGTGCATCGTTGGCGTGGTTGGTCCATAGGCACTGAGAGCGACCCAGTCGCAATAGTCTCCACCCGGAAAATAATTCTCGAAACGATTCCAATCGTTCTCCGGCTCATCGAGCCAGTTGACGTGCCAAACCCACTGCAAATTATCAGCCCCCTCGGCACGCATCAGATCGACAATATGCCGGTACGCTGCGACGTAGCGCGCTGGACCTTCTCTGGCGCCGCCGTTCCACTTGCCGTTCCAACTGAACCACTCTCCGTTGGGCTCGGTCCCCCACTCGATCAAAATCGGTGAGCCAAACTCTTTTGCGTCGCGCGCCCAGGCCCGAAGATCGTCATCGAATTCGCCAGCAATAATTTTCTGGAGCGTGAACTTCTTCTCACGATGCTTTTGATCAACGTCGGACCGAAGCATCAGCCGGACATACGGAATTTTTTGGAGATCACGGATCCAGCTGCACATCGCAGCCGGAAATTTCCGGGACTCAAACCAGTTGTTCGCGAAATAGATCCACGCAGTTTGTTTCCCGACGGCCTGCTCATATTGCGCGACATCGTTCGGCGTAACATCGTGCTCAGTTGGGTCGTGCTCGTCAGTTCCAACGCCGCCCCAATAAAGCCCGTGATAAAGCTTTCCCGCCGTTGGAACCGCAACACGAACATCGTGTGCGTTCAATGTCGCGGCACAAGTCACGAGCAGCAGGTGAATTGCTTTCACCGCATAACTGTAAGGCGCGCGCTTCTGCTGCCAAATTGGCAACCGGATCCCCTGCTCTATCCGAAACACCTAGGATGAAAAAGAAAGTTACTGGGAAAGATCTAACGAAAGAGGCTCCGCGCAGTCCGCGCATCCGCGTTGGCGGCTATCCGATTCTTGGCCGCACCATCGATAAATGTCGCGCATTGGTGGCAGGAAATATTGGCGAATATCACTTCGATTGTCCGCTGGATAACATAGTCTTTGGTTTCAAAGGCGTGAAAGGCGACGATTTCAAAGCGCAAATCGAACAGGGCGCAGGCGACCAGGAAATAGTCGAATGGCTCAACCAGGCGGGCGAAGAGAAAACGCCGGAGGAAATCAAACGTTGGGCTGATGAGGTCGAGGCAAGCAGCCTTTACAATCATCCCGAAAAGCAGGAGTACTTCAGCGAAGAGGTCAAGAAACTCGGACTCGATCCGTCGAAAACGACAACGTTCGAGTGGCTGGAAGAGGACGATAAAGTCTCTTATCAGCAACAAGCCGCGTAAGGGGCTGCAAGGTAAATCGGCTTTTCTCTTGGCCCGCCGTAGCTTTGTGCGAAGACGGCTGAAGACGATGAGAAGCCAACTCACCGAAGGCGCAAAATCAAAATCAGGCGGCAGAGCCGCACTTGTGTCCCAACGCGTTGAGGACAACGCGTTCCACCTGTCGATCTACGTCTTGATCAGCGGCGGAGGGATATCTTCAGTCGGCCCAACGTCAAGACCGCGGCGGAGTTTGCTGTGGCGCAGACCGTAAAGGAAATAAATGCATAACCCGATGACAAGCCATACAACAAAGCGTCCCCATGTCTCTAGCGGCAGACTTAGCATCAACACGAAGCAAAAAAAGACGCCGAGAAGCGGGAGCAATGGAACCATCGGAACTCGAAATGGCCGGTGACGGCCAGCGTCTTTGCGACGCAAAATAATCACACCTAGGCAAACGAGAATGAAGGCAAACAACGTTCCAATGTTCGTGAGGTCGGCCAGAGAACCGATGTCAGTAAGCATTGCGACACCGCCGACGGCAACGCCGGTCCAGATCGTCGTGATGTACGGTGTGCGGAATCGGCGGTGAACCCGCGCAAAATATTGTGGCAACAAACCGTCGCGCGCCATGGCCATAAAAATGCGCGGCTGCCCGAGTTGGAAAACCAGTATCACAGACGTAAGACCAGCAAGCGCGCCAGCGCTGATGAGCGCTTGCGCCCAAGGCCGGCCAGCGAATGCGGTCGCGACCGCCGCAGAATCACCCAAATAAGTCGTATAGATTCTCATTCCCGTGATGATGGCTGCCATCAGCACATAAAGGAGTGTACAAATAATCAGGCTCGCGATGATTCCGATCGGCATGTCGCGCTGCGGATTTTTTGTTTCTTCCGCAGTGGTCGAGACGGCGTCGAATCCAATGAACGCGAAAAAAACGATGGCAGCACCGCTCATCATGCCGCCTACACCGTTGGGTAGAAACGGGTGCCAATTAGTTGGGTGCACCATAAACGCGCCAAACGCGATCACGAAGACAACGACCGCCACCTTGGTAACGACAATGGCGGTATTGGTGCGCGCGCTCTCCCGAATCCCATAGATCAAAAGGATGGTTACTGCCGCAACAATCAGAACCGCAGGCAGGTTTAGGGCGATAGGGTGGCCCAAAATCACGGGCAATGTGGTGGACGAATAATTATTGAGCGCCTCGCCCCCTGTGGACAACAGGCCGCTAGCGGTTCGATAATCACTCACCAACCAAAGCGGAAATTTCAGATGGAACAGGCTTCCACATAATTGCACAAAATAACCGGACCAACCGACTGCCACGGCCATGTTCCCGACCGCGTATTCAAGAATTAGATCCCAACCGATGACCCACGCGATGATCTCGCCGAGCGTTGCGTACCGAGTACGTGTAGGCCGAGCCTGACACTGGAATCATCGAGGCGAGTTCGGCGTAACAAAGTGCAGCGAAACCGCACGCGATCGCTGCTACCACGAAAGAAGCCATGACCGCAGGACCCGCGCCTGGCCGTCCATATACCAGCTCGGAGTGAGTAAGATGCGATATGATGAAGTTGAGCACGGGCGTTTTCCACAGGGATGCCTCGATCTGTTCGCCGGCTGCGGCCGTTCCCGCCAGCGCGAAAATTCCCGCCCCGATGACGGCCCCGATTCCAACGCAGGTCAGGTCGAACGCACCGAGCACGCGCTTCAACTGGCGATCGGGCGCGGCCGCTTCAGCCAGTAAATGGTCCGGACTTTTAGTCTTAAAAAGTTGAAGGGCCACTGCGCGAAATCGTGTCATCAATTGCTTTGCCGGGTCAATGCAAACTTTGCGATCAGACAAACCACACCGTTGCTAATTCGACGTCACATTTTGTAGGCGCCTGCTCATTGACGCCTTGAATCAAGGCGTAGACTCCGCACAAAGGTTTTTGTAATCTGGCGATCGTATGCCCGATGAACTGGAAAAATTTGTGATGGGCGATACGGCGATCTCTGCAATCGAACAAGCGTCATCGAGTCGGAGGCGATTTTTTGGCCGGCGGAAAATTCAGCGTCCAGCGATTACACACTGTGAGAATTGTGGAGCGCAACTGCAGGGACATTGGTGCGCCAAATGCGGCCAACCGGCAATCGATTATCGGCGCTCCTTCCGGCACGTCATTGCCGATTTGCTTAACGAATTCCTGAATTGGGACTCGAAGTTTTTCGCAACAATTGTCCTCCTCTTGGTTCGCCCGTGGAAACTGACGAATGAGTTTCTTGCAGGTCATCGCGTACGTTACGTGCATCCGTTGCGACTTTACCTTCTCGCAAGCATTTTGTTCTTCTTCGCGGCGACGTACGGCATCAAGTCGGCGCACTTGCAGCCGATTGATCTTTCACCGAGCACTCGCGCGGAGATTCGCAGTGAACTGGCGAAAGAGAACGTTCCACCTGAAGTTCGAGAGAAAATTGAGCAGGCTCTCGGCGGCAAGCCGGTTTCGCCCGAAAAACGCGCCGCGTTACAGGAGCAGTTGAAGAACGAGAGCCTGCCGAAAGAAGCCCGCGACGCGATTCAACAACGCCTGGAATACGGCGATCCTGCGCCATTGAACGCGCGCGCAAAACTGGAAGACACGTTGAAAGATTTACCACCGGAGGTGCGGACGAAAGTCGAGGAATCCTTCAAAAAGGCGCAGAACAAGGCCGTCATTTTCGAAGCCGACAAGGAAGAAAAGCCTAACGACATGCCCAAGTGGCTTGAAAAGCGGGCGCGCGAAAAATTCGGTGAGCACGGAACAAACATTCAACTCTTTCTGGTCACGTTAATGAGCAACCTGCCTTACATGATGCTCGCGTGTATCCCACTTTTCGCATGCGTGCTGAAGCTTCTCTACGTTCGCCGCCGCATTTTCTACATCGACCATCTCGTTTACGCGCTGCACATCCACACATTCGCCTATGTCGGAATCATTCTGATTGTACTCGCAACAATCGGACTCAACCGCGCGGTTCCGGGTCCGGTTGCGGGCTGGATTATTGCGCTGATGTGGATCGTATTCCTGGTGCAAATTGTCCTGTCAATCCGTCGCGTTTATCGACAGGGCTGGTTCATCAGCATTTTCAAATTCCTTTTCGGCGGATTCGTCTATTTAGTCGTACTCGTAGCTGCGGTCGCCGCGACTTTCTTTATCACTCTGATAACATGAAAAGAATCATGTCGCTGGCTGTCGCTTTGGCCGGCTTCTCCGCAACGGCATTTCCCGCCGACCGACCCATCGCTTTCGAACGTGATAATGCCGTTTACGTCGCTAATCTCGACGGAACGAATGAGAAAAAGATCGCCGATGGAATTTTTCCGGCGATCTCGCCTGATGGAACTCGCGTCGCGTTTAACACCGTCGAAAAAACGAGCGACACAACTTACGTGCGTCACATGGCAGTGGCAGACGTCGCGACTGATAAGGTGAATATCTTTAAAAACGTTCCAAGCGAGAATTCGTATTACCCAAGCTGGACGGCTGACGGGAAACAGATCCTTTTCACCACGCGCCCGCACGAAGCCTGGGATCTCGCCGCGATTAATTCAGACGGCACGAATTTCCATGTGCTCAAGCCCGGTGTTCAAAATGAAGTGACCTGCTACTCGCCGGTCTGCGCACGAGATGGACAATCAGTTTTTTGCCAGGACATGACGAACATCTATCAAATCGGACTAGACGGCGCGGTTCGCGCGCAATGGAAAATCGAGCAGATCATTCCAAAAGGCGATATGAGCGGCGATGGTCGGATTGACGTTTCTCCAGACGGCAAGCGATTGCTTTTAAGCATCGACATGGGCGAAGAATCCGGCCGCAAAGATTGGGACGGTCCGTTGCCGGCACTCTGGGCGTTCGATCTCCTTTCGCAAAAGGCGACGAGACTAACGCCAAAAAAACTTTTCGGCTGGGACGGCGTTTGGATCGATAACGACAACATTCTTTTTCTCAGCCGCGAGCCGGGAGAAAAGGACGACTCAATTTATAAAATGTCTGCTGACGGAAAGAATTTGAAACGCCTAATCAAGAATGGGCGTTTCCCGTCTGTCAGCGCGCCGTAGCGGCATCGTGACTGCGACTTAACTTAAAAGCTCGCGCGCTTTTGCAAGCGCCTGCGCGATCTTGCTCGAGTCTTTGCCGGCGCCCTGAGCATTCTCCGGTCGGCCGCCGCCTTTGCCGCCTACGATTGGCGCGATCTGCTGAATCAATCTGTTCGCCTGAAACTTCGACGTCATCTCTTTCGGTACGAATGCGACCAGTGCAACTGATCCGTTCGCTGCAGCGACGAGAAAAATCGGGCCGTTGAATTTCGATTTCAACGCATCGGCCACTGCCTGCAGCAGCTTTCCGTCGCCGTCTTGCACTTCGGCGACGCAGAAATTTTTTCCTGCATGCGATGCCGCCAGCTGATTCGCGATTTGAGCAGCCCGGCTCCTCAGTTCCGCTTCGGCCGTTTTTGCGCTTTGTTTTTCCCAGTCGCGAACTTCACCTTCGAGTTTTTCAAGATGTGCTGCCCGCGCATCGATTTGTTGCAGCATTGCAGTTGTGGTTGCGTCGTTTTCAAAAGCAGGCAACGCAGCGATGTCAGGTTTCTTGCGCGCGAAGGTTTCAAACTTCTCTTGCTGACGGGCAGCTTCATGCTTCGCCCAAGCGCGCGCCGCGTCGCCCGCAACTGCTTCAATCCGCCGAACTCCAGCCGCGATCGCTTCTTCCTTCACGATCCGGAACGGACCGATTTCACTTGTCGATCTCACGTGCGTGCCACCGCACAGCTCCATTGAGTAACCATTGAGTGCATGCGGCGCTCCGCCGATTTGTAGAACACGCACCGTGTCGCCGTATTTTTCGCCAAAGAACTGGATGATGTCTTTTCGCTCTTTCGCTTCCGCAAACGGAATCTCCGTCCACGAAACCGGCGCATTCTCAGAGATCTTGTCGTTCACCAGTTTTTCCACATCGCGTACCTGCTGCTCCGTTAATGGTGCGCTTGAAAAATCAAACGTCAGTTTATCTGGTCCGACGTAACTCCCTTTTTGCGAAGCGTCGCGCGAAATCACTTCGTGCAACGCCCAGTGCAGCAAGTGCGTCACTGTATGATGCCCCTGAATCGCGCGGCGGCGATCAGCGTCTACTGAAACGCGCACAGCTTCGCCTGGTTCCGGAGCGCGGCCTTCCAAAAGTGCAGCCCGGTGAACAAAAACGTCGCCGCGTTTCTGCGTATCGATCACGCGCAACTGGCCGACTTCCGTGCGGTCATGCCCGGGCACATGAAGCAATCCGCGATCTCCCACTTGTCCGCCCATCTCGGCGTAAAACGGCGTCCGATCGAGGACGAGGTTTACTTCATCCGGTTTTGTTCCGGGCAAAACCGTTTCGACAACTGATTCGGTCTCCAGAAAATCGTAACCCAGAAATTTTGTTGGCGTGGCTTTCAGTTCTCCCTCTTCGATGCTGATTTTCTTCCTTTTTCTGTGCCTTGCGCGCCGCGATCGCGCTGCTCGTCCATCAATCTCTCGAATCCCGCAACATCGACCGTGAGCCCGCGCTCGCGCGCCATCAGTTCCGTCAGATCCAGCGGAAAACCGTAAGTATCGTAAAGCTTGAAGACATCTTCAGCCCGAATGGTCGGATTACCCCCTAGGATTTGAAATCAGCGGTTCAGGTCTGATCGCTCTGACGTCAATGTCAACTTCGGGTAGTTCTCGTTCCAGCGAATAAACATTCGTGAATTCGGACTTAACAGGCTGGTCTCGCCCTGGGAGATATATGTGATCGGGATGCAAGCGCAGGATCATCTTTTCTCCAAGACCGGCATTCGTTGAGTAGTCTTTGATTGCGTTGACGACGGCGTTGTAGAAGATCTCAATTCCCCTATCCAAGGTCTTGTTAAACGCCTCTTCTTCGCGTCGAATTGTCTCTTTAATTGTTTGTTGCTTCGCGCGGATTTCGAGGAAAACATCGCCCATCGTTCGTGCAACGACATCGACGAGCTTAAAGAAGAATGGTTCGTGAAAACCGAACGTACGCCCGTACCGGACCGCACGACGAAGAATGCGACGCAAAACGTAACCGCGTCCTTCGTTGGACGGAATGATTCCATCGGCGATTGCAAAGCTCAACGCGCGGATGTGGTCAGCAATTACGCGAAAGGCGACATCGATCGTTTCCTGCTCGATCTGATTTTGTAGGGCGGCTGTGTCAGCCGCCATCGGCGTCTCACCGAGACGCCCTACAATCGGAATCGTCGATCCGTAATTCTTGCCGCTCAGTTTTTCCAACTCCTCAAAGATTGGACGAAAGATGTCCGTTTCGTAATTCGAGATGGTTCCGGAGAAATCGGTGAGGTTTTTCGTGTCCTGAATGATCGCGGTGACGCGCTCGAAGCCCATTCCAGTATCGACGTGACGCGCAGTGAGCGGGACATACTCGATGCGGCCGGGGTCACCGCCCCCGGCTACAGGTTGCGCGTTGAATTGGATGAAAACCAAATTCCAAATCTCGATGCAGCGCGGATCTCCCTGGTTCACAAGGGCGCCACGTGTGTCGCCATCTGGAGTAAGATCTATATGGACTTCCGAGCAGGGCCCGCATGGGCCGGTGTCGCCCATCATCCAGAAATTGTCGACCTTGCCGCCATCTCGAACGTGAATCTTCGGGTCGAGATCGGCTTCGCGAAATAGACGCGCCCAGTGATCGTACGCTTCGCCGTCAAACTCACTCGGCTCGCCCGGTCCGGGCTTGTAAACCGTTGCATAAAGCCGTTGCGGCGGAAATTTCCAGCGTTCCACCAGTAGTTCCCACGCCCATTCGATCGCTTCCTTTTTGAAATAATTACCAAAGCTCCAATTGCCCAGCATTTCGAAAAATGTGTGGTGATAAGTGTCGAGTCCGACATCTTCGAGGTCGTTATGTTTGCCCCCGGCGCGGATGCATTTCTGCGTATCTGCCACCCGCGCCGGTTTCCATGGGGCTTTTTGTTGTCCAAGGAAGATCGGCACGAACTGGTTCATGCCCGCGTTGGTGAAAAGCAGATTCGGCGCGTCCGGCAAGCAATGACGATGAAGGCACGATGGTATGCTGTTTCTCGCGAAAGAAATCGAGAAATGATTGCCGGATCTGCGCCGAAGTCATGATGGGTAAAGTTTCATTCCCGGATCAAAGTTGTTTGCAGAGCGACCGTTACCCAATGTCCTTTCTCCTTCACATACACCCTGGTGAACCGGTAGTCTCCGCTGTAGTCCTTACCGTTCTCCATCCCTTTCTGCATTGACCGCCCGGTAACTATGGCGGTGTCCCCGTATACCCGCACTTTCAAATCAGAAATTTGCCGAGATTCGTAATGAAATGATCCTGAGGCGAATCCTTTGAGAATGTCTGATTTGGTGCGTAGCTCACCTCGCAGAGTGATGAATGTATAATCATCAGAAGTCATCCGATCGAGCGCCGCGACATCACCGTGAAGGACTGCCTGGTTGCGTGCTTCTTCCAAACTTTCGATCTCGCGTTCCACGGTCGTTTGGTGCTTCGGTGACAGATCCGTCTGGCTGGCCTGTGCCACTGCGCAATCGACAGGAGCAATTATGCTCAGAACAAGAATCATCGGGACTTTCATTTCTCCAATTTTCAGTGTCATTCGAAATTCGGATTTCGTCATTTTACTCCTTGTCAATTTTACGGTGAGAAAATTGCCGGAGCGTGCCCAGATTTCCAAATGGAAATATTATCGGTCACTGTCATCCTGGCGCGAAGCCACCTGTCGGCGCTTCATGGCTCGATTGATAGTTTCATTTTATCCAGAAACGCCGTACCTTTTTCGGCATGAAAACAATAATTATATCTCTAGGCGTGTTGTGCGCTTTTGCTCTCTTCGCGCACGCGCAGGATGTCACGAAAGCGACCGCGACTTTGGAGCCGAAATCAGGGAGCCAGGTTACGGGCACGGTCACGTTCACAAAGACTGGTGACGAAGTGCACGTCGTTGCCGACTTCCAAAACCTCAAACCGGGCAAGCACGGTTTCCACATACACGAGAAAGGCGATTGCTCGGCGCCGGATGCGATGTCAGCAGGCCCGCATTTCAATCCGATGCATCAACACCACGACGGACCGACGGGGACGGCGCGTCATGCCGGCGATTTCGGCAATGTTGAAGCTGATGCTTCCGGCAAGGGGCACCTCGAGTGGAAAGGGAAACTCGATCTGAGCGGCCCAAATTCGATCATTGGAAAATCTGTAATCGTGCATGAAAAAGAGGACGACTTGAAAACCGATCCGGCAGGCAACTCGGGTGCGAGGTTCGCCTGTGGCGTGATTAACGCCGCTGACTGAGATAATTGCCGATCCTCGGAAGGCAAGGTGCCAGCGGCCCCCCACAGCTAAGATGGCTGTGCTCCGCCCTAGCTCTTTTCTTCGTCGAGCCTGGCTTTAACCGCCGACTCAATTTCTTCGTACAGGGCCTTGTCGTTCTTCAAAACCTCTTTGGCGGCATCGCGGCCCTGCGCGAGCTGCGTGCCCTTGTAGTTCATCCAGGAACCGCGCTTTTCGATGACCTGTTTTTCCAATGCAAGATCGAGCAGCGCGCCGGTCGATGAAATTCCCTCGTTGTACATGATGTCGAACTCAGCTTCCGTGAACGGCGGCGCAACCTTGTTTTTCACAATCTTGATGCGGGTACGATTCCCAGTTACGACACCGTCGGTCTGCTTAATCGCTCCGATGCGCCGAATATCGACACGCACACTGGCGTAAAATTTCAGCGCTTTCCCGCCGGGCGTTGTTTCCGGATTTCCAAACATCACACCGATCTTTTCCCGGATTTGGTTTGTGAAAATGCAGCAGGTCCGCGCTTTTGAAATGAGCGAGGTGAGTTTACGAAGTGCCGCACTCATCAGGCGTGCCTGTGCGCCAACCGTCGTGTCCCCGATCTCGCCCTCGAGCTCCGCCCTGGTAACCAGTGCCGCTACGGAATCGATGACTATGACATCCAGAGCGTTGGAGCGCACGAGGGTCTCGCAAATTCGCAACGCCTCCTCGCCCGAGCTCGGCTGAGAAACCAGCAGATCGTCAAGATCAACGCCGAGCTTTTTTGCGTATGCAGGATCCAGCGCATGTTCGACGTCAATAAAGGCCGCAAGTCCGCCACGTTTTTGCGCCTGCGCAATTACGGTCAATGTTAGGGTCGTTTTTCCCGAGGACTCCGGGCCAAAAACCTCCACGACTCTGCCTCTCGGAAATCCGCCGACGCCGAGGGCTCGATCGATCAAAATGTTCCCAGTAGGAATAACATCGATATCGACAATCTTCTCATCGCCGAGGCGCATGATCGCGCCTTCGCCGTAATCTTTTGCGATCTGTTGAATCGCCAGGTCGAGGTTTTTGTTTCGTGCTGCAGTGACTTTGTCTTCGCTGGTTTTTTGCTCGGTTTTCGCCGCCATATCAAGAGACTGTAAGTACGACGCACTCCTCGATTCGCCAAGCAGAAAAGATTCGGAAGAAATCAAAAGGCCGCGAACACTCCGAGTACCTTGACATTCTAATCATCGAGCGGTTACGAGTCGCATCGTGAACCCACAGAGTGAAGGCCGTCGCGAGCTCGATTCGGTCGTCATCAACGTCGAGCTTACGCTCGCCAGTATTATCCAGGGGGTCGCCCTTTTTTTCTTAACGGATAATGCTCGTGTGGTTTTGACGATGCGACACTGGGATTCGTTTCCCTATGTCGCCGCAGGTTTGTGCGTGATCTTTATCTTTTGGTCCCGGTCAATCATTCACACGCTCACGCTGATTCGTTGGCCGATGGAATTTGGACATAACTTCTTCTACATCGGTTGCGCGCTGGGCGAAGCGATCCTTTTTAGCCGCCTGGACAATCCTCTGGCGTGGTTCCAGCTCAGCGCCACTTATGCAGCCGCTGTGTGGCTGCTTTTCATCTATGACATGCGACTCATTCATGCGCGCGTCGCGGAAGCGCGTAACGATGCCGATCGGGCTCTTTACGGGCGGGCCAGAGCCGACCAATTGTTCAATATTTATGTGCTGGTTCCTTTACTTTTCTTCCTTTACCTCGCCGGTGCGCTCGCCATTTGGATCTGGCCTGATTTGTTCATTACTCGCGGTGGTCACGTATGGTTAATCAGCGCTCAACTCATTTCGTTCATTACTTATCTAGCTTACATTGGCCGTCACTTCAGCAAGATTGCGCAGCTTCTCTTGCGGAGCCGACAGGTGGATTGAGCGTATCCCGTCGTGCCCCAATTGATGCAACGTGAGTCGCGCCGGTTTGTGGAGTGGCAATTCTACCGCTCCTTTCGGCTATCAATGTATAGCAGGACGAACGCGATCCCGATCAGCGGCTGAAGAATTTTTTGCAAAATCCCAAGGGCGAACGTTAAAACGTCAAAACCGTGTGCCTGCTGGGCTTCAGTCAGTTTTTGCAAAAGTGTCTGCGGATCCTGTATCGTCATCAACTCGTTAAAAGAATGCTGAAGCGTCGTCCATTCCGAGACGAGCGCGATCGCCAACACAAACGCAAACCAGAGAGACGCAATAAAAACGCCGTGCCATATCGGACGTTTAAACCACGGAAGCTCGCGGCCGCTCCGCGCCAGATTTCGACTTTCGCGCAACGACTCGATCACTCCTGCGTTTTCGAGAACCGCAAATTGCTGCCAGAAAAGGACATTGACGAAAAAGCGACCGAACATCCAAACCTGCAGGCCGAGCAAAGCCAGCGCGAGAAAAATCACGAACACCGAAGAGGCCGCGGCGACGATCATCGCTGCGATCAGGAACGCAAATACGATCAGCAAGAAGAAAACGCCATAGACGAAGATGCACAGTGCCGCGACGCGCGGCCAGAACCGCACGGCTTCATTGAGGGCAGTCAAAAATCCAATTCGGCGCCCGGCAGCAATTTCAGTGGTAATGATTTGAATGCCGGCGATGTAAACAGGCCACATCGCCATCGAGAAAATGAACATCAAAAAAGCAAAGCCCCCCGCAGCGAGAACGCGTGGATCAGCATCCGATGCCTTCCCGGTCTGCATCCACATGGCCGTCAGCTGCGCGCAGACCGAAGGCAAAAACACCAGGAGTGTAAGGGAAAGGAATTGAAGAAAACCTTTTACATATATTCCAAGCGTGTCGGCTAAAATCTGTCCGAAGCTGCGAGGCGGTAATGGCGGCAGAGGCTGCACTGAACTTGTCGAATGGGTCAGCCGCGGGGCGCTGACTGTGGGGAGCGCCTCTTCATCAAATAGGCCGGGAATTTCCGCGGCTAAACTCCAAAGCTCGGTATCCGCGCGACGTGCTTCGTTTGCAGGGAGGACGCGTCCTTCTGCCTTCCACTCACGTAGCGTCTCGATATTGGCCGGCCCGTATTCGCTGCCATCAACACGCAGAATCCATTCTTCGGTCACGCCTTGATCATCCGGTATCATGCATTCAGAATCCAGTATCAGCCTTTTGCGATGAAACTCCTGCTTATCGACGGTCATTATTACGTTTATCGCTCGTTTTTCGCCATCCCGAATCTCTCTAACTCCAAGGGTGAACCGACCAACGCAATTTTCGGGTTCATGAAAACATTGCGGCTGATGGTCAAGCATCTGCAGCCGGAATTAGGCGCAGTTTTTTGGGACGAAGGAATGCCGGAGCGCCGAGTCAAGCTCCAGCCTGCTTATAAAGAGACGCGTAAGGAAATGCCCCAGCCAATGGTCCCGCAGCTCGATTTTATCCAGAAACTCACGCCGTTACTGGGTTTCCGAAATATTTCCATCCCCAACACAGAGGCCGACGACCTGATGGGCTGTTACGCCAGCGCCGCCTGCAAGCGACCTCAAATGGAAGTTGTGCTCGCAACCAATGACAAGGATTTATATCAACTCGTCGGACCTTGCGTAAAAGTTTATACCACAGCGAAAGCGGATCTTGCTTCGCCAAAGGACTCATTCGCGTTGCTAAGCGAAGATCAGGTCACCGCAAAATGGGAGGTCCAGCCGAATCTGATCGGCGATGTCCTCGCGCTAGCCGGCGATTCAGTCGATAACATCCCCGGAGTTGGATTGGGCCGTAAAACCGCTGCGGCATTGATTCGTGAATTCGGCGGACTTGACGCGTTGCTGGCCAATATCGACAAGGTGAAAAGCGCGCGAACCCGCGAGAAGCTCGCTAACTCTCGCGATCAAATTTTGGAAAACCGGAAAATGGTCGATCTGGATTGCCATCTTGAACTGCCGGTGCCGATCGATGAGCTCCGGATCAGACCTGATTATCCCAATCTGATCAGTGCGCTAGAGGAGTGTGAATTTAAATCGCTGCTCCAAGAGATTCGCGATGAAGCAGCGCGAGTCGGCAGCGGCGCCCAGCAGAACCTTCTGTAAATGGCCAGGCAACTATGGGCGTTTCGTAACTCTCTGACTTCCATTAACTAACGCTCAGACACGGATTTTTCGTAAAAAAGTTGAACGCCCGTCGCTACGAACTGTCAAACTCAACAGGTTAAGGCGATTCGGGTAGTTGCACGTTTTTGTTATATTCGTTGTTTCTCCTTAGCGTGCGCTGCCCGAATCTTTTTTTGTCTATTTCGGCTGTACTCTGCTGGGCGCTTTTGGTTGTATCGCGATTTGCCGAGGGCGCCTGTACCACACGCTTACGACAGGTGCCTTTGATAGACGTGTTCGGGTTTCGCGCTTATCGTTATTCGCTCGCTCGGGAACCTTCTGAATCCGGACGATCCATATCATCAAGCCAGCGCTTAACAAATTTCGATGAAGCCAGACCGTTACGATCCGATTGCCGCGGCTCTCAAGGAAGACATCGGCCACGGCGATATCACGACTGATTTTTTCGTGCCGGAGACGCTTCATGCAACAGGACGCGTTACGGCGCGTGAAAAGACCGTCGTTGCCGGCACGGGAGCCGCAGCGGAAGTTTTTCGCCGGGTCGATCCTGCCATTGATATCCAGGTTCTTCACCGGGATGGAGACGAAATTGTCGCTGGCGACCTTATTATCGAAGTGCGCGGTTTGGCGCGTTCGATTCTGAAGGCGGAGCGCGTCGCACTGAATTTTTTGCAACGTCTCTGCGGCATCGCGACCCTTACGCGCCAATTTGTTGATGCCATTGGAAACGATCCAGCCAAGATTCTGGATACACGCAAGACCACGCCCGGACTGCGGGCGTTGGAAAAGGCAGCAGTGGTCGCGGGCGGCGGCGCGAATCATCGCTTTGGCTTGTACGACATGGTGCTCGTAAAGGACAATCACCTGGCGACTTTTGGAGGGCTTTCCAGTTTTGCCGATCGAATTCGTCAGCTTCGTCAGGAGCAACCAAACATCCGCATTGAAGTGGAGGCTGATGATCTGGAGCAAGCGCGCGCTTTCGCCGACGTCGACGGCATAGACGTCATTCTTCTCGACAACATGCCGCCCGCTCAGATGCGAGAAGCTATTGCCCTGAGAAAAGGCAATATCCAGTTTGAAGCAAGCGGCGGCGTCACGTTGAAAAACGTAAAACGCATCGCAGCCACGGGAGTCGATTATATTTCCATCGGTGGCCTGACGAATGCCGCGCGCGCGATCGATATTGCCCTGGAAATGACCCAGGTGCCCGGTTGAGAGTCGACGATGCCAGACGGGCTCGTCGCTGAGGAATTGCAGGCCGACCTCGCCAGCGGCGTAATCGGCCGGGAGATTATTGTCCTCGAGCAAACGGGCTCGACAAACGATGCGATTCTGCAAATCGCGAATGCAAATTCAAAGGAGGGTCTCGTTGTCTTCGCTGAGCATCAAACCGCTGGGCGTGGTCAGCGCGGCAATCGATGGGAATCGGCAGCAGGAAAAGGACTTTGGTTTTCGATTCTTTTGCGACCGAAGATCGATCTCGCGAGCTCGCCGCAACTTACTGCCTGGGCGGCCGAAGCCGTTTCCGGTGCGATTCAAAACGAATTTTCCCTCACACCCACGATTAAACTTCCAAACGACGTGCAAATTGAAGGACGCAAAATCGCCGGCGTTTTGGTAGAGATGCGAGCCCAGGAGAAAGCGGCGCATTTGGCAATCGCCGGTATCGGGGTCAACGTGAATCAATCTCGCGAAGATTTTCCGAAAGAGCTGCAAAGCCGCGCAATCTCCCTGGCGATGGCGCTTGGCAAACAAATCGATCGCCAAAGTTTTGCCGTCGCTCTCCTACGAAAGCTGGATCGGACTTACCGTGAAAAATTCGTGAGCGCGGGACTGTAGCCGAGGGCGCTCACCTCGGCCCGCTCACCCGGTTGGATACACAGCGCTGCCGCGGTCAACTCCCGCGGCTACAACTTTGTAACTTTTTAACTTTTCAACTGCTCCGACAGCCAATCGTGGTAGATGTGCGGCGAAATTTCCGAAGGTTTAATCTCGCTTCGTCCACCCCAGAAAACGTTTGTGTATGAGACCGGGATGTCGCAGGAGCGTAGATGCCGATCGATAGCCGCTTTATGATCGAGCAATAGTTGTTTATCGGTGCCGTGCGCCACGGCCATGATGTTGACGTTCTTGAACTCCGGTCCGGCTTCGCGCCAGTAGCAATGCGTCAGAACCTGGTGACGGCCGACTTCGCCGCCCGCTTCAATTTCGCGACCGCGCGGCACTGCCCAATGAAATAGCGCATTAAATCGGGTGACGCGCACACCGCCCGCCGACGGCTTGACGTGTTCCAGGAAAGTCGAAAAGCGCCCGATAATTTTTCGCGCAGTCAATTCTTCCGCCACGCGATAGAGTTCTTCCGCCGAGACGCCGGCTTCATTGGCACGCGCAACCCACGGCGACGGTTTGATCTCTTCCGGAGTGAATTCGCGCTTGAGTACCAGAAGCACACTCCATTCGGCGTCACTTAGATTGACAAACTGCACTGGAATCATTCTTGCCGGCTGATCCGCTTTGCTGCCCGGCTCGATCGTTTTCCGGCGAACATGTCCCACTCCGAGGGTGAAAATTCCTTTTGCCGGCATAATACGAAAATGCTCGGCTCCGACTTTTTTCGACAGCAATTCGCAATGGGCTTCGAATGAAAATCCCTGGGGGACCTTTACAGTAGTCCAAAGTTTGTAGTCAGATCCAGCACTGACAGTGTCGGTGGAACGCAGCACAACATGTCCCGAAAAAGGGTCGTGTTGAAACATCCAGTCGAAGGCGGTGTCGATCTTTTCCTCGGGAACTTTCCACGCGACCAGCGCGCCCTGAGCCAGGTTCGTCGCAAGCAAAGTTTGCCGGACACGCCGGATTGTGCCCGCGCGCACCATGGCACCGATCCGGGCCATGACCACATCGACTCCTAGACCTGAGCGGTTCGCAATTTCTTCAAATGGCTCGCGCACGAATCCTTCGATTTTGTCTTCTGAGATGGCCAGAATTTTTGCGTTAATCGGATCGTTATGTTCAACCGGCAGCATCACTGAATTATGGCACACATCGTCCAGGCGAGCACGGCCTCGAAGAGTTGAGATTCCTGCTCGAGAATCCTTTCGGGCTTGGACGCCTGCTCGCGATCCTTCGGGGCTGAGAGCTGCCCCGCCGTAGCGTTGCAAGGCCGATTTGGGCGCTTGCTCGCAATTTCTTCGGAGTTGAACGTTTGGCTGGAATGATCGAGGCGATCTTTTTCGACGCGCTTGGAACACTGTTCTATTTGACTCGGACGGTTGGTCATCACTATGCACTGGCTGGCACGGAGGTAGGCCTTACGCTCGATCCGCACCAGCTCGATGATGCGTTCTATTCGGCATGGAAGAAAATGCCGCGCCGCGCTGCAATCGCCGACCCGCGCGAGAACGATGACAAAGGCTGGTGGCGTGAACTGGTCGATCTCGTCCTGGACCAGGTTGCGCCTTCATTAAGTGAAATCGATCGGGATAATTTTTTCGAAATCGCCTACGAACACTTTGCGGAAGCCGGTGTCTGGGAACTTTATCCTGAAGTTCCCAGCGTCCTGGAGCAATTGCAGCCGCGTTTTCAGCTCGCCGTAATCTCAAATTTCGATGGACGGTTGCGGTTCATTCTCCAGCACCTCGGTATCTCGAAGTTTTTTGCGCACATTTTCATCTCCAGTGAAATCGGAGCGGACAAGCCCGATCCCGAAATTTTCCGCCGCGCGTTGAAGTTAGCCGAACTCAAACCAGATGAGGTCCTTCACGTTGGCGACGATCCAGAACGGGATTGGGAAGCTGCCAGCGCCGCTGGTTTGTCGACCTTTCGATTGGATCGACCAACCAATTCGCTGCGCGATTTGCTGAGTTGGGTCGGCCGGGACTCGAACCCGGAACCAACCCCGAAAGCCTTCGGGGCTGCTCCGTTAACTGGTGGACTGCAACATTGAGATTGCGAGTCGCGGATTCTTTTTTCGTTTTAGAGCTCGCTCGAGTTTACGTGCTTCGGCCATTGATGGGAGTTCCTTAGCCGCAACAAGTTCGATTTGGCCTCCGAATCGATGCGTCGTGTGATTGCTGCCACGCTTATGCTCTGCGGTTCGGCGTTCAAGGTCGTCGGTCGCACCGATGTAATACCGTCGAGCGCCGTGCAAGATGTAAACCCAGGCCATATAAGAGCGTGGGTCGGCCGGGACTCGAACCCGGAACCAACGCCTTAAAAGGGCGCTGCTCTACCGATTGAGCTACCGACCCTCCGCGGAGCATCACTTTCTAATGCCTACGAGATTTTTCAATGTACAATGACACGCCTCCGGCCATGATCTCTCATGAGTACAAGTGCATTTTCGTAGAAGTGCCAAAGACAGGCTCGACCAGCGTTCGCGCGATTCTCGGTAAGGCTTGGAAACCACATCTGAATTTATGGCAAATCAAAAACCAGATGGAGACGTATTGGACGCGCTACGGGGGAAGAAAGAATCGGATTCTGGCGTCTTTGTATTTGTTACTTCCAGATGAGCGCCGGAGAGAAATCGGACACAAGCAATTCGAGACCTACTTCAAATTCGGATTCGTTCGTAATCCGTGGGACCGCGTCGTCTCTCTTTACGAGCGCACTGAGGCGCTACAACTCAGAGATAAAATGACGTTCGACGAATTTGTCGATTGGATTCAATACAGCAGCGCCACCTGCGTTCACTCATCCCCTCACCGTTATCAATTGGATTGGTTCGTCGATCCCAATGGCAATGTGCTTGCCGATTTCATCGGGAAATTCGAACAACTCGATGAGGACTGGGCCTTTGTGGCGAAAAAGCTCGGTGTGAGCGAGAACTTGCCCCATCAAAGACCCAATCCACGGGCGCGGCATTACACTGAATATTACACTCCGCGAACCAGGGACATCATCGCAAACAAGTTCAAAGTCGATATAGATCGGTTTGGCTATGAGTTTGCCGGATAAAATAAAAGCGATTGTGCTCACGTGCGATCGCTATCGGGCGATCACAGAGCACATGGTTTTTCAATATGACCAGTTATGGCCGGATCATCCGTTCGTTTTTCATGTTCCTCATCAGGAGCTTGGCGGAGTAGATACCGCACAAGCAAAATATCTTCCGGCGCCTTCGGATATTAAGGGAACCGTCTTGCATTTGCTGACGGAGATCGACGATGAGGAGTGGATTTATTGGTGCGTGGATGACAAATACCCCATCCAACTCGTCACCGATAAAATCGGCAGCCTGATTTCTCACGCCATGCGCTCGCCGGAAGTAGATGGTCTTTTATTCTGCAGATGCCGGGCAACGCTGAATGATCCCAAGCTGACTCTCTACCCGCCCAAAGTTAAGAATCCATTCGGCGATATCTACTTCGAGCGAAAAGCCTGGTTCCAAATATGGATACATCAGATCTTGCGCGCCAAAGTGCTTCGACACCTGTTCGCCCATCTGCCAGACCATATTCCCAGCGCGAAGGCGATGGATGAACTGAAGAACGACGTCCCGAAGTTGCCTGAGCACCGGTTGTTCGTGACCAAACAAAACTTTGCGGTTTTTGGAGAAAGCACCAGCCGGGGTGTAATAACGCAAAATTGTTACGAGAGCATGGTCGCGGCTGGGATTGAGATACCGGAATGGTTTCGCCATCCGAACGGCGAATACGTGACGCTTGGAAAATTGTAGCTCTTATCGCTGCTCGAACGTATAGCCAAACCGTTCGACCTCCGCGGCAAAACGTGCGCGTACTAATTCGCGAAGCTCGTCATCGTAATATTTCGAATAATGTTCGCGCTTCGAGCGATTGTATCGTGGCAGGGTCGTCGGCGAAATGTCTAAAGCCGCACACACGGTGCGAAAGTCGTCAGACAAACTCTCGAAACGCATGATGTAATTAACATTGGCGAACGGATCTCTTTCGCCCTTATCTAGGCGGAGATAGTCCAAGACTGGCAGGACCTTAACAATAACCTTTCTGAATTTTTTCCGGTCCCACGCGGCTGTGTTTTGCGTCGGCGTGAAATAATAGGAAATCATCCGGTCCCACGGATTTCGCACACACGTAAATCTGTAGAGTTTATCAAACTCGGTGTCCCCGAGCGCAGCCCGGGTACTCGGCCAGCGTTGAATGTTTCTTAATTTTGTATTTCGGATTACGCAGTCCAAAGCGCTCGATCCCGTCCTGTTCACCCCGTAAAGCTACTAACTCATCTTCGGAATAGCCACGCAGGACGCTCTGAATCGAATTACCGGCGGTCTTTGGAATGTGAACGAACAAAAAACGTTTCTGAAAGGAAATCATCCGCGGGCTTGTGGGATTATTTTAGAATGCGCTGCCCAGTTAGGCGAATACTGGCGGTTATTTACCGTTCGTGCGACCTGTTGCTGGCGGGAAGCAGTGACGCTACATGATCCTGTCCCACAAATACAAATTCATCTTTATCAAGACGGCTAAGACCGCAGGGACGAGTATCGAGGTCTTTCTTTCGAAACACTGCGGGACTTCAGATGTCTTGACCCCGATCGAGCCGCCCGTCGAAGGCCATCAACCACGCAATTACCGGGGATCCATTAACCCGATTCCTGAAATCCTGGAGAGGCCAGGCAAGATCTTCTCCGCGTTGCGACATTCAATCAGCAGTCGGGAGAAGTTTTATCGCCATATGCCCGCATTGGAGGTTCGGAACCGCGTTCCTCGCGATGTCTGGAACAGCTATTTCAAATTTTGCGTGGAACGAAATCCCTGGGACAAAGTTTTGTCACATTACCACATGCACGCCGCCCGCGAAGGCGGTTCGCTTTCGTTTGACGAGTATCTCGCTCGCGGCCGGTTCCCGATTAACTATTTCCGGTACTCCGATCGTTCCAGAAGAAAAATCATCGTGGATCGTGTGCTCCGCTATGAGAACCTGACTGCTGAACTCAGGGAAGTCTTCTCGCAACTACACATCCCATTTGCAGGAACACTCGGCGTTACAGCAAAATCGGAATACCGAACTGATCACCGACCTTATCAGCAAGTATTCAATGACGACCAGCGTCGAATCGTTGAAAAAGCTTTTGCTAAGGAAATCGAACTGCATGGCTACTGCTTTGAGCACAACGCGTGACCCAGACAATCGTTCTGCCTCTCAAGCGCGCACACCTTCGTAACGTCACCTTGGGGCGAGCGAGGCGACGATTTGTTCAAAACATGGATCGCCGCGCAGAGGATCCCACCACGGCATCAGTTTCAACTGACCATAGCTGAGGGAACTAGTGTAACGAACGGCGACGGCAAGCTGCTCGCAGGCCAGAGCGTTGTCGCCAACCCAGGCCGCGATCATCGCAAAATGCGCGACCATGATCCGTCCATTGACGGCATCTTTTTCTACTGGAAGAAGCTCGACCGCTCGCCGGCCTTCTCGCAGCGCTTCGTCCTTCCGCCCCAGAGCGGCATCGATCAAGCCAAGCACGCACAGTGCCGGCCCGTAATCTGGTTGACCTTCAACGATTTTCTCCTGCTCCACGCGTGCAGCAGTAAAATCCGACCGCGCTTTACTATCATCTTTGACCATACGAGCGTTAAGACCTTTCACGAATGTTCTGCTGAGCTGGATCGGGCCGTCACTCAAGGCATTTTCGCCGAGTATCGTTAAAGCATCGGAAGCCGCAGCCGGATCGCGCTCTGCCAGGGCCCAAGTCAGCCAGAAATCAGGCACACTTTGCAGCGCTGCAGAATCTTTCACCCGGAGCTCGTTGATCAATTCATGCAGGGGGCCCGTATCTGCTTTCCAGTCCAGTTCCACGACTGCCCACATGGCTTTCGTTGTGACGTCGTTTGGATCGATGCCTAGGGCGCGATTCAACGTCAATTTTGCTTCATCGTACCGGGCAAGATCACGGTACCTCAACGCAATCCTGTGAAGTGCGTCGATGTTGCGCGGGTCAAGCTCAAGTGTGCGCTCCAAGCTATGTATCGATTCTTCCCAGCGTCCCTGCCGTCGCTGGATGTAAGCCGTCAGCTCGAATATTTGCGGATCATTCGGCAGGCTCTTACGCGCGAGTTTAAGTTCACCGAGAGCGGCGTCATAATCGCGGTATCCTACATAGAGATTCCACGCACGCGCCAGATGCGTTTCGCCAGCGTCCGGACGGAGACGAGAGGCTGTTGCGAGAGCCGCTTCGGCCAGCGCGAGCCGCGCTGACGTATGATCAAAGCCGTAAGAATAAAGCAAACCGTGAGTTTGACTGAGCTGACAAAACGCCTGAAAAAAAGATGGATCACGCGACACAGCCTGATTGAGCAGGTCGGCGGCCATTAGCAGATCCTCTCTCGCCTTGGCACTGAAGCCGACCGTTAGATGAAGATTTTTCGCGCGGATATAAAGATCAAACGCGTTAAGATCAGCGGTCGGCCGCCGCTCGATGGCCCGTTTTTCCACCACGGAGATTTTAGCGTGAAGCTGGTCGGCGATCGCCCGCGCGATTTCACTTTGAATTGCAAAGAGATCGGCTACATCCCGATCGTAAGTTTGCGCCCACACGTGTGTGTCGGTCGGCGCCTTGATGAGTTGCGCGTTAACCCGGAGCCGGTTGCCGATTCGCTGGACGTTACCTTCCAAAAGATGGGCAACACCCAGTTGTTGGCCGATCTCACGCGAGTTCCGCGGATTCCCGCTTTTGTAAAGGTTCGCAGATGTCCGACTGATGACCTTCAGGTCTGCGATTCTCGCGAGGTCGGAGATTATTTCATCCTGGACGCCAGCTGCAAAAAAGGAGTTTTGCCTATCATCGCTTAGATTATCAAACGGCAACACTGCGACGCTCTTTTCAGGAATAGGGGCAGGTATAGACGGAACTGGGCGAGCCGGGACAGACGACGTCGCAGCCCCGACCGCACTGGGCCAGCTGCGATAGCGAATGAAAAAGAAAGTGCCGAGCCCGGTGAGGGCAATTACTGAAACCGCACCCGCCAAGAGCCAGACCGTCTTCACGCCTGGCGGATATCGCTCGGCCGTTGCGCCGGCTTCCGCCTCCTCAGGAAACGATGTTAACGCGTGTTCTCCATTGGCTGGGGAAGCAGCCTCGGCCGAGTGTTCAGTAACCTTGGCAACAAATCGATAGCCCCGACCCGGGACGGTCACGATATAGTTGTGGGAGCCCGGCGTTTCACCGAAGACCTGTCGAAGTTTCGAGATCGCTTGAGCCAGGTTGTTTTCCTCAACAATCGAGTCGGGCCAGACCGCCGCCATGATTCGTTCCTTGTCGAGGACGGCGTCGTGGTGCTCAACCATGTAGAGCAGCGTTTCGAACACTCTCGGTGTGAGCGGAACTGGTGTCCCATCCACTCTGCGCAATAGCCGCTTCCCTGTGTCGAGCTGAAACCCGCCGAAATCATAGATGTGAACGGGGGTCGTCTGCATCGCGGTTTCAGAAGAATTCAGAAAAATTCAGCCGCAGCCTAAAGACTTTCATAAGCACGCCCAGCATTTTCCAACCACGCGCAGGTTCGATTCAGATCCCACCCACGCGTAACCAAACAAAAACCCACAAAAACAGTAAATCAAAAACCACAAGGAAGAACAAGAAATGAAAAAGCTCCCTGAAGAAAATGCAATGAAACGTATAAGCGTACTGATCGTCGCCGCCACATTCGCCTGGTTCGGACTTTGCGGCGCCCCGAACGCTTTCGCGGTTGTTCCGGCTCCGGACGGAGGCTATCCCGGCGGCAACACCGCGGAGGGAGACAGCGCGCTCTTAAATCTCACCAGCGGCCTATACAACACGGGAATCGGGACATTTTCGCTGCTGAGCCTTACAGACGGAAGCTTCTGCACTGGTGTCGGCGCCGGGGTGCTGCTTGCCAACACCGGAGCTTCGAATACAGCCACTGGCGCGGGGGCGCTTCTTAGCAATACAACCGGAACCGACAACACGGCCAATGGAGCGTTCGCACTCTTTAGCAACACTGCTAGCGGTAACACGGCCATTGGGTCAAATGCGCTTCTTAACAACACCGCGGGCGGCACACTCGGCAACGCCCTGGGCTTTGATGTCGGCCCCAACGTGGCAGTCGGCCAGCAAGCACTCGAGAACAACACTGTGGCCAGCGCCAACACCGCGCTGGGTTATCAGGCGCTCCATAGTTTTACTACCGGGCCCGCGGGCTCCGAGCCGCTTGGTATTTGCACTGCCGTCGGTTTTCAAGCACTGGGGAATGTTACCGGCGGCTTCGGCAACAGCGGATTTGGTTACCAGGCACTCCTGAACAACACGAACGGCGCCGCAAACACGGCCATTGGCCTTTTGGCCCTCAACAATAACACCACTGGAGACGAGAACACTGCCGTCGGCCTTAACGCTGGCGATGCTGTCACGACGGCCAGTAACGTTATCTGTATCGGCGCGCTAGTCGCAGGTGAGAACGTCAGCAACAGCTGCTATATCGGCAGCATCTTCGGCCAAATCTCTTCCGGAGGAACCGCCGTTTCCATCAATGCAGACGGCAAACTTGGCACGATTACCTCTTCGCGGCGATTTAAAGAGAAAATCAAACCAATGGAACGGTCCAGCGAAGCGCTCTTTGCACTTAAACCAGTGACCTTCCACTATAAAAGGGAGCTGGACGCCGACAGACTCCCGCAGTTCGGCCTCGTAGCTGAGGACGTGGAAAGGGTGAATCCCGATTTGATCGTGCGCGACAAGGATGGGAAGCCTTACAGCGTGCGCTATGAACAGGTGAATGCGATGCTGCTCAACGAGTTCCTCAAAGAGCATCGCGAAGTTGAAGAACTTAGGGCCGGAGCTGTCAAGCAGGAAGCCGCGATTGCTGACCTAGAGTCCACGTTGGTGAAGCAAGAGAAAAGCTTTCAGTTGAAGCTCGCGAAACAGGAAGAGCAAATCGAAGCGCTGACACTCGGTCTCCAGAAGGTCAGTGCGAAGATTGAGATGAGCCGCCACGCACCGCAAGTGGTAACCAACCGCTAAATGGAAACGCTGAAGAATAAGCTTATGAAAACCAATGTCTCACTAGTCAAAAGTTCCACCGGACGACCATTCTGGCAGGTCAGTTTCACTTTCATCGCCACCGCGCTTGTCTGGCTTGCGCCTTTACCCATGGTGCAGGCAGTCGATCCGGCCCCCGATGGGGCCTATCCCGGAGGCAACACGGCAGAAGGGCAGGACGCGCTTCTTAGCCTGACCGGCGGCACTTACAACACGGCCGTTGGTTTGTTTTCACTCCTGAGCGTCACTGACGCCAACTTCAACACCGGCGTCGGTGCCGGGACGCTCCTTGGGAACACGGCAGACGAAAATACAGCTACTGGTGCGGGGGCACTTTTAAGCAATAGTACAGGCACCGCCAACACGGCGATAGGAGCCTTTGCACTTTTTAGCAACACCACAGGCGAGGCCAACACGGCCAGCGGTGATAGTGCACTACTTAGCAACACGACTGGCGGATCGAATACCGCCACCGGTGCCCTAGCACTCCTTGCCAACACCGCTGGCGAATCCAACACGGCTACTGGTGATAATGCGCTCGCTGGCAACACCATCGGCAGCCTAAACACGGCCAACGGTGTTGCAGCACTAGTCAACAATACCACGGGTGGCGAGAACACCGCCACTGGAGTCAGTGCCCTCGCCGGCAACACCACGGGCAACGACAACACGGCCACTGGTGTTGCAGCGCTGGTTCGCAACACCGAGGGCAGCTTCAACACCGCAACCGGATTAAGCGCACTCCATGACAACACGCTCGGCAGCTCTAATACTGCCATCGGTGATCATGCGCTCTTTGCGAATACCGAAGGTGTCGGCAATACTGCCGTGGGCGCCAGCGCGCTTTCCAGCATCAATACCGGCAGCTCCAACACCGCATTCGGTCAGAATGCAGGACACAACCTTTTCAAAAGCGATAGTAACAATATCGATATCGGCTTTGATGTTCAGGGCGTGGCAGGTGAAAGCAACACCATCCGGATCGGCAATCCGGATATCACCACTACTATCGTCCGTGGCATCAGCGGGCAAACAATTGCAAGCGGTACGGCGGTGCTCGTGGCTGCAAACGGCCAACTGGGTACCGCGACATCTTCAAAGCGCTTTAAGAACGATATACAACCGATGGACAAAGCCAGCGAAGCGCTCTTTTCACTCAAACCGGTTACTTTCCGCTACAAAAAGGAAATTGACCCAGCAGGCACGCAGCAGTTCGGACTCGTAGCCGAAGACGTGGAGAAAATAAGCGCCGACCTCGTGGTTCGCGACGAAAAGGGCAAGATCAACAGCGTACGCTATGACCAGGTGAACGCGATGTTGCTCAACGAGTTTCTCAAGGAACACAAAAAAGTCCAAGAACAGCAAGCGACAATCACGGAGTTGAAATCAACTGTCGCCCAGCAACAGAACGAGATGGAAACAGTTATCGCGCATATTAAGGAGCAGGACGCACAACTTCAAAAAGTAAGTGCCCGACTTGAGACGAGTAAACTAAAGACAAGCGTGGTTCTCACCAATCGCTAACCGTCCGGGCATCATGGCTCACAGCCGGGGCGTCGGCCTGCTACGGCTGCAACAATGACGAATCGTTGAAAGAGCGTTTTCGCAAGGAAATCGAACTGCACGGTTACCGTTTTTGAATGCGTCCGGCAATCTGTGTCATCCGGGCTGGATTGCCTCCGCGGTTAGATTCAGTTGGGCGCGAGCGAGGCGACGATTTTTTCGAAGCATGGGTCGCCGCGCAGTGGGTCCCACCACGGCAGCAGCTTTAATTGGCCATAGCTGAGCTCGCTCGGTGGGCGAATGGCGATGGCAAGCTGTTCGCAGGCCAGCTCTTTATCGCCAACCCACGCGGCGATGTTAGCCAAAGACGCGATCATCCGTGTGCCGTTGATTGCATCTTTTTCCACGGGAAGCAGCTCAACCGCGCGCCGGCCCTCCGCGCAGCGCTTCCTCCTTTCGTCCCAGGGCAGCGTCGATCAAACCGAGCACGGATAGGGCACCAGCATCGTCAGGATCGGCACGGACCAGGTTCTCCTGCTCCGCGCGCGCAGCAGTAAAAGCGGCACGTGCTTTAGCATCGTCCTTTGTCATCCGAGCGATAAGACCTGTTAGAAAACGGGGGCTGTATCTTAGAGTCGTGGGGCCAAGACTATTTTCGCCCAGCGCGGCTAAGGCATCGGCAGCGGCGGCAGGGTCCCGCTCTGCCAGTGCATAGCCAAGCCAGCCGGCAGCGATGCTTTGGACTGCAGCAGGATCTTTCGCCCGAACTTCGTCGACAGCTTGATGCAAAGGATGGGCATAGGCTTTCCAGTCCAGCTCCGCCGCCGCGCGTGTTATTTTGCTCGGGGCGTCGTTCGGCTCGATCGACAACAGTCGATCATAGGCGGCTTCTTCGTCGCGATAGCGCTGGAGAAAAGTGTAGCTGAGCGCAGTCTGCTGTAGCAGCAAAAAGTTCCGCGGGTCAAGATCGATTGCGCGCTCGAGATTCCGCAACGCCTCTTCCTGATTACCGCCGGGGCGGCGACGCTCAATATAACCTTTGAGCTCAAATAACCGTGCGTCATTGGGCAGGGTCTGGCGAGCGATTTCCAGTTCAGCTAAGGCGCCGTCGTAATCGAGGAATCCTCTATAAAGATGCTCCCCGCGCGCCAAGTGTGCTTCGCCTGCGTCGGGGCGGAGACGAAACGCCGCCTGGATGGCAGCGTCGGCTAACACCAGACGCGCAGGCGTACAGATCCAAATGAAGGTGATAAAGCTGATCATGAACCCACCCGAGTTGGCAATACGCCTGGAAAAAGGTTGGGTCATGCGCGACAGCCTGATTCAGCAGATCGGCTGCCCGCAACAGATTCCCTTTGTCATTAGCGTTGTTCAAGACCAGAACGAGATTCTTGGCCCGAGTGTAAAGATCGAAGGCTGTGATATCGGCCGTTGGTGCTCGCTCAATGGCGTGTCTCTCTGCGAGCGAGATTTTAGCGGACAGCTGCCCGGCAATCGCCTGCGCAATTTCACTTTGAATTGCAAAAAGGTCAGCCACATCCCGATCGTAGGTTTGCGCCCACACGTGTGTGTCGGTGCGCGCCTTGATGAGTTGTGCGTTGACTCGGAGCCGATTGCCGATTCGCTGAACACTGCCTTCCAAGAGATGAGCAACGCCAAGTTGCTGGCCTATCTCACGCGAGTTGCGCGGATTTTCACTTTTATAAAGGTTCGCCGAAGTGCGACTGATAACTTTCAGGTCGGCAATTCTTGCCAGGTTCGACAAAATTTCATCCTGCACGCCGGACGCGAAGTAGGCATTTTGCTTGTCGTCGCTGAGATTCTCGAATGGCAACACTGCGATGCTCTTCTCGGGAATCCGTGCAAGCGCTGACAAAACTGCGTCAGCCGGAGGAGGCGAGCTGGGTGCCCGCACACTGGCGGGCAAGCTGCGGTGACGGACGAAAAAGAAAACTGCAGCGCCTGCGATCACAATCGCTGAGATGGTGCCTGCCAGCAGCCAGCCATTTTTTGCAGACAGCCCCAAAAATCTTCTGGGTCGCTCGATCGTCAGACCTCCAGAAGACGTTGGGGCCGATTTGTGAATCGGCTCCTCGGTTGTTGCCTTGAAAACGGCATCTGCCCTGGCTGCACCGCTACGCTCAAGGGTTGCGGGCGCGGGCATTCGCTCGTTAACTTCAGCGACAAAGCGGTAACCGCGACCCGGAACCGTCACGATGTAGCTGTCTGAGCCCGGTGTTTCGCCGAAGACCTGTCGCAACTTTGAGATGGCCTGCGCCAGGTTGTTTTCCTCGACAATGGAATCGGGCCACACCGCTTCCATTATGCGCTCCTTGTCGAGCACGGATTTGTGGTGCTCCACCATGTAGAGAAGCGTCTTGAAAACTCGCGGCGTAAGAGGGACCGGCGTCCCATCCAGCCGTCGCAAGAGCCGTCCAGCGAGGTCGAGTTGGAACTCGCCGAATTCGTAGACGTTAGCTGGAGGCGTCTGCATCGCAGTTTTCAGATAATTCAGAAAAAATTCAGCCGCAGCCTAAAGACTTTCATAAGGGCACTCGGCATTTTCCACCACGCGCAAGTTCGGTTCAGACCTCGCCTGCGCACAAGGAAACAAAACCCACAAAAACAGTAAATCAAAAACAACGTGTAAGAAAAAGAAAATGAAAAAGCATCTTAAAAACAATCCAATGAAACCTACGAACAGAAAATTATCTTTTCTGCTCATTCCTCTAGTGTTCCTCTATTTCGCGCTTTCGCCACTGGCCCAAGCGGTCGTCCCCGCTCCTGACGGGGGATATCCGGGCGGCAACACGGCAGAAGGGCAGAACGCCCTTTTTAGTCTCACCAATGGCACATACAATACGGCCGTTGGTGTGTTTTCGCTCAGGAGCAACACCGAAGGCAACTTTAACACGGCCGTTGGCGCGGGGACGCTCCTTGCGAATACTGCCGACCAAAACACGGCCACAGGTGCCGGGGCGCTTTTAAGCAACACCACCGGCGATGCCAACACGGCCAATGGCGCGTTCGCTCTTTTTAGCAACGCCACGGGCAGTGCAAACACGGCGAACGGCTATCAAGCGCTGAATCGCAACACCACCGGGATCGACAACACGGCGACCGGAGAATCTGCGCTCTTTAGCAACATTGAAGGCGACTTCAACACGGCCACCGGTAGCCTCACACTCGCTTCCAACGTCAGCGGCAGCGAGAACACAGCAACTGGCAATTCCGCGCTCGCGCTCAACGTCGACGGCAATGAGAACACGGCCACTGGTGCTTCTGCGCTCTCCATCAATAGCAACGGCAGCGAAAATACGGCTAATGGTTATCGTGCGCTGTTTAACAATGCCACCGGTAATGATAACACGGCCATCGGTTCTCAAGCGCTCGTTAGCAACTTCGATGGTAACAACAACACGGCCACCGGTTTTCACGCACTCGTTACCAACAGCGCCGGCGGTGCCAATACGGCCACCGGTGTTGATGCGCTCTTTAGCAACACCACCGGCAACTTCAACACGGCCATAGGTGACGGAGCGCTCTTTGGCAACACCACCGGCAGCGCCAACACAGCCATCGGTATTAATGCGCTCCCGACCAACAGCACCGGCAGCAACAATATCGCCTTGGGCATTACAGCCGGCAGCAACGTCAACACGGCCAATAACGTAATCTGTATCGGCGCCAACGTCGCAGGTTTTGACGTGAGCGATAGCTGCTTTATCGGCAACATTCGCGACGCTCTCGTAGCCCCCGACGCCGCACCGGTGTTGATCGACTCTACCGGCAAGCTCGGCACGACCACCGGCTCCTCTCGCCGATTCAAAAAGGAGATCAAACCGATGAACAGCGCCAGCGACACGATTCTGGCGCTTAAGCCGGTGGCATTCCACTACAAGAGCGACAACACAAATACGCCGCAATTTGGTTTGATCGCCGAGGAAGTAGCCGAGGTAAATCCGGACTTGGTGGTGCGCGACAAGAACGGCGAGATTTACACCGTGCGCTACGACGCAGTGAACGCGATGTTGCTCAATGAGTTCCTCAAAGAACATTGCAAGGTGGAGGAACAGGAAGCGACAATCAATAAACTAGGCTCCACTCTGGAGCAGCAGCAGAAGAGCTTTGAGTCCAGGCTCGTGGAACAGGATAAGCGAATTGAAGCCCTTGCATCAGGTCTTCAGAAGGTGGGCGCTCGAATGCTGTGGTAAGTCAAACCTGAATCGGAAATAGTCGCCAACAATCGCTGAGCAATCGCGATGACTCAGGCAGAAACGCAAATTCCCAACTCGAAACAAATTTATGAAATCAATACATACCAGTCCAACTGCAAACAATTCAATTAAATCGACTTGTTTTCGCGGCGCGCTCTTTTCTTGATTCCGCTCGCACTAACCTGCTTTGCGCTTTTCGGCCCGAATGCGCCGGCGGTTATCCCAGCCGCCGGATGGAGGCTACCCTGGAGGCAACACGGCAGAGGGGCAGACCGCCCTTTTGAGTCTCACGACCGGCAGGATTCAATACGGCGGTTGGATTGTTCTGTCCCTCAGAAGCAACACAGAAGGCCAGTTCAACACGGCAACCGGGGCCGGAGCGCTCCTCGCCAACGCCGCAGACGAAAATACGGCGACCGGCGCGGCGGCGCTTCTGAGCAACACGACTGGCTTGTTTAACACAGCCAATGGGGCATTCGCGCTCTTCAGCAATACAGAAGGCGCCGCCAACACCGCCAACGGTGATCAGGCGCTCTTTAGCAACACGATCGGTGGCCACAACACGGCCAACGGTGTTAGTGCGCTTTTTAGCAACACCACAGGCTTCAACAACACGGCCGTCGGTAGTCAGACGCTCTTTAACAACACTGCCGACCGCGAACACAGCCACCGGCGCTTTTCGCACTCCAGGCCAACACCATCGGGGGTGTTCTGGCCACACGTTCAGGGTTTTCAAGTTGGTCGCTAACACCGCCGTCGGTTCCCATGCCGCTGGAAAGCAACATCGACTCCAGCGGCAACACGACAGTGGGTTATCCAGCGTTGAGAAGCATGCTAACCGGGCTTACCGGACTCCCCGAGCTCGGGCATCAGTACCGGCCGTCGGGTTTCAAGCGCTCTGCTAACGTCAATGGGCCCAACAACTACGCCAACGACGCATTTGGATATCAAGCGCTCTTAGATCTTACAGATGGCAACACCAATGTAGCGCCATTGGCACTCGGAGCACGGCCGTGGTCTCGCAACCGGTTTCGGCAACATTTATATCGGCAGCGTTCCGACCCGCACCTGTTGCCACCGAGAGCCAGCACACCTATATCGGCAATATTAACGCCACCTCAGTGAGTGGAGCTGCGTATCGGTAGCATTCGTGTTACCGTGGACTTCGACCACGGGCTGTCACTTGGGCACTTGAGCTCTTCGCGGCGCTATAAAGAGAACATCAAGCCGATGGACAACGCCAGTGAAACGCTCTACCGGCTCAAACCCGTTACGTATAGTTACAAGAAAGCCGTCGATCGAACCCAAAGCCTCGACTTGGCCTCATCGCCGAGGACGTCGCGAACGTGGATCCCAATTTGGCCGTTCGTGATGGAAAGGGCCAAATCGAGAGCGTGCGATACACAGCGGTCAACGCCATGTTGCTCAACGAGTTCCTCAAAGAGCACCGTAGGGTACGAGGAGTTGGAAACCACTATGGCGCGGCAGGCGGAGGGAATTGAAGCCCTGACTGCGCACGTCAAAGAGCAGGCAGCGCAAATCCAACGGGTGAGCGTCCAGCTTGAACTGAACAGACCTGCGACGCAGCAAGTGGCTCTCAAGATTCCATGAGCCTGCACAGGTTAACTAGAAACCAAACCGAACGACAAAGAACAAACCATGAAGATAGAAACGCACGCAATAAATATGAAACGGCATAACCTCATTCCAATTCTGATCGTGATTGTCTGCCTTGCGCTTGTGCCAAATGCGCACGCTGTCAATCCGGCGCCAGACGGAGGCTACCCTGGAGGTAACACCGCGGAAGGGCAGGCCGCCCTTTTTAGCCTCACCAACGGCACATACAATACGGGAGTTGGTTTGTTTTCGCTCAGGAGCAACACAGAAGGCAGCCTCAACACGGCAATCGGAGCCGGGACCCTTCTTGTCAACACCGGGAGCCGAAACACGGCCACTGGTGCGGGGGCGCTTTTAAGCAACACCACAGCCGAAGGCAACACAGCCAATGGAACCTTCGCCCTTTTTAGCAACACCACGGGCGAAAACAACACGGCCAATGGCGCGTTCGCCCTGTTCAGCAGCACAGAGGCCAGCGGCAACACGGCCAACGGGAATCACGCGCTCTTTAGCAACACCACCGGCGCTCAAAATACAGCCATCGGCCTGCAAGCGCTCCTGAACAACACCACCGGCACTGGCAACACCGCCAACGGAGCGTTCGCCCTCTTTGCCGGCACGACCGGCGAAATCAACACCGCCTTCGGCGTGCAGGCACTGTTCAATAACACCACCGGCAGCAACAACACGGCCAATGGAGCTTTTGCGCTCGAGAGCAACACCACGGGCGAGGGCAACACAGCCAACGGTGCTGCTGCGCTCGCTACCAACATCGACGGATTCCAAAACACGGCAATCGGTGCTCATGCGCTCTTTCAAAACACCGCTGGCAGCAACAACACTGCCATCGGTTTCGGCGCCGGCGAACTCATCACCGGCAACGGGAATGTCTGCATCGGCGCATTCTTCCCTGGTGTTCCTGGCGAGAGCAACACCACCCGCATCAAAAATATCGCCACCACTGCTTTGAATACCGGCATGCTCGTCGAGGTAGATGCCGATGGTAAACTTGGCTTCATCACCTCCTCGCGCCGCTATAAGCACGAGATCGAGCCGATGGATAAAGCCAGCGAAGCGCTTTTCGCGCTCAAGCCGGTCACCTTTCGTTACAATGGCGATATTGATCCAGCCCACGTAAAGATGTTTGGCCTCATTGCCGAGGATGTGGCCAAAGTCAGTCCAGACCTGGCGGTGCGTAATGCCAAAGGGGAAGTCGATGCGATCCGCTTCGACTCGATCAACGCGATGCTGCTCAACGAGTTCCTCAAAGAACACAAAAAGGTCGAGGAACAGCAAGCAGCGATTGCCGAGTTAAAATCAACGGTTGCTCAGCAGCAAAAAGGAATGGAAGCTATGATGGCGCAGCTCAAAGAACAAGCCACGCTAATCCAAAAGGTGAGCGCCCAGATCGAAACGAGCAAGTCGGCTCCGCAAGTCGTCATCAATCCGTAATACGCCAAGGAGGAAAAGAATGAAAATATGCATTAATACCCAGTTATTCATCGTTAAAATATCAAACGCACTCTTCGGGTGCACTCTGGCGTTGATGCTCGCTTTCGGAATTAGCAGCACACGCGCGGATGAAACCTGCTCTTCGCCTTACCTTGCCCGCATCGATGGGCAGGAAGAGTTCGTCTATGTGTGGACGCTCGGCGTGGAAGGTCTAGGCGACGGCTCGGACAAACTTGTTACCGTTGATGCAAGGCCCGAGTCGCCCAACTACGGCAAAGTCATCAGCAGCGTTTCCGTTGGCGGACGCAACGAAGCGCACCACGGCGGATTCACCGATGACCGGCGCCAACTATGGCTGGCTGGCCTTGAAAACAGCCGCGTCTTCATTTTCGACGTCCACACTGATCCGGCCAAGCCCCAGCATGCGAAAACGATCGACAATTTCGCGGAAGCCACCGGAGGCGCGATCGGACCTCACGGCGCTTACGCTTTGCCGGGGCGAGTGCTCATTCCATGCCTCTCGAATGAAAAAGATCACGGAGGCCGGACTGCATTGGTCGAATACAGTAATGACGGCAACTATATCGCTACCAACTGGCTGCCAACAAAAGATGACGCGCGTGGCGCGACAGACGCCAAGTTCGCTGATGGCTACGGCTATGATGCACGTGTGCTGCCGCGAAAGAACGCGCTGCTGACCTCATCGTTCACCGGCTGGAAAAACTATACGATGGACTTCGCGAAATTGACCGCCGACCCCGAGGCGATGAAGCATTTCGGTTCAACCATGGTGATGTGGGATTTCCATGCGCGTCAGCCCAAGAAAGTTTTCGAGGTGCCGGGTGCGCCGCTGGAGATCCGCTGGGCCTGGGGCGATAAGCACAATTACGCCTTCACCGCAGCGGCGCTGACATCTAAACTTTGGCTGGTTTACCAAGACGACCACGGCGAATGGCAGGCGAAGGAGGTTTCCACGATCGGGGATGTTAAGGGCGGCGTACTACCAGTCGATATCAGTCTTAGCGCCGATGACAAGACATTGTTTGTTGATTGCTTCGGAGACGGCAAGTGCCGCGTGTTTGATGTTTCGAATCCGCAAAAACCGAAACAGATTTATGAGAAACAAATTGGGCGCCAGGTTAACATGGTGTCGCAAAGCTGGGACGGGAAACGGCTCTATTTTACGAGTTCGCTTCTGGCGCGCTGGGATAAGAAAGGTCGAAGACAACGAGCAGTTCGTGCGCGCTTACGCATGGGACGGCAAAGAATTGAAGCCAAGTTTCGATCTTGATTTCACCGCGTTGAAGCTCGGACGTCCGCATCACATGCTCTTCGGCGCGACAAAACTCGGTGCGAATCGCGTAGTTGCATCAGTTCCATAGTGCCGGGGTAATGAACACGAATCGAGCTCGAGTGTTGGCACTCTCGCTTACGCTTTATTTATCTCGTGTGACCGTAGCGTCGCGGCCGACACTGCTATCGTCTCACGACCGGACTACGATTACGATCCGCCCGTGGCGGGTAGCTACGCATTGCCCGTAATCAAGATGGCAGCCGACGGCGCGATAATCGATTCAAATTCCAAAGTCACTAAACCTCAGCAAACTCACGCATGGGCGTATCACCGTGTTGAGCTTCATTTACACTCGTTGCGCCGCGCCGAAAGCCTGTCCATACGCGGTCGGTGTTTTAAGCCAGTTGCACGCGCTTAGCGCCGACGACAAAGAGTTGGCAACAAACATGCGCCTCATCAGCCTAAGCTTTGATCCAGACTACGATACGCCACGACGGCTCGCCGAGTATTCGGAAGCAATGCGCGATGACAAATCAGGATGCGAATGGCAATTCGCAACGGCGAAATCGAACGCGGCGCTTGAATCTATTCTGAACGGCTACGGTCAAGCCGTGGACAAGCGCTCCAATCCCAACGATCCGCAAGGGCCGTTGTATCATATTCTGCGCGTGTTTCTCATCGATCGCGCTGGCCGTATCCGAAACATCTACAGCTCAGCGACCCTCGATCCCCGCCTTGTTCTAGCCGATGTGAAAACACTCTTACTGGAAGAAAAGAAGCTTTCGAAGCAGTAACTTACTTCTCAAATCGATTGCTTCATAGGCGGCGCGCTACCTAGTCACACTTTGAGCTTATCGTTTGCGGATTCCTGCCAGCGATGAATCTCGCCGGTAAGACGAGCAATGACCGACGTGTGTTGCCGGTCCGCATAAAGGTTGCGCGTCTCCAGCGAATCGTCGTTCAGGTTATACAATTCATTCAAGTCCTTGTCGCGCAGACAAAGCTTCCACCCATCTGGACTAACAATTGCCCGAGTGGATTCCTCGACGGCGCGCTTGACCATGCGTCGCCGGGCTAGTTTGGTGCCCTTTCTCACTTTCGTCCGGTTTGGCGCCCATTCGAGAAACACGTTTTCTGGCGCGGCTGCTTCTTCGTTAATTAGCGGCAGCAGACTTTTGCCTGCGCATTGGGGATGGTTCGCCTGGCCGAGAACATCAAGCAGTGTCGGCACGAAATCGATGTGACTGATTCGTTGCTGAATGGTTTTGGCGCGTGTTTGCCCAGGAAGCCGAATTAACAGAGGAACGCGTGTGGCTTCTTCGAACATTGTTTCTTTCCCGAAGAGGTGATGCGCGCCCAAGCTGTCGCCGTGATCGCTCGTGTGCACAACGATCGTGTGATCACTCAGGCCCAATCGTTCCAGGCAACCAAGAACGGCGCCCACGCTTCGGTCCACCAGTGTAACCAGGCCGAGGTAACGCTGCTTAATACTGCGGTATTCGTCAGGAGTGACGCCAAAAAACAATTGAGTCGGCAGCCGCTGTCGATCCAGGATGGCTTCCGCTTGTTGCCATTCGCGCATCAAACGGTAACGGAGCGGAATATCATCACTTTCAGGAAGCGTGGCTGTCACATCGAGATCCACCTGATCGAGCGAATGCTCATCGTTGAGCGGTCCGTTGTAAGGTGAATGCGGTTCTACAAAACCAACAACGAGAATAAAAGGATCGCCGCTATGTTTCTCGATGAATTCGCATGCATGTCTCTCGAGAAACTTTGGCCGTGACAGTTCGACAGGCAGACTGCTGATGGCCAGTTCTGAGAATCGTCCGTCCTGTTTGTCAGGCGTAATCCCCTTTGAAATGAGGAAATTTGTGTAGTCGCCGTGGTCGTCGGTAGAAACCCATTCCTCGAATCCTCGCCCGATCGGCCCTTCCTCGCCAAGGTGCCACTTCCCGATGTACGCGGTGCGATAATCCCTGTCCTCCATCAATTCAGGAAAAATAAGGAACCGTCGATCGAGTGGCACGCTGTTGCGTGTGCATCCGTTGATATGCGGCCATGTACCCGTCATGAGCGACGAACGGGATGGCGTGCAAACTGGATGTGTCACGTACGCTCGCTCGAAAACCGCGGATTCAGAGGCAAGTTTGTTAAGGTTAGGCGCGTGCACCTTTGCGCCTCCGTAACACGCGATCGTGTCGGCTCTCTGTTGGTCCGGCAGGAAAAGAACCAAGTTGGGCTTTCGCTGTGCAGCCATGTTTTTCAGGTCACGCACTAAATCAGCGCTAACCAATCTCTGCAATCATCTAGCTCTCGCCCGCCGCTTTCGCCGCGACAGCTGAATGGCGAGCGATCAGTTTGAGCGCGCGTCGGAGCAATTCTTTTCCTGGCGCAATTTTGTGCCACGGCGACGCGCCTGAGGGATGCGGAAGCGGAATCACGTCGAACCGGTGCCCTGCGCGCTCAACACGGAATCTGCGGCCGATCACTTTCTCCAATTTCGTGCAGTCGATGAATTGCATGATAGCCAATCGGCCTACAGGAATAACCAGACTCGGCCGCAGAATTTCGATTTCATCATCCATCCAGGAAGAGCAGTTGCGAATTTCATCCGGAGTCGGAACGCGATCTGTGCCGCCAGAATTTTTTCCGGGAAAACAGCGGCAGACTGCTGCGAAATAAATTTTCGATCGAACTGCAGCTTCGTTCATCCCGCAGAATTCTTCGAACCAGCGAAAAAGTGTCTTGCCGGCAGTATGCGCAAACGGTCTTTTCAGAACCGGTTCCCGCGGGCCGGGCGCCTGACCAACGATCATTATATCGCTCGCGATTGCGCCGCCCGACACCGGCGTTGATTTCATGCGCGGGCAACGACGGCACCGCAGCAGTTGAGCGACATGTCGGTCGAGCGCTTTCTGCCGACTTGATTTGGCCATGATGCTGGAATACTGCGCCTTCGGCGAATTCTTTGCCATCGTCTTCGGAGAAGCCGATCCACCTAGCGCCTGAAGATCGACAACAACAGGCTCAAGAGAATGCTCAGGATGATGCAGGTGACGATGGGAAAATAAAACGCAGAATGTTCGCGCTCGATCCGAATGTCGCCGGGCAATCGCCCCAGCCATTTCGGCGCAAATCCGCTCCACATCACCAATCCCAGCAGCGTGATGATCACGCCAATGACGGCAATGAATTTGCCCAAGTCGCGCATTATCCAAAAAGTTGCGCGAATCGAGCGGAGGCACAAGCTTGAGAGCGGATGCCCGTACAATTCCGAGATTACTACGAGACATTAGGTGTGCCTAAGACGGCGACCGAAGATGAGATTCGCAGCGCTTTTCGCAAACTGGCGCGAAAGTATCACCCCGACGTCGCCAAGGACAAGAAGGCCGCCGAAGAAAAATTTAAAGAGATCAACGAAGCGTACGAGGTGTTGGGCGACCAAGAGAAACGTGCAAAATACGATCAGCTCGGCGCAGATTGGAACAGACCGGGGGGAATCCAGCCGCCGCCACAGTGGGGCCCACAACCAACCGAAGGGGGATATTACCAGTGGGGCGGCGATGGCGGCGGAGTTCAATTCGAATTCGGCGGCACCGGATTCAGCGACTTCTTCGAAGCGTTTTTCGGTGGCGGCCGAGGCCGCTCGGCTTTCGGCGGATTTGGCGGACGCCAGGCAACGGCGGAGCGTGGGGCGGATGTCGAGGCCGACATCATGGTTACGCTGGAAGAAGCGCTGAACGGGTCGACGCGAACGGTCTCACTGCGCCGGGCGGGTTCAAACAAGGTTGAGAATTATCAGGTCAAGATCCCGCGCGGCGTTCGCGAGGGCCAGCGAATTCGTCTGGCTGGTCAGGGCGAAGCTGGCGTGGGTGGTGGAAAAAGCGGTGATCTGTTCCTGCGCGTCCGACTTGCGCGCCATCCCGACTTTTCAGTCGAGGGCAGCGATTTGATTCATGAGGTGAAGATCGAACCGTGGCGGGCAGTGCTTGGGAGCGAATTGCTCGTACCCACTGTTGAAGGAAAGGTGCGGCTGAAAATTCCGGCAGGCACACAGGGAGGTCAGCGATTTCGGCTACGAGAACGGGGCTTGCCGGGAGTCTCAGGAAAGCGCGGCGATCTTTACGTCGAGGTTCAAATCAACCTGCCTAAGAAACTGACAGAACGCGAACGAGAACTCTGGAGCGAACTCGCAAAACTGCACCGCGAATGAGCAAAGGGCGAGCGAATGCGCGGTCCGCTTGTAGCCGAGATCGGCGATCCCGGTTCGATCGATGAGGCGGGGAAACGTGCAGCCGGCATCAACCATGCCGGCTACAGCCGTGTTCGACAAATCCACGGCAATTCTTCTATTTGATCGCATGAAGATTTCTCTCGGCTCCGATCACGCCGGTTTTCGTTACAAGGAAAAGGTAAAAGAACTGCTCGCTTCACTCGGTCATGAAGTAAAAGACTTCGGCACATTCAGTGAAGACCCGGTGGACTATCCGCTTTTCATACAGCCAGCTGCAGAAGCGGTCGCGAGCGGCGAGTGCGAGCGCGGCATCGTGTTCGGCGGTTCGGGGAACGGCGAAGCCATGGTGGCCAATAAAGTTCACCGTGTGCGTTGCGCACTTTGCTGGAGTGAAGAGTCGGCGCGTCTTTCACGGCAACACAATGACGCCAACGTGCTTTCCATGGGCGAGCGCCTCGTTTCGGAAGATCTCGCGCTCGAAATTGTGCGGACCTGGCTGGAAACAGCTTTCGACGGCGGCCGGCACGAGTGCCGCGTGGCAATGTTAAACGCGATGTAGGTAGGGGCGGTTCACCCGAACCGTCGCTGGCGATTGAGGTCAATCGCCCCACCTAGCGCAACCGATCTACGCAAACCGCGACCAGGAACACCGCGCTCACAAATGCGTTGCTTTGAAAAAAAGCGCGATTGATCCCGATGAGATCGAGCTTCTCAGTTTTGTGTTCGTAAAAAAGAGCTGCTGCGATGAGCGGCATTGACCAGAAATAAAACCCGCCGAGCTGCGCCACCACACCGAAAACGATGAGCGCCGCAAAAGCGAAAAGATGCAACAACTGTGCCAGGCGAAGACTGCGCGCGATTCCGAATTTCACAACAAGCGACTGAATGCCTTCGCGCCGATCAAAATCGTAATCCTGAGTGGCATAAATGAGATCGAATCCCGCGACCCAGCAAATTACGCCTGCCGCAAGCACGATCGGGGCAAAATCGATCCGTCCAGTTTGCGCGATCCATGCGCCGACCGGCGCAATAGCCAGGGCGATACCGAGAAAGAAGTGCGTTGCGCTAGTGAATCGCTTTGTGAGCGAGTAGAAAAAAATCAACACCAACGCAACCGGCGCAAGAATCAAGGTCAATCGGTTAATTGCGGCCGCCGCCAGGAGAAAGCCGCCAGAACTGGTTGCAAGCAATAGGATCACTCCTGGCTTGGAGATGAGCAGATGACGCGAGGCGGTGCGCGGATTGCGCTGGTCGAGCGACCAGTCAACCAGCCGGTTGAAAAGCATCGCTGCTGTGCGCGCGAATACCATGCAGACGACAACCAGCACCAGGATTTTCAACGACGGCCAGCCGTTCGCCGCCACAATGAGCGCCCCTAGAGCAAATGGCAGGGCGAAGATTGTGTGCGAAAAACGAATCAACCGCAGAAATCGCGACACCGGTCCGCCAATTCCAATTCTCTCCCCGGATTGGTGCATGCCGAAAGATTTCTACAGAAGACAGCGAAGAAAACGAAGGTCGTAATTGTGGTTCTGAGCCGCACGGCCAACGGTCACCCCTACTCTTCCGGATTCACCGGGAAATGTTTGTTCTTGAGACGCTCGGGGACGCGCTTGGTTTGTTCCATCTCGACCTTCTCGGTCGCGGCGTTCAACTCATCGTACGCTTCCCGACTTTTAGCGGCGCGGCACATGTAAGCCGTGGCATGCGCCAGAGGAATTCGAGCTTCGGGCATGCCGACAAATTCCACCGCTTGCTGCGTCGCGATCGCAAGTTGCAGCGCTTCCGGATCGGCGAGGCCAATGTCTTCGCTCGCGAAAATGACGATGCGCCGTACGATGAACCGGAAATCTTCGCCGGCATGCAGCATTTTTGCGAGCCAGTACATCGCGCCTTTCTCATCGGAAGCGCGCATGCTTTTAATAAACGCGCTGATCGTGTCGTAGTGCGCATCGCCAGCCCGATCATAAACGACCGCTTTTTGCTGAATGCTTTCTTCGGCGACATGAAGTGTAAAATGGATTTCGCCTGCGCTGTAGCCGGGGACGTTGACCCCGGCCTCCCGAGACTGTTCTCCATGCCGGGCGGTTCCGGCCTCAGCGCGGCCGGCTACAGGCGGCGTGGTTAGTACCCCGATCTCGAGCGCATTTAAACATTTGCGCGCGTCGCCGTCGCTAAGCTTCGCGAGATGCTGACGCGCGTTCTTGTCCATCTTCACGTTGTAATTTCCAAGTCCGCGCTCTTTGTTCGCCAACGCGCGATCGATTAACAACTCGAGTTGCTCGACGCTGAGCGGCTCAAGTCGAAAAACCTGCGACCGCGAGACGAGTGCGCTGTTTACATAAAAGAACGGATTGTAAGTAGTGGCGCCGACGAGGCGCAGCGTTCCTGCCTCAACATCGGGCAAGAGAATGTCTTGTTGCGCCTTATTGAAATGATGAATCTCATCGACAAACAAAATCGTCTTTCGCCCGGACGTGCGGAGCCGATTAGTGGCCGCGGCGAGGACGCGCCGCATTTCGGCGACATTGCTTTCCACGCCGCTGATCCGAACAAATTTTGCCTGCGTCATCTCGGCGATGACGCGCGCCAGCGTCGTCTTTCCGCTGCCGGGCGGTCCATAGAAAATCACTGATGGCAAACGATCGGCTTCAATCGCGCGACGCAAAAGTTTGCCAGGCGCCAGAATGTGTTCTTGACCGACGAGCTCATCGAGCGAGCGCGGGCGCATGCGTGTCGCAAGCGGCGCGCTATCGGCGCGCTCTACCTCCACGTCTTCTGTGTCCTCGAAGAGATCCTGCATTATGGAAATTACGGCGCGCCGGTGATGCAGGCAATCGTGCCTGCAACTCATGGTGGGCAAACTGGATTGTCTGGATCTCGCAGCGTTCCCTGCGTGACGATCTTGAGATAGCGCGATGCGCCAGTTAAGCTCGGACGAGCAAGCATGAAACGAATTCTCGTTCCGATCGATTTTTCCGCCGTAACACCGCCGGTTATCAACCTGGCCCGACAACTCGCCAAGGCTCTCGGTGCGGAGATCCATCTGGTACACGTAAAGGAACTCATTGCGGCGGCGATGCCGGGCACACTCGGCTACAGCCTGGCGGGGATGCCTGAGCTTGCACCAATAGCTGGCGTGCCGGTTCCAGGCTTTGAACCGATGCCGGAAACACTCCCAGAGGATGAAGGTCAGAAAGCGAAGCTCGCCAGGTGGCAAGAAGAGATAGCTCAGGACGGTATCAAGGTCAGTTTACATGAGCCGACTGGGACGGCAGCCGAAGAAATTTTGAATCAAGCTGATGAACTTAATGCAGATCTAATCGTAATGGGTACGCACGGGCACGGTGCGATGTATAACTTGCTGGTAGGAAGCGCTACTAAAGGCGTGTTGAAACACAGCACTCGTCCAGTGCTTGTGGTACCCGCTCCGAAACCTTAGCTGGTGGGATTGACAAACATTGTAGCTGAGGTCGCAGACCTCGGCTTTCTCGGGCTTGTTCACGAACACGGTCAGCGTCCGCCTCAGGCGGTCAGCGCCCGCCTTCGACGCAATCCAGGCTTATAAGAGCTTGCGTTGCCGCGAGGAAATGAAGGAAAAGCAGGACAATGAAATTCCTGAAGGCGTCGCGTCAGCCATTTGTTGGTTTGGCGCTCATGGCTGCAATAGGAATTGTCATCGCGGACGTCGTTCCCCTGCCTTGCGCGGCTTTGACTGTGGTGGCGATCATCCTGGCGGCCGGCATTGTAATCCTCGCGTATCGGCCCGTACTGCTCGCGACTTACATCATCGTTGGATTGGGCTTTTTCCTCCTACACGACCTTCGAGACGAGCATCACAGAAGGCCAGCAACTTGCTGATGCACTTGGCAGCCGGCCACGAGTTGTTACGGCAACCGGGTGTGTTATCTCTGAACCAAGGATCGCGCCCAGCGGGTTTGCGACGTTCCTGCTAAAGCTCAATTCAATCGAATTCGAAGGTCAGAAACAAGCCACGCGCGCCGTCTGGCAGGTTCGTTGGAAAGGCACTCCAGAATTTGGCGATGAATTGAAGCTTTTTGGAATCGCGGAAGTCATCCCACCGCCGCGAAATCCCGGCGAATTTGATATGCGGGCTTATCTGACGCGTCACGACGTTCGTCGAATGCTCTTTGTTCGCTATCCGGAAGACGGCGCACTCATTCGGCACGGTGGCGGCAACCCCGTTTTGCGCCTGGCGCAAAAGTCACGCGACATGGATGCAGAACGCGCTTTGCAGAGGATTGGAGAACGCACCCGAGGTGCAGAATTTTCTCAGCGGGATCGTGCTTGGCCTCAGGCATCAAACACCCGAAGACATCGAGGAACCGTTTCAGCAAACCGGCACCCTTCACCTTTTCGCTGTCGCCGGTCTGCACGTCGGAATTGTTGCCGCGCTGTTGTGGATGCTCGCAACGGTCGCGCGGCTCTCGCGCAAATGGGCGGCCGCACTTATCATACCTCTGCTCCTCTTCTACGCTGCAGTCACGGGACTGCACGTTTCGAGTATAAGGGCGGCGGTCATGAGCTTCGATTTTGTTTGGCGGCTTATTTTTCGAACGCAAAGTTTTCGTCCTCAACAGTCTCGCTGCGGCAGCGTTCTTTCTTCTTTGCTGGAACACGAACGAACTTTTTGCAACAGGGTTTCAACTCTCCTTCGCAGTCGTTGCTGCCATCATTTTATTTGCCGATCCATTTGCCGGATTTTTGCAGCGCTGGACGGCCCCCGATCCTTTCCTGCCACGAAGTCTGTTGCGCGGTCCGCGACATTGGCTGCACGCTGGCTTCGAATGGCTCTGCCGCGGAACCGGTGTTTCCCTCGCGGCATGGCTCGGTTCGTTGCCGTTGGTGCTTTGGTATTTCTACATCGTCACTCCGATTTCTTTGGTGGCGAATTTGATCGTGGTGCCGATTGCTTTTTTCATTCTCGCGATCGCGCTTCTGTCCCTTCTTTCGACGCCGCTGCTGCCCGGGCTTGCGGTGATCTTCAATAATGCCAACTGGCTTTTGGTACAAGTGGTGATGGCAATCGTGCAATTCCTTGCGCAGGTTCCCGGCGGCCATTTCTATGTCGAACATCCGCATTGGCCCGAAAAGCTCGTTGCAAAGATTACGGTATTGGATGTCGACGCCGGCGCGGCCGTGCATTTACAAGCGGGAAGCGCAAACTGGTTGTTCGACTGCGGGAGTGACCGGACCTACCAGCGAGTAATCCGTGAGTATCTGCATTGGGCCGGTGTGAACCGGCTTTCCGGTGTACTGCTTACTCACGGCGACGCAAATCACCTGGGTGGCACAGCGCTGTTACTGGAAGATTTTCCTCGAATCCGCTTCATGGATAACCCGACACCGGACCACTCAGTCGTTCACAAAAGGTTGCAACGTTTGTTTCGAGAACATCGAATTAAACCGGACAATCTAACTGCGGGAGAGACTTTCCGTCTGTCGCGCAATGTCACTGCCCACATCCTATTCCCACCGCGAAACTTTAGCTCTCCAATCGCTGATGATCAGGCCTATGTCATTCGACTGCTCGTGGCGCCCGCGACCTCGATCCTGTTCATGTCGGACAGCGGCGTCAAAACCGAAGAACGATTACTGGCACATCGTTTGGATCTGCGCAGTGATATCATCGTTAAAGGTCAGAATCATTCCGGAGAGTCCGGCTCTGACGCTTTCCTCGACGCCGTGCAGCCGCGTCTGATAATTGCCACTTCGCGCGACTTCCCAAGTTACGAGCGAGTCAGCGACACGTGGATAGAGAACTTGCAGAAACGGGGTATTAAACTCTTCCGCCAGGATGAGACAGGCGCAGTGATACTGCGGTTTCGTCAAAACAGTTGGGAAGCGCAAAGCTATTTCACAGGTGAAATCTTTCGCAATTCGAGCCAGTGAACGGGCGCGCCTTTTTCCCGAAAAATACGCCCAAATTTGCTCTGCGGAAGATCGACATCACCATCACCGATTGCAAAACCGGAATTTGATTCGGCGATCTCTTTGATTTCTCTAAAGTAATCAACGTCATCTGTCGCAATGTAAATGCTCCCATCTTTCTGGAGCGCCGCATGGATCGAGCTAAGGAAACCGGGAGTCACAATCCGGCGTCGATGATGGCGCCGTTTTGGCCAGGGATCCGGAAACAATAGATAGAATCTTTCCACCGATTCAGCCGGCAACAGATAGCGGACCGCATACGAACTCTCCACTCGCAACAACCGCACATTATCCAGCGTGGCGACCTTACGAGCCGAAGTGCGGACACGATTGAGCAGCCGTTCGATTCCCAGAAAATTTTTGTCTGGCATGCGCTGCGCCAGCCCGCAAAGAAATAAGCCGTCGCCACATCCGAGATCGACGTGCAATGGGGCGTTGCGTTCGAAGATCTTCTGAAGATCGAGATGGTCAGTTAGCGAATCCAGCTCAATCAGCCGAGAAGGGACGTGCCTGCGGTGAGCTAAGCTACCCTCATCCGCAGGCACGCTGAGGAGAAAGTGAATCGACGAATACAGGAATTCGAATCAACCGGGAGACAATGCCGAAGGAACCGTGGCCGTTTTGATGATTTGGTCTGGCCTGCATTGAATTAACGTTGAACCGGTTTATGACGGACGCGCGGCTTATGGCAAGCAAAAAAATCGCTGAGTTATTCACAACGGGCCAATTGGGAAGCTGTCTAACGTCGAAAGTATGAAACGAACACTTATTCTCCTGCTCAGCTACGCGGCGATTGTTGGAGGCACTATCACAAGCAGCTACGGGCAAAATTCTTCTCCTGCTGAAACAAGAACCGCCGTTTTTGCCGGTGGCTGTTTCTGGTGCATTCAACCGGCATTCGATAAAGCGAAGGGCGTTATCAAGACCGTGGTGGGTTATTGCGGCGGGACGGAACCGAACCCGACTTACGACCTTGTTTCGTCCGAAAAAACCGGTTACCGCGAATCGATCCAAATCACTTACGATCCTGCGAAAATCTCCTACGACCAGTTGCTCGATATTTACTGGCGGCAAATCGATCCTACACAAGCGGACGGACAGTTCACCGACATCGGGCACAGTTATCGCGCCGCCATTTTTTTCGGCAACGACGAGGAGAAAAAAATAGCGGAGGCTTCAAAAGAGAAACTCGCACGCTCAGGAAAATTCAATAAGCCAATCGTGACCGAAATTTTACCGGCGATGAAATTTTATCCGGCTGAGGCGAATCACCAGAAATACTACCAGCAGAACCCGGAACACTTTGAAGCATTCGAGGAGGGCTCAGGGCGGGTCTCGTTCAAAAAGAAAACCTGGGAAAATAAAGAGTCTCAACGTCCCTAGAAGCCGACCAATCAGACAATCTGCACTCCTTCAGTGGCAGTTCGTTTGGCGTAAAGCTCGCTGAGGCGTTTTGTTATCGGACCCACTTTGCCATCGCCAATTTGGCGATTGTCTAGCTTGGTGACCGCGGCCAGCTCACCCATTGTGCCGGTGCAAAACATCTCATTAGCACCGTAAATATCGACGACTGACAAATCGGCCTCGACACAGCGAATTTTTTCCGCTGCACAGATCTCCATCACCGTCGCGCGAGTAATACCCTCCGGACAGGCCAGCACGCGACTGGTTGCAAGGTCGCCGCTTGCTCGCGATTTATCGGAGTTGCGCACGATGAAAACGTGTGTCGCGTTTGTTTCAGCGACAAACCCTCGGGTATCGAGCATCAAAGCATCGTCCGCGCCCGCGTTGTTTGCTTCGATCTTAGCGACAATCGAATTCAGCAGGTTTGCGTGATGAATTCGCGCATCCAGAACCTCACGTGGCGGGCGTCGGATCTTGCTCGTAATCAAAGTCAGCCCCGTTTTCGCGTAAACCGGCGCCTTGTGCTCCGCTAGAACGATCAATGTCGGCCCGCTCTGATTCAGACGCGGATCCATTCCTGACGTGATTTTCACACCGCGGGTGAGCGTCAGGCGAATATGCACGCCGTTACTCATCTTGTTTGCCGCGAGTGTGCGTTTGATCTCCTCGACGATTTTTTCGCGCGGGGGAATTTCGGCAAAAGACAAAGCCTGCGCAGAACGCTCCAGCCGATCGAGATGCTCGTGGAGTTTGAAAATCCGGCCATTGTACAACCGCAATCCTTCCCAGACTGCGTCCCCGCCCTGCACGGCAGAATCAAACGGGCTGATGCCCGCCTTATCGCGATGCACAAGCTGACCGTTGATATTAACGATCAGGTTACGATTTCGCTCATCGGATTTCTGAAGCATTAGTTTAACCGCGGATTACGCGAATGATGCAGATTCTCTTGTTGTAGCCGCGTTAGTGTCAAACGCCCAGCTAATCGCCAGGAAATCGCGCAACGCGTTGCTCAGTGCAATCGATATTCGTAAAGCCTTTCGTAAGGCTCGCGGCACTGCTCGTAAATCTCCTCTAGATGCGCGGGCAGTTTAGCCTGACTTGGACGATATGGTCGAAACGATGTCGTTTTTGCCACTTCACCGTACCAATGCCTAGCCCAGCTCCCGTCGGTCTCGCGCAATCCCGGCGGCCACGAGAGCATCGATTCGCTGAACTCGACGCCGACTGCCTCGCAAAGCCGGCGCAATATTCGTCCAGGATCTTCCAGCACGTCTTTTGCATCGAGAACCGGCGGAGTAGCCTTCACGCGAGTCCGGACGAAATCAAAAATCTCCACTTGCTGCATAAAGCCCAGGTCTTGCAGCACGGGGTCTTCGCGCTTCTTGACGTATGAAGCAATTACTTCGCGCGGATCGCGAATAAGAAAGCAATTCGTAACTCCACTGAGCCATTCACGATCCACATCAGGCAAAAGATGATGCGCCATTTGTTTCTGGAAAAAAATTCGCTTCCCGTTCGGGATGGGGCCGGTCAATTGCGCGACAATTCTTCGCCAATCAGTCTCGCCAGAAGCGATCACTCCATCCGCGACGGGATGCTTTTTGCCAGTTGCACCCAGGTAATAGGCGTAAAACGGCTCATCGACGACAAAAGTGTCGGCCCGATTACCCCACGCGCGCATCATTGCGGTCGAGATATTTCGCGGGCCCGACCACATGGCGATTCGGACCGGCTGAACCATCGATAAAGAATCCCGCGCAGCTGGACAAATTGCCAGCCGGAATTGATTCTTTCGAGGTGTTCAGGAGCGCTCGAATGAGCGACCTAACTCTTTGCGAAAATGCCTAACAGCGGACGACGGGACGGCGTCTTGGAGCGAAAATCGCTGACGAAACCGTCCTCGGTGCGGATCTCGACGTGGCCGGCCGCGCGTTTGGCACCATAGACCAAGACTGCGCCAACCGGCGCCTGGTACGGATCAGTCACCGGGAGTTTCTTGAACCCGTAGTTGTTCACCAGCTCCTGGCCGGCTTGCTTTGCCAGCGTCGTTTGGGGACGGGACTTCACCACGCCAGAAGCAACAAGAGCTTCCTTAACGTAGTGCCAGCACTTCGAAAGTGAATGTGCGCGAGCGCGTTCCTCAGCGATGGTCGCTGCCCGGCGCAGCTTCGGATCAATCTTCGAATCATTGCCAAAGGGATGCGTAATTTTCTTTGGATAATATTTGTCCACGACCTCAATCGACTGCTTTTTACCCGAAGCGTCCGTGTAACCAAATTTGGGTTTCGGCGCTGAAAAATTCAGCGCTGCCGCCGGACGCGGATAGAATGCCACGCAACAAAGGCCCACAATAAGATAGGGGGTTATTTTTCCCATAAAGCGGGCGTCCTATCGATGCAAGCGACTGCTCCTGCAACTGATTTTTTTCAGAAAACGTAAATTTTTCCCATTGACAATTGCCGGATGTGGACAGGGGCTCCGCAATAGCAGTTTGAGAGGCGATTTTTGATCTCCGGCCGCTACGGTGCCGAGACTAATTCAACCATTCGTTGGCGCATTTTTGCGTCAGGAAGCTGTCCGATTCCTGCCATCATATTATCTTCAAGATGCCGCGGTTTGTTGGTCGCAGGAATGGCGCAAGTGACAGCGGAATTAGCCACGATCCACTTGAGAAAAAATTGCGCCCAGGAACGACAATCAAATTCAGCAGCCCAATCAGGCAATGGCTTTGAGCGCGTCCGACTGAAGAGATCGCCACCGCCAAATGGCCGATTAACGATCACGGCAATCCCGCGTTCCTGCGCGAGCGGCAAAAGGCGGTCTTCTGCTTCGCGTTCCATGATCGAATAATTGATCTGCACAAAATCGAGCTTTTCGCTCCGCATGATTTTTTCCACGTCAGCGAATGCGCCCGCTTCGTAGTGCGTTATCCCAAAGTAACGGATGCGGCCCTGCGACTTCCACTCACGCAGTGTCGCCAGCTGCGTCTGGACATCGACGAGATTGTGGACTTGCATCAGATCGATTTTTTTTGCTCGTAAAAGTGTCATCGAACGCTCCATCGATTTAATTCCGTTTTCCTTGCCTCGCGTCCAAACTTTCGTGGCGAGAAAAACTTTGTCGCGAATGCCGAGCGCAGCCGTCAGCTCACCAATCACATCTTCGGCGCGACCATACATCGGCGATGTATCGATTACGCGGCCGCCAAGCTTTACAAAAAGCGAAAGGACGTCCCCGAGCTGTCTCCGATTGTCCGAAGTAAGATCGACATCGAACGCCTGCCAGGTCCCCAGGCCGATCACGGGCAGCTTTTCGCCCGATGAAGGAATTGAGCGTGTCAGCATCGCTGATGATTCGGCTTTCGCCTGGGCGCGCGATGTAGGAACCGGCAAACACAATCCTGCCGCGCCCACGCCAATTAAGCGCGTCGCTTTACGACGTGTCATGCGGGTCGTCTTATCTACTGGCATATCGAGCGGATCGAGGGAATGCTAGATTCCTCCAGACCTTCGCATAAAGCTACGGCTTAGTAGGTGGCTTCTCTCAAAACGACAAGAAAGGTTACTACGCCCATGAGAACAACACGTCGCCAATTTATCAAAGTCTCGAGTACCGCCGCTGGTGCTCTTGCTCTCAACATGAAATCGACAACAGCGTTGGCAGAGAAATCCGTGAAACCTCTGCGTATTCTTATTCTTGGCGGCACCGGATTCACCGGGCCATATCAGGTGCGTTATGCGCTGAGTCGCGGACATAAGGTTACTACGTTCAATCGTGGCAAAAGCCATCCGGGCGAGTTGCCGAGTGAGGTCGAGCAACTGATAGGCGATCGCAACGGACAGTTGGACGCGTTGAAAGGCCGAACCTGGGATGTGGTGATCGATAATCCCACAACGCTGCCGGTCTGGGTGCGTGATGCGGCACAGATTTTGAAGGGAAACGTCGATCGATACGTTTTTACCTCGACTATTTCCGTCTATAAGGACTCAAAGACGGGCCTGGACGAAAACGCTCCGCTGCAAAGTTACGAGGGGGCCGATCCGTACAAAGAAACGCTCGAATCAATGAAGGCGAATGGTTTCAAGTTGTACGGACCGCTCAAAGTGCTTTCAGAAAAGGAGGCGGAGAAATGGTTTCCAGGAAAAACGCTCATCATCCGGCCTGGATTAATCGTTGGGCCACGGGACGAGAGCGATCGCTTTACCTATTGGCCGGTTCGGATCGATCGCGGCGGCGAAGTGCTTGCGCCGGGTAAGCCAGACGATTCGGTTCAATACATCGATGGACGCGATTTGGCGGAATGGACGATCCGCATGACGGAAAATGGCGAGACTGGAATTTACAATGCGACTGGCCCGGCCCGGCCGATCGGCATTGGCGGAATGCTCGATGGAATCAAAACCGCCCTGAAATCCAACGCCAAGTTTATCTGGGCGGATGAGAAATTTTTGACCAATCAAAAGGTGCAGGCTTGGTCAGATATGCCCGTTTGGGCCGGTGCGGAGGACGGGATCACCCGCACCAACATCAGTCGTACGCTTTCCAAAGGGCTAACCTTTCGCTCGCTTGATGAAACCGCGCGTGACACGCTTGCCTGGTTCAAATCCCGGCCGAAAGATCGACAGGCGCACATGAAAGCCGGCATTACACCCGAGCGCGAAGCGGAAGTGCTTGCCGCGTGGAAGAAACAAAAATTGTAGCCGTCGCTGTGCGACGCGCGCGTGCGGCCCACAGGGCCGCGGCTACAGAATGAAAAAACTCTTCACGAAAATCGTTGACGCAAAGCCCGACGAAATCCGCGCGCTTTGGCTTGCCTTCGTTTTCAACTTCGTCGTCCTTGCCGGTTACTACATTTTGCGGCCGATTCGTGAAGAAATCGGTGCGACCAGCGGCGTGGAAAATTTGCCCTGGATGTACACGGCCACGCTCATCGGCATGCTCATCGCGAACGCGCTCTTCGCCGCCATCGTATCACGTATGTCGCGCCGCAAATTTCTGCCGCTCGCCTACCGGTTTGCGATCGCTAATCTTTTCATCTTTTTCGTTCTCATGCGCTTCGTGCCGGCGAACTGGCAATGGCTACTGGCGCGGTCGTTTTTCGTCTGGGTTAGCGTCTTCAATCTTTTCGCCACCACGCTTTTTTGGGCCTTCATGACAGACCTATTTACCGCCGAACAAGGCAAGCGCCTCTTTGGCTTTATCGCGGTGGGCGGTTCGTTGGGCGCGATTCTCGGTCCGCTAGTCCCGACGTTTCTGGTCGATCGACTCAGCACCGGCATTTTCTGCCTCATGTCAGCGGCGATGTTCGAAATCGCGGCGCAATGCATCCGTTTTTTCCCGACGGAATTTCGGGAGCACGCTGAAGCTGCGACAGCCGAAAAACCAATCGGCGGAAATATTTGGGACAGCGTCACACATATCGTGCGTTCGCCTTACTTGTTCGCGCTCGTCCTTTTCATCTTCATTTACACGCTGACAAATACATGGGCCTATTTTCAACAGGCGGACCTCACCGGGCATGAGTTGGCGGATAAGTCGGCCCGCACTGCATTCTTCGGCAAAATGGATTTCTCGGTCAACACGCTCACTGTATTGATTCAACTTTGCTTAACGAGTCGTTTGCTAAAATGGTTCGGCGTGGGCTTTACCCTCGTGCTCATGCCGGCGCTAAGCGGGGTCGGGTTTCTCGCGATGGGTTATGCGCCAATTCTGATTGTACTCGCGATTTTTCAGGTGGTGCGGCGTTCAACCGGCTTCGCGCTGCTTCGTCCGGCGCGCGAGATTTTGTTCACCGTTTTGCGGCGCGAAGACAAATACAAAGCGAAAAGCGTGATCGACACATTCGGTTATCGTCTCGGCGATATAGTCGGCGCCTGGTCGTATAAAGCGCTCCACGTCGTGGGCCTGAGCTTGAACGCGATCAGTTTCATTGCTGTGCCAATCATTGCTGCATGGTGCGTGTTGAGCGTTTGGCTAGCTCGCAAACAACGCACCCTGGCGGATGCTCAGCACCGTTCAGAAGCTGGTCCGGCTGAAGCCGTCGCAGCTGCGAAACCGGCGTGAATTCGTTATGCTGAAAAGAAATTGCGCTTGCCTGTATCCGACGGAATCGTAATCAACAACAAATAAAGGAGATAAAACAATGGCAACACGAACTGGATCGGCTGTTTGGGAAGGCACGCTTAAACAAGGCAAGGGAACCATGAAACTCGGGAGCGGCGCATTCGAAGGCCCCTACTCGTTTTCATCGCGTTTCGAGGAAGGAAAAGGAACAAACCCTGAGGAACTAATCGGCGCGGCTGAGGCCGGTTGTTACACGATGGCTCTTTCGGCAAACTTGGAGAAAGCCGGCCACCCTGCGAAACGAGTCAGCACCACTGCAACGGTAAAACTCGAGATGGTTGGCGGCGGACCAAAAATCACTATGATCGATTTGAAGACTGAAGCTGAAGTCCCAGGCATCGACGAAGCAAAATTCAAGGAACAAGCCGAGCTGACAAAAAAGACCTGTCCAGTCTCGGTCGCTCTTGCCGGCACGCAAATCAATCTGGACGCCAAACTACTGTAGCCGCTGGCGCTGACTGCGGCTTCCTACTTTGCCAATTCGTACAGATATTCGACGAACGACATCACTGCGCCGTCGAACCCCTGGACCTTCGGGTTCGCTGATTCGATGATGTAGTATTCGTCCGGCGCGTGGGCGCCGCTGCCGTGACCGAGCCCGAAATGTCCGGCCGCAAGCTTGAGCGGTTCGCCGGTGAAAACATATCCGGGATACGAGCCAGCGTTGCGCGGCCAGAGTAGCGCATCGATTCCGAAGTTTTTGTACGTCGCGACCTGTGCCTTGATCAGCGCGGAATCGGCGGATGTGCTCGTCGGATCGTATCCGCCAGTCATGTTCACTTCGATGTCGCCGAAACCAAACTTCGCCAGATACGTCTTCAACGCAGCAAGCGCGTCGGCGGCTTTCATATCAGGCACCAGACGCATGTCGATCTTCGCAACCGCGCGATGCGGCAAAATCGTTTTGCCGCCGGGTCCTGTGTAACCGCCGACCAAACCTTCAATATTTACTGTCGGCTCTGATTCAAGTCGTTCGTTCGCCTGTTCCCACGGTAGATCGTCGATCCAATGCTGCACACCAAACTGCTTTTTCGCCTGCGCTTCGCTCCGCACTTTCGACACTTTTTCGATCATCGCTTTCTCCTCTGCGCTGAGTGGTCGGGGCTTTGGGATAATTGTGAATTGCAATTTCGTTACCATCTTCGGAGACGAGCCTGTTCAGCGCTTTGACCAAATGCCACGCCGGACTGTCCACCATCGCCTTGAGCGACGAGTGAATGTCTTTCGCCGGACCGCGTCCCCATTTTTCGCCGCTCGATACCAATTCGAGCTCGATCACTCCTTTCGAGCCCAGATTCACCGTCACAATTCCATCCAAATCCTGCGTCGCCGACGGCATGAATACGCCGTCACATTTCTTCAGCGCGGCCAGCACTTCCGGTCGCCTAACGAGTTGTGGAATGTGAGGCGAACCGATTTCCTCTTCGCCTTCGGCCACCATCACCAGGTTTACCGGCATCTTTTTCCCGGCACCTCGAATCGCATGCAGTGCCGCAAGGAACGCTGCTTCCGGTCCTTTCTGATTCACCGCGCCGCGCCCGACGATCACCTTCCCCAGCGGCGGTTTGTCCACGATTCGCGCTTCAGTCGGCGGCGACGTCCATTCCGCCGGGTCGAACTGTTTCACGTCGTACATGAAATAAAGACCGACAGTTTTCGGTGCGCCCGCATCGAGCGTCGCGAACACGCCGGGTTTGCCGTCGGTGTTAATCACCGTCGCCTGCTGAAATCCCGCATCGCGCGCGAGCTTCGCCATGTACTCCGCGCCTTCCGGGTATCCGCGATTCTCAGCAGCGATCGACACCTGCCCGATCCAATCCTGCAACCGCTTCACCGACTCATCATGGCGCTTAGTAATTTCCGCTTTGATTGCAGCAAGGTCTGTATCCGCTGAGTAACAATGAGAATTAGCTGTCCAAAGCAGAATAAAAGCCAGACCAGCCGGAGAGAAAAATCGCAATCGTTTCATGCCTCTTGAATGCGACACACCTGCGTTGGTTTCAACCAAAAATGTCGTTGGAGCTGCAGGTGATTGGGGCTAATGCCACCTTCACCTCGCAAGTCACCGGACTAGGCGCCTGCACCTTCTGGCGGACCGACAAACGTTACCGAGCGATTCTGACGAGGGCTGCTTCGAAGTTTCCGCCGAAGATCGTAGTTCCGTTTGGCGTTGCTGCGCCCGCAGCGGGATCCGCAGGGATGCCCGCGGGTTCGGTCAGGATTCCCACAACTACCGCCAGCGGCCCCGGGCGGCAGAAAGTTTCGCGGAGGCGTCGAGCAACGAATAGGGTGGCGGATTTGTAGTAGTGGTGGTGAAAGCGACCGTGCCGGCGATCACGCCAACGCCCGAGCCTTCTTCAAAACCGGTTCCTCCCCAAGTGACCGCGTCGAGCAATTTCTTGCCAGTCGGAACCAGGTGAAGAACGAACGCGTCTTGGGATCCCGCGCCGAAGGAAACAGAGCAAAAGAGGCCGGCTGATCGTGCCGGCCTCTCTCATGGAAGTTTAAGCGAGGTTAATGGACTTGGAAGCTGCCGCGCAGTGTGAAATGGCCATTCACGATTAGACGCGCCGCATCACCAGCCCGCAACTCTGGCGCGGCCGTGCCGCGAATGTCCGTCTCAAACGTAATGTCGTTTATGAGGTTCCTGGAGAACTGGAGGCGATTGCTGAAAATCACCACGCCGCCACGAAGGACGCGCAACTCGACGACTTCATCGCGGAAGCCATTTGCAGGGGTGATCCCCAGTTCAGCGAAATCGGCCCTGGCGATCTCCACTTCAGAGGTGAAGCGGTCGTTCCCGGTGCCGACCTCATCGTCCAGCCTCGCTTGTCCACTCGCGTCGACAGGAATCACCGGTTGGAGGCGGGCTTCAAGCCGGTTCGACCTGTCAGGCGCTTCGGGCGCTTGCTGGGCAATGTCGGGTGCCTGCTGGGCAACGTCAGGTGCTTGCTGGGCAATGGCGACTGAAGAGACGGCCAGGAGGCCACCGATTGATATTGTAGTGAGAAGTTTTTTCATGGGCATTTGTTCAATTGAGGTTTTTGGTTGTTGGTTTTTGTTAACGGCGACCAAGTTGAATGCGAAATCGTCGACGTCTAAAAGATAAAGGTTGCGCAGTTGTAACTTTTGAAGCGTGCAAAAGAATCATGCGCGCTCTTCAGAGATCCGCACCGACTCAGTGGTTGCGCCGGTCGTGGCCACTCGGACTCTTTGACTCGTTAGCGCTGCGACAGGCGAACACGCATCTCCGTCCAACTATCATCGGAACGCACCAGCTCAACATCGCCCCCATGCGCTCGAGCCAGCTCTCGCGCAATGCTCAGGCCCAGCCCATGTCCTGGCACGCGTTCGTCTGCGCGCACCCGGTAAAAGCGCTCGAATAACTGTCCGGTGCGATCTTTTGGGATGCCGTCACCGGTGTTGCCGATTATCATTTCCACGGCGCTATTGACGACCCGCGCCTCCAACCGAATGCGACCGCCAGGAATGTTATATTTAACGGCGTTTTCGACCAAATTCTGCGCGACAATCGCAACGAACGTGCGATCGGCGTTTAGCAGCAGATGCTTCGGGATATCCGCTTCCACCTTCAGACCAAGCGGCTCGGCTAGAATATGCGCGTCATCGAGAACGCCTTCGAGCACTTCGCCTAAGTCGAACTCAGCCTTCGACAACTCAAGCCGACCAGCATCGGCGCGAGAGAGCAGAAGCAGATTGTCCACGACTGAACTGACATGATGAATGCGATGTAGCAGCCCTTCGGCGCGCGCTTGTGTGCCTTCGCTGCAGTTGACATCGGCGAGGATTTCTTCAACACCTGCCCGCAGGACAGCGATCGGCGTTTTCAAATGATGCGAAGCGTCAGCAGAAAAACGAACGGATTGTTCGAAACTACGCTGCAACCGTTCGAAAGTCGCATTCAGCACCTCGATTAATCCTGCGATCTCGTCGTTAGTCGGAGGCACAGGCAGCCGCTGGTCGAGCCGCTGTGCGGTGATCGTCTTCGCCGCCTGGCGGATTTCTTCGACTGGCGCGATCGCTTTACTCGCGACCCAGGCCGAACCGAACAGGGTTATTAGGAGCACCGTCGGAATCGCCCCTAGCATTGCCAGGAAAATATCGCGACCGATTTGATTGATCTCCTTCAGGTCATCACCGGCGCGCAGAGTGAGTCCATTTTCGCTAAACTCGGCCACGCGGACGTTTTTCCCGTCGATCTTGTGGTTATGAAATTCTTTGATGCCATCGCGTGGGAACGGCTGACGCAATCGCGGGGAAAGATAGAGCACGGCGCCGGTTGCATCAGTTACTTCAACTAGGTGGTTACGCAGCGAGAGCGGCACTAAGATCTCCTTGAACACCGGCCCGCTGTTCGTCCGACCACCTTCGAAATGTTCGACGTCCCGAAAGAATTCCTGGGCGTCGGTCGTTAGGCGCCGATCGAAAGCCGCGATCTCGGCGTGGCGCATGACGAACCAGGTGGTGATTGCGCCGCCAAGGGTAGCGGCCACGGCAAGCCCCGCGGAGTAATGCGCAATCTTCCAGCGTAATGGCCAGTTTCTCATTCCGGTTCCCGAATCGTGTAGCCTAAGTATCGCACGGTGTGGATAAGCGGCGGCGAGTCGATCTTTTTGCGCAGACGGCTAATGAAGGCTTCAACCAGCTTCACGCCGTACTCGTGTTCCCGTTCCCAGACGCGCTCGCACAATTCCGTGCGGCTAAAGATGCGGCCGGGTTCGCGCATCAGCACGCGCAACAATGTGACTTCTCGCGCCGAAAGCTCGATCCGGCGCGTGCCTCGGTACAGTGCTCTGTCCGCCAGGTTCAAAACCAAATCGCCGACTTGGAGCTTCATCGGCGCTTTCTCAGGAAAACGTCGCCCGAGCGCACTCACTCGCGCGACCAGTTCCTGCATGGCGAACGGTTTCGCAAGGTAATCATCCGCGCCCAGTCCGAGGCCGGTCACCCGATCGCTCACCTCGCCACGCGCGGTCAAGATAAGGACACGAGTGTCCATTTTCGCACCGCGCAAACGTCGCAGAACTTCGAAGCCATCCATCCCTGGCAGCATCACATCCAGCACGATGAGATCGTAGTGCTTTGCCTCCGCTTCGCCCAAGGCAGTTTCGCCGTCGTGGACGATGGTAAGCTCATGGCTGGCTTGAGTGAGGGCGCGAAAGATATGCCGTGCAAGGCCAACTTCGTCTTCGACAACTAGAATTTGCATGAATTTATGGTGTCGACGGCGCCACCGTCGGCAAATGCGGGCGACGTCACTGTCGCGAGCAGGTAACCCGCGACTCGGAATTGGATCACAACCGTGTGACGCACATCAACATCTCAGAATCGCGGAGCCGCGGATGATTGCTTGATGCCACCCGTATTACATCCCTGTCCACCTTGTAACTGTATGGCTCATACGTGAAGAGGGTGAAAAGCGGCGCACGTGTCGGCAATCCCAAAAAGGTTATCAGTCCGTTACTTTTCCGGGCAGGCAAGACGCGCTTGCCCCAGTACATCGGGCTGTTCCCGGTGCGGCAGCTTTGCAGCGGATTCGCAACTTGTCGCTTGCGTGTTGCCGTCGTAGCGGAGCCGATTACACTCGATTCAGGTTATGACTGGCACCGGCCATGCAGTTGCCAGCGCTCTTCTCGCGCTGGTCTTTTGCACAAGCGGCAATGCCACCGAACCCCTTTACGAGGGACTCGGCGATTACTCACGTAAGATCACGACAAAGAGCGGAAAGGCGCAGCGTTATTTCGACCAGGGCCTGGCGCTGCTTCATGGTTTCAATCATCGCGGAGCCATCCGCTCCTTCCAGGAAGCTGCGCGCCTCGATCCGCAATGCGCCATGGCACATTGGGGCGCGGCGCTTGCCGCAGGTCCACACATCAATTACCCCCTGGTGCCGCCGCCGATGGCGGAACTGGCATGGAAAGAACTGACACTTGCAAAACAACACGCGTCGAACGGCTCAGAAGTCGAGCGAGCTTTGATCGAGGCCCTCGGCAAACGCTACGCCTATCCGCAGCCGGAGGATCGGGCGCCGCTCGATCAGGCTTATGCGAACGCGATGCGTGAAGTCTGGAAGAGATTCTCCAATGACGTTGATGTGGGCGCATTGTTTGCCGAAGCCATGATGGACCTCCGACCGTGGAATCAATGGACCGTTGAAGGTCAACCGAACCCGGGCACCGAGGAGATCATCGCCACGCTCGACGCGGTATTGAAGCTAAACCCGCGGCATCCGTTTGCGAATCATCTTTACATCCACGCTGTCGAAGCTTCGCCACATCCAGAACGCGCGGATGCTGCAGCCGATCGCCTGCGCAAGCTCCAGCCGGGGCTAGCCCATAATGTGCACATGCCATCGCACATCGATATCCGCCGCGGCCGCTGGCATGAGGCGATCGCTACGAACGCCAAGGCCGTCCAGGCCGACAAACGTTACCGCGCCGCGACGGGCAATCGCCCGCTCGGTCTATTCCCCATGTACGCCGCACACAATCAACACATGCTCGCGTACGCCGCGCTCATGACTGGCCAGAGCAAACTTGCGATGCGTTATGTGCGCGAAATGATAAAAGATCTGCCGTCAGAGTTCGTTAGGGAAAACGCAGCCTTGGTAGAGGCCTTCGGCGCGGTACCGATGGAAGTGATGATGCGCTTCGGAAAGTGGGATGACATTCTCGCCGAGCCGGAAAATTATCCTGACTACATGCCGTTCGCTCGCGCGTTTCATCATGGAGCGCGCGCGATCGCTTTTGCCGCGAAAGGCGACACCGAGAACGCACGGAAGATGCAGACGATCTTCCGCGAACTTGTCCAGCACGTTCCAAAAGAAACGGCAGTCAGTAACAACACTGCTGAGTCAATCATCGCAGTAGCCAATCACATGATTGAAGGCGAACTACTGATAGCCGAAGGGAAACTCGACGCGGGGCTCGAAGAACTGCGTGCTGCGCTCACATTGGAAGACGCCCTGAAGTACGACGAGCCTCCGTCCTGGATGATTCCGTTGCGACATACGATCGGTGCGAACCTGATGCACGCCGGGCGATTCGCCGAGGCTGAGCAAGTCTATCGCGAGGATCTGAAGCGTCTGCCCGAGAATGGATGGTCTCTACTCGGCTTGTCCCAAGCGCTCGCGGCGCAGCAAAAACACGGCGCAGAACTTGAAGCAACGCGCGCGCGATTCAACAAAGTGTGGGCCAAGGCGGACGTAAAAATCACGAGCTCGTGTCTATGTCGACCGGCCACAGTAGAAAGATGTAAATTCAACAGCAGCCAATCGTCGCGCGTTTTATTCGACTAAAGCGCCAGGCTCTCCTGCTTCGGAGCTGAAGCCACATCAGTCAGGCCGCGGAACTTTTTCACGAGTTCATCGAGTTTCGCGACATAGTAATCGACGTTTTCGTCACGGTTTTGTGGGTCGAATTCGCTCGCCGGTTTGGCGGCTTCGTAAGCGGGGACCTTTTTTGGAGTCGCTTTGATGTAGTAACTGATCTGGTCGCCCGGCTTGTAATTGCGGCCACTGGCTAGAGCGAGTTCGTAGGCAGCGGCGCGATTGCGGGCGGAGCCGGCGATCTTGGCGCGATATTTATCGAGCGAATCCTGCAGCGTGTCGGTTTTCATCAGCATATCGATCTTCCATTCGCGGTTTCGGATTTTTTTCTCAAATTCATCCCGAAGATCCGTGATCGTCTCTGGTTTTCCTTCCATGATGAGCTTGATCATTTCCTCCAGGAACACGCGCTGGAATTTTTCGAGTCCGCGCGATTTAAGGGCGCCGCCCTTGATAACCACCTCGCCATCTTTGGTAAGGAGTGCGTAATTCTTCGCCTTGTAGCTGAACATGGCACCGAATTGTTCGTCGAAATCGATTTCAATTCCCTCGGGCAATTCCTTCGCTAAACCATCGCGCAATTCGTCGATTTCGATCTTTGCCGGCGGAACGAAATAAATTCCGTCGGTATCGACTTCGATCACCTGAGCGCCGCGGTTGCCTAACCAGTCGATCATCTTCTTCAGCAAATCGCGTCCGATCTGAGTGACGCGCGCTGCGGCATCGAAATCGGCGAAATTTCCCTGCGCGAACCCCAGGTAACCGTAGAAACTGTTGAGCAGAATCTTGAACGTGTTTTGCAGAGCCTGGAGGTGATGCTGCTTTGCGGGATCTTTCTCCGCGCGCATTTCTGCCTTCGCTTCCAAGCGAAACGTGCGCAAATCAGTGAGCAAATGGCGGAAGATTTGCAATTGATCGGTCACCGGAAAGCAATCGAATTTCAACATGATTGAGGGATAGAGCGAAGCGACGTCGCAGTGCCACACGTTGTGCGCGACGCCGGTGAAGAAGATGTCGGTGTAACCGCCCTCGAACGCGCGCACCATTGGCAGTTCGGGAATGGAATGGCGTTGCCGGAAATATTCGCGCAGAAGCAGCGCATTGATCCGCGTAGCATTGCCGCGCACGATCACATCCTGATAGTTATAAGGAAAAATCTGGGCCTGGATGAAGTAGCTCGCGCTTAACAGGTCCGATAACGCCCGCGTCTCACGGACACCGCATAGCGCGCGTTGTCGAAATGCTTCCGAGTTTTCCAGGTACGCTCGCTGCAATTCCTTGCCAGTAAGCACGGAAATCTGTTCGCTGTCGCAAAGATCAAAATGCCGGGCGACATCGGATCGTTCGAAACCGGCAAGCGAACGCATGCCGACGTCGTAGAATTGCGCGAGCAAAAAAGTATCGACGAAATGGCGGCCGCCGACTGTGAACTTGGGATAATCGATTGTTTTTTCTGCGATTTGGAGTCGGGACGGCCGTGAGCGCAGGAATCCATCGCTGCGTCCCCAATCGAGTTTCGTCTTTGTCTTCTTCGCCCGTGAGACCAGATACGGGAGATCGAAACGGAACAAGTCGTGGCCTTCGATCACGTCCGGATCGCGTTCCTTGATAAGACTTGTTAGGCGCCTAAGTGCGTTGCGCTCTGATTCCTCGACACTTTTTGGATCGACAATCAGCAGTTCTTCCCAACCGGTGTTATCCGAGACCGCAATTCCCATGATGTGACTACCGCTGTAGCCGCGGTCGCCGACCGCGGCACCGGCGTCACCGACACCGGCTACAGCCCCGCCCACGGCTGCAGTGTCTTCGAATGAGAGCACCTCGATCTGCAATCGTTTCAGTTCTTCAAACGGCAGATCTTTAAACAACGTGCGACCCGTCGCGGTGAGGTAATGCTGCACCGGATCGGTAAAGGCGAAGAAATCGCGCCCAGCGCTTTTAAGCCCGTTGCGCAATGCGATGAGTTCCTTCCAGCTATCGACGGTGACCAGCCAGCCGTACTTGAGATCGCTCTCGAGCTTTTCGGACTCGATACCAAGATCGACAACGTCCGAGTCGCACCAGACAAATGGGTGAAAAGGCTCAACGTCGGCAACGGTCGATCCGTCCGGTTCCCGGCGATAAACCTTAACCGTACCTGTTTCGCCAAGTTCAATGGCGACAATGCGTGGCGTTGGATCCGTGCCGAAGAGCAACGTGTTCTTCTCGAATTCCATGAGCTATCCAACTTTCTGTCATTTGGAGCGAAGTCGAGAAATCTCTCATCGCGATTGCACCGAATTAGAATTAAGAGATGCTTCGGCTTTGCGCAGCATAACACAATGAAGACTGTTTCATCATCCGTCGTATTACTTTCCATCCTCCTGCCAGCGCTTGGGCTCGGTCAGCAAACGCCGCAATCACTCGCTGATGCAGAGCTGCCCTCATTGCTGGCGATTTACAAAGACATTCACATCCACCCGGAATTATCCGGGCATGAGGAGCGCACCGCATCGCTCGTCGCAAAGGAGTTGCGCGCCGCGGGCTGCCAAGTCACAGAGCATCTGGGAAAATACGAAAACTCCCAACTCAAAGGTTACGGCGTGGTGGGCGTGATGAAGAATGGCGACGGGCCGACCGTGCTTGTGCGAACGGATATGGATGCGTTGCCTGTGGAAGAAGAAACGGGTTTGCCGTACGCCAGCAAGGCGATCACGAAAAACGATGAAGGCAAGGATGTGCACGTGATGCATGCCTGCGGACATGACACACATATTGCGGCTTTCATCGGCACCGCGCGCGCTCTCGGAAAGTTAAAAGATCAATGGCACGGCACGATCGTGTTCGTGGCGCAACCGGCAGAGGAAATGGGTACCGGCGCACGCGCGCTGCTCAAAGACGGCCTTTACGAAAAATTCGGTAAACCGAACTTTGCGCTCGGTTTTCATGACAAAGCCGATCTTGAAACCGGTCACATTGGCGTAACCGAAGGATATACGTCTGCAAACGTCGATTCAGTGGACATTACCGTGCGTGGCGTCGGCGGGCATGGTGCCTACCCGCACAAGACAAAAGACCCCATCGTTCTCGCGGCACAAATAATTAACGCGCTGCAAACCATCGCGAGCCGCGAAAATAATCCACTCGATCCGGTGGTGATCACAGTTGGCTCGATTCACGGCGGAACGAAGCGCAATATCATTCCGGACGACGTGAAACTGCTGCTCACGGTGCGTACCTACAAATCTGACACACGCGAACGCGTGCTGGCGGCTATTGATCAAATTGTAAAAGGATGCGCGATAGCCGCTGGAATACCGACTGAGCGCGCTCCGATTGTAACCGTGAGCAAGGATGAACGCTGCCCCGCAATGTACAACAACCCTGAACTCACCAAACGCCTCGTTGCTGTTTGGAAAAAATCGTTAGGCAACGAAAACGTCGAGATCGTCGATCCCAACATGGGTGGTGAAGACTTTTCCGAATACAGCCTGCCGGACCGCTCCATCCCGGCGGTTAATTTTCATTTCGGCGCCGTCGATCCGGCGAAGATCGCGGAGTACAAGCAGGCGGGAAAAGAATTACCAACCCTCCATTCTAGCAAGTTCGCCCCCGTTCCTGAACCAACGATCCGTGTTGGGATTATCGGAATGACGAGCGCCGTGCTCGAATTGATGAAGAAGTAGAGCGCTAGGTCATCCCGAGCGGAGCGCAGCGGCTTCGCTCGCAATGACTCGTTCGGTCACTTCACCCTGATTTTCTTCCGCAGATAGGTCGGGACGTCGAGGTCTTCGCCTTCAACAATAGTTGGCTCACTTTTTTCAAAGCGACCACGATTGACCGGCTCGAACTGCAAGACTTCCTGTTTGGCTTGCATTGATTTTTCAGCAGACACTTTTTCCTCTTTCGCCGGAGCCGGCTTTCTTGGTGGCGTGCTCACAGGCAGCTCATGCGTGTCCACAACCTCGAACGCGCTTGAGACTGATTCGACAGATGGTGTCGGCACGTTTTCCACCTCGATGGGCTCAGGCTCCTCAATAGGAGTCGTCTCCGCCGACTGAAAATCATCGATCGGCACTGGTTCGGGCTCGACCTCAATCTTCGGCGGACTCTGGTCAACCTGCTCCGACGTTGGCAACACCGGTGGGGGACTGCTCAGCGGAGGCTGAGTTTGTGACAAGTCCGCGGTCGCTGTAAACGAACTGATGATTGTAACGCTTAACCGATCCCCCAATCGTCCGTCCACAGCAGTGCCAAAGAGAATCTGCGTTTCGTCGCTAACATGTCGGTCGAGTTCCTTCATGACGATTTCGACTTCCGACAAAGTCATACCGGGCCCGCCTGCCACCTGAACCAGAACCCGAGCGGCGTCCGCAAGGGTGCGACCTCGATCCATCAACGGACTCTTGAGCGCCTGGGCGAGTGCGTCGTGCGCACGATTGTCTGAATCGCATTCTCCAAAGCCAAAAAGGCATCGCCCGTTGGGGCTGCGCAAGGCCGCAACCAAATCGTCAAAGCCTATGCGAATGAGTCCGGGTCGCTGAACCAGATTCACAATCGAACGAATGCTCTGACTGATGGTCGTATCGGCTTTGGAAAACGCCTGATGAATGCCTGCTTGCGGACCGACCATGTCGCCCATCTGATCGTTTTCGAAGCAAACGACTGCGTTGGCAATTTCATTGAGCCGGCCCAAGGCTTCGCGCGCCTGGGCGTTGCGTCGTCTGCCTTCGAACCCAAACGGCAGGGTTGCGAACACAAGCACCAATGCTCCGGCCTCGCGAGCCAGATGCGCGACATACGGCGCCGCGCCCGAACCCGTACCCCCTCCGAGCCCTGTGCAGATGAAAATCATTCTCGCACCAGTCAACGCGTCGCCAATCTCCTCCGTCGATTCGAAGGCGGCCTGATAGCCAACCTCGGGGTCGCCACCCGCGCCCAGGCCGCGGGTGACGGTGCGGCCGAGTTGAACTTTGTGTGGAGCAACGGAGCTCGCCAGCGATTGCACGTCGGTGTTGACGGCTAGAACCTCTGCTCCTTCCAAGCCGTCGAGCACAATCCGGTCGAGCGCATTCAGACCGGCGCCACCAACACTGACAATTTTGATTGGAATAAAATCCTCCGCGCGCTCAGGGAGACTGTAATTTTTGCTAAGTTGAATCATATCGTTCTTTCAATTTTTCATCGTCTTCCGCTAAAAATTCTTCCCAGAATTCGCCCGATTCCTCGCGCCGGCCGGTCGGTTTGCACGGCTTGGGCATACTTGATCAAGCCGATTGCAGTCGAAAATTGGGGATTCTCTACTGCAGAGGTCACGCCTGATGTTGTCTGAGCATGCGCGACGTGCGCGGGCATTTCGAAAATCTCTTCCGCGAGATTATCGATGCCATTGAGGAGGCTGCATCCGCCCGTGATGAAAATACCATCGCCCAGGTAATTAATAAATGGTTCTTCATCAAGCCTGCGTTTGAGCAACTCAAGAGTTTCGCGCAGGCGCATGTGAATAATCGTATTCAAAGTTTCGCGCTCGATCTCCTTCCCGGCAAAACCGGAATCGTCCTTTAGCAAAATCATTTCGCCCGGAAAACAATTGCCGAGTACACAACTGCCTTCCTCAATTTTGAGTTTCTCCGAGCGCGCCATTGGGATGCGCAACCCCATGGAGATGTCGTTCGTGATATGGTCACCGCCGATTGCAATGCACCCGCTCTGCTTCACTGCTCCGTCCGCATACAAAGCATAATCAGTCGTTCCGCCGCCGATATCGATTACCAACGCCCCAAGATCCTTCTGGTGTTGCGTGATCACCACCTGCGCAGAAGCAAGCCCGCCAAAAACGACATCCTCAACGTCTAGTGGCAATTCTTTCACGCACCGGATCGTGTTCTGAATGCGCGTCCGCACGCCGTGAATAATGTGGAAATCGGCTTCCAATCTTTGGCCGAGCATCCCGACTGGATTCAGCACGCCGTCCTGTCCATCGACATGATAATGCTGAATGATGGAATGAAGGAATGCGTTTTGCGCAGGAATGCTCACCTCGCGCGCATTGATTTTTACGTCTTCGACATCCTGCTCATCGATTTCATCGCGGTCCTCGGGCAGCATCACGGATCCGCGGTTGTTGAAACTTTGAAGGTGCGACCCCGCCACGGCCACATAAACGCTCCGGATCATGACATCGCTTTTCTGTTCGGCATCGACCACCGCTTCGTGCACGCATTTCATTGCCGTTTCAAAATCAACGATCTCGCCCTTGCGTACGCCCCGCGACGGCGTCTGCCCGACACCGAGAATTTTGACGGTGCCGTCGGGCCGGCTCTCTCCAACAACCACACAGATTTTGGAGGTTCCAATCTCAAGACCAATCACTAAATTATTGCTCGCCATTGTGTTAATCCGTTTTCTGTCGCTGAGTGGGAATTGCCTTTGGGGGTGGTTTTGAACTGGTGCGCGCCTTGGGCGCTGGTGACACGGCTTCAGAAGGATGCACCGGGATTGCCTTCATAATCCGCGGTTCCACGGCAGGCTCGATGGTATCGTTAATAACCGCGACCGGCCGCGGGGCGAACGTCACCGGGATGTTTCGTTGCACAAGCAGGTTCAACGTCGCCAGTTCCTGTTTTGAATCGTCACAATAAACAAGAAATTGCTCGAGCCGGCGTAATTGCGTTTCGAGATCGTTATAACCAAACATTACGCGGCTATGATTTTTGTCGGTCACCAGCAGGCGATAATTCTCGGAAACGTCGATCTCGCGGATCTGAAAGCGCATTTGCAAAAAGCTGCGCGAACTCAACCGCAGCAACTCGAGCGCCGTCTTTGCTTCGGGCGATTCGACGACTTTGCCCACTTCGAGCCATTCGCTCGAGCATCCCAGAATGACCGGTAATCCGAGGTATTCGGGCAACAACTTCTTTTCTTTCATTAACACACCGCGCGCGTCCACTAGAAAAGCCGAGTCTGATGCAAATGGATCGGAAATTTCCTTCTCGCTCGTGATCCACGCGACCGGCTTTCGTTCCACTACACGAATGTCGATCTCGGATGGCAATTTTCGCATAACCTGCACCTCATCGGTTTGAGGAAGCTGTTGTATCAAATCGTGGACGCGACCCAGATTTACGCGGAAAATGTTTTTGCCTTCGCGTAGATCAGCGGCGTTTAGAATCTGCTCGCGCTGCAACGTTCCGTCCGTCTGGAATTCAATTGTCTTCAGCTGATAATCCTGATTCTCGAAAAATAGACGCCGCGCGCCTTCACGTGTTCCCGCATAAATCGCGGCGCACAGCGCGGCGAGCAATACCACTCGGGAGAGAACCGCCAGTGCCCTTCGAGCGCGATGCTGTGCAACTCTGCGGGAGCGAACTTTTACATCAAGCAAGTGTTGCTGGCGTCGCTGGCGCAGGTTGGAGACTCGCCGATTGCGCGATGGGGGGCGCTTCTGAGCAGGTCTCATCTCCGGCTCCTTTCCGCTCTGGCGCGAGAAAGCGCGATAATCCGCGCGCAAAGATCGACATAATTGATACCGGCAGCGGCAGCGGCTTCGGGCAGCAAGCTCGCCTTTGTCATACCTGGAATCGTGTTCACTTCCAGCACGAACGGTTCGCCCGAATCGGGAAGCAGCACATCAACACGACCGTAAACAACCAGCCCGAGCGCTCGAAACGCATGCAGCGCCTGTTCCTGAATTTGTTTCGTCTTATTCGGATCGATTTTCGCAGGGCAAACGTGCTCGGCACCGCCGCCACCCTGCGGATTCAGAAACGGGTACTTGTTGTTGAAGTCGTAAAAACCGCCCTTTGGAATTATTTCAAGAATCGGCAGCGCTTGATCACCAAGAACACCTATCGTCAACTCGCGGCCCGACACAAATTTTTCTATCAACAATTTCTGATCGTACTTCCCGGCCTCAGCCATTGCCGAATCAAGTTCGTTCGCGTTTTTTACAATGACCACGCCAACGGTAGAACCTTGTCTCGCCGGCTTTACTACCAGCGGAACCGAAATCGTTGGGCGCTGGCCGACTTCGATGACTTCCCATTCCGGAGTGACGACGTTGTGTTCGCGAAATTTTTCTTTCGACAAAATCTTGTCGAATGCCGCCCGGCTTGGCTCGACACCGTCACCAGTGTAAGGGACTCCGCGCTCCTCCAGAATTTGCTGGAGCTGACCGTCTTCGCCGAAAGTTCCGTGAATGGTGATGAACGCAAGATCGACATCTTTCGGAAGGGCGAAGTGTTCATCATGAACATCGACATCGACGACTTCTGGCCCTAAGGAGCGAAGCGCTTCAGAAACGCCGCGACCAGTCGCCAGCGACACATCGCGCTCAGACCCAGGCCCGCCCATTAACACCGCAATTTTTTTCGGTAAACTTTGATCTGTCGCCATCGTCACCCCGGCTCTCCCACGATTTGCACTTCGGTCTCCAGCTCGATTCCGCGCTTGGCCAAAGCAGTCGCTTTGATCTTTTCGATTAACTCCAGCATTTCGGCCGCTGTGGCACCGCCGTCATTGACAATAAAATTCCCGTGCACCTCCGAGACTCGCGCCTTTCCGACGGACGAATTTTTCAATCCCAACTCGTCAACCAGTTTTCCCGCAGGACATGCGTCTGGATTTTTGAAAATGCAGCCCGCGCTTTTCGCTGCGGGCTGCGATGTGCGCCGTTTCTCCTGAGACGCTTCCAGTTTGCGAACAATTTCTTCAAGCGGAGCAGGCTCGCCACGAAAAACAGCGGATACTGCAAAATTTTTCTCCAACAACGGGAAATTCCGGTAATACACTTCCAGTTCGTCCCGTGTTTTTGTATGCGCCTCGCCGTTAGCATCGAGATAGCGAACACGCACAACATTCTCGAAAGTTTGCGCGCCCATCGCGCCCGCGTTCATGCGTAAGCCGCCTCCGACCGTGCCCGGAATTCCTTCCAACCACTCCAGCCCGCCAATGCCGGCCGCTTTGCCCGCGTAGGCGACTTCTTTCAATTTCGCCCCAGCGCCCGCGGTGATCTCGGCGCCCTTGATCTCAATCTTGTCGAAATCGCCACCGCACGGATGAATGACTGCGCCGCGAATGCCGCCATCACGAACCAGAAGGTTTGATCCGCGACCCATTACGAAGAGCGGAAGATTTTCGTCCCGGCAAAACCGGATCAACTCCGCAAAGGCTTTCTCATTTCGCGGCTCGACCCAAAATTGCGCCGGACCGCCTACGCGAAGAGTCGTGTGCTTCGAGAGCGGCTCATAAAGACAGACTTCGCCGTCTTCACCCACGACCTCTTTCAACTTTTCTGCAATAACCAGGTCGGCAGCGAGGCCGGATAACTGCTCGTGAATATTTCCGGCACCGAGACTCAAAACGAGGTCGCCGGACTCGAGCATGTTCCCTACAGCGCGATGCACACATTCCAAGCGCGGCTCGTAACTGACGCCCCGGTGTCCGTGCCCGACGATCTCGTCAGCGATGATTTGTCCGGTCACCCCCGGAATCGGCGCTTCATGCGATCCGTAAACATCGGTCACTACTACGCGGTCCGCATCGTCGAACGCGCAACCAAATTCCTTCCGCAACGCTTTGGTGCGCGAATAACGATGCGGTTGAAACATCGTGAGCACGCGCTTGCGGCCGACCGATCTCGCCGCCTTGAGCGTGGCGCGGATTTCCGTCGGGTGATGCCCGTAGTCGTCCACCAGAAGAAAACGCGGACTGTCGTATTTGATTTCGAACCGGCGGCGCGCGTGCTCGAACTTCGCCAGCGACTTCGCGATCTTTTCAAACGCAATACCCAACTCCGACGCGAGCGCGATCACTCCCAGCGCATTGTGAACGTTATGTTGTCCGGGCACATTCAAGATAGCTTCGCCGAGATCCTGTCCCCGGTGATCGACCCGGAACATCGAAGCGAAGCCCGTCAGCCGGATATCTACCGCGCGATAATCGGCCTCGTCCGCGAAACCGTACGAAATTCCGCGTGGTAAAGATCGACATACCCGGGCGGCATTTTTGTCGTCGAGGTTATAAAAAACTGTGCCGGCAGTCTGAGTAATCAGTTGCGCGAAAACCTTTTCAATCGCGTCGAGATCAGCATAAAAATCCAGGTGCTCTTCCTCGATATTTAGAATCAACGTGTGCTCCGATCGAAAGAGTGTGATCGTGCCGTCGCTCTCATCCCCCTCAGCAACGAAATACTCGCCGCGTGAATCCCAGTGTGCATTCATTCCCAGAATCGGAATCTCTGCGCCGACGTAATGGGATGGATGCAGTCCTCCTTCGCGCAAGACGTGGGCCGTCATTGCTGAGGTTGTCGTTTTGCCGTGCATTCCGGCGATAACGATGCCTCGTTTGCTCCGCATGATTGCGGCCAACGCTTCCGCCCGGCGCACGATGGGTTTTCCGTACTTGCGCGCGCTGACAAGAATTGGATTGTCACCCTTGATCGCCGAAGAAAAGACGATGAGATCAGCGGTGTCGGCCTCTTCCGGTCGATGCTGCTCACGAAAACGCAGACCGAGCCGCTGCAATCGATCTGTTTCCATCGTAACAACCTTGTCCGAGCCGCTGACTGTGTGGCCGAGCTCGATTAAAAGCGCAGCAATACCGCTCATGCCGCTGCCCGCGACACCGACAAGATGAATCCGGTGATGCTCACGCGTCAGAAATCCCGGCAAATCAAGCGGCATAGCGCGCTCGCTCGTGGCAACGGGACCGGTCCACGGCGGAGGCTGCTCAGGTGCGCTGCGTTCTTCAGAGACGGGCTTCATGAGTCGTATATCTTTCCATGGTCGTGACCACGTGCCCGGCCGCGTCCTTCGGCGCGAGGCGCGATGAATTTGCAGCCATCTGTCGAATCCGCTCCCGATCCTCGATCAGCTCGCGAATTTTGCGCGCGAGTAACTCGCCCGAGACCTCTGACTCCTTAAGGAGAATCGCTGCCTGAACACGAGCATAGATCTCGGCATTGCGGGTTTGATGATCATCGGTCGCATACGGAAATGGAATCAGGATGCCGGGCAATGAAAAGGCGGCGAACTCCGCGAGACTGGCAGCGCCGGCTCGCGCGACAACGAGATCGGCTGCGCTATAAGCTTCTTCCATTCGATGATGAAAGGCAGCGACGTGGGCTGGAATATTTTCGCGGCGATAATTGTCTGCAACCAAACGTTCATCGCGCGCGCCGGAAAGGTGAATTACTTGCAGCGGAGCGTTCCGCAAAAAAGGCAGCGCTTTAATCATTGCCTGATTAATTCCGCTCGCCCCCTGGCTGCCTCCCATGACAAGCAGCGTCAGGACGTCCTCGCGGAGCCCGAGTTTTTGACGAGCCACCAGTTGATCCAAACGGATCAACTCGGTCCTGACTGGAGTGCCTGTAACCTCAGTGTTGGTTTTTGGAAAAAAGGGCGCGCATTCTTTAAAACCCAGCATGACCGTGCGCACTATCCGCGCTGTCAAACGGTTCGCTTTTCCGGGGACGGCGTTTGATTCGTGAATAAAAGTGGGAATGCCACGTATCCGGCCCGCCAATACCGGCGCGGTGGAAGTGAACCCGCCCATCCCCAGCACGACCTGAGGTTTGAATGTCCTATAGATGGATCGGCAAAGCGCCAGACTTTCGTAAAAACGGCGAAGGAAACCAAAAAACGCCGGAGAAAATGGCGATGGCAGTCCCACGGTGGGCAATTTTTCCACTCGAAAATTTCCGCGACCGGACAGCGCCAGAGCGTCAATATCTTTCTCAGAAACTAACAACATTACTTCGTGGCCGCGGTCGCGCAGCACTTCTGCCACGGCGATTCCGGGAAAAAGATGTCCGCCAGTTCCTCCGCATGCGATCACTGCATTCATAAGATCTGATCCTTCCTCTGACTCATACGACTTATACAATCTATAAAATTCATCGGCCTAAATACGCGGCGTTACTCGGGCCCGCATGGCCACGGGTTTCTTGGGCGGCGGCCCAAGAATGCCCTGGCGATAAATATTCAGTAATAAACCGATGCCGAACATGCACGCGACCAGGTTCGAACCACCATAACTGATGAACGGCAGCGGCAGTCCTTTGTTGGGCAGGAGCGACGTGGTCACACCGATGTTGACTGCGGCTTGCAGAGCTAGCAGCGAAACAACACCACAGCCGAGGAGCAGACCGAACCGATCCTTGGCGTGCAGCGCGATCATGATGCCGCAAACAATGATGACCAGAAACAAAAGGATCACTAGCAGACTGAACCGCAGACCGAGCTCTTCGCCAATAATTGGAAAAATAAAATCCGTGTGCGCGTACGGTAGATAGAGCATTTTTTGGCGACCATTGCCCAGGCCGAGTCCTTCCATTCCGCCGCTGCCCCAGGCGATCAATGCCTGCATTTGCTGCAAGCCAGCGTCTTCTTTGTAGTTCTGCGGATGAAGAAAAGCAGCGAGACGTCCCATGCGTTCGGAGATTCGGCTGGCAACGACCAAAAGCGTGCCCAGGCCGGCGAAGGATATCATTCCGAGCCATAATGGATTCGCTCCTGCAACAAACATGACGACGAACGCGGTTGTTCCCAGCAGAGCAGTCGTTCCCAGATCGACTTCTGCCAGAACAAGTCCCGCCGGGATGCTAATGACTGCCAGTGGCAGAATAAGTCCGTAGAGAACATTCCTCCCTGCTTCTTCGCGTCGAGCAAACCAGGCAGCGAGGAAAAGGATTGCCGCCAGTTTCGCCAGTTCCGAGGGCTGAAAAGTTAGCGAGCCGAGGCCGATCCAGCGGCGCGATCCGTTAAGGCGCATCCCGATGTGCGGAAGATAGCAGAGCGACAATGCCACAAGCGCCAGCGCGAACCACAGCCACCATGTGCGCTGCCAAAAGTGATAATCAATCACCGCGGCAAGGATGCAGACTGCAAGCCCAATCCCGAACCAAATCGCCTGCCGTTTGATGAAAAAATAAACGTCTCCATGACTGTCGCGCGCAAACGCGCTCGTGCTAAAGAGCATGACAATCCCGATAACGAGAAGTCCCAGCACAGCGAGAAAAAGGATATAGGCGCTCTTACGATGCATGGTTATGTGGAGCGCGCTTGTTGCTTGGTGTGGCGCACTTCATTTTTCTTCTCTTTGGGGTTCGTTGCTTTTCCGTTCGTCGCTTTTGGCTTTGTTGTCTTGGGAATTAACAGCTTTTGGCCAATCCGTAATTTGCGCGGATCCTCGATCTGATTGAGGGCCATCAAATCGTCGTAAGGAACCTTTAGTTTTTTTGCGATCGTCACCGGATTATCGCCCTTTTTCACGACGTATGTTTTTCCAGAAGACACGGGCTCGCCTGCCGTAGCCTCCCGACTCGCCGCAGGCTTGTGCAAAGGCCGATTGGCGACGGAGGGCGCGTTCGCGTGGTCGTCTTTTGAAGATAATTTCGAAGGCGAATGTGAAGGTTTCGGATCGTCGCGGGACGCGTCCTCTTTTTGCGCCGCTGCAGTTTGGGGTTTGGCGCCATCAGTGTGAATTGTGGCGTCCACGGTCGCGGACGGTTTGGGTTCCGTGGTTGTCGAAGATGCCGGAACAAACGAACTCTCCCGGGTTTTGATCGCGTTGAATGCGATAATTCCCGAGACGGCGACTACGTGCAGAAGCAAAACAATCAGCAGCGCTCGCGATAATTTCATGTTCGGCTCCGGCATTTCTTCAAAGTCCATTCCGGCAGACGCCGCCGAGGAGCGACGAGCAGTCGCCGCCCACAGTTTGTTATGTCTAAGGAGGCGCGGGATTTTCATCGGTCGATTTGAGGCAGAGCTTGCACGAGCGCGCGAAATTGATCGCCTCGATCGACGTAGCTTTTGAACATGTCGAAGGACGACGTGCCCGGGGAAAAAAGAACGATTTCCCCGGGTTTAGCGCTGGCATGTGCTCGCTCGACCGCGTCGGTGAGCGACGTTGCGATTTCGACTTTGACCGCACCATCCCAGGAGCGGCTGATGCTCTGGGCCATTTCGCCGATCAAGATCGTCGATGTGACCTTCTCCTTCACGAGCGATCGAAGCGGATCGAAGCTAAACCCCTTGTCCTTGCCACCGGCGATCAGGACGACAGGTTTGCTTTGCGCACGCAACGCTTTGTCCATTGCGTCGAGGTTGGTCGCCTTGGAATCGTTCACATAGGCAACGCCGTTGACTTCGCGCACGAATTCGCAGCGATGCGGCCGCGGTTCATAAACGGAGAGCGGTAGCACCATCTCCCGGAAGGACAATCCGCGCGCCATGCCGACGGCAAGCGTCGCCATCAAATTCTCGATGTTATGCAAGCCGCGCAGCTTCGTATCCGCCAATCGCAACACTGATTCGTCGCGGTAAAGAATCGCTCCCTCTGAGACTCGGAAGTCTCCACCGTTGGCATAAGCGCTAAAGGTGATTGTGCGGGCATGGATATTCGGTATTTTTTCGATGGCATTCACCACAGCCACATCGGCGTCCGTTTGATTTTCAAAGATGCGCAGCTTGGCTGCGCGATATTCCGATACCGAGCGATAACGATCGAGATGGTCCGGCGCGAAGTTAAGCCACAGGCTGATGCACGGATGAAAGGTGCGAATCGTTTCCAGTTGGAACGAACTCACCTCGACCGTGAGCACGTCGTATGGCTGTTTCTCGCGTGCTACTTCGGAAAGCGGTTTCCCAATATTTCCGCAGGCGATCGTTCGCTGGCCGCAAGCATTCAACATCTGAGCGAGCAATTCGGTCGTTGTCGTTTTGCCGTTCGTGCCGGTGACTGCGATCACAGGAATTTCGCAAAAGCGCCAACCCAGTTCGAGCTCGCCGATGATGTCGATTCCGCGCGAAGAGAAATTGCGCACCAGTCGGGAAGCCGGGTCGATGCCCGGACTTAAGACCGCCATTTGATAAGTAGACGAGTCATCATCCGCAGCCGCGCCGCAGATTACGCGGACATCCTGCGCCCGAAGATTATCGATCGTTGATTTAAGTAAGTTCTTCTCCTCGGCACTATCGAGCACTGCAACCTGCGCGCCCTCCGACCTGAGCAGCAACGCGGCGGCGCTCCCACTCAGCCCTGCTCCAAGAACGGCGATATTCTGATTCTTGTAGTGCACCTTCTTTACCTCAGTTTCAGTGTTGCAAGACCAAGCAACGCAAAGATGATCGAGAGAATCCAAAACCGAACGATGACCGTGTTTTCCTTCCAGCCCGTCAATTCGAAGTGATGATGAAGCGGAGACATGACAAAAATCCGTTTGCCCGTCAGTTTGAAACTCATCACCTGCAAAATCACAGAGACGGCTTCGATCACGAAGACGCCGCCCACGACCACCAGGAGCAGCTCCTGTTTGCAACAGATCGCCACGACGCCAATCATCCCGCCGATAGACAGCGATCCGGTATCGCCCATGAAAACTTTCGCTGGAAAGCAATTAAACCAAAGGAAACCCAGACCCGCGCCGATCAGTGCGGAACAGACGACAGTCAGTTCCCCGGCAAATGGATAAAACGGGACCTGTAAATATTCGGCGATCCGGAAATTTCCAGCTGCATAAGAAAGTAGCGCATATGCAAATGCCACGGTGACTGTGCAACCAATGGCCAGACCATCGAGCCCGTCGGTGAGATTGACGGCATTCGAGGAACCAACAATGACGAGGAGAAAAAATACGAAGGTAAACCAGCCCATGTTCGCAATGACTGGTGATTTGACGAACGGCACATAGAGAGCACGGGCCTGCACTTCCAGCAGCGGACTGCTGAGAAAAACGGCCGTGACAATTAAGGCAAGAGCAATCTGAAAAACCAGTTTGATCCGGCCGCTGATGCCATCGGACTTCTTCTTCGTCACCTTGAGATAATCATCAGCGAAACCGAGAGCACCGAGGTAAATCATGCAAAACAAGACCAGCCAAACGAAACGATTATCGAGACGCGCCCAGAGAAGGCTGGACACAAAAACGGAGCCAATAACCAGCACGCCACCCATGGTGGGCGTTCCTTGTTTACCACCGTGTAGTTCAGCCAGGCGATGAACTTCCGCCGCTCCCCGAATTGGTTGCCCCAATTTTAGTGCAATCAGTATTCGGATAATGAAATTCCCAAAGATCAAGGTGAGCAGGAACGCCGTCACCGCCGCGGCAATGGCTCGGAACGTGACATAAAGGAAAACGTTGAACCCGATGAACCGGTCGCTCAGGTGATGAAGGAAGTACATCATGGCGATTTGGCGGTTGTGGATTGTGGATTACGGAACGCTTCAATCACTTGCTCGGTACGCGCCACGCGACTGCCCTTGATGAGCACCAGGTCGCCAGGCGCGGCGAGCTCTGCCAACAATTCAGCGGCCTCAGCAGTTGAGGCCACGGTAGAACTGTTCTCCAGCCCGGCCTGTTTTGCCGCTTCTGCGATGGTCGCGGCCACATTTCCAATGGCAATCAGATGATCAATCTTTAACACAGCAGCGGTTTCGCCTACTTCGCGGTGTCCGCGCTCCGATTCGTCGCCCAATTCACGCATCTCGCCCAACACAGCGATCCGCAGCCCGTCCGCGTCCAGTTCGACTAATGTTCGCAATGCCGCCTTCATGGAATCGGGGTTTGCGTTGTAGCTGTCGTCGAGAAATTGCACACCGTGGATTTCCTTGACTTGCAACCGGGCTTTCGTGAGCGGCGCGGTCACCAGGCCGGCGGCGCATTCTTCCAGGGAAAGACCGAAGACACGACCCGCCGCAACGGCCAGCAGCGCGTTCTGCACCATATGCAACCCAGGCACAGGTAATTGGGCGCGGCAGCGATGTGCACCCTCGAGAATTGTAAAATCTGTTCCGCTTCCGCTCTGATTGATCTCACTGGCGCGAATCGTGCCGGCAGCCGTGCCGGCTAAAATCACTTTGCCGCGCGCGCGAGTCGCGATTCCCTTTGTAAAAGGATCATCAGCGTTCAAGATGACCGTCCCCTCGGCGCCAACGGCCTCTGCCAGCGCGCCTTTCTCCTCCGCGATTCTTTCGCGCGATCCCATAAACTCGATATGAGCGACACCAATGTTTGTGATGATGCCAACGTCCGGTGCTGCTATTCTCGCAAGCGCCGCAACCTCGCCGGGGTGATTCATTCCGATTTCCCAAACTGCGACTTCATCACCCGACGTGGCTTCCAGAATTGTTTGAGGCAAGCCCACATGATTATTGAAGTTCCCCTGTGTTTTCGTCACTCGAAACCGGCGGGCAAGGACCGCCGCGGCGAAGTCTTTCGTGCCGGTTTTGCCGTTGCTTCCGGTGATTGCGACTACACGCAGCGTCAGTGACTTACGGTAATTAGCGGCGAGCTGCTGGTACGCCTGCAGTGTGTCTTTTGCGCGAATGAGCGCGAAATTTTCCGGCACGTTTTCTTTCCAATTGGAATCAACCATTGCCGCTGCTGCGCCAGCTATTGCGGTAGCTTCTATAAAATTGTGCCCATCGAAATTCTCGCCGCGCAATGCCACGAATAGTTCGCCGCGCTTAATCGTACGCGAATCGGTGCTGACTTTATCGATTACAACAGTTCCGGTTCCGGACGGGAGCGAACCTCCGGCTAATTGCGCAATCTGAGAGAGCGAAAGCGGATTCATAACGCGAAAACTGGAGAGCGCGCATCGCGTGCCGGCGAACTTCCAAACAAAAGCATCATGACGAAAACTCCACTGGATGATCTTCTATCGCACGTCGCGCGACTTGAATATCGTCGAACGGGACGGTGTGATCCGCGAACTCCTGGTAATTTTCGTGCCCCTTGCCCGCAATCAAAACAATGTCGTGCGGCCGTGCCAGTTCAATGGCACGATTAATGGCCCGAGTCCGATCGACAACTTTTTCATAGTGAGTCGATCGGAATCCTTTTTCGATCTCGGCGACGATCGTGTCCGGATTCTCTTTGCGCGGATTATCCGAGGTAATGATGGCGTAATCAGCATGGCGATCCACTATTTCGGCCATCAACGGACGTTTCTGCCGGTCGCGATTGCCACCACAACCGAAAACCGCAATCAACCGATGCGGCTCCAGTTCGCGCAGGGTCTTGAGCACATTCCCCAAGGCGTCGGGGGTATGCGCGTAGTCTACGAAAACTTGAAATTGTCGCTTCGCTGGAACCAATTCCAGGCGTCCCGGTACTTGCGGCGACTTGCCAAGACTAAACACTGCGTCACGCAGATTAATCCCCAGAGCATTGGCGGCAGCCAGCGCCGCTACGGAGTTTGTAACATTAAACCGACCAATCAACGGTACGCGGACCAGGTAACTTTTGCCGCGAGCGTCCAGCTGGTAGGAAGTGCCGCTGGACTCAACGCGATAATTTGAAGCTCGGAACTCCGCGCGCATCCCCATTCCGTAGGTGACAACCGGGATTCGTTTGTCGATTTTGTTGAGCAGTTGTTCGCCGTAACGATCATCAATATTGACAATTGCGACGGGTTTGCGCTTTTTTTTCTGACTCCCAAGTCCCGTGAAGAGCTTCATCTTGGATTCGAAATAGCTTTTCATGGTCCCGTGAAAATCGAGATGGTCCTGCGTAAGATTTGTAAAGATCGCGACGTTCCATTCGAGTCCACGGGTACGATCCTGCGCGAGCGCATGCGAAGAAACTTCCATCACCGCTGCCTGACAGCCCGCGTTGACGATCTGCGCCAATAGTTCCTGTAAATCGAGTGATTCTGGCGTCGTACGAATGGCAGGCAAAACCCGCTCACCTATTTCGTAACGCACCGTTCCGATTAGTCCGCAACGCAAGCCGGCATTTTCGCAAATGTGTTTGATGAGAAACGTAGTAGTGGTTTTGCCATTCGTACCCGTGACCGCGGCCAGTTTTAATTTGCGCCCCGGGTGGCCATAAAAGGTTTCTGCAAAATCAGCGAGCGCGGTCCGCGTGTTCTCGACAACGAGACAAGTTGCGCGCGGATTCTGCTCCTCGCGTTCGGCGACAATTACCGATGCGCCTTTTTCGATTGCCTGACCGATGAATTCGTGGCCATCGGATTTCTCACCCCGCAACGCCACGAACATGCCATTCCTTTGCACACGCCGCGAGTCATACGCGATGTTTTCCACCGTGCGATCAAGTGTCCCGATGACCTGGCGAACTGCAGTCGCGGAAAGGAGAGTCTTGAGCTGCATGAGGCTTTAACATGTCCGCAACGGGACTGATTCGCAGCCGCGAACCATGGCGACGTGTTCAATGGTGCGAGGCATTGGTTAAGGCGATTCGTTCCGCCGGCCTAGGCTTGCGAATTCGCTCTGCCGGCGTTGTTTTTTCGACTCGCTCTACGGGAATCGCTTTGCGAATCTCCTCATGCGGCTCAAGATCTAGATAGCGGGCCGCCTTCTCCGCCAGTCGGGAAAAAATTGGTCCTGCAATGAGCCCACCGTAGTTTAGCTCCGGTTTGCTTGTGTGGGCATCATCGAGCACGACCAGGCCAACAAACTCAGGATGGTCCGCCGGTAGATAGCCAGCGAAAGAAACAACGTACTTCCCCTGCTCGTATCCGCCCCTCGGATCAACCTTTTGCGCGGTTCCGGTCTTGCCCGCAATCGTAAAACCAGGAACGGCAGCGGCGGCAGCAGTGCCGCGATCGCTCACTACACCGCGCAGCGCATCACCGATTTCCCGGGCAGTTTCCGGAGAAATTACCTGACGCAGCATTACAGGGGAAAGTGAGCTGATGGTTTTTCCTTCCGGTGTGTTAATCGACTTAATGATCCGTGGCGTGACTAATTTGCCGCCATTAGCAATCACCGCCATCGCCACTGTCATTTGCAGCGGCGTGACTCCGACCTCGTGGCCCATCGGAATACGCGTGATGGAGATTTTACTCCACGCTTTGGGCGGCCGAATGAGTCCATTAATTTCACCCGGCAGCTCAATTCCGGTCCGCTCGCCAAAACCGAATCGACGTATGTATTCGTAGAACCTTTGGTCGCCCACGCTCAATGCGAGCTTGGCGGCGCCGATATTGCTCGATTTAACAAGAATGTCGCGCACGCTCAGATACGAAAACGCGCGATGATCGTGCAAGGCCGCGCCGCCGAAATTCCAGAGACCGTTCTCGCAAAAGATCGTCGAATCGGGGCGGAGCTTGCGTTCGTTGAGAGCAGCGGCGGCGGCTACGATCTTGAAAGTTGAGCCCGGCTCCATCATGTCGATGATGGCTCGGTTTTTCATTTCTTCCGGCTTCGCATCGGAGCGGAGGTTTAAGTCAAAATCAGGCCGATTGGCCATTGCCAGGATTTCGCCCGTCTGCGGCCGCATCAGAATAATCGTGGCTTTTTGAGGAGAATATTCCTCCATAGCGGCGTCGATCTCGTTCTCGACAATGTTCTGCAGACTTAGATCGACAGTCAGATGGACCTGATAGCCGTCGCGCTCCGGGCGCTCCTGTCCGCGATAAGGGACGATCTCCTGTCCGGCGCGATTGTGTTCGATGAAGCGAAAACCGTCCTGCCCATGAAGATATTCCTCCATCGACGCTTCCACTCCCTGGATACCACGATGGTCGAAGTCGGTGAATCCAATGACATGGCAAAGCATCGAGCCATTCGGGTAAATCCGAGTGGCGTCGTGCTCGAGATAGATTCCACGGAGATTAGCGGCACGTAGTTTTTCCCGTAGCGCCGCTGCCTGCGCCTGGGGCACTTCACGCTTAATGATGATATACCGGCGCTCGCTGCTTAACTTTTCCGCGACCTGCGCCGGCGGGAGCCCGAGTTCTTTGCTCACGAGATCGACGATCTCTTCCCTGTTGTTAAGATGCGTGGCGTCGGCCACTACTGTTTGAACAGGAATGTTATGCGCGAGGACTTCGTTATTCGCATCGAGGATCGTGCCGCGTTCCGCGTGGATGATTTGCTTATAAACGTGCTTTTCAGCGGCAAGACCGGCGTATTCGTCATGCTTGATTGCCTGCAGGTAGATTAAACGGAATGAAAAAATGCTGAACAGCCCGATGAAAGCAGCGCACACCAGCACGCAACGGGTTCGGCTGTTTACATTCATTTTGTGCTGGAAGGATTGGCTACGGGTTGGATCGCGTCGTCGTCCGCTGAGCGGGCAGGCATGGTGAGCCGCACAATGTTGGCTTCCGAAATCGGCACCATTTTCAAGTAGCCTTCTTTCAAGCGGCGCTGCAACGCAGAGCGCGAGGTCAAAGCCGCGGTTTGTGCGCTGGCTACGTCGTTCTGGGTGCGAAGAGTAGCGAGCTCGTTCTCGACTGCCTTCCTGCGCTCGCCCAGATGATAGAGTTGCAGGGTCAAATAAACGTAACTCAGCCCCGCCATCGCCAGAAACGCCGTCACCACAATCCAGCGCGCCAGCGATGCCGCGTTTACCGTATTGCAATTTCTTCGACGTGAGCGGTTCATTTAAGTTTTTTCGGCCACGCGCAATTTTGCGCTGCGTGACCTGGGGTTCATGCGCCGTTCCTCTTCGGTCGGCTCAACTGGTTTTGGCGTGATCAGTTTAAGATCGTAATCGGGGTTGCGTTGCGGCGCGGGCCACTCCGGCTTGTCCAACCATTCGCGACTATGATGACGAAAGAAATTCTTCACGATCCGGTCCTCCAGTGAATGAAAAGTGATCACCGCGATGCGCCCGCCGCGCGCAAGCCGTGCAGTCAGGGCTCGCAGGCCCTCTTCGAGTGCGCCTAGTTCATCGTTCACTTCCATGCGCAGCGCTTGAAAGACCTGGGTGGCCGGATGATGACGGCCGTGACGGCCGACAAGCTTCTCAATCGCTCGCGCCAGCGGCAGAGTTTCGCGAAACGATGCACTCTTTCGCATTTTTACAATCAGGCTCGCGATGCGGCGCGCTGCCGGCTCCTCTCCCAACTCGCGAAACAACCGCGTCAGTTGTTCCTCGCTGTACTCGTTTACGATCGCAGCGGCAGTCAGCTGCGCGCGAGGATCCATGCGCATGTCGAGGGGACCATTGCGAATGAAGCTGAACCCGCGCTCCGAATTTTCGAGTTGCCGGGAAGAGACACCAATATCGAGAAGCGCGCCGCCGATCGTACGAATTCCAAGCTCATCGAGAACGCTGATTGCGCAGCGGAAATTCGCCTGTCGCACCGCAAGCCGTTTGCCGAAGCGCGCCAGCTGCTCACTGACGTGTTGGATCGCGTCAGGATCACGGTCCAACGCCAGAACATTGGCCCCACTCTCCAAAAACGCTTCAGTGTGGCCACCGCCTCCACAGGTTGCATCTACAATCAGCGAATCCGGTTTCGGTTCGAGTAATTCCAGTACTTCGCTCTCAAGCACGGGACGGTGATATATGAATTCCTCCACTTCGGGTGCCTCCTCTTCGGCAGTAAACGGATCAACGGCCACCCACAAAGGCCGCTCAAACCAAAATGTGTTGATAACGTTTTGACCAAGCATCTGATTATAAGCCAATGACGTTTGCCACGTGCTGGTAAGTAGACGTTTCCTCCTCATGCGCTCGTTTCCAGCGCTGCAGATTCCAAATCTCAAAGCGCCCTCGGTTACCGACCAAAGCAACTTCATCCTTCAGTCCGATCTTCCGGCAAAGCTCTTCGGGCAAAACAAGGCGCCCTTGCCGGTCCGCGCTCGCGTGCTGTGCGCGCGAATGCAGATGACGCAAGAAAATCCGGCGATCCCGCGCAGAAACGCCCTGATTTGTTTCTGCTGTAGAGCTCATTCGGGCGAACTCCTTCGGCGACATGACGAGGAGAAATTGATGCGTCGCCTCCGGTAAAAGGATGAATTCTTCTGCCTCGTCCCTTCGCCAACGAGAAGGAATCGTGATTCGATTTTTCTCGTCGATGGAATGCCGGAATTCGCCGGCATAAAAACGTTCGGGTGGAGAATCGTTATCCATGTCTCGAGTGGAGAATTCATCCATTTTCCTCCACTTGACCCCACTTTTAACCACCTTCCGATCGCGCGGTCAATAAAAAACTTCAGCCCCGTTTGCGCCTACTCACCTCAATCGTAAGCTCCTCGGATCATGAAAGTTTTTCAAGCAGGGCTGGCAATGGCTTGTGTCCTTGTCGTCTGTGCGAGCGAAATTGGATTGAGTCAATCTCCAGAACAAACGGGGAATGACGCTGTGCGGGTCACCATGTCAATGCACTCGGACGGTTCACGCACAGTTTACAAGTTCGACAACGCGCAGCACAAGGCGGTGGCCACGACCACCGACCCGGATGGTAAACTCCGGGAGACGATTCGTTACGAATTGGATGATGCGGGCCGCTTTTCCAGCGGCGAAATTTCCGGACCCGATGGCCGCGTTCGTTTCAAGAGCCGTTACAAATACAACGATGCCGGACATCTCTTGGAAGAGACTCAAAGCGCCGAAGACGGCACGCTATTGCATAAGATCGTTTACAGTTACGACGCGGCAGGCAAGCAGACCGGGTATTCTGTGTTCGACACATCCGGCAAATTGGTAGGTGGCAAGAGCGCCGCCAAAGCCCGCCCATCTTCTACTCCGAAAGCTCGAGGGAAAAGCTCCCGGTAAGAGAAGCCATCTGGAAAAACGCAAGATGTTAGCTATTACATTGAGCAACCAGTCGTATAGAAGTGCCGCTGTTGGCTTGCCACAGCCCGTAAAGAAGACTACAAAATCGGCGTGATTGATTACATCCAAAAGGGTGGCCTCTTAATGTGGCCAATTCTGGTGTGTAGCATTATCGCGATCGCAGTCTTTGCTGAGCGCCTCTTCTATTTTCACCGGGCCACAATTCACGTAGGCGAATTCCTGAAGGGGCTATCGAATCTGATTCGACGACGCAATTTCGCAGAGGCGCTCCATGAATCAGCCGGGACTCCAGGACCGGTAGCCCGCGTGATTCATGCCGCAATCATTCGGCACGATGCACCTCGTGCAGAATTGCGCGACATCGTGCAAGAAGCCGCCCAACTCGAAGTGCCGAAACTGGAACGGTTTCTCCCGGTGCTTGCTACGATAGCTTTCCTGGCGCCGTTGCTTGGGTTGCTGGGGACGGTTGCAGGGATGATCGATGCATTTGCCACGATCGCTTCAAGCGGCGGCTACGCCACGGTGACTGAGCTTTCCGGTGGCGTATACAAAAGCTTGCTAACGACTGCAGCGGGCCTGGTTGTAGCTACTCCCACTTTCGTCGCGTACAGTTACCTTTCTTCCCGCGTGAATAACACGCTCCATGACATGGAGCGGGCAGGGATCGAAATTGTGCACATGTTGACTGAGAGCCGTCCGATCAGTGGGATCATCAGCTTTCAACAACCGAATGAGACTGCACGCGAGCTCGAAGCACGCCCGGATTTGTAATCAGCATAGGAAAAGTTAAAAGCGTTACAAAGCCAGTTTAATGGTTCGGAAAGAGCGCAACGCGCTAAACGTTGTAACCTTTTAACTCTTTTAACTTTTTAACGGTTTATCATCGTCATGAAACTCGAGCGCACAATTAGTTACAACTTCGGCTGGCTTGTGCTCGTGGCGCTGGTGAACGTCGCTTTTCTTTTGGTTTTTTTTCTGTTGCTGAGTTCCAATTTTATCTTGCAACAGGGGATTTCCGTTTCGATGCCGTTCTCTCGTTTTACCCTTGGCCCGCAAACTAACCAGCAAATCATCAGCATTACCGGCGGCGCAGTTCCAGCCATCTACTTCCGCGACCAGCGGGTCACCATGGAGCAACTGGGGCCCCTGCTGGATGCGGCCAAGCGCGAGGGTCAATCAATCATCATCAAGGCGGACCGCTCCACTTCTTACGAAACAGTCGCCGACGTAACAAATGCTGCTCTTGAACACGGCATCACATCGGTGGCACTTGCCGCTGCTTCGCCGCGATGAATAATCTTAGTCTTGAGCTTGCGACAGAACCGCTGGTCTTTAGTTGGGATTCACCTCGGCGTCGACGAGCGGCCTTCCTGGGCTTTCTGGCGCTTTCCTTATTCGCGCATGCCGTCTGCTTTTACATTTTTCAAGTGGTTTATCCACCTACGGTGACGCTTCTGCCACCTCCTGCCCGCGTGGCTTTGATAACTCCTGCGTCTGAAGAGGGCCGCACGCTGCTTCGCTGGATCGACGCGGAAGATCCTGCGGTTGCTTTTACAACTCAACGTCCGCCGGAAGCAAGGCTGCGCGCTTTGCCGAAGGTTGAGCACGTGCCTTCCTATCATGCGATGGAACCAACTCTTAAGGAACTTCCGCCCTTCGAAATCGATTCGCGCGGCCCGGACTCTCAGCCCCCGGCGGCGGTACCGTTTGTGCGCCAGAAGAGCGCTTCTACTGGCAGGCCGATCCCAACGTCTGTTTCGTTTTCAAACGAGCTCGATGCTTTTGGGCCTGCGATATTGCCGGCGCTGAAGTTCGTCGCTTCGAACGGAGAAACGCCTGAAGCAATTCGTTTTCGGGTGGCTGTCAGCAGAATTGGAGAAATCAGATATTGTTTTCCTATGAATTCCTCGGGTGATCCGGAGCTGGACGAACAGGCCCGGCTCTATCTCACGCGTTGCCGTTTCTCTCGAAGCGACCTGGCTGGCGGGAAGCCTGACGCGTCCTTAACCTGGGGGATTGCAACAATTGAGTGGGGCAGCGACATTGCGCGCCCACAGGCAAGACAGCCAGGCAAAGCTACGCCGTGATTCGAGTTAGTCTTGCTGCCCTGGTCACGATTTATTTGCTGCTTTTTCTTGCGGCGGTTTTTCTCCTCTGGATAGTGGGAGAATGGAATCGCCGGCGGCGGGAGCGACGAGCTCTGCAGTATCGGCTGCGCTGTGTGATTTGCGCGTTCGAATTTGAAGATCGAACGGACGCCCTGCTTCCTCGCTGCCCGCGCTGTGGAAGTTTAAACGAACGATTTAGAATGGAGCCAATTTAATATGGGAATGTGGATAGGCCGGAATCGCAAAGCACGAGTGACCTACGGATTTGACGAAATCGCGCTGGTACCCGGGCGCGTGACGATCAATCCAAACGAAGTCGATATCACCTTTCGTTTACCGAGCAGAGAAGCGAAGCCGCTCGAAATGAAAATTCCCATCCTCGCCAGTGCCATGGACGGCGTGGTCGATGTCCGCTTCGCCGTCGCCATGAACAAATTGGGCGGGCTGGCCGTTTTGAATCTCGAGGGAGTGCAAACGCGGTACAAAAATCCGCAGGAAGTACTGCAAAAAATTGTCGAGGCCGATAAATCCGAAATCACTGCACTGCTGCAACGAATTTACCAGGAACCCGTCCAGGAAGATCTAATCGCGGCGCGTGTGCGTCAGATCAAAGACGGCGGCGTATTAGCCGCGGTTAGTTCCATTCCTCAGCGCGCGGCCGAATTTGGCAAGATCGCGCAAGAAGCCGGCGCGGATGTTTTCGTCGTGCAAAGCACGGTTTCAACGGTGCGACACATATCGTCGGAGTACAAGTCGCTCGATCTTGAGAAGTTTTGCCGCGAGATGCGCATTCCTGTGATTGTCGGAAACACTGTTGGTTTTGATGTAACCTTCGAGATTATGGAGTGTGGTCCGGCTGCGGTTTTAGTCGGTGTCGGGCCGGGAGCGGCCTGCACTTCACGCGGTGTGCTCGGACTTGGTGTTCCGCAGGTCACTGCGACCGTCGATTGCGCGGCGGCGCGCGACGCTTACTTCAAAAAAACATCGCGCTATGTGCCAATCATCACTGATGGCGGAATGAGCAGAGGTGGCGATGTTTGCAAGGCACTCGCCTGCGGTGCGGACGCTGTCATGGTGGGAAGTGCCTTCGCCAAGGCATACGAAGCGCCCGGCTGTGGATACCATTGGGGAATGGCCACGCCACACGCCAATCTACCGCGAGGCACCCGCATCAAGGTGGGCGCCACCGGCTCGCTGGAACAAATCCTGTTTGGCCCGGCAGAAGTTGACGATGGCAGCCAAAATTTGGTTGGTGCAATTACTACCTGCATGGGCAACGTTGGCGCTCGAAATATTGCCGAATTTCAGCAGACGGAGATTATCATCGCGCCTTCTATCAAGACGGAAGGAAAGCTTTTTCAAACAGTTCAAAGCGTTGGGATGGGAACGAGCTGACGTTTTAACGTTTCAACGCTTCACGCTTTAGCAATTCACCGCCATGACCGATCGCAGAGTTGTTATCACTGGCATGGGCGTCCTCACGCCGGTCGGGAACGATATAGAAACGTTCTGGTCCAATCTCAAGAACGGCGTCAGCGGCATTCACACAATCGATGCATTTGATACGACGGCGTACGATTGCAAAATCGGCGGCCAAGTCCGCGGCTTCGATCCGAAGCTATTCTTCAAAAATCCGAAGGATGTTCGCCGCACCGATCGATTTTCGCAGCTTGCGATGGCAGCGGCAAAAATGGCTCTCGTGGACAGCGGGATTGATTTGGCGAACCTGAAACAGCGAGATCGTTTCGGTGTCCTCGTCAGCAGCGGAATCGGCGGACTGAAAACACTTCAGGATCAATTAACAATCCTTTTGACCAAGGGACCCTCCCGGACTTCGCCGTTCACGATTCCAATGCTGCTCAGCAACATGGCGAGCGGCCTCATCTCGATGGAGTTCGACCTGCACGGGCCTAACATGTGTATCGTTACCGCCTGCGCGACATCAAACAACGCGATCGGCGAATCCTGGCGAATTATTAAATTTGGCGATGCCGACATTTTCCTCGCCGGCGGCTCAGAGGCGTCCGTCGTTGAGATTGGTCTCGCTGGATTTTCTGCCATGAGGGCGTTGAGCAGGCGCAATGATGAACCTGAACGCGCCTCGCGCCCATTTGATCGTGACCGAGATGGTTTCGTTGTCAGCGAAGGCGCCGGAGTCGTTGTGGTGGAGGAATTGGAACACGCCAAAGCGCGTGGAGCGAAGATTTACTGTGAACTCACAGGATACGGCGTTTCCGCTGATGCTTATCACATGACAGCCCCACTGCCAGGTGGCGAAGGCGCGGCGCGCGCCATGGAACTGGCGCTGGATCATGCGCGGCTATCACCTGATCAAGTCGACTATATCAACGCGCATGCTACCTCGACCGATATCGGCGACATTTGCGAGACACGCGCGATCAAACACGTGTTTGGAGACCAGGCCTACAAGGTCGCGATCAGTTCTACCAAATCGATGACCGGCCACTTGTTAGGCGGCGCCGGCGGCATCGAAATGGCAGCCTGCGCGCTCGCTATCCGCGATTCCGTCATTCCACCGACGATCAATCTGGAAAATCCGGGAGAAGAATGCGACTTGGATTACACGCCCAACGTCGCGCGCGAAAAGAAAGTGCGCGTCGCTTTAAATAACTCATTCGGTTTCGGTGGCCACAATGCCACCCTGGTTGCCGTCGCGTTCGAAAAATAACGTGGTGCCCAACCGGCGGGCGCACCACACGTGGGGCAATCGCGTTGACTATTCACCCTCACCAGTCACTATTTACTCGCGAAAACTGTTGGAGTTCACTCCCGACAACACGCGGGCATAGCTTAATGGTAAAGTTCCAGCCTTCCAAGCTGGCCATGCGGGTTCGATTCCCGTTGCCCGCTATTTGTTTTTTCATAGGTGAAATGAGCGCTGCTAAAAGATTTGCCCGAACCACGGTTGGTCACATTTAAGATTCAGGGAAACGGCCCCTGTATCAGCCGGTCAGATTACTATCGAATGTTGTCCCCAGAGGTACTGCTATAGCCCCAGGGTCAGGGTCAGGCGGGCCGGCGAGCCGGAGTTTTGATCCGACGTCCCTTAACGCCACCCCAACGATGTGTAGCGTGCACGAAGACAGGCCAATGGGCGGAGGCCGTTGCGGCACATTGCCGACCGCAAATTGGGGCGTGATCGAGGTGGGGGTAGCGTCGGGCGCAATTCTACCTCCATGCGCGTGACTTGAAAAGCGCGTGAAGCGTCCGAAACAATCGATTAAGAACAGGCGCGAAAGCGCGTCTTCTGGGTCAAAATCCCAAAACAGCTCTGGTGCAAAGCTAATGTCCAGGCAACCGAACTCTGTGCAACGCGACACCTACATTCGAGCCAATTATAACAAGAAGAAGATCAAGCAGCCCGATTTTCCAGCCGAAGCGCCAGAAAGCAACTCCTACAAGCATGAAGCAGGCAATGCTGAGCACTCCCTGCACGATTTGTCCTCCGAGTCTTCTAAAGAATGCTCCCTTACTGAGTTCAACGAATCCTGTGATCGCGCCAAGAATTATGGTGGCACCAAGCAAGCGGAAAGGCATAGCGCGCCCGAGGTATTCCCAAGATAGTGTCATTCTCTGGTGGTTGCTTGTAGAGACAGCAAGCCTTGTGCCCAAAACGGGAAATTCTCACCAACAGTTAGTAAATACCTTTTTGCTACCGGGTTAGAATTTAACAGGATGACCCACTTTTTTGAAGCGTTCGGTGCCGAATCGTAAATTGTTCTAACGATCGTAAGGGTTTCCTACGTTCCGCTCAGCTGGGTTTCGAAACCTCGTTCCGCCGTTTCAGTAGAACAATTCTAGAAAGGACCTGTTTCCTTGGTGCGCGGCGCTTGAGCTTTCAGCCGATAGGAGTCGCCGACTCTCGCGAGTATCGCGTGCTGCGCTGCTTCAACACGCACAAGATTAGGGTCGACTCTGACAATAAGCGGTGAGCGCGATGCATCAAGATGGCTTTAACTCAATCCAGAAAGGTAAAGACATGAATACACTGATAATATGTAATCAGTTTAAAGAGATGGAAGAAGCGAGGCAAAATCGCTTGAATCGTTTTTTGGCCGGATGTCCGAACAGAATAGGTAATGGCGAGCCCCACAGCCTTGTGGGCGCCGATTGCTCACCGGAGGTTGATATCAGTGAGGATGATCAGCCAGTGGTCGCCAAATAATCACTAAGACACAGAATTAGACTTCCCGGCCCCTTTTAGGCTGAGGTGATGCGACTGGCGCGCCCCGGCTGAGTATGCTGATTACAGCTTAATGTTTATCTTGACGCTGCTCAGACTCCCCTGAAGGTTCCGAAGCATTTCATTAGTACGATTCGTAGCCTCATCAATTCCACGTCGAAACTCTGTCGTGTCGATGAGTGTGCCGCAAAAGGGACATTTCTGACTTTCAGCCTTTAGCCATTTGACAGTCTCCTTGATCTGCTTGTCACATTTAGAGCATGTAATTTCCAGCGGCAAATTGTCGAAAAACATAGTCTTGTTCACAGAATGAACAAAACTTCTTTATTTGGCAAGTGTCGCTCGTGCGCGGACGCGTAACGGGCGGTATTTGCCTAACTGCGGCCCGCACACTTGCGCACTCCCAAGATCGCCGATTCAAGTTCGAGAAATGCCGTCAGCCTCTCATGCGCGCGCACGACGAGACGTTTCCCGTCATCCCGATGCGCGTCAGCAATCCAGATTGTTCGCCCGTTGGAATCAATCGCTGAGACGCAGCCCCAACTGAAACAGGCTTTGCTCAGATTGTCAGCGATGATTTCCCAGTACTTCACGCACGCTCTGTGCTTGGGCTATTCCAAGTGCTACCAAGGTTGGCTTTGTTGGCGTCGTATTTCTTCACCCAACCAGGACGCGCAGGCAGGCTGACTGCTTTATGCTGTTGATCGTTTCTCTGTCAAACGGTCTCAATCGTAATCCACAGCCCTTATCGGCAAGGCGGATATCCATCACGCAGGGCACTGGTTCAGTATGGTTAACGACCGTATAAGATCCTGACGGAAGCGAGAGCAGCGCCTCAACGACAATTTTCATACACAAGTCCGGGTGGTCTCGGTAGTCCGCTTCCGAGATTTTTACGATGTTGATTCCGAATAGCTTTAAGCATCTGTCGTCCCAAGGATACACGGTCATGCCGACGATCATGCCGCCAGTTATTGCGTCGCTCTTACTGTTGCCACGTCGCCGAACCCCGCGCCGGAACAAATCGCTCATTCAAAAACTTCATACGGAATTCTGCGGGCGAAGTTCTCGAAACTTTGATCGTACCGGCGCCTGATGCACGCTTAAAATTCGCCCCCGCAAAGATCATCGCGGTATCGATCTCATCTCCGATGCGCTGCCATTCTTTTTTCCGGAACTTCGCTCCGCCGTTTTCCGTAGAACAAGTTGGAATGGAAGCACCAGCCTGCTTCCCAACAAACGAAAACGTTTTTGCACTCCTACGCGTCGCTAGAATCATTTTTGAAAGCCAAATGGCAAATGATGCTGCGCCCCAAGAGATCGACGATTTGCACAGACGTTTACGAAATTCATCCACGAGCTGACAAACATGGTGTCGATCTAGTCGGTGATGCGCTTCCCTATAGTCCGATGTGGTATCGCGGGCCAAAAGCAATCACAGACGCAATCGACCACGCCAAGTTTTTCGGCCGCTCACATGACGCTGTGGTTCGCATTTACGATGCAGCAGGCAACGTGATCGAAACGCACAAGCAGGCGGGCGATTTCAAAGAACCGTGAATTTTTATTCGCATCGCGTCGCAGTTCCCATTAAGAATTTCCCATAAGCTGCTTAGGCCGGAAAAACCCGTAATTAAAGGCGGGATTTTCGGCCCGAACAAAGAAAATGATTAGATTTACGTACTTAGAAGCCGCCGAAAACGCGTATCGTGGAATGTTAGGGATTTGGAAGAATATGGCCCCTGTAACGGGGCCGGATGCACCTCCGGCTAGTTTTTGGATTACCGCAAATACTTTTAACGCTCTTTCTAGATTATTGGATCTGCACTGGTCAGCTCCCCGATCATGACATCACCATGCCGATCAGGGATTACTTTCATGAGACGGTGAAAGAGGATGCAACAGATGACGATTTGAAGAAGCTTGCAGAGCAAGGGTTAGCAAGTGGTCCGTGGCTTGACGACTATGGTTGGTGGGGAAATGCATTTCTGACTGCCTGGGAAAATGCAGATGTCCTTGGGCTGTCCGGTGATGATGTGGCGGAGTGTAAGCAAAGCACAATCAATTGCTGGACAATCATGAAATACGGGTGGGATACCAAGAATACCTCCCCTCTACCTGGAAGAGGCGTCTGGAATTGTCAGCACGATGGTTGGCGACTTACCGGAAGAAACACTGTGACCAATTCCGTCTTCTGGTTGATGAGCGTCCGGCTAGCGGCGCTAACCAATGATTCGAAATACCTGGACCCGGATTCCTTGCAATGGTTCGAGGATGGTTTTGCACAGGATCTTCTCTTTGATAAGACCAAAGATCAAAATGGAAATGTTTATACGGTTTATACGGTTCGCGAAAGATTTATTGGCGAATACGATTCGAACGCAGCACCAGGATTCTATTGGGCTGGTGACCAAGGCCTTTTTCTTCGGTGTTTATTCGAAGAGAAAAGGACAATGCAGCCCGCTTTCGCACAGCTGAAGACACAGATTATTGACGCAGTAGTGAGTAACATGATCGACAAACAAAATGTTATTCACGATCACACCATGCCGAAAACATTAGATATATTCGATGACGATTACGCGACTGGCAAAGGTGTGTTCATTCGTCATGCTCTAAAGATTGTTCAGACAACGAGCAATCAGAAGTTGACGGATTGCATTATGGCCAGCGCCAATTTCGCCTGGAATAGTTCTACGCAAGAACCTGACTTCCGTCATTATTTCCAGTTCTGCTGGAACACGAAAGGAACGCTACCGCCTGGCAATTGGGATACGACCTACCAAGAAAACCCATCGGCGTTTCGAGGAGTGGTTTTACAAGCCTCTGGGCTAGACGCCATCTCGGCTGCAGCAGCATTAAATCCAAATGGGGTTATTCCCCAATAACCTGAAAAGCAACTAGGCTTGTAAGGCGTTCACCGTCTCGTAACAGCTCCCATAAGTCGGTTCCATTCGTCGAGGCTGCCGCAAAAGCCAAGCTCGCAGGCAGTGTTGAAACTCAGCCGTGCGCCCAACTCGCCCGCTTTCCTTACTGAGGGACCACGGTTTCGTAAACCAGGTTGGTGCTGGCGCCTAGGAACCAAACGCGGGAGCCGACGCCGGCGGTAATACCCGTCGGCCCACTCCTGAAGAATTCTGCTGATTCGGTCACGACACCATCGGTCGTGATAGAGGCGATCTTGTTGGCGCTGAATTCGGTGAACAAAAGGTTATTCGAGTTGCCGGGTCGGATGATCGTGGGTGGGCTCGGTGTCTGGAAGATCGTAATCTCGACCGTCGGAGTGACTCGCGCCACCTCGGAGACAAAGGCGCTCGAGATCCAGATGTTGCCGTCGGGTCCCGCGGCAATGGAACTGGGAGAATTTACCCCGCTAAACTCAGTGATCACTCCGCTCGGCGTGATCCTGCCGAATTTGTCTACTGCCTGTTCGGTAAACCACATGTTACCATCCGCGCCCGTGGTGATGTCGCCCGGGAAAGAATTCGGTGTCGGTGTCCGAAACTCCGCGAAAACGCCGGTCGAGGGATTGTACCGCCAAACGGCATGATCGGTTTGATCAGTAAACCAAATATTGCCATCAGAGCCGGTGGTGATACCCACGCTCACCCCGAAGAAGGAGAATTGGAACTCAGTGATCGCGGCAGTTCGTGTCGAGCCCTTTAGTGTGATCGATGCAATCTTCCCTGTCGACCCTTCGCCGAACCAGATGTTGCCGTCGGGGCCCGGAGTGATGAAAGCTGGATTGCTCAAGGTCGGGGTACGGAAGTAAGTAAACTTGCCATGGGGAGTGATGCGGGCGACCTCATTGCTATTGGAAAGAGTGAACCAAAAATTACCATCCGGCCCCATCGTGATAGCGAAGGGCTGGCTGCCTCCCCGAATGGGGAAGCTCTTGGAGTTAGGTGGTATGTCGCTCGACGGCAACGCCTGGGAGGTGGGGAAGCCTAAGCAGAGCGCGAGCACGGCTAGTCCGAGGGTAAATCTGAGTCCGAATGTGTCGCGAAAGTCGGCGAATATCGCCCGTGCTGATGCGGTCCAGTGAAAATTGATTGTCATGCGCTGAGTTTCTACGCATTGTCGGACCCACAAAGGTGCTAATGGTATCGCGGTTGTTACTTTTGCCCGTGTGGAGTATTCGGCTGCGGCGGATGCCGATTGGGTAGCACCTGGTCGCTGTCGTCCAGCCAACCAGCGGGCTGGAAGGCTGGGGCGAGCTGGGATCTTGGCGGAGTTGAGAAAGTTGGGTGATCCGCTCCCAGACGATGAAGCCAAAGCCCCATTGCGGAATAAGTTCAGCGAGCTTGCCACAGCACCCTGCCGTAGCTTATCTCTTTCTCGTTAGGCTTTTAAAGAAAAGCAAATCCGAGCTAAACGACTGGAGTCCCATGAATGGCTGTTGCCCGGGGTGCCGCCGACGGGGCGGCGCCTTGAGTTGCCCGTGGTAGTGATCGTCACCTTCGAGGGCGGCAAGATGAAAAGCGAGCACCTCTACTGGGACCAAGCGTCGGCCCTGGTGCAGCTGGGCCTGCTGGACCCGGCAGGGCTCCCGGTGGCCGGGGCGGAGGTCGCCCGCAAGGCCCTCAATCCGGCGGCTGTGCCGTCAAATGTGCTGATGCAGAGGACGATTGCGGACGAGTTGCTGTGACGGGCCTAACCAGCCGATGAAGCTAGCGGCCCCGTCAACCTCGAACCCTCGATTGTACTGATTGCAACCACAACGGACTTGATTGCAACGTGATTGCATTGCCACTCTGCGGTCACTCACAGCCTTGCTGACGCCTCTTTGGTCAGACCAAAGGCTTCTTCGAGCAGATCCGCCGCTCGGGAAAGTCCATTGGTCTTGGCAATCGCCTGCTGGAACTTGCGCGCATTATCGCAGTACCTAGAATTGTTTAACACCTCGGCAACCAGCGTTGATAGATGGGAGACGGTTAGATCTTCTAACGAAGTGACTACTCCAGTCTGGTGGGCAGCTATTCTCGCCGCTACCCCGGGTTGATCATTGGTTATTGGGATGGCTACCTGGGGGACACCTTGGGTAAGCGCCTCCAGTACCGTATTGAATCCCGCATGGGTGATACAAACCGATGCCTTTTTCATTAGCTCCAATTGTGGCGCATGGTTAACGACAATCGCATTCTTCGGCACGGGACCGATCTGCTCCGGTCTGAGTACAGGGCCAACGGAAAGCACTAGTTGCACGGCCTTCTTTGCGACCGCCCCCGCGATCGTGCGAAATACATCCGCGTTGCCATTCTGAAGTGATCCCATCGACGCATAGACGATCGGTTCTCCAGTCAATCGGTCCCATGGAAAGCTTAGGTCTGGCCGGCCTTTTCCGTCGTGGAACGGACTGGCGTAATGGAACTGCTCAGACCAGTGCGCGCTTTCAAAATCAAATTCGCGCGGACACTGGGTGATCCAGGGGATGTCCGAGAACAACGAGGATGGGTCCTCCCAATTAGGTTTGATTCCGGCTCTCTCCACTTCCGCTATTATCTCGGCGTTGCTGCGGATCAGCATCTGCGCAAATTTTGAGACGCCTTGCCGGTTTCTTTCTTTCGCTGCCGGGGTGTTCTCGTGCGCCCAACCATAAACGCAGAGTGGCGTACACCCGGAATAATCGAAGTGAAGTGCATTCGACAGAACAGCGTACGGCATTCCAAGGCGAATCGGCACTACTTCGGCATAGAAATCGTAATTATCTAATACGACCGCATCAATACCGTTAGCAGAAAGCAGTTTCGGCAACTCTCTCCACTTCACTTTCATCATCTCCGCAATAACCCCGACCGTGAATTGCAGACCTTCTTCTCCTTTCAGCCGGCTTAATGTGCTGATAATCTCAACGGACGCTTGGTCAGGAAACTCTTTCGCACCAAAAGGGATGAACGACAGATTCGCGGCATGAGCAAGTGGCTCGATTAAGGGAAGGGATAGCACCACGACGTCATGATTGCGTGACTGGAGTTGGCGAGCCAAGGCACTCATTGGATTGAAGTGACCCGGGACAGGAAGACTGACAAAACCGATTTTCATAAATAACTAATTCGTCGGCTTAGTAACAATTTCTTCGATGATCTATGCGTTTTATTTTTATGTCTTTGCAGTCGATCCGGCTCGGCTTTGTCGCCATTGCGCATCCGCGGGATTTTGTGATGTCACCGAAGATGTATTCATTGTTCCCTCTTCCGAGGTGGTGCGACGCGCGCGCGCTGCCACCAGGCTGCCTTGCAATTGTTGCAGCGGAAGCGGTCCTTCGTGAACCTCGAAAGCGGAAGCTTACGCAGGAGGGGATACGCACAATTGCTAAGACTGAGGAACGAAGCGGGGATATTCGCCACGTTGCTTGCATCGACGTCTCGTTTACGTGACGCAGTTATTCTTCGCGAGATTCTCGGGCCACCGCACGGTTTACGCGTGATCGAAACAATGCTGTAGCATCATTGCCGTGGGCAACGCGAAGCAGCCTGGCAGCCCCGTGACTACCGCGCTTCGCACAGCAAAGCGCTTGAGCTTCGCTCTTGAATTCGTAGTTTCAACCTTCCCAACGCCGGCGTGGCGGAACTGGCAGACGCGCTGGACTCAAAATCCAGTTGTTTATTGCATTAGTGCTTGATTATCAAGCACCGCTGAAAGGTCGTTGCCACTTTACTGCCATGTTTTAGGGCGTTTGCCTCGATTTTGGCCTTTTTTGGGGTTTTGGCAGACGTCCCACGGATGTGCCACAAATCGCATCCACCATCGCCGGATGCTTGCGATTGAAATACGAGTTTCCTTCGCTCCGCTTGGTGCACGTTTACGAAGTCCGACCGTAAAGATCATCGCTGCGTCAATTTCATTTCGGATGCGCTGGCATTCGGTCGGCTGAGGATTGTCGATTTCCAAGCTGAAAACGATGAGGGCGATTTAGCTGACATGGCAAGAGGCATGTTGAAGCATTCTAACTTTACGAAAGCCGAGCAAAGACTGATTCTCGAAAATTATTTCCGCTACGATTTGCGCGGAATCGGCGGCGAAAAGTTTTTGGCTATAGCCAGAAAAAAAGTGCGTGAACACAAAGCTGATTTGCTTTGGTTCGATGCTCTCCAAAATTATTTGGGCGGGAACGTTCGCGACGGCGAAAAGCTTCAGGCGATTGCGCCTGTCGTGAGTCAGGCCGAGGAAGAGGCGCAAACCGCGGAGGCATCCGCGGAGAAATCGTAGAGCTAGCCGATAGAAAGCGGCGGCGGAGCACCGCCGCACTCCACAAAGACAACCGCGTAGTGCGCGCTCATAAAACGCGACCGTGTTCCGGAGTGACGGCGCTGGCTTCTACCGATCAGTAGCCGTGGCTGGTAGTTCCTTGACTGCTGGACTGAATAAACGACGGCGGGTGCACCGGCGTTGAACCCGTAGTCTCTGGCGTTGTCCCCGTAGTCTGGCGCGTTGTGGCGATCGTCGCCGAAGGCTCGCTGGCACAAGACACCAGCATCAAGACGAAAACGGAAAGTGCCGAACCAAGTATGATTGCTCTTTTCATAACGTGAATTGTTTCTTCAACAAACGATTCTTTGGGTTAGCGGGTTCGGCGTGGAGTTGGCAGAAGCTGGAACGCGAGGAACTGCGGACCATCAATCCCGGAGGCGAAGACGGTCTCGACACCGTTGGGTGTAAATCTTAAGATATCACCGGGCGGCTCAAATGCGCGGTTGACGACAAAGAGGTTACCGCCTCTATCAAATGCCAACCCTCGAGGTTCGGTGAAGCCCGTGGCAAAGTCGCTTTCTTCACCATCAGGAGTAAATTTGAGGATCTTATCGCGCGTAGGAGTGTCAGAGTCAGTTGAATTGAAAAGATTTCCGAATCGATCAAACGCTAAGTCGCCCCAGGCGCTGACCACATCGGGGTTTGTCGCGAAGACGCTCGATGTGCCATCCGGCGCGAATTTCCAGAGCTCCGAAGGATCAACCGCGTAATTTACTGTTACGAAAAGATTGCCCGCGCTGTCAAAGGCGAGGCCGAAACCCTGGCCAGGCACAGAGCCAAAGGTGCTCTGTACCCCGCCGGGAGTAAATTTGTAGATTGTGGAGGCAAGATTCGGGTCGTTCAGATCGTTGGCCACGACAAATAGGTTGCCTGCGCCGTCAAACCTCACGCCCTGACCTTTAAGGTTACCGCTGAGTGTGGCAAAGGTGCTCTGTACGCCACCTGGAGTAATTTTCACAATGCTTAACTGAAGCGTGCCGGAAACGGAATCGAATGTGTTGGTCGCCACAAATAGGTTACCGGAATGGTCAAAGGCCACCCCGCGAGGCTGGGAAAGGCCGGCAGCAAAGATGCTTTGCACTCCACCCGGGTTGTACTTGTAAATAAAACCGCCACCGTTGTTGCCATCACCATTGATGGAAACAAACAGGTCGTTCGGAGCGCCATTTGCAGTTACAGCGCCTATAGCAAGAATGACAACCGTGAAGGCTAGGTAAATGAGTTTAGTTATTGTTTTCATGCGTGCAGATAACTCCGTGCCGTCTTCTCTTTCCAGTGGCGTATACGTCATAATGTGGTAATCATACGCCATGCGTTCCCATCTTGTCGCCGTGGTCGCCTATCACGACTTGTGCACGTTCGAGTTTGCCTGTGCGGCTGAAATTTTTTCCGTGCGATGGCCCGGCATTGACGTGCCGTGGTACAATTTCGGCGTGTGCGCGGCGACGCGGTCCCCGCTGCGCGCGACCGGAGGCGTCCGTTTTACCGCGCCGCACTCGCTGCGCCTCCTCGACCGGGCGGACACCATCGTCATTCCCGGCTGGCGGCCGGCTGTGCCACCACCGCGATTGTTGATTCGCAAACTCCAAAATGCACACGCGCGCGGAGCGCGACTCTGTTCGATCTGCACAGGCGCGTTCGTCCTCGCCGCAACCGGTCTCCTCGACGGGAAGCCCGCAACGACGCATTGGATACACGTCGCGCTATTGCAGGAGCGATACCCGGAGATCGAAGTGCGAAGCAACGACCTCTATGTGGACACGGGCCGGATCATCACCTCGGCTGGATCCGCAGCCGGACTAGATATGATGCTGCACCTTGTTCGGCGCGATCACGGAGCGAAGATTGCGAATCTGGTCGCGCAGGGTCTCGTTATCCCGGCGCATCGTGAGGGCGGACAAGCGCAGTTTCTTCCACACGCCGTCTCGCTCAACGCCTCGCATCCGATCACGCCGTTGCTTGAGTGGATGCGAGGGAATCTGAAAACGAAGCATGATTTGAGATCGCTGGCTCGCCGCGCCGGCGTCAGCGAGCGGACCTTGCAGCGCCAGTTTCGTGACGCCACCGGACTCTGGCCCACTCAGTGGATCGTGCACGAGCGGGTAGCGCGCGCAAAAGACACGCTGGAAACCACCCGCGCGCCGTTGTGGGCTGTGGCGGACTCTTGCGGCTTCGGCACAGAAGAATCGTTTCGCCATCACTTTCGCCGGATAGCCGGCATCAGTCCGGGTCGGTATCGACGAAGTTTCAGCCAGCTACCGGCCACTTTAGGGATCGGGAGAACCGCGGCTTACATCGATAGCCCGGATAGGGCTATTCCTCGTCTTCTTGCAAAGATCACCTCCGAATGTGGATGACAGGTTGACTATTGAGCACGTCGCGGACAACGCGGGAATGAAACCCTATTATGACAGCCATTATCGAATCTACTCTCGTTACACGCATGGAGCGTTGCATGGCAGCACTGGTAATATCGACAAAGCAACTGATCGTGCCGACAATCAGATAATCGCTGTTTGTGCTTTTGTGGCTTTGGAGAATCTCATTTCATTAGGCGCACAATCGTCCGAGCGTGACCGGTTGGAGCAGCGCCTTGGAAAACAGAGTGGTGCTTGATTCGGAGAGGCTTCTCTGCTTTGAACTCTGGCTTAGAACGGACTGCGGGAACTGCCTCACTTATCCTGAATGATTTTGGACGCTCACCGCGAATTTGCAGGACAGTGCAGGACAACTTTAATGTTGAAACACCGCGTTTTCTTTCATTTCCCTAGTGTTTTATATTACGCGTGAAATTGAGTCGTTTTCGCTCGTATTTTCATAGGTAAAAGTGAGTGTTGGCCGGCGTGGCGGAATTGGCAGACGCGCTGGACTCAAAATCCAGTGATCGCAAGATCGTGTGGGTTCGAGCCCCTCCGCCGGCAGGTTCTCGGTTCGATATTGGACGTTGAACTTCAGCGTTCGACGTTCAGAGGTATCAAAACGACTGGAGACGCAGGAGAATGGAATGCGGAGCTCTGCGACGCCCGGGCAACCTTCCGGGATTTACGTCCAGAGCCTCGTGGATCTCGTCCCTCCATCTGCAATGATGGCGAAGCGGTGCTGCTTGGAGCCTCCGCTGGAATGGCTACAAATTTCGCGTTTTCGGCGCGAACAACAGACTGCGGCGCAACGGCTATCTACTGTTTCTGCTTGTATGAAAGCGGGAGAACTACAATGTTCACGTGTGAACGGGAAAAACGGCCGGCAGGGTGTGGACGAAGCCCGTGAGTTTGTCACTACCCGCTGGAGCCTGATTCTTTCAGCCGCAAGTCTGGGGAGTGAGCAGCAAAAGGCGCATGACGCGCTGGCCGAGCTTTGCCGGACTTATTGGCGTCCCATTTTCTTGTTTGTCCGCGGCCGCAGCTATTCAATTGAGGATGCGCAGGACCTCACGCAGGATTTTTTTGTCACAATACTTGAGCACAATTGGCTGCAGCACGCCGATCGAAATCGCGGTCGGTTCCGTTCGCTGCTGTTGAGGTCGCTCCAAAATTTTCTTATCAACGCCGGTGAGAAAACTCATGCCCGCAAACGTGGCGGTGATGTGGAGTTTATTTCGTGGGACGATTGGATGGTGGAATCGCCATCGCAATTATCCGTTCCGGAGCAAGCGCTCGAATCATTGCCACCGGACCGCCTCTTCGATCTTCATTGGGCGACAACCGTGGTGGAACACGCGCTGCAACGGCTGCGCGAAGAATGCGAGAGCAAAGGCAAGCTCTGGCTTTTCCAGGCACTAAGCCCTCACCTTACAGACGTACGTGAGGAAGTGTCCTATGCGAAGTTATCGGCCGAATTGGGGATGGCTGACACGGCCGTGAAAAAACAACTGCACAACATGCGCCAGCGCTACCGCAGTCTGATTCGCGCTGAAGTCTCACAAACCGTCGACAACCCGGTGGATGTGGACGACGAGATCCGCTACCTGTGTGCGTCCCTCGCAACAGAAACCGAATAACTGCGATGCCTGATTCATATCCACCCTCCGATCCGCTTGTGAGCGCGACCAAAGAGCACGCAGAATGCGAGAAATGCGGAGCAACCATGCGACTCGACACCGGAATTTGCGTGAGTTGCCTCCTGCGCGAGGGATTGGAAGGCGGTGACGAGCTGTCTCAGGCATTTTATCAAAGCGTCCTTGCCGAGGTGGACGCGCCGCACAAGTCCTGGTTCCTGGGAAATTACGAAATTCTCGAGCAGATCGGTTGCGGAGGCATGGGCGTGATCTATCGCGCCAGGCAACGACATTCCCGGCGCATCGTCGCGGTAAAGCGCGTCCTTAGTTATCGCGCTGATTCACACGGAGCGCTGCAGCGTTTCCGACGAGAAGCACAGGCGGTGGCCAGTCTGGATCACCCAAACATCCTTCCGATTTATGAAGTGAGCGAAAGCGAGGACGGCCTGCCGTTTTTCAGCATGAAGTTCGCGGAGAAGGGAAGTTTGCGCGAGAACGTTGCTTCTCTCCGCGATGAACCGCGGAAGTGTGTGCAGCTGATGGCAAAGGTTGCACGTGCTGTCGAATACGCTCACAGCCGCGGAGTTCTCCATCGTGATCTCAAACCGGGAAACATTCTGCTCGATGATCGAGGCGAGCCACTCGTGAGCGATTTCGGTTTGGCAAAACTACTGGATGCGAACAACGATCTTACAAGATCGCTGACTACATTCGGAACAGCGGGTTTTATTGCCCCCGAGCAGGCCGGTGGCGCAGCCGCAGATTTCACGGCGGCTGCCGATGTTTACAGTCTCGGCGCAGTTTTGTTCAACGTTCTTACCGGACGTCCACCCTTCCTGGGTTCCAATCCGGTTTCCGTGATTCGCAAAGCGTCTGAAACGCAGGCGCCCAAACTGCGCTCGCTGGCGCCATCGCTCGATCGGGATTTGGAGACGATTTGTGCACGCTGTCTCGAACGTGATCCAAAAGCGCGCTACCAGTCCGCCGGAAACCTCGCAGCCGATCTGGAACGCCGGCTCGACGGCCGTCCAATCGTCGCTCGTCCGGTTTCACCTCCAACGCGGATCTGGCGCTGGTCGCGTCGTAACCCCAAATTGGTTGGAGCAGCGACTGCCGGTCTCGTCTTAGGCGCGGCTGTGGTCTCATTGTTCCACGCTGAATTTTTCCGAGCGTCGCAGCTTAATCCGCCGGATAAGACTGTTGCAGTTTTGCCGGTCAGCGACGCCAGCGAGACCAAAGATCAGGGATACAAACTCGCCCTTCGATCTTCTGCCCAAGAACAACCCGGCAGTGGCACGTACGACTTTTATCTACAGCGACTCTTCACAGATGCAACTCCTCCGATAAGCAGTACCGGCATCAGCGTGTCCTTACAGAATCCATCTAATCCATTCACAGTTCCAGATGACACATCTCCGGGAGTTTTCGACCCGCACCGCGCGGACACTCGAGTGACCGCTGCACCTCCAGAGACGGCAGTCGCTACCAGTGTACGTGAGCGCGCATTGGAAGGCGGCCCGCGATCGAACAAAATTACGGCAGAGGCGACCATTGCGCCTGTGGAGACAGGAGTCACTACCAGTGTACGTGATCACGCGTCGGAAGCCGGTCCGCGAACGAACAAAATTAAGGCGGACGTGACGCCTGCGCCTCCAACGACGGAAGTCGCTACCAGTGTGCGTTATCGCGCACCGGAAACCGGTCTGCGAACGAACAAAGTTACAGCGGAGGCGCCAGCGTCCTTTCAGGGGTTTGTCAAAGATGCAAAAGGCGAACCGATTAAAGGCGCAGCCGTTCGGATCGAATCGCGAGACGGCAAACAGGTGTTGAGCACGGTTACGACCGACCCAAAGGGCCGCTATACTTCACAGGGACTGCAACCGGGCGCTTACCGGGTAACATTGCTTGTGAATGGCGCGGTCAAGGCGTCGATCATGAACACGCAGACCAAGGCGAATCAACCGACTCAGCTGAATTTCGATTTCAAGCCAACATCCCAAGCAGGTAGCACTGCAAAGGGCGGAAAGCACATGGTATGGGTGCCAGCTCGTACCGGGAGCCATATCGGCGGTAATTGGGTCGAAGTCGACGACGAGGGAAACCCGCATTTCGGTTCCAACGTTGAGACATACAACGTTCGTCGTTGATGATGTTGAAAACGACTACGACGAAGCGACGACCAACATCAAGGGTCGTATTTGGGACGTCGCTTTGAGAAAGGCTGCGACAGCAACAGTCCACTCGCGGGAACTCCTTTTTTCTTCATTCAGCAAATTATTTGGGAACTTCGTCCTTTGTTTCCTGTAGGAATTAGTGAATTACAATGTTTACTAAATCACTGCGGATCGGTTTAATTGGGTTTGTTCTTTGTGCTGCGACAGCCTGGGCTGGGCCATCAGCAATTCGAGGCGTCGTCAAGGATGCAAAAGGGCAAGCGATAAAGGGTGCAGATGTTCGAATCGAATCGAGAGACGGCAAAAAGGTGTTCAAAACCGTCAAGACTGATGGAAGCGGTCGCTACGTTTCCGACGGTCTGGCGCCAGGTGTTTACCGAGTCTCGCTGATCGTTAATGGCGCAGTCAAGGCATCGATCATGAACACGCAAACCCACCCGGATCAACCAACACAACTGAATTTTGACCTGAAACCAGTGTCGGTGTCGCAAGCAAGCACAGTTGCAAAAAAGAAGAAACACATGGTCTGGGTGCCAGCGAGCACGGGAAGTCACATTGGCGGTCGCTGGGTGGAAGTTGACGAGACTGATACCGCTGACACGGGCGCTTTGAACGTCAAGAAAGGTAGCGCCGAGGACCTGCATCGGGCACAAATGCAAAATTCGGGGGGACCGCAGAGCATATCCGGGACATCGTCTTCGACGGGGCGCTGAGTGTTTCGCGTCCAACTGCTCTGACAGAAGCCGCGCGTTGCACAGTTTTTCAGATTCGAGCAGTGTGACCTGATGTAATCGCGGGGCACTAATCGCCAGTCTTCTTCTCACCTGCGCGGTTGCTTTCGCCGCAACATTCTCAGCACACATTCGTCCATCGAGGGAAATGTCATCTAGTCCTTCCCTTGCAGTTTTTTAGCTCGGTGCCTGCACCGGCGCTGTGGAGAATAATCCCCGCACGGATTCGCGCGAAAGCACAACAATCGTAAACACGCCGAGAATTGTTCCAAAGGGAATGAAGAGGCATTCAATACAAGCCATTACAAGAACGAAGGAGTAGCGTTTACAGAGCGCGATTGACCGCCCAGTAATCAGAATACAAATCGCCATCGCTATTCCGACCAAGAACAACAGCGTACCGAGCACAGCAAAAATCCAGCCAAGAAATTCAGGAGGCAAGTCTTCGCCCGGTTTCGCTGTTCCGTGCCGCGCGGCAAATATGAAGATGGCGCCAACCGTTGTATAAAGAAGCGGGAAAAAAGAAAAGAGAGCGGCCAAACCCGCCACGACATAATGAAAAATCGCGAGGAGATTAAGCTGTTCGGTGTCGCGATCCATACCTCTTAACGCTAGCCAGCCTGCTTCGACTTAATCCAGCGATCGACCAGCTCCTCCAGGACATCGAGCGGGACGCTGCCATTGCCCAAGACCACTTCATGGAACTGCCGGATATCAAACTTCTCGCCTAACGACTTTTTCGCTTTCTCGCGCAGCTCGAGAATCTTCAGCATTCCGACCTTGTAAGCGGTCGCCTGGCTCGGCATCACGATGTAACGATTGATTGAGTCGGTGCAGTCCGCCTGCGTGTTTGGCGTGTTCTTGCTCAGATAATCGATCGCCTGCTGGCGCGTCCAACGCTTTGAATGGATCCCCGTGTCCACCACGAGACGCCCGGCCCGCCAGAGCTCGAGCGAGAGGCGGCCGAAATCAGAGTAAGAATCCGCATAGAGCCCGATCTCTTTCGGGGTCAGCTCGCTGTAGAGACCCCAGCCTTCGGTATAGGCGGTGTAGGCGTGCGAAAATTTCCGAAACTTCGGAATCCCGTTCAGCTCCTGCGCAATCGCAATCTGCATATGATGGCCAGGAATGCCTTCATGATGGGCCAGCGCTTCCAGTTCGTAGGTTGGATTGTCCTGCATGTCGCGCAGGTTCACATAAAACATTCCGGGGCGCGTTCCATCCGGCGCCGGTTGCTGATAAAAAGCTTTGCCAGCCGACTTTTCTCGAAAACTTTCAACTGCTTTCACCACGATATCGGCCTTCGGCTTCGTCACGAAAAGCTCGTCGAGGCGCTTCTTCATCGTCTCGATTATGTCGGTGGCCGTGGCCAGATATTTCGCGCGACCCTGCTCGTTACTCGGGAGGCGAAACTGCTGATCCTCGCGCATGAACTTGAAGAATGCCTGGAGATCGCCTTTGAAGCCGACTTTCTCCCGGATCTTGTTCATCTCATCCTGGATGCGCGCCATTTCCTTCAGGCCGGTTTCATGAATCTCTTTCGCACTCATGTTTGTCGTGGTCGTGCGATGCAGCGCGGACTCGTAAAACTCTGCACCATCCCCGAACTTCCAGACACCGTCGTCTTCGGTGGCACGCTTCGCCTGTTCCTCCAGGAAAGCGATCAGTTTTTCATAGGCGGGTTTGACCGATTCGTTCATCGCCTTGGTGGCATCGGCCACCAGCCGCTCGCGCGTCGCAGCGTCCGCCTTGCCTAAGGCGGTCACTTTTTTCGTGAAATCTTCCAGCAGCGGACTGTCGTTAGGCCCGGAATCGAACGGTTTCCCCTGGATGACCTTGTGGCAGGCGTCGAGCACAAGCGGAAAAACGAAGCGAGGCGCCACGACTCCTTTTTCCTCGCGCACCTTCAGATTGACGAGTAACTGATCGAACAACCTGGGAAACGCGCGCAGGCGCGCGATATAGGCCTCTGCGTCTTTCACGTCATCGATCTTGTGAATGTTGATCATGAAAGTCGGCATCTGCGCATGGACGCCACGCATCTGGCTGACCGGATAAATGTCGAAGCGATACTTAAATTCTTCTGCCTCGCGCGCCGCCTCGCGCTCAAAGAGTTTGTAACTCAGCTGCGTTTGAGGATCGAGCGCTTCGAACCTGATGTTCTTTTTCAAATCCGCCAGCTGACGCTCCCAGATCTTCTGATCGGCCGTGGCTTTCTCGTCAGACAAATCCTCCAGCTGATCGTAATGCGTCTTGATTCCATAAAACGATTCGTCTACCGGATGGCGTGACAGCGTTTCGTCCCAGCATTTCTCGAAAAAATCATTGGCCTTTTTTGATTCAGCCGCGATTTCTGCCGGTGTATAAGCCGATGCAATCCGACTGAGAATTAGAAAAATTGCGACCGTCAACGAAGTCTTCATTGCTCTGTTCCTTTCTAAATCAAGCGTTGAGCGATTACCACGCCGCAGCCTGGCGCGAACACGCGCTGGAGCGTTTAGAAATATCAACCTGTCGTCATATAGCCTTCTTCGCCGTGTTCGTTGATGTCGAGCCCCTGCCGCTCGATCTCGGGTGCAATACGCAAGCCAATCAGCCCCCGGACAATGGCACCGATAACTGCGCTTCCAACCACCGCAAACACGATCGTGATCCCGATTGCTTTTAATTGTTCCAACCAAAGCGTGTGCCCCACAATCCTCGCAAGACCGTTTTGCGTGGCCGGATTCGGCGCTCCGGCGACGCTTAACAAAAGATTGGAATTCACGCTCGCAGTCGCGAGAAAGCCGGTGAGGAACGCGCCGAGCGTTCCGCCCACTGCATGAACGCCAAAAGTATCTAGCGCATCGTCATAGCCGAACCACGATTTCAATTTGGTGCAGGCGAAAAATGGGACGATTCCCGCTGCAAGTCCGATAATCACTGCACCGCTCGGAGCGACATATCCGCAGGCAGGAGTGATCACCACGAGTCCGCCCACAGCACCGGAACAAAATCCCAAAACACTCGGTTTACCGCGCAGCGCGTACTCGAGCATCGCCCAAGTGAACGAAGCCACCGCAGTGGCAAGCGTCGTACTCATGAACGCATTCGCGGCGATTCCATCAGGCGCAAGCGCGCTTCCCGCATTGAAACCGTACCAGCCCACCCAAAGCAAACCGGTTCCCACCATGCAAAGCACCATGCTATGCGGCGCCATGATTTCTTTTCTAAACCCGAGCCGGCGCCCAAGAAGAATGCACAAGACCAGCGCCGACCAACCCGAGGTCATGTGGACGACGGTCCCGCCAGCGAAATCGATCGCAGTAATTTTGGCTCGGGCGTTCCAAACTCCGTTCATCCACCCATCGATTCCCCATACCATGTGTGCGATTGGGAAGTAGACCACGAACATCCAGACTGCGACAAAAACGAGCACGGCTGCGAATTTCATCCGCTCAGCGACTGCGCCGATGATCAACGCGGGCGTGATGATCGCAAACATCAGTTGATACATCGCGAAGACATTTTGCGAGACCCAATACGAATAATCACCGTTAGGTTGTCCATCTACTCCGTGCAGAAAAGCAAACTTCAATCCTCCAATGAAAGGTGAGCCACGAGAAAAAACGAGGGAGTAACCCACCAACCACCAAAGGATGGTCACCAGGCCGGCGATGCCGAGGCATTGCGCCAGCACGGAAAGAACGTTCTTCGCGCGAACGAGACCGCCGTAAAAGAGCGCGAGTCCTGGCAATGTCATAAAAAGCACCAGCGCCGCGCAGGTCATCATCCAGGCATTGCTCGCAGGCCCAGGACCGGAAATGTTTGATGCTACTGGGGCGTTCGCCGAATCCGCGCCGCGTGCTGAATTGTTCACGTACGCTTCCAAGTCGGCGACGCGCTGCTCCAGAGACGGAGAAGCCGAGGGCGACGATGTTTGCGCAAGCAGCGAAGAGGAAAACGCAATGACTGCTGTGAGCAAAAAGACTCGCATCATTACGCGCTCCCGTTATAGCGCTTGGTTCCATCCCGGCAAGGAAAATGCCGCTGTGCGAGTGGCACGAATCAAAAGCCAGGCGGCAAAGCCCTATTCATTCGCCAACGCGTTGAGGACAACGCGTTCCACCCTATCAAAGGTGGATCGGCTTCTCCTGAATGCCAGGCCGGATCGGACCGATGGCAAATGGGCTCCCGCCGAAGGCGCAAGGTCTATTAAAACATTTCAGACAGAAGGAAAACTCCGCCGAGCGGCCGGCTAGGCCAGGTTAAGGCGCTCGACGGAGTTGCTCTTCCGCCTCAAAAACATCAATGCTTAGCTTGCTTGCTTCAAGCTTTCGTTATTGAGGTCCACGCTTCGCTTCGAATTACGCACCATTGAAAGCACGGCGGTGCGCAGACCGTGTCGGTCGATTGCGTCGCATCGTCATCGTCACCGTCATCGTCCTCATCCTCTTCATCGGCATCGGCATCGGCATCTGTTTCGGGCGCGACTCCTGGTAAGTCATTTTGCTGCAACTTTTCATAACGCTCCCGAACATCGGCGGGCATTTTATCCCGATCCTCCTTGGTCTCGACCGGTCCGCTAAAGAGCAATTTCCCCTGGCTATCTTTCGCGGTGAGTATTTTTTTCCCATCCACATTTTCCACCTTCATCTCGCCTTTATCGTCCGAGAAAACAATTTGCGCCTGGCCGATGTCGATTCTCGTAGCCTTGAGTGTGCCGTTGTCTTTACTCAGAATGCGAATTTCCCGCGCGGCGCGGCGGGCATCTTCCCGCGCCTGTCTTGCCGCCTCGTGAGCTTTCATCACTGCGCCACGGATCATGCCGCGTTGTGCCCCGAGTTGCTCTTGCAACTGTTCTTTCATACCTTGCATCTGCTCACCGAGATCACCTGTGTCATCAAAATCCCAGTGCGATTCGTGTTTGTCCCCGGGGGTCCGGGATTGACGCTGCGGTCTTTCTTTCTTTGTGAGCTTTACGGTGATCTTCTGCTCCTGCCCCTTGCGCAAAATCGTGAGCGTCACGTCCGCGCCGTCGGGGAAAGTCTGCAGGAGCTTTCGCAATTGACTCGGTTCGATCAGAATCTGGTCATTGAGCGTTTTAAGAATATCGTTTTGTTGAATGCCAGCAACCGCTGCGGGGCTAGCGGGCACAACGTACTCGACGACTAATCCGAGGCCTTTGGAGAGGCCGAGTTGTTCGCTTACCACAGTTGGCACCTGCGATGTTTCTACGCCGAGAAATATCGCCGGAACTTTGGGCGCTTTTTCATGGCCACCCGGCGGTGGGGGATGCGGCTGACCAGGTGGTTGCGGCGGCGCGGGTGGTGTTTGCGCAAATGCTGCGATCGGCAAGAAGGCAACCGTTGCGATGACGGTGATGAGTTTAATTTTCATGGTCTTGTTTTGTTAAATCATTGGCCGGAAACGGGAATGAGGACGACTTCCTCGCTGGGGTAAGAGACTCGAAGCGATGCGCCAGTAGAGGGATTACGCCATTGCCACGTCTCCTGTGTTTGATAACGAAGGCGCCTCAACGGTTGCTTCGAGCCGTCGGCAAACTGCAGGCCCTCGTCGCGAGTGTTATAGACGACCTGCGTCGCGCCGGAGGGAACGAATTTGTTGGAAGACATCGATCTGTCGACGCCCCTCCTACCAGAAAAGGAAGGCAGGACCGGTTTTGTTTGGGACGAAGGCGAAACTTGCGCGATTTCTGTCTCTTCGTTTCGCGTTTGATCGGTGTTGATTCGCGCGATTAACAGAACGACCGCAGCTGCGGCTGCTGCGAGGCCGATACCAAACCTGAAAGGCGCTTCCGTAAAACGCTGAAGCCAGTGCGCGCTTGGCCCGCCGTCCGGCGCGGCGGACGCTCTACAATCCTCGGCCATCGCTTCCTCGATGCGCTCAAAAAGTACGGGCGAAGGCCGCGCTGGTCGCAACGCTTTCAGGTCATTCTCAAGCTCGGAGAAATCGTTCATTGGGGTTGGAGGCTCTTCTTCAGGTGGGCCAGGGCATATCGATATCGCGACGCTGCGGTATTTTGAGAAATGCCTAGTGCACCGCCGATCTCGCTAAACGTGAGTTCGTTCCAGATTTTCAAGACGAGCACCTCCCGTTGGTCCTGCGGCAAACAGCTGACTGCCGCAGCGAGCGCCGATTGCGCCTCATCTTCCCATTCAAACTGCGGCTCGACGCTTGGATCGGACCCGGCAAAAACAGTGGCTTCGCGTCGGGCGCGGCGTTTGTCGCGACGGATAAAATCGAGAGCGATCGAACGCACCGTGGCGTAAAGCAGCGCGCGGTTGTTAATCTTGTGGTTTCGCCGCCAAAACTTGACGAAAGCTTCCTGGACAATGTCTTCGGCATCAGCTGCCGATCGCGTCCATTGCCGGGCAAAAAGCAGCAAGCCGGGACTGATTTCTGAAAAGCAACTCTTCCAATTCTCATGGCTGGCAATGTTGTCCATGACCTTTTCACGGTCTTTATTCCCAAGACGCCGCCAACCAATGAATTTGTCTATGCGATCGAAATTTTTCTCGTTAATCGCATTGCTGAGTGATGTCTCGACTTCCCTCGACATAACAAATCACTTTTTCGGCCGCGTTCGCAGAATCAAATCGCCGAGCCAATCAGGGTTCGCTACGCCTTCGCGATACCCTCTGAGCGCCTCGACAGAAGAATTGACTCGGAGATTGCTGTAAGAACCATCGGCGTTTTGCCACCGCTCGTGCCAGTAAACCGCTGCCTTGATGCGGGGATAACGTGTGCGAAACAGCTTGAGTCCCTGCCTGATCCATTCCGGTTTGCCAACGCCACCACCCTCAGCCGAGTGCGGAAATTCGCCGGTCGCCCATTCGGCAATCATGATCGGTTTGTGCGGATCGAGTCTGGAGATTTCCTCGTAGGGCCAGGTTACCAACGAAGGAATATCCGGGTTTGGCTCGTCCTTATATTGCTGTCCGTAAACGCTCAGCCCGAGCCAATCGACATAATCGGATCCGGGGTAATAAGCTGGTGCGCAATTCCACGTTTCGTACGGATAGGGATAGTTGTTCGTGTGAAACATCCATTTGATATTTGAAGCGCCGCGGGCCCGGACCCGATCCACGACATAGCGAAATGCCTTGCGAAATGTTTCCGGGCCTTTCCAATTGTTCAGGTCTTTATCCCATTCAGCGCCGCCGTAGTACGCGCCCGACCACGGGAACCAGGTGCCATTCATTTCGACGCCAAACACGACAATCATCGGATGACCAAAACTCCGCGCAGCATCGGCCCACATGTCGATGTACGCATCCCACTTGCCGGCAAGAATCTCGGTCAAACTAAACTTGTCCGGCCCATGATCCTCCGTATAGGGCTTGTCCCACGGCGACCAAAACACAAGCGGCAGCGAGCCGTGCCGCCAGATGACATTCAGATTGCTTACGGGAAAATTTTGTTCTCCCCAGTAACTGGACGACGCGATGATGGCCTGGTGTTTGCCCACCATCTGCTCAAAATCCTCGATTGTCTCAAGCGTAACGTCATCCTCCTCGTCGCCAAAATCCATGAACGCACCGGTATAAGCGCCCTGCTCAGGAATCACTACCTCGACTGATCCGTTCGGATCGACTTGCGCGACAGCTACGCTGCGGCGGCATCCGATTAGCGCCAAACTTGATGCAACTACTACAACGATCACTGCAAAACAGGTGCGCATCCGAGTTCGAAAGTTCTCAGCAAAAAATGGAGTGTCCAGTACGGACCCCGGTTCGAAGACAAGAACTGTAGAGACGGCTGTGCCGGCTGCAATCATGCTGAGGTTTTGCAGGAGACACGCTTGGCACTACAGCCGTTCAATCGGTATGTGCGCATAAATCTGGCAATTTTCCTTGACTGGAGAACCACACTTGAGAGCAGAATCCCGATGATCGAAGCACGGATGCAGATAAGACTTCTCACTTTTTTGATTCTGCCGTTCGTATCAGTCGCCTTAGCCGACGATTTTAAAACACTTACTGGAAAAGAATACAAGAACGCCACCGTAAGCCGGGTCGAACCTGACGGCATCGTGCTAACCAGTAAGGCTGGCATCTCCAAAGTTTACTTCACCGAACTTCCCAAAAACGTTCAGCAGCGCTTTGGTTTTGATCCCCAGAAAGCTGGCGATTACTCAGCGCAGCAAAGTGCAGGACTCGAGCAAGTTCGAAAACAGCAGGAAGAAACATCGCGACAGAAAGCAGAGGCATTGCAAAAGGAAAATCAATCTCGGGCACAACAAGCGGGTCGACAGAACGAGCTTCGTGCGCTCCAAAGCCGGTACGAGGAGCTTCAGAGACAGGAAGACGACTTGCTTCTCCGGATAGGCGAGGCGAAGCAACCGGGACCTACGTACTGGGGCGGTAAAAACAATAAAACGCAGCTTCACCGCCCAAATCCGCAAGCATCGCAGCTGCCGCTACTCCAGACTCACCTAAAAGACGTTCGTCACGAGAAGGACCAGGTCAGGAAGCAATTGGAGAAACCCCAGCGGTAGCAAACAAAGCGACGCGAGGACGCGTGCGCACTCCTAAAGCTGTCGCGAAATGAGAATTGATGACTCGATGAATTTCGCGCGGAGTGCTTGGGGAGTGCGATGCCTCCTCGCATCGCTTCTTTCTCTAGCCGTAGGTCTTGTCCGATTGGGATCACAAACAGAGCCCCATGCCGATGAGAAGCATTTTGCCGTCTCTGCCATTGTTCTTGCCGATCATCCAGTAAACCAGTGTGTGCCAACTCAAGCATTAGGCGCGGGCGTTGATGGTCACGAGCAAGGCGAATGCGCTCGGATGTTCACGAACAAGAACATCGCCGAGATGCGATCAGCCGGATTCGGGCCACTGACATATCGGCTGCGCACCGAACTTGCCGGCGAAGTTTGGCACTGGAACCCGCACGGCATATGGAGCGATCCAGTCCATCAGTGTGGATACTGGATCTCGGACGATTCACTCGCCGAGCCGATCAATCTTTCTTATGGCTATCGTCTGCCGCGACGCGGAAACACGATCGACCAGGCGAACGATGATGGTTACTCACGCGTCGCTGACGGCGACCAAGAATCGTTTTGGAAAAGTAATCCATATCTCGATTCCCACTTCACCGGTGAGCCCAGTGACGCCCATCCGCAATGGGTGGTGATCGATCTAGACGCGACTAAACCCGTCAATTCCATTCGAATTCATTGGGGCGCTCCATTCGCCCAGCAATACAGCGTGGATTACTGGAGCGGGGAAGATCCGATGCATTTGCACGCCGATCGGAAAGATGCGTGGCGCCCTTTTCCAAACGGTGCGGTGAACCGCGGATCGGGTGGCGACGAATCTGTTCGGCTCTGCGAAAAACCGCTTCCGGTTCGCTTCGTGCGCGTCGCAATGAGCCGGAGTTCGCAAACAACTGCGCAAATCTCAAATGACATTCGCGACCGGCTCGGATTCGCGATTCGCGAGATCGATCTCGGGAGTGTCGATAGTCACAATCGGTTTCGCGATTACGTCCGTCATGCGGCTGATCGTCATGAGCAGTCAGTGATCTATGTGTCATCAACTGACCCGTGGCATCGAGCCGAGGACATTGATTACAAAATCGAGCAACCGGGACTTGATTTCATCTTGCGTAGCGCGCTTACCAACGGCTTGCCCGTCCTTGTTCCAGTCGGTGTTTTGTACGACACGCCGGAAAACGCAACGGCTGAGATCAAATATCTCCTGCGGCGTAATTATGATTTGGAAGGAATTGAACTGGGCGAGGAACCCGATGGACAGTGGGCATCACCGGAAGATTATGCTGCGCTTTATGCGGGCGTCGCACGCCGCCTCATCGCGCTAAATCCGCGTTTGCAACTCGGAGGACCAAGCCTGCAAAATTTCGACGACCAACTTCTCACATGGCCCGACGCGGCGGGCAACCGCTCGTGGATGAATCGATTTCTCAAATACGTTCGAAGCGCGGCAGTACCCTTCGATTTTTTCTCGTTCGAGTTTTATCCTTTCGATAACATCTGCGCCGATGCGGCGCCGCAGTTGTTGCAAACGCCGAAGCGCCTGGATGAAATGATAACCAGCTTGCGAGCAGATGGAGTTCCCAGGCGAATTCCATGGCTGATGACAGAATACGGCTATTCCGTTTTTGCAGGACGCCACGAGGTAGACATCGAAGGCGCGCTTTTCGAGGCGGACACAGTGGGAACCTTTCTGACGCTGGGCGGCTCCAAGCCCTACCTGTACGGATACGAGCCAAACGATCTCCAGGACGAGTTGAAATGTTCCTGGGGCAATCTGATGATGCTTCAACTCAATCCAAACCTCGACCAACTGAATCCGCTATCCGGTTATCATGCCGCCCAGCTTATCAACAAGGAATGGATGCAGCCAACAAATGAGACACAAGAGATCTTCCCCGTAACCACAAAGCCAATCAAACCGGCGCTGTCATCTGTTATAAGTGTCTATGCAGTGCGACGACCAGATAAGCAGTGGGCGCTCTTAGCAGTTAACAAGGATCCAAACCGCGCAGTCCGACTTACCGCGCAGTTCAAGTTCTCCAATGGGCAACCGCAAGTGAGCTTTGCCGGCGACGTGGATGTTATCCAATTCTCCCGCGAGCAATATCTCTGGCACGATGACGGGGCAAACGGCCACCCGATTCGAAGCCTGCCGGCCGCGCACTTCGCGCGAAAAGCCTCTTCATTCTACGAACTGCCGCCGTATTCGCTCACTATCTTGCGCGGAAGACTTCCGGATTGACGAGGCGGCGTCGCGCGCGTCGCTAGCTTGTTGGTTTCCACGATGCTTTCACGGCGTTCCACAAAGCCTACCTCGACATTGAACGTTTACGGAAGTTCTATAACACTGCCCAACCCGGCGTAGAGATACTGGTCACCGAACGCTTTGCGAAAAGCCGCAAAAGCTGGTTCTCCGGTGCAATGGCCCGGCGCCATCCGATCAACTTTCCATTGATCGTGCAACGCCGCCGCGATACGTCCAATGTCCGGGTCTGGAGTTGTTACCAAATGGAGTCCTCCGAAGATAAGATGAACATGTTTGTCCACCGCCATTGATGCTTCCAGTATCTTCTCAATTCCCGGATGTGAACATCCGACTCCTAAGACCACACCCTTGGGCGACTTAATCGCTAGCGAGAGTTCGCGAAGTTCCAGGGTGCCCGGTGTCTGCGAGACTGTCGAAATCAAAAAGATTCCTGGCACAACTTCAGTTAAGTTATCAACCCAGACAAAGTTGGCGTTTGGCCAGGGCGTGCCGAATGTCATCTTCTCGGGCGCCTGCCCATCATAATAACGCATGTAAACAGGTAACGACCCATCCTTGCGATAGAAGGTTCCCGGCAACGCTGCGCCGAACACTCCAAACCCTTCCTTTGGCGCGTAGATTCTTACACTCGGATTGACACTCAACAGATAGTTCAGGCCGCTGGTATGATCTCCATGTCGATGGGAAATTACAACGAAATCTAATTTCTTGAGATCAATACCCAATGCTTTGACATTCTGGCCGAAGGTATCGGCGTTGTTACCGGTGTCGAAAAGGATACGCTTGCCGTTATATTCGATGAACGCAGAGAATCCCCAATCCTTCTTCAGCGGGGAGGACTTTCCAAAAGCATCATAGAGGATAGTGATTTGATTTACAGGCTGGGCAGCCAATGCGGCTGTGCTCAATAAAAGGATAGCTGCCAAAGCAAAACAAACAGAGATCCGAATTCTCATCTTTGTGTGCATTCGCGTTCGCTTTCTAACGAGACGTAGCTGAGCGTCGCGCGACTTTGAAAACTAAGGTGCACCTGGTTCGTGTGGTTGCAACAAAGTGGTGAAACTTACATAGCCTGCCCGAAGGTTATCGCGCCGATCTGCGCGCAGAACTAATCGCCTTGACGAGCATCATCTGCGCGAGAGGTATCGTCATTCGAACCGGCGCTGCCGCGAGCCACGCAGCTACGCCTGTTTCCAACTCGTCGAAGAACTTGACAGAACGTGCGCTGTCAGGCGCTCCATCCAGGCTCGCCGCCAGTGTTGGGAATACCGAAGCCCGGCAAAAAGCAGCCCATTGCGCGCCAAATACATGAGCGTCACCGCTTGCTTCAAACTGAGTCCAGATGCGATCTTCGCCGTGGAACAATTCGAAATTCTCGAGAGACAGATCTGCAGAACACCCGGTTTTCGCAAATGGTTCCGTAAATTGCGCTCTCGTTCGACCGACAGTGGGAATCACCATTCTCCGAAATTCTTCCTTCCGAATGAGGCCGCGATCGACCATATCGACAAGTGTGCCGTAGAGCGCATCCACTACCGGTCGATAGCCAAAGTCACCGCTGTCATCAGTCGCCATTGCCAGCACGACTAGTCGGGCGCCTGGACGGAGCTCGCGGCTACGCATCGTAAGAAACCTTCGCCAATCTTGCGCCGCTTGTTCGGCAAACGCACTGCGCGCGGCCGCGTCGCGGCTATAGGCAACCTGCACCTGGTCTGGGATCGCGCAGGGTACCTGGCTTAGCCATTGAACCGCCCACGCGCTCCACCCCAGCGTCACGCTGTCTGCCGGCAGGATCTGCTCGAAATAGGATCGTCCGACTGCCGCTGCGAATGCCGCCGGGTCATTGCGAAGGTAGCTGTCGGGATCGTTCGCGAACGTTTGGAAAAGAGCTGTGAAATCGTTGCCAGCCAAGTCGGTGTGAAAGACAAAGATCGCTCGCTCCTTGCCGACGCGCTCTCTTAGCACGCGGATTGCCGCAGCCATTGGCACAAGTGAGTTGTGTCCTTCGGATGAACCATAGTCCGCGATGACTACGAGTTCCGGCGACGGCGGCAGCGGCACCGCGCGAGCCACGCGTTCCAGAAGCGCCACAGCAGGCAACGAACCAACTGCCTGCACGGACGAGCTCCGGTTGTATGCACCCTTGCCCTCCATAGGCGCTGGCTGAAGAAGCTTGGATGGCTCGGTCACGCCTATTTTCTGCGCGAGAATGCTACGACATTCAAGGCCCTGAGTCGAAGCAATCACTAAACCGCGGTTCAAGCAGGCCAGAACCACAGGACCACAGCGCCACAAATAAGGATCAAGCCGAAGACCGCGCCGATGCGCAGGGTCAATAAGCGGTGGCCAAGCAAGCTGACAGTCCCGAACTTGAACACTAAGTTCGACATCGCCGCGATCAGGATCGCGTGCCAGCCTGTGGAGGGATCGGTGCGACCACTTTCAACCAAACGAGCCGACGAAAGCGTAATCGCGTCCATGTCGGTTAGTCCGGAAACGATGGCTACCGAGTAAAAACCGGCAGAGCCGAAATGCTCCTTGGCGACGGCGACCGCGAGGAGGACGACGGCGTAAATCGCGGCAAAAATGAACGCCGGTTTCAATTCGGCTGGATTTTTTTGCTCGGGCATCTGCGCATCGCCCGACGGCTGCCATAGAAACATCGCAACCGCGGTAATGATGGAGACAGCCAGGACAGCGGCAACAGGCGGCGCCATTGAAGCGAAAGCGACCGGAGCTACCACCGCCATTTCGACCAGGACGCGTCCCAGCGCAATGCATGATGCAATCACGATGACAACCGTAGCCAGATTCACGAGCTTTATGTTCTCCACGGTGCGGCGCGCATAGCTCACCGTCGTCGCTGTGCTGGAAATAAGGCCGCCGAGAACACCGGCCAATAAAGTACCCCTTTGGGCGCCAAGGCACTTGTAAGCGATATAGCCAGTGAGACTGATGCCAACGATGAGCACGACCATGAGCCATATTTGGAATGGATTCCAAACGCCGTATGGCCCGAAATCCTGGTGTGGCAGCACCGGCAGAATCACCAGTGACAGCAGAACGAACTGCATGATCGCTCGCATGTCGCGCTCGCCAATCGCGCCAGCTAAGGCATGCAACGGCTTTTTGAACTGCAAGAGCACGGCCACTGCTCCACCGACCACAACTGTCACAACCATGCTGCCAATGACCACGTAAGCGCCCAGTCCATAGAGCAGAAGAGCTGCAACTTCCGTCGTCATTCCCGGATCGATGTCGCCCGATTTGATCTTGGCGAAATTGGAGTAGACCACGATCGCCACGAGCGCGAGGAGACCGGCCGCGACCATCCAGCCGCCAAAAGTCTTTCCGAGCAGCGCGCAAACCGTTCCGAAAATCGCGATCAACGGAAAAGTGCGGATACCGCCGATCGATGATTCGGCGCGTTCCCGTTGGAGACCCAGCAGCAATCCGAGGCCGAAAGAGACAGCCAACTGCTGAAGAACGATCAAATCCACGCCCATATCATATCCATTTCGGGCTACCACTGGAGAGGAGCTCGCGCATGATTACGCCTAATATCGCCTGGTCAGGCGTTAATGTGTTCATGCATTAGCTGCCAGCAGACTGCTTTAAGTATTCGCTCAGAGCTTCGATTCGCTGGTTGATTAACTTGAGTTATGCGTTCGCAAAATCCACCCGCATACCGCTGCCACCAACCGCGCCGCCCACGCGCGCCATCAACATGGCTTCATCGTCACGCCACTTGATCCATGAGCGTTCAGCTTCTTTCAAAACCTTCTGCCCGTCCGCATCCAGTTTGCCCATCAGACGTTTATAGACTGCGTCGAGGCGTGTATTGGCCTCGTCCACTGCGGCGTTTTCCTCTGTTCCTGGTGGCTTGAAGTCAGGCTCTTGCCCTTTGGATTCAAGAGACACGGCCATGATGACAAGAGCAGTCCAAGCGGCGAATAGTGCTGGTATCTTCATTTTCTGGTTGGAGTTTGTTGCCTGCGAAGGTGAGGACGCAAGCTTTAACCGCTAACGAACAGCGCTTCAGCCACGAAAGCGCGGATGTCTCCCGTGACTTTCTGATTCGGCCGCGCGCCTTCGTCGGCTGCAAGCGCTTGTTAGGCCGCCGCCTGACGGGTCCCCTTCAGGTTGGGCGAAGTGAGCGAACTAATCGTGACGTAGTATCCGTCCGGATCCCGCAGCGAGAACTCCTCTGTTCGAGTATTCGGGTTCACGTGGGGCTCCTCTTCGAGCCGGGCGACGAGACCGCGTGCTCTCTTCAGTGCCATATCGAAATCGTCGACGCGGAAGAACAAGAGGAGGCCGTTTCCAGGTGTCGCCCGGTCCGGGCTCATCAACGACGGATGCTCATGCGCGCCCCATTGATGGAGGCAAAGCAAGACGGTTCCATCCGTATCCAGGATTTGACCAAAGTAGGCATGGCCCGGTTGTGTCTCGGGCTGGCCGAAGAGCGACTGGTACCATTTGAAGCTACCTGGCACATCACTTACACCGATGATCGTCCATGTCCGTTTCATGGCATTTCCGCCGGCCTAACGAGATGGAGATAAGCCATGGCTAGCATTGAACAACATTACGGCGGGAGTGTGTGAGCGCCAAGACGCGAATCACGCCGCTCTGCGGCAAACTAAAAATCGGGCTCATTATTGATGCACTAGCGGGAGCGTAATCGCACTAGGGAAACCGGGCGTTAGGCGTTGCGGTTCTTCGGATTGAACTGCGACTGACCAAAAGCTGGAATGCTCGAAAGACATGGAGCTAATTTCGAGGCTCTATGATTGGCGGTGTTGCCAGCTCTTGTAGACCGCCTCGAGACTGTAACCGTCGGGATCGAAAACGTTCGCAGCGTAATAACGGGGATCGTAATACAGGCGAGGGCCGGGCTTGCCGTTGTCGGTCGCGCCCGCCGCCATTGCTGCCTCGTAGAACGCGTTCACCTCGGCCTCGCTCTTGGCGACAAAGCCGATATGCACAGCCTTGGCGTCCGCGTCGCCCTGCCTCAGCCAGAAGAATATGCGGCCGTCCCGTCCGAAGCCCTTGAGGTCGGGATGTCCTTCGGGGCCATCCTTGCCGTCGAAATCGCTGGCATGTGCGATGCCGAGCGGCTTGAGAGCCTTCTTGTAAAAGGCAATCGATCGATCGAAATCCTCGACAGTTATGAAGACGTGGTCGAGCATGAGTTAATGAGGTAGTTGTTTTCGTTCATGGATTGTAAGATGCGCGAGCGACGCCTAACGAGACGGAGCTCAGCTAACGCTGACGGTAGCGAGCTTTCGTAATACCGAATAATTTCTCATGAAATTTAAGTGGAGTCACGCGCCGGGCGGCGGTTCGCTCCAGCGCTTGGTTAGGCCGTTCATCAATTTACTTGACGTTGAAAGCAATGGCGACCGTGGGACCGGGCATCGCATGTGCATGATGCGGGTCTAGCTGCCCCTGTGGAAGGAAATACCACACACCAGGGGTCATTCGACCCAGTTCGGGTAGCTGTTTCACGCGCGCCGGATCCAAGCCTGCCGCGATCAGACCAGAGGCGTCGAACTCGTAGACAACGTCCTCGGACGTGCGCTCCGGTTGGGTAGCGAAGTGAACCATATTACCGGGCCCGCTCTTGAAGCAATATTCGCCACTCGCCGCCGTACGGTCGATCGCCATCTCGGGATTCGCTCGCAGAATCCGCGCGATGGCCAGAATTTCGCCTTTTGACGTGCCCTGAAGCGCGAGAACGTCGGCGTACTCGCGCTTGAGTGTCGTGAGTTCGCCTTCGCTTACCGGCTTATCTTCGGAAGCGCGCGAGCGAGAGCATCCGGTCAGGAGAAGGATTGAAGTAATGGTTAGGATGATTGTAATGTTAAAGAGCTTCGTTTTCATATTTCGTTCTTGGTTGTGATTTGTGATCTAACGAGACACAAGATCGGCAACCGCTGGCGAGGGCGCGCGTCGCTGCAGTTTGAATGTGGAAGTCATCGAAAGTGGAAACGCGGAGCGGCCAGCGGTTCGCTGCAGAGCATGGTTAGCCGCTACGGTCATTGGGCGAGAGACGTTGCATGGGCACAAAGCGAATGCCGTGAACGCACTGCTCCGAGCCAGTGATACGAAAGCCTAAACGCTCGTAGGCAGAAACGGCATTCGGTGAAGAACTGACAGTGAACTCGCAATCCATATCGCCAGCTAGAGCACCCGCAGCGGCGAGCAGCCCACGAGCGATGCCGCCGCGCTGCCAGGAAGACTGAACAAAGAGCATGGAGACGTGGCGAGGCTTGCGCAAATGGAGCATGCCGACCAACTCGCCTGAGTGCTCGGCAACTAAGGTGATGTGACCGGACTTGTGACGCTGCGAAAGGGCCTCGGCAGAAGCGTAGCGGTGAAACTCCGCGACGCCCTCGGTCTGGTAATGCGGTGCGACAAACTGGTCGAATACCTCGCGCGCAAGAGAGGACACGACTGCGGTCTCCGACGGGTGAATCTGGCGATAGATGATCGAACTCACGATGGGCGAAATGGCTTTCATTCACACGAGGCGCGTAGCAACGCCTAACGAGAACGAGCTCAGCTACCGCTGGCAGCAGCGAGCTTTCTCATGTCCTTTCTACTTCCTAATTTCACCTTTGTAATTCTCTAAACGGTCAGCGGTTGGCCGGAGCGCTTGGTTAGGTCTTCTCAGCTCATAGCGATTCACATCTTGCTCGTAGGCAATGACACCGGGAGTCGTCCTATACCGCCTAACGAACGCGAATCCGAGTTTCTCTAACACGCGATTGGGAGCAAGATTGTCTGCCGAAGGCTCACAAACGAGCTTTTTCAGATTGAATCGTTCGAAGTAAAAATTGGCCGATCTGCGCACAAATTCAGTCCCTAGACCTGCTCGTCTCAATTCTGAATTCCACAGATGCAAATGTATAAAGGCCTCGGTGCCAAGGACGATCTCATTGATACTTGAGTGTCCAACGCGCCGTCCTCGAAATAGCCAAACCAGGTAAAACCGGTCCCTTTCCCTGTCTGGTTTCTCATGGTCGGCTAAAAGAGCATCAAGCCACTTGTCTCTTTCAGGTAGTTTCAAGCGGTCTACGCCCATCCCGCGCAAAAATGGATCATCGGCTATATAGAAGTAATCCAGCATCAGCTCGTATTCTTCACGGCTTGAAAACGGACGGACCTCTATCTCTTCAACTCTCTTCATAAGACCTAACGAGAAAGAGATAAGCCACGGCTAGCGTTGAACAACATTACGGCGGGAGTGCGTGAGCGCGAAGAGGCGAATCACGCCGCTCTGCGGCAAACTAAAAATCGGGCTCATTATTGATGCACCAGCGGGAGCGTAATCGCACTAGGGTAGCCGGGCACCTGGATGAAATCCAGGGTGTCGTGGCAAACACGCTGAGGTTGCACCGACAAGGGGCCGTTGGCTTCATCGCGTGGTTAGATAAATTGTTGCGATCAACCGTCGACTGGGAAGCCTATCACTCGAATTTATTGTAACCCGCGTGGCGGAACCGGGGATGGGCCGCCGTGATGTCGGCCGGGCACGCTTGGGTGCGGGCGCGGAGTCGGGTGGGGTCTCGGTGTAGGTGGGGGGCCCTCAGGGAAGCCGAGAATCTGGAAAACTTGGTCGGGCGATACTTGGTCGGGCATGCAGGCGTTCTTTCGGGTCCAAGTGATACAACCGGTGCCGTAGCCGTCGCCCGGATTCTGCCAAGCAGCGCCGGCGTTTGATTGGACGGTCCGGTTGTGCCAGAACCACTGACCGTTTGGAGTGGAATCTTGCCGAGCCTGCACCGAGATCCAATACGTTCCCGGGCCTAGGCAGTACGGGTTTAGGAGGGTGATCGTAAAGTCAGGGGGCGTTCCGGTATAGGGCAGGTTGAAGAATGCGTCGATCAGCGTTCCGGGCAGGTTGCCCGGGCCATTGTCATAAAGATAGACGTTGAACGAAGATGCCGGGCCGCCTCCTTCGGAATACTCGCCCATCACACGCACTGCTGTGATGCAATTGTTAAAAGGATAAGTGAAGACAAAGTCGTCAGCGGCCTGATCATCCGACGCGTCGAGTGCCGGCTCGAAGTCTTGCGAACCAATATTGATAGGCGGTTCCGTTGCCGGGTTGTTGTATTGATCCCATATAGGTATGCCCGTTGGAAATTCCGGCATTGGCAGAGCGGCTGTGCCACGGCCGCCGTCGCTCGAAGTGGCGGGAACGCGCGCCGCGTTCGCCGACCTGTCTCGCTGCGCCAGCGCAAATGGCATCGTGCACACCGCCAACAGTAAAGGCAGGCAAGAGGCGCCTCGAATAAGATGCCTTTTAATCGCGGGGTTAATACACTGTTTCACTTAATCGCGCTCCGGTGAAGCAAACAGCCTTTTACTCGAACCGCGTTACAGATGTCGAGACTTCCTTCCGGATGGGCACTGCGCGCCGACCGGAACAGTGGCAATGGAAAAAGAACGGCGGTTGTTTTGGCGAGTGCATCTAACGAGAAAGAGATAAGCCACGGCTAGCGTTGGACAACATTACGGCGGGAGTGCGTGAGCGCGAAGACGCGAATCACGCCGCTCCGCGGCAAACTAAAAATCGGGCTCAGTATTGATGCACTAGCGGGAGCGTAATCGCACTAGGGTAGCCGGGCACCTGGATGAAATCCAGGGTGTCGCGGCAAGGTTGCTTGCGTTCACTCGATCAGGGGCCGTTGGCTTCATCGACTGGTTAGATGTCATGGGTTCTCAAACACACTGACTCTGCGGCAATGCGCAACATGAAGCCCGACATGAAAGAAAAAATATAGTGCCAATCGGGAGGCGCATCTGATTCAGCGGTATCCAATGTGGGAGCCGATGGCGGAATACGCCCAATCTGATGTAAACACGAGTCCTCGGAAAACGGCACGTCGGAATCGCGCGGCGTGGAAGACAAAAAAGAGACGCCGCCCATTTCTAAAACCAAAGCGTGGTGCTGTTTTGCAGAAGCGTGCTTGTTTGGAACCCAACGCAGACATACAGTGCGCTGGGCGGTGTCGTAGGTGAATCCGACGAAGTCAAAATCGTTGTGAAGGTCGAAGACTTCGGAGCCGCTCTGGATGTAGATGTCACGGACCTGACAGGAGGCAGGCTTCAAGGCGACGGACGACATCTAACGAGGCGGCGCTGAGCCACCGCTGGCGGAAGCGAGAGTGGCAAACATTGAGAACTGCTTCACAAAATCAAATGCGGACTTCACAGCGGCCAGCGGTTGGCTCCAGCGACTGGTTAGACGTTTCGTGCGCGCAGCAATCCAGCGAAAAGCGCCAGGACTGCGGCTGCTAGAAGCAAATGAGCAGGTATGAACATACCCATAAAAGTATACAGCAGAGCGGCAATCGCAGCGGGTATGAGCGCCAAAAGCACGATAACCGATCCCGTTGCCGCGGAAGGCCTGATCGCGATGAGTCCGAGGGTAACGGCCAAGACAATAAGCGTTGTTGAGTTCATCAGCCAAAATGCCTTGAGCACGTTTGCGTAGAGGACTGGCAGGTTCGAAGAAGCTACGGCCGATGCCGCTTTGTTGAATGCAGTCGCATGCAGCAGGCCCGCAAAAGCCAGGACTGCAGCCGACGCCGCCAGAAGAGACCGTGAAATTTTATTCGTCATAATTAAGCTAAGCACATCGTGGTTAAGTAAGAGGTCTAACGAGACAGAGATAAGCCACGGCAAGCGTTGAACAACATTACGGCAAGAGTGCGTGAGCGCGAAGACGCGAATCGCACTAGGGAAGCCGGGCACCTGGATGAAATCCAGGGTGTCGTGGCAAACGCGCTGAACTTATTCCGTAATGGGGCCGTTGGCTTCATCGATTGGTTAGGCGTAAATCCCCGTTTAGCAGCGAACGCTCTCTTTCTATCGAAGATTCGTCAATGTTCCAATGACCGCTCTTCTTGTAAACGATGAAACCGGTGATGATGGTTAGACCGCATTGGTCATCATCTCGGCAGCCTCACATCTCCATGTAGATACGCTTAGAATATGCAATTCCGCGCGAGGTCGTCACCGTGAGGCGCATGATTACGGCTTGAGGGACATGTTGCACATAGTTACTCAGTCGGATTGTATAGCGGAATGCTGTTCCTGGCGTGAGAAACTGAGGTGTGTCGAGCGGTTGATTGTGCTCGGCCGGAAAGCCCAATGGTTGGTGCGGCCATTCCTCGTTTACGTGGCGGGGTATATCAAGCACTAAACGCGCCACGATTGGGATGGGAGCGGGCTCCGGTGTACCTCCGCTGTAGTCGTTCAATTTCCCGACATCTAGTGCTGCGCCAACTGCTGTGACCGTGAGGTCGGCGCCACTATTGTTTACGAAAGTGACATCGAAGGTGGGATCTTCCTGGGCGAACGGGAGATTAAAGAATAGCTCAGCGGCTTTAAGGCAATCGTAAACATAATACCGCCGTTGCATCGTCTCATCATCACCGCCGTCAAATAAGGCGAGAAGCCGGGGTAACTCATCACTGCGATCTTTCCATTTGGAATCCTGCTGTGCAATTCTGATACCGACAAAGTCGTGAGGCGAAGGCGGTAGGTACTGTGCCGTGGAAGCGCTGCCATGGACTGTAAGCGTGGACGATGAGTCGGCTGTCTGCTGAACTGTGTGCTTTGAAAAGAGAGCGACAATGGCGGCTATTCCGGCACCTGCGGCTAGGAGCTTGATCAGCGTCTCGATAAACCAGCGAGACGTGCTATCTGTTTTTTTCGGGTCGTTACTCATAAAGCGGGTGCAGAAGCGCCTAACGAGAATTAGGCGAACATTTGTTAACCTAATTCGGCAAGAGGTGCCGCCTCCTTGCCGGCGGTTGGTCATCCAGCGGACTCCGGATGGCGATGCCCGGTTTATTAAGCACGTGCGTGTAGATCATTGTGGTCGACACATCTTTGTGACCGAGCAATTCCTGCACAGAGCGGATATCATATCCATTTTCCAACAGATGAGTAGCAAAACTGTGGCGCAACGTGTGGCAACTTGCAGCCTTATGGGTTCCCGCCCGTTCGACGGCAGCTTTGACTGCTTTTTGCAGATTTTTCTCCGAAACATGATGGCGCCGAGCTTCGCCCGAGCGCGGATCGGTGGAAACTTTGGCGGCTGGAAAAGCGTACTGCCATGCCCAGGAGCGATTGGCGTTGCGGTATTTTCGTTCCAAGGCGAAGGGCAAATAAGCGCGACCTCCACCTTTGCGCAGGTCGTGGTGATGAATTTCCTGCACGCGCTCAAGATGCACCTGCAGAGGTCGACGTAAACGTTCCGGCAAAATTGTGATACGATCGCGCAATCCTTTGCCGTCGCGCACGGTGATGTGGCCGTAGCCGAAATCAATGTCCTTTACGCGCAGGCGAACGCACTCCATGAGGCGTAGTCCGCTACCATAAAGAAGTTCAGCCATCAGGCGATACTCGCCTTTGAGGTGCGCAAGAACAGCGCGTGCTTCGCTCGGCGTCAATACGACGGGCAGCTTGGCCGGGCGTGTGACGCGCTGGACATTGCCGATGAAATCGAGTTTTCGCTCGAGCACTTGCTGATAGAGAAACAGGAGTGCGGCGAAAGCCTGATTTTGCGTAGAGGCAGCGACATGTTTTTCAGCTGCGAGATGCGTAAGGAATTCGGTAATTTCACGTTCGCCCATTTCGCTTGGATGACGTTTGCGATGAAAAAGGATGTAGCGCCGAATCCAATCCACGTAAGCCTGCTCGGTTCGGATCGAATAGTGTTTACCCGCAAGTGCCAACGAACGCGGTCGAGCAGTTTTGGTGAAGACGCTACGGTAGCGGTAGTGGGCGGCACGTACCGAGGATGGCAAATCACTCAAGCAATGACAAGCTAGACCCGGACCGGCACACTGGCGGTGCGTTCGAGTTTGCCCCAGCTGACCCATGCGCCTTTGATCGCGCGCAGGATTGCTTTCCAGATGCAGTAACTGAGCATCGGCCGGTAAATCAGGCGCATCGGCAAAATGCGCCAGGCGCGCAGGATCGGTTCGCGTTCCAGGATACAGGCGAGCGTGGCGAGAAGCACATCCATCGCTAAAAACGTGATGACGAACGGCAACACCGCGTTCCAGGCTCCAAACGGTAGCGATGCGAGCAGGAACAAGATCTATCATCGGCGTAATGGCTACCAGGATGATCTGGAAAAACCAGATGCTCGGCAAACTGAACCAACCCAGTGCGCGATAGTTCCAGTTGAACACCATGTCGCGATGTTTCCAAAGACATTGCAACGTGCCATACGCCCAGCGGAACCGTTGTCGCGCGAGCGTGCGCACGCTCTCCGGTGCTTCTGTCCACGCGATTGCGTCCGGCACGTAAACGATGCGCCGCCGATGTCTGTGCAACGCGAGAGTGAAATCGGTGTCCTCGGCAAGCGTTTGCAGGCTCAGGCCGCCGGCTTCATCGATCGCATCCTTGCGGACGGCGCTGATCGCGCCGGGGACAACGGTGATGCAGTTCCAACGGTTGTAAGCGCGTCGGTCCAAATTAAAACCGCAGGTGTATTCCAAGGCCTGACAACGCGCGATGAACGTCCGCAAATTCCCGACTTTCGCGTGACCTGAGACCGCGCCGATGCGTGCATCGGCGAATGGCTCAACCAGACGCGGGAGCGTATCGCGCTGACATTGTGTGTCGGCGTCGATGAAAACAATGATGCCCTGACGCGCGGCGGCGAGGCCGCGTTGGAGAGCGCGCGCCTTCCCTCGGTTTTCCTGTTGCAATAACCGAACCCGCCGATCGCTGTTCGCAACCCGCTCAACTTCTTCAGCGGTTTGGTCACGCGAACCGTCATCGACAACAACGACTTCGATTTCGCCTTTGTAGTCCGTCGCAAGAAGGGTGCGCAAAGTCTCCGCGATCACCTTCCCTTCATTGTAAGCGGCAATCACCACACTGATCGGTTCCGCAAAATCCGTTCTTGGTCCGCGTTTAAAACGATAAGCAAGCCAGATGACAATCAGCGTGCGCACGACCACAAGCGCCGTCGCCACGATCATGAACGCCCAGAGGAATTCCTCGATGGTGTGGTAGACGCGAAATCCGGTGCGGCTCACCAGGCGCGTGAGCGATTGCCCATTGTTTTGCACCAACGGCATCACTGCATCGCGGGTCGTGCCCAGTAGCGTGCTCAAGGGCACCACGGTGTCGCCCCGCGTATGCAACCAATCCAAAATGCGCGGCAGCGCTTCGACTGTCTGCGAACGGTCCCCACCCGCATCGTGCAGCAAAATGACGCTGCCATCACGCCGTTGTTGTTTCACGCGCTGCAGGATGATGTCCGCTCCGGGCTTGGCCCAATCCTGCGGATCGATACTTTCCAGAACGACGAGATAATTGAGGTCTTCTGCGATCTTTAGCGGAGTCAGATCGGTCAGTTGGGTCGGACTCGAATCAGCAGCGTAAGGCGGGCGAAACAATGTAGTAGCGCGACCTGTTATCGTTTCGAGCAAAAGCTGTGTTGCATTTAACTCCAGCCGAATGTGCTCGGGCCAGCAGAGCGCCAGGTTCGGATGATAATAGGTGTGGTTTCCCATCTCGTGTCCTTCGTCGACGATCCGGCGAACAAGCCCCGGGTAGCGTTCCGCGTTCACGCCGACGAGGAAAAATGCGGCTTTCACGTTTGCCGCCTTAAGAATATCTAAAACCTGCGGTGTCCATCGTGGATCAGGGCCGTCGTCAAAAGTGATTGCGACCTGATGCTCGCCGGCAGCGCCCTGGTGATAGAGCGTTGGGAATTCCGCAAACTTCACGTATTTCGCCGTGAGATAACCATCGGCATCCACGGCAAGCGTTCGCAATCCGTCCGTGCGTTCCTCGTCAACAGTTACAATCTCGCCATCGCCGACGTCGGTTATTGTGTCCGTCGATTTTATCACTTCGAGTGACTGCCGCGTCTGATCGTCGAATTTGAAATCGCGCGGAACATTCAACGCATCCCAAAGCGCGGGGTCTTCGCTGCCCAGCCGATAAAGGGCGAACCCGCCGGCCTTTTTGTCGCGCACTTCGCGCAATTGGTTAAGGAACGTCACCGCGTCCAGAAACCACACGGCGTGCTCCTTGTCCTCATCCTGAAAATAAAAATACGGGCTGTATCCCGGTCCCTGCACTTCCGCGCTCTTGGTTTCCGCGTCGTTAGCGCGGCTCATCGCTTCTGAAAAGCTGATCATCTCGGCTTTTTTCGCACCGAACGTCCAATCGTATCCGTAGCTGCCGATCGCGATGATCCATTGCTTGGTGTCGGAATCTTCCAGCAAGACGTGGACCCATCCTTCAAACCACGAACGCGACGCCACCGGCCCGGGCGGATCGGTGTCGGACGTTTCGTCAAACAACATCGCCACGAAACGATCGACGTTGTCGGAAAGCGCCTCGAAATCGATGTAATCCAATTCCTGACCAGGCTGAACGCACAGCCAAAGCTCCTTGTTATCGTCGTGCAAGGCGTCGGCGAACTTGTCGATAAAGCCAGTGATGTCTTTCTTGTAGGCCGGATCGATCTGCTGCCAGTCGACTACAACGCCCGCTGCTTTCGCGTTGCGCAAAACGGCAAGCACACGCTGGATAAAGAGCTCCCGTCGTTGCGCCGGCCCGTGCGCCAAATTTTCAATCGCTTCCGGCTGCCAGGTGTCGCCGACGAGGTTCGTCAGTAGCGGCATCAACGCGATCCCCTTGGTTGCGGTCAGTTTCGGCAGCCGGGTGTCTCCGTCGATTTGTAAATCACCCAAGCCATTGATCACCGTCATCCATTCCGGACAAAGATGTGTAATTTGCCCTGCGTGTTGCTCGAGTGACGCGTAGCTGTACGGATCGCCATTGCTGTAGAATGCCAGACGGACTTCGTTATTTGGCGATTTCTTCCGCGGCCGCGCGGTAGGCGCAGGCGCCGACCCAGCGAGCTTTTTTGCGGCTTGTCGCGCTGCGGTAAATTTCTGCCACAGCCGCGAACTTGGAGACAATTGGTCCGCCGGATTCTGTTTTTGCAACGCTTTCAATTGGCCTTTCAACTGCCGCAAGGAAAACGGCACATTCATTTTCGGCGCAACGAAAAGCGTCTGGACGAAGACGACCGTCCCCAGAAAGAAGAGGACACCAGCAACGAGCAGGATCAGGCGCAGGCGCGGCCAGCGCTTTCCGGTCGGATCGGAGAAAACGAAAGGTGTGATTTCTTCTGGAGGGGGCCCCTGCATGCGGTGCCTACAATCGCTCAAGCAGGAAAATAATAAAATCGGATTCCCTTGGCACTAGCGGCGCTCTATAAGAGCCGTCGGCTCGGAAACCCGATTCATCGGCAATCACAGACAGCCGTTTCAGCTCCTGTGAAACCACGCTCTAGAAGAAGATTTCGAAACCGCCGTAGTAGTTCCGTGGCAGCGCGGGCATGATGCCTTCCTCGCGGACCTCGCCCCAATCCTGCATGAACTCGCTGCGCTGCGAATTCAAGCCACGGTAACCAAAATTGATAATTGGCGATTGCGGCTCTTCGCTGACGATTATGCCAGGCGTCGTTGCCATCGCTTCTCGATAGTCGTTACCGGCGAAAGTAGGAAACTCGGCTGGTTTAACGAACGAAGTTTTCTTGCCTGAATTAATTCGAGTCCCTTCAACTGGCGGCAGCGCAGGATACGGAACCGGATAGATATCGAAGCTTCCTGTAACAACCACGGCCTCGGCTTCAGCTGTTTCGATGCTAGTTACGGCGAGCGACTGGTTTTCATTTGCGTTGGTCCACGGTGCATTGCGGGGATTTATACCGCCGCCACTCTTGCGCGAGCGGCGCGAACGGGACTTTTCATCCTTGCTGTCGGTATCATCCCCTTCGGCATCGTCACTGTCGCTCTCCGCAACCGGAGCCGTGAGGGCGTCCTGACCCAGGCTGGACTCGGTAAAACAACAGAGCACGATCGCCGCGAGCGCGGTTCCAAAAGCAAGACTAACTTTCGCATACATGCGCGCGATGAGAAGGAATTGTGCCCGGCCAGGCAAGCCTTTTTATTACATTTTTGCAATGTTTCCCTTCGCGTGTTGCAGCTACCAACCAGTTGTCGCGCGTCGCCAACGAATTCTGTCATTGGACGTCGAGCGTTAGGCATTAAACATTAATCGCTAACATGCATATCACACCCGATACACTGCCCACCGGACACGCCGGTATCGCTGCGCGTTTAAAAAAGGGCCCTACCATCCATTCCAGCGCATGGATTGTCCCGGGCGCAACGGTGATCGGTGACGTGATTCTAGAAGAAGAATCGAGTGTTTGGTATGGCGCGGTGCTTCGCGGTGATATCGATCGCATCGTCATTGGTCCGCGCTCGAACATCCAGGATAATGCCGTTGTTCATGTCGACACAGATTACCCAACAACGATGGGCGAACTGGTTACTGTCGGGCACACCGCTGTCGTGCACGCATGCACGATCGATAATGAAGTATTGGTCGGGATGGGTTCAGTCATTCTCGACGATGTGGAAGTCGGCGCGCGCTCGATCGTTGGCGCAAACGCCCTTGTCACCATCGGGACAAAGATTCCGCCCGGCTCACTCGTGCTTGGATCGCCGGCGAAAATCCGCCGCCAACTCAGCTCTTGATGAACAAAAGGATATTGCTCGATGGGCATGGAGCTACGTTGAAACGGCGAAGCAATATCGCGAATTTTGCTAAACAACTCACACAACCAGGGAACAAGTGCACATATGAAAGCTATCATCGGATCCGCATTAGCTACGCTCTTAGCCGTCGCCCTCATCCACGCGCAGTCGTCCGCTGAAGAAATGCAATCCACCGACATGCATCTCTATTCTCCGACAGCTATCGAATGGAAAGCAGCGCCGGCGGCTTTGCCTCCTGGCGCAAGGATGGCTGTACTCGAAGGTGACCCAACGAAAGAAGGCCCGTTTGTGGTGCGATTTCAGTTTCCTGACGGCTATCATGTCCCGCCGCATACCCATCCAAAGACTGAGCGGCTCACTGTGATTTCGGGCACCCTGTATCTCGCGACTGGAGAAGCGCTCGATCGTAGCAGCGCGAAAAAACTTCCTGCCGGGTCATTCGGTTACTGGCCCGCAGGCATGAAACACACAGCGTGGTCCGAAGGCGAGACGGTCATTCAACTCCATGGGATTGGCCCATGGCAGATCAACTACGTAAATCCTGCTGACGATCCGAGGAACGCGAAGAAGTAGCCCTAACGACTCGGCAGCAGATGCTATAAACTCTTAGCGAGGTCTCGCGCTTTCTCGCGCAATAACTCTGCCGCGTGCTTCATTTGTTCCTTCTCGCTCATGCCGGACTGAGCGAGTTGATAAACCCCATCAAACAACTCGCGCACCTGTGGGTTTCCGTCGTAGCGCCCGGCAATCGCGAAAACTTTCTTGCCAAGTTTGCGCGCCAATCTCGCAACGCCTGCAGGCGTTTTTCCTTCCAGGGTCTGCCGATCCAAACTCCCCTCGCCCGTGATGACAACATCGGCATCTTTCATTTTTGACTCGAGCCCGACGGCTTCTGCGACGACATCGAAGCCAGGCCGAATCGTCGCCCAGCAGAAACTCATCAGACCAAATCCAAGTCCACCCGCCGCGCCCGCGCCGGGTTTGTCGCGATAATCAAAACCAAATTCCTTGGCGACAACATCGGCCAGCCTGGTCAGCGCCTGTTCCAAGACTGTTGAGCTCATCTTTACTCGCGCCTTTTTGCGGACCAAACACTCGCGTGGCCCCGTTTTCGCCGAGCAACGGATTGCGCACATCAACGGCAGCAATGATTTTCGGCAACCTTAAATCCTTCGGCTTATCAATCCGATCGAGATTTACCAAATCGGCCACGCCTTCCCGGTCTTTCTCGTGCTCGTGCTCGTAATCGAACCGATAGCCCAACGCGCGTGCCATTCCCCATCCGCCATCATTTGTCGCGCTGCCGCCCAGACCGATGATGATTTCGTTCGCGCCTCGATTCGTCGCGTCCGAGATCATTTCGCCAACGCCGAATGTGGTTGCATGAACGGGATCTCTTTCGTTTTCTGTCAGCCGTCGCATTCCGGCGGCCTCGCTCATTTCCATCACCGCCAGTTTGCCATCCTCAATCCATCCGTAACGCGCCTCGATCTCGCGCCCGATGGGATCGTGTGCTTTGCATTTCAACCACGAACCGCCGCGCGCTTCGCAAATCGCTTCCGCGGTTCCCTCCCCGCCGTCGGCCATCGGCACGATTTCGATCTTCGCATCCGGCAATACGTCGCGCAGGCCTTTTGCAATATTTCCCGCGACGTCCCGCGCGTTGAGCGCGCCTTTGAATTTATCCGGGGCAATCAGGATTCGCATTCCACCTTCACGCCGATCCGATCTTGTCATTCCGAGCGAAGCGCAGCGGAGTCGAGGAATCTCTCGCGACTCCAAAAAATAATCAGAGATGTCTCGGCTTCGCTCGACATGACAAAAAGGAAACGCGCAATCAAGACTTCAGTTTTCGTTCTAAAATCTCGCCTGCCAACTGCGGATTAGCCTTCCCTTTTGATAATTTGATTACCTGCCCCTTAAGAAAATTGAGGGAGGCGACGTTACCGGCCTTGAAATCTGCGACCGGTTTGGGGTTCGCGGCGATCACTTCGTCGCATAATTTTTCGATTGCGCTGAAATCGCTCAGTTGCTCGATCCCTTTTTCTTTCACAATCGCAGCTGCGCCTTCTTCCACTTGCAAACATTTCCGCGAAAACTTCTTTGCCCTGTTTGCCGCTGATCTTTCCGCTGTCGATCAGATCGACCAACTCATCAAGTGCTTCGGGAGGAATCGGACAATCATTGATGGTCTTACCCGCGATACTCAACGCGTTCTGTAAATCGTTCAGAATCCAGTTTGCGACATTCTTGGGTTTCTTTGCAGCCTTTAGCTGCCGTTTCAAAGTATCTTGCCAGATCGAGATCATTCGCCAGCACTGCGGCATCGTAGGGGCTCACCCGATATTGCTGGACGAAGCGCACGCGTTTGGCCTTCGGCAACTCAGGCACGCGCTGTCGGACTTCGGCCAGCAGAATTTCGGTCTTTACCGGCACAAGATCGGGATCCGGGAAGTAGCGATAATCATGCGCGAATTCTTTTGTGCGCATGAGAAACGTTTCGCCGGTTGCGTCATTCCAACCACGTGTCTCTTGCTGAAGTGTTTCGCCGTTCTCCAGCGCAACGATTTGACGCCGGATCTCGTAGGCCAGCGCGCGTCGCACCCCGCTGATCGAATTCAGGTTCTTGATCTCGATCTTCGCTCCAAGCTCTGTCTGCGACTCCGGCCGCACCGAAACGTTGCAGTCACAGCGGAGTTGCCCTTTCTCCATGTCGGCGTCGCTTACCGCGCCGTAGATCAAGATTTGTTTAAGCGAAGTGAGAAACGCGAACGCTTCCTCCGGCGAATTGATTTCCGGTTGCGTCACAATCTCCATCAATGGTGTGCCGGCACGATTAAAATCGATGCCCGTGCTGTTCTCGAAGTGAAAGCTTTTCGCTACGTCTTCCTCGAGATGAATACGCACCAGAGGCACTTCCTTGTCCGGCGTGACGATATTTTTCTGCGCGTCCTTGGGATAAGCCAGATCGTGTAGCGGGACGACGCCGTTGGTGCAAAGCGGCATGTCGTACTGCGAAATCTGATAGTTCTTCGGCATGTCCGGGTAGAAATAATTTTTGCGATCGAATTTGCAGATCGGAGCAATATCGCATCCGAGCATGAGTCCGGTGAGCACCGTCATGCGCAGCGCCTCATGATTCATCACAGGCAGGGAGCCAGGCAGGCCAAGGCACACCGGGCAAGTGTGCGTGTTCGGTTCCGCTCCGAACTCAACCGGAGAAGAGCAAAACATTTTGGAGCGCGTCTTTAGCTGGACGTGCACTTCCCCGATGGGGAGATCACGGTACTCATATCCGTGAAGTGAGCGTTAAAGCGTTCATTGATCAACGTTTTATTCTCGAGTGCGCTTCCAATCGAGCGCGCGTTGAATATCGAATTTCCTGATGCGCTCTCGCGAGCACGGGATCGTTTGCCACGTCAATGACGCGTGGGTTTTGAAGAAGATCGAGCAAACGTCCCTGGGCGATGAGGTCCGCGATTTCCGGATCGCTTCGTAACGCGACAATTTTTGGATGCTCGGCCAATTCGCGCGCACCGGGGAACGTCAAAAATTTCTGCGTGCGCTCCGGATTGGAAAGGACACTCCCCGCTTTCTCCAGTATTTGGTAGGTTCTCTGCGAAACCGGGTCAGTGTTCTTAAGCACGCTTCCAACCGATCCCAGTTCCAGTGAATTCTTCAGGCGTGCCAGTGATGTCGCCAGTGTCTGCGTGCGGTCTTCTGATTCCGAAAGAAAACGGCGGCGCACCTCGAGCGCACGCGAGGTTGGGTCTCCTGCACTGTGCGTTGCGGAGCCGGACCGACTGCCAGTTTGTCCTTCAGCCAGTGCGCCGACTGTTCGCACACTTGCAACAGTCACCCAAAGCAGAAAGAGACCGAAAAACAATCCAAGAATTGCGCCTGCAAAACCGTAAATCAGGTAGAGCAATCCGGATTCTTGTTGGGAAGTTCGTTTGAACAAAATCGCCCCGACGCCGCTTACGAGCATGTATGCGGCGACCGCAAGTGTTGCACCGCATAAGATCGATAAAATTGGGTCAGGCATTTTGAAAAATGGCCGCACCGCCGGAACCAACAAGGCGCCTCCCAGAAACGCAGCCGCGTAGGCGGTACCAAGACCAACAAGACGCATGATTTGACGCATCAAACCCAATCGCCAGCCGCGCAGGACTTCGAATAAGATCAAAATGACGCCAAAAGAAATGAACACCACCTGCCAAAGTGGCGATCCAGCCACCGCTTGAGTTTCAGATGTCACTGCGGTCGACCAACTGCTCGCTGCCGCAAAGCATGATCGCTAAGCACCAGCGCGGCCATTGCTTCTACGATCGGCACCGCCCGGGGAAGAACGCATGGATCATGGCGTCCGCGCGCAGCCAACCGGGTTTGCTGGCGCGAACTGGTCACCGTTTTCTGTTCGTGGCCGATTGTAGCTGTCGGCTTAAACGCGACGCGAAAATAAATCTCTTCCCCATTACTGATGCCGCCCTGCACGCCGCCGGAATTATTGGTCGCCGCGCGAATTTTTCCGGCACGCATCTCAAATGGATCGTTATGCCGCGAGCCCCGCATCCGGGTCGCCGCAAAACCAGATCCGATTTCGAATCCTTTTGTCGCCGGTATGCTCAGCATCGCTTTAGCCAGATCCGCTTCGAGCTTGTCGAAAACCGGTTCACCAATTCCCGGCGGAATGCCGCGGACGAGACATTCAATGATGCCGCCAACTGAATCGCCCTGACCGCGAACCTGCTCGATCAGCGACACCATCTTTTTTGCCGCTGTGGCATCCGGGCAGCGCACAATATTCTTCTCGATGTCTTTCGCTTTCACCGCGGAACGATTAATTTTAGCAGCGACTTCGTGAATTTGCGCGACGTAGGCGACAATCTCGAATTCCGCGTACAGCACCGACAATATTTTTTTCGCAACCGCGCCGGCTGCTACTCGGCCAATGGTCTCCCGGGCCGATGCGCGGCCACCGCCTTGCCAGTTTCGAATTCCATACTTGGCTTCATAAGTGAAGTCGGCGTGTGAGGGCCGGAATTTCTCTGCGATTTCCGAGTAGTCCTCTGGCCGCGCGTCTTTGTTGCGCACCAGAACCGCGATCGGGGTGCCCAGTGTTTTGCCCTCAAAGACACCGGAGAGAATCTCGCACTGGTCTTCTTCTTTCCGTCGCGTTGTGATCTTGCTTTGGCCCGGACGACGGCGGTCCAGCTCACGTTGGATCTCGGCCTCGGACAGTTCGATGTTCGGCGGGCAACCGTCGATGACCACGCCCACGCCGCCGCCATGCGATTCGCCGAAAGTCGTGACGCGAAAGAGCTGGCCGAAGGTGTTGCCCATTGCGTGCCGATCTTAATCTAATCAGCACGCGAGCGCGAGGTGGATCGGCTTCTCCGAAGACGATATCGCCATCTCGCGTATCGAAAGCCACTTTTGCTCTCATGCTATCGCTGTTGCCCGCGACGGCGTGTCCGGTAAGTCGTTCTGCGACAAGTTCCATCGATTTCCGATACTAATCGGTGTCGGCGCAGTGATAGCCGGAGTCGCTTTGAAACGAAGCGCGGATGATTAGGATGATTAAACAGGAGAGATAAAGAATGAACTATACAAATCTTGGAAAAACCGGGCTCAAGGTATCGCGAATCTGTCTGGGCTGCATGAGCTACGGACTCAAGGAAGAGAGAGAGTGGGGTCTGGATGAGGAACAAAGCCGGCCTTTCATCAAACGAGCGCTTGAGCTTGGCATTAACTTTTTTGATACAGCCAACATGTATGGAACTGGCCGGAGCGAAGAAGTCCTCGGCCGGGCGCTACGCGATTTTGCGAAACGAGCTGAGGTAGTCGTCGCGACGAAAGTCTATTTCCCGATGCGTTCCGATGTGAACGGGCGCGGATTGTCGCGTAAAGCGATCATGACAGAGATCGACCACAGTTTGCGCCGCCTTGGAACAGATTATGTCGATCTTTATCAGATCCACCGCTGGGATTACGACACGCCGATTGAAGAAACACTCGAAGCCCTCCACGATGTCGTGAAATCAGGAAAGGTGCGTTACATCGGGGCATCATCGATGTTTGCCTGGCAATTCTGCAAGGCGCTTTACCTGGCCGACCTCCACAGTTGGACGCGCTTTATTTCAATGCAGCCACATTACAACCTGCTGAACCGGGAGGAGGAACGGGAGATGTTGCCTCTTTGCCTTGCGGAAGGAATCGGCGTGCTACCGTGGAGCCCGCTGGCGCGCGGCCGTCTTGCTCGCGCATGGGAGACGCAGCCAAGCACTGTGCGCGGTCAAACCGATGAGTACGGCAAGAAACTTTATTCGGGGACTGAGGAACTGGACAAGCAAGTCGTCGATTGCGTCGGAGAAATCGCCAAGGCGCGAGGCATCTCCCGTGCGGAGATCGCGCTCGCGTGGTTACTTCACAAGCCTGCGGTAACCGCCCCAATCGTTGGCGCAACCAAATCCCACCATCTCGAAGAAGCGGTGGCTGCAGTCGATGTGAAACTATCCGACACGGAAATCGAAGCGCTTGAGGAGCGATACGTGCCTCATCGCATTGCCGGATTCGAGTAATCACGCTTTCGAGAGGATGTTAACGTGTCGGCAACACGTGTCCTTTTAAGAACATCAACCGAGCTAACACTATGCTTCCTGATTACACTGACTTATTGATTAAACGATTTGAGGACCCCGATGAGGTTCGCACTTTTGAGAAAGGACGATTCGAACTCATCAAGATCGGCGGAATGACGATTGGCCGGGCAACATACGAACCCGGATGGAAATGGTCGCAACACGTCGCGCCACTTGCCGGGAGTCCCCTTTGTCAGGTCGAGCACGTTGGCATGGTGATATCCGGGCAAGCTGCGTGTGCCATGGAAGATGGAAGATCTTACGTCATGAAGCCTGGAGACATCTTTTACATCGGTCCCGGGCATGACAGTTGGGTCGTGGGCGACCAACCTTATGTTTCGCTTCACTTTCTCGGAGCGGAGAAGTACGCGCATGACTGACAATACCGCTCCCGTTTCGAGATCATCCGCTCCGCATTGCACGTGGAATGGTGACGTGATTGAAACCACGCGTCCGCGACCGCCTGGTTAAATCGCTTCTAGCGCGCCCTTCAAATCGTCGATTAAATCGCGGACATCTTCCACGCCCACCGAAAGCCTGACGAGCGAATCGGTAACGCCGAGTTTTTCGCGCTGCTCCTTCGGTACCGAAGCATGCGTCATAAGCGCCGGGTGATTGATAAGGCTTTCGACGCCACCCAAACTTTCCGCCAGCGCAAACAGGTGTGTGTTCTCCAGAAAACGCCTGGTGCCCGCGAGATCGCCTTTCAAAACGATTGTTACGATTCCGCCGAAGCCGCGCATTTGTTGCCGTGCCAGATCGTGGTGCGGATGGGATTTTAGTCCGGGGTAACGGACGAATTTCACCTCTCGCTGTTCTTCGAGCCACCGCGCAATCTCCAGCGCATTCGCGCAATGTCTTTCCATCCGGAGTGCCAGAGTTTTCAAACTCCGCAGCACAAGAAAACTGTCGAACGCGCCGGCAATTGCGCCGACTGAGTTTTGCAGGAACGCGATTTGATCGGCGAGCTCCTTGTTATCGCCGACCACGACCACTCCGCTCACCAGGTCGGAATGACCGTTCAAGTACTTCGTCGCAGAATGCACGACGACGTCGAATCCGTTCTCGATCGGGCGTTGAATCCACGGCGTTGCAAATGTGTTATCGCAAACCGAGATAATCTTGTGCTCGCGCGCGATTTTGCCAATTGCTTCGAGATCGATCAGCTTCAGCAGCGGATTGCTCGGAGTTTCGATCCAAACCATGCGCGTGTTTGACTTGATAGCGCGTTCAAGATCCTCCGGATCGGTCAGATCGACATAGGTAAAATCAAGATTCGCCGAGCGACGGCGCACCCTGTCGAACAGGCGGAATGTGCCGCCATAAAGATCATCGCTTACAACGATATGCGACCCGCTCTCGAGCAACTCGAGGACAGTGGCCATTGCAGCAAGGCCGGAGGCAAATGCAAACCCCCGTGTGCCGCTCTCCAGATCGGCGATGCACTTTTCTAAAGCGAGCCGGGTGGGATTAATTGAGCGCGCGTAGTCGTAGCCTTTGTGTTTTCCGGGGCTTTCCTGCACGTAGGTCGATGTTGCATAAATCGGTGTTATTACCGCGCCAGTGGAGGGGTCGGGCTCCTGTCCCGCGTGAATCGCGCGCGTGGCGAATTCGTGTTGCTTTTTCATGTCTGTGCAATCTAACCGCGAATAGTGCGATTAGCGCTGATAAAAATCAGAGTCCACGTCGCTCACGCAACGGGTCACTGCTTCGGCATGTGCAACCGTAAATACGAGAGCAGGTCGGAACGCGTGACTAACCCGAGGAATTTGTCGTCGTCCATTACGATGGCGACACGGCCGCGATCGAATACATCCAGAAGATCCTTGATCGTCGCGTTTGGCGACAGTGTTTCCAACTTCGACGTCATCGCATTCTTTACGAGATCATTAAAGTGCGAGGCATCGCGATGTACCTTCACAAGCACATCGGATTCGTCGAGAATCCCAATCGCACGTCCATGTTGATCGACCACCGGAACCTGTGAGACATCCGCGTCGCGCATCCGTTTGACCGCGGTCAGCAATGTGTCGCTCGGTCCGACGGAAATTACTTCGCCAGCCTCGTAACGATGCGAGACCAGATCGCTCAAATCCCCATGCGGCGGACGGTGAATAAAACCCTGTTCCGCCATCCAGAAATCGTCGTACATCTTGGAAAGGTATTTGTTCCCGGTATCAACCACGAAGGTAACGACGCGCTTCGGCTTCGTCTGTTTACGGCAGTAACGCAGCGCTCCGGCGACGAGCGTGCCCGTAGAAGACCCACCGAAGATCCCCTCTTTACGCAACAGCTCACGCACTGTTGCAAAACTCTCCCGGTCGTCGATCTCGAATGCTTCCGTCACCAGCGACATGTCGGCGATGTCAGGAATAAAATCCTCGCCGATCCCTTCGACGGCCCAGCTGCCTGCTTCGTTGAGCTTGCCTGACTTTACGTATTCGTAAAGCACGGAGCCTTTTGGGTCGGCCAAAACCATTTCGATTCCGCGTCGCGGCTTGACGCGATTGAAAAATCTCCCGAGACCAGTCAGCGTCCCGCCGGAACCCACTCCAACCACAATTGCGTCGACATCGTGCCGCATTTGTTCCCAGATTTCCGGTCCGGTAGTGCGCTCGTGCGCCAGAGGATTTGCGGGATTACCAAATTGGTTCACGTAGAATGCGCCCGGGATTTCTTCGGCGAGTCGCGCTGCCACATCCTGGTAATATTCGGGATGGCCGCGCGTCACGTCTGAACGAGTGATCCGTACTTCAGCGCCCAGCGCTTTCACGTGCGAGATTTTTTCCTGCGACATTTTATCGGGAATTACGAGCAGGACACGGTAGCCTTTCGCGCCGGCAACCAGCGCAAGACCCAGACCTGTGTTGCCTGCTGTCGCTTCGACGACTGTTCCGCCGGGCCGCAATTTCCCCTCGTCCTCCGCTGCTTCGATCATCGAGAGCGCGATCCGGTCCTTGATTGATCCCCCTGGATTCTGATTCTCAAGCTTGAGAAAAAGCTGACACGGACCGGTGTCGAGCTGTGTGATCTCCACCAGTGGCGTATCACCGATTAGCGACAGGATTTGAGGCGGACCCTTGGAACTGGTCTGGGGAACGGTTGGAGTTTCGAGCATTGCGAATTTTTAGGGGGAGGCTATCGGTGGCTCGCCTTTATGCGACCATTCCGATTCGCTGTCTTCGAGGAATTGTTGGAGCACATCAAAATGGACTTCGCCGTAGTTCAATGCGTAGCGGAGATCGCCGCCTTTGTAAATCCAAGTCGTGGGAATCCACGATAACGGCATCCCGGCGAATTGCTTGACCTTGTTGTCCCCCTTGCGCGGTCCTGGGTCCGCCACAATCGCGACGTTAGGTTGGTCTGCGATTTGGAATTTCTGCAGCATCGCACGGCCGTCCTCGCCATTATTCCAAACAGAGACGAAATAAAATTTCACCTGCGGATTGTCTTTAACGGTCTTGAGCCAGCCGCCGCTCCTTAATTCCGCCTGGCAATTGGAGCACCACGGTGCCCAAAGATGTACGACGCTAAGATCAGGTGATTTGATCGCGCTCAAGAACTTTTTGCTCGGCAGGAGACTCAGCGCCGAGAGATGTGGTCGCGAGGAGCGCAATCAATATCGGGATTCGAACTATGGACATGTTTCACTGAAAGATAACGGCGAAACGCTTAACGCTCAACGCCGAACGCCCAATGAGAAATGCGGGTCATTCTGAGTGGAGCGAAGAACCTCCCGCCGGCGGAGGCGATCACACTAGCTACCTTCTGTCACGAGTGGCGAGTAGGCGCGGTCCTCCACTTCGTTCAGGATGACAATCGGTAGGGTCGCACTTAAGAGCCGGCAGTTGACCTGCGCGCGGAAAATGCCTACTGTTGCGTCCCATTCCGCTGCTGTAGCTGCGCGGAAAGATTGGCGTCCCACTGGAGGCGCCGTTTTGCCTGAAGGAGGCCCACTTAATTTTATGATTCACATGCAGGATGTAATGGCGAAGCCGATGCCAGACTTCCGAGAGGGAAGCATCGTCAAGGGACGCATTTTGGAAGTTCGCCCGCGGGAGGTATTGGTCGATGTGGGATACAAATCCGAGGGCGTGATTCCGTTAACAGAATTTGATGATGTCGAGTCGCTGGAGGTGGGCGACGAAGTGGACGTGCTCCTGGAGCGCCTTGAGAACGACGAAGGCATGGTCGTTCTGTCGAAGGAAAAAGCGGCTTACCGTCAAAATTGGAACAAGATCGTCGGTGTGTTTCAAGGTGACGCCCTGATCAAAGGCAAAGTGAAGTCGGTTGTGAAAGGCGGTCTAATGGTCAACATCGGGGTTGAGGCATTTTTGCCGGCCTCTCAGATCGACGTTGTTCCGCCAAAGGACTTACAGCAATTCGTTGGCAACACGTACGATTTCAAAATCGTTAAGCTCAATGACGACCGCAAAAACGTCGTGCTCAGCCGGCGTGAAGTAATTGAGCAGGAGCGTAGCGAGAAGCGGCAGAAATTCATGGAAGGCGTGAACGTGGGCGACCGCGTCGTCGGCACCGTGAAAAACATCACCGACTTCGGCGCATTTATCGATCTCGATGGCATGGATGGCTTGCTGCATGTCACCGACATGACCTGGGGCCGGCTCGGACACCCCAACGAGTTGTTGAAGGTCGGGCAACAGTTGGAAGTCGTCGTGCTCGACATCAACAAGGAGAAAGAGCGCGTGTCGCTCGGGCTCAAGCAAACCCAGAAGAATCCATGGGACCAGATCGAGGAGCGCTTTCCTGCTAGTCAACGGGTCAAGGGCAAGATCACCAACCTTGTTCCCTACGGAGCGTTTGTTGAGATCGAGGAAGGCGTGGAAGGACTCATCCATGTCTCCGAGCTTTCGTGGACGAAACGGATCATGCGCCCCTCCGATATCCTCAGTGTTGGGCAGGAAGTGGAAGCTGTCGTACTCGGTGTGAATAAAGAAGAACAGAAGATTTCATTGGGTCTGCGCCAGCTCGAGGCGAATCCGTGGGATGAGATCGAGAAGAAATTCACCATCGGCAGTCGGGTGAAAGGTAAGATTCGCAACATGACTGCATACGGCGCGTTCGTGGAGCTGGAAGAAGGCATCGATGGGATGATTCACGTGTCCGATCTGAGCTGGACCCGCAAGATCAATCATCCAAGCGAAGTTTTTAAGAAAGGCGACGAACTCGACGCGGTAGTGATCGACATCGACAAAGTAAACCAGCGGATCAGCCTCGGGATTAAACAACTCACCGAAGACCCGTGGAAGACGATCGATGAGAAATATAAGATCGGCGATCTGGTGAAAGGAAAAGTAACCAAGCTCGCCAGCTTCGGAGCGTTTGTGCAGCTGCAAGACGATATTGACGGTCTCGTGCACATCTCGCAATTGAGCGAAGATCACGTCGCGAAAGTGAAAGATGTCCTGAAAGTCGGTCAGGAAGTCGAAGCGCGCGTCATTAAAGTGGACAAACTTGAGCGCCGCATTGGATTATCGATCAAGGCCGCGAATTACACCGAGGAACAACTCCGCAAGGAAGCCGAAGCACTCGATACACTCCGTCCAGGCGAAGACATGGTCGGCCTTGAAAAAGCTTTCGCCGCCGCCGAACAGGAAGAATATCGCCCCGGCGATTCCAAAAAAGAAGTGAATGAAGGAAAGGAATCCAAGCGCGAGTCGAAAAAGGACTCGAAGAAGAAATAGCCTCGAGAGTGGCTCGTTGCTGTGCAGCCCGACACAGTAAAGCGCTTCAGACTCCTTGATCTTTCATGTGGCCTAATTGCTTACTTGGCATCGCTGAGTGGGACGCTTTTGTTGGCAAATGAGCGGGCTCGACCCTGGGCGGTATTCCTGCTGATTGGCGCGGCAGTGCTGGCCCTTATTGTCTGGGGACAGCAAGAGTGGATGCCAGCGTTTCCGCGCTATCCCATTACTGGGATCACCAATTTCAATCGCAGCCGCCTTTTTTATCTGATCGGCGCAATAATAGCGGTCTCGATTGTACTCGCAGCGGATCTTCGCTATCTCGCCGCTCCGAAGGCGACCTTCGGAATAGCCGGTGGTCTGTGGTTGGCAAGCATAGGCTTGTTGCTGTGCGCTGCGTTCGCGGGATCGCAGCTGCCTCGAGATGTTATTAGTGAGCCACATGTCACGCCGTGGACGAACTGGGAGATCGTGATACTCGCCCCGCTGACCTTTGTCGCGTTGTTTACCCGAGTTTGGGACCTGGCCAGGTTCCCGGACAACATTTACCCGGACGAGATAATGACCGGCACCATCGCCACTCAGTCCTACATTAACAAGATCGTTTCTGCTCTTCAGTTTTCAGCACTGTGGAATCGACCTACCTGCGCTGTGGTTTTGGATCGTGTCGCGATTTCTCAAAGTGGGTGGCAGCACTCTTGCGACGCTAAGGCTGCCCGCTGCTTTATTCGGCGCCGCGACGTTTCTTCCGTTATACGGGCTCATTCGCGGAACATGGGGAAGATATGCCGCAATAGCGGGAACCGCCATCCTGGGGTTTAGCGCCTCTAATATTCACTACAGCCGCCTCGCGCTTAATAACATCACAACACAGTTCTTCTGGACAGCTTGCTTCTTCATCGCTACCATGCCGACCCCGCGAGTCTAAGGAGCAGGTCCTACAGATCAGCCCAGCAGAACTATGAAATTCAGACCCTCAGAGCCGGTATCACTTGGTCAAAAGCCGCCGCCATACGATCCTGTAACTACGCGATATCTGGTGGCAGATGCACTGGGCGGTAACGAACCCGCTCAGTTCCCTCGTCACCGCGACGGCGAGGTGGCCAATCGTGAAGAACGGCAAGGTATTCTGCACATACGTGGTCACACCGAAACCAAGCGCAAGCGTCCACAGATGATGTCGAAAGCTATCTTATCTTGCAGCGGTCGGCCTGTGACCGGTCCACGTACCTTGCTTTTCACACTAAGACGACGGCCCGCAGCGCCTGGCTACAGTTCCGCGCGATTCAATCCGCTCCGGCAGGCCATGCCAATTAATTCCTCTCAACCCAAGCCGCGATTACGGACAATCGCCAATCGTCTTGTTATTCGCGATGGCTGGCTGCGGAAATTCCACCATCGTCGGCAAATGGCGGATGATGGGAGGATCAAATGCAACACTTTGGGAATTCTCGGCAAATGGCGTTGTCCTTGTCGGAGATCTGCGTGGCAAGTACGAACTCGGTGACGAAGATCGAATCAAAATCGAAACGCCATTCGCAACTGCAGTTTACCAAATGAAAATCTCCGGCGACCGAATGACCCTGCAAGAACTCGGCGGCTCCAAACTCGAGTTCACGAGAATAAAAGAAACGGACCACTGATGTCCGATTCCCGTCGACCCGGTGAAGTAGCCTGCCGTTAACTCTTCCTGTGCCGCGCTTGCTTGTTCGTCGCGTTGGCAGATGTCTTGTTCCCTTGTAAGGTGCCCGACGTTCCAGTGCTGATTGGTGGTGTATGATGAAGGGCCAATGCGCGGCCGAGCTCTTTCTCGTCCGTCAAATCAAGACGCAATGGAGTAACCGAGACCCAGTTGTGCTCCACCGCCCATCGGTCGGTCCCTTCCTCGGCTCCCTGCAGCGGAATAATAGTGAACCAGAAAATTGGCCGACCCATCGGATCTTTACTGGGGGCGACTTTGCCGTCGTAATGTCGTACCGACTGGCGCGTCCAACGAATGCCCTTTGGTTTCTCTGGTAAATTCACGTTTACCAGATCCATTGTTCTTTCTTCCAGCAGCATCTCGATCACCTTTGCGACATACGGTTCAAGCTTCGCGAAATCTGGGTCTTTGTTTTCGCTTACCGATGTGCTAAACGCGATGCCACGCACTCCGAGCAGTGCTGCTTGTTTTGCGGCCGCCAATGTGCCGGAATGCCAGCACGAATTGCCGAGGTTCAAACCGAGATTGATTCCCGAAAGAACGAGATCGACATGCTGCCAATGATGCGTTCCGAGCGCAACGCAATCAGCTGGAGTACCATTCACTCGATAGGCCTCGAAGTCGCCCAGGCGAATTCGCTTGTACCGAAGCGGCCGTGAGGAAGTAATAGCGTGACCCATCGAAGATTGCTCAACGTCGGGCGCGACGATGCGTACTTCGCCAAAACGCGACGCGACCTTCGCGAGGGCAACAATGCCCGGGCTGTAAATGCCGTCGTCGTTCGAAATCAGGATTCGCATCTTCTTTATCATTAAACGTGTGCCGGATTGTTTTTGGCCGAATAATCCCCTATTTACCGATTACGAGACCCGATGCGAATCACGTTGATACACAATCCCAAAGCTGGCGACGCCAGACACGGTAAAGAGCAATTGATGGCGGCGCTAGCCGAAGCCGGGCATCACGCCACTTACCAATCCACGAAAGAACCCGGCTTCAAAAAAGCGCTCAAGCAACCTGCTGACCTGGTGCTTGCCGCCGGCGGTGACGGGACGATTGGAAAGGTTGCTTTCCGCCTTATCGATAGCGGCATTCCGTTGAGTGTTCTACCATTGGGCACAGCCAACAACCTCGCGCGAGCGCTGGGGGTCGTCGCTTCTCCCGAGGAAATCATCGCGAGACTCGAAGGCGGCAAGAAGCAGGTCTTTGACGTGGGACTTGCGACTGGTCCGTGGGGCAAACGATATTTTTTTGAAGGCGTCGGCGG
>CAWIXX010000001.1:0-15114 GCA_963840135.1 uncultured Verrucomicrobiae bacterium | reverse complement strand
CGGTAACGAAGACCTGGCGACCTCCGGTTGTCGTAAAAATCCACAGCAGCGCGGCGAGTACGAGACCGATGCCCAGCAGGTTCGGCGCTCGACTATGTTGGACCTCGTCAATCGTAACCATGTGTACGGTAGAGAAGTAGCAGCTACTCCTTGACACGCCGATAGTCTCCGCGGCTGAAATATTTTTCCAACCAAACGTAGAGGCAAATAAAGAGGTAGCGACTCCCCATCTCTTTGATTTGTAATTTCGAAGTTCCTGTTCGTCGATTGCGCCATGTGATCGGGATAGTCGTCCAAGAATATCCACGCACAATCGCCTTCAATGGAATTTCAATCGTAGCATTAAAGTGGGGCGCGAGTAAAGGCCGGCACCCTTCAATGACCTCTTTGCGATAAGCTTTGAATGCATTGGTTGTGTCGTTGAGAGTGATGCGAAACAGCACCTTTATGAAATAGTTGGCGAGCCGGTTGAGAAACAACTTCACTTTGGGATAATCAATCACACCTCCACCGCGCATGAAGCGGCTCCCAAACACGCAGTCGTATCCCTCATTGAGTTTCTGCCAGTAACGAACCACGTCGCGCGCATCGTCCGACTCATCAGCCATCACGACAACGGCGGCGTCGCCGGTCATGTGATCAAATCCGTAGGCGACCGCGCGCCCAAAGCCGTGCGGTCCGGGATTTTGCACGGGCCTGAGAGTAGGAACGTGGCTCTTGGCTGATTCAAGTACCTCGCAAGTCTGATCCGTGCTACCGTCGTCCACGACGATAATTTCGTGTGGCACGTTGTGGAGCCTGAGTTCGACGTACAAATGCTCTACAGTCGATCCAATACAGCCCTCCTCGTCTTTCGCCGGAATGATGACCGAGAGCAGTTGTAGAGGCGTTCTTTCGGTCCGTGCACCACTCATGTGCTGCGCGACATTTCCAGCCACTCGGGATGCGTTTCCGCATGCTGTGCTATTTCTTCAAGCACTTGCTCGCGAGAGATTGTGGGGCGCCAAGTCCACTGTTGCTTTGCTCTCATAGAATCCAGCACCATCCACGGGACATCATAGCGGCGCGAAGCAGAGTTGTGCCCGATGACATGTTTGCCGAAACGTTGTGCACACCAGTTACTCAACTGAGCCAAAGACATCGCGGAGTCAATTCCGCCAGCGACATTTTGGACGCGCTCCGCGTTTCGATCAGGCGACTGAATTTGCTGCCACACAAGCGTGGCTACGTCTCGCGGGTGCAGACAGTCGCGCACCTGATATCCACGTTCGTCAAAACCGATGTAGTTCAGGGGCTGCCTTCTCAGGTAGGAGTTAATCCAAAAAGCAAAGATTCCCTGGTCAGGGCGGGCGAACTGCCCAGCGCCTGCAAGAACCCCGCATCGATTGATCCACACGGGCAGATCAAAAGCTTCGCCATACTCGAGCGCTAGTAATTCTGAAGCGAGCTTTGTCGCTCCGTAAAGCGAAATCGGTGGTACAGTTGGGAAATTCTCAGCGATGCCTTCCGGTGATAAACCAACAACAGACGACGAATCGAGCCGCGGGCGATAAGCATCGTTCTCGACAGCAAGAGGAAGGCCGACAAGCGATGCGATCGAGTACACGCGACTGGTACTAAGCAGAATGAAACCGGCCTTGTTTCTCTTACAGTACTCGAGCACATTCGATCGTACCGACCAAATTGTGCTCCAACAATTGTTGGCTGCTTGCGTTGTTACTCACACCCGCCAGCACGCTCGAGTTTGCCGCAGCATCGATGACCCATTGCACGTTAGGCAGCGCATGTAGGTCACTTGGGCAGCGCACGTCTCCATGAACCACACGCACTCCCAATCCGTTGAGCCGTAGGCGGTTTTGTTCGCTGCCCGGACGCGCGAGATTGTCGACACCGCAGATCTCGATCGTTGGATCCAGCTCTTGGAACGCTCGCGCTAGAGTGCTTCCGGTAAAGCCGCATGCTCCCGTGATCAAAAGTTTCATACGGGCCTGAGAGACGCGCCAACGGTTATCTTCATTCGGCAAGAGAATTATGACGGTAGCTGTACTGTTGCTGTTGAGAATGCTAAATTAGAAATATGCCGCGCGAGTCGTTGGCTAACCATCTTGTTCGTTCTTGAGATGCTGAGCTAGCAGTACTCGATTTGATTCGCTACGGGCTGGCAAGGAGGTGCATTTCGCGGGCGCGACCAATAGAGACGTCCAGCACCTTCTCTGCGCCTCGCCACCCCGCATAATAATCAAAGTTTACGTCTAATGGACCACTCACGCGCCGGTACTGGCCAGGCTGGTTAGAAGACAATTTCGCCCATAGTTCATCCTCATCCGAATAAAAAACATATCGCTGAGCGGCATTGGAATCCCGCGTTGTGTTGCTCAACGTTACATTCTCTTTAGCCACTGCGCCCGCTGCCGTCGACGACAACAAATATCGCGTGTTTGGGTGCTTCTTTAGATACTTTACAATAGCTGCGCCGGTCGGCCTGCGGTGCAAGGTGATAGTCCACGCTGCGAACGCAAGAAAGGTGATATTGGCGAGAAAAAGAAGAATTAAACACGTGACAATACCGCGGCGGATCCAAACGACCGGGTACGGTATGTTCCAAACCCGGAATGCGCCACGGGCGGCGAACAACGCGATAAATGGCGCAAGCAGCAAGTAGTTGCGCGCAAACATAACGCGATGACAGATCATGACGAAGGCATAAATCACAGGGGCACAAAGCAAAAGCATCGTGGTCCCCGGTCGCTCCTTCCAGAGGATGAAAACGCCTAAGCACGTAAGTGCCGCTAACATAAAGCTTGCAACATGCCAATGAGACGTAAGCACCAGCGTGAGGTACATGAAGAGCAGAAGGCCGTGTTGCCCGACTGCGCCTACTGTGTAACCAAGGTGTCCTGTCGCGTACTGCTGGCTCACGTGACGCAATGACTGCCAGAAGAGAAGAGGATCGAGAACCAATCCGGGCGTAGAAATCACAAATACTCCTGCAAAGACTGTTGCATTATACATGATTTCCTTTGCAGCCTTACGGAAAGCCCCGGGAGCGCTGGAAGTTGAGAAACGCAGCAAAGAATATGTGATTACCGGCACAAGCAGAATGCCGCCTTGGTACTTCGTGCCGCATGCCAGTCCAGCGGCTACAGCACTAAGTCGTAACCACAGCGAAGCACGCGTGCTAGAATGCAGCGCCAGCGCAAAGAACATCAGCCATAGCGCGGTGAACTGCATCTGAATTGTATCAGGAGCGACCCATCGCGCATGATAAGCTATTTCCCACGACGTAAGTATCACGGCCGATGCGAATACCGCCTCCCAGCCGCTTCGCTTAAACGCTCGCACGGCTACAAAAACCCACACGCCAGTTAGCGATGTCAGCACAAGAAAAACGGCGCGCATCCGGAGGAGAAACTGCTTGCTTGTAGCAAACGCGACGAGCGGTGCAGCTCTTGATTTCGGAACAAGTTCCTGGTATGGCTGCACATATTGTGGCCGTGACTCTCTCGCTGTCGTAACCAGAAAAGGTATCGTTCTAGGCACCAACAGAATACTTCCGACGTCGAAGATCATCGACCCATAGTTATAACTACGTGGCAGGAATACACCGCTCTCCAGCGGTCTGCTAACTTCTTCCAAGGCAAACATTTCGTCCCAGTGATAGCCGAAATCCAGTCCGATCAATCCCGTTGTGAGAAAGACTGTCAGAAGTAACGCGAGAACAGCTGGTGGGGCGGCTTGCCTGATCACGGAAAAGAGATTGCGGTGAGGTGACGAGTCTTGGTGCTTCGTGATGTTCATTGATCCGAGTTTCGGATTATGGCGAACAGATTCAAACCGAACTTGTGATGTCTGAGTGAATCTCACTCGGCTTGAAGCCCGCATGAACCAACATCCGCCAGAGATCGCGTTTTCCGTAATACATTTTGTGGTCGTCGATCTCGAGTTTCAGGCTGAATCCAAGCCGGAATGAGGACAACCTGAGAAATCGCTTCCCGACCCAAGCCGGGAAATTGACCAGAAGCAGTCCTGAAGGTCTAAGTAAACGGCATTCAGATTGGAGAACGAACTGCGGGTCATCAGATGCGTCGTCGATTTGCAACACGGGCATGGCGCGCAGCGATACTCAGCCTCGAAATGAAGGTGATTGTCCCGCTGAAATCAATCCTTCGCAAGCAACTTTGCCGCCGAGCGCTCTGTTGCGCCCGGATTCGGACTTGCGCGTCTTATCGGAAACGCCTATTAGCTTTACCCTCATGGTTCATCATGTCGTTCTCTATAAACTCAAACCCGAGGTCACCCCTGCCCGCGTGGAGGCGATGATGATGAACACGCGCATGCAGCTTCTCAAAATTCCCGAGGTCTTGAACATTAAATGTGGGAAGCGGATCGACCCCGAATTGCCATGGCCGTTCTTCATTGCCATCGATTTTGAGTCGATGGACAAGTACGCAATCTTTCGCGAAGACCCCATTTTCGTGAAATTCACGGAGGAAGTGATCAAGCCGAACACAGAAGATTCGCTAGACCTGGACTTCGAGATGGATCCGGGCAAGGACGTTCGCTTTTCGTAGGGGTCGAAAACGTCCGTAGCTGTAGCCACGGCGCTGTGTCGCCGTACGGGTCGCAACACGTTGAGCGCCTCGACACAGCGAGGCGGCTGCAAAAACGCCTGCCATTGCTATTTTTGCGCGGAGCGCGTAATCATCCGATTTCGATGCGTCTCGGCTATCTTTACTCCCGGTATCCAGTGCTTTCGCAGACGTTTTGCGACGCGGAGATGCTGGCGCTGGAACGGTTTGGTTTCGAGCTTGAGATCGGCTCGGTGTATGCCCCGCTCACGAGCCTGCGGCACGAGCATATCGGCTGTTTGCGCGCACCCATTCATTACGCGCCACCGCAAGAAATCTTAAAGATTTCAGAAAAGAATGCGAAAACGCACGGCGAATGGCCGCGCAACCTGGTTGACCGGCACGAGCGAAAATATGGCCCCGGCGTCAAGGCAGAGCAGCGCGCGCGCAATGCCCTTTACTTTGCCGACCATTTTAAGCGCCGCGGCGTCGATCATGTTCATGTTCACTTCGCGAATCGTGCGGCGCACACCGCGATGTTCTTGAAAGAGATTTCGGGGATTCCATTCAGCGTGACGGCGCATGGACAGGATTTCATGAAAGACCTTGGCAATGACGACCTGTTGCGGGAGATCTGCGCCGCCGCGGAGTTCGTTGCGGCCGAAACGGATTACAGCCGCGACCTGCTGCGCCAACGCTGTCCGGATTCCGCTGCCAAAATTCACCGTGTTTATAACGGGATGGACCTGAACCGTTTTCCAACGCCGAACGAAGAAGTATCGATCAACCAGGTGCCGCGCATCATCAGCGTCGGCCGACTCGTTGCGTTCAAGGGATTTGATTACCTTATCGACGCTTGCGCCGACCTCGCGCGCCGGGATCTTGAGTTCACCTGCGAAATCATTGGCGACGGCCCGCTACGCGGTGATCTGGAAGCAAGAATTAGAAAGCTGGAGCTGTCAGACCGGGTTCACCTGCTCGGTTCACTGTCGCAGGAAGCAGTTCTGGAGAAACTCAGGGCTGCTGATATTTTCGCGCTCGCTTCGGTGACAGACAGACAAGGGGCCAGCGATGTTTTTCCAACCGTGATCATCGAGGCGATGGCCGCAGCGCGTCCCGTCGCGTCCACCCGATTGGCTGGGATTCCTGAATCAGTTGCGGACGGCGAAACAGGGTTGCTCGTTTCGCCTGAGGATACAATGGCGTTGGCCGAAGCGCTCGGACGACTCATACAAGACGCCAAACTGCGATTCCACTATGGTCGCGCTGGACGCGCGCGAGTCGAACAATATTTCCGAATCGAGCACACGGTGGCACCGCTTATTGAGCTTCTGCAGACAACACCGGGTGCTACGACGAAATCCACTCAGAGCTGCGCTTCGCACCCGCCTTCGACCACCGCGCCAACCTACAGCGCGGCAGGCAGCGAAGCGACTGCAGCGATTGCATATCTAATCGAGCGCTGGCCAGACAGAGATTTGCCGCTCCTTGAACGCGAGCTTGAAGAAATGAAGAGACGTCATGTGCCGATCGTCCCAATCGTATGCGAATCGAATTCTCGTGCGCGGTATACGCGAACGATGGAAAAGATGGCGCCGTCGCTCGAATTTCTGCCAGATGCGATGGTCATCGAGGCCGAATGGCGCGCAAACCACGCGCTCGCGCAAAAACTGGAAGAAGATCGCGCGCAGCAGAGCGTTAGGGCCCCAAGTGCCATCTTTTTGCGGCAGGCGCGTTTTGCTCTCGTGTTGATCAAGATGCTTCGAGAAAAAAACGTGTCGCATGTCCACGCGACGAGCTCCAGTGCCCTCGTCTGCGCGCTCATCTTAAAGAAACTTCTCAATGTTACCGTAAGCACCACGATCGAGGCGCGACCGACCTTACCGCGAGAGTGGATCCAGAACGCGTTATCAGAGTGTGTAGGCGGTCGTTTAAGAGATCGAAAATTAGTCTGCGGCAGTTCGTTTCTTCGAGATAAGACAACATTCCGGTCGGCTCCACAGCGGGCGCTTGGACTAGCGAGTCAAAAAAGCGGGATCGATTTGACTGCTGGCACGCGTTTCTGGCAGGAATGGGCGGAATTGTTTATGCGATGGAGTGGCGATCGAAAATCAAAAATTGAAAATCGAAAATGAAGAAGGCCATACTTCTCGCCGGCGGCGCCGGGACGCGTCTTTTCCCACTGACGAAAATCGTCTGCAAGCAACTTCTCCCAATCTACGACAAGCCAATGATCTGCTATCCGCTGGCTACGCTGATGCTTGGCGGCTTGCGCGAGGTGCTGATCATTTCCACCCCAAAGGATTTGCCGATGCTGCGCGATTACTTGAACGACGGCGCACATCTTGGAATTCGGATTGAATACGCCGAGCAACCGAAACCCGAGGGAATCGCCCAAGCTTTCCTGGTCGGGGCAAAATTTATCGAGGGTTGCGGCGCGTCACTCATCCTGGGCGACAACATTTTCTATGGAAACCTCGACTTTTACCGAGACGCGCTGGCCATCGAGCATGGCGCCTGCATTTTCGGGTATCAAGTCCGCGACCCGGAACGGTACGGCGTAGTCGAATTCGACGTTGATGGAAGAGCAATCAGCCTTGAGGAAAAACCGAAGGAACCAAAGAGTCACTTCGCGGTGCCGGGTCTTTATGTCTATGACGAGCGCGTCGTCGAGTTATGTCGGACACTGCGTCCATCTGCGCGAGGTGAACTGGAGATCACGGATTTGAATTTGCTCTATCTCAAGAAGAACCAGTTGCATGTGAAGTTGCTCAGCCGGGGAATGGCCTGGCTCGATACCGGCACGACAACAGCTTTGCTTGAAGCAAGCAACTACATCGCGACGATTGAGCACCGGCAGGGACTGAAGATCGCGTGCCTGGAGGAAGTGGCGCTTCGGGCGGGATTCATCACGGAGTCTCAACTCGCCGCTACCATCGATCGATTACCGAAGGGCGAATATCGAGATTATCTGCGAATGGTCTGCGACGAAGGGCCCAGCACTGGACCGGAACCGGTGGGTTAAGAAACCTGTAGCCGGGTTCGTTGAACCCGGGCTGCCGTGGTCAGCGACCGCGGTTACAGTTATTTTGGTTGCTCGCGCAGGAGATGATTTGTGTCCGCCAGTAACTTCGTTATCGCGTCCGCTTCAGTTGCGCCGTAGTAGCCGCGGATATCGCCGTGCCGATCCACCAGCACCATCCGCGTGCTGTGAACCGGAATGCCCTGTTCGCCGCTGCCGTCTGAGACGGCAAGTTTAAAACCATCGTGCGAGAGTTTGTAAATCGCGCTCTTTGGTCCTGTAAGGAAATCCCAGCGCGCAGGATCCGCTTGCAACTTATCCGCGTAACCGTGCAGTACCTTGGGCGTATCTTTGTCCGGATCGACGCTGAATGAAACCAGACGCACGTCGGTCTTTTCCAGTGGCTTTTGCAGTTCACTCATCCGGCTGCTGATCATTGGACAAGGCCCTGGGCAGGTTGTGTAAATGAAATCGGCGATCCAAATTTTCCCTGTCAACTGCCCGGAACCAAAGGGCTGCCCATTCTGATTCACCAGCTCAAAGGATGGCACCGTGCCATACGATGAAACGGCCCGCTGCCGAGTGCGTTCACTTCGATGTGACGCAACCACAGACAATATGCCGAGTGTAACAAACGGAATCAGGATGAGCGTAGTCTTCCACAAAGTCGAAGGCCTCGAATGGGTACGATTCACTGCGATAGAAGTCGTATTCATGATTTTGTCAGAACAAGCGCCGCCAGCAACAGCGGCAGGTAAACAATCGATGTAATGAACAATAAACGCGCGGCTTCTCTGGTGCGGAGTCTCAAAAACCGCATGGCAACGGCAATAAACAAGCCGCCAAGCACCAGCTCGATCGCCAGATACGCAAAGCTGACAATTCCAACAAATGCAGGCAGGCCTCCCAGGATAAGGAGCAGAATGCAGAAAAACACACTTTGGCTGGCGCTGCGTTCGCCGGTGAGGTCATCGCTTGAAATCATGCGAAAACCTGCTCGCAAATAATCTTCGCGATACATCCAGGCAATCGCGAAGAAATGCGGCAATTGCCACAGCAAAAGAATTGCGAAAAGGCTCCCCGCGCCGGCATCGATTGCTCCCCGGGCCGCCGCCCAGCCAATCACTGGCGGGATCGCGCCCGGGATGGCACCAACAACCGTGTTCGCGGTGCTGGCGCGCTTGAGCGGCGTATAAGCGAAGATGTAAATCGTGATCGTGATCGCAGCGAGGATCGCGCTCAGTGCGTTGCAAGCCAGCGCAAGATAGCCGACTCCACAAATCGAGAGGACAAGGCCGAGTGCTAGTGCTTCGGCTGGTCGCATTCGGCCCGCCGGCACTGGTCGCATTCTGGTGCGATTCATCAGCGCATCTGCTTTGCGTTCCCACCACTGATTGAGTGCGGCGGCCCCGGCAGCTGCAGCCGCTGTTCCAAACACGACGCGAAACAAAGCGGCATAATCGACGGACGGTCCCGATCCGAGATAAAAACCGACCGCGGTAGTCAGCAACACAAGCGACGTCAACCGCGCTTTGACTAATTCGAAGAGATCCGCTATGAACCTTCTCCGCGCGAAGGCGTGCCTCGCATTGTCGACTTCGATTGCGGCGGTTTTCATGCCGGGATTGGTATGGCGCGTCCGCCAGACGCAGCGTGTCGCGACAACGCAAGGATTCGCGAGCAAATGGCCGAAATACTCACGCCAAAAGATAGCATGATCGCCCCTACTGCGACATGCGCCGTGGCGATGTCCGCAGCTTTGTTGCTCCAAATTGTCCAAGCGCCCAGCGTCAGCTGACCCAGGAGAAATAGGACCCACCAGATCGACAATTTCTTGAGCGCGGCAACCTGACGTGCGTTTCTCCAAACGCGCGAACAAAATGCAATTACACCGATTCCAATCAGCAGCGCGACAAAACGATGTGTCATTTGCAGCCAGATTTGAAAAGCGTCCACGTCCGACAAACCGCGCGCATCCCGCCAAGCGTTGACCTTTGCCAGCGCGGTCGCGCTTGTGTCTGGAATCCAGGCGCCGTTTGCCGTGGGAAAATCGAGAATCGATAGGTCGCGATGCTGATGACGCATTGTCGCCCCCAGCGCAAGCTGCACATAAATCGCGAGAGTGACTACAGCTGCAATGTTTCGAATCGTCGCAATGTGGGGCAATGACAATGGAGCGGCGAGCTCCGGCGAGCCCGGGCCTTGGACCAGCTCATCGCGGTCTGGCGTCGCAGGAGCTTCGCCCTCCAAATTGACTGCGTTGTGCCCAAGCGACCGCCAGAAATTTGTCGTGACCAAAGCGATCACCACGAGTAGCGCGAGAAACGCTTGCGCGACGCACGCATGAAAGATGCCTATTTCGTCCTTCAGCATCGTGACGCGCAAACCACCGAGAATTCCCTGCAAGATTACACTGGCAAGCGCAATCAGACCCAGATTGCGGACCCACCTGCGGTTCTCGCTGCGCCAAAGCCAGATCGCCAGAATGATCGTCAGGAACCCAACTGCTGAAGCGATCAGGCGGTGTGTATGCTCAAACAAAATTCCGCCGACCCATTTTGAGACGGGAAACAGAAACATATTGTAGCCGAACGTGGTCGGCCAATCCGGCACCGCGAGACCGACGTTTTTGCTGGTGACCATTCCGCCACTGCAAATGAGGAGCAGTGCGGCTACGCAGATGAACCACGCGAAACGGTTAAGCCACTGATTGTAGCGGCGGTCTGTGACCGCCGTGCTTGCAAGGCTCCGTAAAGACACAGCACTCAACGATACGTCCGAATGACGAACAAACGACAATGCGGCGGCCACAGAGGCGCCGCTACAGTAAAGAGACTACCCGCCGGGAGTCGGCGATGCCGCAGGTTCAGACGGTTTGTTTTGAGGCTGCGGCGCGCCAGGCGATGGCGAAGGAGCGGTGGTTTGCGCACCGCCGGCCAATTCGGCGCGTTCTTTCAGCCAGGCTTCGTAATCCTGCGGCGTATCCACTACGAGCGTCCCTTTCATTCCATAATGGCCCAGACCACACAGCTGCGCGCAAATTATCTCATCGGTCCCGGTCTTGATGGGCGTGAACCAGACCGGAATCAGCGAACCGGGGATTGCATCGCCACCGATCCGCATGCTTGGCAAAAAGAAATCGTGGATCACATCCTTTGAGGAAAGTTCAGCAACGACTGGCCGATTTACCGGAACATGAAGTTCTCCAGTCGTTACGATATCGTCTTTGCCGGCAGGATCATTCGGATCGAGGCCAAGTGGATTTGAGTTGCTTTCAAAACTGATATCGCGCCGGCCAAACTGTCCATCCGGCCCCGGCAGGTGATAATTGAAGCTGAACTGCTGCGCGACCACATGGACAAGCAGCGCGTCTTTACCCGGCGGAAACTGATTCACACGCTTCGCCCAAAGTGGAATCGCGAAGCCGAGCAGGAGCACCGCCTCGATCAAGACGACGGAAAATTCCAGATGCGTCGAGATGCCGCTGGTCACACCCAGGTGATTAGCACGAGGCTGTCGCCCCTTTCTGAAGCGAATTAACGTGAAAATAAAAAACGCGGACCATCCAACGAAAAGCGCCCCCATGAACCACTGGCAGAACTCAAGGATGTGATCGATTTGATATCCGTGCGAGGAAGCGTTGGGCGGTTGCCCCAGAAATTCGTTGATCAACGCGAGGCTACTCATACTTACTCAGATCTTCCTCGGTGATCTCCTGGTGCGGCTCCGCAGGCATGCGTCCATGCCGCCAAAGATGAAAACTGAAAGCTCCGATTCCGCCCAAGACGGACATCACAGCGCCAAAAAGAAACCAGATCGCGACCGCCATGTGCTCGGTCGATTTTCCATCCTTCGCTCCGTAGCAAAACGGGCACGCGAGCGCCTGCCCGACCGGCGAGAGGATAAACAAAAGCAAAGCCGACAGAATCTTTGTTTTCATGTGATGATCCGCAGCCGCTTCATCTTCCGATAGAACCAGACTCCGTAAATGATCAGCGCAACGGCGGTCACAAAAGCTGCGATCGCGCCCGCGAGATAAATAGGCGCACCTTCCACTAAATCGACCCAGACGCACCAAAGTCCGACTCCTAGCGCAAGCAGCGTCGAAAAGATGATGAAAACGATATGGAAGCCTTTAAGGGACATTTAGCGAAAGATCGGAAAGTCGTACCACGCCAGTAATATAAGCCAGAAGAGGCCCATCACAAAAAAGCCGGTGAAAATCAGAATGCGGTAAATGAGGCGTTTTTCCGCAGCCAGATGCATGAAAACCGCGGCAACGGCGGCCGCCTTGATCGTGGCCACCAGCATGGCAATTGCAATGTTGGCCTTGTCAGTACCGAAATGGACGTATGATAGCGCGACCGTGATCACGGTAAACGTGAGCAGGAGCGCGCCCACCATCAGATAACCTCTGACGTGCTTTTGTATGCCGTGCGCGTACTCCTCGTATTCCTTCGGGTCCTGCGAGATATCAGGTGGATTGTTCATTGGCTCAGAGCAGATAAAACAGCGGGAACACAAAAATCCAGACCAGGTCGACAAAGTGCCAGAAAAGGCCGCTCACCTCGACGCGATTCGCCAGATGTTCAGGGTTGCGCTGGTAAAGTTTTTTGCTGACCGGCAGCCACATGTAAATAAACACGATGACTCCGCCCAGCACGTGCATGCCGTGCAAACCGGTAATTGTAAAATAACTGGCGAAATAAGCGCTGTGAGTTGGCAGAAACATCGTTGCACGCTGGATATCCGCCTTCTCGATCGTAGCGATTTTGTCAGTCACCGGCAACGGTATAAAGTGCGGCCGATCCATCGCCGGATCGTCGGGATCAGCATTCACCGGATCCAGTGCGACTTCGTATTCCGTTGCATTTTGACTATGCAGGTGTCCGGTGATCTCGATTCGCGGTTCGAGTCCCTTTTCAAGGCGTCGTTCGTTACCCAGATATTTTTCGTACTTCGCGAGTGCATCCGGTTTAATGTACGCGCCGAAGTGCTCGAACTTCTGCGGCCATTCGTAAGCGAGCTTGACAGTCAAGAAAATCAACCCGCACGTGATCGTGGCCAGCATATACCACCAATAGGCCCGATACCGCCTCATCTTCAGCGCTGCCCACGCCAGCACGACGGTGACCGACGATATGATGAGGATCGCCGTGTTCATCGTGCCGACCGGGACGTTGAGTAGCCCATGCGGCCACGTCCCCGGCGCTGCATCGATGCGCAAGAAAATGTAGGCTGAAAAGAGCGCGCCAAAGAGCATTACTTCCGACGCGAGGAATAACCAGATGCCAATCTTGGCGTTCCAAAGTCCAGTGTCGGGACGATTGGAAACTGTATACGGAATTTCCATCGGTAGAACTTAGGCCAGAACTGGTTCAGCGGGCGGTTTTCGGGGAGTGCGCTCCGCCGGTTCCACCGGTTCGTTCTGCATCGTGAAATCGCGTTCGCGACCGGGCAGACTATATTCGTAAGGACCGCGATAGGCCACGGGAGTATGAACAAAATTTCCATGTGGCGGTGGTGAAGGCGCAGTCCACTCCAGGGTGGTCGCTTCCCATGGATTGTCGTTCACTTTTTCGCCGTGCTTGATGCTCCAGAAGAAATTAATGATGAATGGAATCTGGGCGAGACCCATCGCCCAGGCCGCCCATGAGATCGGATGGTTCCATTGAAAACCAGTCAATCCCCAAATCGTATGCTCGTTCGCGACGCCCCATCCCTGTCCGCCATCGTACCAGCGTCGATGCATTCCCGCCATTCCCTGTAAAAACATCGGCAAGAAAATCAGGTTCATGCAAATGAGCGTTGGCCAAAAATGCACTTTGCCCCAGAACTCGCTCATCCTTCGGCCAGTCGCTTTCGGGAACCAATAATAGACGCCAGCGAAGAGTCCGAAAATTGTGCCCGGCGCAACGATGTAATGAAAGTGCGCGATGACGTAATAGGTATCGTGCAAATAAAGATCGGCCGAATTAAACGCCAGCGGGATACCCGTAAGACCACCGATGCCAAACATCGGCAGAAACGCGATGGTGAAAAGCATCGGCACATTGAAGCGAATGGAGCCGCCCCAAAGTGAAATGAAAAACGCGCTTAAGATGATCACCGACGGAATGGAAATCAGCAGCGTCGTCGTTTGGAAAAATGCGCTGACTGCCGAGCCCATGCCGGTGAGCCACATGTGATGCGCCCACACGATGAACGACAGAAATCCGATTACCAACACGGAAAAGACAAGCGATTTATATCCCCAGAGCGGCTTCCGGGAATTGTTTGCTAGAATTTCGGCCACAATGCCGAACGCGGGTAAGATCAGCACGTAAACCTCGGGGTGCCCGAGGAACCAGAACAAGTGTTGCCACAATAGAGGGCTCCCCACCACTGATACGACATTGGCACGCCATTCACGACCAAACCACTCGGCAGGAAAAAGCTGGTATGCGCAAGGCGATCCATCAATTGCATGACGATCGCGGCTTCGAGCAGCAGGAACGCCAGCAGCAACAGAAACGCGGTAACAAATTGCGCCCACACGAAAAATGGAAGGCGCATCCAGGTGAGCCCTTTGGCGCGCAATTGGATGATCGTGGTGATGAAATTGACGGCGCCGAGCAATGACGACGTGATCAGGAAAATAAATCCGATCAGCCAGAGAGTCTGGCCATTGAACACCGGATTATGTCCCGGGCCGGAATCGGCAATTCCTGCGAGCGGCGTATAGGAAGTCCAGCCACTCTTGGCCGCGCCGCCCGGCACAAAGAAACTGGTGAGCATGATCACGCCACCGACGGCGAATGCCCAAAAACTTGCAGCGTTTACCTTCGGAAAGGTCATGTCTGGCGCCCCGATTTGCAGTGGCACCACGAAGTTCCCAAACGCAGCGAACGCCAACGGCACCACGCCAAGAAAAATCATGATTGTGCCGTGCATGGCACCGAGCGAGTTGTAAAAATCAGGCGTCATTTTGCCGTCCGGCATCGAGCCGGGCCCGAAAATGTGCGGGAGAAATTTGCCGATCAATGGCAGCGCCTGGCCGGGATAAGCCAGTTGCCAGCGCATCAACATCATCAGGCAAAAGCCGAAGAAACAGGAACTGCGAGACCGCAAAGACCTTGTACTGGATCCCGATCACTTTGTGGTCCGTGGAGAAGACTACATCTGTCGCCACCAACCCGAGCTCGGCGAGGCTCGTGCTCGGCAGTCGTGCGCGTGAGGGTCGTGATGCGTATCGACGTGAGGCGGAAGCGTCCATTTCAGGAGAAAGTTATCATTTCAATATCTAAAAGGAAGCGCGGTTTGCAAAGCCGAAAAAAGCAATTTGGCAATCGAAAGGGCATTAGGCACCGGTATTCCACCATTTCGACAATCTGGCTTTCGGAATTTCCGGTATCGCAGCCTTGTCATAATGCGAGGTGTCGTTGAAAAGGGTCAATCGCGCCCGTGTGGGGTCTCGAAAATCGACAATATTTAATGCAGCTGGTTTTTGGTCGAGATTATCGCGATAACGCCTCGGATCGAATC